>NZ_BCYX01000030.1 GCF_001598415.1 Sphingomonas mali NBRC 15500
CACCACACAGGTCATTCGGCCGAAATTGCCCAATCGCCGAAAACCGTCTCGACTTGCGAGCACGAATACCGTCCGCGTCAACGGCGGAAGTGCTTCGAGCGCTTCGACGTATCGGCGCCGCTTCTCGTCCGTTAGCTTTGGCTTGTTGTCAGGCATTGCGCACTTGCCATCCCCGCGGGCGGGGATGCCTGCCGCCTTCGCCCTTGCGATACCTTCCATCTGGCGCTCCTTACGGATGGCGGTCTCGAACTGAGCGAAGACACCTAGCATCTGCAGAAACGCGACCCCGGTGGGTGTCGAGGTGTCGAGGTGTCGATGGGCTGTTCGGTTGGGTTGCGAAGAGATGTCGGTACGGGACTGAGTGTTTCACTCCCGAGGGCATTTTCAACAGACCGTTGAAAATACGATTTTGCTGAATCTGTGCGACGCTTGGTCCGTTCCCTTGCGGTTCGGGGCATGAACTATCGCTATCGCAAATCTTCTACGAAGTGACGGAAGTCGGAAATCTGTCCCTTGATCAGTGCCTCGGGCGGCTCGAAGCCGTCGAACCGCTCGTAGAGTGGCAGAAGGATTTGCGTCACGACACGCTCTAGATTCTGATCGATATCGTCAACGCTTGTGACGGCATTGAGATCGACCTGGTCCGACCGCGCGCGCAGACCTTCCTCAAGCGTGAGCGCCAGCCCAGGTTTCGCCCAAGCGATAAGCTCTCGGCCGGCGAGCCCTGTATAGCGCGCGAAAAAGCGGATCTTGGCTGTGCCGCTCACGCCCAACTGCTGGGCGAGCCAGGCCGCGTGATACAGCACCTCGGCGGTCCGCCGGATCGGAAGGCTAAGATCGAAGAAGGTGCCGGCTTGGAGATCCCGCCCGTCTTCCTGATAGCCGCGCTGGAGATAGGCCGTCCCATCGCGCGCGATCTGCCAGAAGTCGCTATGCGCGGAATCGTTGAAGTGGCGATCTGCGTCTGGCCGGCCCAGCCAACATTCCAGCAATCCGTCATGGAAGGTCGGCTTGATCGATTCCTTGGTCGGCACCCAGAATGGTGACCACCCCGACGTCTTGGGCGCGTGGGACAGAATGTCCTTCAACCGGGCCAGTGTCGGCAGCTGCTCGACTTTCTCAATCGAATAGGCTTGCTCGCTGTGTCCGAGCAGTTGCCGCGAGGGGTGATCGTCGTCGAGACGCTCGACCAGCTCCCGGAACCGATTTCGCGCATCATGGATGAAGGACTGCAGACTGTCGGCGCGGCCTGGCTGCACGAACAGGCCAAGCGCATCAAGGATGGCGATCACGCGTTCGAACCGGAGATTGATCTCGCCCTGCTCGAACGAGACGACGGTTTGCCGGCTGACGCCGGCAAGCGCAGCTAATCCTGCCTGGGTCAGCCCTTCCCGCGTACGGCGCCGCTTCGCCTCATCGATGACTGCACGCCAGTCGATCGGCCACTCGGTCATGCGAATATCCTTCCAGCATTTCCCCGGATGATCTCCCGATACGCGATGCGAAAATCGTCGGGCTGGATCCGCGCTGAAAATTCGAGCGTCTTGGCACCCGAAAAGCCCTTGGCGAGTGTGTCGAGGGAGCGCTTGATCTCGGGCGCGGGCAATCCGATCGCCGCCCCCAGCGCCTCGAGCAGGGCTCGGTCGAGCGTATCGAAGGCGCGCTTGGCATTGCCGATCTCAAGCGCTGCGGTTCGCTCATAGTCTGGATAGACAAGCGTATTGATCAGGTCATAGGCTGGGCTCAGGCGCAAACCCTCGCTCGTTTCCAAGAGCGAGAAATTCTTCAGATGGGCGTCGGCATTGCCGAGAACCAGATTGAAGACGACCAGCCGGAAGTAGCGGGCGAGGTCGATGCGCGCGCGCGCCGAAAACCGCGTGATGACGGTGGCAGCTTCCTCATAAGATGAGTGGTATTTGCCATCGAATTCGCGGCCACGCGGTTTGCCGAGTATCTGCGCGAAGTCTTCCAGCCGGAGCTTTTCGTCGTCCACCCGATCGAAGCGCTCGACGAGGAGCGCCAAGCCTTCGATCCCGGCCAGGACCGCTGGCTTCGCCTTGGTGATTTCCGCGTCGCCCAGAATTTCGCGACCAAGTTCCAACGAGAGATCCTCGTTCTGGACGAGGGTCGGCAGGTCCTCGCGATTGAATTTTGCGATATGTGTCGCAGGATCGCTGGCCCTGATGCAGGGTTCAAAGCCCTTTTCGCCACGAAAGGCGAGCAGCTTCTTCTGCACGCCGGAAAGCGTCCGCCCCGGTAGTGCCGCGGCTTCCTCGATCACATTCGGTTCGGCTGGTGCTATGAGTCGGCTGCCATCGGGCTCAAGGATGCCCACGGCGCCGATGCAATCTGCGCCGTAGTTCAGAAGCAGTCCGAAATCGTCCTGTACCGCGGTGCCGCCCGCTCGTGCTTGGCGGCCGCGCAGCCACCCTTCCGGACCTAAATGCTCAAAGAAGGGAATGAGGCCATTGCGATAATAATGATCTCGTTGAGTAGCGGGTAGCGCGCAGGCGATCGTCTCAGTCCAGCCCTCATTATAGACAAAGCGTGTGTCGGCCCCGAGCTCGCTTAGCTCGCCGGCGGGGACGCTCTTATAGGTTACGATGGCCGTGCGGTCGGGGATGGGCGTTTCCTTGTCGTTATTCGCGACGAAAGTGGCAGATATGGGCAGAAATGTCAACAAATAGGGACATTATTCCTATTAGAGGCATTAGCTGTAATCTATATAGACAATACCGGATATGCCTAACTACAACGGCGGTCTGGGCAGGATTGGCAATTTGCCAATGTACACCGACAATCAGTAAGCCCGTTGGACTCAGTCGAGAAGGTAGACACCACAGGTCACTTGCCTAGAGGCCACGGGTTGGAGCGCCAGCAGGCGATTGAGGGATCCGTACATTCCAAAGGGCCTCATTGCTTGAAGCGATGTTCCCGATGCCATGCGAGGAAATGCGGGTGCGGCCGTTCGGCCGCCCGAGCAGGCGCGAGCGCGTAGCCGCTCTTATTGATGACGCTGCGGATGCTGTCGGGGTCATCCTTGTCCGCATGCGCAAGCGAGCGCTCGATTGCATCCGCGCTCCACTTGCCGCTTTCGTTCAAAAGCGTCGACGCTGTGGTCCGCAGGCCGTGTGCTGTGACCTCGCCGACCGCATAGCCAAGCAGCTCGCGTGGCAATGCTACGGCGCCGGGCATAGCCCATCGGTTCGCGCAAAATGGCTCTGGATGGAGCGATATTGGAATGAAACAGTGGGAATCAAAAACGTGCTTCCGCCAACCACACATTATGCATCGGAACTTCTGGCAGTTTCGAAACAGTAGGACCGAAGGGCGGTAGGTCAGCTCTCCTCCAATCTAACACGGGGTTACGGACCAGCGCGCTCTACGACGATTGCGCCGCCCCCTCAATCAGCTAGGTTATCGCAGCACGTGTTCGAACGCCCATGCGATCCAATCAATCACGCCGCGTCTGCCGGGTCTGTTCTCCGGCGAAAGCCAGGGCGCGAGCCGCCGATTACCTTCCCTCATCCGCGCTGCCGCCCACCCATCGCGCCACGGCAGCAACTCGCGTCGGATGCGGCCGGTGAAGGTCGGCCGCCCGTGCATGTGACGAGTCACATCAAGCCGCGCATCAGCCACGCGAACCTGCACTTCCTCGATGCTGATCCCGCATCGCCAGCCGATCTTCGCGTATGGAAAGCTATCGCGACTGGCGAGCAGGAATACGGTCCGCGTCAGCAGCGGATGTGTTTCGAGTCCTTCGGCGTATTGACGCTGTTCCTCGTCAGGCATGACGCACGCTCCACCCTCGCGGGCGAGCATGACCGGTCACATAATACACGTGATCGAGCAACGCGCGGGTGAGCATCCGAATTTGCTCCGGCGTGAACGGTAGGTCTTCAATCTGTTCACGCGGTTGCGGAAAGCGCCACTTGCCATAAGGCGAGAGGATCGCCGCCAGTAGGTCGAAGTCGGCCAACTCGAATCCGAAGCCGGTTGCATTGGCGTAGGCGAGCGACCTCGTGATGTGGAGGCCGACATGGCGAGCACACCATCGATCGGTAAAGCCGACATCCAGGAGATGCGAACTCAACCCCAACTGAAGAACGATGCCAGTCTGATAAAGCCTGTCGTGCGGGTCGCGCACGATGCCCTTCTCGATCCCCAGGAAAAAGCTCTCGGCATTGTGATAGCGGAACCGACTGTCGCTGCGCCCCGCTTTGGTCCGCCTGAGGACGACAGGCTCGTCATGGTAAGGCAACGCCGCAATGGCTGCGTCCCAGGGGGACGAAATGACCACTGGCGCAACGGCGATTGCGGTCAGGAGCCTACGCCGTGAAGTTATCGAACCATTCGTGAGCATTGCGCGCCTGTTCCGCATCAGCCGCGAATCGCTGCATGGCCGCTCGTGGAAACCGCCGCCAACTGGTCGGCTCCGGAGCATGTAAACGGCGTTGCATCGATATACGACATCGTTTATCCAGATAAACGATGTCGTATATTAGATAAACGGTAGCGTCAATGATGATAGTATTGGAGATTGGTCCAGCGCCGGATACGCACAATCCGATGGGACGCCCGCCACTTGGAATGAAGCCGACGACGATCAGGCTACCGGTCGAGACGATCCAACGCATCGAGGCATTGGTCGGCAATCGGCGGCTGGCGTTGTTCGTTCGCGAGGCGATCGATAACGAGCTTCAGCGTCGCGAGAATCCCGAAAAGTAGAAGCGGCCACAGTTACCAAGAGCAGCGTACGGCCCCCGGCCCGCAACCACAACGCGAGACGACGAAGCGCAATCGCGAGCGATCTGGACGCTGTGGAATGCCGCGGCACGCGTCGAGACAATTTCGGACTAACCGAGACTCAATCGACAGTAATATTGTCCGAAGAAATTTATTTCGCGCGCTCCAATGCCGTCTGCTGCACTCCTATGCACTCTGGCGCACTCTACCGGACTATAAACGCCTACTATCATTAGCTCGGCACTGCTTTGGCACTCTTGCGCCGGCGGATGTCGTGTCTCAAATGTATCGACGGGGAGCGATTGGAACTCACGCGAGACAGGACAATTCCATGCCGACCGATACGCCAGACCGCATTCTTCGCCTCAACGCGGTGCTCGATCGCACCGGCCTTAGCCGCTCGACGCTCTACCGGAAGGTCCAGACCGGCACGTTTCCCAAACAGGTTCGCATCGCCACGCGCTGCACCGGTTGGCGAGAGTCGGCCATCAATGCATGGGTGCGCAACCCGATGTTCTACAGCGTCGATGATGCGTGACCGGATAGAGGATCGACCCCTTCGCGAAGCTATGCTCTCGCCTCGTCGCGTTTGCGGCGCGCCTCTGCCAATCCGACCTCTGGATAGCGGCCTAGCGCGATGCGCTTGTCCTTGCCCAGGTGAGTGTACTTCACTCGCCAGAGTTTCGAGCCGCTGGGATGCACCTCGATATATAACCCACGCTCATCGGTGCGCTTGTAAACGCGATCTTGCGCCTTGAGGGCACGAATCTCCAAATCTTTCAAAGGCATGGCAGTCAATCCCGAATCGTACGGTTTTGATCTGAACGTGCCTTCCTATCCGTCGAAATGACCCGACGGGCCATCGTCTAAGTCGGGCCATCGCTGGCCCGGGCCATGGCCCACTTTCGCGCGAGATCGACTGAAATCTGATCGGACACCTTCGGACAAAACCAAGGAGAAAATGGCAGATTTCCGCCATTTTGTCGATGGTTTTGGGGTGTCATGGGATGGGTAAATGGTGCCCAGAAGAGGACTCGAACCTCCACGCCCTTGCGAGCGCCAGCACCTGAAGCTGGTGCGTCTACCAATTCCGCCATCTGGGCACGGGGTAGGGGGCGCGCTCTATTGGGGCACCTGCTGGTTGTCAACAGCGACCGCGAAGCTTGCGGCACGGCGCGGGGCGCGGCATGGGGAGGCCAGGCATGGTGTCGAGGATCGTCATGAAGGACAAGCTGGTAACACTGATCGGCGGGGGCGGATTCGTCGGCCGCTACGTCGCGCAGGAATTGCTCGCCGCAGGCGCGCGCATTCGCGTGGTCGAGCGCGACCCGCGTCGTGCCTGGTTCCTCAAGCCGCTGGGTGGGCTCGGCCAGACGCAGTTCGTCGCGGCCGACGTGACCAAGCCAGACACGATCGCGCGTGCGGTCGCCGGATCGGACGCCGTGGTTTATCTGGTGGGGACCTGGGGTCCCGATTTCCAGGGCGTCCATGTCGCGGGCGTGCGCGCGGCGGCGAAGGCGGCGCGCGACACCGGGGCGACGGCGTTCCTCCACCTCTCTGCGCTCGGTGCCGATGCCGAGTCGCCGTCGCATTATTATGCCAGCAAGGCGGCGGGCGAAGCCGCGGCGCGCGAGGCTTTCCCGGGTGCGATCGTGTTGCGGCCCTCCGTCGTGTTCGGACCCGAGGACCAGTTCCTCAACCGCTTCGCCAGAATGATCGGCGGCGCGCCGGGCATATTCGGCCGGGCGGTCGTGCCGGTGCTGCGCGCGGGCGCGAAATTCCAGCCGGTCCATGTCGTCGACGTCGCGCGCGCGGTCGTCCGCGCGCTGGAGGCGAGCGACGTGCATGCCGGCCAGAGGATCGAGGCGACCGGCCCGGAAGTCGTCACGATGCGCGACCTGCTGCGCTGGCTGTCCGAGACTATCGGCCGCGAGGCCGATTTCATCGAACTGCCCGACGTCTTGGGGCAGGCGATCGCTTATGCCGGCTTCCTGCCCGGCGCGCCGATCAAGCTCGATCAGTGGAAGATGCTCAAAACCGACAATGTCGCGAGCGGAACGCTTCCCGGCCTCGAGTCGCTAGGCATCGCGCCGACGCCGATGGAAGCGGTCGCGTCGTCCTGGCTGGTGCAATATCGCAAGGCGGGCCGGTTCGGCCTGCGCGCCAAGGCGGCCTGACCTTCTACCAGACATCCGTTCGCGGCAACGCCCGCGTATAGGGAGTATCCCCGTGAACGACGTGATTACCGCCATCATCCTCGGCATCGTCGAGGGCGTGACCGAATTCCTGCCGGTCTCCTCGACCGGCCATTTGATCCTGGCCAGCGCGCTGCTCGGCTATGACAGCGACTATTGGGCGCTGTTCAACATCGTCATCCAGCTGGGCGCGATTCTGGCGATCGTCGTGCTGTACTGGCGGACCTTCTGGGCAGTGCTCCAGGGCTTGTTGAAGTTCGACCCGATTTCGATCCGCTTTGTCCGCAATATCCTGGTGGCCTTCGTGCCCGCTGCGGTGATCGGGCTCGCGCTGCACAAGCAGATCGAAAAACTGCTCGGATCGCCGCTGACCGTCGCCATCGCGCTCATCGTCGGCGGCCTCGCGATCATCGGCATCGAGCGCACGGTCAAGGAGGGCCATGTAAAGGGCGTCGCCGACATCCCGCTGCCCAAAGTGATCGGGATCGGCTTCATCCAGTGCCTGGCGATGATCCCGGGGGTCAGCCGTTCGGGCGCGACGATCCTCGGCGCATTGAGTCTAGGGGTCGAACGCCGCACCGCTGCTGAATTTAGCTTCTTTCTCGCCATCCCAACCATGCTCGGCGCCACCGTGCTCGAACTCGTCACCAAGCGGCACGAGCTGATGGCGGCGAACAGTGTCGGGTTCGGCCTGATCGCCATCGGCTTCGTCGTCGCCTTCATCGTCGCCCTGCTGGTGGTGAGGTGGTTCGTCGGGCTGGTCGGGCGCACGGGGTTCAGCCCGTTCGGCTGGTACCGAATCGCTGTCGGCGCGATTGCAATGGTGTTTTTGCTAAGATAGAACCGTATCGGCCATAAATATCGGACGAAACTCGGCATACTGCGGCAAGGTGGATCAAAATAGCGGCTAGTTAGGTCCGATGTGGGACCAATTGGTCGAATTTAGGTGACGCAAAGGGGAAAAGCGGTTAGCGGCCGTTCCGAAGGGAGCGGGCGATGGCCGGTGATATGCTGAAATTCGTGGATGTAACGCAGGCCTATCCGGCCAAGCGGGACGCCCAACAGCGCGCGGAGGACTTTCGCGAGATTGCCGATCGCTACGGAGTGCCCGACGCCGAGGAACAGTCGGCGCGCTGCTCGCAATGCGGCGTGCCCTATTGCTCGGTCCATTGTCCGCTCCACAACCATATCCCCGACTGGCTGCGCCTGACCGCGGAAGGGCGGCTGCGCGAGGCGTATGAGCTCAGCAACGCGACCTCGACGATGCCGGAGATCTGCGGCCGCATCTGCCCGCAGGACCGGCTGTGCGAGGGCAATTGCGTGATCGAATTCTCCGGCCATGGCGCGGTGACGATCGGCTCGGTCGAGAAATTCATCACCGACACCGCATGGGAAAATGGCTGGGTCGAGCCGATCGTGCCGGGGCCGGCGCGCGGCCAGTCGGTCGGCATCATCGGCGCGGGGCCGGCTGGTCTGACCGCGGCCGAGTTGCTGCGCGTCGCCGGATACGACGTCCATATCTATGACCGTCACGACCGCGCGGGCGGGTTGCTGACCTATGGCATTCCCGGCTTCAAGCTCGAAAAGCCGGTAGTGATGCGCCGCGTCGACCGGCTGAAGGCCGGCGGCATCGTCTTCCACGAAGGATTCGAGGTCGGCCGCGAGGCGGGACTCGAGGAATTGCGGACGCGCCACGACGCGATCCTGGTCGCGACCGGCGTGTACAAGGCGCGCGCGCTCGCGGCGCCGGGTGTCGGCGCGAATGGCGTGGTCGAGGCGCTCGACTATCTCACCGCGTCGAACCGCAAGAGCTTCGGCGACGCTGTGCCCGATTTCGACAGCGGCGCGCTCGACGCGGCGGGCAAGAACGTTATCGTCGTCGGTGGCGGCGATACCGCCATGGATTGCGTGCGCACCGCGGTGCGCCAGGGCGCGGCGTCGGTTGCGTGCCTCTATCGCCGCGATCGCGCCAACATGCCGGGTTCGCAGCGCGAAGTCGGCAATGCCGAGGAGGAAGGCGTCGAGTTCGTCTGGCTGTCGGCGCCCGAGGCGTTCGGCGGCGGTGAGGCAGTCGACAGCGTGACGATCGCGCGGATGCGCCTTGGCGCGCCTGACGCCAGCGGCCGCCGCGCGCCCGAACCCGATGGCGGCGAGAGTGAAGTGCGGCGCGCCGATCTGGTCATCAAGGCACTCGGCTTCGACGCCGAGGATCTGCCGCGGCTGTTCGACGCGCCCGAACTCGGGGTGACGCGCTGGGGCACGTTGCTGGTCGACAATGCCACGCTGATGACCAGCCTCGACGGCGTATTCGCCGCTGGCGACATCGTTCGCGGTGCGAGCCTGGTGGTGTGGGCGGTGCGCGACGGCCGTGACGTCGCCGGGCATATGGACAGATATCTTCGCGCGAAGGCGGCGAACGAGAGGAAGGCAGCATGAACGACAGCGAACGCGCCCGCCTCGCCGCCGAGGGGATGTATCGCCCCGAATTCGAATCCGATGCCTGCGGCGTCGGGCTGGTCGCCGCGACCGACGGCCAGCCGTCGCGGCGCGTCGTGCAGTCGGCGATCGATGCGCTGAAAGCGGTATGGCACCGCGGCGCGGTCGATGCCGATGGCAAGACCGGCGACGGCGCGGGCCTGCATATCGACCTGCCGATGAAATTCTTCGACGAGGCGATCCAGGCGTCGGGGCACAAGGTCGCCGACAACCAGCTCGCGGTCGGCATGATCTTCCTGCCGCGCACCGATCTCGGCGCGCAGGAATCGTGCCGCACGATCGTCGAGAGCGTGATCATCGAGGCAGGCTATTCGATCTATGGCTGGCGCCAGGTGCCGGTCGACGTGTCGGTGATCGGCCGCAAGGCGCAGGAGACGCGCCCCGAAATCGAGCAGATCATGATCGCGGGTCCGTTGCCGGGGACGCAATCGGCCGCGGAATTCGAAAAGGACCTGTATCTGGTCCGCCGCCGGATCGAGAAGCGCGTCATCGCCGCGCAGATCAACGGCTTCTACATCTGCTCGCTGAGCTGTCGCTCAATCGTCTATAAGGGGCTGTTCCTCGCCGAGAGCCTGTCGGTCTTCTACCCCGACCTCCGGGATCCGCGGTTCGAAAGCCGCGTCGCGATCTTTCACCAGCGCTATTCGACCAACACCTTCCCGCAATGGTGGTTGGCGCAGCCGTTCCGCTGTCTCGCGCATAATGGCGAGATCAACACGATCCGCGGCAACAAGAACTGGATGCTCAGCCACGAGATCAAGATGGCGGCGAATGCGTTCGGTGAAGCATCGGAAGACATCAAGCCGGTGATCCCGGCGGGCGCATCAGACACCGCCGCGCTCGACGCGGTGTTCGAGGCGATCTGCCGCTCGGGTCGCGACGCGCCCACCGCCAAGCTGATGCTAGTGCCCGAGGCGTGGGGGCCGAAGGGCGAGATGCCCAAGAAGCATCTCGACATGTTCAAATATCTCGGCTCGGTGATGGAGCCGTGGGACGGACCCGCCGCGCTGGCGATGACCGATGGCCGCTGGGCTGTCGCGGGCATGGACCGCAACGCGCTGCGTCCGCTGCGCTATACCCAGACCTCCGACGGGCTGCTGATCGTCGGCTCGGAAGCGGGCATGGTCGTCGTGCCCGAGACGATGATCGTCGAAAAGGGCCGCCTCGGGCCGGGCCAGATGATCGCGGTCGACCTCGACGAAGGCCGTCTGCTCCACGACCGCGAGGTCAAGGACCGCATCGCCGACGAGCATGATTATGCCAAGATGGTCGGCGACTTCCTGACGATAGAGGAACTCAAGGCGCCGAAGGGCGAGACGGTCACGCGCTTCGATCGTGCCGAGCTGCTGCGCCGCCAGGTCGCCGCCGGGCAGACGCTCGAGGATATGGAGCTGATCCTGTCGCCGATGGTCGAAGGCGGCAAGGAAGCGATCGGATCGATGGGCGACGATACGCCGCTCGCGGTCATTTCCGACAAGCCGCGGCTGATCAGCCAGTTCTTCCGCCAGAATTTCTCGCAGGTCACCAACCCGCCGATCGATTCCTTGCGCGAACGCCACGTCATGTCGCTCAAGACGCGGTTCGGCAACCTCGCCAACATCCTCGACACGGGGGTGCGCCAGGATCGCGTGCTGGTGCTGGAAAGCCCGGTGCTGACCGGCGTCGAATGGGCCAAGCTCAAGGCGTATTTCGGCAGCCAGACCGCCGAGATCGACTGCACTTTCCCCTCGGGCGGCGGGCCCGATGCGCTCAGGACGGCGATCCAGCGTATCCGCAACCAGGCCGAGCAGGCGGTGCGCGAAGGCAAGAGCGAGATCTTCCTGTCGGACCGCAATATCGGCCCGGACAAGGTGGCGATCGCCGGTGTGCTGGCGGCGGCGGCGGTGCACACGCACCTCGTGCGGCGCGGCCTCAGGTCCTATTGCTCGGTCAATATCGAAACCGCCGAATGCCTCGACACGCATTATTATGCGGTGCTGATCGGGGTCGGCGCGACCACGGTCTATGCCTATCTGTCCGAAGCGGCGATCGCCGATCGCCATGCGCGAGGGCTGTTCGGCGACCTCAGCCTCGACAAATGCATGGCCAATCACCGCAAGGCGGTCGACGAAGGCCTGCTCAAGATCATGTCGAAAATGGGGATCGCGGTGATCTCCAGCTATCGCGGCGGCTATAATTTCGAAGCGGTCGGCCTGTCACGCAGCCTGGTCGCCGACCTGTTTCCGGGCATGCCGGCGAAGATTTCGGGCGAGGGCTATGCCTCGCTCCACCTCAATGCCGAGTTGCGCCACCAGCAGGCGTTCGACACCGGCGTGGCGACCTTGCCGATCGGCGGCTTCTATCGCCAACGCTATGGCGGCGAGACGCACGCTTATTCGGCGCAGCTGATGCACCTGTTGCAGACCGCGGTCGCGACCGACAGCTATTCGACCTATCAGAAATTCTCGCGCGGGGTCGCCGATCTGCCGCCGGTCTATCTGCGCGACCTGCTGCAGTTCAATTTCCCCGACGAAGGGATAGCGGTCGACCAGGTCGAGCCGATCACCGAGATCCGCAAGCGGTTCGTCACCCCGGGCATGAGCCTCGGCGCGCTGTCGCCCGAAGCGCATGAGACGCTGGCGATCGCGATGAATCGGATCGGCGCCAAGGCGGTGTCGGGGGAGGGGGGCGAGGACAAGCTCCGCTACCAGCCGTACGAGAATGGCGACAACGCCAATTCCGGGGTCAAGCAGATCGCCTCGGGCCGGTTCGGCGTGACGGCCGAATATCTCAACGCCTGCGATGAGATCGAGATCAAGGTCGCGCAGGGCGCCAAGCCCGGCGAAGGCGGTCAGTTGCCCGGCTTCAAGGTCACCGAATTCATCGCCAAATTGCGGCACGCCACACCCGGCGTGACGTTGATCAGCCCGCCGCCGCACCACGACATCTATTCGATCGAGGATCTGGCGCAGCTGATCTACGATCTGAAGCAGATCAATCCGCGCGCCCGGGTGTGCGTGAAGCTGGTCAGCTCGGCCGGGATCGGCACCGTCGCGGCGGGCGTCGCCAAGGCGCATGCCGACGTTATCCTAGTCTCGGGCCATGTCGGCGGCACCGGCGCTTCGCCCCAGACCAGCATCAAATATGCGGGCACGCCGTGGGAAATGGGGCTGTCCGAAGTCAACCAGACGCTCACGCTCAATGGCTTGCGCGGCCGCGTGAAGCTACGCACCGATGGCGGGCTCAAGACCGGGCGCGACATCGTCATCGCCGCGATCCTGGGTGCCGAGGAATTCGGCATCGGCACGCTCAGCCTGGTCGCGATGGGCTGCATCATGGTGCGGCAATGCCATTCGAACACCTGCCCGGTCGGTGTCTGCACGCAGGATGCGAAGCTGCGCGACAAGTTCACCGGCAGTCCGGAAAAGGTCATCAACCTGATGACCTTCATCGCCGAAGAAGTTCGCGACATCCTGGCGCGGCTGGGCGTGCGCAGCCTCGACGAGATCATCGGGCGTACCGAATTCCTGCGCCAGGTCAGCCGCGGCGCCGAGCATCTCGACGATCTCGACCTCAACCCGATCCTGGCCAAGGTCGATGCCGACGAGGACCAGCGCCGCTTCAGCCTGCAGACGTGGCGCAACGAAGTGCCCGACAGCCTGGACGCGCAGATGATCAAGGACGCCGCACACGTCTTCTCGCGCGGCGAGAAGATGCAGCTGACCTATTCGGTACGCAACACGCATCGTGCGGTCGGCACAAGGCTGTCGAGTGAAATCACGCGCACCTTCGGCATGGACAAGCTCGCCGACGGACACGTCACCGTGCGGCTGCGCGGCTCGGCCGGGCAGAGCCTGGGCGCGTTCCTGTGCAAGGGCATCACGCTCGAAGTGTTCGGCGACGCCAACGATTATGTCGGCAAGGGCCTCTCGGGCGGCACGATCATCGTCCGCCCGGTCGTCTCATCGCCGCTGGCGAGCCAGGAGAATACGATCATCGGCAACACCGTGCTCTATGGCGCGACCAGCGGGCGGCTGTTCGCCGCGGGGCAGGCCGGCGAGCGATTCGCGGTGCGCAACTCGGGCGCGACCGTGGTGGTCGAGGGCTGCGGCGCGAATGGCTGCGAATACATGACCGGCGGCATTGCCGTGGTGCTCGGCGCGGTCGGCGCCAATTTCGGCGCCGGCATGACCGGCGGCATGGCGTTCGTCTACGACGCCGGCGCCAGCTTCGAACGGCGCGCCAATGGCGAGTCGATCGTCTGGCAACGCCTGGCCTCGGCGCATTGGGAAGCGGTGCTCAAGAACCTGATCCGCGCGCATGCCGCGGCGACCGACAGCAATTGGTCGCAAGGGATTCTCGACGATTGGGACCGCGCGCGCGGCAAATTCTGGCAAGTCGTGCCGAAGGAAATGCTCGAACGGTTGACGCACGCACTGGACGACAGCGAGGAACTGCAGGCGGCGGAGTAGCGTTGGGGAAGCGATCGGTGCTATAAGGCGACTCACCGATCGTTGTTCGGATGATGTGCCATGCGTAACTATATGCTGCTTCCCGTCCTCGCGTTCGCCGCGACTCCGGCGCTTGCGCAAGACCGCGATGCGCCGCCTCCGGGGCTGGCGCCGCAGATGGACGCGCGCGCCGCCGCCAATGCGCTCAACAATCCGATGGTGCAGAACGGCGTCGTCGGGTTGATCGACGCGTTGACCGATGCCGTGATGGAGACGCGCGTCGGACCGATGGCGGCTATCGCGCCCGATTCGAGCATCCGTCCCAACGACACGCTCGACAGCGTGGCGGCCCGCCGCAACCCCGATTACCGCAACGAGATCCACCGTAACGCCAAGCAGACGGTGGTCGCGGCCGGCCGCACAGCGAGCGCCGCGGTGGCGATGTCGGATGAACTCAAGGCGACGACCGAGCGCGTCCGCCGCGTTCTGGGAATGACCGACCCTAATTGATGCCCGGAACGTCGGGTATGGCAGTCCGGCGACGTTGCTGCCGGGCTTGTCGAATGATCGGTATCGTCTACCCTCTCCAAAAAAATAGGGAGAGGATGGATGAGGCTCAGTCAGCCGCGCGTGGCGCCGCTCGCCGATAGCGAACTCGATGACGAACAGCGCGAAGTGCTCGCGCCTTTTGGCGGGCGCGTACTCAACATCTTCCGCACGATGGCCCGCGCGCCAAAGGCGCTCAAGCGCTTCAACCTGTGGGGCGGCTACATCCTGTCCGACCGCAATTCGGTGGCACCGCGCGAGCGCGAATTGCTCATCCTGCGCACCGGCTGGTTGTGCCGATCGGGCTATGAATGGGCCCAGCATACCCGCATCGGGCTCCAATCGGGGCTCAGCCAGGAAGAGATCGAGCGCATCAAAATTGGTCCCGAGGCGCCGGGCTGGAGTACGGCCGATGCGGTGTTGCTGCGCGTTGCCGACGATCTGGTGCGCGATTTCTTCGTCAGCGATGCGACCTGGGCGGCGCTTGGGGATTTGAACGAGCGTCAGCGGATGGATGCCGTCTTCACCGTCGGTCAATATACCCAGGTATCGATGTTCCTGAACAGCTTCGGGGTGCAACTCGACGAGGGGCAAGTGCTCGACGCGGACTTCCCGCGATGACGGGGCGAGTCGCCGGGCGCGTGGCATTAGTGATGGGAGCGGGGCAGACCCCCGGAGCAACGATCGGCAACGGCCGCGCCATCGCTGTCCTGCTGGCGCGCGAAGGGGCGAGTGTGCTGTGCGCCGATCGCGACCTGACGCGTGCCGAGGAGACGGCAGAGGCGATTCGCGAAAGCGGCGGTGATGCCCGCGCGCTCGCCTGCGACGTGACGAGCCGGGCGGACTGCGAAGCGGCAGTGGCAGTCGCTGGACCGCTCGACATCCTGGTCAACAATGTCGGCATCGGCGGCAATGACGGTCCCGCGCACATCGTCGCCGAGGACGCGTTCGACCGCATCCTGTCGGTCAATCTGAAGGGCGTGCTCAACGGCATCGCCGCCGCGATTCCCGGGATGCGCGAGCGCAGGCGCGGGGCCATCGTCAGCATCTCGTCGCTCGCGGGGATCGCCGGGTGGCAGATGGTCGCCTACGAAACCTCGAAAGCGGCGGTGAACCGCCTGACCCAATCGACCGCGCTGGCCAATGCGAAGTACGGCATCCGCGTCAACGCGGTGGCGCCCGGCCTGATGGACACACCAATGGCGATCGACGGCATCGCGCGCGCCCGCGGGCTCGATCGCGAAGTGGTGCGGGCCGAACGCGCCGCGCGTGTGCCGCTGCTCGCGCAGATGGGCGATGCCTGGGACACCGCCTATGCGACCCTGTTCCTGGTATCCGACGAGGCGAAGTTCATCACCGGCGTGGTGCTGCCGGTCGATGGCGGCATGGGCGCGCGGGTCGGCTAGGCTGTCGCGGCTCGTTTCCACAGCATGAAGTAGGACGGCGTGCGCGGTGGTGGCGCCGCGTTGAAGACCAGCAACAGCGGAGTGAACAGCACCAAGGCTATCGTCGCCGTGCCGTCGTCCGGACCGATCAGGGCGAGCGCCACGGGCATTGCCATAACCGTAAGCAACGCCAGAATTACGATGACGCGATACAATCCGGGCAGTCCAAACGCGTAGGGGCGGATCGCTGCAGGCCGTTCGGCGACCTCGGCGAGCAGGCCGAGCGCTTCATCCATGAAGGCAACGGCGACGCGTATCTGGATTCCGTGCAGCGCGGTCAGGATCGAACCCTGTGCCGAAACATGCCGGCGCCCCAGTGCAAACGCCGGGATGCTGTAGAATTCGAACATCGACAGCATCACCGCCGCTTCGGGCTGGCTCCAGGTGACGGCGACCGTCTCGAACCGGTCATCGATCGAATAGTCTGCCAAGCTATCTTCCCCCGCCCGCCGCCAGCTTATAACAGCGACAGCATGTGGCAACTCCTGCAATTCCCGCTCTGTCCCTTTTCGCGCAAGGTCCGGCTGCTCCTCGGGGAGAAGGGGGTCGGCTATACGTTGGTGCGCGAGAATCCGTGGGAGCGGCGCGACGAGTTCATCGACATGAATCCGGCGGGGCAAACGCCGGTGATAACCGACGCGCAGCGTGACATCCGGCTGATCGATTCACTCGTCATCTGCGAATATTTCGAGGAGACGGTCGACAAGGCGCAGATGATCAACGGCACGGCGATCCAGCGCGCCGAAATTCGCCGGCTGGCGACCTGGTTCGACACCTTTTTCTTCCGCGACGTGACCGAGCGATTGCTGGGCGAGCGCGTGCTCAAGCGCATCGTCACCAAGGCGAGCCCCGACGCGCGCGTGCTGCGCGAAGCGATGAAGTCGGCGGTCGAATATCTCGACTATACCGATTACCTGCTCGACCGGCACAATTGGATGGCGGGCGCGACGCTCAGCCTCGCCGACCTGGCGGCCGCGGCGCAGATCTCGGTCGCCGATTATCTCGGTGGGATCGACTGGAAGAACCACGAACAGACCGCGCGCTGGTACGGCGGCATGAAGAGCCGTCCGAGCTTCCGTCCGTTGCTGAGCGAGCGGATGGAGGGCATTCCGGCCTCGCCGCATTATCACGACGTGAATTTCTGATGCACGTTTCCCACGACAGTAATGCGCCGGCCGCCGAGACGATCGGCTTCGACGATTTCCTCAAGGTCGACATCCGCGTCGGGACGATCATCGCCGCCGACCCTTTTCCCGAAGCACGCAAGCCGGCGTTCAAGCTGACGATCGATTTCGGTGAGCCGATCGGCACCAAACGCTCGTCGGCACAGATCACCGAACATTACACGCTGGAGGATCTGGTCGGCCGCCAGGTCGCCGCCGTGGTGAACTTCCCTCCGCGCCAGATCGGGCCGATGCGGTCGGAAGTGCTGACGCTCGGCTTTCCCGACGCCGACGGCAAGGTCGTGCTGATCGCGCCGAGCGAGCCGGTGCCGAATGGCGGCAGGCTGTTCTGACGATCAGGATCGGTGCCGCCGGCTGGTCGGTCCCACGCATCGCGGCGGCCGCCTTCCCCGCAGCCGGAAGCCAGCTCGAACGCTACGCCGCCAGGCTCAACGCGGTCGAGATCAATTCGAGCTTCTACCGTCCGCATCGCCGCGCGACCTATGAACGCTGGGCGACAAGCGCGCCCGACGATTTCGCCTTCGCGGTGAAACTGCCCAAGGCGGTCACGCACGAGGCGAGGCTCATTGGCGTGGCGGCGCCGCTGGACAGATTTCTCGAAGAGACCGACGGATTGGGAGCGAAACGCGGACCGATCCTGATCCAACTCCCGCCGAGCATCGCCTTCGATAGCTCGATTGCCGCCGATTTCTTTGCCTTACTCCGCGATCGCACGGCGAACGATCTGGCCTGTGAACCGCGCCACCTGAGCTGGTTCGCTCCCGAAGCGGAGAACCTCCTGATCAGCTATCGGGTCGCGCGCGTCGCGGCCGATCCGCCGCCGGCCGCGGGCGCTGGAGAGGCCGGAGGCTGGCCGGGTTTGCGGTACACACGGCTGCACGGATCACCGCAAATCTATCGGTCGAGTTACGATGCAGCGACGATCGATCGTCATGCAGCTGGCGCGCGTAAGGCCGGCGTCGAGAGCTGGACCATCTTCGACAACACGATGACAGGTGCGGCAACGCTCAATGCCCTGGCGATGCGGGCGGCGCTGCAACGCTGATATTAGCGGCTGGCGATCACGCCGACGAATGCCGCCAGCGTCACGATGACGAGAAAGCCGTTGATTACGATCAACAGGGGTGCGGGCAATCGCTGAGCACGAGGCTTGGGCGGCTGCACGCTGGGCGCCACGTCGCGCCACACCGCCGCGACGAAGCAGAAGCCGGCGAACAGGATCAGCATCGCGCCGGTCGGGCGGGTCAGCCAGTCCGCGACGACCCGGTCGAGCAGTGCCCGCGCACCGATACCCGACGCCAGCGCGGCGAGCCCGGTCCGAACCCAGGCCGCGTAGGTCCGCTCGGCCGCCAGGATAGTTCGATCCGCGGCCATCTCGGTGCGGCGGTCGGCGCTGTCGGTCTGCTCGATCGCGCTCACCTCGAGCGTGGCAGCGGACTGCTTGATCTTCTCGTGGGTCTTGCGCGCCTGGGTTTGCGAATCCGCCATGCGCGGGAAACGCGTCAGCCGCCCAGAGGTGTCCTTTGGGGAGCTCCTACCCCTCCAAACTCTTCGACGCCTGCTCGAACAGATCCTTCGATAATCCCGGCGTCGCGAGAATGCGCTCGAGTTCCGCCTTCATCAGGCCCGCCCGCACCTCATCGAACCGGCGCCAGCGGCCGAGCGGCGGCAACAGCTTGGCTGCGGTCTGCGGGTTGAGGCGGTCCAGTGCGATCAGATTGTCGGCCAGGAAGCGATAGCCGGCACCGCCCGCCGCATGGAACGCGCGCTGGTTGACGCTGAACGCGCCGACCAGCGAGCGCGCGCGGTTGGGATTGGCCAGGGTAAAGTCGGGATGCCGCGCCAGTTCCTCGACAATCATCGGCGTATCGTCGCGCGACGACAACGCCTGGGTCTGGAACCATTTGTCGAGCACCAGCGCGTCGGTCGAATAGCGATTGTAGAAGATATCGAGCGCGGCGATGCGCTTGTCCGACGTCCCGTTGGCGAGCGTGGTTAGCGCGCCTTGGCGGTCGGTCATATTGTCCGCCGTCTCGAACTGCGCGAACGCCAGATCGGCCGCATCCTCAGCGCCCGAGGCAGCGATGTAGCCGAGCGCCACCGTCCGCATCCGGCGATCGGCCTTGGCCGCCGGTGAATAGACGAACGGGGCGCCGTTGCTGGCGTCCGCATAGGCCTGGCGCCACAAGGGCGCGAGCGTCTTTCCGAGGTCGCGGCGCAGCGCCTCGCGCGCGCGGAACACCGCCTCGGGGTCGACCCGGTCGAGTTGGTCGCCGATGAAGCTGTCCGACGGCAGCAGCACGGCTTCGGCGACGAAGGCATGGTCGAGCGCGGGGTCTTCCAGCGTGCGGCGCACCGCCTCGATCACCGGGCCGTGGTCGGCTCGGCCAAGTTGGGTCGCAGTCACCAGAGTATCGAGCATGAGCTGCTGCATCGCCTCGTAGCGCGCGAACGGATCGTCGTCGTGCGCCGAGAGGAAGGCGAGATCCTGCGCTGAGCGGTCGCTTTCGATGATGACCGGGGCGGAGAAACCGCGGTTGATCGATAGTATCGGCGCCTCGCTCACGCCCTCGAACACGATCTCGCTGCTTGGCTGGTCGAGCAGATAGAGCTGCTCCTCGCCGAGCGCCGCACCGCTCGCGCTGCCGAACAGCTTGAGCTTGAGCGGTAGCACCATCGGTTCTTTGACCGATTGTCCGGGAGTCGGCGGTGTGCGCTGGGCGAGGCGCAAGGTGGCGCGGCCCGAGCCGGCATCGTGATCGAGCGCGGCGGAGACGCGCGGCGTTCCGGCCTGCGAATACCATAAGCGGAACTGGGTCAGGTCGATGTCGCCGCCTTCTTCCATGCAGCGCACGAAATCCTCGCACGTCGCAGCCGTCCCATCGAAACGGTCGAAATAGAGGTCGGTGGCACGGCGGAAACGATCCTTGCCCAGGATCGTCGCCATCATCCGGATCAGCTCGGCGCCCTTGTTGTAGATCGTCGCGGTGTAGAAGTTGGAGATCTCGATATAGCTTTCCGGGCGAACCGGATGCGCCAGCGGGCCGTTATCCTCGGGGAACTGGCTGGCGCGCAGGCTCCGTACGTCCTCGATCCGCTTGACCGCCGCCGATCCCTGGTCGGCAGAGAAGCTCTGATCGCGAAAGACGGTGAAGCCTTCCTTCAGGCTGAGCTGGAACCAGTCGCGGCAGGTCACGCGGTTGCCCGACCAATTGTGGAAATATTCGTGCGCGACGACCGCGGCGATCGCGTCGTAATCGTAATCGGTCGCGGTGTCGGGATCGGCCAGGATGTAGCGGCTGTTGAAGATGTTCAGCCCCTTATTCTCCATCGCGCCGAAATTGAAATCGTCGACCGCGACGATGTTGAACACGTCGAGGTCGTATTCGCGGCCATAGGTTTTTTCGTCCCACGCCATCGCCAGCTGCAGCGCCTGGAGCGCATGCTCGGTCTTGGCCAGGTCGCGTTCGCGCACCCAGATACCGAGCTCGACCTTGCGTCCCGACATGGTGGTGAAGGTCGCGCGATTGGCGGCGAGGTTGCCCGCGACCATCGCGAACAGATAGCTCGGCTTGGGGAAAGGATCGCGCCATTCGGCCCAGTGGCGGGTGGCTTTGCCTTCTTCGGGGTCGAGATCGCCGGACGCGATCGGATCGCCATTGGCGAGCAGGATCGGGAAGCGCTTCTTGTCCGCTGTCATCCTGACCGAATAGCGCGCGAGCACATCGGGCCGGTCAGGGAAGAAGGTGATGCGCCGGAAACCCTCGGCTTCGCATTGCGTGCACAAATTGCCGCCCGAAGCATAAAGCCCCATCAACTGGGTGTTGCGGTCGGGATGGACCTCGACCTCGGTCTCGACGCGATGCTTGCCGGCGGGAAGATCGATGACCAGGTCCGATCCGTCCATCCGCCAGTCATTGTGCGGGTTACCGTCGACGCTGACCGCCAACGGGACCTGCCCGTCGCCGTCGAGCCGGAGCGGGCGATCGTGATCGCCGTTGCGCGTCACGTCCAGCGCCGCCTTGACCCGTGTCGTTGCCGGATCGAGCTCGAAATCGAGCGCGATGTCCGGGACCAGCCAATCGGGCGCGCTGTAATCCTCGCGGCGCGTGACAATCGGGTCGGCAAGGGCGGATTGAACGTCGATCATGTGTTTCCGTGCGGTCCTGCGTTATGGCTGCATCATTCGCACAAGACGCGATTGCCAACCGTTCTCTGCGTGCTACGCGCCACGATCGGGACAGCCAAGAGGAAAGCCATGTTGAGACTGATCGGCGCGGTCGCGTTGACGCTCGCCGCCGGAACTGCGGTCGCGCAGAGCGCGAAGATTCCGAGCCCGCCCGTCCCGACAAAGGAAAGCGCCAGGTCGATCAACGCGCGGGTCAACGCGCCGCTTCCCGCCGATCAGGCGGCGATGAAGGCCCATGTCATGTTCCTTGCGTCTGATGCGATGCGCGGACGCGAAGCGGGCAGCCCTGAATTCGACATCGCCGCGCAATATGTCGCGGCGCAATTCTATGCTGCCGGGCTGCGTCCGGGGGGCGATGACGGCGGTTATCTCCAGAAGGTGCCGCTGATCGGCGTCAAGCTGGCCGACAAGGGCAATTTCGTCTGGACGCCGGTCCGCGGCCAACCGCAGACGCTCGTCTTCGGTCAGGATTTCGCGCCGTCGTCTAACGCTGCCAAGCCCGAAACCAGCCTGCAAGCACCAATCGTCTTCGTCGGCTACGGCATCGTGGCGCCCGATTACAAACGCGACGATTATCGCGGCGCCGATGTGAAGGGGAAGATCGTCGCCTTTGTCGGCGGCGCGCCGAGCAAATATGACGGCGAAGAGCGAGCCTTCTTCTCAAGCCCGGCGACCAAGGCGCGGATTGCCGCTGAGCATGGCGCGATCGGCGCGGTCCAGATCGAAAGCCCGCGCGGCGGGCGCGGCAATGTTCCGGTCGCGACGTTGGCGCGGTCCTGGGACCGCGACCGGGTGACATGGTCGAACGGTAAGGCCACCGGCGGTACGGACGGCGTGCCGGTGCTCGGGACCTTGTCGATGGGCATCGCGGCAAAGATGTTCGCGGGCGCCAGGATCGGTTGGGATCAGGTGCGCAAGGCAGCGGACAGCGACGACGCTGCGTTCAAACCCGTTGCGCTCAAGGGCACCTTGTCAGTCGCGATCAAGACCGAGACGCGGCCGATGCCGTCGTCGAACGTGATCGGCCTCCTCCCCGGGAGTGACCCCAAGCTGAAGGATGAAATCGTCATCCTGTCGGCGCATCTCGATCATATTGGCGTCGGTGCCCCGGACAAGGCCGGCGACACGATCAACAACGGTGCCGAGGACAATGCCATCGGCATCGCCAGCCTGATCGAGGAGGCCAGGCGGTTCGTCTCGTCGGGTAAGCCGCCGCGGCGAACGATCATGTTCCTGGCGGTGACGGCGGAGGAAAAGGGTCTGATCGGCTCGGACTATTTCGCCAACAATCCGACTGTCCCGCTCAAGTCGATCGTCGCCGACGTCAATCTCGACATGCCGCTGATCACCTATCCGTTCGAGGATATGGTGGTGTTCGGGGCCCAGCGCTCGACGCTCGGCCCGATCGTCGAGCGCGCGGCGGGATCGGTCGGCGTGTCGATGTCGCCCGACCCGATGCCGGAACAAGGCATCTTCGTCCGCTCCGATCATTTCCGGTTCGTGCAGAAGGGTATTCCCGCGGTCTTCCTGTGGCCGGGTGAGAAGGGCGCGGGCAAGGCGGCCTGGGCCGACTTCATGGCCAATCATTACCACCAGCCGTCGGACGAGATTTCGCAGCCGCTCGATTGGGCGCAAGGCGTGCGCTTCGTGACGGTCAATTACACGATCGCGCGCGAAATCGCCGATAACGACGAGCGGCCACGCTGGAACAAGGGCGATTATTTCGGGACGTATTTCGGCGGTTATGGGGCAAAGTGAATAGCTGCCTATCCCCTTCCGTTCGTGCTGAGCTTGTCGAAGCACGTTCGGTGAGGACATAGCGCGACTCATACGTGCCCCCTTCGGCCCGGCCGGCCGCTCAGGACAGGCTTCGACAAGCTCAGGGCGAACGGGAGTGCGGGATGGGACGACTCTTAATCTTCGGGCTGGGCTATGCGGCGAGCGTCGTTGCCGCCCGGCTCGACGACTGGGAGGTTGCCGCGACCGGCAGCGCGGGCAATCTCGATTTCGACGATCGCGATGGTGTGATCACGGCGATCGATCGTGCGACGCACATCCTGTCTTCGGTGCCGCCCGACGAGGTCGATCCCGTCCTCGCCCGCTACGGCGCGGCGCTGGCGGGTGGCGGCACGTGGCTCGGCTATCTCTCCTCGACCGGCGTCTATGGCGATGCCGGCGGGGCCTGGGTCGACGAAAGCGCGCCGATCCGGGGGCGGCGCCAGGCCCGCAATCGCGCGGATGCCGACTGGCTGTCGCTCGGCGCGCGGGTGTTCCGGCTGCCGGGCATCTACGGCCCGGGTCGCTCGCCGCTCGATCGCGTGCGAAATGGACGGGCGCATCGCACCGGGATCGCCGGGCAAGTGTTCAGCCGCATCCATGTCGACGATCTGGCCGCCGGTGTGATCGCGGGGTTCGACGCGTCGCCCGGCGCCTATAATCTGGCCGACGACATGCCCATGAGCCAGGACGCGGTGATCGAGTTCGCCGCATTGTTGCTTGGCATCGATCCACCGCCGATCGTCCCGCTCGACATGCTGACGCCCGAAGCGCGCGCCTTTCACGCCGAAAACCGCCGCGTCGCCAACCTCAAGGCCAAGCGGATGCTGGACTGGCGGCCGGTCTATGCCGATTATCGGTTGGGTCTGCGCGCTCTCAACGCAATGACCAGTCCGAATGCGGCGAGCGCGGCGCCGCCGATCGCCAGTCCCGACCAGCGATAGCCTTCGAACAGGGTCGACAGCATCATCGCGATCACCGGTACGATCACGCTGGAATAGGCCGCCTTGGCCGGGCCGATCGTGCGGATCACCCCGAAATAGAGCGGGAAAGCGAGCGCAGAGGCGAAGACGCCGAGATAGAGCGTACCAATCCAATAGATGGCGCGATGCTCGATGACCGGCGCGCCGGTGGTAGCATAGGCGAATATCGCATCGATCGCCGCCCCGGCGAGCATCGCGACCGCGACGGTGGTGCCCATCGGATAACGCGCCGCGGTCGGCGTCGCCTGCATGACGTTGGCGGTCGAGGCGCAGAGGATCGCGCACAGCGTGAACCCGATGCCTGCCAGCACCTGACCCGGACCATGCGGATCGACTCGCGCCTCGCGTACGAACAGCAGGATGACGCCTGCCATCGCGATCGCCGATCCGATCATCAGCTGGCGGCCGAGCTTCTGGCCGAGGAAGATGCGGCCGAACAGCGCATTGGGGATCAGCAGCATCGCGAACACTACCGACACCAGGCCCGAGGTGACGTGCTGTTCGGCGCGATAGACGAAATTGAAATTGCCGCAGAATTGCAGCAGCCCAAGCAGCACCGCGAAGCCATAGCCGCGCGCGCCAAGCCGCCAGCTCTCGCGCTTCCACAGCGCCCAGCCGGCCATGCAGATGCCCGCGATCAGGAAGCGATAGGTCACCGACCAGCTCGGCGGCACCACGCCCAATTGATCGCGGATCACCAACCAGGTCGATCCCCAGATCAGTGTGACAATGCCGAACGGCACCAGCACGCTGAGCGTGGTCGAGCGGGGCTTGGCTTGGGGCGGCTGGAGCACGATCCCGCTCTACCGCGGTGCGCGGGCGTAACAACCCGGCTTCTGCTTGTACGATGACAAGGTGAGTCTATGGACGACCGCCTTTTAGCCCTCTCCCGCTCGCGGGAGAGGGTAGGGGGAGGGTCTTCTTTCTTCTTCCAAACAGGAGGAGTTCAAGAAGAAAGAAGACCCTCACCTTCCCACCGCCTTCGGCGGCGGGCCCCTCCCTCTCCCGCATGCGGGAGAGGGGTTCTACGGTAGCGCCGCGATGGCATCCGCCAACGGCCGGATCGCGTCCTCGGCCTGGTCCCAGCAGGTGACCAGCCGCACTTCGCCCGGCGCCCAGTCGTAGAAGTCGAAGCCCAGCGCCCTGAGGCTCGCCGCTTCCTCGGGCGTCGCGCGCAGGAACACCTCATTCGCCTCGACCGGATAGACCAGCCGATCGCCCGCCGCGCGCGCGAGCAGCGCGGCGCCGGCATTTGCCGCACGCGCATTCGCCAGCCACACGTCATTGTCCAGCATCGCCAGGATCTGCGCCGCCAGATAGCGCCCTTTCGACGCAAGCAACCCGGCGCGCTTGCGGCGATAATGGCTCGCCGCGGCAAGTTCGGGGTTGAAGAACACCAGTGCCTCGGCGGTCATCCCGCCATTCTTGATGAAGCCGAAGCTGAGCGCATCGACCCCGGCGCGCCAGGTCAGATCGGCGAGATCGGCGCCCGAATGCACCACGGCATTGGCGAAACGCGCGCCATCCATATGGAAGCCGAGCCCGCGTGCCTTGGCGAGATCGCCCAGCGCGGCGACTTCGTCGGGCGTGTAGGTCAGGCCGTATTCGGTGGCATTGGTGATCGACAGCGCATGCGCCTGGACCTGGTGCACGTCGTTGCGGATAGCGGCGAGTACTCCCTTCACCGCATCGGGCGTCACCTTCGCGCCCGGTCCCTCGGCGAGCAGCAATTTGGCGCCGTGGAGGTAGAAGCCCGGCGCGCCGGCTTCGTCATTGTTGATGTGCGCCTCGCGGTGGCAGATCACCGCGCCGTGCGGCTGGCAGAGCGCTGCCAGCGCCAGGCAATTCGCCGAGGTGCCCGACGGGGTCCACAGTACCTCGACCGGCGTCCCGAACAGGTCGGAGAAGCGTCCGTTGAGCTGTTTCGACCAGCGATCGCCATCATAAGCGGTGTCGAGGACATTGGCGGCGGCAATCGCGTTGATCACCGCGGGGCAGGCGGGGGCGGCATTGTCGGAGAAGAAGCGCATGCGGCTCCATCTGCGATGCGGGGGCGTGAGGAAAGAGGGAAACTTTCCTTCTAGCCCTCTCCCGCGAGCGGGAGAGGGTTGGGTGAGGGTCTTCTTTCTTCTTCCAAGCGACTGAAGCCAAAAGAAGACAGAAGACCCTCACCCTCCCACCGCTTCGCGGCGGGCCCCTCCCTCTCCCGCACGCGGGAGAGGGGATTGGAATCGCCTACCGTCCGTCATCCTCATTCGGTGGCCGCGGCGGGCGGTCGCCGGGGTCGGGGGCGGGCGACAGGCGCAAGGTGCCGTCGCGCTTGACCTGGAGGTTGACGCCGAGCCCCGAGATATTGCCCTCGACCGGCAGCGGGCCGGTGCCAGGGTCGATCACGGTCCCGTCCTCGTCGCCATCGGTCGCATTGTCATCGATCGGTGTCGGGGCGACCGGTGGTGGCGGCGGGGCGATGCCCAGCGCGTTCTGCATGAAGTCCTTCCACACCCGCGCCGGAATGCCGCCGCCCGACAGGCCGGCATTGGGGGTATTGTCGTCATTGCCGACCCACACGCCGACGACGAGGTCCTTGGCGAAGCCGACGAACAAGGCGTCGCGATTGTCCTGCGTCGTCCCGGTCTTGCCATAGGTCGGGACCGATAGCGCCGCCTGGCGCCCGGTGCCGCCGTCGGTCGAGGACGACAGCAGATCGAGCATTTCGTCGCGGATATTGCCGCCGAGCGACCGTGGCCCGCCGACGATGTTCGAATACCACGGCTTGCCCTCGCTCGCCTCGATGCCGCGCGCGCTGACCGGATAGCCGTCGCCGGCGATCGCCGCGAAGGCGCTGGTCAGTTCGAGCAGCGAGCCGGTCGAGGTGCCGAGCGCGATCGACGCGTCGTGCGCGATCGGCGTCGAGATGCCGAGGTCGCGCGCCGCCTTGATGACGTTGTCGATGCCGACCTTCTGGATCAGTCGTGCCGCCGCGACGTTGCTCGATTTCTGGAAGGCGCGGCGCAGCGTGATCTTGCCCTCGTAGCGGCCGTCGCTGTTCTTGGGGCTCCAGCCGCCGATCGTGATGGGTTCGTCCTCGATCATGTCGTCGGGAGTCATGCCGGCGCGCATCGCCGCCAGATAGACGAACAATTTGAAGGTCGATCCCGGCTGGCGCCGCGCTTGCGTCGCGCGGTTGAACGGGCTGGTCTTATAGTCCTTGCCGCCGACCATCGCGACGACACGACCGTCGGGACGCATCGCGACGATCGCGACTTGTGCCTGGCGCAGGCCCGCGCGCCTGACCGCACGCTCGGCGGCCTTTTGCAGTCGCGGTTCGAGCGTGGTGACGACCTTGGTTTCCTGGCTCAGGTCGCCTTGCGTATCGCGCGCCTCGGGCAGGACCCAGTCGGCGAAATAGGTGCCGTCGGGCAATTCCTTGACCGGTCGCACGCGGACCGAGGCCAGCCGGACGTCGGCCTGATCCCGATTGAGGAACCCGGCGGCGACCATCGCGCCCAGCACCACTTTCTCACGATCCTGCGCGCCCCGCAGATTGCCGGTCGGCGCCAGCTTCGACGGCGCCTTGACCAGCCCCGCCAGCATCGCCGACTGGCTGACGCTCAATTGCTCGGGCTCGACGTTGAAATAATGGAGCGAGGCGGCGCGCAGGCCATAGACGTTGTCGCCGAAATAGACGTTGGACAGATAGCGCGACAGAATCTCGTTCTTCGACAGCCATGCCTCCAGCCAGAAGGCGATCAGCGCCTCGCGCAGCTTGCGCCCGGCGGTGCGGTCCGAATCGAGAAACGCGTTCTTGGCCAGCTGTTGGGTGATCGTGCTGCCGCCTTCGCGCACGCCGCCCGCCATCATATTGTGCGCCATCGCGCGCATGATGCCCCAGGGATCGACTCCCCAATGCGAATAGAAACGCCGATCCTCGATCGCGATGAACGCCTGGCTCACATGCTTGGGCAATTTCGACGCATCGACCGGTTTGTCGACCGTCGCGCCTCGCCGCGCGATCGGCGTGCCGTCGGCGGCGAGCAATGTCACCGACGGCGGCGTCGGCGGCTGCAACGACTTGGAGAGCGGTGCGGTGATCGCGAGCCAGCCGACCAGGATCACGAACAGCACCACGAACGCCGCCATCGTGCGCACGATGATGCGGCCCCAACGGCGCTTCTTGCGAATGACGGGGAGGTTGGTGGAGTAATCCGGCCCAGCCGGCACCGCGCCACCCGCGGAATCGGGTGGAGGAATCGCTGTCGCCGCCTGGCTCAGATAATCGTCGGGATAGGCCGAATGTGCTCCCCAGCGGGGGTCGGGTCGTCGGCTGCCGTCAAAGGGGTCGTCGCGCATCCACTGCTTCCACACGGCCCACCGGGCCAACAGGCGTATTACTCGAATAACACAGGCCGTGCAATGCCGCTGTAGCAGATCGCGCGCAGGGAGGCTATCGCGGGACAATAGAGTCGTTATCAGCTTCGCTGAATCGGTACCGGCCCGCACCCCCACCCGGCCGCCCATAGAATACCCTGATTGGGCGGCCGGGTGGGGGTGCGGGCGGAGCAGGCCGAGGTTCCGGCGATGCGCACATCGTTGGAATGACTGCGTAGGGCGGTACCGCAACCGTTTCAGCCTGGCTGAAACAGAGTCTAGTGGCGAAGG
The DNA here is from genome assembly GCF_001598415.1 of Sphingomonas mali NBRC 15500. Classification (GTDB taxonomy): domain Bacteria; phylum Pseudomonadota; class Alphaproteobacteria; order Sphingomonadales; family Sphingomonadaceae; genus Sphingomonas; species Sphingomonas mali. The sequence continues at coordinate 28,650 of NZ_BCYX01000030.1, forward strand.
AGCTGGGATGCCGGACAAACCGTTGATCGTCGGAATCGGGGGAACGATCGGGGCGGTGTCGTCGACCGAGCGCGCCTTGAGGATCGCGCTCGATGCGGTCGAGCGCGAGGGATTCGCGACCCGGTTGTTTGGTGGCGAGGACATGGCGCGATTGCCGCTTTATGATCCGCGCGCGACCTCGCGGACCTCGCAGGAGCGCGAATTCGTCGATGCCGTGCGCAAGGCGTCGGGCGTGATCATCGCCAGCCCCGGCTATCACGGCAGTCTGTCGGGCGTGGTCAAGAACGCGCTCGATCTGCTCGAGGAGACGGCGAAGGACGCGCGCCCCTATCTCGCCGACATGCCGGTCGGGCTGATCGCCACGGCCTATGGCTGGCAGGCGACGGGGTCGACGATCGCGGCGCTGCGCTCGATCGTCCACGCCCTGCGCGGCTGGCCGACCCCCTTCGCGGCGGCGATCAACACCCAGGTGACGCAGTTCGATGATCAGGGCGGCGCGACCGACCCGGCGGTGGTCGAGCAATTGTGCCTGATCGGACGGCAGGTCGCCCGCTTCGCGCCTTTAGTCGAGCGGACGAGTAGTTAGGCAACACAAAGCCCCTCCCCTTCAGGGGAGGGGTAGGGGGTGGGGGATGCCCCGCAGAGCGCATCGCTTGGGACTGCCCCACCCCAACCCCTCCTCTGAAGGGGAGGGGCTTTAACGGCCTATTTCTTCAACTTCTTCGCCATGTCGAGATGCTCCTGCACCTTCGGCGCGATCTCGCTGGCGGCGGTCTTCAGGCTGGGCGTGTCGCCCTTGTCGGCATAGCTTTTCATCAGCGACAGCGCGTCTTCGTGCGCGCTGATCTGGCCGTCGACATAGGCCTTGTCGAAATCGGCGCCCTTGAGCTTGCCGAGATCGTCGAGCTTTGACTGCAGGTCGCTGGTCAGAGTGGGGTCGGGCTTGATCTCCGGGGTCGCCTTGGCAGCCGCTGCCTTGATCTTGGCGGTCGATCCGGTGTGAGCCTCGATCATCGTCGCGGCGAACTTCTTGACGTCGGCCGACTCGGCGTTGGTTTTGGCGAGCTTGGCCGCGGCGATCTCGAATGCGTCGCTCTTGGCCGCCTTGTCGGCGAATTCCTGGCCGGTCGGGGTCGGGTTCAGCGCGTTGCCGGCGGCGTCGAGCGCATTCCCGGTGACGTTGCCGGCTGCGTCAATCGCTCCGCTGGTCGTATTCCCGACATCGGACCCGATATCGGTTACTGCATTGGCGGTCGTGTCCTGCGACTTTTGCGAGCAGGCACCCAGCGCCGCGATGAGCGCGATCGCGCCGAAGCTAAGTTTGGCGTTCATGCTTTCTCTCCTTCGAGGGGCACGAACGCCTCGACGGCGGCGGACGTTCCGATTTTCCGCCTAGGGTCCGTACTCAATCACGATCCTCGCCGTAATCGAGTACGGACCCTAGCCCAGGCTCGGCAGATCGAGTCCCTTTTCGCGCGCGCAGTCGATCGCGATGTCGTAGCCGGCATCGGCGTGGCGCATCACGCCGGTTGCCGGGTCGTTCCACAACACGCGTTCGAGCCGCTTCGCCGCCTCGGGCGTGCCGTCGGCGACGATCACCATGCCGGCATGCTGCGAATAGCCCATGCCCACCCCGCCGCCGTGATGGAGCGACACCCAGGTCGCGCCGCTCGCGGTGTTGAGCAGGGCATTGAGCAACGGCCAGTCGCTGACCGCGTCGGAGCCGTCGCGCATCGCCTCGGTCTCGCGATTGGGGCTGGCGACTGATCCCGAATCGAGATGGTCGCGGCCGATCACCACCGGCGCCTTCAATTCGCCGCTCGCGACCATCTCGTTGAACGCGAGGCCTAGGCGGTGGCGATCGCCCAACCCGACCCAACAGATCCGCGCGGGCAGGCCCTGAAAGTGGATCCGCTCGCGCGCCATGTCCAGCCAGCGATGGAGAGGCGCATTGTCGGGCAGCAGCTCCTTCACCTTGGCGTCGGTCTTGTAGATGTCCTCGGGATCGCCCGACAGCGCGGCCCAGCGGAACGGGCCGATGCCGCGACAGAAGAGCGGGCGGATGTACGCTGGCACGAAGCCGGGGAAGTCGAACGCGTTGGCGACGCCCTCGTCCTTGGCGACCTGACGGATATTGTTGCCGTAATCGACCGTCGGCACGCCCGCGGCCTGGAAATCGAGCATCGCGCGGACATGGACCGCCATCGACGCCTTGGCCGCCTTGGCGACGCCCTGGGGGTCACGCTCGCGCCCGTCGAACCATTGGTCGAGCGTCCAGCCGATCGGGAGGTAGCCGTTGACCGGGTCGTGCGCCGAGGTCTGGTCGGTCAGCAGATCGGGGCGGATGCCGCGGCGGAACATCTCCGGAAGCAATTCGGCGGCATTGCCGAGCAGGCCGACCGACACCGATTTGCCTTCGGCCTTGGCGCGGTCGAGGATCGCCATCGCCTCTTCGATCGTGTCGGCCTTGTGGTCGAGATAGCCGGTCGCCAGCCGCATCTCGATCCGGCTCGGCTGGCATTCGATCGCCAGGCACGACGCGCCCGCCATCACCGCGGCGAGCGGTTGCGCGCCGCCCATGCCGCCCAGCCCGGCGGTCAGCAGCCAACGGCCGGTCAGGTCGCCGCCATAATGCTGGCGGCCCATCTCGACGAACGTCTCGTAGGTGCCCTGAACGATGCCCTGGGTGCCGATATAGATCCACGACCCGGCGGTCATCTGGCCGTACATCATCAGCCCGGCACGATCGAGCTCGGCGAAATGCTCCCAGGTCGCCCAATGCGGGACGAGGTTGGAGTTCGCCAGCAGCACGCGCGGCGCATTCTCGTGCGTGCGGAACACGCCGACCGGCTTGCCCGACTGGATCAGCAGCGTCTCGTCGCCCTCCAGCCGGCGCAGCGTCTCGACAATGCGGTCATAGCTTTCCCAATCGCGCGCGGCACGGCCGATGCCGCCATAGACGACGAGTTCCTGCGGGTTCTCGGCCACGCGCGCATCGAGATTGTTCATCAGCATGCGTAGGGGGGCCTCGGTCAGCCAGCTTTTGGCGGAAAGTTCAGTGCCGGTCGCGGCCTGGATGTGGCGCTGATTGTCGATGCGGGTCATGCGGAATCCTTGGCGAAGGAAAGAGCGGCCGCGAGCACGCGCGAGAGGTCGGCGCGCAGCGGAGTGGCGAAGTCGAGATCGTAGACAGGCGGCCAGTTGTTCTCGTCGGGTTCGCCCGCGGGTTCGTCGAGATAGGCGCGCATCGCGATCTCCATCTGGATCGCGTGGACGCCCTTGCCGGGCTGGCCGTAATGGCGTGTCGTCCAACCGCCGCGGAAACGGCCGTTGAGGACATGGCTGCGGCCGGCGCATTGCGCGACCGCCGCATCGCTGAGCGCCGCGTCGCAAGTCGAACCGTTGTCGGTGCCGATGTTGAGTTCGGGAAGCTCGCCCTCGAACAGTCGTGGGACGCGACTGCGGATCGAGTGGCAATCGTACAGCACGACGCGCGGATGGAGCGTGCGAAGCCGCTCGATCTCGGCCTGGATCGCGGCGTGATAAGGCGTGAACCAGGTATCGCGCCGCATCGCCATGTCGGGCGCGGCGCCGTCGCGATAGAGCGGTTCGCCGTCGAACGTCTCGGTGGGGCATAGACCGGTGGTTGCTTGCCCCGGATAGAGCGACGCACCCGACGGATCGCGGTTGCAGTCGATCACGCTGCGCGACAGGTCGGTCCAGATGAGTGTCGCGTCGGCGAGACCGTCGTACAGCTCCCGGATATGCCAGTCGGCGTCGCGGATCGCCCACCAGCGCGAGCGGAAATCGCCGAGCAGCGCGTCTGGGATATCGGTGCCGCCGTGCGGGAAGGCGAGGATCAGCGGGGAGTCCCTGCGTTCGACGTGGAGCCAGGTCATACGGTCGCTCCTGCGCTCGCCCCAGAGTCCAAAGCCGTCCGTACTTCCCTCGTCATCCCGGCCTTGTGCCGGGATCCACCGGGCTGCAGGCTCCGGACAAGAGGCTCAAGCTTCGCGCTCGGTTGCCCGGTGGACCCCGGCACAAGGCCGGGGTGACGGGTAAGGGACAGGGCCGCAGTCATCCCACCACTCCCGGCAGCTCCCCCACCGCCACCAGCAGCCGCTTCGACCGCACCAATTCCGTCGCGATCGCCATGTCCGGTGCCATATGGCGGTCGTCGGTCAACGTCGGCACCCGCTCGCGCAACAGGCGGCGAACATGCTCGACCGGCTCGCTCGACAGCATCGGGGCGTGGAAATCGCACCCCTGCGCGCCCGCCAGCAATTCGATCCCCAGCACTGCGTCGACATTGGTTGCCATCTCGATCAGCCGCCGGGCGCCATGCGCCGCCATCGACACATGATCTTCCTGATTGGCCGAGGTCGGGATCGAATCGACGCTGGCCGGCGTCGCGCGCTGCTTGTTCTCGGACACCAAAGCGGCGGCGGTCACTTGCGGGATCATGAAGCCCGAATTGAGCCCTGGCTTGGGCGTTAGGAACGCGGGCAGCCCCGACAAGGCCGGATCGACCAGCATCGCGACGCGGCGTTCGGCGAGACTCCCGATCTCGCAGATGGCAAGCGCGATCATGTCGGCGGCGAAGGCGACGGGCTCGGCGTGGAAATTGCCGCCCGACAAGGCTTCGTCGGTCTCTGGGAAGATCAGCGGATTGTCCGATACGCCATTGGCCTCGGTCACCAATGTCTCGCCGGCCTGGCGCAGCACGGTCAGCGCCGCGCCCATCACTTGCGGCTGGCAGCGCAGGCAATAGGGATCCTGGACACGCGTATCGCCTTCGCGATGCGAGGCGCGGATCGGAGAGCCCTCCATCATCCGGCGCAGCGCGTCCGCGGTTTCGATCTGGCCGCGATGGCCGCGCAGCGCGTGGATGCGATGGTCGAACGGCGCGTCGGATCCCTTCGCCGCCTCGGTCGACAGGATGCCCGTGAGCAACGCGACGCGGTACAGCCGCTCCGCCTCGAACAAGGCGGCGAGGGCATAGGCAGTCGAGAATTGCGTGCCGTTGAGCAGCGCCAGCCCTTCCTTGGGACCCAAGACGAGCGGCGCGAGCCCCGCCTGTGCCAGCGCATCGGTTGCAGGCAGGCGCTCGTCACCGACGAAGATCTCGCCTACGCCGATCATCGCCGCGGTCATGTGGGCGAGCGGGGCGAGATCGCCCGACGCGCCGACCGACCCTTGCGCGGGCACCACCGGCACCAGTCCTTTGGCCAGCATCGCCTCGAGCAAGTCGACCGTCGCCGGCGCCACGCCCGACGCCCCGCGCGCGAGGCTGGCGAGCTTCAGCGCCATCATCAGCCGCGCGATCGGCACCGGCATCGGCGCGCCGACGCCCGCGGCATGGCTGAGCACGATATTGCGCTGGAGTGTCGCCAGATCCTCGTCACCGATCCGGACGCTGGCGAGCTTCCCGAACCCGGTATTGATGCCATAGACCGGCTCGTGCCGCGCCAGGATGCGGCCAACCGCCGCGGCGCTCTCGGCGATCGCCGGGCGGCAGGCCGGGTCGAGCACCGGCACCGCGCCTTCGTAAATCGCCTGCCACGCCGAATAGGGGACGGCACCGGGAGTCAGCAGCATTCGCCGTCCTTCACGCGTAGATGGAGAGGGTTGAAACCGACCCGGTAGACGAGCTCGGCGGGGTCGGAGATGTCCCAAATCGCGAGGTCGCATGCCTTGCCGGGCTCGATCGTACCGATCTGGTCGGCCAGGCCGAGCGCGCGGGCGGCGTTGACGGTCACGCCGCGCAATGCCTCGGTCACGGTGAGCCGGAACAGGGTCGCTGCCATATTGAGCATCAGCAACAGCGAAGTGGTTGGCGAGGTACCGGGGTTGCAGTCGGTCGCGATCGCGATCGGAACATGGTGCGCGCGGAACAGATCGACTGGGGGCAGCTTGGTCTCACGCATGAAGTAGAAGGCGCCGGGCAGCAGCACTGCAACGGTGCCCGCCGCGGCCATCGCCTTGGCGTCGGTCTCATCGGCATATTCGAGATGGTCGGCCGATAGTGCGCCGAAGCTCGCGGCGAGGCTCGCGCCGTGGAGCGCCGACAATTGCTCGGCATGGAGTTTCACCGGCAGCCCCGCGCGCTGTGCCGCGGCGAGTACGCGGCCGGTCTGTTCGGGCGTGAATCCGATGTCCTCGCAAAAGGCATCGACCGCGTCGGCTAAGCCGAGCGCTGCGGGGATCATCTCGTCGGTGACCAAGGCGACATAGTCATCGGCCCGCCCGGCATATTCAGGTGGTAGCGCATGCGCGCCGAGCAACGTGGTCGCGACGCGCACCCGCCGCTCATCGCTCAGCGACCGCGCGGCGCGCAGCATCTTGAACTCGTCGGCGACGGTCAGGCCATAGCCCGACTTGATCTCGATCGTCGTCACCCCCTCGGCCAGCAAGGCATCGAGCCGGGGCAGGGCGGTCGCGACGAGATCGGCCTCGCTCGCCGCCCGCGTCGCGCGCATCGTCGATACGATGCCGCCGCCGGCGCGCGCGATTTCCTCGTATGACGCGCCATCGAGCCGCATCGCCCATTCGCCCGAACGGTCGCCGGCATGGACCAGGTGCGTGTGGCAATCGATCAGTCCCGGCGTGATCCAGCGTCCGCCGCAGTCGATAACCTCGCCGGCCGCTGCCGGGGCATCGGCGCGCGGCCCGGCATAGGTGATCACGCCGTCACGGCTCGCGACCACGCCATCCTCGATCACGCCCAGCCCGTTGCCGGCCATGGTTGCGAGTCGGGCATTGGTCCAGGTCCGCTCCATGGCCTCCATCTTGCCCGCGCCAATTATTATGTCTAGACATAATCGACAGGAGGACCGATGCCGACACTCTGGTTCGAACGCGCATTGCTGCCCGACGGATGGGCTGAACAGGTCCGCGTCGCGATCGACGGCGCGACTATTTCCGCGGTCGCAACCGGCGTGGCGCCCGAGTCCCGGGACCAGCGCCATGGCGCGGCGCTGCCCGGCCTGTGCAACGTCCACAGCCACGGTTTCCAGCGCGGCATGGCCGGGATGTCCGAGCGACGCGGCCGGCCCGACGACGATTTCTGGAGCTGGCGAGAGGTGATGTACCGCTTCCTCGACCGCCTGACTCCCGACGATATCGAAGCGATCACTGCCCAGGCCTATGTCGAGATGATCGAAGGCGGGTTCACCCGCGTCGGCGAGTTCCATTACCTCCACAACGATCTCGACGGCGCGCATTATGCCGATCCGGCCGAAACCGCAGGCGCGATCGTCGCCGCGGCGGAGGCGACGGGCATCGGGCTGACGCTGCTTCCCGTCTTCTACGCGCATGCCGATTTCGGCGGCGCTCCTCCCGCGCCGGGCCAGCGCCGCTTTATTTCCGACGTCGACGGCTTCGCGCGATTGGTCGAGGCGAGCCGCGCCAAACTGCCCGCCGATGCCGTGCTGGGCATCGCGCCGCACTCGCTCCGTGCGGTGACGCCCGACGAACTCGCCGCGATCGTGCCGCTGGCGGAGAACGGTCCGCTCCACATCCACGCCGCCGAACAGGTCCGCGAGGTCGAAGCCTGTGTCGCCTGGAGCGGCGCGCGCCCGGTCGAATGGCTGCTCGACCATGCGGCGGTCGACCGCCGCTGGTGCCTGATCCACTCGACCCATATCGACGCGCACGAAACCGCGCGGCTTGCGGCGAGCGGCGCGGTTGCCGGCCTGTGTCCGGTGACCGAGGCCAATCTCGGCGACGGCGTCTTCCCCGCGGTCGATTATCTCGCGGCGGGCGGGCGCTTCGGCATCGGCACCGATTCGAACATCCTGATCGACGCGGCGAGCGAACTCCGCGCCATTGAATATTCGCAACGCCTGATGCTCAGGAAGCGTGCATTGCTGGTCGACGGGGCCGAGCCGTCGGTCGGCGCGACCTTGGTCGCCAAGGCGCAGGCAGGCGGCGCGCAGGCGCTCGGCGTGGCGAGCGGGATCGCGGTCGGGAGTGCCGCCGATATCGTATCGCTCGACCTCCAGCACCCCGCCTTGGCCGGTGCCGGCACCGATTTGCTCGACCGCTGGATCTTCGCCGCGCGTCCGGGCGCGATCGATTCGGTCTGGCGCGCGGGCCGCAAGCTTGTCGACCACGGCCGCCACATTGCCGCCGACACGATCGCCGACCGCTATCGCCGCACGGTCACTGCCTTGCTCTCATGACAGTCGAGGCGCGCATCCGCCGGGATATCGAGGCACGCATCCATTCAGGCGAATGGCGGCCCGGCCATCGCATCCCGTTCGAACACGAACTGGTCGCGACTTATGGGTGCGCGCGCGCGACGGTCAGCAAGGCGCTTGGCGGCCTTGCCAAGGACGGCCTGATCGAACGCCGCCGCAAGGCCGGCTCGTTCGTCGCGCATCCACAGGTGCACTCGGCGGTGCTCGAAGTCCCGGATCTGGCGCAAGTCATCGCCGCGCGGGGCGAGGAGTATCGCTGGCAGTTGACCAATCGCCGCATCGCCGACAGCGCCGGCGACGTCCCGCTCCCTGCGTTGCTGGTCGAAGGCGTGCATCACGGCGGCGGCGAACCCTTCGCGCTCGAACGCCGCCTGATCGCGCTGGCCGCGGTACCCGACGCCGCCCAGGAGAGCTTCGCCAATGAAGCGCCCGGCACCTGGCTCCTCCATCACGTCCCCTGGACCGCCGCCCGCCACCGCATCCGTGCGGTGGAGGCGAGCGCAGCCGAAGCGAAGGCACTCGGACTGCGTCCGCGCGGTGCTTGCCTCGAGCTCGAGCGCACGACCTGGCGCGCCGGGCAGATCGTCACGCATGTCCGCCAGCTGTTCCGCGGCGACCGCTACGACCTCGTCGCTGAGTTCAGACCCTAGTCGACGATCCAGAGGTATAACTCGCGCTGGTCGATGGTCTCGTGCGCGCGCGGCGCCCAGTCGCGTATCGCAAAAGCATGGCTGAGCACGCGGCTGCCGGGTGCTAGCTCGGTGCGGAGACGCGCGCCGAGCAGGCCGTGGATGTGCGGGACCAAATAGAGCGTGACGACACTGGCGGCCTCGAGCCGCGTCGCGAACAAATCCTCGCAGCGGAAACCGACAAGCTGCTCGACGCCGGCCGCACGCGCTGCCGCTTCGGCTTCGGCGATCCGCGCCGCATCGATGTCGACGCCAAGCGCGGTGGCGCCGCGGCGTGCGGCGGCAATGACGATACGGCCGTCGCCGCAGCCAAGGTCGATGAGATGATCGCCGGGCCCGACCTCGGCGAGATCGAGCATATGCTCGACCAACGGCTCGGGCGTCGGCCAGAAAGGGGCGTCGAGGTGATGCGGCGTGCCCGCCCAGGGGCCGCGGATTGCCTTGAAGGCGCGATCCTCGGCGTTTTCCGCGCTGGTCACGGCCGGGCGGCCCGGCTCGATCGCATTCTGCTTCTTATCGAGGCTTGCGCCCATTTCCAGCCGATCATCTCTGGTCCGACCCCTTTGATACCGAGAATGGAGGGCCAGCTAGCCAGGGTCAATCCGACGCAGGCATTGCTCGCGGTTCGCGCCCGCAAGCTGAATTTCAGCTGGGTTTAGAAAATGGTGCTGCCGGTGAGGATTGAACTCACGACCTCAGCCTTACCAAGGATGCGCTCTACCACTGAGCTACGGCAGCACTCACGCGGGACCAAAGGCCCCGACGGAGGCGCGCCTATGTCCGTCGACCCGGATATTGTCAAGGCGCGGTGGACGGGTTTAGGCGATTCACCAAGATGACCGCCAAGAACGACAAACCGGACCGCGCCGCCCGCCTGGCCGAACAATTGCGCGCCAATCTGCGCCGCCGCAAGGCGCAGGCGCGCGAGGGCGCAGCCGTGGAAACCACGAAAGGCGATGACGCGGACCGCGCGGACGACTAAGCAGCACCGCCATGAATCGTCCCAAGCTCTCGATCGTCGTCCCCTGTTATAACGAGGCACTGACCCTCGAAACGCTGCACGGCCGTGTCACCGCCGCCGCCAAGGCGGAGGTCGGCGAGGATTACGAGCTCGTCCTGATCAACGACGGATCGAAGGACGACAGCTGGTCGATCATGCGCAGGCTGTCGCAAAGCGATCCGCGGCTCGTCGCGATCAACCTGTCGCGCAATCATGGCCACCAGCTCGCGCTGACCGCCGGGCTCGATCTCTGCGCGGGCCAGCAGATCCTGATCATCGACGCCGATCTGCAGGATCCGCCCGAACTGCTCGGCGACATGCGCAAGATGATGGCCGCAGAAGAAGCCGACGTGGTCTATGCCGTCCGCCGCAAGCGCGAAGGCGAGACTCTGTTCAAGAAGGCGACCGCCGCGGCTTTCTATCGCCTGCTCGATCGCGTCACCGATACGCCTATCCCGCTCGACACCGGCGATTTCCGGCTGATGTCGCGCCGCGCGCTCGATGCGTTCCTGGCGCTGCCCGAACAGGCGCGGTTCATCCGTGGCATGGTCGCTTGGATCGGGTTCCGCCAGGTGCCGTTCCCCTATGACCGTGCCGAACGGTTCGCGGGCGAGACCAATTATCCGCTGTCGAAGATGCTGCGCCTCGCGTTCGACGCAATGACCGGCTTTTCGACCAAGCCGCTGACCTTCGCCAGCCATGTCGGCCTGGCGCTGACCGGGGCGTCGTTTCTGCTGCTGATCTATATCGCGGTCGGGTTCTTCTCGGGGAGCGCGGTGCCCGGTTGGACGTCGCTCGCGTTCATCGTCGTACTGCTGGGCGCGGTGCAGATGTTCGTGCTCGGGATGATCGGCGAATATCTCGGGCGGCTGTACGTCGAGTCGAAGCGGCGGCCGCTATATCTGGTGTCCGACGTGGCGGGGCCAGTGCAGGGCAAGGCGACCTTAGGCTATCGGGCGGAGGATCGCGATCAGGCATTCCCCTCCCGTTTACGAGCTTCAGGTCGGTCAGGCTCCCAGCCTGACCTGAACGATGCGGAGCATCGTTCACCTGAAGCTGGGCTAGGGGAGGGTGTGTTGCCCGTACCCGATACCAAGGCGGCCGAGTAACAGACCCTCCCCCAACCCCTCCCGCGAGCGGGAGGGGAGAAAATTACCCCTTCGGCACCGCCAGGGTCAGGATCGACACGCCTGGCGTCATCGGCACGCGCCCGACCATATGGCGTTCCAGCCGGAAGATCGCCTCGAACAATTTGTTGACCGGTCCCGGCGGCGGCGAATCGTCGCTGTCGTCGCGGCCGGTCAACCGCCCGGCCACCCGTGCCGCGGCGGCGAGTGGGAACAGCAATGAGTTGAAATAGCCGAACTTGCGCGTCTCCAGCCCCGCCGCCTCGATCGCCTTTTTCAGGCTGGCCTTGGAATAGCGGCGATGATGGTGGTTCACGACGTCGTGCGCCGACCACATCCATTGGTGCGCGGGCACCGCGATCAGGATCTTGCCGCCGGGCTTCAGGCAATCCTTCATCGCGCGCAATGCGGCGACATCGTCGTCGATATGCTCGACCACGTCGAGCACCGCGATCATGTCATAGGCGCCGCGCTCGATCCCCGGCAGCGTCGGCAGCGGCGCGTTGCTGACCGGCTTGTTGAGCCGCTTGCTGGCGATCGCGGCGGCGGCGGGATCGATCTCGATCGCGTCGACATCGCCGAATTGCTGGAGCATCGCGAGATTGTGCCCGGTGCCGCAGCCGATCTCCAGGATGCGGGCCTGTTTGGGCAGATCGGCGTAGCGCGCGACATAATCGTGCAGGATGTCGCGGCGTGCGACATACCACCAATGCGACGAGTCATGCTCCGCCATGCGGTCGTAAACGATACGGTCCATTATTCGGGGCGATCCAATATTCGGGGGCGAGCCATCAGGCGAACACCAGCCAGCGATTGAGGATGAACGTGAAGATCGTCGCCAGCGCGATCGCTGGCAAGAGCGGCGCCCAGGCCGGATAGCCGAGCAACGCGGTGCCGACCCAGGTGATCACGGCGTTGAGCCCCATGCCCGATGCCTGCACCATGACGAACTTGACCTGTTGCGTGCCGCCGGGCTGGCGCGTGCCATGTCCCTTGAAGCTCCACCGGCTGTGCAGGAAGAAGCCGGCGGTCACCGCGACGGCGAAGGCGAACGGGACCGCATAGACTGCGTGCGCGGCGGGGAACACCCAGGTGGTGAGCGGCAGATACACGGCGGAATAGATTAGCGTCGAAAGGCCGCCGGCGATACCGAAGCGCACCAGCTGGCCCATCAGCCCGCTCTCTCGCCACGTATCGATTTGTTTGAGAATTGCCGTCACACGCTTGCCCCGGGAGTGGGCGCCGCCTTAGGGCCTGTACCCCCGCCCGGCAATGGCCACGATCGCTTCGCTCGGGCGCCTTTTGACGCATCTCCGCGTCCGGTCGTCGGTCACGATGCCCAGGGCATCGATCCCTCCTCACTCCTAGATATGCGCCAAAATTCGCTCCGTCGTGGCCGTTGCCGGGCGCGGGTACAGGCCCTAAAGCGCCCCGACGCGCGAGGGAAGCATTTTGAGCAAGATCGAAAGCTGGTGGTCCGACCTGGTCGTTGAACTCGATCGGCACTGGATCAAATACGCGCTGCTCGCCTGGTTCATCGTCGGCCTGTGGTATGTCATCACCGCCTGGCCGCAGATCCGGTCGCTGGGGCTCGGCGATACCGACGACAATATGCGGCTGATGCAGGTCCGCGCGCTGCTCAACGGGCAGGACTGGTACGACCTGCGCGATTATTACCTCAATCCGCCGGGCGGCTTCGACATCCATTGGAGCCGCATCGTCGACTTGCCGATCGCTGGGCTGATCCTGATCCTGCGCCCGTTCATCGGCACGTTTTGGGCCGAGCGAGTCGCGTGCGGCATCGCGCCGCTGCTGCCGCTGTCGATCGCGTTTATCGGGCTGGGCGCGACGGTGCGCCGGCTGGTCAGCCCGCATGCCTGGCCGCTGGCGATGGCGTTGCTGGTCTGCGCGTGCACGCCGACGATGCTGATGTTCGCGCCCGATCGCATCGATCATCATGGCTGGCAGCTGGCGATGCTCAGCCTGACCGTCGCCGGGCTGTGCGATCCCAAGGGCGCGCGCGGCGGCGTGATCGTCGGACTGGCAAGCGCGGTCAGCATCTCGATCGGCCTGGAAATGCTGCCTTATGCCGCGATGGCGGGCGCGATCATCGCGCTGCAATGGATCTGGGATCGCGGCGAGGCACGGCGGGTCGCGGCCTATGGGGTCAGCCTGGCGAGCGGCACCGCGCTCGGTTACGGCGCGTTCGCATCTTATGCCAATTCGGTGATGCGCTGCGACGCGCTGACGCCGGTCTATCTGACCGTGATGCTGGTGGCGGGCGGATTGCTGTTCGTCCTGGCCTGGCTGAGCCCGGCGTCGCGTTGGGCGCGGCTCGGCCTCGCCGTCACCGCCGGTGCGGTGATCGCCGCGGGCTTCGCCTGGCTGTTCCCGCAATGCCTGGGGCGGCCCGAACAGGTATCGCCCGAATTGGTGCGCAATTGGCTCGACAATGTGCGCGAGGCCAAGCCGATCTATCAGCATCCGTTCCGCCAGGCGTTCCCGATCGTGACCTTGCCGATCATCGGCCTGCTCGGCGCCGCGATCGCCACCAAGCGCGCCGTCGACGATCGCGCGCCCAACATGGTCGGCTGGTCGGCAGTGACCTTGTTCACCTTGTTCGCCTGCCTGATGCTGTTGTGGCAGACGCGCGCCGGGCCGGCGGCGCAATTGCTCGCGGTGCCCGGAGCGGCGGCGCTGATCTGGATCGCGGTGCCGTTGCTGCTCGACAGTCGCAACATGCTCGTCCGCGTTATCGGGCCTGTCGCGGTGGTGTTGATAGCCTCGGGCATGTTCAGCGGGCTGTCGCTCAAATTCCTGCCGATCGACAAGCCTGACGCGCGGATGATGACGATCAACCGCGCCGGTGCGCGATGCCCCTCCTTTACCAGCCTCGCGCCACTCAATCGATATCCCAGCGCGACGATCTTCAGCTTCGTCGATCTCGGCCCGCGGATCATCGTCGTCACGCATCACAAGGCGGTGGCGGGCCCGTATCACCGCAACGGCGACGCCATCCTCGATGTCCAGCATGCCTTCGGCGGCAGCCCCGAACAGTTCCGCGCGATCGCCAAGAAGCATGGCGCGACCTTGCTGCTGATCTGCCCGAACATGGCCGAATCGACGATCTATCGCGTGCGCAACCCAGGCGGCTTCTACGATCGCATGGCGAAGGGCGAGATTTTCCCATTCCTCCAGCCATTGGAATTGCCGAGGAATTCGCCGCTCAGGTTGTTCCGGATAAACTAACCCCTCGTCACCCCAGCGAAAGCTGGGGTCTCAAGCCGCGTCGCGCCTTCGCTCGAGACCCCAGCTTTCGCTGGGGTGACGGATTTAGAGGGGTGACGGATTAAGAGAAGAGCTGGGGCGGCCGGTTAGGTCAGCCCCAGGCTGATCCGGATGCCGTCGATCACGAACTGAACCGCCAGCGCGCCGAGCAACACGCCCAGGATGCGGGTGATGACCGCCTCTATCCGTGCCCCGAGCAACCGCATCAACGGGCCGGCGGCGAGCAACGCCACCAGAGTCAGCGCCAGGATCGTCGCTAGTGCCGCGAGGACCGCTGCCACTTTCTCGAGACCATGGTTGCGGCTCATCATCAGCATGACCGAGGCGATCGATCCTGGGCCGGCGATCATCGGCATCGCCATCGGGAAGATCGACACGTCCTCGACTTCGGGGCTCTGCGCGACCTTGGCAGCACGATCCTCGCGGCGCTCGGTGCGTTTCTCAAACACCATTTCGAGCGCGATCAGGAACAGCATGATGCCGCCCGCGATGCGGAACGCCGACAGACTGACGCCAAGCGCCTTCAACATCGCCTCGCCGACCGCGGCGAACACGAACAGGATGATCGCTGCAACGACCACCGCGCGGATCGCCATCGATCGGCGATGCGCGGGCGTCGCGCCATGCGTCAGCCCGGCATAGATCGGTGCGCAGCCGGGCGGATCGATGACGACGAAGAAGGTGACGAGCGCGGAGAGGTAGAGCTCGATCATCCCGCAGCGGTCCGGTCGGTAATGACCAGCTTCATCCGGTGGCCGTCCCAAAGCCACACGTCCAGGCTTTGCCCGCCATCCGGGGCGACGTGCCAGCGCCATGCGAGGGTGCGATCATTGGATTGGCCTTCGCTGGTTTCGCCATCGCGATAGCGTACTGACGCGACAGTCGTCGGATGGCCTCGGCACGATGCGCGCGTCACACGCGGCCGGTCGCCGGCAGCGCGCGGGCTGGACAAGGCATCGCCTCTATCGACCAGCCATTTCCACCCACCGCCGGGCTGTCGCGCCCAGATCGTCGAGAAATAGCCGTTGGCCTTGGCCCAGCCCCGGATCCACGGCCCGGTATTGGCCGCGTGCCCGCCGTCGCAAGACACAAAGCTGTCGGCGGCCCACCACATGACCGAATTGGGCGGGTCCTTGCGATCTTTCAGCCAGGTCTGCGCCCTGGTTGGTTGCGGCAGGAACATCACCGCCTCGTCATCGGCCCAACGGCGAAAGGCCGTCCACTGACCGTCGGTTTGCGCATCACGAGCGAAGGATCGTTCGGCATCGGCCGCACTGCGTGGTGCGTCGCTCGATGCCGCCAGCATGAGCAGCAACGGGATCACAGCGCGTCCTTGTCGTACAGCACCTTCTCGCGGCGATGCGCGGACACCAACGTATTCCTGAGCAACACCGCGATCGTCATCGGCCCGACCCCGCCCGGCACCGGGGTGATCGCCCCCGCGACGCTCAGCGCGCCGGCGAAGTCGACATCGCCGACCAGACCCTGTTCGGTGCGGTTGATGCCGACGTCGATCACCGTCGCGCCGGGCTTGATCCACTCGCCCTTGACCATTTCCGGCCGGCCGACCGCCGCCACGACGATGTCGGCGCGCTTGACCACGCTCGACAGGTCCTTGGTCTTGGAATGCGCGACGGTAACGGTGCAGCTTTCCTTGATGAGGAGCTGCGCCATCGGTTTGCCGACGATGTTCGACCGCCCGATCACCACCGCGTCGAGCCCGGCGAGGTCGCCGAGCTGATCCTTGAGCAGCATCAGGCAGCCAAGCGGCGTGCAGGGCACAAAGCCGTAAAGCCCTGTCGCCAGCCGTCCGGCATTGACCGGGTGGAAGCCGTCGACATCCTTGTCGGGATCGATCCGCGTCGTCACCGCGCGCTCGTCGATATGCCCGGGCAGCGGCAACTGGACCAGGATGCCGTCCACAGCGGGATCGGCGTTCAACTGGTCGACCAATGCCAGCAAATCGTCTTGCGACGTGTGCACGGAAAGCTTGTGCTCAAAGCTCACCATTCCTGCGCCGATGGTCGCCTTGTGCTTGCTGCGGACATAGACCGCCGACGCCGGATCCTCGCCGACCAGCACCACCGCGAGCCCGGGCGCGCGCCCTGTCGCTTCACGGAATACCGCGACCTGTTGCGCCACGCGCTCGCGCAATCCCAGCGCGAACGCTTTCCCATCGATGATGTTCGCCGTCATGGCTCGGCCTGATAGAGCGCGGCGGCGATCTTCGCCAGCGCTTCGGCATCGCCGGCGATCGCCAGCCGCTTCAACCGGGCGCGATCACCGGCGATCAGCCGGACTTCCCGCTTCGCTACCCCGAAATGCTTCGCGGCAAGCTCGATCAGCGCGACGTTGGCGGCGCCGTCAACTGGAGGCGAGGTGAGCCGCGCCACCACATGGCCGGAGCCCGGCGAAAGTTCATTGCGTGACGATCGCGGCGTCACGCGCACCGCGATCTCGATTCCGTCGGGTGTCGTGCGCCAGCCGCTCAGAGCGCGCCCGCGCCGACCCACCACAAGGCCAGCCGCCCGATCGCGATCTGGATGCACCAGATGATCAGCAATACGACCAGCGGCGACAGATCGAGCGCGCCGAAATCGGGCATGATGCGCCGGATCGGCCGATAGAATGGCTCGGTGATCCGATCGAGCGCCGTCCAGATCGCGCGCACGGTGTCGTTGTGCGTGTTGATGACGTTGAACGAGATGAGCCAGGACAGGATCGCCTGGATGATGATGATCCACTGCGCGACGGTCAGCAGGACCTGCAGGATACTGAGGATGGTAATCAATGTTGTCTCCGGACGTGCGGCCCTGTCCGGATCGATATAGGAACGAACCGGCCGCGAACAGCCCTTGGAGCGTGATGACGTGGGTTTGACCC
>NZ_BCYX01000031.1 GCF_001598415.1 Sphingomonas mali NBRC 15500
GCGAGCCTGCGGCTCGCTCAACCCTCTCCCAACCTTCGCTAGGCAGCAAGCTGCCAAGCTCCGGTATCCCTCTCCCTGTCCAGGGAAAGGGGGATTTGTTTCACCCCTTCAACACCTCGAGCAGCGTCTCGCCGAGCAGGCTCGGGCTGGCCGAGACCTTGATGCCCGCCGATTCCATCGCCGCGATCTTGTCCTCGGCGCCGCCCTGGCCGCCCGACACGATCGCCCCGGCATGGCCCATGCGGCGGCCCGGAGGCGCCGTGCGGCCGGCGATGAAGCCGGCCATCGGCTTCTTGCGGCCGCGCTTGGCTTCGTCCTTCAGGAACTGCGCCGCTTCTTCTTCGGCCGATCCGCCGATCTCGCCGATCATGATGATCGACTTGGTCTCGTCATCGGCCAGGAACAGTTCGAGCACGTCGATGAAGTTGGTACCGTTGACCGGATCGCCGCCGATGCCGACCGCGGTGGTCTGGCCAAGCCCTGCATTCGAGGTCTGGAACACGGCCTCATAGGTAAGCGTGCCCGAACGGCTTACAACACCGACCGATCCCTTCTTGAAGATCGATCCCGGCATGATGCCGATCTTGCACTCGCCCGGCGTCAGCACGCCCGGGCAGTTCGGGCCGATCAGCCGTGACTTCGATCCCGACAAAGCGCGCTTGACCTTGACCATGTCGAGCACCGGAATGCCTTCGGTGATCGTCACGATCAGCGGCACCTCGGCGTCGATCGCCTCGAGGATCGAGTCCGCGGCGAAGGGCGGCGGCACGTAGATCACCGACGCGGTCGCGCCGGTCTTGCTCACCGCCTCGGCGACCGTGTCATAGACCGGCAGGCCGAGATGCTCGGTGCCGCCCTTGCCCGGCGTCACGCCGCCGACCATCTGCGTGCCGTAATCGAGCGCCGCCTTGGTGTGGAAACTGCCGGTTTCTCCGGTCATTCCCTGGGTAATGACCTTGGTATTCTTATTGACGAGGATGCTCATTCGGTGCCTCTTCCTGATGGTCGGACGGGGCGCCGTGCCCCTTTATTGATATGCGGGTGCGCTGCTCAGGCCAGCGAGCTGTCGATGCCCTTGCACGCGACCAGCAATTCCTTGACCGCGTCGACCGAGACCTGAAGGTTGCCCTTGGCTTCGTCGTCCAGGGCGATCTCGACGATCTGCTCGACGCCGCCGGCGCCGATGATCACCGGCACGCCGACATAGAGGCCGTCAACGCCATACTGGCCGTCGACATAGGCCGCGCAGGGCAGCAGGCGCTTCTGGTCGCCCAGATATGCCTCAGCCATCGCGATGCCGCTGGTCGCCGGCGCATAATAAGCCGAGCCTGTGCCGAGCAGCGCGACGATCTCGCCGCCGCCGCCGCGGGTGCGCTTGACGATCGCGTCGATCCGCTCCTGCGTCGACTTGCCCATCTTGATCAGGTCGGGGACCGGGATGCCGGCGACGGTCGAATATTGAACGACCGGGACCATCGTGTCGCCATGGCCGCCGAGCACGAAGGTGGTGACGTCGCGCGCCGACACGCCGAATTCGTCGGCGATGAAGTGGCTGAAGCGCGCCGAGTCGAGCACGCCCGCCATGCCGACTACCTTGTTGTGCGGCAGGCCGGAGAATTCGCGCAGCGCCCAGACCATCGCGTCGAGCGGGTTGGTGATGCAGATGACGAACGCGTCGGGGGCGTTGTTCTTGATGCCTTCGCCGACCGCCTTCATCACCTTGAGGTTGATGCCGAGCAGGTCGTCGCGGCTCATGCCCGGCTTGCGGGCGACGCCGGCGGTGACGATGATGACGTCGGCGCCTGCGATGTCCTTGTAATCGTTCGAGCCGGTGATCTTCGCGTCGAAGCCCTCGATCGGGCCGCACTGGCTAAGGTCGAGCGCCTTGCCTTGGGGCACGCCCTCGACGACGTCGAACAGGACGATGTCGCCCAATTCCTTCTGAGCGGCGAGATGGGCGAGCGTGCCGCCGATGTTGCCGGCGCCGAT
This sequence comes from Sphingomonas mali NBRC 15500, assembly GCF_001598415.1. Classification (GTDB taxonomy): domain Bacteria; phylum Pseudomonadota; class Alphaproteobacteria; order Sphingomonadales; family Sphingomonadaceae; genus Sphingomonas; species Sphingomonas mali. Next base: position 1,990 of record NZ_BCYX01000031.1, read on the forward strand.
CAGCGCGATCTTCTTGCGGGCCATGAGCACTCCTAAGCGCGAGTGGGCGCACCCCAGGGCGCGCGGGAACGCGACGGCGCTTAGGCGCTTGGCCGTCCCGAAGCAACCGCTAAACGGGAGGAATTAACATCCGTTACTGCAATTCGTTCGCAAGTGCAATAGTGCGTCAATCTTCGACATAGCGGCGCTCGCCGGTCGCCGCGTTGAACCAGACGGTGATCGGTCGCCCGGTCGCTTCGTCGAGAAAGCGTTCGTTGGTCGGTCGCCAATTGGCGTCGAGCGGCGTGCTGGCGTTGCCGCGATAATTGACGCGCTCGAACACAATCCCGGCGACGATGATCGCGGGGAAGATCAGCATCGGCCAGCCGGCTGCGTCTACCAATGTGACCCATAGTCCGATCGCCAGCCAGGCGAGGCCAAGCGCGAGGACGACGTTGCGCAACATGTCAGGGTGCCGGGTCGAGGATGACCGCCGTGCCGTAGGCGACGACCTCATTCATCGCCTGCGCGATCTCGCCCGAGTCGAAGCGCATCATGACGACCGCATTGGCCCCCATCACCGTCGCGTTCTGGATCATGCGGTCGATCGCGTGGCGCCGCGCATCCTCGACCAGCTTGGTATATTCGGGAATCTCGCCACCGACGATCGAGCGCAGGCTGGCGGTGATGTTGCCGCCGATACCCCGGCTGCGGACGACGACGCCGAATACCTGGCCCAGGTTCCTGACGACAGTGTGCCCGGCGACGTTCTCGGTGGTGGTGACGATCATCGGGCGCCTCCTGTTTGTGTGCGAGCCGGACGTGTCCCGGCCCGCTGCGGCAGGGTGAGAATAAGCAGGGGCCTGCTCATAGCCGTCGTCAGTGCGTCCGGCAAAGCCCGATACTCGGGGCATCGAGCGGGTCCGACGCATTCACGCCGACGATGCGCAGCCCCCGCGATGATGTTGGCGCCTGAACCGCGCTGCATTTCGAATACTGGTCGATGCCTTGCGTGACCCGGCCAGCCGCGACGTCTTCGGTGGTACGACGATCACGCACCTCACCCATTGGCGGTGCGTAAGAAGCCGCCGCCTTCGCGGTTGCGTTTCCATGGACGTGCGCCACACTGCCGCGAAATGCGGTGGGAGTGCAGGCGATGCTGACGCGGGGCGACGACTATCCGGTTCACCAGACTCCCGAGCCGATCGCCATCGCCAGCGCCGAGCGCAATTTCTACGACCGCTACTTCTTCAACGGCTACAGCGCCGACGGCCGCCTGTTCTTCGCTGCCGCACTTGGCGTGTATCCCCAACTCGGCGTGATCGACGCCGCGTTCTGCGTGACGATCGACGGTGTCCAACACAATTTGCGTGCGTCGCGTCCGCTCGGCGGCGAGCGGATGGACCTGAGCGTGGGCCCCATCCGTATCGAAGTGATCGAACCGCTAAAGATTCTGCGCGTGATCGTTGGTGCCAACAATTCGCCGATTCGCGCCGACCTGACGTTCACCGCGCGCCATGCGCCGATCGAGGAACCGCGTTTCACCCGGCGTTTCGAAGCGCGGCTGCTGATGGACTATACGCGGCTGACGCAGAATGGCGGCTGGTCCGGGAGCGTTGCCGTCGGCGACCAGGCAATCATGGTCGCGCCCGATACGCATTGGGGCACGCGCGACCGCAGCTGGGGAATCCGCCCGGTCGGCGCGCCCGATGCGCAGCCCGCGGGCGGGGGGATGCGGCAATTCTGGTGGCTGTGGATGCCGTTCAATTTCGCCGACCGCGTCGCGTTCTTCCACAGCAACGACGATGGCGAGGGCGAGGCGTGGAACCGTCGCGGGGTAATCGCGCCGCTCGACGGGAAGGCGCGCGAGTTCACCGCGGCGATCGACGTGGCCTATTATCCCGGCACACGGCGATTGGCATCGGTGCGCTTGGAGCCGTGGCCCGGCTGCGCGTTGGTGGTGACGCCGCGCGACCAGCATTTCTACATGTCGGGGCTGGGCTATCTCCACCCGCAATGGGGGCACGGCATCGATCATGGAGGCGAGCTCGCGGTCGCCTACGACACCTGTCCGCCGGGCTTTGGTGACGCGCCGGGCATGCTCAACCTCCACATCCAGGCGATGGCCGATGCCGTGCTGACGATCGACAATGTCGTGCATCGCGGCGTCGGCGTGGTCGAGCAATTGTTCATCGGCCCACATGTGGCGAGCGGGCTGACCGGGCTGCTGGACCCCGCGACGTGAATGACTTTCCGACCGCGCCGGAGGATTTCGACATTGCCTGGGTCGAGCGGGTATTCGCGCAGCCCGCGGGATCGCTAGCCGCGCTGGAGTATCGTCCGGTGGGCACGGGGCAGGTTTGCGACAGCTTTCGCTTCATCTGCGATTGGCGCGCCGGCGACGCGCCAGCGAGTTTCATCGCCAAATGCCCAAGCGCCGACGCCACGAGCCGGGCGGGGGCCGCCATGTTCCATCTCTACGACATGGAGATCGGCTGGTACCGCGATTGCGCGCCGACCGCCGGCGTCGCGTGCCCCCGACCCTATTACGCTGCGATCGCCGACGACGAGCAGCATTTCGCGCTGTTGATCGAGGACCTGGCACCGCTCCGCCAGGGCGACCAGATCGCCGGCGGCAGCGCGACGCAAGTCGCCGCCGCGCTAGACGCGGTGGCCGCGCTCCACGCCTGGCGGCCCGCTGGGGGCGACTGGGCGAGCCTGCGCTGGGCGCATCGCTCGGCCGGCAGCATGGTGATCCGCAATGCGATGCCGGCCGCTTACCCGCAATTCCGCGAGCGCTTTGCCGGGCTGCTCGACGCGCAGGTGCTCGATCTCGGCCAGGCGCTGGTCGATCGGATCGACGCGTATCTCGATCACGAGGCGCCGTCCGAATGTCTGCGTCACGGCGACCTCCGGCTCGACAACATCCTGTTCGATCGAAGCGGGCGCACCGCGCGCCTGCTGGACTGGCAGACCGTGGCGATGGGCCGTGCGGCGAACGACGTGGCGTATTTGATCGGCACGAGCTTCTCCGATCCGGCCGAACGCCGCGCGCGCGAGCGCGGGCTGGTCGAGGCGTATCTCGCGCGGCGGGCAGCGCTTGGCGGAGCGCCGGATAGCGAAGCATTCTGGCGCGACTATCGCCGCAATGCGTTCGCCGGGATGATCATGGCAATCAACGCCGCCAACTATGTCGAGCGGACAGAACGCGGTGATCGCATGTTCGCCGCGATGGCCGAACGCCCGGCCCGGATGGCGCTCGACCTCGACAGCCTGGCGTTGCTCTGACCTCGTTCAGTCGACGCCATGCCCACGGTCGAGATACTCGTCCGAGCGCATCTCCTCGAGCCTGCTGACCGTGCGATCGAACTCGAAGCGGCCGTCGCCCTTTTGGTAGAGCTCGGCGGGCTCCGCATCGGCGGCCGCGAGCAATTTGACCTTGTGCTCGTATAAGGCGTCGATCAGCGATACGAAGCGCGCCGCCTCGTTGCGGTTTTCCGGCCCGAGCTTCGGGATGCCGACCAGGATCACGGTGTGGTAGCGCCGCGCGATAGCCAGATAATCCGCCGACCCCCGCGCCTCGCCGCACAGTTTCTTGAAGCTGAATACCGCGACGCCCTTGAGCGACTTGGGGACGTGCAGCGTGCGGCCGCCCTGGACCGGAATGTCCTCGCTCGGCACGTGTGCGGCGTCTTCCGGCGGATAGTCGGTCAGGCGGAAGAAGGCGGCGGACAGGTTGCGCGTCGCCTCGGGTCCGTTGGGCACCAGCCAGGTTTCCTGCTGCCCCAACCGGTCGCGGCGATAATCGACCGGGCCGTTCAGCGGCAGCACGTCGAGCCGCTGCTCGATCAAGTCGATGAAGGGCAGGAAATGCTCGCGGTTGAGACCGTTCTTGTAGAGGTCGCGGGGCGGGCGGTTCGACGTGGTGACGACGGTAACGCCGGCCTCGATCAGGGCGGTGAACAGTCGCGACAGGATCATCGCGTCGGGCGAATTGGTCACCATCATCTCGTCGAATGCGAGCAGTCGCGCTTCCTCGGCGAGCGCGATGGCGACCGGGGCGATCGGGTCGCCGGCTTCCTTCCTGCGTTCGGCGGCGATGCGCTGGTGCACTTCGAGCATGAATTCGGCGAAATGGACGCGGCGTTTGCGGTTGATCGCCAGACAGCCGAAGAACAGGTCCATCAGCATCGACTTGCCGCGCCCGACATCGCCCCACATGTAGATGCCGCGCGGGGATTCGGGCTTGCGACCGAGCGTCCGCCACAACACCGATCCGCGCTTGGGCTGGGCTTCGAGTTCGGTTTGCAGCCGGTCGAGGCGCCGCGCGGCGGCTTCCTGATCGGGATCGGCGCGCAGTTCGCCGGCGGCGATCAACGCGTGATATTGGTCGATGACTTTCATCGACTCCCTCTCCCCTCTGGGAAGAGGGTCGGGGAGAGGGGCGGTGCCGCAAATGCACCGCCTGTGACTCCCCCTCTCCCCAGCCCTCTCCCCAGAGGGGAGAGGGAGAAGGAGCGCCTCATGGGTTGCCGCCTGGAGGCGACGACTTGCGCAACGTCCCCGTAAAACTCGCGATCGTCGGTGCGCCCTCCTGGACGATCAGTCCGCGCAGAAACAGCATGCGGCTGGTCTCGCGGAGCAACTCGATATGCGCTTCGAGCGGCTCGCCAATCATGCCGCCGCCGATGAACTGCGCCGACAGGTCCAGCGTCACCGCGCCGCCTGCACTCAGGCAGCCGAAGGCGCGGCTGGCGGCGAACAACGACACGTCCATGAAGCCGAGCAGCGCGCCGCCATGGACATTGTCGCGCATGTTCGAATGGTCGTGGCGCGGCATCATGCGGACCCGCGCGATGCTCCCCTCCAGCCTGACCTGGAGCGGTTCGAGGAAGGAATTGAACCGCGTCGAGTCGCGGAACTGCCAACGCTTCCAGCCCGGCAGATCGGGATCGTCGTCGTAGAGGAAGAGCGGGCTCGGCGCGTCGGTCACATCTGGTCCGGCCGGGGCGTCAGACAATCCGCTCGGCTTCCATCTTCTTGATCTCGGCGATCGCCTTGGCCGGGTTGAGACCCTTGGGACAGGCGTTGGCGCAATTCATGATCGTGTGACAGCGATAGAGGCGGAACGGGTCCTCTAGCTGGTCGAGCCGGTCGCCGGTCATCTCATCACGGCTGTCGGCCAACCAACGATACGCCTGGAGCAGGATCGCCGGGCCGAGGAACTTGTCGCTGTTCCACCAATAGCTCGGGCAGCTGGTCGAACAGCACGCGCACAGGATGCATTCGTACAGCCCGTCGAGTTTCTCGCGATCCTCGGGGCTCTGCAGCCGTTCCTTGCCCGCGGGCGCCGGTGTGACCGTCTGCAGCCACGGCTTGATCGACGCATATTGCGCGTAGAAATGGGTGAAGTCGGGGACCAGGTCCTTGATCACTTCCATGTGCGGCAGCGGGGTGATCGTCACTTCCGACTTGCAGTCCTCGATCGCGGTGGTGCAGGCGAGGCCGTTCTTGCCGTCCATGTTCATCGAACACGATCCGCAAATCCCTTCGCGGCACGAACGGCGGAAGGTCAGCGACGAATCCTGCTCGGACTTCATCTTGATGAGGGCGTCGAGCACCATCGGCCCGCAGGTGTCGAGGTCGACCTCGAAAATGTCGTAGCGCGGATTCTCGCCGGTGTCGGGGTCGTAACGATAGATTTTGAAGCGCCGGATATTGGTGGCGCCCTCGGGTGCTTTGTGGACCGTGCCGTTCTTGCGGATCTTGCTATTCTTCGGCAGGCTGAACTCGGCCATTGCGTGTCCCTATCGCGGTGCTGCGGTGCGGCTATGCCTTTCGGCTGCGGAGTGCAACCCCGTCAAACCGCGTTGTTGGCAAGTATCGCATCGAGCAGGCCGGGAAAGCGCCGGTCGAACTCGTCGCGGCGCAGTACGTTGATCATCTCGCGGCCCGATTGCGTGGTTTCGATCAATCCGGCGGCGCGCAGCGTCTTCAGATGGTTGGACAGCGTGCTTTTGGGAACCGGCGCGTCGCACGGCGCCGCATTCGAACAGCTCAGCCCCGCGGCCGCGGCCAGCCGCGCGACGATCGCCAGACGATTTGAATCGGCCAGCGCGTGAAGCGCCAGATCGAGCGGCACGTCCTCCAGCCGAGGATGGGTAAAGCGAGGCATGCGATGAATATAGGAAAGGTTCATCATTTTCATAGTTCGGGAATATTGAACTATTGAATCGAACTTCCCAGATGGCGGTCCGCCGGCAGCGCACGACGTCGTGATCGCGGGCAGATATTCGGAGAACACACATGTCCCATAACAAGGTCCTCGGGGGCAAGAAGGCGCTGGTCACAGGGGGATCGCGTGGGATCGGCTCGGCGATCGCCAAGCGGTTGGCCGCCGACGGCGCCGAGGTCGCGATCACCTATGCCGGTAACAAGGTGGCGGCCGACGCGACCGTGGCGGCCATCGAGCAGGCGGGCGGCAAGGCAGTGGCGATCCAGGCCGACGCCGGCGACCCTGCCTCGCAGCGCGCGGGAGTAGACGCAGCTGCGGCCGCGCTCGGCGGTATCGACATCCTGGTCCACAACGCCGGCGTCGCCGAATTCGCGACGGTCGATGAGGATACCGACGAATCCTTCGCACGTCAGTTCGGCGTCAATGTCCGCGGCCTGCATGTCGGTACGCGCGCCGCGCTCCCGCATCTGCGCGATGGCGGCCGCATCATCCTGATCGGCTCGGTCGCGGGGGATCGTTCGCCATTTGGCGGGATATCGACTTATGGCGCGACCAAGGCTGCGGTGGCCGGGCTCGGCCGCGGTTGGGCGAAAGACCTCGCCGTGCGCAACATCCTGGTCAACGTGATCCAGCCGGGCCCGATCGAGACCGACATGGCGCCAAAAGGCGATGCCGCCGAGGCGTTCAGGCAATCCGTGCCGCTCGGCCGGTTCGGCGCGGTGGAAGAGATCGCCGGTGTGGCCGCTTTCCTGGCCGGGCCGGACGCGTCGTTCATTACGGGGACAACGCTGAACGTCGATGGCGGGGTCGCGCTCTGAGCCTCGGCGGGCTCTCGCTGCGCAATCTGCAATCAAGCCCCTCCCCAACATTGGGGGAGGGGCCATTGTTTCGATTCCCTACATCGGGACCGGCGGCGTTACTCGTCCCCAGTCGATGTTTCGCGTGAGGAACATCACCGCCGCCAGCGCCGCAAAGAGCAGCAGCGATCCGATCAGCAGCGAATAAGCCTCCAGGCTGAGCAGGATATAGAGCACCGCGTAGAGCGCCACGAGCAAGCCGAGGATGAATCCGGCGCGCTTGCGGCTCTTGAGCACCGCCGCCGAATAAGCGGTCAGGAGGCTGACGATCGCGCCCGCCGCGATCAGATAGGCGAGCATAAAGCCGACCACTTCGGCGAACGCCAGCAGCATCACGAAGAATAGGATAAGCCCGACGCCGACCAGCAGATATTCGACCGTCGCGACGCGGACGCCGCCGACCACGTCGAACAGCAGGAAGGCCATGAAGGTGAAGCCGATGAACAGGAAGCCGTATTTCACCGAGCGGTTGACCTGGTCGTAAAGGTCGACCGGCGTGACGAGGTCGACCTGCGCCGTCATCGCCTGCGGGCCGGCGGCGGCCGCGCGTTCGACCGAGGCGGGGCCGGGCGATGCCAGGACGACCGGCGCGGCCGCCGTGTCGCCGGTATCGACCAATGTCCGCCCGAGCGCGAGGTTGCCTACGCGATAGGTGGCGGTGAACCCATTGGCCGCGATATGACGATCGGTCGGCAGGAAGCCCCCCTGGAAGCTGGGATTGGGCCAGGGCGAGGTGACCGCCCAGCGCGTATCGCCGGCGCGCGGGACCAGCGCCAGCGACGCATTGCCGCGCAGGTCGAAGACGAAATCGGCGATCATCGGCTTGGTGGTGAGCGCGGTCGCGTCGAGCCACGTGTAGAAGCCGGCGCCGTTGGTCTCACCAGGCCCTTTGCCGGGCTGGAGCGATCGCGCGGAGCCGTCGATGGTGACTTTGGGCGGTGCGCCGTAGAGGCCGCGCGGATCGGACACGCCGAAGCGTAGTTCGGCACGATCGAGCAGAAGCTTGTCGGCGGCGACGCCATAGCGCTGCAGATCGGCAGGCAACGCGAAGCGCGCGCGCGCGGCGGTATGCGCGCCATAGACGACCGCCTCGTAGATCGACCGCTTGCGGACCTCCGGCGCGATCTTGGTGACGATATCGGCGGTTTCGGGTGAGAGGACTAGTTCGCGCGTCTCAATACCGGTCTTGGTCACTTGCTTGCCGTCGACCGTCTCGGTCGTGGTGGTCTCGGCCCGATAGGGAATGACCAGCAGCGGCCCGATCAGCGTCTGCGGTCCGCCCCAACCCTGCGCGATCGAGCTGCGCGCGGTATCGGACTGGTGCTGTCGATCATAGACCAGAAGGTAGATGGCGAAGAGCGGAACGGTCAGCATCATCGCGATGACGATCGTCAGGATGAGCTTCAATCCGGGGGATCTCTGAAAGGCGGTAGCGGCTTGCATGCGCGTGCTCCGTCGACGAACCGTTCTGTTTCATAGACGAACTGAGTAGATCGTCAAGCCGGATGCGCCAGGGCGACATCCCCCGACGCCGCAGCGCACCCCTCGTCGCCCCAGCGAAAGCTGGAGTCTCATGCGGTCGCGCGATACGGCTTGAGATCCCAGCTTTCGCTGGGATGACGGCCGGTCAGATGGCGGCGATCAGCCGATCACGGCTTTCAGGTTCATGAATTCATGCAGGCCCCAGGGGCCCAGTTCGCGGCCATGGCCCGAGCGTTTGATCCCGCCGAACGGCGCCTCGGGAGTCGAGGAGAGCATGCGGTTGACCGCGGTCATGCCGGCGGCGATGTCGCGGGCGAAGCGCTCCTTTTCCGCATCGTCATTGGTCCAGACCGACGATCCCAGCCCGAACGGCACGTCGTTGGCGAGCGCGATCGCCTCTTCGATATCCTTGACCTTGAATACCATCGCGACGGGACCGAACACTTCCTCCCTGGCGACCTCGCTGTCGGGGTCGACATCGACCAGCACACCGGGCGTCAGATAGGCGCCGGGAAGATCGGGTTTCTCCGCGCCGAACAGCAAGGTTGCGCCGGCGTCGCGAAACTTGGCGACCTGGCCGAGCACGGTGTCGCGTTGCTCCTCCGACGATAGCGGCCCCATCTCGGTATCGGGATCCATCGGGTCGCCGGTCTTCACCGCTTTCATGCCGGCCGAGAAAGCGTGCATGAAGTCGTCATAGACATCGGCATGGACGATCATCCGCTTGGCGCAGATGCACGACTGGCCTGTATTCTGGGTCCGCGCGGTGACCGCGGTCTTGGCGGCGAGCGCGATATCGGCCGACGGCATGACGACGAACGGATCCGATCCGCCGAGCTCGAGCACGACTTTCTTGAGCGCGCGGCCCGCAGCCTCGGCGACCTTCGCACCGGCGCCTTCGCTGCCAGTCAGCGTCACCGCGACGATGCGGTCGTCCGCGATCAGGTCGGCGACCTTGCCCGACTTGATCGCCAAATTCTGGAACAGCCCTTCGGGCGCCCCGCCCGCCAGGATCGTCTCCTCCAGCGCGGCGGCGCACCCCTGGACCGAGGAGGCGTGTTTCAACAGCCCGACATTGCCCGCCATGATCGCCGGCGCGGCGAAGCGGACCACTTGCCAATAGGGAAAATTCCACGGCATCACCGCGAGCACCGGACCCATCGGCAGCCAGCGCGCGACGGCATGGCCGACCGGTGTATCGACCTCGACCGGCTTGAGCAGCTGCGGCCCGTGCCGCGCATAATAGCGGAAGGCTGAGGCGCATTTCTCGACCTCGGCGATCGCCGATTTCAGCGTCTTGCCCATTTCCTCGGTGGCGATGCGCGCCAGCCGCTCCTTGTCGTCCTCGAACCGCTCGGCGATATTTCGAAGTAGGGTCATGCGGTCGTCGAGGCCGGTGACGCGCCAGGCGAGGAAGGCGTCGTGCGCCTTGGCCAGCCGGGCGTCGACCTGGGCGTCGGTCAGCTCGGCAAAGCTGTGCCCGGGCTCGTAGGTAGCGGGATTGATGCTGGTGAACATTGGCGCTCCCTCTTGTCTCGGTCAGCCGAACGCACGGCCCCAACGGTGGGTCCCGATCCGGCAGCCTCCCTCGACAGCTCCCGCCGACAACTCATTGTGCAAGCGGATCATTGTGCAAGCGGAACGGCCGTGCAATCCTGATCATCCACATGGCGTGGGGAGAAGAAAGAATGATGGGTATAATCCGCATGGCGATCGTCGGCCTTATCGTCGGCATCCTCGCCAGGTTCTTTTATCCGGGCGCAGTCCCTCTCAACTGGTTTTGGAGCATCGTGCTCGGCATCGCCGGGTCGTTCGTGGCTGGCCTTATCAGCCAGATGATCCAGCCAAAGCAGGGCCAGCAAGCACTGCATCCCGCCGGATTCATCGCATCCATCCTCGGGGCGATGTTGCTGATCTTCGTCTGCCGGACATTGCTCCACATCGTCTGAACCAACTGTCGCGGATCGGCGGGTTGCCCCCGCCGGTCCGCTGCCGCATAGCGTGGCGGATGGACACGCCGATCGATGACCTGTCGTTCGAGGATGCGCTGAAGCGCCTCGAGGAAATCGTCCGCCAGCTCGAAAGCGGCGAGGCGAAACTGGATGACGCTATCCGCCTCTACGAAGAAGGCACGCGCCTCCGTCAGAAATGCACCGAGCGGCTCGACGCGGCGCAGGCGCGAATCGAGGCGATCCGGCTCGATTCGGATGGCCGCCCCGCGGGTGTCGCGCCGTTCAACGCCGCATGAGCACTGGCGTCGTGGCATCCTCCCCGTCGCTCAAGGCCGCGTTGACCCAGGTGGGCGCGGAGGTCGATCGCCGCTTTGACGTGCTGTTGGCGGTGCCGGACGATCCACGCGCCGAACTGTACCAGGCGATGCGGCATGCGGCGATCGGCGGCGGCAAGCGGCTGCGGCCGTTGCTGGTCTTCGCGACCGCCGGCCTGTTCGGGGTCGACCGCGAGTGCACTGCTCGTGCGGCCTGCGCGATCGAGGCGGTCCATGTTTATTCGCTGATCCATGACGATCTGCCGGCGATGGACAATGACGATATGCGCCGTGGCAAGCCGACCGTGCATCGCGCTTTCAACGAAGCGGCGGCGATACTGGCGGGCGATAGCTTGCATGCGCTGGGGTTCGAATGGCTCGCCGATCCGGCGACCCATCCCGATCCGTTCGTCCGCGCGGAACTGGTGCTCGAGCTCGCGCGTGCGGCGGGTCCGGCCGGAATGGCCGGCGGGCAGATGATGGACTTGAAAGCCGAGAGCGAGACGTTCGACCTCAATACGGTCACGCGGCTGCAAGCGATGAAAACCGGCGCGTTGATCAGCTGCGCGGTCGAAATGGGGGCGATCCTAGGCCGTGTCGCGCCGGAGGGGCGGACGGGGCTTCGCGGCTATGCCCGCGACATCGGCCTCGCTTTCCAGATCTCCGACGATTTGCTCGACGTCGAGGGCGACGAGGAAAAGGCAGGGAAGAAGCTGCGGAAGGATGAGGGCGCGGGTAAGGAGACCTTCGTCTCCCTGCTCGGCGTCGATCGCGCGCGCGGCCAGGCACGAATGCTCGTCGACCAGGCCATCGATCATTTGCGCGGTTATGGGCAGGAGGCCGACCTGCTGCGCAGCATCGCGCGCTACGTGCTCGAGCGCGACCGCTAGCCGAAGGGAGGGGGGTATGACCATTCGCACCGGGGTCTATCCCGGCACGTTCGATCCGATCACGCTCGGGCATATGGACATTATCCGGCGGAGCGCGAAGCTGGTCGACCGGTTGGTGATCGGGGTTACCACCAACATCGCCAAGTCGCCCCTGTTCAACGATGACGAGCGAATCGAGATCGTCCGGCGAGAGGTCGCGACGATCGGCAACCCGAACATCGAGGTGGTTGGGTTCAGCTCGCTGCTGATGGATTTCGCCGACAGCCAGGGGGCGTCGATCGTCATTCGCGGCATTCGCGGCGTCACCGACTTCGAATATGAGTATCAGCTCACGGGCATGAACCGTCAGCTCAATCACCGCGTCGAAACGGTGTTCCTGATGGCCGACGTGTCGCTCCAGCCGATCGCCAGCCGGCTGGTCAAGGAAATCGCGGTGTTCGGCGGCGACATCTCCAAATTCGTCACCCCGAGCGTCCGCGACGAGGTGATGGCGCGAATCGAGCGCGACGGCCTGGGGCGGGTTTAGGTCGGCGAGTGATTTTGCTCGCACAAAGACACGAAGGCGCAAAGAAGGGCAGAACCGGTTCGCGCGGAAGCAGAGCGCGTTGAAGTTTGTTGAGCCTCGCGATGCGAGGCTCCCTTTTTGGGCGGCGGATTGCCCCACGGCCTCCATCGCCCGACGCCCGCGCCCTAAGCGAACCAGTCTTCGCGTCTTCGTGTCTTTGTGCGAGTCATCTTCGAGCCGCGTCGCTGGTGACGACACCAAAACCTGCCTCAAAAAAGCCGCACGCACTGCGCATTGGCGCTTGGCGATAATTGCTCTAAGCCCCCACACCGAACGACCGTCTTTTCCGGAGTGCCCATGCGTTTCTTTTTCGGCCTGATTGCGATGATGAGTGTCGCGATCGCCGGCAGTCCTTCGATAGCTGCCAAGAAGCAGAAGGCGCCCCCGACTCCGCCGGCCGCGCCGCGGCTCACCCCGCCGCCGATGACCGACAAGGAAAACCTGCTCTATCTCGACCTGTCGACCGGTGGTCGCGTGGTGATCTGGCTGCGTCCCGATGTCGCGCCCAAGATGGTCGAGCGGGTGAAGATCCTGACTCGCCAGCATTTCTATGACGGGCTCAAATTCCACCGCGTGATCGACGGCTTCATGGCGCAGACCGGCGACCCCAAGGGCGACGGCACCGGCGGCTCGACGCTTCCCGATTTGCCCGCCGAGTTCAACTATCTGCCGCATGTACGCGGCGCGGTGGCGGCGGCGCGCGAGGGTGCAGCCCCCGACGCTTCGCCCGAGGACAAGACCAAGGCGGAAAACAGCGCCAACAGCCAGTTCTTCATCGTGTTCCTGCCCAAGCTCGCGCTCGACAAGAAGTACACGGTGTTCGGGCGCGTCATCTCCGGCATGGAATATGTCGATGCGGTCGAGCGCGGGGAACCGCCGGCGAACCCGTCGACGATCTTCCATGCCTATATCGCCGCGGACAACCCGCCGCCTTACTCGGCACCCCCGCCGCCTCCGCCGCCGCCGGCCCCCGCGCTGGCGCCCGCGCCGACGCTGACGACGCCGACGCTTGGGGCCACCCCGGCGCCGGGCAAGAAGGTGCCTGCGACCAACGCACCGGCGGCAAAAGCGCCGGCCGCGACGGCGCCGGCTCCGGCCAAGAAGTAACCAAGACCAACTGACGCGAGGGCGGCGTGGACGTCGACCTGTTCGACTTCGACCTGCCGCCCGAGCGGATCGCACTGCGCCCCGCCAGTCCGCGCGACGCGGCGCGGATGCTCGTGCTCGATGGCGCGGGGCCCGGCGGCGCCACGCGCGACCGGTTGGTCAGCGACCTGCCGGGGGAGCTGCGGCGCGGCGACCTCTTGGTGTTCAACGATACGCGGGTCATCCCGGCGCAGCTCGAGGGCATGCGCGGAGAGGCGCGGATCGGCGCGACGCTCCACAAGCGCGAGGGACCCAGGCGCTGGCGCGCCTTCATCCGCAACGCCAAGCGTCTGCGCGAAGGCGAGACGATCGATTTCGGGGCAGGCGTCACCGCGATCGCCGCCGACCGCGCCGAGGACGGCAGTTTCGCGCTCGATTTCGCCGGCGATGAACCGGTCGAATTGCTGCTCGAGCGCGCCGGCCGCATGCCGCTCCCACCCTATATCGCCGCGCGCCGCCCGACCGATGCGCGCGACGCCGACGACTACCAGACGATGTTCGCCAACGAGCCCGGCGCCGTCGCCGCGCCGACCGCCGCGTTGCATTTCACCCCCGAACTGATGGCCGCGCTGGAAGCGGCGGGCGTCGGGCACGTCACGCTGACCTTGCATGTCGGCGCAGGTACCTTCCTGCCGGTCAAGGCCGAGGATACCGACGACCACAAGATGCACGCCGAATGGGGCCGGATCGACGCCGCCACCGCCGACCGGATCAACGCGACGCGCGCGGCGGGTGGCCGGGTGATCGCGGTCGGCACCACCAGTCTGCGCCTGATAGAAAGCGCAGCAGATGAGGCGGGGCGGGTCCATCCCTTCGAGGGCGATACCGCGATCTTCATCACGCCGGGGGTGAAGATTCGCGGCATCGACGGGCTGATGACCAACTTCCACTTGCCGAAATCGACCTTGTTCATGCTGGTCTCGGCGCTGATGGGGTTGGACAGGATGCAGGCGGCGTACGCGCACGCCATTGAAAATGGCTACCGGTTCTACTCTTACGGAGACAGCTCGCTGCTGTTCCCGTGAATATGTTGTAAAGCGGGTTTAACCTCAAACGGGCCGTTGGCGGACGACCAAGTCTCAGGCAACAATCTGGCTTAGCCGCCCATAACGGCGAGCCCCGGATTCCGTCGTCGTAATAGGCCGTACGGAACGAAGTTGTGCCAGGAGGGCCGATATTAAGGCGATGGTAGTCGGGTTCGAGCGATCACCGGCGTCACCGATGAACCGGTTCGGCCCTCAACCAACCGAAACAACATTTGGTCTAATGGCAGTCCCCCGAGGCAATTGTGGGATCGGGAATTTCAGCCTGACGCGGCTGTTCACCCTCATTCGCCGGGCACGCTCGTGGGCCGCGGCAGCATCGCCCCAACTCCTTCCTAAAACCGCGAGATTGTAACGCGCATATGCTGCGACATAGATGGCGATCTGCGATCTCTCCTCGCGGCCGATCTTCAGGATCTCACCGAACGCCGCGCGCGATTGCCGCTCATCAAATCCGATCGACAGTTTTCCGACCATCGCGAGCAGCAGCAGCTTGTCATCCACCGATGCCGTTGTGGCAGCGATGCGCAGGATCTCTTCCTCGGGTTCGCCGTCGATCGACCGGAAGATGCGCTTTATGCTCCGATCTTCCCGGATCCGATTGGCGATCGCCGAAAACAGTATCACCGGTCTTCCCCCGTCCTATGTCGCCGAGCGTCCAGTGACGTTTCGGCATAGTTGTTGAGCAGCCGATTCGATTCGCCCATCGAGTCGTCAATATCGGTGCCGCTTTCGAACGCGCGGACCAATCCCTTCGCCAAACTGTTGTCGCCGCCGGCTTTGTCCAGGGATGACATGATGCGGAGGATGTCCATGCTGAGCGAACCCCGGTTGATGAGCTTCGCCGCCATGATTGAGAAATCTCTTTCTTACGTTCGAAATTGATTGGTGAGCCGCTCACCTGCAACCGCCGGCTGTCGAGGGTGTTGGAGGCATATTGCGACATGTGAAGATAGTTCGGCGAGACCGGAAGGAATTCAAGTCTACTCCTACGGAGACGCGTCGCTGCTTTTGCCGTAACGGCGCGCGGTTACCAGCAAAGCCCTCCTCGGCTCGCTCCCATCGGAGCGATGGCATCGCCGGCGCGAATGAGGCACAAAGCAAGCCATGTCGGGGGAAATGGCGTCGCCTTGGTCCGTGAAACCACTTCGCCGCATCGGTAGCCGCTAACCCGTGACCGGTCGCGAGGACGATCCTGACGCGGACCTGGTGGCTGGCGCAATTGCCGGCGACCGGGCGGCGTTCAGCGCGCTGCTCGAACGTCATTATGACCGTATCCATGGTCTCGCCTGGCAATTGACCGGAACGCGCGCCGATGCCGACGATATCGCGCAGGATGTCTGTTGCGCGTTGGTCGAACGGATCGGATCGTTCCGCGGCGAGGCCAAGTTCACGACCTGGCTGTGCGGCATCGTCTTCAATGCGTGTCGCGATTTTCATCGCCGTCGCAAATCGCTCGGCGGGTTCGCCGCGCGTCTCGCGGTGCTGGCGGGACTGGCACGGGGTCCCGACGGGCGCGACCTGCACGATGCGATGTGGGTGAGTAGCGCGATCGCCGGCCTGCCGCCCGCCTATCGCGAAACCGTGGTGCTGGTCGCCGGGCAGCAGCTCTCGCATGCCGAGGCGGCGGCGATCCTGGGCGTGGCCGAAACCACCGTGTCGTGGCGGATGCACGAAGTGCGGCGGATGCTCGCCGGGAAGGAGCCCGCCCAGGCCTGATGGCCGGCGATTGAACCGCGCGAAAAAAATCTCGGCCCTTGTCCAAGGAATCCCCGGCGAGCCGCGTCGAAGGGAAATGCGGACGATCCTGCCCGCTGCAACCAAGGGAGAATGATATGCCCCGTTTGTATCGGGCAGTCGCCACCGGGCTGGCGCTGACATTGCTCGCGTCCTGTGCCGGATCCGACACCCGTCTGACGTCCGCGTCGGACGCGAAAGGAGCGGCCAAAGCGGAAGACGGCGCCGCGGAGATCGTCGTTACCGGACAGCATGTCGCCAACGGTCAGGCGGACAGAGCGTCGCCGATATCGGCCTTCGCCCCGCCACCGCCGCCCGCACCCCCGCCTTCATCATCTCCACCGCTACCCTCGGTGTCGTCGCCCATGATGACCACCAGCCGCTTTGCCGCGCGCGGGGCGCCCGAGCCGCGGCCCTATCCGCCTTATTATCAGGATGTCGGTCGCGACAAGTTCACCAGCGCCGACCAGAATGCGTTCAAGATCGTCAAGGAAGAGCCCGTCTCTACCTTCTCGCTCGACGTCGACACTGCTTCTTATTCCTTCGTCCGTGCCTCGCTCAACCAGAACACGCTGCCCCAGCCGGCGGCGGTACGGACCGAGGAGATGGTCAATTACTTCCCCTATGACTATGCGCCCGCGCCCAGCGCGTCGCAGCCGTTCAGCACCAATGTCGCGGTGTTCCCGAGCCCCTGGACGCCCGGCCGCAAACTCGTCCGGATCGGCGTGAAGGGCTATGAGATCGGGCGCAGGACGCGGCCGCGGGCGAACCTGGTCTTTCTGATCGACACGTCGGGGTCGATGTACGCGCCCAATAAGCTGCCGCTGGTCAAGCAATCGCTCGAGATGCTGCTCGATCAGCTCGACGGCAAAGACAGCGTCGCGATCGTCACGTACGCCGGCACCGCCGGGACCGCGCTCGAGCCGACGCCGGCCAGCGAGAAGGCCAGGATCAAGGCCGTGATCGAGGGGCTGGGCGCGGGCGGCGGCACCGCCGGCGCCGAGGGTATTCGCCAAGCCTATAGATTGGCCGAGCAGCATTTCGACGCCAAGGGCGTCAACCGCGTGATCCTGACGACCGACGGCGATTTCAACGTCGGCATCACCAATCAGGACGAGCTCAAGGGCTATATCGAACGCGAGCGCGGCAAGGGCGTGTTCCTGTCGGTGCTCGGCTTCGGCATGGGCAATTACAACGACGCGATGATGCAGACGCTGGCGCAGAACGGTAACGGCACCGCGGCCTATATCGACACGGTCAACGAAGCGCGAAAGACCCTGGTCGACGAGGCGACCTCGACTCTGTTCCCGATCGCCAAGGACGTGAAGATCCAGGTCGAGTTCAATCCCCGCACCGTCGCCGAATATCGCCTGATCGGCTACGAGACGCGGATGCTCAAGCGCGAGGATTTCGACAATGACAAGGTCGATGCCGGCGATGTCGGATCGGGCCAGACCGTAACGGCTTTGTATGAGGTCGTGCCGGTTGGCGGGCCGCGCGCGAACGGCGATCTGCGCTATGCTCCGCCGGTGCCTGTCGCCGCCGCGGGGGTGAGCGGCGAGCTCGGCTTCGTGAAGATCCGCTACAAACTGCCCAAGTCGGACACGAGCCTGTTGCTCTCGACGCCGATCGACCGCCGCGTGCAATTCGCGCGGTTCGAGGACGCGCCGCAGGATGCGCGCTTTGCCACCGCCGTCGCCGGGTTCGCCGAACTGCTGCGCGGCGGGCGCTATAACGGCGCGCTCAGCTACGACGACGTGCTGCGGATGGCGAGCGGCGCGAAGGGGAAGGACGAATTCGGTTATCGGACCGAATTCATCCAGCTCGTCCGTGCCGCCAAGACTGCCAACGCCATCGCGGCGACCGGCCAATGAACTCGAACGGGGCGCTGCGCTCGCGGCGCCCCGTATCGCCGCTCGCGATCATGGCTTAGACCGGGCAGAGATTGCCGTTATAGATCGATCGATGTCCGTTCCCCGCCATCCTTGCCCCCGCGGCACCGGTCCTTGCCGGCTCGTCATTCGGGGGCGTTGAATGGCCGACGACAGCGATCTTGCTCGGCTGCTTCCGGACTCCCCGCCGCCGCGTCCCGCCGCGCGCGACGCGGCGATCGCGGCGGCGATGCGGCGGTTCGACGGCGTTCCCGATCCGGCGCCCGCCGTAGCGCCCGATCGGCGCCCGGCACGATGGGTGTCCGGCAAGCAGATCGGCGCGTTCGCCTCGATCATCCTCGTCGCCGGGATCAGCCTGTCGATCGCGCTCAACCGGCCCGATGGTTTGCAACCCGGTAGGGTCGCGACGCCGCCGGCCGATACCGCGCCGCGCTCGGCGCCGGCGCTCGATCGGCCCGGCGCTCCCAAGCCGCCGGCGACCAGTGCGGCCGAAGGGCCGACGCCTGCCGCCAAGCTGGAGCCGCCGATCCAAAAGCCGGTCGCACCAGCTGTCCCGGTCACCTTGGCCAGTGGGGCTGATCGTCGCGCCGCCGAGGATCAGGCACCCGCCGCCTCGCCCCCGCCTCCACCACCGCCCGCGCCTCCCGCAGCCATGGCACCGCCGCTGGCGCGGTTTGCTCCGCAGAGCGCGGCACCGCCAGCAGCTGACGAAAGCCCGATCGTCGCCGGTCGCAGGGCGCAGTCGAAAATTACAGAATCCGCAAGTCCGACTGCCGTAGCGAGCAGGACGGCGGACGAGGGCAGCGATAGCAACCAGATCGTCGTAACGGGAGCGCGCGCAAGGCGCCCGAATGCCTATGCCGCGCGCGGCGACTGGAATGCCTGCACGGTGATCGATCCCCAGGAAAGCCTGCGCGGCTGCAAGGGGCTGATCGGCATCGGTGCGAAGGGGCCGGCGGGCGAGGCGGCGGGACGCCTTTCCGATGGCTTGGCGCTCGCCTGGCGTGGCGACCTGGACGGCGCGATCGCCGCGTTCGACCAGGCGATCGCGCTCAAGCCTAAATTCGCCTTCGCTTATCTCAATCGCGGACTGGCCTATCAGCGCGAGGGGAACGCCGCGCGCGCCGCCGCCGATCTCGATCTCGCGATCAAATATGCGCCCTATGCGGCGCGCGGCTATTACAATCGCAGCGTCCTGCGGCGTGAGCAGGGTAACCGGCGCGGCGCTGATGCTGACGCGAACCGCGCGGTCCAGCTGGACCCGGATTATCCCGACCCGACCTCATGAACTGGCCCTATCGCCAGCCGTCGGCCCGACATAGGATCATGCCATGATCCTATCCTACGCACCGACCTCGCTCGCCGATTCCCCCGCGGGGTCGAGCGTGCTCGTCGCGGCGATTTCCTGGCTGCAGGATGTTCTGCTCGGCACAGTCGCGACGTCGATCGCGGTGATCGCGATCGCGGCGATCGGGTTCGGCATGCTGACCGGACGAGTCAATATACGCCATGGCGCGACCGTCGTCCTGGGCTGCTTCATTCTGTTCGGCGCATCGACCATCGTCAACGGACTGCGCTATGCGGCCAGTGGCGTTGGGGGTTATGATCCGCCGCCGGTAATCGTCGCCGCGCCTCCGCCCCCGCCACCGCCGCGCGTCCAGCCGACCGGGACGCCAGCGCCCTATGATCCCTATGCCGGGGCATCGGTTCCGATCCGGTAGCATGTATCGCCGGTCAGTGGCTGTTGCCGAGCCCGGCGCACTGGGGCACAGCCTGTCTCATGCCGCCGAATCGCTTTACGTCAGCCATCCGCCGCGGCTTCGCCCTGGCCTCGCCGACTCTCGTGCTCGCCTCCGCCATGCTGGCGATCGGCTTGTCCTGTCCGGCCGCCGCGCAGAACGACAATCGCGTTCCCGTTCCGCTGGGCAGCAAGAAGAACGCACCGGTATCGATCGCCGCCCCGCCGATCCTGGTGGTCGAGCCGGTGGCGATGATGATCGCGGCCTTCGACACGGACGGTGACGGCCGCGTGACGCGCGACGAGATGCGCAAGGGCGTGGCGAAGAGCTTCGATGCGATCGACACCGGCCACACCGGCAAGCTCGGCTATATCGCTTTTTCCGACTGGGCGCAGAAATGGCTGGGCGATCCCAATGCGCTGCCCGGCGCATATGAGACCGACAGCGACAGCGACAATCAGATTACGCTCGCCGAGCTCCAGGCGAAGTTCGACCAGATCTTCAGCCGGCTCGACAAGGATAAGGACGGCGTGCTGACGCGCGCCGAACTGCTGACGATCCGCGCCTTCCCGATGGGCGATGGCGGGAAACGCGGGAAACGAGGCGGATAATCGTGGTAGCCGCCCGGCATCCGTATCAGTTGGTCATTTTCGACTTCGACGGGACGCTCAGCGACAGCGGCCATTGGTTCTTGTCGATCGTCGACGATCTCGCCGAGCGTTTCCGGTTCCGCAGCGTCCATCCCGACGAAGTGGAGGGATTGCGCAAGCGCACCACGCGTGAGGTGATCGACCATCTCGGCATCTCGCGCTGGAAATTGCCGCTGATCGCGCGCCACGTCCGCGCGCGGTTCGGCCGGCACACGGACCAGATCCACTTGTTCGACGGCGTTCGCGACATGCTGCGGACGATCGACGAGGCGAAGGTGAGGATGTTCGTCTGCTCGTCCAACTCCGAAGCCAATGTCCGCGCGATCCTGGGGACTGAGGACTCGGCGCGGATCGAGCGTTTCTTCTGCGGCTCGGGCCTGTTCGGCAAGGTGCGCAAATTCCGCCAGGCGATCAAGGCGAGCGGCCTTCCAGCCGGCGCGATCCTGTCGATCGGCGACGAAACCCGCGACATCGACGCCGCCCGCGCGGTCGGGATCGGCGCCGGCGCGGTATTATGGGGCTATGCCAATCCCGAAATGCTGACGGCGATGCAGCCCGACGCGACCTTCGCGACGCCGCAGGACGTGGTCGACTATCTGACGTGATGGTGCGATCCGGTCGCCCCGTCCGGGGCTGGCGGACGATCGATATGCCGCGGACGGCGTCTTTCTCGGTCTTCTCGATGGACAGGTTCCGCATGGACCCGCTGTTGGGCAACACCGTCGATGACGCCGGCGACGAGGCCGCCGGCGGGATCGTGGTACCTCGCGGCTTGAACGCCTGTATCTCAGGCGGTCGCCATGGCGATGCCGTTCAGCTTGACTACGGCCTCCTCGGGCAGATCAATCGCGGCGACCGCCAGATTCTCGCTCAGGTGGGTGAGCGACGAGGTTCCGGGGATCAGCAGGATGTTGGGCGAGCGCCGCAATAGCCAAGCGAGCGCGGTCTGCATCGCTGTCGCGCCGATCGATGCGGCAACGTCGGACAGCGTCGTGGACTGCAGCGGGCTGAAGCCGCCAAGGGGAAAGAACGGGACATAAGCGATGCCCTGCTCCGCCAGCGTGTCGATCAACGCATCGTCCTCACGATGCGCGACATTGTACAGGTTCTGTACGCACACCACCGGCGCGATATCCTGTGCCTCGCGGACCTGGTTCGCGGTCGCGTTACTGATACCGAGATGGCGGATGATCCCCTGGCGCTGGAGATCGGCCAGCGCGCCGAATTGCGCCGCGATCGAGCCTTCGCTCGGCGCGTGAACATCGCCCATCACGCGCAAATTGGCCACGTCGATCGCATCGAGCCCTAGGTTGCGGAGATTATCCTCCACACCGCGCTTGAGGTCGTCGGGCGACTGGGCGGGAAGCCATGAACCGTCGTCGCCGCGGACCGCGCCCAGCTTGGTAACGATCGTCAGGGCGGCAGGATAGGGCGACAGTGCCTCCCGGATGACCTGATTGGTGACGTGCGGACCATAGAAATCGCTGGTGTCGATATGGTCGACGCCCGCCGCTACTGCCGCGCGCAGCACGGCGATGGCCTGGTCGCGGTCGCGCGGCGGGCCGAATACGCCGGGGCCGGCAAGCTGCATCGCGCCATAGCCGAGGCGGTGGACGTCGCGGTCGCCGAGCCTGAACGTGCCGGCCTTGGAGATGTTGGTCATGGGAACTCCTTCCTGGGAACGTCGCCAATCTAAAGGTTGCGCGTTTCACCGATAATCCGGCATAATGTGCACAGACCTGTGCGGATAAGCGAACAATGACTACCGGTCTCGGTGATCTCGGCGCTTTTATCGCCGTGGCGCGCGCGGGCGGTTTCCGCGAGGCGGCGCGGGCGACCGATGCCAGCCCGTCTGGGCTTAGCGAGGCGGTACGACGGCTCGAGGCACGGCTCGGCGTTCGGCTGTTCAACCGCACCACTCGTAGTGTAGCACCGACCGAGGCGGGTGCGCGGTTGCTCGAACGGCTGGGGCCTGCGCTGGGCGAGGTCGCGTCCGCCCTGGCGTTGGTTGCCGATTTCCGCGACCGGCCGGCGGGGACGCTCAAGATCAACGTGCCCGGCAGCGCGCTCAGGACCGTGTTGCCGGCGATCGTTCCCGGCTTCCTGGCGGTCTATCCCGAGATCAAGCTCGAACTGGTCGCAGACGAATCGTTCGTCGACGTGCTCGCTGCGGGATGCGATGCCGGCATTCGCTACGAAGAGCGGTTGGCCCAGGACATGATCGCGGTGCCGATCGGCCCCCGCGTGCAGCGCTTCGCCACCGCCGCGGCACCCGCCTATTGGGATCGGCACGGTCGGCCGGAGCATCCGCGCGATCTGCTCGGCCATGCCTGCCTGCTTGGCCGCTTCGCCAGCGGGCGACTAACCGCGCCGTGGGAATATGTATGCGGCGACGAGATCGTTCGAATCGATCCCAAGGGGCCGCTTATCGCTTCCGTCGGCGGTGGCACCGATCTGATGATTGATGTCGCGATTGCCGGCGGCGGCGTGATCAGTTCGTTCGAGGATTGGCTACGCCCCCATTTCGAAAGCGGCGCGCTGGAGCCGGTGCTGCAGGAATGGTGGGACAGCTTTTCGGGACCGTTCCTATATTATCCCGGACGTCGGCTGGTACCGCCGCCGCTGCGAGCCTTCATCGACTATGTGAAGGCGAGTGCGATGGGCGGGGCGTGACCCGCGCGTCGACAGCGGTTAGAGCCGCGCGCCATGAACCCCCGTTTCGATTTCAAAATCCACACCACCGACGGCAAGGCGCGTACCGGCGCAATCGCGATGCGGCGCGGCACGATCCGCACGCCGGCCTTCATGCCGGTCGGTACCGCCGCCACGGTCAAGGCGATGAAGCCCGGCGACGTCCGCGCGGCTGGCGCCGACATCATCCTGGGCAATACTTATCATCTGATGCTCCGCCCGACTGCCGAACGCGTCGCGCGGCTGGGCGGCTTGCACCATTTCATGGGCTGGGACCGGCCGATCCTGACCGATAGCGGCGGCTATCAGGTGATGAGCCTGTCTGAGCTGACCAAGCGCGACGAGAATGGGGTCGAGTTCAAGAGCCATCTCGACGGTACGCGGCATCTGATGAGCCCCGAACGGTCGATGGAGATCCAGCGGCTGTTGGGATCGGACATCGTCATGGCGTTCGACGAACTGGTCCCGACCACCTCGACGCCGGAGGTCCAGGCGGCGGCGATGGCGCGGTCGATGCGCTGGGCGCGGCGCTCGCGCGACGCTTTCCTCTCCGGCGGCGAGCACGCCGACAATGCCGCGCAATTCGGCATCCAGCAGGGTGCGCTCGACGAGCAATTGCGGGGGCAAAGCGCGGCGGCGCTGACCGAGATCGGATTCGACGGCTATGCGATCGGCGGGCTCGCGGTGGGCGAGGGGCAGGCGGCGATGTTCGGCTGCCTCGATTTCGCGCCCGGGCAATTGCCGGCGGACAAGCCGCGCTATTTGATGGGCGTGGGCAAGCCCGACGACATCGTCGGCGCGGTCGAGCGCGGGGTCGACATGTTCGACTGCGTGCTGCCGACGCGCTCGGGCCGCACCGGCCAGGCATTCACCCGGACGGGTCCGATCAACATCCGCAACGCGAAGTTCGGCGAGGATCAGGGGCCACTCGATCCCGAGTGCAGCTGCCCGGTCTGCGCGACTTGGGAACGCGCCTATCTCCATCATCTCGTCCGCGCCGGCGAGATTCTTGGCGCGATGTTGATGACCGAGCACAACATTTGGTTCTACCAGGCGTTGATGGCGGACTTGCGCGCGGCGATTGCTGCTGGAACGCTCAACGCATTTGCGAGCGGATTCCGGGCACGCTAC
Organism: Sphingomonas mali NBRC 15500; assembly: GCF_001598415.1. Lineage (GTDB taxonomy): Bacteria > Pseudomonadota > Alphaproteobacteria > Sphingomonadales > Sphingomonadaceae > Sphingomonas > Sphingomonas mali. The sequence goes on from NZ_BCYX01000031.1 coordinate 26,293, forward strand.
GGTCAGGGACGAGGAGAGTAAGCGTGACCGACAAGCCCGAAGAAGAGAATGAGATCATGGCCGCCGCGCGGATCGCCAAGGAGCGCCAAAAAGGTGCCGAGGGCACGCCCGAACCGGCGAAGCTCAGCAAATGGGGCTTGGCCGCACTGGGCGCGGGGGTCGGGTCGGCGGCGATAGCGGCAGCGGTGCTCTACGCCAATCGCAACAAGAAGCGTGGATGACGACCGACGCCTGATCGCCGATGCCTGTCCTTGGCAACGGCGGCAGGCGAAGTGGGTTTCGGCGGGCGATTGACTCGCGCCGTTTTAGCGCGACACATCGCCGCCATCCTCACCTCCTTTGCGGAGAATTGAATGCGTCTGACTCGTGCTGCCCTGTTGATGGGCGCCGCCCTGCTTCCCCTTGCCGCCACCGCCGCGCCGCCGGCCAAGAAACCCGCGCCCAAAGCGGCCGTGGCCGCGCCGGCCAAGGCAGCCGCCGTCAAGCCGATCGCCTATACCGTCCGCACGCTCGCCAATGGCCTGCGTGTCTATGCGATCCGCGATACCAAGACCGCCAACGTTTCGGTCCAGGTCTGGTACGATGTCGGGTCGAAGGACGATCCCAAGGGCAAATCGGGCTTCGCGCACATGTTCGAACATCTGATGTTCAAGGCGACGAAGAATTTGAAATCGGAGAATTTCGATCGGCTGACCGAGGATGTCGGCGGCTATAACAACGCCTCGACCAACGACGATTACACCAATTATTTCGAGGTGGTTCCGGCCAACCATCTCGAACGGCTGTTGTTCGCCGAGGCCGACCGCATGGCGAGCCTGGTGGTCGAGCCGGTGAGCTATGCGTCCGAGCGCGACGTGGTGAAGGAGGAACTGCGCCTGCGTACGCTGGCGACGCCGTACGGCAAGCTCTATTCGATCTATTATCCCGAGATCAGCTACCGCGTGCATCCCTATGCGCGGCCCGGGATCGGCAGCCTGGAGAATCTCGAAGCCGCGACGATCGACGATGTCCGCGCCTTCCACGCGACCTATTACCGGCCCGACAATGCGGTGCTGGTGGTCGCCGGGAATTTCGACCCGGCGCAGTTGAACCAGTGGGTCGACAAATATTTTGCCGGAATCAAGAAGCCCGACCGCCCGATCCCGCGCGTGACCGTGACCGAGCCGCCGCGCACCACGCCGACCCGCTATACGGTCTATGAGCCCAACACGCCGCTACCCGCGGTACTGGTCAGCTATCAGGTGCCATCCGACAACAATGCCGACATTCCGGCCTTGACCCTGCTCGACGCGATCCTGTCGCGCGGCGACAGCTCGCGGCTGTATCAGGACCTGGTCTATCGCGATCAACTCGCGCAGTCGGCCAATACCTTCCTCGACACCAAGCAAGGCACCGGCTCGTTCGTCGTCACCGCGACGATGGCCGACGGCAAGAGCGTCGCCGACGGCGAGAAGGCATTGCGCGCCGAAGTCGCCCGCGCCCGCGATACGTTGGTAACCCCGGCCGAGCTGACTCGTGCCAAGAACCAGCTGATCACCGCCACGATCGAAAGCCGTGAGACCGCCGACGGCAAGGCCTCGACGATCGCGCGATCGGTGATCATCGACGGCGATCCCGCCGCCGCCGACAAGCAGCTAGCCGCGATCGGCAAGGTGACCGCCGCCGATATCCGGCGCGTGGCGCGCAAATATCTGACCGACAATGGCTCGGCGCTGATCAACTATATGCCCGCCGAAATGGCGCCCAAGGACGGACCCAAAGGCGACAAGATCGCAGTCCCCGATACCGTCGAGGTCGCCGAGCTGAAGACGCCGGGCAATGTCGACGTGGTCAAGCCGGCGAGCGACGCCGACCGTGTCGCCGTGCCCGCGCCGGGCAAACCGGTGGTCGCGGCGCTGCCCGCGCCGGTGACGATGACGTTGGCCAACGGCCTGAAGCTGATCGTGGTCGAAAAGCACGATCTGCCGCTGATCACCACGCAAATCCTCGCCAATGGCGGCGGCGCCGCCGATCCAGCCGACCGCGCCGGGCTCAACAGCTTGACCGCCGACCTGATGACCAAGGGCACCAAGACGCGCTCGGCGACGCAGATCGCCAATGAGGTCGAGAAGCTCGGTGGCTCGATCAGCTCGGCTGTCGGCTGGGACGCCGCGGCGGTGACGCTGGGGGTCAAGTCTGACCAGATCACCCCGGCGATGGCGGTGCTCGCCGATGTCGCGCGCAACCCGGTGTTCACCGAGGAGGAACTCGAGCGCGACCGTGCGCAGACGATCGATGGCGTCCAGGTCCAGCTCAAGAATCCGGGCCGGCTCGCCTCGCTGGTCGCGGCGCGGACGGTGATGGGCGGCGGGCCTTATGGTCATCCGATCACAGGCACGCCGAGGTCGCTCAAGGCGATCACGCGAAGCGAAGTGCAGGCCGCCTATGCGCGAACCTGGGCGCCGGCGCGCGCGACCATGGTAATGGTGGGCGACATCACGCCCGCCGCCGCCAAGGCGCTTGCCGAGGCCAATTTCGGCAGCTGGCAAGCGAAGGCCATGCCCGTCGCCACCCCCAAGACCGATTCGACCAACGCGGCGCCGCGGATCATCGTCGTCGACATGCCCAATGCGGGGCAAGCGGGCGTCGTCGTTGCGCGGCCCGGCATCGCGCGGAGCGATCCCGATTTCTACGCGGCGAGCGTCGCCAACGCGACTCTGGGCGTCGGCTTCTCGTCGCGGCTCAACCAGGAAATCCGCATCAAGCGCGGGCTGGCCTATGGCGCGGGCAGCGGCATCGCGGCGCGGCGCCAGCCGGGCTATGTTGCCGCCAATACCCAGACCAAGAATCCCTCGGCCCCGGAAGTGGTCGGCCTGATCATTGACACGATGAAGGGGATGGGTGCCGCACCCGTCCCCGACGCCGAACTGGCGTCGCGCAAGGCCGTGTTGATCGGCGATTTCGGCCGCGAAACCGAAACGACCGGGGGTATTGCCGGCGTGCTGGGCGATTATGTCGTCGAGAATGTGCCTTTGTCCGAACTCAAGGCATTCACGCCCAAGGTCGAAGGCGTCGACGCAGCCGCGGTGCAACGGGTCGCGCAACGGCTGCTCGATCCGACCAATGCCAGCATCATCGTGGTCGGCGACGCGAAGCTGTTCCTTGACGATCTCCGGAAGAAATATCCCAGTGTCGAGGTGATCCCGGCGGACAAGGTCAATCTGGACAGCGTGTCGTTGAAGTAACCGTCATGCCGGGCTTGTCCCGGCATCCAACGTGCAGCAACGGACGTCTTCCGTTGAGGAGAGTTGGACCCCGGCACAAGGCCGGGGTGACGGTTTTGAATGTGCCGTGGAATATTGGAATTTAACGTCGGGGGGGACGGTTTCCCGTTCCCCCCGACGCCCCCCTCCGAGCTTAATGAGCGGCCGGCAGCCAGCTCAGATCGAGTCCTTCGTAGCGGTCGACATAATTGGCCGCGCGCAGCAGGCCGCGTTCGTTGGTGAAGGTGACGCGCCCGTTTTCGCGCGCGATCAGCCCTTCTTCCTCGATCTGGCGGAGCATGCGGTTGACATGGACCGCGGTCAGGCCGGTCGCGTCGCCAATCTCTTCCTGGGTCAGGCCGATCGTGAACGTGTCGGTGATCGACTTGTCGCCCGCGCGCAGGCGGTTGCGCATATCGATAAGGACCGCGGCGACGCGCGCCTTGGCAGAGGTGCGGCCGAGCGCGGCGAGCCGGTCGGTCAGCGCAGCGCGCTCGATCTGGCTGTAGACCAGCAGCAGCGCCGCGAGTCGCGGGTGCGCGTTGATGGTCTCGCTCAGTGCGGCGCGTTCGAACGGCGCGACGATGCCGTCGCTGAGCGCGGATAGCGTCTCGGGCGTTTCGCGATAAACCAGACTAGACAAGGCAACCACGTCGCCCGGGAACAGGAAGCGCAGGATCTGGCGGCTACCGTCGTCGAGCAGCATCGATGACATCAGCACGCCCTTGCGCACGACGAACATCTCGCTGGCGCGATCATTCTCCCGCTGGATCGTCGCACCTCGCCTGATCGGCCGCTCGCGCTCCTCGAGCCGTTCGAGCGCTGCATGTTCTGCCGGGGTAAGGGTAACCAGATCGCTCAATCTTTCGGCGAAACAACTGCCTGACACGTCGAACCACACTCCCCCGGACCTCGGGGGCGTACAGAGCAGTGCGCGCGGACCTGTGCATTAAAGTCGATCAATGAACGTTACAGGCCTGTTGCGCTTGCTTGCGGCGTGGCGGGCGATAGAAGCCTTTGGATGGACCGTATCCTCATTCGCGGCGGCAATCGCCTGACGGGCAAACTGCCGATTTCGGGCGCCAAGAATTCGGCGCTGACGCTGATGCCCTGCGCACTCCTGACCGAAGAGCCGGTCACGCTCCGCAACCTGCCGCGGCTCGCCGATGTCGACAGCTTTGGCCACTTGCTCAATCAGCTCGGCGTATCGACCGAGATCGAAGGCGCGCGGCCGAGCGATTTCGGCCGCGTCATGACGATGCGCGCCGGACGGCTGACCTCGACCGAGGCGCCCTACGATATCGTGCGTAAGATGCGCGCGTCGATCCTGGTGCTGGGCCCGCTCGTGGCCCGCGCGGGCGAGGCGACCGTGTCGCTGCCCGGCGGCTGCTCGATCGGCAACCGCCCGATCGACCTTCATCTGAAGGCGCTGGAGTCGATGGGAGCGCAAATCGAGCTTGCCGCCGGCTATGTGAAGGCGATCGCGCCCGGCGGGCGCCTGCCAGGGGGCCGTGTCGCCTTTCCGATCGTCTCGGTCGGCGCGACCGAGAATGCGCTGATGGCCGCGGTGCTCGCCAAGGGCGGCACGGTGATCGAGAATGCCGCGCGCGAGCCGGAGATCGTCGATCTGTGCAATCTGCTGCTCGCGATGGGCGCGTCGATTTCGGGCGTCGGCACCGAGCGGCTCGAGATCGAAGGTGTCGAGCGCCTGCACGGCGCCACCTATCGCGTGATGCCCGATCGCATCGAGGCGGGGAGCTATGCCTGCGCCGCGGCGATCACCGGCGGGTCGGTCGAACTGGTCGGGGTCAAGCCCGATGACATGCGCGCGACGATCGCCGCGCTGATCGATGCCGGCGTCAGCGTCGAGGAAAAGGGTAGCTCGCTGTTCGTGTCGTCGGACGGCAAGCTCAAGCCGCTGACACTGTCGACCGCGCCGTTCCCCGGGTTTGCCACGGACATGCAGGCGCAGTTCATGGCGATGCTCTGCAAGGCCGACGGCGCCAGCGTGTTGACCGAGACGATCTTCGAGAATCGCTACATGCACGTGCCCGAGCTGGCGCGGATGGGCGCCGACATCCAGGTGCGTGGGCGCACCGCGGTGGTGCGCGGCGTCGACCATCTGATCGGCGCGCCGGTGATGGCGACCGATCTGCGCGCGTCGATGAGCCTGATCATCGCGGGATTGGTCGCCGAGGGTCAGACCGAGGTCAGCCGCGTCTATCACCTCGACCGCGGCTATGAGCGGCTCGAGGAGAAATTGCAGGCGGTCGGCGCCGATATCGAACGCGTCGGCGACGGCTAATGGCAAAAGCGGGGGGGCTCAGCACCACGCTCAGCGATCGCCAGGCACTCTGGGCGTTCGCGCTCGGCTGCGTCGCGGTGACGATCGGCGTGCTGATGCATGTGCCCATGTTCCTGATGGGCCGGACGATGCATTACCGGCTCGCCGGCATGGCGATGGGCTGGGACATGGTGCTCGGCATGGGGCTGATCATCGCCGGCGTCGGCATCGCCGCTTACGGTCTGTTGCCGCGCGATATCGCCAAGCAGCGCGCCGAGAGCGGGGCGATCGAGATTTCCGCGCCCGAGGACGCGCCGCTGAGTTGGGCGCATTGGCGGCTGATGCTGGTGCTGGTCGTGGCGCTGATCATCGATGTGATGAAGCCGGCCTCCTTGGGATTCACCGTCCCCGGCATGGTCAGCGAATATGGCGTGCCCAAAGCGACGGTCAGCCTGGTGCCGTTCTTCGCGTTGATCGGTACCGTGACGGGATCGGTGCTGTGGGGCGTGATCGCCGACATTTATGGTCGCAAGGCGTCGATCCTGTTGTCGGCGGTGATGTTCGTCGGCACGTCGATCTGCGGCGCGATGCCCAGCCTCGCCTGGAATATCGGCATGTGCTTCATGATGGGTGCGGCGGCGGGCGGGATGCTGCCGGTGACCTATGCCCTGCTTGCCGAAATGATGCCCAACAAGCATCGCGGCTGGAGCCTGGTGCTGGTCGGCGGCCTTGGCGCGGTCGGCGGTTATTTCGCCGCGAGCGGCTTCTCCGCCGTCCTGCAGCCGATCTTCGGCTGGCGGATTCTGTGGCTGCTCAATCTGCCCAGCGGGTTGCTGTTGGTGCTGCTGGGCGGGCTCATTCCCGAGTCCGCCAAATTCCTGCTAGCGCGCGGTCGTGAGACCGAAGCGCGGGCGGTGATGGCGCGGTTCGGCGCGACCGCGAAGCGACTGGCGCCGCTGCCGCCGCTTCCGGCGGGGACGGTGAGCCACGCGCTGACCGGGGCCAAGCTGATCGGTAAGCTCGCCGCTTTGTCGATCGCGGCGATCGCCTGGGGATTGATCAATTTCGGGCTGCTGTTGTGGTTGCCCGCCGATCTGGTCGCCAAAGGATATTCGGTCGCGGTGTCGAGCAAATTGCTCGCCGAATCCGCGCTGATCGCCTTTCCGACGGTGTTCGTCGCGGCGCTGATGTACAGCCGCTGGAGCACCAAATGGTCGCTTGTGACAATGATCGGCGTCACCTTGCTCGGGCTGGTCGGAGTGCTGCGCCTCGAGCTTGCCGGGATCGGCAGCCCGGTCTTGCCGGTGGCGTTGCTGATCGTCGGATCGAACGGCATCATCGCGATCCTGCTGCCTTATACCGCCGAAAGCTTTCCCCTGCGCGTCCGTGGTCGCGCCACCGGTTGGGTCGCGGCGTGCACCAAGGGCGGCGGCGTTGCCGCGCAGGCGCTCAGCATCACCGCTTTGGTCCCGGCGATGGGCGTGACCGCGGGACTGATCATCGTGCCGACGGCGCTCGCGCTCGGCTTGTGCGCCTGGTTCGGCCGTGAAACCAAGGGCAGGGACCTGCGTCTCCTGGACGATGCGGTGGCCGGCTAAAGTTCAGAATGGCGCGATTGCGGTGGCGTAATGCGCCATCGCCATGGTCGTTAGCTGCGCATTGACCCGGATGCAGCTGGCGAAGGTACTGGCATCGGTGACGAGCACGTTGGCGGTGCCATGGACGCGGCAGTCGAGGTCGACCACGCCGTGTTCGCGATCCTTGCCGCGGGCGTTGCCTCCCTGGGGATGCGAGCTCGACAAGGTGACGTCGTCAGCCTCGCTGATCGCGTTTTCGAAAAAGGCATCGACATCGTCGCCCGGCTTGAGCGTCTGGCCGCGTGCCAGCGCCGGATAGACCTCTTCGGCGCCGGCCGCGAAATGAACCTTGGTCAGCGCCGATAGCGCGCGCTTGAGCAACGGAATCTCGACGTCGTCGCGCAGTTTGAAACTCAACCCCGAATCGATCAGCTGCCCGCAGCGATCGGCCGGGATCAGCACGCCCGCCGACGCCATCCGGCCGTAATTGCGCATCCGCTGGGCATGATCGCCGAACCAGCCGGGCATCAGGGTCGACATGCTCATCGGCGGCTGGAAATGCGATTCGAGCAGGAAGTCGCCGCGATCGACATAGGTCGCCATCTGGTCCTCGTCCCAGCTGCGCATCGATTGCTCGCCGGGCATCAACGCGACGACCGGGCAGGCGATGTTGAGAGAGATGCCGGTGCCGGTACCGTCGATCCCGCTCGCCGCCAGGATGCGGCTCGACGCCATCGTGCCGGCGGCGACCACCACGCCTTCCCGCGCGCGGATGAAATGCTTGCGCCCGTCGGCCAGCACGACCTCGACTCCGGTCGCGCGGCGCTTGTCCCAATCGAGCGGGGTTTCCCAGCGGATCGCCGTGACGGTTGTATCGGCCAGGATATGCGCATCCTTCTTGCGCGCGTCGAGCAGGAAGGACTGCGCCATGCCCTGCTTGCGGCCATAGGGACAACCGGTGTTGCAATAGCCGCAATAGGCGCAGGCCGCGCCGATATTGTCGGGGCCGTAATTCTTGCTGAACCAGGGGGTGGGGGAGGCCTGGTCGCCGGGAAGGCCCGTCGTCGCCGCGTGCGCCGCCCATCCGCGTTGCAGGTGCGGACCGTTATTGCGCCCGGCGCGCGCGTCGATCGGACCGACCGACAAACGCTGTTCCACTGCACGATAAGCGGCGTCGAACCGGCCGCGATCGACCGGCGCGCCGAGCTCGGCCCATTTGGCGAAGATGTCGGGCGCGTCGGGATGCGTCAGCCCGGACTGGTTGACGCGCAGGCAGATGCCATTGTTGAGCACGGTCGACCCGCCGACGACGCGGCCCTGGAACACGACGACATCGTGATCGCGGCTGGTCTGCACCCCGCCATCGACGAACAGCCGCGCGGTCATTTCCCATTCGCGATGGTTGATCTTGGATGAGGGGTAGAAAGGGCCTGCTTCCACCACCAGCACGTCGTGCCCTTGCGCTGCCAGTGTCGCCGCCGCGACCGCACCGCCGGCACCCGATCCGATCACGATAACCCCGGCTTCATCGGGTGCCTCGGTCAGGATGTCGGCGTCGGTCAGGTCGCGGCCGGGAAAATCGGTGATCGGCACTTCGCCGGGCGCCGAGCGGTCGCGGTGCGCGGGCAGGGTGAAACCGATCTGCGCGAGTACCGGATTGTCGCGATTGTCGTCCTGAGTCTCGCCCTGCCAATGGCCGTAATAGCCGGCATAGACGACGCTGCGGACGCGGGCGAGGTCCTGCATCAAGTCATTGCGTGTGCGTTCGAGCCGCTTGGCGACCTGCCGCGCGCGCCAGGCGGGACTGAGGATCAGGAACAGCGGCCCGCCCATGACGAGGCAGAGCAAATAGAGGCTGAGCCCGATCTCGGTCGCCTTGCCACCCTTCACCAGCGCGAACTGGCGTTGGAGGTTGGCGACCACCTGGCTCGACGGGATCGCCATATCGACATTGTGAAACAGCGCCTCAGTCAGCGCCTTCAGGATCGCGGCCTGGACGAAATTGAACGGCTTCCCCATGCCCTTACTCCCCGCTGCAAGGTCAGTCGGGGCAGTCATAGCGGGTTTGTTCGTGACCCGAAATCGCGTTCGACGTCACAATGGGGCGAATTCCTCTCCAAGCCTAAGCCTCCCACCATCCATCTTTATTGGGTGTCCACCATCGCGCGCGCGCGGCGATCCGGGCGGCGAGCCCGGCTTGCCGCGACAGCACGAGCGGCAGGCCGGTTTGCGCCGCCAGGCGTTCGACGTCGGCGTCGGAGAGGTCGGTCGGCACCCCGCCAGCCTCCCGGCAGGCGAGACGATAGAGCTCCATTTCCTGGCCCCAGAAATAGACCGACGCCGCGTCGATATTGGCCTGGAGGCGGTGGATATCGTTCCATTTACCGGACTCCACGACCTTGGCCCAGATGTCCGCTTGCAGGCTGTCGACCGGGGCATCGGGGCGCCAGTCGAAGGCGTCGGCGTTGATTACGGTGATCTTGTCGCGCGCCGCCGCCGGCAATTGATCGAATACGCCTTGCTCGGCGATCAGCGCGATCACGTTGGGATCGCGTTCGACGATAGTGACGCGCTCGACCGCCGGGTTCAGCGCGACATTGGCCGCCGCCCAGCCCATGCCGAGACCCAGCACCACCGTGTGGCCGCGCGCCGCGGCAATGCCGATTTCCTGGCTTTCGACCTCCATCGGTACGATCGACATCCAGGTCGTGTCGCCGTCATGGACCGGCCCGGTGAGCACTGCGCTGCCGAGCGTCGCGTATGGGATACCCCAATAGCCGCGGCTGGCGGGAAGCAGGATGACGCTCAATACCCATTGTCCCCAAGTTCCGCCTGTATATTGCGGCAGCCACAAAGGCGTCTCGAACGTGCCGAGCAAGGCGGCCGGGCTGATCGTTCCGGGATCGACCGTCACAACGCGGTGGGCAGGACGTGCGCGATTGCATGAGCGATCGCGGCGGGTTGCTCGGGGAGCAAGGCATGACCTGCGCGTTCGATCAGGGCGACAGTGACGCGGTGGGGGAAGTCAGCGGCGAGCAGGTCGGCCGAATCGCCGCGCGGGGCGATCCGATCCGCCTGGCCCTGCAGCACCAGCATCGGACGCTCGCCGCCATCCCACCATGATTCGACCGGGGTCGCGCGGACTGCGGCACCCTGGAGCATTGCGGTGGCCGGATGCCAGCCGCGGCGCCAATGGTCGGGAACCGGATTGCCGTCGGCGAAGAAGGCGTAGGTCAGGTGTCCGAGATGCCTCTCGGCCGGCTGATCCGGGTCGAAGCATGCGAGCAAGGCCTCGTGCGCTGGCCCCGGAATCGGGCGCTTGCCTCCGGCGGCGATCAGCACCAGCCGTTCGGCGACGTCGGGGTGCCGGGCCGCGGTAGCCCGCGCCAACCGGTTGCCGAAGGCGTGGCCGATCAGCGTTGCCGGGGCGGCGTCCTCGGCGACGATCACCGCCCGCACGTCGTCCGCGAGATCGAACAGCGTGACTGGCGCTGGCGATATCTCGCTGAGCCCGACGCCCGGCGGATCGATCGCGATCGTCCGGTGGCTGATCGCGATCGCGGCGGTCAGCTCGTTGAAGTCGCTTGCCTCGCGGCCGAGACTCGCGAGCAATACCACCGCCGGTCCGGCGCCGCGTACCCAATAGCCGATCCGCCGTCCGTCGCGGACGATCGACCGTTCCTCGCCTTCGCAAGGGCGCGCGACGCTGTCCGGCCGGTCGCTCACACCGTCTCCAGCGCGGCCTCGAAATCGGCGATCAGATCGTCCGCGTCCTCGACGCCGATCGAGATGCGCACGAGGTTGTCGGTAATCCCCAGCGCCTGCTTGCGCGCGTCGGGCACCGACAGGTGCGTCATCGCGGCCGGGTGCGAGGCGAGCGTCTCGGTGCCGCCCAGGCTGACCGCCAGCTTGGCGATCTTGAGTGCGTCGAGGAACGCGAAAGCCTCTTTCTCGCCGCCCTTGAGGTAGAGCGAGAAGGTCGATCCGGCCCCCGAACAATGCCGCTCGTAGATATCGGCCTGGCGCTTGTCTTTGCCGTCCTTCAGGAAGCCGAGATAGCCGACGCGCTCGACCTTGGGATGATTGCGCAGGAATTCGCAGACCTTGGCGGCGTTTTCGCCGGCACGGCTCATACGCAATTCGAGCGTCTCCAGGCTGCGCAGCAGCATCCACGCGGTGTTGGGATCGCAGATCGTGCCGATCGTGTTGCGCATCAGCCGGATGGTGTTGATATGCTCCTTCGATCCCAGCACGCCGCCCGCCACCAGATCCGAATGGCCGCCGGCATATTTGGTCAGCGAATAGACGACGATATCGGCGCCGTGCTCAAGCGGCTTGTGCCACAGCGGTCCCAGGAAGGTGTTGTCGATCGCGATCGGCGGCTTGTTGGCGCCGGTGAAGATCGCGTCGCGGCTGGCCGCGACCGCCTGGACGTCGACCAAAGCGTTGGTCGGGTTGGCCGGGCTCTCGAGATAGATCAATGCGACGTTGCCCGACGCGGCCTTCGACAGCACCGCGTCGATCTCGGCGCGCGTCGCGCCCGCCGGGAAATCGAGCCAATGGACGCCGAACCGCCCAAGGATGCGGGCGATCAACGTCTCGGTCGCGGCGTAGAGCGGGCCCGAATGGACGATCGTGTCGCCCGGCTTCACCATCGCCAGGAACAAAGTGGCGATCGCCGACATGCCCGACGAAAAGGCCAGCGCGTCCTCGGCGCCTTCCCAGATGCCCAGCCGGTCCTCGAGAATCTCCTGGTTCGGGCCGTTGAACCGCGAATAGACCAGCCCCTCGGCGCCGCCCGGACGCTTGCCGGTGACGCCCTCGAAATGGCGCTTGCCGGCGGCGGCGTTGGGGAAGACGAAGGTCGAGGTCAGGAAGATCGGCGGCTTGAGCGCTCCTTCCGACAGCATCGGATCGTAACCGTGCCCCATCATCAGCGTCGACGGCTTGAGCTTGCGCCCGCCGATCGATGCCGGCTCGGTCTTCTTGGGGGCCAGGGCTTCAACCCCGGTCAAATCGGCTTCAGTCTCGGTCGGCGTCTTGGGCATCATCTACTCCTTTGGCCGACGCTGTAGCGCCGTGTGGTTTCAGAAGAAACTAGTTCATCCTGCCGATCGCAGTCCGATGATCGAAATCTGTCGGCCATAATCGGGCTCACCATGGTGCGTCGCGCGGCGGAAGCTGTAGAAACGATCCGTGTCGGCATAAGTGTCGAGCCCCATCATTTCGATGGTCCGCACCCCGGCAGCGGCAAGGCGATGCGCAACATAGCCTTCCAGGTCGAATTGCGCATGGCCCTCGCGTCCGGCGGCGAAGAAGCGCTCGTTCTCCGGGTCCTGCTCTTCGAATCGGCGCTCGAACGCCGCGTCGACCTCGTAGCTCGCCCGGGCGATGCACGGGCCGATCGCGGCGGCGATGCGATCGCGATCGGCGCCGAGTTTTTCCATCGCCGCGACGGTCGCGTCGGTGACGCCGCCGAGCGCGCCCTTCCACCCCGCATGCGCCGCGCCGACTATCCCGGCCTCACGGTCGGCCAACAGGACGGGCGCGCAATCCGCGGTCAGGATGCCGAGCGCCAGGCCGGGGCGATCGGTCACCATGGCATCGGCATGCGGCCGTTCGCGGTCGTCCCAGGGCACAGACAGCGTCACACAGTCCGCCGAATGAATCTGGTAGAGCGAAATGAGTTCGGCGCCCGGCAGGACCGCCGCAATCGCACGCCGGCGATTCTCGGCGAGCTCGGGGCCGATCTCGACCTGCCCGCGCCGGCCCAGGTCGAGCCCCTCGGTAATCCCGGTCGAGACGCCACCGCGCCGTCCGAGAAATCCGTGTTCGACACCCTCGAGCGCCCGTGCGCGATTGACCTCGACGGTCATAGCGTCAGCCTCATCAGGCGGTCGTCGTCCTGATGGTCGCCGACCATGAACGTGTATTTGCCGATCTCCACGAATCCATAGCGTTCGTAGAACCGGCGGGCGCGATGGTTGTCGACGAAGACCGACAGGATCATCTCGGTGGCGCCGCGCGATCGTGCCTGATCGAGTGCCCAATCCATCAGCACCGGGGCAAGTCCCGCGCCGTGATGTTCGCCCAGGATATAGAGCTGGTGCAGCTCGATCGCGCTATCGGGCCAGTCGCCGGGAAAGGTGACCGGGCCGATCTTGCAATAGCCGACGATCGTGTCGTTGTCGGTCGCCACGCGGACGCGATAGGCCGGGTCGGTCAGGTCGGCGGGCAATCCGGCCGATCCGAACGCGGCGTCGAGGAACTGCGCCAGATCTTCCTGACGATAGAGCGTCCCGAACGTGTCGGTGAAGCTGCGCCGCGCCATCGCCGCGAGTTCCGGTCCGTCGGCGGGCGTCGCGTCGCGATAGGCGACCGCCGCGCTCACAGCGCCAGCCGCATGATGTGATCGGTGTCGACCTGCGTGCCGACCGCGAAGGCATAGTCGCCGACATGCTCGAAGCCGTGCTTGCGATAGAAGGCCGCCGCGCGGTGGTTCTCCTCCCACACGGTCAACAATAGAGCCGTCGCGTCTTCCGCCCGCGCGGTGGCGATTGCCCAGTCGAGCAACGCCTTGCCGACGCCCGCGCCGTGCTGGTCGCTGCTGACATAGATCTGGCTCAATTGCAGCGCACCGGGCTCGGCATCGGGCAGCCAGGGCGGGTTGACCTTGGCATAGCCGACCACCCGGCCATCGGCGAGCGCTAGGTGAAAGCGCGCGGCACCGCTCGACAAGTCGGCGAGCAACTTGCCGTTAGGGCCATAGGCCTGGGCGAGATAAGTGGCCGCATCCTCGGCAGAGACGCCGTGCGCGAACGTCTCGATCCAGATCGCCTGCGCCATGGAGTCGAGCGCGGCGCCATCGGCGGGGGTTGCATCGCGATAGACGATCATAGGAATCCTGCCGGAATTGGCCAGTCGCGCGCGGTCCAGGCCATCGCCCTGAACAACGTCCCCATCTGGTCGTCCTCGACCAGCCGCGCGCGATCGGCGGCGATCGCCTCGGCCTTCTCTGGCGTCGAACGCGCCAGCGCCTCGGCGCGCGGATCGATCCCCAGTGCGGTCAGAAACGCGCCTTGTCCGACCGGGCCGTCGACCCGCACGCCCTCGACGCCGGCGGCCGCGGCCAAAGTGGCGAAATCGACATGCGCGGTCAGGTCGCGGCTGCCCGGTTCCTCGAACGGATTGGCGAATTGGTGCCCGCTCACGGCCTGCAACGTGTCGCCGATCGCCGGGCCGTCATAGCCGTAATCGACCACCAACGCGGCGCCGCCAAGGGCCATCAGGCGCTGGGCCAGCGCGCGGCCGATCGCCACCGACGCCGGCGAGGTTTCGATCACCGATCCGACCGGAGCGTCGCGCAGAGTCTCGGGGATCACGCTGGCGGGCACGTCCTTGCCCGCGATCGGCAGGAATAGCAGATCCTGACAGGCGACCAGCCGCTCGCGCCAGGCATCGGCCGCCTTGACCAGTTGTCGGATCGGCAGCGCGTCAAAAAATTCGTTGGCGACCGCGATGATCGGCCGGTCGTCGGGCAGTTGCGCGATATCGTCGTGCCAGGTGGCGTAAGGGACCGCGGCGCGCTGCCGGGCACGCAGTATCGGGCTGGTCTCGACGAAATGGACCGGCGGATCGAGGCCGACCCGGCTCATCGCGCGCATCGCGTCGGCGGTCAGCGTGCCGCGCCCTGGACCGAGTTCGACCCAATAGACATCGGGCTCGCCCGCGCGCTGCCACAGATCGGCGGCCCACAGCCCGATCAGCTCGCCGAACATCTGGCTGACCTCGGGCGCGGTGGTGAAATCGCCTGCCGATCCCAATGGGTCGCGGGTCGCATAATATTCGGCATTGGCCGCTGCCATATATTGCGACAGCGGGATCGGCCCCGCCATCGTGATGGCGCGCGACAGCCGATCGGGCAGCGACCCGTCCATCTCAGGCGACGCTTTCGTCCCCGGCGATCGGGGTGACGCGGTCGCGCCGGCCCTTGGCCGTCCACATCAGGTAGATCCCGCCCAGGATCATCGGCACGCACAGCCACTGGCCCATATGCAGATAGCCATTGTCGAAGATCGTGCCCTGGAATTGCGCATCGGGCTCGCGGAAGAATTCGACCGTGAAGCGCGCGAGGCCGTAACCGGTCAGGAACAGGCCGACGAGCTTGCCCGGCTCGTACCGCGCCTTGGTCCGCCAGAAAGCGTAAGCGAGCAATGCGAACAGCACGATGCCTTCGAGCAGCGCCTCGTACAACTGGCTCGGGTGGCGCGGCATCATCCCGGCATTGGGGAAGATCATCGCCCAGGGCAGGTTGGGATCGGCGGGCCTGCCCCACAATTCGCCGTTCACGAAATTGGCGAGACGACCGAAGAACAGTCCGAACGGCGCGCAGCAGGCGACGTAGTCGTGGATGCGCAGCCAACTCAGCTGGCTGCGCCGCGCGAACAAGAAGATCCCCAGCGATGTGCCGAGCACGCCGCCGTGGAACGACATGCCGCCTTCCCACAATTTGAAGAAGCCGAAACTGGTGAACAGCTTGGGATCGTAGAACAGCACATAGCCGATCCGCCCGCCCAGGATGATGCCGAGAGTCGCGTAGAACACCAGGTCCTCGACGTGGCGCTTGGCCATCGGCGCACCGGGCGCGCGCAGCAAGCGCATCAGGTACATCCAGCCGACGACGATGCCAGCGATGTAGGCGATCGAATACCATTTGATGTCGAATAAATCGCGGCCGAACAAATGGATGTGCAGCAGCACCGGGTTGAGGTGCAGGTCGTTGAAATCGATCGCGGTCAGTGCATGCAGGATCAAGGCTTTTCCCCGGGCTTTGTCGCTCCCATAAGGGGGTAAGGGTCTCAAGTCGACAAAGACCAAGCGGAGAGAATGCCGATGCCGAGTGCGCTCGATCTACGGATGGACGGCGGAATCGAAAAGCTGACCGGTCCCGGCGCGCCCATGGCAGTGACCGAGATCGAGGTGCGCGGTCGGACCTATCCGGCGATCGCCGCGGCGCCCCCCAGTCTGGCGCATTATTTCGCGCATTTCTGCGGCCAGCATGCCGATGTGACCTTTCTGGTCGCAGGCGAGGAGCGGCTGACCTTCGGGCAGGTCTATGAGCAAGCTGGTGGCGTCGCGCGGTCGCTGGTGGCGCAGGGGATAAAGCGCGGCGACCGGGTCGGCATCGCCATGCGCAATTCGCCGTCATGGATCGCGCTCTACATGGGCGTGCTGATGGCGGGCGGGATCGCCGTGCTGCTCAACGGCTGGTGGCAGTCGGAGGAGTTCGCCGATGCGCTGGCCGAGGTCGAATGCGCGATCGTGTTCGCCGACCCGCCGCGCGGCAAGAGGCTGGCGGAGATTGCCGGGCTGACCGCGCGCGTCGTGGTGATCGACGATTTCAAGCCGCTGTCCGAGGCACTCGCCGAATTGTCGAGTGACGTGGGGACGGCGTTGCCCGAACTTGGTCCCGACGATCTCGCCACGATCCTGTTCACCAGCGGGTCGACCGGCCAATCCAAGGGGGCGCTCAGCGATCATCGCGCCGTGCTCCAGGCGACGCTCAATTACCTCGCTCAGGCATTGATGATGCTGGGTTTCGCGACCGAGGACGGCAACCCGCCGCAGGGTCAGCCGTCGACGCTGCTCAACGTGCCGCTGTTCCATGTCACCGCCGAAGTACCGGTAATGCTGCAGAGCTTCGCGATGGGCCGCAAATTGGTGCTGATGCCCAAATGGGATGCCGAGGACGCGATGCGCCTGATCGAGCGCGAGAAGATCAGCTATTTCGTCGGCGTCCCGCTGATGAGCTTCGAGATCCTGACCCATCCCAATCGCGCCAAATACGATCTGTCGACGGTGACCGATTTTGCCGCTGGCGGGGCGCCGCGTCCGGTCGATCATGTCCGTCGCATCAACGAAGAAATGGGCGGCGCGGCGCCGCTGATCGGCTATGGCCTGACCGAGACCAATGGCGTCGGCTGCGGCAATTGGCGCGAAAACTATCTCGCCAAGCCCAATTCGACCGGCCGCGCCTCGGCGCCTTTGGTCGATCTCGCGATTCTCGACAATGCCGGCAAGGCGCTACCCGCGGGCGAGCGCGGCGAGGTGGCGATCCGCTCGATCTGCAATTTCCGCGAATATTGGCAACGGCCCGATGCAACCGCTGCGGCGTTCAGTCCCGATGGCTATTTCCTGACCGGCGACATCGGCTATCTCGACGAGGACGGCTATCTGTTCATCGTCGACCGCAAGAAGGACATCATCATCCGCGGCGGCGAGAATATCAGCTGCCAGGAAGTCGAGGCGGCGATCTATCGGCACCCGCTGATCGCCGAAGCGGCGGTATTCGGCTTGCCCGACGAGAAGTTCGGCGAAGTGCCCGGCGCGGTGGTCCATTTCCATGAGGGCCAGATGGTCGACGAGCACGCGCTGCAGGACTTTTTGTGCGAGCATATCGCGGCGTTCAAGGTGCCGACGCGGATCTGGATCGCCGCCGATCCGCTGCCCCGGCTTGGTACCGAGAAGATCGACAAGGTTGGGCTCAGGGCCAAGTATCGCGCGCTGGCGACTGTCTAAATCCTCCCCGGGACGGGGAGGGGGACCATTCGCGCAGCGAATGGTGGAGGGGCCCCCGCCATTCACTACCGGCCGGCTTGTTCCTAGTTTGTCGCGGGG
>NZ_BCYX01000032.1 GCF_001598415.1 Sphingomonas mali NBRC 15500
AAATACTTCACCAGACGTGGACGCGATCCTCGGGTGCCAGGTACAGTTTGTCGCCGGGCTTGACCCCGAACGCGGCGTACCAGGCGTCCATGTTCCGGACGATACCGTTGACGCGATATTCCTCCGGGCTGTGCGGATTGGACAGGAGCTGCGCGCGCAACGCGCCTTCGCGGGCCTTGCCTTGCCAGCTCTGCGCATAAGCGATGAAGAAACGCTGGTCGCCAGTATAGCCGTCGATCACCGGCGGCTCGCCATGACGCGATACGTAGCGGCGATAAGCGGCATAGGCGGCTTCGAGCCCACCGAGATCGCCGAGATTCTCGCCTAGGGTCAGCTCGCCCTTGATGTGTACGCCGGGGATCGGCTCGTAGCCGTTGAACTGCGCGACCAGCTTCTGCGCGTGCGCGGTGTAGCGGTCGGCCGATTCCTTGGTCCACCAGTCGCGCAGCTTGCCCTGGGCGTCGAATTGGCGGCCTTCGTCATCGAAACCATGGCCCATTTCGTGGCCGATCGTAGCACCCGTCTCGCCGTAATTGACCGCCGGATCGGCGGCGGGGTCGAAGAAAGGCGGCTGCAGGATCGCCGCCGGGAAGGTCACCTGGTTCATCAGCGGATTGTAATAGGCGTTCACTTCCTGGACGTTCATGTCCCACAGCCCGCGGTCGACCGGCTTGGGTAACCGCGACAATTCCAGTTTCCACTGGAAGTCCTCGGCGGCGATCGCGTTGCCGAGCGGATCGGTGCGCGACACCGTCATCGACGAATAATCGATATATTTGGCCGGATGCCCGATCCGCGGATCGAACGAGGCGAGTTTGGCGAGCGCTTCCTTGCGGGTCGGCTCGTCCATCCAGGCGGCGTTGTCGATCTTCTCCTTATAGGCCGCGCGCAAGTCGCCGATCAGTTCGGTCATCTGCTTGTCGGTATCGGCGGTCCAGTGATGCTGGGCGTAGAGTTGGCCGACCGCCTCGCCGAGATAGTCGTTGAGTAGCCGCACGCCGCGCTTCCAGCGCTCGGCCTGGGCCTGCACGTCCTGCATCGTCCGGCTGTAGAATCCGAACCGCGTATCGTCGAACGCCTTGGGCAGATATTGCGCATGGTCGCTGATGAAGCGGAAGGTCATCCAGTCCTTCCAGGTGGCGAGCGGCGTCGCCGCGATCGCCTTGCCCGCCGCAGTCACCGCGCTGGGTTCGGCGACGACCACGATCGGCATCTTGCCCAGGCCGATCCTGGCGAGGACGGGAGTCCAGTCGAATTGCGGCGCGAGCTTGGTCAGAGCCGCGCGGTCCATCGGGTTATAGGTCTTGACCGGATCGCGCCGCGCCTCGGGCGTCCATTGATCCTGTGCCAGCTTGGTTTCGAGCGCGATGATCGCATCGGCCTTCGCCGCAGCGTCGGGGATGCCGGCCAGCTCCTGGATGTGGATGATATAGTCGCGATAGGCCTTGCGGTACGCGACATATTTGGCGTCGGGCAGCAGGTAATAGTCACGCGTCGGCAGGCCGAGCCGGGCCTGGCCGGTATCGACCGTATAATGGGTCGGATCCTTGGAATTGGGGCTGACGCCGATATTGATCGGCGAGGCAAAGCCGGGCTCGGCCATCAGCGCGACGAGCTGGTTGGTAGTCTTGATCGCGGCGATCCGTCCGAGCCAGGGCTTGAGCGGGGCAGTGCCGCGCGCCTCGATCCCGGCCTGGTCCATCCAGGCGCCGTAAAAGTCGGTGATCCGCCGCATCTTGGGATCGGCCGGCGCGGGACCGGCTTCCTCGACCAGCTTGCGGACTTCCGCCTCGCTTTCGTCGGGCATGTCGTAATTATAGCCGGCGCGCGCCTTGTCCGGCGCGATCGGCGCGGTCTTCAGCCAGCTGCCTTCGGCATAACGGAAGAAGTCGTCGCCCGGCTTGGTCGCCTTGTCCATCGAGCTGTAATCAACGCCCCACGGCCCGTATTTGGGTTTGGGTGCGGAGGTCTGCGCCAATGCCAGTCCCGACATGCCCAGCAATAACAGCCCAGCAACCCGCTTGATCGCCATGACGAAAATTCCCCGCTCGATGATCGTTCGCGCGGTGTGTTGTCAGACTATGGCGGCCGACAAAAGCGGAATCTTGTCGCCCGGTTTCAGGCGGGCTCGGCGACAATCTGGCGCAGCGCGCGTTCGAACGCTTCCGGCGGCTGCCCGCCCGAGATCAGATAGCGACCATCGATGACGATCGCCGGCACCGAGTTGATACCGTGCGACTGCCACAGGCGTTCGGCGTCGCGGACTTCCTGCGCATAGCGACCCGAGGACAGGATGTCGCGCGCCGCGGTGCCATCGAGCCCGGCCTGTTCGGCGATGGAGACCAGGATGTCGTGGTCGGACACGTCCAGTCCCTGGGTGAAGTTGGCCGCGAGCAAGGCGTGCTTGAGCGCGACCTGACGCCCTTCGAGCTCCGCCCAATGGAGCAGCCGGTGCGCGTCGAACGTATTGTGCAGCCGCCGCTCGCCCAGCATCGCCATGTCGAACCCGACCGCGGCGGCGCGGTCGCGGATCGTCTCGCGATTGGCGGCCGCTTGCTCCGGGCCGATGCCGTATTTGCGCGTGATATGCTCGACCGCATCCTCGCCTTCGGGCGGCATGTCGGGGTTGAGCTCGAACGGCTGGAACGTGATGTGTGCGTCGATCAGGTCGCCGGTGCGTGCCAGCGCTTCCTCCAACCCGTTGAGGCCGACGGCGCACCACGGGCAGGCAATGTCGGAAACGAAATCGATCTTGATCGGCCGGGGCATGCGCCATCCTTTTCCTGTGTGGTCACGGCACAGATAAGGATCAAGTCGGCGCGTTTCATCGGGGCCCCAGCGCAGGCGCTAATACTTCCGTCGCGGACGGCGCGTCGCGCGCGCCAGAGCCGATCAGAAGGGTGCCGCGACGGTCTCGAAGTCGAGATGATCGGCGTCGAAGCCTTGCGGGCCCGGGATTGCCTGGAGATTGCGATATTTGATCGCAGGGCCAGGCGACCGGCCGACCACTGCCGTGCCGGACCCATCGAGCGCGACGCGTTCGTCGCCTGCGATCAGCGTCATGCCCTTGAGCGAGCCCGGCGTGTAATGGACCACCAGGTCATAGCCATGCGGCGCGTTGCAATATTCGCGGATCGCACCGAGTTCGAATGAACCCGGCGCGGCCGGCCCGGTCGGGACGCCGGCAGCGGCCGCTCCCGCCTTGACAGTGCACATTACCGGCACCCGCAGAACGAGATTGATCCCGAAGGACTCGCTGTGCGCGGCCGAGGTGCCCGCGGCGACGAGCAACAACCCCGTCGTCATTTTCCCGATCCTGCCGACCATGATTCGCCGCCTTCCTGAAAACCGCCTGAAAAACTCGAGGGGCAGTGTACGTTCGGGCGGTTAAGGATTGGCAAAAGCGCTAATATGCCAAAACGGGTATGATCAAATTGAGTATCCTTAATGTAGATCAATGAGTGGTTAAGGCATTTCCGGACGGAAAATCCTTTAGCTGCCGAGTTTTAGTAATCACTGATCACGCAGCACCAATAATGGGACAAAGTTAACCATTCGTTAGACTCGACTCCTAGCCGATTGATGTATTTGGTATATCGAACGTTAAGGATTTGAGTCGGGTGGGGGTAATGAAAGCCAAGACGCCGCGCTTCGCGGCACGGGTTGCCGCGGTCTTCGCTCCGCGGTCCGATTTAGAGAAGGCAATTGTCGGGGCAATTCCGATCTCGGCGTGCGTCTTCGCTCGATCCGTGATTTCGGGGTGCGCTGGGATTGCCGCCCTGTTCGCCGTGCCGTCTTCTGCTCAAGAGATATCAAACGTCCGCAGCGTCGACATTGCGCTTGCGGGCCACATTTCGCAGCGCTGCGGCATGGCGGCGGGGCAGAGCACTGACCTCGGTAATCTGTCACGCCCCCGGATCAGCGCGACCACGCGGGTCCAGCTAGATTGTAATGTGCCCTTCACGATGTCGATCCAGGCGCAGCGCGGGGCGATCCAGAACCTGCTGATGCCTGGTGGGCAGGGCGGGTATCAGGGATCGGTTCCCTACAGCCTCAACGTCGAATTGCCGGTCCGCCGGCCGGACCGGGAGCTCCTGACGCGAGCGTTCGAGGGCCGCGCCTTGGTTGCCGGCCAGACCATGTCTAGCCTTGGCGGCATCGCTCAGGATGGGATGCTGCTACGACTGGATTTGGGCAGTGTGACAAGTAGCTCTGGGCTTCTCGCTGGAGCATATGGTGAGACCATCGTTATAACGGTGGCGCCAACTTGATAGTGTAAAATTAAATCAAGGATTGCTGGGCGCGAAGTCTTGGCCCTTCGTGTGATTTGTCGTCAATGTACTTGCAAAATAGCGCCGGTATTGATGTAGATCATCCAGCATTAAGTTGTTGCGTGGCCAAGTTATTAGTAGATGACTGATATGTCGGCGAATCGTTTCGATATGGTATCGAACAGCCGTCATTGGATAAGGGTGGAAACCAATGAAGAAGCTTCTTTCGACTGCCGCGGCTGCGGCGCTCCTTTCGACCGCTGGCGTGGCGCATGCCGACAACATTGCCTGGTCGGGTCAGACGCCGGGCATCTTCCCGGGCTCGACCATTTCGTACAGCGGTGCGCTCGGTCATTTCGGCTACAATATCGCGACCGCGATCGGTGGCGTTGGTTACGATCAGTCGGGCAGCAACTCGGGCAACGCCGACACGGCGAATTCCGACGTGACGAACACCTGGACGATCTCGGGTAACGTGACCAAGGACTGCTCGTATTATGGCGGCAGCAGCACCAGCCACACGCTGGACTTCGGCACCATCGGCGTGAACACCCAGGCGGCGACTTCGGTGGGCAGCGCCTTCAACATGATGTCGGCCGCCGTTGCGACCGTAAACAGCACGACCGCCGGCTGCAACTTCAACAACGACGTGTCGATCACCAAGAGCAATGGCGCCGACGGCATGAAGAACATCGCGGCTGGCGGCTATGACACCAACAACTTCCAGGCGACCATCCCTTACTCGGTGGCGGCGACCTTTACGGCCGGCGCACAGGGTGCCGTTGCCGCTGCCAACTCGCAGACGCTGACCGCCGGTACCGGCGACGCTTCGAAGGTTGGTCATTACGGCGCCTGGCGTTCGAACATGACGATGGTCGTCAACGCTCCGGTCCCGCCGAAGGCGCTGGTCGCGGGCAACTATTCGGACACGCTGACGGTCGAGCTTAAGGCGCTCTGATCCGTCGGATTCCGACAATGCGAACGGAAAGGGGGGGGATTTTTAATCCCTCCCCTTCACCTTTACCTTTACGCGTTACAGGGTTGGCTACGCGAGGTAGCTGCGTAAATCATTGGGCGGGGGCCTGAAACGGTGTTGAATTCTTTCTCGCGCGGTATCGTGCGCTCGGCCGTGGCGGTCGCGATGGCGGTCGGCATGGCGGCATCCGTCTATGCAATGCGGGTCTCCCCGATGATCGTCGAAATGACGACGACCGGCAGCAGCTCGACCGCGCGGGTCGAGGTGCAGAATCTCAACGCCGGCCGATTGCCGTTCGAGACGCGCATCACGAAACTCACCTTCAACGAATATGGCGTGCCGACCGAAACGCCGGCCGATGGCGACTTCCTCGTCTTCCCGCCGCAGGGTATGCTGCCGCAGGGCGCGCGCCAGGTCATTCGCCTGCAATGGGTGGGCACACCCGACATTCCGACGTCGCAAGCCTATTATTTGTCGGTCAACCAACTGCCGATTCCTGCTGAGCCGGGTGCGGCGCCGCAGAGCGCCAACGTCCAGGTCGTCTATCATATGAAGGCGTTGATCGTCGTCGCGCCCACGGGCGCGCGGCCTGACGTAACGGTGACGTCGGTCAAGCAGATCGACTATCAGCCCGAGCCCGCCAAGGCGGGCGATCCGCCGCCGCCCAAGGTCCCGGGGCTCGAGGTCACCATGAAGAACAATGGTCGGCGTCACATGATGATGTCGGCTGCCAAGTGGCTGATCGACGGCAAGGCTCCCGATGGTCGCCCGGTCCGGCTGACGGTGACGCAGGAAGACCTGATGCGGGGTATCGGCAGCGGCTATATCGCCGGCGGCGGTGCGGTTCGCATCTATCGCTTCCCGATCCCTCAAGCGTTCGGCCCGGGACCGATCACGGTAAAGTTCGCTCAATGACGCGGGCATCCCTGCTGGCTGCGACCGCCTGGTTCTGTCTGGCGGCGGGGACCGCCGGCGCCCAGGTTTCGGTGCCGTTGCCGCAATCGCAACCGAAAGCTCCGCCGCCGACCCCGGCGCAAAGCAGCCCGCCTGCGGGGCAGACCACCGTGCCGTTGCCTGGCAAACCCGTTCAGCCTGTCCAGCCGGCTGAACCCGACATCAACACATTGCCGATCGTCGGACAGCCCGGGACCTCCAGCCTGCCGATCGGCAAATACGGCCGGCCGGACATCAATCCGTACGACCGCGATCTCGATCTGACGGTTCCGTTGATGTTCAAGAATCGGTCGCTTGGCGATTTGCCGATCCGACTGACCTATGACGATCGCTTGCTGGTCGACCGCCGCAGCTTCGAAAAGCTGATCGCCCCATTGCTGACCAAGCCCGCGATGCAGCGGGTAACGGCAATCGATCCGGGCGCCGAACGCCTCGAATCGGACGCGTTGAAGGCGATCGGCATTTCCTTTGAATACGATCCGAGCAGCCTGGCGGTCGTGGTGCTGACGATCGATCCGTCGCAGCGCGCGATAGAGAATTTGTTCGCGCCACCGAATGCAGGTCAGGAAGTCATCGACCTTTCGCCGGCGTCCGTTTCCGCCTTCCTCAATATCAACGCCTATTACGGCTACGTCTGGAACGGCGCGCACTCGCAGCCACCAGAAGTTGCGCTGAACGGCGCTATCCGCATCAAGAAATTCGTGTTCGAAGGCGACGGCCAGTTCGGCCAGGACAATTTCGGCAGCGGCGCCTACACCTTCAATCGCAACTATGCCCGCCTCGTCTACGACCTGCCAAGCGATTACATCCGTCTGTATCTTGGCGACCTTACGCCGGAAGTGCGTGGCCAACAGGGTTACGCGCAGATTGGCGGCATCGGCATCAGCCGGCAGCGACAGCGGTTCGATCCCTATCGGTCGTCGGTGCTACAGGGCAATCGCCAACTGCTGCTCCAGAACGACGCCACGGTGCGCATCTTGCGCAACGGCGTCCTGTATCGCGAGATGCGGCTCGATGCAGGATCGTACGATCTGAGCTCGCTGCCGCTGCTCGCCGGCAGCAACGACGTGCAAATCCAGGTCAGCAACAACGCCGGCGGCTTTCAGACGATCGACTACAGCCAGTATCTCGACCCGATCGACCTTGCGCCCGGCGATTTCGAATACGCGGCGTATATCGGCCCGACGAGCACGAATTTCGGACGTACGCCGAAATACAATGGTCCGGTCTCCTTCTCGGGTTTTTATCGCAAGGCATTCGTCAACGCGCCGGCGATCGGTGTGGGAGTGCAGGCGAATCGCGATATCCAGACGCTGACCGGCCAAACCCAGTTCGTGCTGCGGGGCGGATCGCGCCTGTTGTTCGACGGCGGCGTCAGCAACGCTCGCCGCGTTGGTCAGGGCTTCTCCCTCGGGGTTGGGTACGATCTGCTGATCGATCGCGGCGGGCTGGTGGATTCCGCCAGCGTGCGCGTCGACTATGTCTCGCGTCGGTTTGCGGTGCTATCGATGCCGGTTCCGGATAACGTCAACAGCTTCAACCTGAGCGCGCAATATACGCACCAGTTTTCGCAGCGTTTTTCATTACTGGCGGTCGGCAGCTATCTCGGCAATCGCGATCATCGCGACAGCTATCGGCTGGGCGTATCCGGCAACTATTACATCACCAGCAAGCTCAGCATCCGCGCCGGAGTCGACTATACCAAGCTCGACAGTTCGTTCGGTCGCGGGCGTGGGCTGGGTGCGTCGATCTCGATCGTCTTCCAGCCCTCCTATCGCGATCGGGCCGAGGCGCGGTACGAGAGTAGCACGGATAGCCAGGCGCTGTCGTACATCCACAATTCGTCCAACCAGATTGGCAGCCTCGGCTACGGCGCGGTGGCGAACCGCGACAATGGCGCGATCACCGCCCAAGGCTTCGCCGACTATACCGCTAACCGCTTCGATGCCACGTTGTCGCAAGCCAGCTATGGCCCCAGCTTCGGGCAGTTCGGAGCGGTCAACGTGACCTCGCTCCGCGTCGGAACGTCCATCGCGTTCGCAGACGGTGTGGTTGGTGTTGGGCGGCGGATCAACGACAGCTTCGCGTTGCTCTATCCGCATCGCAATCTGGGCGGCCGCAGCGTGGTGGCCGGCCAATCGCTCGCGCAGAGCGATTACATGAGCAAGAGCGGCACGTTCGGGGCTGCCGTGAACGGCTATCTGACGAGCTATGTCAACCAGCCGATTCAGTACGACATCCAGGACGTACCGCCGGGCTACGACATCGGGCCCGGATCGGTGCGGGTGAATCCGCCTTATCATAGCGGCTACAAGCTGCGCGTCGGCACCGACGCCTTTGCGAGCGCGATGGGTACCCTGCTGCTGCCGAACGGCCAACCGGTGGCGCTGATCGGCGGACGGGTGATCGCCGACGACGGCAAGGACAAGGAGCCGTTGCCGTTTTTCACCAACTCGGTGGGCAGGTTCGCGATCCAGAACCTGCGCCCTGCGGTATCCTATCGCGTCGAACTCGGGAACGGCGCTGCAATGTTCAAATTCAGCGTGCCGACCGATACGACCGGACTGGTCGACCTCAAGACGATCATGCTCAAACCGGTGAAGTGAGGGATAAGATGAAACTGGCTTTATCGAGTTCGATCGCGGCAATGGTTTTGCTGCTGCCGGGGGCCGCGTCGGCGCAGTCCGGCATGCGGGCGGCCAATTGTCAGCTCCATATCGATAGCACCAGCGCCGACTGGATCATCCAGGGATACGATCCGTTCGGGAACAGCGATCCGCTTGCCACGTTCGACGTTATCTTTCGCAACGACGGGGGTGCTGCGTGCACGTTCGACACCATCTTCGTGACCGACCAGGAACCGTTCGGACTGACTAACTTGTCCTATAACGGGCGCGTCGCCTACACGCTGCTCGACACGTTCACCAACGTCAACGCCACTCCGCTGTCCGGCCGGACGATCGCCAGTTCGGCGCGACGGCCCATCGTGCTGCCACCGAACAGCCAACAAGTCGTGCGCTATCAATTCGCCGCGAACGAAGATGGTCTTACTGCCGATGGGCTATACAGACAGCGGCTGTCGCTGGTCGCCGAACAGCGTGGGACCGGCGAGTCGCTGGCATCGCGCGCGATGATCGTCGGGGTGAATGTGCTGCCCTCCGCGGTGCTCGGGCTTTCCGGTCAGTATCAGCGCAATGGAAGCCAGGCTGTGGTGGATCTCGGCGAATTGCAGGACGGCGTCTCCGGCGTGTCGCTCCAGGTCAGGGCGTCGAGCACGCGTGCCTATCGCCTTGAATTTGCTTCGAAGAATTCGGGGCTGCTCCGGCTCTCCGACACGCAATGGAGCATCCCCTACCAGATCACCGTGGGGAACAAGACGATCGCGCTCGGTGGGCGTGGCCAGTACGAATCGGGCGGAAGCAATCCGGCCTCCGACGTGTTGCCGCTCCACTTCGTGATCAATGGCGCTTCCGGGAAGCGCGCTGGCGTCTATTCGGACGTGTTGACCATCTCGATCGCCCCGAAATAACAGCGTGCTATAGACGGCGGCCGTCGCTGCGGGAGCCTGAAGCGGCGGGCGTGACGACGCGGTTTACGCGCACTTAATCGTGTCGGGTGCATGAAGCGGCGATGCTGCATCCGCCCGTGTCCAAGCCGGAAGAGGAATCGCCGTCGCCCTCGTTGTTCGCGCAGGCGCGATCGGCGGTGATCTGGCGCTCGGGCGCGCAGATCGTCGGGCAGATCATCACCTGGGGCGCGACCTTCCTGGTCATCCGCATCCTCGATCCGCACGATTACGGCCTGTTCGCGATGACACAGGTCGTGCTGGCGGTGCTCAACATGCTCAACGGCGCGGGGCTGGCGAGCGGGTTGATCCAGAAGCCCGACGCCGACGAGCGGACGATCCGTCAGCTTTACGGCATGCTGATCGTGCTCAATTTCGGGCTGGGCGCGGTGCAGTTCCTGATCGCGCCCTTGGTCGCGGCCTATTTCCACCAGCCGATCGTCGCCGACCTGCTCAGGGTACAGGCGTTCATCTATGCCACGACGCCGTTCGTGGCCTTCCCTTATGCGTTGCTGGCGCGCGCGATCGACTTCAAGCAACAGGCCAAGGTCTATTTCCTGTCGTCGATTACGGGTGCGGTGGCGGCGCTGGCCGGCGCTTATGCTGGCCTTGGCGTGTGGACGCTGATCCTGGCGCCGGCAGTGCTGTACGTGACGCGTGCGATCGGCATGACCAAGGTATCGGGGCATCATTACCGCCCGCTGTTCGATTTCCGCGGCGCGGGTGAGCTCGCCAAGTTTGGCGGGCTGATGGCGGCGGGGCAATTCTTCTGGGTGCTGCAGAGCCAGGCCGACGTGTTCATCGCCGGCCGGGTGCTCAATCCCGCAACGCTCGGGCTCTATACCACCGGGCTGTTCCTGACGCAGATCCTGGTCTCCAAGTTCGTGCCGGCGATCAACGACGTCGCCTTTTCGATCTATGCCCGGATGCAGGACGATCGCGATGCCGTCGCCCAAGGCTTCGCGCGCTCGTCGCGGATGGTGATGCTGGTCGCGATGCCCTTTTATATCGGGCTGGCAGTGACCGCCGGGCCGCTGGTGGCGACCGTGCTCGGGCCCAAATGGGTCGAGGCCGCGCCGCTCGTCCGCTTACTCGCGGTGGCGATGCCGGCAATGACGCTCCAGGTGCTGTTCAGCCCGGCGTGCAGCGCGATGGGGCGGCCGGGGATCAACGTCCATACCGGCATGATCGGCGCGGTGCTGTTGCCCTTGGCGTTCGTGGTCGGGCTGCGCTGGGGCGTGACGGGGCTCGCCGCCTCCTGGTTCTTTGCCTATATCCTCTATCTCGCGATCACTGCCTGGCGCGTGCTGCCGGTGCTTGGCCTGTCGGCGATGGCGCTGGCCAAGGCGATCGCGCCGACCGTGACGCCGGCGATCGCGATGGGCGCGCTGGTCGTGGGGATCGACCACCTCTTGCCCGTCATGGCGGTGCAGCTCCGGCTCGCGATCCTGGTCGCGGCGGGAGGCGTCGTCTATCTCGGCTGGCTGTGGCTGTTCTCGAGGGACATTGTGCTCGAGGCGATCTCGATGGTGCGCGGTAAGCCTTATTATCGCGCGGGCGAGGGTCCCGCCCAGGTCACCAGTGCCGCCTGATAGCCAGGCGCGGGCTCGAACGAGGCCAGGGTCCAGCCCGGCTCGTCGCTGGTGAAGCATGTGGGCTGGCCCGGTTCTACCGACACAGTGAAAGCATGGAGCGGATAGGACAGGCCGAGGCCGAGCGCCTTCACGTACGCTTCCTTGCGCGTCCAGCAATTGTAGAAGCCGGCGATCCATTGCTCGGACGGCAGTGCGGCCAGCGCTTCATATTCTTCGGGCGCGAACAGCCGCTCGGCGACGCGCGGGCAGGCAAGCTCGGGGTTACGCCATTCGATGTCGCAGCCGATCGCCCCGCCGCGCTTCGTCGCCAGCAGCGCCAGGCCGTTCGAGTGCGACAGGTTGAACGCCAGGTCGGGGTAGTCGCGCAGAAACGGTTTGCCATGCTCGTCGGTGGCGATGCGTACCATCTGCGGTGCGATGCCCAATTCCTGACCGAGATGCGCGCGCATCAGTCCGCGCCGCGCGACGAAGCGGTCGCGATCGATCGGGCGACGGAACGACGCGGCCCGCCGACACTCGTCCGCATCGAGCCAGCACCCATATTCGTCGAACTCCGCGCGCGGCAGATCGAGGTCGAGCAATGTCAGAGTCGCGATGCCCGGCGCCGCTCGGTCGATCGCGGCCATTTCCATGATCAGGGCCTCAGACGGCGGCCCGGCCGGCACGCCCGGTCGAGCGCTTCGTTCAGCCGCTGGGCGAAGGTCGCGACGTTGGGCGGCTCGGCCATCGTGCCGTGCGTTCCGGGAATGTCGAACGATTCGAGCGATCCGCGCACGACGTCCGCCCAACCCGGCCGGCTGTCGAGCACCGCGAGGCGCTCGGCTGGCTGGAACAGCGCGACGACGCCGTCATAGTCGCCGGGGACATAGCCGTAAGCGGCCTGCTCCATCTGCGCGGCGAACACGCGGTAACGACCCTCGCGCTCGGCGATCTCGGCGACGCCGACATCCTCCATCAGTCCGCGCGCGCGATCGAAGGCATAATCGAGCCGCTTGCCGATCGGCAGATTGCTCCACACGCCGAGGTGATAGCGCGCCTTGCTCATCCGCATCTGCGTCGTGGTGATCTTCTGGAAGGCGACCGGGTTCATCGTGTGGCCGAGCGCAAGCAGCGGCACGTCCTCGCCCGCGGCGCGCAATTGCCGCGCGACCTCGAACGCCATGATGCCGTTGGTGCACCAGCCACCGATCAGATACGGTCCCTTCGGACGGCTCTCGCGGATCACCGCGACGATTTCCGACGCCATCTGCTCGAACGTCATGCCGGGCTGCAAGGTGCGCTCGAGGATCGGCCCGAGCGGCAGGCCGAGGAATGGACGGGCGGTGCCCATCGCTTCGGCAAGCGCCATGAAGGTCGGGCCGCCGTCGAGCCACAGCAATGGCAGTTCGTCGCCCTTGGGCTGGAGCGGCACCCATTCGCCGAGATCGGCGGTGGCATTGCCCTCGATCCGCTCGGCGAGCTTTTCGAGCGTCGGCGCCTGGAAGAATTCCGCCATGCCGATGCGGCGGCCCCATTGCTGCTCGATCCGCACCAGCAGGCGCGCGACGAGCAGCGAATGGCCGCCAAGCTCGAAGAAGCTGTCGTCGCGGCTGACTTGCCCGATGCGCAACAGATCGCACCAGATCGCGGCGAGCTTCTCCTCGGTCTCGCCCTGCGGCGGTTCGATCTCGCGCGCACCCGCGCCACCCGGCTGCGGCAGCGCCTTGCGGTCGACCTTCGCATTGGGCGTCATCGGCAATGCCGGGAGATGCTCGAAATGCGAGGGGATCATGTAATCGGGCAGCGTCCTGGCGAGATGCTCGCGTAGCTCGGCGCGGCTCGGCAGCGCGTCGCCACGCGTGACAATGTACGCCGCCAGCGCGCGCTCGCCCGAGGCGTCGGGCCAGCTGCGCACGGCGGCGGCGACCACGTCGGGATGCTCGGCGAGCGCGCCTTCGATCTCCTCGACCGCGACGCGATAGCCGCGGATTTTCTCGTCATTGTCGACGCGGCCGAGGCACAGGATCGTGCCGTCGGGTCGATAGCGGGCGAGGTCGCCGGTGCGGTACAGCCGCTCGCCGCGGATCGTAACGAAGCGCTCGGCGGTGAGGTCGGGGCGGTGGCGATAGCCGTGGGCGAGGCCGGCGCCACCGATGAACAATTCGCCGACCACGCCGATCGGCGCGGTGTTGTGGTATTTGTCGAGGATGTGGATCCTGGTGTTGGCGATCGGCCGGCCGATCGGCACCGGGCCGTCGCCGGGCGTGACGCGCGCGATGGTCGACCAGATCGTCGTCTCGGTCGGGCCATAGACGTTCCAGAGCTCGCCCGATCGCTCGATCAGGCTTTCGGCGAGATCGCGCGGCAGCGCTTCGCCGCCGCACAGGATGCGCAAGGTCGGCGACCCTTGCCAGCCTGCCTCGATCAGCGCGCGCCAGGTCGCGGGAGTCGCCTGCATGACGCTCGGCTGCGCGCTCACGAACAGGTCGTTCAGCTGGCGCGGATCGGCGGTCACGCTCTTGGGCGCGAGGATCAGCTCGCCACCACTGATCAGCGGCAGGAAAAGTTCGAGCCCGGCAATGTCGAACGAGAGCGTGGTGACCGCGAGCAACGAGTCCTCGGCGCTGAAACCGGGATTGGCGCGGAAAGACTCCAGTAGATTGATCAGCGCGCCGTGGCCGATCTCGACACCCTTGGGATTGCCGGTCGAGCCCGATGTGTAGAGCACATAGGCGAGGTCGTCCGGCGCGACCGTCACCGCCGACACCGTGCCGGTTGCAGTCATGTCGTCGATCAGCAGCCGCGGCAGCGGGCAATCGGGCAAAACGTGGCCGAGCTTCTTTTCGGTTAGCAGCGCCGCGGCGCCCGCATCCCTCGCGATATAGTCGAGCCGCGCAGCGGGGAAATCGGGATCGAGCGGCAGATAGGCCGCGCCGATCCGATGCACCGCGATCAACGCCGCGACCATATCGGGCGAGCGGTCGAGACAGAGGCCGACCAGATCGCCCCGCTTGATCCCGGCGGCATGGAGACCCGAAGCGATCGCATCGGCACGCGCGTCGAGCGCGGCATAGCTGACCGCCTGATCGCCGAAACGGATCGCGACGGCATTCGGCCGCGCGGCGACCTGCGCCCGCAACGTGTCGGGCAGCAATTCGGGCGACGGCGCGACCTCGGTCGCGTTCCACTCGACCAGCAGCTTCTGGCGCTCGTCCGCGCCGAGCAGCGGCAGATCCTTGAGCGGCACGGTCGCGTCGGCGACCACGCCCTCGAGGATCGTCAGATAATGGCCGATCATCCGCCGCACCGTCGACGGATCGAACAATTCGGTCGAATAGAGGAAGCGGCCGTGCATCCCCTCATTCTGGCGCTCGTCGAGCTCGAGATAGAGGTCGAACTTCGCGCCGCCGACGACGACGTCCATCTGGGTCAGGTCCCAACCCTCGGGAAAGGGATCGACCGGCGGTTCGATCGAGAACAGGCAATTGAACAAGGGATGCGTGCCGGGCTGGCGCTTGACGTCGAGCGCGCGAACGACCTCGTCGAACGGTGCTTCGCTGGCGGCGAGCGCGCCGAGCACGGAGTCGCGGACTTCGGTCAGGAAATCGCTGAAGCGCGTCTCGCCCTTGGGCTTGGCGCGGAGCGCGATCGTGTTGAGGAAATAGCCGACGACATTCTCGAGCTCGGGACGCCGGCGGAGGTCGGTGACCCCGCCGACGATGATGTCCTCGTCACCCGAATAGAGATGGAGCTGCGCGTGATAGGCCGCGAGCAGCGTCATGTAGAGCGTGACGCCGTGGCGTCGCCCGACCAGCTTCAAGTTCTCGATCAGGTCGTTGGGAATCTCGAACACTTCCATCGACCCGGCATGGGTCGGCCGCGCCGGCTTGGTGCGGTCGCCGATCAGTTCGAGCTTGGGCGGTGCGTCGGCCAGCGTGCGGCGCCAATAATCGATCTGCTTCTGGATCGGCGCGCTCTTGAGATGCTCCTGCTGCCAGATCGTATAATCGCCATATTGCAGCGCCGGCATCGGCAGCGGCGAGGGCGCGCCGCGCGAGAAGGCGTCGTACAATTTGGCCAGCTCGGGCACGATCACGCGATAGATCGCGACGCCGTCGAAGATGATGTGGTGGAGCGTGAAATAGAGCCGATGGTTGTCGTCGGCGAGCTTGACGATCCGCGCGCGGAACAGCGGCGCGTCGTTCAGGTCGATCGCGCGCCGCGCATCCTCCTGGCCGATCGCCAGCGCGGCGGCGTCGCGCTCGGCCTCGGGCAGATGGCTGACATCGTCGAACGGCAGGATGATGTCGCGATGCTCGCGGACGCGCTGGACCAGCACGCCGCCTTCCTCGACGAACGCGGTGCGCCAGGCCTCGTGACGGCGCAATATCTCGTTGACGCTGCGCTCCATCGCGCCGCGATCGAAACTGCCGAAGCGGTGGATCGTGATCGATTCGTTATAGAGCGGCACGTCCGGCGCCATGATGGCGTGGAGCCACACCTGGCGCTGGTCGGCCGACAGCGGGATCTCGGTGTCGGGTGCGCGCTTCTCGATCTGCTGCGGCTTGGCGACGGCGACCCCGCCGCCCCGCATCATCTTTTCGAGCAGCGCCCGCTTCGACGCGGACAGATCGACATGCGCGTTCACAGGGGTCAGGCCTCGACGGGACGGAAAGCGAGCGGCAGGGCCGAGAGCCCGCGCAACCCCGAATTGGTACGCCATTCGAGCGTGCTTTCGGGCACCGCGACGCGAATATCCTCCATTCGCGCGAGCAAAGCGAGGTACGAGATCCGCGCTTCCATCCGCGCCAAGGCCGCGCCGAAACAGAAATGCGCCGCCCAGCCAAAGGCGAGGTGGCGATTATCGGTGCGGGTCAAATCGAGTTCGTCGGGATTGGGGAAGCGCTCCGGATCGCGATTGCCGGCGGCCATCACTGCCATCACCGCCTCGCCCTTCTTCATCAGCTTGCCGCCGATTTCGGTGTCCTGCTTGACGATGCGCGCGGTGTGCTGGCTCGGCGTCTCGTAACGCAGCAATTCCTCGACCGCGCTCTCGATGATCTCGGGATGCGCGCGCAATTGCGCCATCTTGTCGGGCTGGCGGGTCAGCGTCAGGATTCCGTTGCCGATCAGATTGGTGGTGGTCTCCTGGCCGCCGACCATCGTCACGATCGTATTGGCGATGACCTCGTCCTCGGACAGGCGCTGGCCGTCGACCTCGGCGTCCATCAGCGAGCGGATCAGCCCGTCATGCGGGTTGCGCTCCTGCTCGCGGACCGCGTCGCGGAAATAGCCGGTCATGTCGGCCACGCACTTCAGCACGTCGCGGACGCGATCCGGATTGTGCTGAAAGTTGCCGAGCATCTCGGCGAACGTCGCCGACCAGGCCTTGAGCTGGCGATGATCCTCCAACGGCACGCCGAGCAGGCCGGCCGTGACGATCGCCGGGAAAGGCTCGGCGAAATCGGCGATCAGTTCGCATTCGCCGCTTTTGGCCGCTTCGTCGATCAGGCCGTGTGCGATCTCGCGGACCTTATCCTCCATCGCCTCGACCCGGCGCGGGGTGAAAGCGCTCATGCACAATTTGCGCAGGCGGGTGTGGTCCGGCGCGTCGAGGAACAGCATCTGCCGCGCCATCAGATCGGCAACCGGGCCGAGCGAGGGCAGGCCGAGCGCCTCCATCTTCTTGGGATCGGGCGTACGATCGGCGCTGAATTCCTTCAGCACGAAATGCACGTCCTCGTACCTTGTCACCACCCAGGTGTGCATGAACGGATCCCACATCACCGGCGCTTCCTCGCGGAGACGGCGGTAGAAGGGGAAGGGATCGGCATGCACCGCCGGGTCGAGCAGCTGGAACAGGCTGAGGCTCGGGTCGAACGGCTGGGCCGCGGCGATGGGCGAATGCTCGGTCATGTCTGCGGCTCTCCGTTGGGCCGATTATTGCTGCGCGCGGGTGGCGGCTTCGTCGTCGTCCATCGCCTCGATCATCGCGAACACGATCTCCTCGATCCGCGCGGCGAGCTGGCGAATGGTCGGCGCCTGGAACAGGTCGCGCAGCGTGAGGTCGATGCCGAATGCCTCGCCCGCGCGCAGCACCACCTGGGTGCCGAGCAGCGAGTGGCCGCCGAGCAGGAAGAAATTGTCGTCGACCCCGACATTGCCGCGGCCCAGCACGCCTTCGAGGATCTCGGCGAGCTTCGCTTCGGCGGGCGTCTCGGGCGCGGCGAACCCGGCCGAGGCGAGCGCGTTGGCATCGCTCGGTTCGGGCAAGGCGCGCTTGTCGAGCTTGCCGTTGGGCGTCAGCGGCAAAGCGTCGATGCGGACGAACGCGCCGGGGATCATATATTCGGGCAAGGTCTTGCCGAGAAATTCGCGCAGCTCTTCGGCCGACAGCGAATCCTTCTCGACGACATAAGCGACCAGCATGTCACCGCCATCGGGCGACGGCGCCGCGATCACCGCGCCCGAGCGGACGCCGGGATGGGTGCGCAGGACACTCGCGGTTTCCTCGGGCTCGACGCGATGGCCGCGCACCTTGGCCTGGTCGTCGACGCGACCGTGGAAGGTGATCTGGCCGTCCGGGCGCCAGGCGGCGCGGTCGCCGGTGCGATAGAAGCGCTCGCCGTCGATCGTGACGAACGCGGCAGCGGTGAGATCGGGCTGGTGGCGATAGCCGCGCGCGACTTGCGGGCCGCCGATATAGATTTCGCCCTGCTCGCCATCGGCGACCGGTTTGCGCTCGCCGTCGAGGATGCGGATCGTGGTGCCCTTGATCGGATAGCCGATCGCGGGAAGGCCGGTCTCTTCATTGCCCGGCGGCACGATCGCCGAGGTCGCGACGACGGTGCATTCGGTCGGGCCGTAATTGTTGACCAGCGCGAAGGGCAGGCCTGGGCGCGGACGGCCGAGCAGGCGGTCGGCGCCGGTCAGGATGTAGCGCAGCTTGGTT
Source organism: Sphingomonas mali NBRC 15500 (assembly GCF_001598415.1). Lineage (GTDB taxonomy): Bacteria > Pseudomonadota > Alphaproteobacteria > Sphingomonadales > Sphingomonadaceae > Sphingomonas > Sphingomonas mali. Next base: position 18,293 of record NZ_BCYX01000032.1, read on the forward strand.
CCCACTGCCCAATCGTCGCGGACCAGGTCCTGCGCGAGCGCGGTGGGCACGAACGCAACGGTAACGCCCTGGACGATCAGCCAGGCGCGCAGCCGTTCGTCGGAGGTACGGACGTCATCGGTCGCCAGCACGACCGATGCGCCGGCGCACAGATACGGCCATACTTCCCAGACCGAGGCGTCGAAGCCGAGGCCGGCGAGGTGGCTGCCGCGATCCTCGGCGGTGACGCCGAACGCTTCGTTGTGCCAGCCGATCAGCCAGGAGAGGTTGGCGTGCGTGACCTCGACGCCCTTGGGCTTGCCGGTCGTACCCGAGGTATAGATCACATAGGCCAGAGCATCGGGATCGTTGGGCGTCGTCGCGAGCGGCTCGGCATTAGCGAGCCCGGGGGCTTGCCAATCGAGCGTGACGACCGGCGTCGGGCTGTTTGGCACGCGCGCGGCGGTATCTGCGCGGCCGACGACGAGGGCGCAGGCGGCTTCCTCGACGATCGTCTGGAGGCGGCCGTCGGGCCAACTCGGATCGAGCGGGAGGTAGGCGGCACCCGCTTTCCAGGCGCCGAGCACGACGACCAATTGGTCGAACGAGCGTTCGAGGCACACGCCGACGAGCGATTCGCGACCGACACCGCGTGCCTGCAACCAGGCGGCGATACGGCTCGCCTGGGCGTCGAGTTCGGCATGGCTGAGCGTGCCGCACGGCGCGACCAGCGCGGTGGCATCGGGATGGCGCTTGGCGATCTCGGCGACGATATACGGCGTCGAGAAGGGCGGCGCGACGAAAGCGGCGACGCGGGTTGCCGGGGATTCGCCGCCCTGCGACGAATGGAGCGATGCGTTGTGCTGACTAGCCATAGGCTCGCGCTTAACTGATCAGTCGTTTTGAAATATTTAAAGCGGCGGCAACCTTCGCGTGCCCCGCGCTCGACGAGCGGCGGCGGAGAGATGCCGAGCAGTAAAAGCGGCGTTAACCATCGTCGCTCAACGGATCGAAACGCGTCCGGCGCAATATCCCGCTTATGGGGGAGGGCCTTCAGAACCGCGATGTCGCGTGGACATCACCCCCGCTGCGTGTCGATAAGCCGCGCGTTTCGGGAATCGACCTGTTTCGTGGCGCGCTGGTCGTCCTGGTCATTCTCGGGCATTTCGCCGAACTGAACCAACGCCACCATTTCCTGACCTGGTTCGGCATCGGCTTCCGGATGCCGCTGTTCATCGGGTTGACCGGCTATCTGTTCAACCTCGAACTCGCGCGCAGCCTGTCGTCGGCGGGGCTGCTGCGGAAATACTATAACCGCATGATCCTGCCGTGGATTGCCGCCTGTGCGGTGGCGGTGGTGATCACCGGCTCGATAGCCTGGTTCACTCCTTTCTATGCGGTGATCCGCCCGCCTTATCATTTGTGGTTCGTGCCGGTCATCCTGGCCTTCATGTTCGCGGCCAAATTGTGTCGCCTCGGTCCCGCGACGATGCTGGCGATCGCGATTCCGACCAGCATTGGCGCAATGTACCTGTTCGGCGTCGGGCACGACGTCTGGCAATTGGGCGCGTGGACGCCCGACCGGCGCTATTTCATCTATCCGATCTATTTCGCGCTGGGGATGTGGGTCGCGCGCCGCCCTGCGCCGACGCACGCATATCTGTTGCTGCTGGTCGCGTTCGCCGGGCTGCTGTGGTGGTCGCGCCTGTACGATCATCCTTCGACCGCGGCCGAAGCAGCCGCCGAACTGCTACTGTGCGTCCCGCTGATCGTCTTGTTTCCCTGGCTGCGGCGGATAAGGTTCGACGTCGCGCTGATCAGCGCGATCGGCCGGGACAGCCTATTCTTCTACCTTTGGCACCCGCTGGTGTTCGCTTTGTGGTCGGCCCGGGGATTTTCCGGGGCGCCGTTGCTGGCGCTGGCGGCCGGCACGACATTGGCGGCGTGGATGATGATCGCGCGCTTGCCCAATTTGTCGGGCGTGCTGGGCGTGCGGCCGGTCGCCTCGCCGGCTCACGCCGCCGCGACCAGAATGCCTGATGCCGCGACGCCCGAGAGCGCGGCATGAGCACTGCGTTCAGACTATGCCGTACCGGGATGATGACCATCGCCTGGATCATGGTGCTGCCGTGCCTGTTGATCCTGATCGGTGCGATCGTGCCTGTCGTCCCGTGGTTTCGCATCTACGCCTTGGGCGTCGTGCCCAACCACACGTCGTGGCTGTTCCTGTGGGGGATTGCAGCGTTGTTGATCGGGTTGCTGGCGAATTCGCTGTGCAAATCGAGGGCTGCGATCGCTCTCGTCGCGACCGCCGTCGTTACCATTTTCGCGACGACTTGGGCGATGCTCCACCTGCTCTATGTCGCGCAGGTCAACGGCGCGCGGATCAACGTCGTCCGGGCGCTCGAATTGCGCGAAGTGCGCGATGGCGCACGCCCGGACGAAAGCCGTATCTATTCGCGCCCGAGCGGCGAAGATCTCTGGCTCGACATCTACCATCCCGCGCGAACACCAGCCGGCACGTTGAGTCCGGTGCTGATCGCCGTGCATGGCGGCGGCTTCTTTCAGGGTAGCCGCTCATCGGGCGCCGGGAACCAGCGCTGGTTCGCCGACCATGGCTGGACCGTGATCAGCATCGACTATCGGCTGGCTAGAGCTGATCGGCCGACCTGGAATTTGGCGACGCGCGACGTGCAATGCGCGCTCGCCTGGACCGCCGCCAACGCGGCGGCGTTGCACATCGACCTCGATCGCGTGACGCTGACCGGCGGGTCGGCCGGGGGCAGCCTGGCGATGGCTGCCGGATATTTGGCCAATGCCAAGCGCACCGACCCGGAATGCGGCCCCGCCATTCCGCACATCGCGGTCGTGGTTGCCAAGGCGCCGCTGATCGACGTCATCGGGTCGTGGTATTATGAGAGCGAATTGCGTGACGAGCAGCGTTCGTACCTGACGCGCTATATCGGCGGATCGCCGCGCGATTATCCCGATCGTTATGCCGCGATCGATTTGCGCCATTTCCAATTTCCCAGCAATCCGCCGACGTTGATCCTGGGCGGCGCGTCCGATCCCTTGCTATCGGCGGAAGCGGGGGGGGATTTCGTGCGGAAGGGGAAAGCCGCCGGGCTCGATGTCCGGCAGATCCTGTTCCCCTATTCGGGGCACGATTTCAACACGACCTATAACAGCATCACCAACCAGGCGATGCGGCAGATCATCGCGCAGTTCATCGTCGACCACGGCGCGGGGCCGAAGCTGCCCGGGCTGACGTTCGCGGACTAACCCGGCACATTTATTCCCGGATAGGCCGGATCGCTTCTGAACGCGGTCGAGCGCCGACCGATCGATCGACATGCTCAGTCGGCGGGCTTGAACCGGTCCGGGTGTGCCGCGGCGACCATGTCGACCGCGGTCAGGCGAGCGTCGATTTCCACTAGGCGGGGGAAAGCGCCGAGCGGCGTGTCCAGCCGCCGGGCATTGTACATCTGGGGCACCAGACAGACGTCGGACAAATCGGGCACCGCGCCGCCCAGGAACGCGTCGGCACCCGCCATGGCCTCCAGCGCGGTGAAGCCCTCGACGATCCAATGGCGGTACCAATCATCGCGTGCCGCCTGGTCGACGCCCATCTCGCTCAACCGGCGCAGGACGCGCAGATTGTCGACCGGGTGGATGTCGGCGGCGATGACCAGCGCGCGCTGCAGGGTCATGGCGCGTGCGAACGCGTCGGCCGGGATCAGCCGCGGTTCGGGAAAGCGCGCGTCGAGATAGTCGATGATCGCCAGGCTCTGGCCGATCACATGCCCGTCGATCTCGAGCGTCGGGACCAGTCCCTGTGGATTGACCGCGAGATTTGCCGGTGAAACGTGCTCGCGCTTGAGCAGATTGACGTCGTGGCGCTCATAGTCGACCCGCTTCATCGCCAACGCGATGCGCACGCGATAGCTTGCCGACGAGCGCCAATAATCGTGCAGCCTGATCGTCACAGCATGCCCATGCCGGCGGCGGCGGCTTCGGCATCCTCCTCGGCGGTGCGTTCCGAATTGCGCTCGAGCGCGACCTTGATCATCGCGGTCAGCGGGTCGGCGAGCGCCAACCCGAGTACACCGAACAGGGTCGAGGCGAGAATCTGCATCGACAAGGTCAGTGCCGGGGGCAGATCGACCGTGCGCCGCGCGACCAGCGGAATCACCACCCAGCCGTCGAAGGTCTGAACGACGAAATAGATCAGGATGGCGGTCAGCCCTTTGTCCATTCCCGCGCTGAACCCGACCGAGACCATCAGCACGCCGCTGACGAACGCGCCGATATTGGGAATGAAGGCGAGCATGCCGGTGATGATGCCGAGCACCAGCGCCATCGGGATGCCGAACAGGCTGAGCGCGATCCACGTCACCACGCCTTCGAACGCCATGCCCGCCAGCCGCCCGGCAAGCAGGCGCCGGAGCTGTTTCGCCATCCGCCCCAGCGTGATCGAGAATTCGCCGCGATAGTCACTCGGCACCATCCATTGCAGTCCGCGATCGTAAATCCTGGGCTCCATCGCGACGAAAAGTCCGATGATCATGATCATGAACAAGGTGGTGACCGCGCCCAGCGCGGTGCCGATCCAACTGGTCAGCTTGCCGACCGACCCCAAGGCCTGTTGCGCGAGGCCCTTGAGGTCCTCGGCTCCGGGCAGGATGCCTTGCGCGGCCGCCCATTGCGACAGCCGGTCCGCCTGGACCTCCAACGTCGTCTGGAGCTGTTGGAACTGGATCACCACGCCGGCGCCCGTCTTGTAAAAGACGAGTCCGATGAAGGCGATCGTCAGGATGACGACGATCAGCAGCCGCCAGCCGCGCGCAATCGGCAGGACGCGGCCCAGCAGGCGTACGCCGCCGTCGAGCATCGAGGCGAATACCAGCCCCGCCAGGATGATCAGGATCGGCTGGATCAGGATCACCACCAGCGCCATCGTCGCGGCGAGCCCGAGCCACACCGCCGCTCGCTTCAACTCGCGGCGCATCTCGGGATCGCGCATCTCGTTGGGACTGGGCTCGGCGACCAGCCTGGAGGTATCGTCAGCCATTATTTATCCCGTGCGGGATGGAGCGAGGTGCCCGCGCGGCCGCCCCGCAGTCCGCCCCACCAGGTCAGCGGGTTCCAAGTCGCCTTGCCGTTCTTTGAAAAGGTGATGAACTCGGCGCGGCCGCCGATATATTCCCAGGGGACCGGGCCGCCCAGGCCGTCCTGGTCGAGCGCGATGCGGCTGTCGGCCGAGCGTTCGCGATTGTCGCCCATCAGGAAGACATGGTCGGGCGGGACCGTGCGCGGGCCGTAATTGTCGCCTTCATAATAGTTCGGATCGCTGCCCGGCGTGCTGCGGCTGAGATCGACCGTTTCGAAGCTCCGCCCGTTGGGCAGGGTCTCGCGGACCAGCGGCAACCGGCAGAAATGCTTGTTCGCGGGACCCTGCAGGCCACCGGGGATGTCGCAGGTCGTGCCATATTCCTGACCGGTCAGCGCCACGCCGCCATAATCGGGAAGATCGACATAATGGAGCGGACCGCGCTTCACCGGCACGTTGTTGATGAACACGACGCCGTTGCGCACTTCGATGCGATCGCCCGGCAGGCCGATCACGCGCTTGATATAATCGCTATTGCGTCCCGGGGGCGTGACGATGACGACATCGCCGCGTTCGGGCATGCGGCCGAACAGCCGGCCCTTGATGAACGGCAATTGCACGCCCCAGCTTTCCTGCGGTTTGTGCTCGACCAGATCGCGCCACATCGCGACGGGATTGGGCAAAGTGGGCGAGATGAACGACCAGCCATAGGCATATTTGGCGACGACCAGCTGATCGCCGACCTCGAGCCCCGGCAGCATCGATTCGGACGGGATGTAGAAAGGCTTGGCGATGAAGCTGTGGAAACCGAGCACGGCGAGGATCAGCCAGAAGATGCCGGCAATCTCTTTCCAGACGGCGTGCGCGCGCGCGCCCCATTTGTCCGCGGGTGCGGGCGCAGGCGTCGCGGTCTCGGGCGGTGCCGCCACGGGGTCGAATTTTCCGTCGTTCAACGCCAACTCGTCACTCATTCGTCATTCCCGATACCATGTCCCGGCCCGATAGCATCATCCACGGCCGGCCGCGCCTCGATCACCACGAAGGCCTGCGCCCAGGGATGATCGTCGGTTAGTGTTACATGTATATAAGACACGTGGCCAGCCGGCGTGATCGCGTCGAGTCGCGCTTTCGCGCCGCCGGTCAGTGCCAGGGTCGGCGCCCCCGATCGCGCGTTGACCACGCCGATGTCGCGCATGAACACGCCGGCCTTGAACCCGGTGCCGATCGCCTTGGAAAAGGCCTCCTTGGCGGCGAAGCGCTTGGCCAATGTTCCAGCCTTGGTGAACGGACGGCGATTCGCCTTGGCGCGCTCGACGTCGGTGAACACGCGATTCTCGAATCGTTCGCCGAATCGATCGAGCGAATTCTGGATCCGCTCGATGTTACACAGGTCGGAGCCCAGGCCGATGATCATGTTTTTTTGTCCGCTGCCGCGGAAGCGGTGCCGGCCCGCACCCCCGCCCGGCCGCCCATAGGGTACCATGACTGGGCGGCCGGGCGGGGGTGCGGGCCGGCACCGTGCGCTTCAACGCACATTAACGCGCCTCATCCATCAGCGCGCGCATCCGACGCACCACCGGTGCCAAGCCATCGAATATCGCCTCGCCGATCAGGAAATGGCCGATATTGAGTTCGCGGATCTGGGCGATCGCGGCGATCGGCACGACATTGTCGAAAGTCAGGCCGTGCCCGGCATGGGCTTCGATCCCGTTCTTGGCGGCGAGCGCCGCGGCATCGGCGATTCGGCGGAGCTCGATGGCGCGTTCTTCGCCGTCCAGTTCGCAATAGCGGCCGGTATGGATCTCGACCACCGGGGCGCCGAGGCTCAGCGCCGCCTCGATCTGGCGCGGGTCGGGCTCGATGAACAAGGAGACGCGGATATTGGCCGCGCCCAGCGCGCGGACCATCGGTGCCAGGTGATTGTGCTGGCCCGCGGCGTCGAGTCCGCCTTCGGTGGTGCGCTCCTCGCGCTTTTCGGGGACGATGCACGCGGCGTGCGGGCGATGACGCAACGCTATCTCGAGCATCTCGTCGGTCGCGGCCATTTCGAGGTTGAGCGGGATCGGGAGTTCGGCGGATAGCCGCGCGATATCCTGGTCGGTGATATGGCGGCGGTCCTCGCGCAGATGCGCGGTGATGCCGTCGGCGCCCGCATCTGCCGCGAGCAAGGCGGCGCGCACGGGGTCGGGATAGCCGGAGCCGCGCGCGTTACGGACGGTCGCGACATGGTCGATATTGACGCCCAGGCGCAGGCGTTCAGGAGGGGAACCGCTCATCTGGCGCCCCAGATACGGGCCCGGTTCGAGGCGCGCAACGTCATGTCTCTGCGAAAATCGACTCCCGCGCTTGAAGATTGCGATGCGGGCGGCGTATAGGCCCGGGCCAGACGGGCCAAGTCCGCGACTTTACCGGGCCGCTGCGGCGGCTCAATTGCTTGAACGGGGTGACGCGACAATATGCGCTTTATCGGTGTGAAAACTGCGATGCTGGCGGCGGGGCTGATGCTCGCCGGCGCCGGCCAGGCCGCGCCACAGGCGCCCACGGCGCCGCCGCCCGCCACCGCCGCGACTCCGGCAGCGCCGACGACGGCCGCGCCGGCAGCGACCACGACCGCCGCAAGCGGGGCCAAAGCGACTCCGGCCGCGGCGACACCGGCCGCGAACGATCCGCTGCTGTCGATGGACGGCGCGCCGCCGATGAAACCGACTGCCGGTATCGGCCAGCCGGTCGATGGCGAGATCGGCCTGCAGCCGCAGGTGACGAAGAATGGCGAGCGCGCCGCCTGGTTCCACAACGGCCCGCTGCTCTGGACGATCACGATCATCTCGGCGTTCGTGCTGGCGCTGCTGCTCTGGGTGATCGTGCGCTATAACCGCCGGTCCAACCCGGTGCCGTCCAAGACCGCGCACAACACGATGATCGAGGTCGTGTGGACCTTGCTCCCGGTTGTTATCCTGGTGCTGCTGGCGATCCCGTCGATCGGCCTGCTCCAGGCGCAATTCGCCCCGCCGCCGAAGAGCGCCATCACGCTCAAGGTCACCGGCAACCAATGGTATTGGACCTACAGCTACCCGGACAATGGCGGGTTCGAGATCACGTCCAACCTGCTCAAGGAAAAGGACGAGGTCTCCCCGGGCGAACGCGCCCGTACCGACGATGACGGGCCCCGCCTGCTGGCGGTCGACAATCGCGTCGTGCTGCCGGTCGGCGTGCCGATCCGCCTGATCACTACCTCGGCCGACGTCATCCACAGCTGGGCGATGCCGGCATTCTGGATCAAGCTCGATGCGGTCCCCGGCCGCCTCAACGAGACCAGCTTCACGATCGAGAAGCCGGGCCTCTATTTCGGCCAGTGCTCGGAATTGTGCGGTCCCAAGCATGCTTACATGCCGATCGCGGTCGAAGCGGTTCCGCTCGACCTCTACAACAAGTGGGTAGTCGCCAAGGGTGGCAAGGTCGCCGGTGCGGCCGACCCCGCCGCCGCGCCGGCCGCTGCCAATGCGTCGGCTCCGGTGGATGCCAACGCCGCCGCGCCCGCGGACAATATGACCGCCCCCGACAATGCCGCTGCCGGCAATTCGACTGGACAGTAAGACAATGAGCGATATCGCCCTCACGCCCAACGCCTTCGAGGCGCATCATGGCGGCCACGAGCATCATCACGACGCGGACCACAAGCCGGGTTTCTTCGCCCGCTGGTTCATGTCGACCAACCACAAGGATATCGGGACGCTGTACCTGATCTTCGCGATCACCGCGGGGATCATCGGTGGCGCGATTTCGGGTCTGATGCGCGCCGAATTGATGCATCCGGGCATCCAGTATCTTGGCCAATGGGCCAATACGCTCAACCACATCCGTGGCGGCGGCGACGTCAACATGGACCAGGCGCGCCATCTGTGGAACGTGCTGGTCACCGCGCACGGCCTGATCATGGTGTTCTTCATGGTCATGCCGGCGATGATCGGCGGGTTCGGCAATTGGTTCGTGCCGCTGATGATCGGCGCGCCGGACATGGCGTTCCCGCGCATGAACAATATCTCGTTCTGGCTGCTGATCCCCAGCTTCACCCTGCTGCTCGCCTCGCCCTTCTTCGGCGGTGCGGACGGCGGCGCGGGTACCGGCTGGACGGTCTACGCCCCGCTATCGACCCAGGAGGCCGGACCATCGGTCGATATGGCGATCCTGTCGTTGCACCTGGCAGGCGCGAGCTCGATCCTCGGCGCGATCAACTTCATCACCACGATCTTCAACATGCGCGCGCCGGGCATGACGCTGCACAAGATGCCGCTGTTCGTGTGGTCGGTGCTGGTCACTGCCTTCCTGCTGCTGCTGGCGCTGCCGGTGCTCGCCGCGGCGATCACCATGCTGCTGACCGACCGTAACTTCGGCACGACCTTCTTCCAGGCCGAAGGCGGCGGTGACCCGATCCTCTATCAGCATCTGTTCTGGTTCTTCGGTCACCCCGAAGTGTACATCATGATCCTGCCGGGCTTCGGCATGATCAGCCAGATCATCGCGACCTTCTCCAAGAAGCCGGTGTTCGGTTATCTCGGCATGGCATACGCCATGGTCGCGATCGGCGTGGTCGGGTTCATCGTGTGGGCGCACCACATGTTCACCACCGGCCTCAGCGTGAACACCAAGATGTACTTCACCGCAGCGACGATGGTGATCGCGGTGCCGACCGGTATCAAGATCTTCTCCTGGATCGCGACGATGTGGGGCGGCTCGCTCACCTTCAAGACCCCGATGGTCTGGGCGATGGGCTTCATCTTCATGTTCACCGTCGGCGGCGTGACCGGCGTCGTGCTCGCCAATGGCGGCGTCGACGATTACATGCAGGACACCTATTACGTGGTGGCGCACTTCCACTACGTGCTCAGCCTCGGCGCGGTGTTCTCGCTGTTCGCGGGCTTCTATTACTGGTTCCCGAAGATGTCGGGCCGGATGTACAATGAGTTCCTCGGCCATCTGCACTTCTGGGTATTCTTCATCGGCGTGAACGTGCTGTTCTTCCCGATGCACTTCCTCGGGCTGCAGGGCATGCCGCGGCGCTATCCGGACTATCCGAACGCGTTCGAGCATTTCAACACGGTCGCGACCGTGGGTTATATGATCATGATCGCGGGCATGGGCGTGTTCTTCGTCAACCTGATCTGGTCGCTGATCGCGGGCAAGAAGGCGCCCGACAATCCCTGGGGCGAAGGTGCGACGACGCTCGAGTGGACCTTGTCGAGCCCGCCGCCGTTCCACCAGTTCGAGACGCTGCCGGTGATAGACGCGGGTGATTCCCATCATCATTGATCGGCATTGATCCGGCAACGAAACGCCCCGGAAGTTTCCGGGGCGTTTTCGTTTCGGACGAACGGCTTTGCATGCCGCCGCGAGCCGCCTATAGGCCCCTCAACCCATGACCACCGAGACCATCGCCCTTCCTGCCGACTGGCGCGATTTCCTGGCGCTGACCAAGCCCCGGGTGATGACGCTCGTCGTCTTCACCGGCCTGTGCGGCATGCTTGCGGCGCCGGTCGCGATCAACCCGGTGATCGGTTTCACCGCGATCCTGTGCATTGCGCTCGGCGCGGGTGCGGCGGGGGCGCTCAACCAATGGTATGAAGCCGATATCGACGCCAAGATGAAGCGCACGCGCGGGCGACCGCTGCCGGCCGGGCGGATGAGCCGCGAATCGGCACTCCATTTCGGCGTCGGGCTGGGCGTCTTCTCGGTGCTGCTGATGGGCCTCGCGACCAATTTGCTCGCGGCGGGCATCTTGGCGGCATCGATCCTGTTCTACGTCTTCATCTACACGATCTGGCTCAAGCCCCGGACGCCGCAGAATATCGTCATCGGCGGTGCGGCAGGGGCCTTCCCGCCGCTGATCGGCTGGGCAGCGGCAACGGGCAGTCTCGCGCCATTGCCGCTGCTGTTGTTCGCGCTCGTGTTCCTGTGGACGCCGCCGCATTTCTGGGCGCTCGCGTTGTTCGTGAAGACCGATTACGCCAATGCCGGCATCCCGATGCTGCCGGTAGTCGCGGGCGAGCGGCCGACTCGCCTCCAGATCGGACTCTATACCATCCCGATGGCGGTCGCCGCGGTGGCGCCGTGGCCGCTCGGCCTGACGGGTGCGATCTACGGCTGGGTGGCCGTGGTGGCGACGGCGTGGTTCGCGCTGCTCACCGCTCAGGTCACGTTCCGCACGACGGGTGCCGACGACCGCATGCGTCCCGAAAAGCGCTTGTTCGCTTATTCGATCGCCTATCTCTTCATCCTGTTCGGTGCGGTCGTCGCCGACCGGTGGCTCGCATGACCCCCGACCAACAGCGACTCGCGGCGCAGCGCCGTAATGCGCGCGCGCTGGCGCTGGTGCTCGGTGTGTTGGTGATCCTGATCTTCGCGCTGGCGATCGCGAAGATCGGGCTTGGTTGGGCGCAAGGGTGATGACGATGAAGCGGACGACGCGTACAGCGCTTCTGGCCGTGATCGGCGTATGCTGCTCGACCGGCCTCGCCTGGGCCAGCGTACCGCTCTATCGCATGTTCTGCCAGGCGACGGGGCTCAATGGTACCACCGGGCGCGCGCTGCGCGCACCGGGAGCGGTCGACGGCAAGGTCACGGTCGCGTTCGACACCAACGTCGCGCCGGGCTTCAAATGGAATTTCAAGCCCGAGAACGAGTCGGAAACGATCGATATCGGCGCGCGCGACATGGCGTTCTTCGATGCGACCAACACGTCCAGCCAGACGCTGACCGGCACCGCCACGTTCAACGTCACCCCGGCGCAAGCGGGAATCTATTTCAAGAAGATCCAGTGCTTCTGCTTCACCCAGCAGACGCTCAAGCCCGGCGAGACGCAGCGCATGCCGGTAATCTTCTTCGTCGATCCGGCGATCCTCAAGGACCCGGATGCGCGCGATATCCAGACCATCACGCTCAGCTATACGTTTTACCCGGTAGATTCCGCGAAAACGCCAAGCTAGAGGCTTACCAGAACACGTCTAACGGGGACCGACATGGCCGGCGCCAAGAACCACGATTACCATATCCTGCAACCCGATCCCTGGCCGCTGATCGGCGCGATGTCCGCGCTGGCGCTGGCCTCGGGCGGCATCATGTGGATGAAGGGCGCGCATTACGGCTCGCTGCTGTTCGGGTTCGGCCTGATCTGCGTGCTGTTCACGATGTTCTCCTGGTGGTCCAACGTCATCAAGGAAGCGCATCAGGGCGATCATACTCCGGTGGTTCAGCTCCATCTGCGCTACGGCATGGTGCTGTTCATCGCGTCCGAAGTGATGTTCTTCGTCGGCTGGTTCTGGGCGTTCTTCGACTTCTCTCTGTTCCCGGCGCCGGTCGTTTGGGACGCGGCGAGCAAGACCGCGAGCCTCGCGACGGAGAATATCGCCGCCGCCTCGGTCTGGCCGCCCAAGGGCATCGAGGTCATCAACGCCTTCCAGTTCCCGCTGCTCAACACGATCATCCTGCTGCTGTCGGGCACCACGGTGACTTGGGCGCACCATGCGCTGATCCACAATCAGCGCGGCGGTGCGATGAAGGGGCTGTGGGGCCTGATCGGCGTCGGCGAAAATGACGGCGTGAAGAAGGGCTTGTGGCTGACGATCGTGCTCGGCGTGCTGTTCAGCTCGATCCAGGCGTACGAATATTCGGAAGCGCCGTTCCCGTTCAAGGGCCTGAACTATGGCGCGTCGTTCTTCATGGCGACCGGTTTCCACGGCTTCCACGTGCTGATCGGCACGATCTTCCTGACCGTGAACCTGATCCGCGCGTACAAGGGCGACTTCACCCCGAAACAGCATTTCGGCTTCGAGGCGGCTGCCTGGTACTGGCATTTCGTCGACGTGGTGTGGCTGTTCCTGTTCATCACGATCTACGTCTGGGGCGGCTGGGGCGCACCCGTCCACGCCGGCTGATGAGCGACGCGCGACCCGACGCGGGCCCAGCGCCCGCCGAGGTCGCGCCGGTTCAGGTCGCGCTGAAGGGTCTGTGCCCGCGATGCGGCAAGCCGACCCTGTTCGCCAGCTGGATACGATTCGCCGATAGCTGCCGCGCCTGCGGGCTCGACTTTTCGGCGTTCAACGTCGGCGACGGCCCGGCCGCATTGCTGATCCTGGTTCTGGGCGGTGCGATCGTGGCGGCGGCAATCACGCTCGAATTGTCGGTGTCGCCGCCCTTCTGGGTCCATCTGCTGATCTGGATTCCGGTGACCGCGATCGCCGTGCTGGGGGCATTGCGCATTTCGAAGGCAGGGTTGCTCGCGCTCGAATATCGCAACAAGGCGCGTGAATATCGCCATGAGGATCCGCGATGAAGCGTTTGCCTATCGTCGCGACCGTGCTTGTCGCCCTGGCCGTGACCGCGATGGTGGCGCTGGGGTTCTGGCAATTGCAGCGCCGCGGGCAGAAGCTCGCCGAGTTGCGCGTGCTCGCCGCCAATCCGTCCAAGCCGCCGATCGCCTTCCCGATCCCGGCGATCGGCGACGATCTACTGTTCCGCCGCGCCGGCGCCTTCTGCCTGAAGCCGGTCAGCTTCGCGCTTGATGGTGCGGGCAAGGCCGGGTTCCGGGTCATCGCGCGTTGCGCGACCGGGGCGGAGGGGCCCGGTTTCTCGGTCCAACTCGGCACGACGCACGATCCGGAGTTCAAGCCCAGATGGACCGGCGGCAAGGTCAATGGAATGATCACACACGCGCCGTCGGGGGTACCGCTCATCGCGATGCTCTTCGGCAAATCGCCGCCCAAGGAGTTGATGCTGGTCACCGACGCTCCCGCGCCGGGATTGAGCGCCAATGAGACGCCCAGCATCGAGTCGATTCCGAACAACCATCTCGCTTACGCGGTACAATGGTTCCTTTTCGCCGGGATCGCGGTGATCATCTATCTGCTGGCGCTGCGCCGCCGCGCACGTAAGGGGTAAGCATGCACTATGTGAGTACGCGCGGGGCCGCGCCCGCGCTCGGTTTTCGTGAGGTGACGCTGGCCGGGCTGGCGAATGACGGCGGGCTGTACGTCCCCGAAACGTGGCCGACATTGAGCCGCGACGAGATCGCCGGGCTAGCTGGCCTGTCTTATGTCGAGACCGCGGTCAGGGTGATGGCGCCGTTCGTCGGCGACGCGCTGAGCGAGGATGAACTCCGGTCGCTCTGTACCCAGGCCTATGGCCGCTTCTCGCACGATGCGGTGACGCCGCTCGTGCAGCTCGACCACCGGCATTGGCTGCTCGAACTGTTCCACGGGCCGACCTTGGCGTTCAAGGATGTCGCGCTGCAGCTGTTGGGGCTGTTGTTCGAACGGTTCCTGGCGGGCACCGACCAGAAGCTGACCATCGTCGGCGCGACCAGCGGCGATACCGGATCGGCGGCGATCGATGCGGTCGCGGGCCGCACCGGGGTCGAGATCTTCATGCTCCACCCCAAGGGACGGGTGTCTGACGTTCAGCGCCGTCAGATGACCACGGTATTCGCGCCCAACGTCCACAATATCGCGATCGAGGGCAGTTTCGACGACGCCCAGGCGATGGTGAAGGCGATGTTCAACGCCAATGCCGCCGGGACAGGGCCGCTCGGCCATTTGACCCTGTCCGCGGTCAACTCGATCAACTGGGCGCGGCTGATGGCGCAGGTGGTCTATTATTTCTACGCCGCCGTCCGGCTCGGCGCTCCCGAGCGTGCGATCGCTTTCTCGGTGCCGACGGGCAATTTCGGCGACGTGTTCGCCGGCTATGTCGCGGCGAAGATGGGGCTGCCGGTCGCCAGGCTGATCGTCGCGACCAACGTCAACGATATCCTTCACCGCGCGCTGTCGAGCGGCGACTATTCGGCAGCCGGGGTGGTAGCGACTCCGACCCCGTCGATGGACATCCAGGTCAGTTCGAATTTCGAGCGGTTGCTATTCGACGTCGGCGGCCGCGATGGTGCGGCGCTGGCGGCGCAGATGGCGGGATTCGAAGCATCGAAGGCGATGCGGCTGACCAACCGCCAGCGCGAGGGCGCGGCGGAGCTGTTCTCGAGCGCGCGGATCGACCTCGACGACATGTCGCTGGCGATGCGCTGGGCGTGCGAGCGGGCAGGCCAGGTGATCGATCCGCATACCGCGATCGGGCTAGGCGCTGCGCGGCAATCGGATATCGACGCGCCGATCGTCACGCTGGCGACCGCGCACCCGGCCAAGTTCGGCGACGCGGTCGAGCGCGCGACCGGCGTTCGTCCGATGCTGCCGGCGCGGGTCGGCGATCTGTTCGATCGCGAGGAGCGGTATGAGACCTTGCCGGCGACGTTCGAGGCGGTGACCGCGTACATTGCTGAGACGGCCGCTTGATGAACAGACCCTCACCCTTCCGGCGCTTCGCGCCTCCCTCCCTCTCCCGCATGCGGGAGAGGGAAAGAGCGCCGAAGGCGCGAAAGGGTGAGGGCATGTCGAGGGTTCGCCTGTGAACCTGGACACCATGATTGGCGAGCGCTGGGCGGACTACGGGCTGGTCGACTCCGGCCATGGCCGCAAGCTCGAGCGCTATGGCCGCTTCCGCTTCATTCGCCCCGAGCCGCAGGCGATGTGGGCGCCGGCCAATGCCGACTGGAAAGCCGATGCCGAGTTCATCCCCGGATCGGACGAGGAAGGCGGCGGGCGCTGGCAATATAGCGGCCAGGTGCCGCGCGACGGCTGGCCGATGAAATGGGACGACGTCGCCTTCACCGCGCAGACCACGCCGTTTCGGCATCTCGGCTTCTTCCCCGACATGGCGCCGGTGTGGAGCTGGATGCGCGAGCGGCTGGCGGGAGTCGACGAGGCCGAGGCGCTCAACCTGTTCGGCTATACCGGCGTCGGCACGCTGGCATTGGCGTCCAAGGGCGTGAAGATGGTCCATGTCGACGCCTCGAAGAAATCGGTCGAAGGCGCGCGGGCGAATGCGCGCCTGGCGGGACTCGACGACCGGCCGGTACGCTGGATGGTCGACGACGCGACCAAATTCGCCGCGCGCGAGGTGCGGCGCGGCCGGCGTTACGACGGCATCCTGCTCGATCCGCCCAAATTCGGCCGTGGGCCGGAAGGTGAAGTGTGGCGGCTGGAAGAAGGGCTGCCCGGGCTGATCCAGGATTGCCGGCAATTGCTCGACGAGAGGTCGCGATTCCTGTTCCTGACCGTTTACGCCGTGCGCATGTCGGCGCTGGCGATCGGTGAACTGGTGAGCCAGGCTTTCGCCGATCTGCCCGGCACGGTCGAGGCAGGCGAACTCGCGGTGCGCGAGGAGGCGCGCGGCCTGTTGTTGCCGACCGCGATCTGGGCGCGATGGAGCCGCTAGCGGCGACGTGGGAGTAGCGGGTCGGCTGCGAATGCGACATCCGCTGGATAACTTATCCAGACGAGCTTTCGTCCATCGGGATGCGTCCAGAAATAGACGACCCAAAGGCTGCCTGCTTTGGGCGCGGGGCGTCCATCGTCGCATGCCGAGGAACCCCAGCCTCGATCGAACCGGACTTGGTTTTTAATGTAGGTGCCGCTGAGGACGTTTTGGGTCGTTGCCGATGCCTGCCAGGGATGGGAATCGCCGGAAGCCGCCCTCGTGTAATGCGCCTCGTCGACACGAACGAGGGCGATCGCTGAAAAGATGTTGCGGCTATGGCCTAAGGCAAGTCGCTCGGTTGGCGGGCTATTAGTCCGGCAGGCCTGGGCGGGAGTCGCTGCGCAGGCCATCATCGATGCAGCTACTGCCATTCGCAAAACCGCCACCTCATGCCCTCCTTGCCGTTCCGCGAATCTAGGGCGTCGAACGGGAACGGTAGGTTAACGGCCGGCGCTTAGCGCGAAAATCGCCAAACGGCAGGCCTGCCCGGGCTGATCCAGGATTGCCGCAATTGTTGGACGACCTTTCGCGCTTTTGTTCGTGACGGTTACGCCGTGCGCCGACCGCGATCTGGGCGCGCTGGAGCCGGTAAGCGGCCGACGCTGTTAAGTCGATCTCTGCCGGCCTTGGGAATCAGGATAGAATTGGTGGTCGCCGTCCTGTCCAGGGTCTCGCTTCCTCCAGTTCGAACGCCAATTCCAGCAAGGCCGCTTCACCACCGACCGGGGCGCCGAACTGCGCGCCGATCGGCAGGCCCGCCGCCGACCACGCGCCGGGTACGCTCATCGCCGGCGCGCCGACCACATTGTACGGCGTCGTATAGCCGACATAGCGGGTGAGCCGCTCCGCCATCGTCTCGACGGGCAAGTCGGGGGCGAGCCAGCCGATCTCGGGCGGCGGGAGCGAGAGGACCGGCGACAGGATCATGTCGAACTGCGTCAGCCAGGCATCATAGACGCCGCGAAGCGAAGTGAGATAGGCGACGGCCTGGTCGACCGCGCGTTCCGGTGCGCTGGCGATGATCGCCGCCATGGCGAGACTGAAGGGTTCGACATCGTCGATTCCCGGCGGGTGGCCGAGCCGCCGGCCATCCTCGGCGAGCAGATTGGCGGCCCCTTGCGACCACGTGAGCAGAAAAGCATCCGACATGCCGACGATCGCCGCTGGCCAGGCGGTCGGTTCGACCTTGTGGCCAAGATCGCCGAGCAGCGCGGCCATGCCCTCGATCGCGGTCGCAACCTCGGGGTCGGGTGATTGGCCGGATACGCTGTCGAGGACCAGGCCGATGCGCAGCCGCCGAGCCGATGGCCCGCCAATCTGCCCGACTGGGGGCAGGCCGGAATCCTTTGCCTCAACTGCGGCGAGCAAGGCGGCGCTGTCGCGAACGCTGCGCGACACGCATAATTGAACGCTCAGCGGCATCGGGAAATGTCCGGGATCGGTCGCCAAGGTGCGGTCGCGCGACGTCTTGAGCCCGAACAGGCCGCAGCAGGACGCCGGGATACGGATCGAGCCGCCGCCATCGCTGGCATGCGCGAACGGTATGACATGGGCGGCGGTTGCCGACGCCGCCCCGCCCGACGATCCGCCTGCCGACCGTGTCCGATCCCAGGGATTGCGCGTCGGCCCGAAGGCCAGTGGCTCGGTGGTCGGCAGGAAGCCATGTTCCGGCGTCGCGCTCTTGCCGATCGGATTGAGCCCGGTCGCCAGCATGCCGTCGATCAGCGGCGCTTGCCGGGTCGCCGCCGCCACCCCGGCCGTCGCGCGGGTTCCCAGCCGCGTCGGCAGCCCAACCAAATCGTCCAGGTCCTTGATGAGGAACGGTACGCCGGCGAACGCGCCATCGCCGAGCGGCCCGCGCGCCCGCTGGCGAGCCCGCTCGAAATCGTCGGTCACCAGGAAATTGAGTTTCGGGTCTAGCGCTTCGGCGCGCGCAATCGCCGCATCGACGACTTCGATCGGCGACACCGCCCCGGATCGAATCGCCGCGGCGGTCGCGGTCGCATCCCAATCGGCCATGTCCGTCGTGATCATGCCGGCTCCACTCCTTTATCGTTATCGGGATGTGTGGCGCGGATCGGTAGAGCAGGCAATGAGGCCGCTACCCGGTTTCGGCAGCGCGGCGTCGTTCGCGCACCGAATGGGACCAGCCTCCGCGCAGCGTACCGTTTTCCCCCGCCAACCTGACGTGTTATCCTTCGCCCGCCTTGCGGGGAGCAGCCCAATGCATCGGTTCCTGAATATTTCGATCATGCTGATGGCGGTAGCCTTTGCCGTCATTCCCCGCGCAGCTGTCGCCCAGCGCGTCGGCACGCTCATCAATGCGCAACCCGTCGACGACGCCCCCGCCAATGTACGGGCCTGGCGAATCGAATATTGGACCAGCGGCGATCGCAACCAGCCGATCCGGGTGACGGGCATGGTCATCGCCCCCAGGGACCGCTCCCCTGCCGGTCCGCGGCGCGTGATCGCCTGGACGCACGGCCTGATCGGTATCGCAAAGCGTTGCGCGCCTTCCCTGGGCAACACCAACTTCACGCTGATCCCGGCGCTCGATGACGTCGTCCGCCGCGGCTATACGGTGGTCGCGCCCGATTATCCGGGGCTTGGGTCCGACATGGTCCATCCCGTGCTGGTCGGTACCAGCGAGGGCAAGTCGACGCTCGACGCGGTCCGTGCCGCGCGCGGCATTCCGGAAGCCGATGCGGGGTCGCGCTTCGCCGTCTGGGGCGAATCCCAGGGCGGCCATGCCGCCTTGTGGACCGGGCAGCTTTGGTCGAGCTACGCTCCCGACCTGCACCTCGTCGGGATCGCGGCGATCGTGCCGCCGACCGACCTGCACCGCAATTTCAAGGAAGGCAGCGACGCCCGCGTGCGCGCCTTGTTGACCGCTTATACCGCGACGAGCTGGTCGCGTTATTTTGGCGCCCCGATGTCGACCCTGGGACCGCGATCGGTCCAGAACGTGATGACCCGGCTGGCTGACAATAATTGCGTCAACTTCGACGCCAAGCCCAAGCTCGGCACCATCATCGGTATCGTCATCGCCCAGCGCGCGATCCGCAATCTCGACCTCGGCGCGAAACAGCCCTGGGGACGGTTGATGCGCGAGAACAGCCCGTCTGCCGCCGCCATCAAGGTGCCGGCGCTGATCGCGACGGGGACCGGTGACACGATTGTCGCGCCGGCCGTGGTGCGCGATTTCGCGCGCGCCGCCTGTGCCTCGGGCAAGACGGTGCGCTTCATCTCGGTACAGGGGGGCGAACACGGCACCGTCGCCCGCACCGAGGCACAGGCGACACTTGGCTGGATCGATGCGCGCTTCGCGGGCGGGCGCGCGCCGAGCAATTGCGGGTCGTTCTGAGCGGCCGGCGGACGTCAGCGACTAGCGCACCGCTCAGTCCAGTCCGGCGCGGATCGCCGCGCCGGCGACGAACGGCGCTCCCGCGACCAGCATCAGGCTGACTGCCGCCAGCAGCTTGAGCGCGCCGACGCCGCCCTCGAGGCTGCCGGCGCCGAAGATCAGCAACGGCACCGCGAGTGGCAGCAGCAGCAGCCCGGCGATCGCGCCGGCGCCGCGCAGCCCCGCGACCAACGCGCCGGTCGCCAGCGCGAGCGCGGCGAGGCCGGGGGTGCCGATCAGCAGGCCGATCTCGACCCGGACCAGCGTCTCTGTGGAGAGGTCGAGCAACGCCGCGGCGGGGAGCGCCGCGAGCAGGATCGGCGGGGCGAAGGCGAGCCAGTGCGCGATCAGCTTGGCGAAGGCGATCGTGGCGGCGGACTGGCCGCGCGTCAGTAACTGGTCAATTACCCCGCTTGCCATGTCCGGCGCGACGAGGCGTTCGATCGGGATCAGCGCCGCGAGCAGCGCCGCCGCCCACAACACGCCGCCGCCGACGCGTGCGAGCAGCTTGGCATCGGGGCCGATCGCGAAGGGAAACAGGATCGCGACGAGCAGGAAGAACGCGACCGGCAGCAATGCCCCGCCGCCGATCCAGGCGCGGCGCAGATCGCGGGCGATGAGGATAGCGAGGGCCGAACTCATACTGCCCGTTCCAACAGAGGCAGATGCTCCGAAAGATCGATCGCGGCGGCGTCAGGCAGCGCGATCGGGGTGTGACTCGCCACCAGGACGGCGCCGCCCGACGCCCGATGCGTGGCGATCGCCGTTTCGAGCAGGCGCAACGCCGCCGTGTCGAGCCCATTGGCAGGCTCGTCGAGCAGCCAGAGCGGTGCGCGGCTCGCCATGACGCGCGCGATCGCGGCGCGGCGCCGCTGGCCGGTCGAGAGCAAGCGAATCGGGATGTCGGCGAGGTCGCTGAGCGCAAGCGCGTCGAGCGCGGCTGCGACATTGTCCGCTGCTCGGTCGAGACGTGCCCAGAAAGCGAGCGCGCGAACCAGCGGCAATTCCTCGTCGAGCGAGGCCTGGTCGGTCAGGAGGGCGCGGGGGACGTCACCGGTGATGCGGCCGGCGGCTGGAAAAAGTAGCCCGGCGGCGAGGCGGATCAGGCTCGACTTGCCAACGCCGTTGGGACCGGTGACGAGCGCTGCGCCACCCTGTTCCAACGCGAAGGACAGGCCCTCGAACAGCGCCCGTCCCCCACGAACGCAGGTGAGGGCGTCGAACGCAATCAGGGTCACGCCTCGTCCTCGAGCCGGTGCATGTCGTCGTCGCTCAGGCCGAAATGATGCCCGACTTCGTGGATCACGATATGGCGAACCAACGTCGCCAGATCCTCGCCATCCTCGATCCATTCGTCGAGGATCGCGCGGCGACAGAGATGGATGCGGTCGGGCACCGCGCCCGATTCCATCGACGATTTCTCGCCGATCGGGCGGCCATGATAGACGCCCGTCAGATCGAACGGGCTTTCGATATCGAGCGCTTTCAGCGTCTCGTCATCGGCGAAATCCTCGACGATCAGCACGATCTCGCCGAGATGGCGGCGAAACTCGTCGGGCAACGCCGCGAGCGTGCGGCGCGCGATCGCCTCGATCTCCTGTGCGCTTGGCGCGACACGTGCGCCCTCTTGCCCGCTCATGACGAGCGGCATAGGCCGTTATCCATCGCGGCGGCAAGCAAGGGAGAAAGCGATGGTCGAACAACTGAGCGACGAGGAACGCGGCGAGGCGCTCGATGAACTCGACGAATGGGATTATGACGAGGGCCGCGATGCGATCAGCCGCAGCATCACCTTTGCCGATTTCAGCGAAGCGTTCGCGTTCATGACGCGAGTCGCGCTGTTGGCCGAAAAGCACGACCACCATCCCGAATGGTCGAACGTGTGGAACCGCGTCGACATCACGCTGACCACGCACGACGCCGGCGGACTGTCGCACCGCGACATCGCGATGGCCGAGGCGATCGACTTATTGGTGGATTAGGGCTGCGGGCGACCGGATGAGGCCAGGCTTAATCGACGAGTCCGCCCTCTAGCGCACGTCCTCATAGCCCTTGGTGGCGGGCTTGCCGCGGAAGACGATCGAGAAATAATTGAGGAAATAGATCCCGGCGATCTTGGCGAAGCCCTGTTTCTTCATCCGCCGTCCCGAGGTGGGCATCACGAAGCGTGGCGAGAACAGCACCTTGCCCTGTCGCTTGGCGCGCTTGGCGATGTCGACATCCTCGCCATAGAATTCGATCGAGCTGTCGAAGCCGCCCATCCGCTCGAGCACGTCGCGCGGGATGGCGAAATTGCCGCCGACCATCATATAGCCGGTAATGCTGTAGAGCGGCCGCGCGGCGACGAACCAGCCGCTCGAGACCCTGTTGCGCAAGCCGCTAAGGTCGTAGAAGCTGTAGGGCCCGGACAGGCAGGCCAGGTCCTTGCGCCTCTCGAACTGCTCCCAGATCTGTTCGATCCAGCCCGCCGGCGGGTGCGTGTCGGCATCGACATAGGCCAGGATATCGCCGGTCGCCTCGAGGAAGCCGCGTTGGCGCGCCCGGGTGATGCCCTTTTCGGCCTCGAACACATAGGTCACGCCCGGATAGCGCTCGATCACTTGCCGGGTGCGGTCGGTGCTGTTGTTGTCGACGACGATGATTTCCGCCGCCTTGCCGGCGACGTTGCGCATCACCGCGTCCAGGCAGGCGGGAAGATATTCCTCCTCGTTATAGGCGGGGATGATAAGGCTGATGGTCGGCCTTCGCTCTTGGGTCACGCCGGGCATAAATTCGCTAGTGCCGCAATATCCGCTTCCTGGCCAGAGCAAGAGCGAACGCACCGAATTCGGGGTTGTTCATCGGGTCAGCTCCCGCTCCCGATCCCGCGCCATATCTATCTTGCGAGGAGCGCCATAAGCCGCGTCCGGCGCGTCGTCAAAGCGTCAGCGACCAGGTCTGGCCGACCAGGTCCTTGCCGAACGAATGGTGCGGCGTTTCGTCCACCAACACGAAACCGGCTCGCTCGTATATCCGGCGCGCGGCGGACAGGACGCTGTTGGTCCAGAGTTCGAGCCGCTTGTATCCGACCGCGCGCGCATGATCGACGCACGCAGCAACCAGCATCTTGCCGACTCCCGCGCCGCGCGCGTCGCGCTCGACATAGAGCAGGCGCAATTTCCCCACATCCGGCTCATTGCCATGAACCAGGAAGATCGAGCCCGCCATCCGCCCGTCCATCTCCGCGATCCACGCGGCGTCGCGTTCGGGATCGAATGACTGATGAAAGTCGGCGAGGATGCGCGCGACCAGTGCTTCATAATCGCCGTTCCAGCCATATTCTTCCGCATAGAGAATCGCCTGCCGAGCGATCACCAGACCGAGATCGCCGGGCTTCAGCCCGCGCAGCACGGGCCGGGATGCCGCTTCCTCCTCGAATATCCCCGTTATTGTCTTGGCGGCGGAGAGCAGGCGCCCGCGCCGGAAGGGCGGCAATCCATCGAGCAGCGCACCGACCGCGCGTCGCGTATTGCCTTCCAGCGCGGCGAAGGCGGTTCGGCCCGGTTCGGTGAGCGACAGCAATTGGTGGCGGCCATGCGATGGGTCGTCGCGCGCCGCGACCAGGCCGCGATTGACGAACCGGCTGATCGTGCGGCTGATCTGCGCCGGGTCCAGGCGCAGCGCGCGGGCGATTTCCGCCGCGGTTGGATCGGTTCGGTTGGCCAGTTCGTAGAGGATCCGCGCTTCGCTCAAGGTGAACGGGCTCTGGTCGAGATGCGCGTCGAGCAGCCCCAACTGCGCGGTATAGATGCGATTGAAGCCGCGCAGCGCGGCCACATCCTGCTCGTGTCGATCCATCAGTCGCGCAACTCGCTATGTTGATGGAATCAACATTATCGCATGATGACTGAGTCAACAATGCCTCAGTGGCGTAGTCCGAAATGTCGACAGGATCGAAGGGTTTGCCGTGGGCTAATCCCGGCTGGCGATCCCGCGCCGCATCATCTTTCTGAGCTGGCCTGGCATCCAGCGCGCGGCGAATTTCATCCGGAACGCGGTCTTGCCGACATAGGTGTGGACGGCGTCGCCATGGACCGCGTTCCACGCGGCATCGGCGACATCGGCGGCGCTGCTCAGTTCGAGCCCGGCCGCGGTCACCGACTCGCGGATATTGCGGTTGCTGCCCTCGATCGGACCCTGGAGCAAAGGCGTGTCGATGAAGGCCGGGACGAGGTCGCGAACCTTGATGCCGTCGCCATACCATTCGCCGTCGAGCGCCTCGGTCAGCGAGCGGACGCCGAACTTGGTCGCCGAATAGACCGACAGGCCGGCCGATCCGTAGATCGCCGAGGCCGAGGCGGTGTTGAGCAGGCAGGATCCCGGCGTCTTCGCCAGATAGGCATGGCCGATCTTGGCGCCGTTGAGCACACCGACCAGGTTGATCTGGACGACGCGGTCGAGATCCTCGAAGCTCATCTCGGCGATCGGACCGCCGGTCCCGATCCCGGCATTGTTGAACAGCACGTCGAGCCGGCCACCGGTCTTCGACGTGAAATCGTCGAGATCGTTCTTCCACGACTCGCGGTCGCGCACGTCCATGATGTAGGTGTCGCTCATGCCCGCGGGCAGCAAGGCGGCGGTCTCGGTCAGCCCCTTGGCGTTGACGTCGGCGAGTCCGACGCGCCAGCCCTCGCGCGCGAAACGCTGGGCGACCGCGCGCCCGATGCCCGACCCGCCGCCGGTGATGAAGATTGCTTTCGTATCCACCATCGCTCCCCTCGATTTCGTCATGCCGGACTTGTTCCGGCATCCAACCATCCTCAAGCCGTAGGCTTGCGGTACGTTGGACCCCGGAACAAGTCCGGGGTGACGAATTTTGGCGGTTTGACCGTATCGCCAAGCTCCCGCACAACGGCGCCGTGAGCACGCAGGGCCCTTCTGTCGAACTGAGCGGCGTGACCAAGACCTATCCCGGCGGCACCACCGCCGTCGACGAGGTGACGGTCGAGATCGCCGGCGGCAGCTTCGTCGCCTTGGTCGGCAGTTCGGGGTCGGGCAAATCGACCTTGCTCAAGATGATCAATCGGCTGATCGAGCCAAGCGCGGGCAGCGTCGCGATCGACGGGCAGGCGGTGGATGCGGAGGATCGCTTCCGGCTGCGGCGGCGGATCGGCTATGTCTTCCAGAATATCGGGCTGTTCCCGCATCTGACGGTTGCCGAGAATGTCGCGATCGGGCTCAGGCTCGAGGGGGAAAAGAACCCGCGCGCACGCGTCGCCGAACTGCTCGGACTGGTCGATCTGCCGGCCGACTTCGCCGCTCGGATGCCCGATGCCTTGTCGGGCGGTCAACGCCAGCGCGTCGGCGTGGCGCGCGCGTTGGCAACCGAGCCGCGCCTGCTGTTGATGGACGAGCCATTCGGCGCACTCGATCCGGTCACGCGCGACCAATTGGGCGGCGCGATCCGCGCGCTGCATGATCGGCTGGGGCTGACCACGATCATGGTGACGCATGACATGGCCGAGGCGCTGCTGCTCGCCGACCGCGTGCTGGTGATGGACAAGGGGCGGATCGTTGCCGATGCGCCGCCGCGTGCGTTGCTGGCCGGCGAGGGCGGTGCGGTGGCGCAGGCGCTGGTCGCGGTGCCGCGCGAGCAGATGAAACGGCTCGGTGCGTTGGAGGCGGGGGCGTGAGGGGCTGTCCCAAAATCCTCCCCGG
>NZ_BCYX01000033.1 GCF_001598415.1 Sphingomonas mali NBRC 15500
TTAGTTTCCTCACCCCACCCGCTCGACCGTCACCGTCTGCGACAGGCATTCCGCCTCGCCGAAAATCGTCATGAAGCTGATATCGGTGGCATCGCGCCCGACGCCGATCCGCACCAGTCCCTCGACCGGCGCCAGCCCGGTGGGATCGATCAGCCGCCACGCGCCGTCCAGCCACACTTCGACCACCGCATGGAAATCGGGCGGATCGAGCCGCCAGGCGTAGGCCGCGACCATCCGCGCCGGGATGTCGGCGGCGCGCACGAAGGCGATCAGCAGATGCGCGAAATCGCGGCACACCCCGCGATGCGCGACATAGGTGTCGGCGGCGGTCGTCTTCACGTCGCTCGACCCCACGACATAATCGAGATGCCCGCGGATCCACGCCGCCATCGCCTCGATCCGGTCGCCGCCCGACAGCGCGCCGAACTCGCGCCGGACGAGCGCGTCGAACCGGTCGGATTCGCAATAGCGGCTGGGGAACAGGAACGGCACCACTTCCGCCGGCAACAGCTTGATGTCGTCGGCGGCGAGGCCGTGGAGAGTCGCTCCCGCGCGATCGACCTCCACCGTCGCGGTGTAATGCGCGGTCACTCGCCCCTCCCCCCGCGTCCAGGTGCGCCGCCCCAGCCCGTTATCCGCCGCGATCGGGCGCAACGCCTCCACCCCGCCGATCCGCAACAGGTCGGTGACCAGATGCTGGTCGGGCGTCTGCGCGACCTCTAGCGCGAACAGCAGGTCGGCCGGCGCGGCGAGCCAATAGTCGAGCCGGGCGTCGATGGAGAGGCGCATGGAATCTTTCTGGAAGAGGAGTCGCTTCGTTCCTATCCGATAACCACCCTGCCCGGCTATGCTCGGGATCAGGCGAAGGAGAGGAGGCGGACATGCCGTCCGACGACCCGACGGCGGCCCCAATGGCGGCCGACACGCGGTTCAGTTACCGCTGCACGCGCTGCAACAGCTGCTGTGTCGACAAGCGCATCCAGGTCAATCCGTATGAGATCGCGCGGCTGGCGCGTAATCGCGGCGTCTCCACTGCCCAGGCGCGCGACGAATTCACCATCGACAGCGCCTTGCGCCAGCAGGAGGATGGGCGCTGCATCTTCCTGGGCGATCAGGGTTGCACCGTCCATGCCGACCGGCCGCTGGTCTGTCGGTTGTTTCCGCTCGGCCGCGTGATCGATGCCGCGGGCAAGGTGCATTTCGTGCCCTATCCCGATCCACTGGCCGCGCACGGCGAGTTCGGAAAGGCGGGCGTGGTCGCCGATTATCTGGAGTCGCAGGGCGCAACCGCGTTCATCGCCGCGGCCGACGCCTATTTCGCCTTTTTCTGCCGCGCCAACGAGCGGCTGGAGGCGGGCACGCCGATCGCCGCCGACCCCGACCGCGACCTGCTCGACATCGACAGCGAGCTCGCTGCCGCGTGCGCCGCGAGCGGGATCGACGAGCCCGACGATCTGCTCGACCGGATGTGGCTGCACATCAGCCTGCTCGACGCGATGCTCGATCGCTAGAGCGTGAGTGTGGCGGCCACGCGCCGGCCGCTGCCCCGAATAAAACGAAGGCCGCGCGATCCCATCGGACCGCGCGGCCTGTTGTTCCGGTGGCGGGTCGCCCCGCCGCCGACCGATTACTCGGAGACGTTGCTGGCGTTGCCCGCGACGTCGCTGACGTTCTCGTCGGTGATGTTGGTGGTGTCGGTCAGGTTCGCATCGTCGGTGTTGGTGACGACGACGGCGTTGTCGGCCGCCTTGTTGCCGCCGCAAGCCGCGAGGCCGAGCACGACAGGAGCAATCACCGAAAGAACTACAAGCTTCTTCATGGACAAACCTCCGTAATATCCAGGCCGCGCCCCCGCTCGGCACAGCGCCTCGCGAATTGGTCCTGGGTCAGTCCGGCGGTGCCTATGGCGCAATTCCCATCGGATTGGTAGGGGAAAATGCACCGTTCGTCGCAAGGGGGGGGGTGGGTTGTGGCTGCGGGCTGAGTGATGGACGGCTGTCGTGTTCCTGAGGGCGCGGTTTAGCGCATTCAATACGCGACGCTTTAATCCACGAACGATCCGCACCCTAGATTGTAATACGGTCTGTAACCATAGCGTCCGTAAGTTCGAAAGCCGCTGCTTCTTCATTTCGTTAGGTGAGCTGCGGCCAAGTCCGATGAGTACATTGGCATATCTTATGTTCGGACAAAGCGCTTCTGGTCGAGGTCAGCTTCGGCGCTCTCCGTCATATAGGCCGTGCTGGAAACCGAGAAACGTAGAGCGGATTTCGGCAACCGATCCAAGCACGCGTACAGCATCCATTGGCGTGCCGTATTTCAGCTCCAGCAAGGCAGGCAGCTTGCCGTCGTCCAGTTCGCTTTCACCGACGGTCGCATATTGTGACAAAACGAAATCGAGAAAGTCGCGCTGCTTGTCGTTGTAGCAGGAAAGGATCGCTTCGCGTCGGGCATCTGCTCGCTCGATCCGTTTGAGGGGTGGCCGTGCCCAAGCGATGAAAGCCAGGACGTCGAACAGGTCGCTCTCTTGCGAATCTGTCGCCCGGCGGATGCCGTCGAGCGCCTCGCCGGTGAAGCCGCGTTCGGCTAGCCCCTCCACCAGCTTGCGCCGCGTGTCCGGCTGGCTCCAGATTGCGCGCAGTTCGTCTTCGTCGCGAAACAGGTCGGGTAGCTGTCCGAACAGGTCTTCGATGAATTGCTGCGCCGAAACCGGCTTCCCGTCTACGCTCCAGAAGGTCGTCGCGCTGATGTGCTGGAACGTGCGTTCCTTCCCGTCCGCCAGCCGGATCACCAGCTTGGTCTTGGGCGGCTCGGGGTCCGGCCCCGATTCGGGCGGCTCTGGTGGATCGCCTTCCGGCTTTCCATCGCGCGGCGCCTTGGGCGGCTCCGGGTCCAGCGGCTCACCATCCCATTCGGGATCGTTGAAGTGCTCATAGGCCTTCACGAAATCGAGGATCGTGAAATAGTCCTTGCCGTCGAACAGCCGCGTACCGCGTCCGATGATCTGCTTGAACTCGATCATCGAATTGACCGGCCGCATCAGCACGATGTTGCGGACGTTGCGCGCATCGACCCCCGTGGACAGCTTCTGCGAGGTCGTGAGGATCGTCGGGATGGTTTTGTCATTGTCCTGAAAGGTGCGCAGCCACTGGTCGCCGATCGCGCCGTCTGACGCGGTGACGCGGACGCAATAGTTCGGGTTGGTGCTGGTCTTCACCTGATTGATCAGGTCGCGCACGATGCCGGCATGTTCCTGCGTCGCGCAGAACACGATCGTCTTTTCGCGCTGGTCGATCATGTCCATGAAGGTGCGGACGCGGTAGGCCTCGCGCTCGCGAATCTCGATGGTGCGGTTGAAGTCGCCTTCGGTGTAGCGCTTGCCGTCCTCCACCTTGCCTTCGATCACGGCATCGTCGGCGGTGTAGACATATTCGTCGATCGTCGTACCGATCTGGCGGACCTTGAATGGCGTCAGATAGCCGTCGTTGATCCCCTCTTTCAGCGAGTAGGTGTAAACCGGCTGGCCGAAATATGCGTAGGTATCGGCGTTGTTCTTGCGCTTGGGCGTGGCGGTCAGGCCGATCTGCACGGCGGGCGCGAAATAGTCGAGAATCGCACGCCATTCGCTTTCATCTTTCGCGCCGCCGCGATGGCATTCGTCGATGATGATGCAGTCGAAGAAGTCGGGCGGGTAATCGCCGAAATAGGGCGCGGGATCGCCATCGGCGTCGGTGCCGCTGGTGAAGGTCTGGAAGATGGTGAAGAAAATGCTGGCGTTCTTCGGCACCGCACCTTTCTTCCGAATGTCGCCCGGCGTGATCCGCGCCAGTGCGCCGTCATCGAAGGCGGCGAAGCTGTTGTAGGCCTGATCGGCAAGGATGTTGCGATCAGCCAGGAATAGGATGCGTGGGTGCCGCTGTGGCTCTCCCGCCGCTTTCCAGTCGGACAGGTTCCAGCGGGCATGGAACAGCTTCCAGGCGATTTGGAAGGCGATGGCGGTCTTGCCGGTGCCGGTGGCCAGCGTCAGAAGGATACGATCGCGGTTCTCGCTGATCGCCTCCAGCACGCGTTCGATGGCGTTGTGCTGGTAATAGCGTGGCTCGAAGCGCCCACCGCCGGTCTCATAGGCGACGGCGGCGAAACGGTCGCGCCAGCGGTTCGCCTCGGCAAAGGTGGCGTCCCAAAGTTCCTGCGGCGTGGGGTAAGCATCGACCAGCGCTTCCGCGCCGGTTTCCATGTCGATGCGGTAAATCTGCTTGCCGTTGCTGGCATAGGCGAAGCGGCATTGCAGGCGGGTGGCATAATCCTTCGCCTGCCCGACGCCCTCGGTATGGCTCTTGGTCGCTGCCTTGGCTTCGAGCGTGGCCAGCTTGGTGTTGCGATAGACTAGCACATAATCGCAGGACAGTGCGCGGGCGCGTTTGCCCTTGCCCATGATCCGGCCGGGCGCGATCACCTCGCGGCGGGTGCGGCTGCCATCGACCACGCCCCAGCCGGCCTCGCGAAGCGCGGGGTCGATCAGTTCGGCGCGGGTCTCGGCCTCGTTCAAAAGAGCATGGCCTCCTGCCCGCCAACGCGCTTGGCTGACCCGTCCGGCTCGATGCCTTTCGCGCGGATGGTTGCGATGGCCTGACGAAATCTGTCTTCGCCGAATTTCTGCTTGGCGATATGCCAGTTCTCGCGGGCCTCATGGATGATGGCCGCATCGGTAACGTCTACGCCGTCCAGAAGCAGGTTATTCCAAGCAGCATGAACAGTGGCAAGCAATTCAGCTTGCTCAGAATTCATGGGCGCGATCAGCCCTATGGCTCTCTCCAGTCGATCCTGCATTGGCTTCAAGGCCTCTGCTTCTTCGGCCACCATTGCGTTGAAATTAGACAGCTTTCTGAAGGTATAACCATTGCCCGCTGGTCTCTGCACAAACTCGAAGAATTGGGTCGCTTTGGCCCATTTCTCTGCGGCGAGCATGTGCTGGAAATCGTTTGGCCCCGCGGCGTCCTTTACTGGGTTGCGGCCGAGATCGACGCCGCCAACGCTCTCGCAAAGGTGCAACGCCTTTTGCGCTTTCACTCGCCCAAACGTCGACTCCGTGCCCAAGGCGAGGTGACGGCGGTAAGCCAGCGCGATAACATGGGCGGTTAAGGCAGGGATTTTCCAATTATCGTTAGTCGCAAGGACAGATGCTTTCGCGAGTTCACCGGTAAAGGCGCGATGAAGCAGTGACTGCCGAAGGCGCTCAATTGCTTTCACCTTCATTTCAGATTTTGCCTCGAGAAGATCGCATTCCTGCATCAAATCGCGGGCCGCTAAGACTATAGATTGTTGCTTCGCAAGATCGGGTATCTGAACTCGCATCTTATCGACGCGCGTGATGTAGATGTGCTTAATGGTCGTGCCGCCCGCTTCAGCGATCATCCTCCGCTGATAATCCGAGGTCATGAGCATAAATTTCAAAAATTCGGAAAGAAGATTCTCTTTTTTTGGCCTCAAAAGAGCAACGGACTGATTAATGCAAATTCCCTCGCGATCGACGACAGCGACCCGTCCTAAAGTGCCATCCTTGGTTAGCAGGACATCGCCTACAATTGGCCTACTCTTATCGGTCAATAATTCGTCGAACGCATCCTGTGTAGTGAAGCGAGTATTCTGATAATCAATCTCACCGCCACGAACATTTTTCGCCGTAACCATGTACGGTCCTTCTTCAGCTGTCGGCATTGGATTAGTGAAACCATATGTCACAAGTGCAAGGGAATCGGCGAGGATCGTCTGATTCATCCCGTCGGATGCCAGCATCCAGAGCTTATCTAAGCCGGACTGACGCAACTCTCGCACATTGACGAGGTTCTTTTCGGCGTTGGCGATTACAGTGGCGATGGCGGCGAAGGCCTCATCCAGCACGGCCACAATTCGCCGCTGCTCGTCAAGGGACGGTAGCGGAATTTGGAACTTGCCGAGCGCGGAAGATGAAAGCTCCTTGAAGGTCGCCCCCGTGCCCAGATTGTTCAATGCTTCCCGGCTGGAAAAGAGGAAGTAATAAAGATATTTCGTGTCCAGGCGTTCATTCGGCACCAGCCCACGGCACCCTTGATTGAAAGCCATCGGGACTTCGGGGATCGCCAGATGTCCGATTGGAGCGCGCGTCGACATTATGACCGCACCAACGGGTACTTGCCGCGCTGAGGAGTTTTTCAGGCCGGTTTGCGTTATCGTGCGGGCAGTCTGGCCGATGGAAGGAGATTTACGTTTCCCCATCTCGGCAGGGGTAAGCCAAGCAACATCACCCTCCCAATAGTCGGCAATCCCGCTCTTGGGCGTACCGCCATTTACGATGCGGCACACTTCCGAAAGAGGAACAGCCTTCACAGCAACTCCCTCACTCGCGCCAGAATATCAGCACTCTCGGCATCCAGCGCAGTGATTTCGTCCAATATCTCCTGCGGGCTGCGCAGCGCCTCGGCTTCGGTGGCATTGGGGTTGCGCACGGTCAGGTCGAAGGTCGCGGGATCGAGCGTGTCCGCTGCCACGCTCCAACAATTCGGCCCCTCGGCGAAGCTCGCCTGCCGTTCGATGAAGTCCGCCATGTCGGCGTCGTTCAGCGGGTTGGTCTTGCCCATGTTTCGGCCCGGATCGAGCCGGTAATACCAGATGCTGCGGGTCGGCTCGCCCTTGTCGAAGAACAGCACCACGGTCTTGACGCCCGCGCCCTGAAAGGTACCGCCGGGCATGTCGAGCACGGTGTGCAGGTTGCAGCTTTCCAGCAGTTCGCGACGCAGCGCCACGCTGGCGTTGTCGGTGTTGGACAGGAAGGTGTTCTTGATCACCACCGCCGCCGATCCGCCCGCGCGCAGCGACTTGATGAAGTGCTGGAGGAACAGATAGGCGGTCTCACCGGTCTTAATCGGAAAGTTCTGCTGAATTTCCGGGCGCTCCTTGCCGCCAAAAGGCGGGTTGGCCAGGATGACGTCGAAGCGGTCCTTCTCCTGAATGTCCAGTACCTGTTCGGCCAACGTGTTGGTGTGGACGATGTTGGGTGCTTCGATGCCGTGCAGGATCATGTTCATCGTGCCGATGACGTAGGCGAGGGACTTCTTTTCCTTGGCGAAGAAGGTGCGCTTCTGGAGCCGTTCGAGGTCATCCGCAGTCTTCGCCAGCGGCCGGAGATAGTCATAGGCTTCGCACAGGAAGCCGCAGGAACCCGCCGCCCCGTCATATACGGTATCGTTCAGCGTCGGCTTCACCACCTTGATCATCGCGCGGATCAGCGGGCGCGGGGTATAATATTCCCCGCCGTTACGTCCGGCGTTGCCCATATTCTTGATCTTGGCTTCGTATAGCTCCGAAAGCTCATGCTTCTGAATCTGGCTGCCGAAGGACAATTCGTCGATCGCGTCGATGGCATCCCGAAGCGAGTAGCCCGACTGGAACTTGTTGCGGATTTCGCCGAAAATCTCGCCGATCTTGTATTCGATGGTGTCGGCGCTGGTGGCGCGACCCTTGAACCCCTCCAGATAAGGGAACAGCTCGCGGTTCACATAGCCGATCAGGTCCGGCCCGGTCTTGGCGCGGTTGTGATCGAGCTTGCCGGCCGCATCCTTCGGCGCGGCCCACAGGCCCCAGCGATGCGCAGCGTCGATGATCGGGGTATAGACCTGCCCGCGCAGCTCGGCTTCGGTTGCCCGACTGGTCTCCAGATCGTCGAGGTATTTCAGGAACAGCAGCCAGCTGGTCTGTTCGGTGTAGTCCAGCTCGGAAGCGCAGCCGGCTTCCTTACGAAGAATATCGTCGAGGTTCTTGAAGGTCTGTTCGAACATGGCAAATGCGTAGCAGTGGTAAGCGAGCGGCTACAAGCAGCGATAGTCGGTCCCGTCCATCATTCGGAACTGCATGCGGTCGGTTTTCAATCGGCGGTCTCGACATCGGCCGAGGCCCCGGCACCCCACCCCCAACACCCTTTACGCTTCGTTTACCACGCCCGGGGCAAAACACGCTCTGTACGGGGCGATGTGCGCCCAGGGGACGTTTATGGATTCGCTGCGCGGCTACGAAGAGGACCGGTCGGATGCCGATCGCGTCGTCGCGGATGATGGGATCGACGACACGACGGCGCCATCGGCGATCGGCACCGACGAGCGCCGCATGCACGTGCGCGCGTACAACCATTGGGTGTCGTTGCTGCGCGGGCGGGCCTATCCCTCTATCGAGGATCTCGACCCCGCCAATATCGCCGATTTCGGCCCGCATTCGGTGCTGCTCGATTTCACCGCCGGGATCGAGGATCCGGCGATCGCCTATCTCGGCCGCGCGCTGCGCGACGAGACCGCGCTCGACCATTCGATCACGCATATCTCGCAAGTGCCCAGCCGGTCGCTGCTGTCGCGGCTGACCGACCATTATCTTCAGATCATCGCCAACCGCGCCCCGATCGGGTTTGAGGCCGAGTTCGTCGGCACGCGCGGCTATAACACGATGTATCGCGGCATCCTGATGCCCTTTTCGTCGAACGACGACACGATCGATTTCATCTATGGCGTGATCAACTGGAAGGAGCTGGTCGACGCCGAGACGCAAAAGAAGCTCGACGCCGAGGTCGATACCGCGCTGCGCGCCGCGCCCAAGCCTCAGGCGGCCGCCCCGGTCTGGGCCGACGGTCCCGCCGCCGACGTGTCGCCGGTCGCCGAGCCCGACGATCTGGCCGGCAAGCTGGAACAGGCGCGCCAGACCGCGCAGGCCGCGACCAATGCCGATACGCGCAGCCGCGCCGCGCTCTATCGCGCACTGGGCCGCGCGCACGATTTCGGGCTCGCCGCCGAGCAGGACAGCGACACGTACGAACGCTTGCTCGCCGATGCCGGCGTGACCGTGCAGGACCGCGCGCCGATGACCGCGGTGGCGAAATTGGTGTTCGGCGCCGATTACGACAAAGCGCGGCTGACCGAATTCGCCGCGGTGCTGGCGCATGCCCGCCGCCACGCCATCCCCGCCGGCCAGCTGACGCCGTTGCTCGAAACCGTCGAGGGCGGGATCAAGGCCGTGGTCGCGGCCGAACGCGCCGCGCGCAATCCGGCGAAGGATGAGGGACGCGATCCGCTGGCCGATATCGCCGAGCGGCTGGTGCTGGCGAGTGTGGAATTCGCTACTGGGCTGGAGCCGGGGGAGCTGGTCGTGTTGCTTGGGCGGGCGACGGGTGAAGGGACGGTGGATATCGTTGCTTCGGTTGCCAATGACCGGCCGCTCGCGGCTCGGACGTTGAAGGCGGCGACGTAAACCCAACGCTGGCCGCGTCTCCAACGCGCCTTACACTCCGCCGTCACCCCAGCGAAAGCTGGGGTCTCGTGCAGTATATCGATCGCCTGAGACCCCAGCTTTCGCTGGGGTGACGGCTATTGCCGGGATGACGACGTTTTGCGTGTCAGGTCAGCACCCCGCTAACGCACAAACCAAGTTACACCCGAAACTATCCTTGAGCCCGCCGATCCACGGGGGCATAGGACGGCGATGGCCAAGACCACGCTGAAATCGCTGTCGGACGCGCTTGCGGACCGGCTGACCAAGGGCGCCTTGCCGGGAGAGCTGCAGGGATTTGGAAAGGCGGAGCGCGCGGAAGCCGCGAACTTCGTCGCCACCGCCGCGTATAGCCGCCCGCCGGGCGGGCCGACCATGGTGATCGAGCCGATCGCGGCCAACGACCCGCGCCGCCGCATGCGCGTGGCGATCGTCAATGACGACATGCCGTTCCTGGTCGATTCGGTCGCGGCGACGATCGCGGCCCAGGGCATTGCGGTCGACCGCATCATCCACCCGGTCATTCCGGTCACGCGCGATCCGTCGGGCGGGCTGATGGGCGTCGGCGACGGCAATCCCGAATCGATGATCT
The DNA here is from genome assembly GCF_001598415.1 of Sphingomonas mali NBRC 15500. Lineage (GTDB taxonomy): Bacteria > Pseudomonadota > Alphaproteobacteria > Sphingomonadales > Sphingomonadaceae > Sphingomonas > Sphingomonas mali. The sequence goes on from NZ_BCYX01000033.1 coordinate 9,875, forward strand.
ATATCGAGATGGAGCGGGCCGACGCGCGCGAGCGCCGCGCTTTGATCACCGCGCTCGAAGACAATCTGAAGGACGTGCGCGCCGCGGTATCCGACTGGGTGCCGCTGCAGGAAGCGATGGCGGCCGATGCCGCGACCCTGACCGGCGCGGGCGCCGAATTGCTCCACTGGTTCCTCGACCGCCATTTCACCTTGTTGGGGCACGGCAAGTTCGGCCGCGAAGGCGGCGCGCGCGCGCCGCTCGGCATCTGCCGCAACAAGCACGAAATCCCGATCCTGGCCGAAGCGTCGCGCGCGCTGGCGATCGAATGGTTCGAAAAGGGCAACGAGGCGCCCTTGCTGCTCAAGTCGAACTTCATTTCGAGCGTGCATCGCCACATTCCGCTTGATCTGGTCGTGGTGCCGATCCGCGACGGCAAGAAAGTCACCGGCCTGTCGATCCATGCCGGGTTGTGGACCTCGTCCGCGCTCAACTCGCCGCCCGACGACGTGCCCGGGCTGCGCACGCGCCTGGCCGGCCTGCAGAAGAAATTCGGGTTCGATCCCAAGGGCCATGCCGGCAAGGCGCTAGAACATGCGCTGACCACCCTGCCCCACGATCTGCTGATCGCCTTCACGCCCGAGGCGCTGGAGGAAGTGGCGCTGACCGCGATGAGCCTGGCCGACCGGCCGCGGCCCAAATTGGTCTTGGCGCGATCGATCCTGGGCCGGCATCTATTCTGTTTCGTGTGGCTGCCGCGCGACGAATTCACCACCGCGCGCCGCATCGCGATCGGCGACATGCTGGCCGAGGCGGCCGGCGGCGGCCTGCTCAACTGGGCGATCGCGATGGACGATCTGGTCGCGCTGATCCGCTACACCGTCGATCTGCGCGGTGAGGGCCGCATGCCCGATGTCGCCGCGCTCGACACCCGCCTGGCGCGGATGATGCGCGGCTGGGCGCCGGCGGTCGAAGCAGCGCTGGCGGAGAGCGACGTGGCGCGCTCGACCCGATTGGCGCTGCGCTGGGCGAATTGCTTCCCGCAAGGCTATCGCACGGTCAACAGCGCCGACGAAGCGGCGCGCGACATCTTCAGCCTTGCGACGCTGGAGACGCCCGACCAGCGCGCGGTGCGCCTCTATCGCGACGCGCGCGGCGAAGCGCGGCTGAAACTCTATCGCCTCGGCGGCTCGATCGCGCTGTCGGACGCGGTGCCGGTGCTGGAGAATTTCGGCTTCCGCGTGATCGAGGAAGTGCCGACCGCGCTGACCGACGAGAGCCAGGGCTTCATCCACGAATTCCTGATCGAGGCGGCGGGCGGCGTCGGCAACGTGTTCGACGGCAATACCAGCGTGCTGGAAAATGCCGTCGCCGCGGTGCTGGAAGGCAATGCGGAGAATGACGCGTTCAACCGCCTGATCGTCGACCTCAACATGGCGCCGAGCTCGGCAGTGCTGTTCCGCGCCTGGTTCCGTTATCTGCGCCAGGGCGGGCTGACCTACGGCCTGACCACGGTGGTCGACGCGCTGCGCCGCGCGCCGGCGGTCACCGCCGCGCTGATCGAGCGATTCAACGCCGCGCACGCGCCCGGCGGCAAGAGCGAAGCCGGGGTGCTCGCCGCCGACGAGGCGACCAAGGCGGGGCTCAACAATGTCTCGGCGATCGACGACGACCGCATCCTGCGCGCGATCCACGGCGTCATCGCCGCGACCCTGCGCACCAACGCCTTCACTCCTGCGGCCGACGAGGCGCTGGCGTTCAAGCTGGACAGCCACAAGGTGCCCGGCCTCCCCGCGCCGCTGCCCTGGCGCGAGATCTGGGTGTACAGCCCGCGGGTCGAGGGCATCCACCTGCGCGCCGGCCCGGTTGCGCGCGGCGGGTTGCGCTGGTCCGACCGGCGCGACGACTTCCGTACCGAGATCCTCGGACTGATGAAGGCGCAGCGCGTCAAGAACGCGGTGATCGTGCCGACCGGCGCCAAGGGCGGTTTCTACCCCAAACAGCTCCCCAGCCCCGCGGTCGATCGCGACGCCTGGTTCGCCGAAGGGACCGAAAGCTATCGCATCTTCATCCGCACCCTGTTGTCGGTCACCGACAATATCGTCGAGGGCAAGGTCGTCCATCCCAAGGGCGTGACGATCCTGGACGGCGACGATCCCTATTTCGTCGTCGCCGCCGACAAGGGCACCGCGACCTTCTCCGACGTGGCCAATGCGATCGCGATCGAGCGCGGCTTCTGGCTGGGCGACGCCTTCGCCTCGGGCGGCAGCTACGGTTACGACCACAAGGCGATGGCGATCACCGCCAAGGGTGCCTGGGTCTCGGTCCAGCGTCACTTCGCCGAGCGCGGGGTCGACGTGCAGACGCAATCGATCCGCGTGGTCGGCTGCGGTGACATGTCGGGCGACGTGTTCGGCAACGGCATGTTGCTGAGCCAGGCGATCAAATTGGTCGCGGCGTTCGACCATCGCCACATATTCCTCGACCCCGATCCCGATCCGGCCGCGAGCTGGGCCGAGCGCGAGCGCATGTTCAACCTGCCGCGGTCGAGCTGGGCGGATTACAATCCCAAGCTGATCTCGAAGGGCGGCGGCGTGTTCCCGCGCACCGCCAAGACGATCCCGCTGTCGAAGCAAATCAAGGCCGCGCTCGACATCTCGGCCGACGAACTCGAGCCTGCCGCCCTGATCTCGGCGATCCTCAAATCGCCCGCCGATTTGATCTGGTTCGGCGGCATCGGCACCTATGTGAAGGCCGCGAGCGAGAACCATATCGAGGTCGGCGACCCGGCCAACGACCGCCTGCGCGTCAATGCCGAGGATATCCGCGCGACCGCGATCGGCGAAGGCGCCAATCTGGGCGTGACCCAGGCCGGGCGCATCGCCTTCGCGTCGAGGGGCGGCCGGATCAACACCGACTTCATCGACAATTCGGCCGGCGTCGATTGCTCGGATAATGAGGTCAATATCAAGATCGCGCTCAACCGCGAGATGATCGAGGGCCGGCTGGAGTTCGAGGCGCGCAACAAGTTGCTCGTCCAGATGACCGACGACGTCGCGCACCTGGTGCTCGAGGACAACCGGCTGCAGACGCTGGCGCTGTCGATCATGGAACAGGACGGTGCCCAGGCCCTGCCGAGCTTCGTCCGCCTGATCGAGATCTTCGAGAGCGCCGGCCGGCTCGACCGCGTGGTCGAGGGGCTGGCCGATAACGGCACCCTGCTCCGCCGCGCGCCCGAAGGCCGCGGCCTGACGCGTCCCGAACTCGCGGTGCTGCTCGCCACCGCCAAGCTCGCGCTGCAGGACGCGATCGAGCATTCCAACCTCGGCAGCGATGATGAGTTGCTCGCCGATCTCCATGCCGCCTTCCCGCCGGCGATGCGCAAGAAGTTCGGCGAGGCGATCGACCATCACCGCCTGCGCAGCGAGATCATCGCGACCAAGCTCGCCAATCGCGTCGTCAATCGCCTGGGCGTCCTCCACCCGTTCGAGCTGGCGGAGGAGGAAGGCGCGGCGATGGCCGACATCGCGGCGATGTTCGTCGTGGTCGAGCGGCTCTACGATCTCGACAAATTATGGGCGGAGATCGAGCGCGCGCCGATGCCCGAAACGGGCCGCCTGGCGCTGTTCGACGAAGTGGCGGCCGCGGTGCGCAGCCAGATCGCCGATCTGTTGCGCGTGACCGCACCCGGCACCACGCCGTCGGTCGTGATCGCGCGGCTGGCCAAGGGCGTCGCGGCGCTCGACCGCAAGACCAAGGAATTGCTGCTCGAGGAAGCGAGCGCGCAATCGGTGCGGATCTCGACCAGCCTGGAAGCGGCGGGCGCACCGTCGGCGCTGGCGAAAAAGGTCGTGCGGCTGTTCGAGCTCGACGGCGCGGTCGGCCTCGCCGATCTCGGCGCCGAGCTGGGCATGGACGAGACCGTGCTGACGCGCGCGTTCACGCACCTGGGTCAGGCGCTCGGGCTCGACTGGGCGCAGGCGACCGCGGCGCGCATCCTGTCGAGCGATCCGTGGGAACGCCTGCTGATCGCCGGGCTCGCGCGCGACTTCCAGCAGCTCCGCCTGGAATTCCTCGAACGGCATGCCGGCAAGGACCCCGAAGCGGCAGTAGATGTCTGGCTGGGCGCCAATGCCGGCCGCGTGGCCCAGTTCAAGGGCGTGGTCGACCGCGCGCGCACGGCGGCGACGCCGAATGCGGCGATGCTGGCGCAGATTGCGGGGCAAGCGCGGGTGTTGTTGGGGCGGTAGGTGCGGACGTCAGCCCCTCTCCCGCCTGCGGGAGAGGGAGGGGCCCGCCGCGAAGCGGCGGGAGGGTGAGGGTCTTCTTTCTTCTTCTATTTCGTCGATCGCCCGGAAGAAGAAAGAAGACCCTCACCCAACCCTCTCCCGCACGCGGGAGAGGGCTTTAAGGGCGGATTCAGACCTTAACGGCCGCCCTCACCCTCTGCCGCGCCTTCAACTCCGCCTTCCACCCCCGCGCCCGCCACCACATGATCACCCCGGTGATCGCCAGCACCGCCGGCAACAACCCGCCCAGGAAAATGACGATCTGCCACACCAGGCCCATTCGCGTGCCGTCATGGATGCGGCGCATCAAACGCGCGGTATCTTCCTTGGGCGGTGGCGAGACCTTGGCCCTGCCGGTCGCGTCGTCGACCTTGACCTGACGCCCGGGCCCTTCGCCGATCGTCACCGTCCATTCGGGCTTGAGATCGGTCGGCCAGGCGATCATCGCGACCTCGCCGGGCAATGCCGCCTGCGCGCTCGCGATCGCGGTATCGAGGCTGGTCTTCGGCGCCTCCAGCGGCTTGGCGCGCGCCATTGCGGCACGGTCCGGCCCCTTTTGCGGCTGTGCGCCCGACATGGCGCCGAAGAATTGCGGGAAACTGATCCACGCACCGGTCAGCGACAGCACGAATAGCGGCACGGCGATCCAGAAGCCGAACAGATGGTGCAAATTCGTGTCGAGGTTGCGATGCCGCCGCCACCTAAGCCCACGCACCCATTTGCCGACGGTCGGCCACCACAGCCAGATGCCGGTAAGGCACGAAAACAGCATCGCGACACCCAGCCAGCCGACGATCGAGCGTCCCCAGATGGGGACCATCAAGCTGCCGTGGATCATGTGCATCGCGCGGATCAGTCCCGCATTGCTGCTGGCGCGATCGAGCACGCGCGCGGTCGGCGGATCGAGCCAGACGTTGGTGCGCGTCGGCGGCCCCGCTTGCGGCCTGGCGCCGCCCGGCACGGCTGCGACGATCACCGGGCCGTCGCCATCGGGCAAAGTGATCGACTGGATGCGATCGCCCTGCTTGAGCACCGTGCGCGCCGCCTGGGCGTAGAGCTGCGGATCGAGCGTCTGCACGCCGCTCACCGCATAACGCTGTGGGTTGAGGCCGTGGTCGAGCGCTTCGTCCCACACCAAGGCGGCACCGGTCACGCAGAGCGGGATGATCAGGATCGCCAGGATCAGTCCGATCCATTTGTGCACCTGGAACCAGAAATTGCGCAGCCCGATCTTGGTCATCTTTGCCCTTACGCCTCGGCCCAGCGCCGCAGCAGGTTGTGATAGGTGCCGGTCAGCCGCACGACCGCCGGATCGTCCTGGCCGAGCCGCGACGCGACGTCCTGCACAGCCTGGTCGAGCTCGAACAGGATGCGGCGTGCGCCGTCATCGCGGATCATCGACTGGATCCAGAAGAAGGAGGCGACCCGCTCGCCGCGCGTGACGGGTTCGACCCGGTGCACGCTCGAGGCGGGATAGAGCACCATGTGCCCGGCGGGCAGCTTGACGCGCTGTTCGCCGAACTGATCCTCGATCACCAGCTCGCCGCCGTCATAGCTGTCGGGGTCCGACAGGAAGAGCGTTGCCGACAAATCGCTGCGCACGCGAAAGTCGCTGCCGCGCCGGATACGGATCGCGCTGTCGACATGCGCACCGAACGTGTCGCCTCCGGCATAACGGTTGAACAGCGGCGGATAGACTTTGAGCGGCAAAGCGGCAGCGACGAACAAGGCCGCCCCCGACAAGGCATCGAGTACCATCGTCCGCGCCTCGCGTGCTGCCGCCGACTCTTCGGGCAATTGCGCGTTCTTCTTGGCGAGCGCCGATTGATGCCCCGAGGTCGCGTTGCCATCGATCCACTCGCCCGCGTCGATGATCGCGCGCATTCCGGCGACGCCGGCCGCGTCGAGCACATCGGGGATCGCGATCAGCATCGGCCCGCTCCGCGCTCGATGGCGGCGCGGCCGCGCGCGCGAAAAGCCGGCACAGGCGAGGCATCGAGAAAGGCGGCAGCCTTGGCGACAAAGGCCGGCGTCGCCCGCTCGCCTGCCCGTTCGATCCAGCGAAGCGCTTCCTCGCCGCGTCCCTTGGCCCCGAGCATGCGCGCGTGATTGAACATGCCGCGGAAATCGCCGCCTTCGGCCGCGCGTTCATAGAGGCGCGCTGCCTTGGTCAGGTTGCGCGCAACTACCCAGCCGTCCTCATGGAAGCTGCCGACGAAGTTGATCGCTTTGACATTACCCAGCTTGGCCGCTTTCTCGAACCAGGCCAGCGCCGCCGCCTTGTCCTCGGCGACGCCGTGCCCGAGCGCGAGCAACGTCGCGTAATTGTACATCGCCCAGTCGAGCCCGTGCTCCCCGGCGATGCGATAGCAGTCCGCCGCACGCGCCTTGTCGATCGCCACGCCCCAGCCGAGATCGTAGCATCGCCCGACCATGTTGAGCGCCATCAGATGCCCTTGCGCCGCGGCGCGATTGAACCAGGCGAACGCGGCCGCCTCGTCCTTGTCGACGCCATTCCCGTCGAGCAGCAACTGGCCATAGAGCGCCTGCGCCTCGGCTTCGCCGCTCTCGGCGAGTTGGCGAAGAAACGCCGCGCGCTCCCCCGGATCATCGGGCAAGCGCGCGGCACTGGCGACGGCGGAGGGGGATGCCGTCGTCAGAACTTGAACTCCACCGATCCGAACACCGTCCGCCCGGTGGCGATCGACGCATAGTGGCTGGTATAGACCTGGTCGAAATAGACCTTGTCGGTGAGGTTCTGCGCGTTGACGCTGAGCAGAATGTTATTGGTCAGCTTGTACGAGGCGCGCGCGTCGAACCGCCAATAAGACGGGATCATGCGATACAGCACCTTGGTCGCCGGCGTTACCGTCACGACACCGGCGGCGGTCTGGGTCGCCGCGCGGTTGTCGGCATAGCCGCCGAATTGCCGGTCCATGTAAAGCGCCCCGCCGCCGACCGAGAAGCGCTTGGTGACGTCGACCGTAGTCCAAGCAGTCAGCGAATGCTTCGCGGTTTGCGGTACTTGCTTGCCGTTGTTGACCGACGGGACGAGCACGGTGGTCGCCTTGGCCCCGCCAACCGCCGCCACCGCCAGCGAGGTGAACCCGCCATCGATGATCTTGGGGTCGAGATAGGTATAGCCGCCGAACACCGTCCAGCCGGGCAGGATCGTACCGTTGACGGTCAATTCCAGCCCGCGGATGCGCGTCTTGCCCAGGAACGAGGGCAGACCGTCATTACCCGTCACGCGCGCATTGGCGATATCGGTCTGGAAGAGGGCGAGGCCCAACCCCAGCCGTTCCTTGAACAGGCTCGCCTTGGCGCCGACCTCATAGGACTTGGTCTTCTGCACCTTGAGCGCGTCGAGGATCGCGAGGTTCGATCCGCTGGCCGAAGTCGGCAGCGCATTGTCCTCGCGGCCCTCGCCCAGCAACGTGTTGGGCGGGGTCGCGGCGGTCGCGTAGCTCGCATAGAGGCTGGTCTCAGGCGTCGGTTTGAACACCAGGCCCGCCTGCCAGTTGAACAATTCGTCAGTGCGGCCGAGCCTGAACGTCTGGGTCGCGGCATAGGCCTGACCCGGCGTGGTCACCGATTTGAAGCGATCGAACCGAGCGCCGAGGTTCAGGATCAGCTGCGGCGTCAAGGTGATCGAGTCGAAGCCATAGACGCTCACCGTATTGGCGTCGTTCTGGGTCTCTTCGAGCGGCAAGGATTTCACGATCGGCGACGGCGTGCTCGACGTGTCGCTCGCGTAATTGACCCAGGGATCATAGGGATTCGGGTTGAACAAGCTGGTGCAATAATAACGCGAGACCGTCGCCGTGTTGCAGCGCGGGCTGATCGTCGAGCCCGTCGATAGCGTTTCGACGCCGGAAGAATTGAGGAAGCCGCGGGTCACGAACGTACCGCGCCGCGCCTTTTCCCACGAAAACTCCGCGCCCACGGCGATGCTGTGCTTGATGCCGCCGGTATCGAATGTGCCATACAGATCGATCTGATCGGTCAGCGCGTCCGAATAGCTGTACCGCGTATTGGCACGGCGCCAGACATAGCCGCCGCTGACAAGGTCGCCGCGCGTGCCCGCCGCTCCGGTCGTCGGATTGGTCGGCGCCGTGCCGTAGACGTTACCGGTGCTGTCGTCGGGCAGCAGGAAGATATAGGCCTGCGTCGAATGCGACCAGCGCGCTGTGTTGCGGATGGTAAGCGTGGGCGACAGATCGTGTTCGAACCGGATCGTCGCCTGATCGGTGGTCGCGTCGCGGAAGTCGCGGTCGACCAGTCCGTAGAAAGTGCTGCGATCGACATAGCCGGTCTGGCCACCCGCGGTGGTGATCCGGCCAAGCGCGGGTTGGGTATAGATGTTGCCCGTGCCCGGCGCGTTGGCGATCGTGTAGAGATAGGGAATGCCGCTATCGGGCAGTTCGTGGCTTTCCAGCCGGTAATAGCTTGCGGTTAATCGCGTCGCCGTGCCGAGCCCGATCGTCAGCGACGGCGCGAAGCCCCAGCGCCTCGCCCAGATCGCGTCGCGGCCGGCGAAATCCTGATCGTGCCATAGCCCCTGGATGCGGAACGCGACGGTCGGCGTGATCGCGAGGTTGAGATCGGCGGTGACGCGCTTGTAATCGGCCTCGCCATAGCTTGCCGTGACGCTGCCGAACGTGCCGGCCTTGGGCAGTTTGGAGATGATGTTGATCGTCCCGCCCGCCGAGCCGCGCCCGCCCAGGGTCGAGTCCGAGCCACGGACGATCTGCACCGAGTCGATCGCGAACGTCTCGCGCGTCTGCGACGACAAATCGCGCACGCCGTCGACATAGATCGATCCCTGGCTGTCGAAACCGCGAATGAACGGACGGTCGCCGATCGGATTGCCGCCCTCGGCCGCGCCGAAGGTGATGCCCGGCACGGTACGCAGCGCATCCTGGAGCGAGGCCGATCCTGTTTCCTCGATCACTTTGCTCGGGATGACGACGATCGACTTGGGCGTATCGACCACGCGCGCCACGTCCTTGGGGCCGCTGGGTTCGGCGTCGGCCTTGATGAGCTGACCGTTGATGATGATGTCGTGGCGACGATCCTGATCGTCGCCATCGTCATTGGCGGGCGTCGGATCGGGCCCGTCGGCGGCGGACGCGGGATGCGCGGCGAAGGCGCCGACGCAGGACAAGGCTAGGAAAGCAGGCTGCGCGACGCGACGCGCGGGATTGTTGCGATTCACTCTTATCTCCCTTGTTGGGAGACGCGCTATTGAGAGTCGTTCGCAGTGTCAACGCTATTGAGAAAAATTCTCAACTACCCTTGTCCTGCGCCTCGCTTAACGCCCATGTCCGCAGCGCGCTAGCGAGGTTGGGCGGGTCATCGGCGAGAATCCGCAATGCGTCGATCTCGGCGACCAGCGCGGAGAGCGGCAAAGCGCGGACCTTCGCCGCGTCTTCGAGCGCTCGCCAGAATATGGGTTCGAGCGTGATCGAGGTTTCGTGCCCGGCGATGGTGATCGAGCGCTTGACGGGGCCGCGAAAGCCATCCGGAGGCGGGTCTATACTCAAGAAAGCCCCTCCCCTTCAGGGGAGGGGTTGGGGGTGGGGGAGTGCCACAGGAAAATCGCTTGAGGAGAGCCCCCACCCCAACCCCTCCCCTGAAGGGGAGGGGCTAAGCGGAAGCCCCCACTCAAGGCTTGTCGAATAAAGCCGCGAGCTGCTCGATGATCGCGCCGCCCAATTGCTCGGCGTCCATGATCGTCACCGCGCGCTCGTAATAGCGTGTCACGTCGTGGCCGATGCCGATGGCGACGAGTTCGACCGGCGAGCGGTTCTCGATCCAGTGGATCACCTGGCGCAGATGGCGTTCGAGATAGGAGCCGCTGTTCACCGACAAGGTCGAATCGTCGACCGGCGCGCCGTCGGAGATCACCATCATGATCTTGCGCTCCTCCGGCCGGCCGATCAGCCGCGCATGCGCCCAGAGCAGCGCCTCGCCGTCGATATTCTCCTTGAGCAGCCCTTCGCGCATCATCAGGCCCAGGCTGGGCTTGGCGCGGCGCCATGGCTCGTCGGCCTGTTTGTAGACGATGTGGCGGATGTCGTTGAGGCGCCCGGGCTGCGGGGGGCGTCCGGCGGCGAGCCAGCTCTCGCGCGCCTGCCCGCCTTTCCAGGCGCGCGTGGTGAAGCCGAGGATCTCGGTCTTGACGCCGCAGCGTTCGAGCGTGCGCGCCAGGATGTCGGCGCTGATCGCCGCGATCGAGATCGGCCGCCCGCGCATCGACCCCGAATTGTCGATCAGCAAGGTGACGACGGTGTCCTTGAACTCGGTGTCGCGCTCGATCTTGTAGCTCAGCGACTGCATCGGATTGATCACCACGCGCGCCAGCCGCGCGGCGTCGAGCAATCCTTCTTCCTGGTCGAAATCCCACGACCGGCTCTGCTGTGCCATCAGGCGGCGCTGAAGCCGGTTGGCGAGCTTGGTCACCGCACCTTGCAGATGGACCAATTGCTGATCGAGATACGAACGCAGCCGCGCCAATTCCTCAGCGTCGCATAGCTCGGTCGCCGCGATCACCTCGTCGTACTGCGTGGTCCACGCTTTGTAGTCGAATTGCGAGGACGGATCGGCGAACGGGCGATTGGGCCGGACGGGGAGCATCCCCTCCTCGCCCTCGTCGCCCGCCTCGCCATCGGCATCCTCGAACGATTCGTCGCCGGCCTCCGAGCCCTCGCCATCGTCGCTATCCGCCTCGGACTGTTCGCCCCGCGCCTCGACCTCGCCCTGGCCCTGCTCGCCCTGGTCGTCGCCTTCGTCGCCCTGATCCTGCTCCTCGTCGGTGCCCTCGTCGTCCGAGCCGCCGTCGTCGCTGTCCTCGGGAATCTGGTCACCTTCGACCAGTTCGAGGTCCTCGAGCAATTTGGTCGCCAGACTGGCGAACGCACGCTGGTCGTCGAGCGCGAGGCGGAGCGCGTCGAGATCGCCGCCGGCTTTCTCCTCGATCCAGTCGCGGACCAGGTCGAGCCCCTGCTGCGCCACCTCGGGCGCCGCCTGTCCGGTCAGCCGCTCGCGCACCAGCAATTGGATCGCGGTCGACAGCGGCACTTCATCGCGACTGCGCGCCCGTGTGATCGGGTCCGAGCGCAGGCGCATGTCGAGCGCGTGGTTGAGATTGGCCGAGATGCCGGCATAGCCGCGCGACCCCAGCGCCTCGACCCGCGCCGTCTCCGCCGCGTCGAACACCGCGCGCGCCACCGCATCGTGCGGCGCGTTCTTGAGGTGGAGTGCCGCGTTGTGGAGTTTCAGCCGCAGCGAGAAGGAATCGGCAAAGCCACGCGCCTCGGCGACCTGATCGGCCGGCAAGGTCCGCGCCGGCATCGGCACCTTGATATGCTTGCCCGACTGCGCCGGCGCGTCGGCGGTGAACGCGAGCTCGACCTCGGCCTCGTCGGCAAGCGCGCGCGACGCGCCGCCGAGCACGGCCTTGAAGCGATCGAGAGGAGTATCCTGCGCCACGCGCCTGCTGTTACGCCTTTCCGACCACGCTCTCGGGCAGATCGGCGCCGAACACGCGCTGGTAATATTCCGCCACCAATGCCCGCTCCGCCTCGTCGCACTTGTTGAGGAACGACAGGCGGAAGGCGAAGCCGACATCGTTGAAGATCAGCGCATTCTGCGCCCAGGTGATCACCGTACGCGGGCTCATCACGGTCGAAATATCGCCGTTGATGAAGCCCTTGCGGGTCAGGTCCGCGACGCGGACCATGTTGTCGACGACCTGCTTGCCGTCGGGCTTGTCATATTCGCCCGACTTGGCGAGCACGATCTGCGCCTCGACCGCGGCGGGCAGATAGTTGAGCGTGACGACGATGTTCCAGCGGTCCATCTGGCCCTGGTTGATCTGCTGCGTGCCATGATAGAGGCCGCTCGTATCGCCCAGGCCTACCGTGTTCGCGGTCGCGAACAGCCGGAAATAGGGGTTCGGGCGGATCACGCGGTTCTGGTCGAGCAGGGTCAGCTTGCCCTCGGTCTCGAGCACGCGCTGGATCACGAACATCACGTCGGGGCGGCCGGCATCATATTCGTCGAACACCAGAGCGGTCGGCGTCTGCAGCGCCCAGGGCAGCAGGCCTTCGCGGAATTCGGTGACCTGCTGGCCGTCCTTGAGCACGATCGCGTCGCGGCCGATCAGGTCGATGCGGCTGATATGCGCGTCGAGATTGATGCGGATGCACGGCCAGTTGAGCCGCGCCGCGACCTGTTCGATGTGAGTCGACTTGCCGGTGCCGTGATAGCCCTGGACCATCACGCGGCGATTGTGCGCGAAGCCCGCCAGGATTGCCAGCGTGGTGTCGGGATCGAACACATAGGCAGGATCGAGATCCGGCACGCGCTCGTCGGCCTCGCTGAACGCGGGCACTTCCATGTCGCTGTCGATGCCGAACAGGTCGCGGACCTTCCTCATCTGGTCGGGCGCGTCGAGCAGCGTCGTTTCACGGCTATCGGGCTGGATGTTGGGGATATCGGTCATCAGCTATTCCTTCGCGCGCCCTCCCTAGACGCGGGTATGTGGCCAAGTCGAGACGCGAATTGCAGACCCGATGTTCGAAGACTCGACGCTATCGGTCGCCTCCGCGCTGTCTATTCGACGAAAGCAGCAAGGTTGGAGAGGGTTGAGGCAAGCCCCTGCGCGTGATCCTCTGCGGAGATGCCATAAGGAACGTCGGAAGCGATGATCGTCACCTCGGTCCCGTCACCAACCGGGCGAAGCGCCCAGGTCATCGTCATCGTGCCGGCAAAGGCCGGATCGTCCGAGTCGAAATCGGCGGTCTGGACGATGCGCTCGCCGGGGATCAGTTCAACGAACCGCCCCTCGACGCGATCGGCGTCCGCGGAACTCTTGCCGGCGCCGGCGTGCGCGCCGCTATAGGTTAGCGTCAGGCGATACTGGCCGCCAGGCCGCGGATCGAACATGTCGAACTTCCCAGTCATGCCGCTCGGCGGCAGCCAGCGCACCTGCGCTTCGGCATCGACGAACGCGTCGTAGATCGCCTCGGGAGTGGCGCGGATGATCCGGCTGGCGATGTCGGTCCGCCCGGCCATGATCAATCCTCGGTCCATTTAGGCGGGAGCGGGAACAGAGTGACGAACCGCTCGGCGAGTGCGCGATCTCCTTCGACCGCGACCAGGCCCAATTTCTCGCCTTCCGCGATCGGCACGCCGCCATAGGTCAGCGCGGCAAATCCGCGCGGTGTCGACGTGAAGACGACATCGGCGTCAACCGGCTCGGTCCGCGTTACCTGAAAGCTGCTATTGGCGAGTTCGGTGGTGAAGACCTCATCGCCCAGCCGGAATCCGATCCTGGCGACCATTCCCGCCGAGCGTTCGGGCGACAACATGGTGCGGAACGACAACATCAACGACGCCGCCGACAAGGGCAGTGACGGATCGTGCGCTGGCGACCGCGTCGCCCAGCGGCCGAGCTCCTGGATCGCCGTCTCGCTTTCATAACCCCAGCGAGTCAGTTCGTAGATCTGGACCGAGGCGGGCGGCGGCAGCTTGCGCTTCTTGAGGATACCGGCGGCCTCCATCCCTTCGAGCCGCTGCGTCAGCACGTTAGCGCTGATTCCGTTGAGCGCGCCCTTGAGCTCGCCGAAGCGCCGGCCGCCGAACATCAGCTCGCGAACGATCAGCAACGACCAGCGTTCGCCGACCAATTCTAGCGCCATGGCGGTACCACAGGCATCGTCATACCACCGTTTTTCCGTGACTTTTTCTGATTTAGTCATTTTTTCTAACTTCATGGTTGTTTTTTGTAACTGAGTCGTTCATAAAAGTCAAGTCAGCCGATTCGCCAGCCCCCTTGGTGGTCCCGGCTCTAGGGAGAGAACAGATGACCAAGATGATTTTCGTGAACCTGCCCGTGGCCAACGTCGCCAAGGCGACTGCCTTCTACGAAGCGATCGGGTTCGAGAAGAATCCGCAGTTCAGCAACGAGCAGGCCTCTTGCATGGTCTGGTCCGACGCGATCCACGTGATGCTGCTCGGCCACGATTTCTACCGGACCTTCACGACCAAGGAGATCGCCGACACGCACAAGACCAGCGCCGCGCTGATCGCTTTGTCGCGCGACAGCCGCGAACAGGTCGACGCGATCACCGACGCAGCGATCGCCGCCGGCGGCCGCCAGACGCGCGACACCGACGACGCGGGCTTCATGTACAGCCGCCCGTTCGAGGACCTCGACGGCCACACGTTCGAGCCGATGTACATGGATATGGAAGCGTTCCCCGCCGCGATGACCGATCAGCAAGAGGGCGTCGCGGCCTGAGCGCCGCACCCCTCCCTCAAAGGAGATTTCCGATGCCCGAACGTTTCCGCCCCTGGATTGCCGGCCTTTTCTGGTTCGCCGTGACCGGCATCGTCATCCTCGACTATCCGGCGCTCGCCGGCATGCCGATCGTCGCGTGACCAACCACGAGCTTTAGGAGAGAATCCATGGCTACTAGCTATCAAGCCGCTTCGGCGGCGCCGACCCCGCGCGCCCTCCAGCTATGGACCGGCCGCATCCTGACCGCCCTGATCATCCTGTGCCTCGGTGCCGACGCCGCGGGCAAGCTGATCGCTCCGATGACGATGATCGCGCACAGCCCCCCGCTCGGGCTACCCGCCACGTCCGGCTTCTACCGGCTGCTGGGGGCAATCCTGGGCCTTGCTACTGCGCTCTACGCTTGGCAGCGCACGGCATTCCTCGGCGCGCTCCTGTTGACCGGCTATCTGGGCGGCGCCGTGGCGAGCCATTTGCGGGTCGGAAGCCCCTTGTTCGGCTACACCCTGTTCGGCGTCTATCTCGGGATCATGCTATGGGGTGAATTGTGGCTGCGCGACTCCCGCATCCGCGCATTGCTGCCCCTGAACCGTTGACCAAAACAACAAGAGGAGAGGCATCATGACCTATGTGCAGGGCTTCATCATTCCCGTGAAGGAAGGTGACAAGCAGAGCTATCTCGACATGGCGACAAAGGCAGCGCCGGTGTTCGCCGAATATGGCGCGACGGGGACCGTCGAATGCTGGGGCGACGACGTTCCCGACGGCAAGCGTACCGACATGAAGCGCGCGGTCCAGGCCGAGCCGGGCGAACATATCGTATTCTCCTGGGTCTGGTGGCCCGACAAGGCGACGTGCGACGCTGCCGCCGAGAAACTGATGGCCGATGAGCGGATGCAGCCGGATGGCGCGCTGCCGTTCAATCCGCAGCGCATGATCTATGGCGGCTATGAAGCATCGTATGATGGCGGCGATGGCGGCAGCTTCGGCTATGTCGACGGCGTCGTCGCGCCGACCTCGGTCGATAAACAGGCCTTCGCCGACCACGCCGCACGCATTTCCGCCTATTTCCTGAAGAGCGGCGCGACCCGCATCGTCGATGGCTGGGGGACCGACGTTCCCGACGGCAAGGTCACCGACTTCAAGCGCGCCGTCGCGGCCGAAGATGGCGAGACGGTGATCTTCGGCTGGGTCGAATGGCCCGACAAGCCGACCCGCGATGCCGCCTTTGCCGGGATGATGGACGATCCCGACGTCCAGGCCGCGCCGCCCGCATTCGACATGCAGCGCGCGATCTTCGGCGGCTTCGTGCCGATCCTGGATACCGATCACCCATAACGATCATCGACAGGAGAGAGATGATGGCTACCCGAACCGGAATGCCGATCTGGTATGAATTGATGACGACCGATGTCGACGCCGCCAAGCGTTTCTATGGCGATATCGTCGGCTGGACCACGACGACCTTTCCTTCCCCCGCGGGCGGCACGCCCTACAATATCCTGAACTATGGGGAGACCGGGGTAGGCGGGCTGATGGCGTTGCCCGAAGGCGCCCCGACCGGCCCGGGCTGGTTCGCCTATTTCCACGTCGCGGATGTCGATGCCGGCGTGGCGCAGACCGAACAAGCAGGCGGTAAGACGCACATGCCCGCGACCGACCTGCCCGGCGTCGGGCGGATCGCGATGCTCGCCGATCCGCAAGGGGTGGTCTTCTATTTGATGGCTCCGGATCCCACGATGGGCGATCAGGAGAGCACCAGCTTCTCGGCGACCTTGCCGGGACGCTGCAGCTGGAACGAACTCGTCACCAGCGATCAGAAGGCGGCTTTACCCTTCTATTCCTCGTTGCTCGGCTGGACCTCCAAGGAGGCGATGCCGATGGGCGAGATGGGCGATTACACCTTCATCGACTGCGGCGACGTACGGATCGGCGCGATGATGGATCGCGCGAGCCCCGACCAGCCGCTCAAATGGACCTTCTATTTCGCCATCCCCGATGTCGATGCCGCGGTCGACAAGGTGAAGGCCGGCGGCGGCAATGTCATCATGGGACCGATGGACGTCCCCGGCGGCCAGCGCATCATCCTGGCGGTCGACCCCCAGGGCGCATCGGTTGGTTTCGTTTCAGGAGAACGGCAATGAGCAAGATCACGACCTGCCTGTGGTTCGACCACGGCAAAGCCCGCGAAGCAGCTGAATTCTATGCCGCGACGTTTCCCGACAGCCATGTTGGAAGCCCGCATGCAGCAGCAACCGATTTCCCCGGCGGCAAGCAAGGCGACGAGTTGACCGTCGAGTTCACTGTCCTCGGCCAGTCGTTCGTCGGGCTGAACGGCGGCCCGATGTTCACCCCCAATGAGGCGGTCAGCTTCCAGGTGTTCACCGACAATCAGGAGGAAACCGACCGCTATTGGAACGCGATCGTCGATAATGGCGGCACCGAGAGCATGTGCAGCTGGTGCAAGGATCGCTGGGGCTTTTCGTGGCAGATCGTCCCGCGTGCGCTGATGGCGGGGATGAGCGATCCCGACCGCGCCGCCGCCAAGCGCGTGATGGACGCGATGATGCAGATGAAGAAGATCGACATCGCGACGATCGAACGCGCTCGCGCCGGGGAGCCGGTGGCATGAGCGGCGCCGAATACGAACTGTCGATCGAACGCCTGATCGACGCGCCGGTCGAGGCGGTGTGGAAGGCCTATACCGACCATCTGCCTGAATGGTTCTGCCCCAAGCCTTGGCGCGCCGAGGTGGTGGCGATGGACCTGCGCGCCGGCGGGCGGGCGTCGACCATCATGCACGGCCCCAATGGCGAGACGATGCCCAACGAAGGTATCTATCTTGAGGTCGACCCGATGCGGAAGATCGTCTTCACTGACGCCTTCCGCGAAGGCTGGATCCCGCAGGGGCCATTCATGGTCGGGTTCTTCGAATATACGCCCGAAGGCGACAAGACACGCTTTCGCGCCGGGGCACGCCACTGGACCAAGGAAGCGTTCGAGCAGCACCAGGCGATGGGGTTCGAGCAAGGCTGGTCGGTGATGGCCGAACAGCTCGAGGAGGTCGCCAAGGGTCTGACGGAGAAGGCCGATGCGTAAAATTGTCGGCACCGTCTTCGTCTCGCTCGATGGTGTGATGCAGGCACCGGGCGGGGTGAACGAGGATATTACCGGCGGCTTCGCGCATGGCGGTTGGCAGTTCAAATTCCCCGACCCTGCGGCCGACGCGACGCTGGGCGCCACGTTCGACGGCTATGACCTGCTGCTCGGGCGGAGGACGTACGACATCTTCGCCGCTTACTGGCCCTATGTCGAAGGCGAGGAAGCCAAATTGGGCGAGACCTTCACGAACGCCGGCAAATATGTCCTGACGCGCGGCGATCAGCCGCTCGAATGGGAAAACAGCCACCGGTTGAAGAGCATGGACGATGTCGCCGCCTTGAAGGAGGGCGACGGCCCCGATCTGATGATCTGGGGGTCGAGCGAAGTCTATCCCGGCCTGTTGTCGGCCGGACTGCTCGATCGGCTGACGGTGATGATCTACCCCCTGACCCTGGGCGACGGCAAAAAGCTGTTTGGCGACGGCACGCCCGCGGGCGCCTTGAGGATGGTCGATCACCAGGTCACGCCGTCCGGCACCATCATCGCGACCTACGAACCCGCCGGTCCGATCCCCGAAGGCGCCTCGGTGCCGCCGATAGCTACCGCGCGCGAGGCGGAGCGGCAGCGCCGGATGCAGGAAGGGACGTGGTGATCCGCTCCTAACCGGACTAAATTGCCGTCGCCGAAGCGCGAACGGCACGCTAAGCGGGCGGGGATGCATGGTCGTCCCCGCCCGTTTCTCGTCGCGATCCTGATCGGGCTGGCCGCGGAGGCGCTGTTCCTGTGGGGCGTCACGATCCCCAGCAAGATCGTGTTCGATGAGATCCATTACGTCCCTGCGGCGCGCGCGTTGTTGGCGCTATCGGGTCCAGTCAACACCGAACACCCGTTGCTCGCCAAGGAGTTCATCGCGGTGGGGATCGCGCTGTTCGGCGACAACAGCCTCGGCTGGCGCTTCTTCTCGACGATCGCCGGCGCGGCAACGGTGATGGGCGTGTTCGCTATCCTGTGGCTGCTCTATCGCCGGATGCGTCCGGCAGTGATGGGCGCGATCTTCGCGCTGCTCAACTTCACCATCTATATCGAGGCGCGGATCGCGATGATCGATCCGTTCCTGGCCGCGTTCACGATCTGGGGAATCGCGGCGATGCTGTGGGCGATGCGCGCGCCGCCGAGCAAGGCATGGCCGCGCTTGATCCTGTCGGCGGTGTTGTTCGGACTCGCGGTGGGCGCGAAATGGGCAGCGGTGCCGTATGTCGCCGGCGCCGGGATCGCCTTCCTGATCGTGCGCTGGCGCGATACGGTCAGGGCGCGGCGCCCACTCGCCGCGATGCTCTCGGGCAGGAACCAGCCGCATTGGCCCGGGCTTCCCGCCATTCCCGCGCTCCTGACGTTCGGGCTGGTGGCGATCGCGACCTATTTCCTGACCTTTGCGCCGGCCTTCTTCTATCGCGACCAGCCACTGACGCTCGCCGGCCTGCTGCCGTTCCAGGAGCTGATGTACAGCCAGCAGACGCAAGTGCTGCCGCACCACACCTATCAATCGAGCTGGTGGACCTGGCCGCTGATCATCCGTCCGATCTGGTATTTCTACGAGCCATCGGACGGCGCGATGCGCGGCATCCTGATGATCGGCAATCCGGTGATCCTGTGGGGCGGGTTGCTGGCGGTGCTGGCGTGCCTGTGGGGCTGGCTGAGGTCGCGCGATCCGCGGCTGCTGTTCGCCGCGTCGCTCTGGATGGCGAGCTACCTGATCTGGGCGATCATCCCCAAATCGCTGGGCTTCTTCTATTATTACTTCCTGCCCTCGATCTTCCTGTGCATCGCGCTGGCCGCCGCGTTCGACCATTTCGGCAAGGGCAAGTTCGAACATTGGGACGAGGGTTTCGCTATCCTGGCGTTCGGGATAGCGGTCTATTTCCTCCCGATCATCTCGGCTGCGGCACTGCCGGGGGAGCAGGCCTTCCTGCACTGGATGTGGTTCTCTACTTGGCCCTAGCGGAATAGCAGATTGCTATTCCGCGCCCGAGGGACAAGTCGGCCGGCGGCGCGCAGCGCCGACCGACGGCGCGGATTTACTCCGCGCCGACTTCACCCCTCCAGCTACTTCACCGCATTCGCTTGCGTGAACACCACTCGCCACCGCCCGCCGCGTTTCGCCCAGACGTCGACGAACCGTGCGTGCACCGCGATTGGCTTGCCCCGATCGAACCCCCTGGCATCGACCATCCCGCCGAGCACGGCACCGTCCGACCACACACGGCGGACCTTCAACGAGAGCGCGACATAGCTGGTCCTGCTGCCCGGCGCGGTCGCCCCGGCGATATATTGCGCCTTGGTCTGGTTCTTCCCGCTCGACCCCGCCAGGATATAATCGTCGGCGAGCAGCCGTTCGAGCTCAGCGCGGTCGGCTTTGAATTGCGCGAGGTCGTAGGCGGTCGCCGCGGCGGCAAGGTCGCGCGGCAACCCGCGATAATCGGCGCCTTGCGGCCCGGTCTGCGCCGGTGCCGCGGCCACAGTCAGTGTCACAGACGTGCCGATGATCCAGATTGCCGATCGCATGATGTCACTCCCGAGCAATGTACGTGCAAGGGTAGTCCGATGGCGCGCTGCGGCAATGACCCGCGAGGTCAAGCCTCGACACGGCGCCCGGTCACGCCTCCATCGCGCTCGCCGGACGGGTCAGTACCTGGAGGAAATTGCGACACGGCAGCGTCAGGTCGGCGGCGTGATGGACCAGCCAGAGCATCATCGTCACGCCGGTCAGCGGGCGGTAGGCCAATGCCGCCGATTGCAGATTGCATAGGGATTCCGCCAGCACCATCACGCCGATCCCGGCCGCGGTCAGCCCGAACAGAGTCGACACGTCGCTCACCACCTGCGCGACATTGGGCTCGACGCCGCGTTCGCGCATCAACGCCATCAACTCGCCGGTGAACAGGCTGCGCTCGGTCGAGTAGAAGACCATCGGCTCGCCGGTCAGGTCGACGAGATCGACCGTTTCCTGCGCCGCCAGCCGATGATCGGGCGGCACGCCGACGAACAATCGCTCGCGAAGGAAAGGCTGCGCGATCAGGTCGCGCGGCAGGACGGGTTTCTCTCGGCTGCGCATGAAGCCGATGTCGAGCAGGCGATCGTCGATATCCTCGACCTGGGCGCGGCCCGATGCCTCGCGCAGGACGAGCTTCACTTCGGGATAGAGGCCGCGGAACTCGGCGATCGCCCGCGCGATCTCCGGAATGAAGGGCGCCGAGGCGTTGAACCCGATCGCCAGTTCGCCAAGTTCGCCGCGCGCCGCGCCGCGGGCGACCGCCATGGCGTGCTCGGCCTGGCGCAATGTCGCCCGTGCGGCGTCGAGGAACAGCTTGCCGGCGGGAGTCAGCGTGACGCTGCGGCTGGTGCGATCGAGCAAGCGCACTTGCAGTTCGTCTTCCAATGCCCGGATTTGCTGGCTGAGCGGCGGCTGCGAAATGCCGAGGTGCTTCGCCGCACGTGCGAAGTGCAGATCCTCCGCGACGCGAACGAAGTAGCGCAGGTGACGTAACTCCATGATTGAGACATAATTAATATCAATCATGCCGTAAACAATATTGGACAGTCGCGGTTGCCGCGCCCACTTCGCCGCAACGCAGCACCGGCTTGTCACCGGTGCCATCACAAGATCGCCGAACGGTGCTCCCCCCGCCCCGCTACCGGCAATCGAGCATGGGAATCGCCGATGATCGGAATCGTCCGCATAGCGCTGACGCGACCGCTGACCTTCGTGGTCATGGCCATTCTGATCGCGCTGATCGGCGTGCTGACGGCGATCCGGACCCCGGTCGACATCTTCCCCAATATCCGCGTGCCGGTGATCGCCGTCGCCTGGCAATATAGCGGCCTGCCGCCCGACCAGATGTCGGGGCGCATCATCACGCCGTTCGAACGTGTGCTGACGACGACGGTCAACGATATCGATCATATCGAGAGCCAGTCGATGCCCGGCATCGGCGTGACCAAGATCTATTTCCAGCCGGGCGCCGATATCCGCACCGCCACCGCACAGGTGACCAGCGTGTCGCAAACCGTGCTCAAGCAGCTGCCGCCGGGGGTCACCCCGCCGCTGATCCTGAACTACAACGCCTCCACCGTGCCGATCCTGCAGCTCGCTTTGTCGGGCAAGGGTCTGTCCGAGGGCAAGATGTTCGACCTGGCGCAGAACCAGGTCCGCCCGGGCCTGGTGACGGTGCCGGGCGCGGCCATCCCCTATCCATCGGGCGGGCGTCAGCGCCAGATTCAGGTCGATCTCGATCCCGCCGCGCTGCAATCCAAGGGCCTGTCGGCGCAGGATGTCGGCAACGCCATCGCCGCGCAGAACCAGATCAATCCGGTCGGTTTCGCCAAGATCGGCAGTTTCCAATACAGCGTCGCGCTCAACAACGCGCCGGGCTCGGTCGAGGAACTCAACAACCTGCCGGTCAAAGTGGTCAACGGCGCCACCATCTATATGCGCGACGTCGCACATGTCCGCGACGGATCGGCGCCGCAGACCAATGTCGTCCATGTCGACGGGTCGCGATCGGTGCTGATCACCGTGCTCAAGAACGGTGCCACGTCGACGCTGGCGATCGTCCAGGGAATCAAGGACGCGCTGCCCAACATCCAGGCGACATTGCCCGGCGCGCTCAAGATCGTGCCGATCGGGGACCAGTCGCTGTTCGTCAAGGCGGCGGTCGAAGGCGTCATCAAGGAAGGCGCGATAGCGGCCGCGCTCACCTCGGTGATGATCCTGCTGTTCCTGGGCTCTTGGCGATCGACCGTGATCATCGCGATCTCGATCCCGCTGGCGATCCTGGGGGCGATCATCGCCTTGTCGGCGACCGGCAACACGCTCAACATCATGACCCTGGGCGGCCTGAGCCTCGCGGTCGGCATCCTGGTCGACGACGCCACCGTGACGATCGAGAACATCAACTGGCACCTCGAACAGGGCAAGCCGGTGTTCACCTCGATCATGGACGGCGCGGCGCAGATCGTGACCCCGGCATTCGTCTCGTTGCTGTGCATCTGCATCGTGTTCGTGCCGATGTTCTTCCTGCCCGGCGTCGCCGGCTTCCTGTTCGTGCCGATGGCGCTCGCCGTGGTGTTCGCGATGATCATGTCGTTCATCCTGTCGCGCACGCTCGTGCCGACGATGGCGAACTATCTGCTGAAGCCGCACGCCGGCGACGTGCATGCGGCCGGGACAGCGGCCTCGCGCAACCCGCTGGTCCGCTTCCAGCGCGGATTCGAGCAGCGCTTCGAACGGTTCCGCAAAAGCTATGGCGCCATGCTCGAACGCGCGCTCGCGACGCCGCGGCCGTTCGTCATCGGCTTCCTGGCGTGCGTCGCCTTGTCTTTCCTGCTGGTGCCGTTCCTGGGCGAGAATTTCTTTCCGTCGGTCGATGCCGGACAGATGGCGCTCCATGTCCGCGCGCCGGTCGGATCGCGGATCGAGGATACGTCGGCGCAGTTCGACCGGATCGAGCAGCGCATCCGTCAGATCATTCCGGCCGACGAGTTGGTCTCGGTAGTCGACAATATCGGCCTGCCGGTCAGCTCGATCAACACGACCTACAACAATTCGGGCACGGTGGGACCGCAGGACGGCGACATCCTGATCCAGCTGACCAAGGACCACCGGCCGACCGACGAATATGTCCGGATGCTGCGCGAGCAATTGCCGCACGATTTCCCCGGCTCGACCTTCTCGTTCCTGCCCGCCGACATCACTAGCCAGATCCTGAACTTCGGCGCCCCCGCCCCGATCGACATCGCGATCTCCGGCAAGGACGGCGACGGCAATGCCGCCTTCGCACGCGAGGTACTGCGCCGGATCACCGCGATCCCCGGCGTCGCCGACGCCCGCATCCAGCAATCGGCGCGCTATCCGCAGCTCGACGTGAACGTGGACCGCAGCCGGATCGGCCAATATGGCCTGACCGAGCGCGACGTGACCAATAGCCTTGGCAGTTCGCTCGCCGGCACCTCGCAGACCGCACCGGTCTATTTCCTCGATCCGGCAAGCGGCGTCTCCTACCCGGTGGTGGCGCAGACGCCCGAATATCAGGTCGGGTCGATCAGCGACCTCGCCAATGTGCCGGTATCGGCCGCGGGTGCGAGCAGCCAGATCGTCGGCGGCATCGCCACGATCGGCCGCTCCTACGCGCCGACAGTGGTATCGCACTATAATATCGCGCCGGTGGTGAACGTCTTCGCGACCACCAACGGGCGCGATCTCGGCGCGGTCGCCGGCGATATCAATCGCGTGCTCAAGGATATGAAGGCAAAGGCGCCGAAGGGCACGACCGTCACGCTGCGCGGCCAATATGCGACGATGAATGCCGCATTCTCAGGCCTCGGCTTCGGCCTGCTCGGCGCGATCGTGCTGATCTACCTGCTGATCGTGGTGAACTTCCAGTCGTGGCTCGACCCGTTCGTGATCGTCACCGCTCTGCCCGGCGCGCTTGCCGGTATCGTCTGGATGCTGTTCGCGACCGGTACCACCTTGTCGGTCCCGGCGCTGACCGGCGCGATCATGTGCATGGGCGTCGCCACCGCCAACTCGATCCTGGTCGTCAGCTTCGCGCGCGAGCGACTGGCGGAACTGGGCGACGCGACCGCGGCGGCGCTCGACGCCGGCCTGGTCCGCTTCCGGCCCGTGCTGATGACCGCGCTGGCGATGATCATCGGCATGTTGCCGATGGCGCTCGGCCTGGGCGAAGGCGGCGAGCAGAACGCCCCGCTCGGCCGCGCGGTGATCGGCGGCCTGATCGTCGCGACCTTCGCTACCCTGATGTTCGTCCCCGTAATCTTCAGCCTCGTCCATCGGCGCAAAGCCGAAAAGACGGACGCGGCCCCCAAGCTGGAGGAAGCCTATGCCTGACGGCGACGGCCCCAATCTAAAACGTACCGGCATCATCGCCGCGGTCGCCGCGATCGCGGTGGTCGGAATCGGGATCGGCACGCGCGTCCATTCGCAAGCGCAGCTCGCCACCTGGACGCACGACCAGTCGACCCCGACGGTCAGCGTGATCCATGCCAAGCCGAGCGCCGCGACGACTGCCTTGACGCTCCCGGCCACGCTGCAGGCGCTGCAGAGCGCGCCAATCTATGCGCGGACCAGCGGCTATGTCCGCAAATGGTATGTCGATATCGGCGACCCGGTCCGCCCCGGCCAGCTGCTCGCGGTGATCGACGCGCCCGAGGTGGACCAGCAGCTCGCCGCCGCGCGTGCCGATCTGCAGACAGCGCGCGCCAACCAGCAACTTGCGGCGACCACCGCGACGCGCTGGCAGACGATGCTGGGCAAGGATGCGGTGTCGAAGCAGGAAACCGACGAGAAGGTCGGCGATCTCGCCGCCAAATCGGCGGTCGCCAACGCGGCACGCGCCAATGTCGGCCGACTGCAATATCAACAGGGTTTCACCCGGCTGACCGCGCCGTTCGCGGGCGTGGTGACGACGCGCTCGACCGATATCGGTGCGCTCGTCACCGCGGGCAGCGCCGCCAGCGCGCCGCTATTCACCGTGTCGGACGTCAGCAAGATCCGCGCCTTCGTAAAGGTGCCTCAGGCTTATTCGGCGCAGGTCCATCCCGGGATGGAAATCCAGCTGAGTCTGCCGGAATATCCGGGCCGGGCGTTCAAGGCGGTGATGACGCGATCGGCCGGTGCCGTCGACACCAGTTCGGGCACCGTCTTGGTCGAATTGCTCGCCGACAATGGCGACCGCGCGCTGAAACCGGGCGCCTATTCGCAGGCGACCTTCCCGATCGGCGGCGCGGGCAATGCCGTCGAGCTTCCCTCCAGCGCGATGATCATCGGCAAGAACGGCACCCAGGTCGCCGTCCTCGACGCCAGCGGCAAGGTACAGCTCAAAACGGTGACCATCGGCCGCGATTTGGGCGACCGCGTCCAGATCAGCGCCGGGCTGACGCCCGCCGACCAGGTGATCGACAATCCGCCCGACTCGATCCAGTCGGGCGACAAGGTGCAGGTCGCACGTGGTGGCAAATAAGCGTCTTCTCGCGCTCTCGCTGGCATTGCTTGGCGGGTGCTCGCTGGCGCCGACCTATCAGCGCCCGGCGATCAGCACGCCTGCTGCCTTCAAGGCAGCGCCCTGGCAGCCGGCCGGCAGCAATGTCGCCCCGTCCGGCAAATGGTGGGAAGCGTTCGGCGACCCTGCGCTGACGGCACTCGAGGAACGGATCGACAAGGGCAATTTCGACCTCGCCGCCGCGTCCGCCCGCTATCAGCAGGCATTGGGCGCGGCGCGTCAGGCGCGTGGCGACCTGTTCCCGCAAGTCGGCGCATCGACCAGCATCGAGCGCCAGCGCCAGTCGGCGAACCGCCCCAATAGCCCCGGCACGCCCAGCACCTTCACCGACAAGGCGATCGGCGCCTCGCTCTCCTACGAACTCGACCTGTTCGGTCAGGTGCGCAACCGTGTCGCCGCCGGCGACGCCTCGGCCAAGGCCGCGGCGTTCGATGTCGACGGTATCCGGTTGGGCCTGCAGACCCAGCTCGCCTCGACCTATTTCGATTTGCGAGGGCTCGACGCGCGGATCACGCTGCTCAAGCAGACGGTCGCGTCCTATCAGCGCGCCTTCGACCTCACCGATACGCGCCATTCGGGCGGGATCGCCTCGGGGATCGATGTCAGCCGCGCGCAGACGCAGTTATCGAGCGCCAAGTCCGAATTGTCGACCGTCGAGATCGACCGCGCGCAGGACGAGCATGCCATCGCGGTATTGGTTGGCGAAGCGCCGGAAACCTTTACCATCCCCGTCGCCGACCAGCAGCTGCGGCCGCCCATAATCGCCGCCGGCCTGCCCTCGACCCTGCTCGAACGACGCCCCGACATAGCCGCCGCCGAGCGCCGCGTCGCCGCCGCCAATGCCGAAATCGGCGTCGCGAAGGCTGCATTGTTTCCCAACATCACCTTGGGCGGAGCGGCCGGCTATGAGGCAGCGGGCGGCAGCTGGCTGAGTGCGCCGAGCACTTTCTGGGCGCTGGGGCCGTTAGAGGCGGTATTGTCGATCTTCGACGGCGGAAAACGCCGCGCCGGGGTCAAGATCGCCCGCGCGCAATATGACGAAGCCGCGGCCAATTACCGCCAGACCGTGCTGACGGCGTTCCGCGAGGTCGAGGACGATCTCGCGGCGCAGCGCTTGCTGATCGCGGGCGAAGCGGACCAGGCGGAGGCGACGCGCGCGGCGGAGCGGACGCGCGATCTCGCTTTGACCCGGTATCACGACGGAGCGTCGGACTATCTCGAGGTCGTGCTCGCACAGACGGCGGCGTTGGATGCCGAGCGGAGTCTGCTGCAGCTGCGCGCGCGGCAATTGCAGGTGGCGAGCGATACGTTCCGGGCGTTGGGCGGGGGATTGGGGACTAGCGCTTCGCGTTGATCCTCAGGCGTCTGGCGCAAAGTGAATTCGCGCCGTCGGTCGGAGCTGCGCTCCGCCGCCCGGCTCGGCGCCGAGCCGCGGAATAGCTCCGCTATTCCGCTACGCCGAGCCTAGTACCTTCCCCAAACGAACTTGCTCGACAGCGCGTAATTCCACACCGCGCCAATCAACACGCCGACCATCGCCGACGCCGCCCAGCCGCTGTCGCGGAAATCGTGCAGAAACCCGGCAATGCCGACATTGGCGACCAGCCCCACCGCGCACACCGCGCAAAACGAAACCCAGCCATCGACCAGCTGACGCACCCCCTTCAGCCGGCGATCGCGATAGGTCAGCGCATTGTTGAGGAAGAAATTGCCCGTCATCGCGGCAACGGCGGCGATGATCTGGCTGGTCAGGAAATGGATGTTCAGCACGAACATCGCGAAAGTCAGCACCGCCATGTGCACGCCGACCCCGATGGCGCCGATCGCCGAGAACATCGCGAAGCGCACCGGGATGACGCGCCCGAACATACGGTCGTAAAGCGCGATCAGATATTCCATCGCGACGACGTGATCGAGCTTGCTCTCGCCCGCGGTGCGGACGCGGAAGGTATAAGGCAGTTCGCGGAAATGGAGCGGGCGCGGCGACCCCGTCATGATGTCGAGCAGGATCTTGAAGCCGATTGCCGCGAGGCGCGGCGCGAGATTGCGCACGATCTCGGTGCGGATCATGAAGAAGCCGCTCATCGGGTCGCTGAGATCGGCCTCGAGCACATGCCGCGCGAGCCTGGTCGCCAGCGCCGATTTGGCGACGCGGTCCTTGTCCCATTCGCCCGTGCCGCCGCCATCGACGAACCGCGACCCGATCACCACGTCGAGCGTCGGGTCGTCGTGCAGCGCCTTGACCATGGCCGGCAGAATCGTCTCGTCATGCTGAAGGTCGCCATCGATCACCGCGACCAACGGCGCGGCGGTCGCCAGCATCCCTTCGATACAGGCCGAGGACAGGCCACGCCGTCCGATCCGCTGGATTACGCGCACGCGGCGATCGACCCGCGCCAGTTCGCGCGCCGCATCCGCGGTGCCGTCGGGACTGTCGTCGTCGACGAAGATCGCTTCCCAGGCGACGTGCTTCAGCGCCTCGTCGAGCTTCGCGACCAGCACAGGCACGTTGCGACGCTCGTTGAACGTCGGAATGACGACCGCGAGGTCGAGCAGGTCGCTCACAGGCCGGCGAGGATCGCGTCGCCCATCGCCGAGGTCGACAGCGTGCCGCCCAAATCCGCGGTGCGCGCGCCACCCGCAATCGCCTTGCCCACTGCCGCCTCGATCCGGTCCGCCTGTGCCGCCATGTCGAGCGAATGCCGCAGCATCATTGCCGCCGACAGGATCGTCGCGCACGGATTGGCCTTGCCCTGCCCGGCAATGTCGGGCGCCGAGCCGTGGATCGGCTCGTACATCCCCAGGCTCGACCGCCAGCTCGACAGCGAGGCCGATGGCAGCATGCCGATCGACCCGGCGCACATGCTCGCCTGATCCGACAGGATGTCGCCGAACAAATTGCCGGTGACGATGACGTCGAACTGGCCCGGATTGCGCACCAGCTGCATCGCGGCATTGTCGACATACATGTGGGTCAGTTCGATATCGTCATAGTCCTCGGAGACTTCGTTGACGATGTCTCGCCACAGCTGCGAGGTCTCGAGCACATTGGCCTTGTCGACCGAGCAGAGCTTGCCGCGGCGGCGGCGCGCGGTCTCGAACCCGACGCGCGCGATGCGTTCGACCTCGGTCTCGTCATAGCGCATCATGTCGTGCCCTTCGCGCACGCCGCCGAGCCCGACGCGCCGGCCCTTCTCGCCGAAATAGACGTCGCCGGTCAGTTCGCGCACGATCACCATGTCGATCGCGCGGGCGATCTCCGGTTTGAGCGGCGAGGCGTCTTCCAACCCCGGCGTCAGTTTGGCCGGGCGCAGATTGGCGAACAGGCCGAGTTCGCGGCGCAGTCCCAGGATCGCGGCTTCAGGGCGCAACCGGCGTTCGAGCCCGTCGAATTGCGGATCGCCGACCGCGCCGAACAGGATCGCATCGGCGCGCTTGGCGAGCTCGAGCGTGGTGGCGGGAAGCGGGTTGCCCACGCGCAGATAGGCCTGGCCGCCGACCGGCGCCTCCTCGAATGTCAGATCGAGTGCCAGCGCGTCGAGCACGCGGCGCGCTTCTGCGATAACTTCGGGCCCGATTCCATCTCCGGGCAGCAAGGCGATCAACGGCACGCGGCTTCCTTTCTCTCGTCCCGCCGCCTTTGCCGGGACGAACGCCGTCACGCAACCGCGCGCTTGAGCCTTTCGATCAGGCGCGCGCGCGCGGCCAGCGCCTCGGCCCGGCGATCGGTCAACAGATGCGCCTCGATCTCTCGCCCGGTGAACGCCAGCGCAGCGATGATCTCGGGCCAGTCGGACTCGCCGCTCACCGCCGGCGACTGGCCGAGGCCATAGCCGAGCTCTGCCAGCAACAGATCCTCATACCGAACCAATGCCACCGCCCAGCCGCGCGCGGCAGGCGCCGCCTCGATCGCACCGATCATGCCGTCGAGCGCGCCGTAGAGCCGCGGATAAGCCTGGCTCTCAGGCAGCGCGATCGCGGTCAGCGCGGTCACCCATTCGAGCGCAGCGCTCGCCAGCGGCTCGGAATAAAGCGGGGCTCGGCTATGGGTCAATTCGACGGTCAGCCCGGCAAGCTGGTCCTCGGTCCGTGCGCGCCACTCGCCCACCACCAGATTGGCCGGTTGCAGGACCGGGCGCAGCGCGCGCGACCGTCCGCCGCGGACATAGCCCGCGATCATCCCCACCTCACGCGTCAGGCAGCGCACCACGGCATTGTGCTCACCATGCTGGCGGACCGACAGGACCAGGGCTTGTGCGCGAAGATGCATGATTTGGGGGTAGAGGCCCGCGCGACGAGACGCCACCCTGGTCGGACGCCGCCCCGTTCGCCGGGAACGAGCATCCCAGCGGCTCCGCATGCTCCGACGTCTATCGGATTGTCCTCGCTATTGTCGTCGACAGTGGCAAAGCGCCGCACCTCAGGAAGCGTTCAAGTTGGCGACGATGTTCGAGAACGTGACAGACAATTGATTGCCGAGCCCCCGCATCGCGACAATGGCTGCAACGGCGATCAAAGCAGCGACGAGGCCGTACTCAATCGCTGCGATACCGCGCTTGTTACCAACAAATGCTCGCACGATCCTCATCCATATTGACTTGGCTGACGAGTATATCGCGCTTTACCGCCAAACAATTATGAGCACCTACCTACGTATCACTACATAAAAAACGCGACAGCCCCTTTACTCGCCCCTACCGCAACTTGGGTGGAGCGCACTCGTGCCGCAGCCGGCGTCGCCTTTGCTTAATCCTTCGCCGGGCGCAGTACTGGACCCGTCGCCCGCCTACCGATTTCATTCACGTCGTCGAGCGCCTGGACCAGGTCGCGATAGCGCGGCTTTGCACGACTCTGCTGCATCAGGGTCACGGTGTGGACGCGGCCATTGACGCGGCGAGTCAGCGCGCAGTCGATGCCGTCCATCACATAGGGCTTTTCCGGCGGCACGGTGCGCTGCTCGAAGCGTGCGAAATCGAGTTCGCGCCAGATCTTCGTCACCTCCGCCTTGGTCGCCCGGGCGCGCAATATGCCGGTCGAGCGGCGGGTAACCTTCATCACTTGGCCATTGGCCAGAATTCGCGTCTGTTCATAGCGTCCGTCAAACCCGCCGGTGCAGACGCTTTCGACATAATCGACGCCGCGCGGCGCGAACGGGAGAACGGGTTGCACGCGCTGCGCCGTCGCAGGGACGGCAAATGGAACGAACAGGGCGGCAATCAACAAACGGCGCATGATCTTCTCCTTCGCCGTCGCGGTTAATCGCGACTCCCTGAACCGAAGCTTGCGACAAAACGAATCGGAGCGGCGACGAGCCGCCTTGCACCCGCGACTCGCGAGGGCGTATTCTGTCGTTGCAAGGCGGTTCGTCGCATTTCTGGTGAATCATTAACCACCTTTCTTGGTAAAGCCGCTTTTCATCACGCCCCGCTCGATTCATAGTGCGTTCCCAGAGGCAGGATGGACCGGCCTCCGAGGGGACATATTCGTCGGTGACCGCGCCATTTCGTTTTCCGCGCTTTTTCGTGACGTCGCCGTCGCCGTGCCCCTATCTGCCGGGCCGGCAGGAGCGAAAGGTCTTCACCGAACTCAACGGCCCGCATGCCAGCGAGCTTAACGACGCGCTCGGCCGGATCGGTTTCCGCCGCAGCCAGTCGGTCGCCTATCGTCCCAGCTGCGCGGGATGCTCGGCCTGCGTCTCGGTCCGCGTTGTGGCGCCCGAGTTCAAGCCCAATGCGAGCCAGCGCAAATTGCTGCGGCGGCATGCCGATCTCGAGATTACGGCCTGCAATCCCTGGGCGACCGATGAGCAGTTCCAGCTGCTCCGCCGCTACCTCAGCGCGCGTCATCCCGGCGGCGGGATGACGATGATGGACGACAGCGATTATGCCGACATGGTCGAGCAATCGCCGGTCAACTCGGTAGTCGTCGAATATCGCGAGCCGAGCATTAATGGCGAACGCGGCCGGCTGATCGGCGCGTGCCTGACCGACCAGCAGGCTGACGGCCTGTCGATGATCTACAGCTTCTTCCTGGCCGATGAGGAAAGCCGCCCCGGGCTCGGCAATTTCATCATCATGGACCATATCCTGCGCGCCCGCGCCGCGGGCCTGCCCTATGTCTATCTCGGCTATTGGGTGAAGGGATCGGCGCGAATGGCGTACAAGACGCGCTATCGCCCGATCGAAGTGCTCGGCCCGTCGGGATGGTCGTTGCTCGAGGACGAAGAGGCGAATTACGCCCCGCCGACGCACCCGGCCGAACAGGCGCTGGCGATTACCGGCGAGTTCGCCTGAGGTTTCGGGTTAGGGATCGTCCCATCAACCGTCATTCCCGCGAAAGCGGGAACCCATCTCCCGGACTTGCCGCAAACTTAACCGTGCCGCTTGTCGAAAGCGCTGGTGATGGGTCCCGCTTTCGCGGGGATGACGATCAGCTTGTCGAGCTAACCCGTCCCCCGACCACCGTCGCCACGCCGTTCAGATCGATCGCGCTCGCGACCCGCGCGTGATCCTCGCCCGCCGACAAGCCGATCGCGGGATCGAAGCCGACCCAGCCGACGTCGGCGACATAAGCCTCGGCCCAGAAATGCGGCGTCGCGCCGCCATCGCGCGCGAAATAACCCGACACGCATCGCGCCGGATAGTTCAAGCGGCGGGCGGCCGCGACGAACATCGCAGCCAGCACGTCAGGACCGGAATCCTCCGCGCGCCGGTGAAGCGCCACGTTGAGCAGATGCAGGCGATCGATATCGCCGTCCGCTTCCTCGATCGCGTCGATCGCCAGCGCCGCAAGATCAGGCGCCTCCGCATTGCCGGACGATTGGCGCAGGAACAGCGCCGGCGGCAGCGGTTCGGGGTGCGCCGCGCTCAGGATGCCACTCGACGGGCCGGTGAACACCTCGCCGCCGACATGGATCTCGATCCGGTCGAGCGGGCCGTCGGCGTAGAGCATCGTCAGGACGTTGCCATAGCCGTCGCGCCCGGTGTTGAGCCGCGCATCGCAATCGGGGCCAATCCGCCAACTGGCGACCGTCTGGTCGTGATTGTCCTCCGGCGTGACGCGCAGCGCCAGGGTCACGCGAGACAACGAAACAGGGAAGTCGACAATGATCGTGTGATCGACCGCGATCCGCATCAGGCGAACTTGAACTGTCGCCCGATCGCGAAGTGCAGATCGGCATTCTCGGCGAGGAAGGTCTCGAGATATTGGTGCAACCCGCCGACGATCACGTCCGCCGACCGCGTCTTCATCATCTTGGCGTGGCGGCCGCGCGCCATGCGATCGGCCTCGCCATGATGCCCGGTGCGCTTGGCGAGCAGCGACAGCAGTTCGACCGTCTCCTCGACCGAGGCGGCCAGGCTGCGCGGCAGTTCGTGGCGCGCGATCAGCAGGTCGATGACGTTCGCCGGCGCCAGGCCATCGGAATAGAGCCAGCGATAGGCGGTCACCGCCGACACCGTCTGCAGGATGGTGGTCCATTGGTCGCGATCGACCACGCCGCCGACCGTTTCCCCCTCGGGCAGCAGGATATGATATTTGACGTCGAGCAGCCGCGCGGTGTTGTCGGCGCGCTCGATCGCCTGGCCCAGCCGGATGAACCAGGTCGTCTGGTTGCGCAGCATGCGGTGGATCGCGCCTTCGAACCCGCGCGTCTCCGCCTTGACCGCCTCTGCCAGGTTCAGCGTCGCGGTGGCACCACCGGGCGACGAGCGGCTGTCGAACAACAGCCACGCGCGATTGATCCCGGTCCAGGCGTCACGCGTCAGCGCGGTGCGCACCGCGCGCGCATTGGTCCGCGCCTTGTCGAGGCAGCGGACGATCGATCCGGGATGGCTGCTATCCAGGGTCAGGAAACGCGCCACCGACTGCTGCCCGATTGTCGCGCCCGAAGCCTCGAACGCTTCCTGCGCGTCGATCACCGCGAGCGCGCTGGCCCAGGCTACTTCGCCGGCCGGGCGCGGTGATAGAACGTCGAGGCGCACGGTCGCCTCGACCAGGCGCGCGATGAAATCGGCGCGTTCGACATAGCGGCCGAGCCAGTAAAGAGAGGACGCCGTGCGGGAGAGCATTAAAAGTCCTCCCCGTTTACGGGGAGGGGGACCAAGACGCGCAGCGGCTTGGTGGAGGGGGCTGGCCCCAAGCGATGTAGATGTGGAGCCCCCCCCCCCCCCCCC
>NZ_BCYX01000034.1 GCF_001598415.1 Sphingomonas mali NBRC 15500
TTCTGCATCGCTCCGCTCCTCGTTCCTCGCCCTGCGCCAAAATCCGCTCCGTCACGGCGGGGCAAACCCACGCCATCACGCTCTAGGCGCGAACCAGGGTGCCGGCGCCGCGCCGCGTGAAGATTTCCAACAGCATGCCGTGCGGTACGCGGCCGTCCAGGATGACCGCCGCTTCGACCCCGGCCTCGACCGCGGCGACGCAGGTATCGACCTTGGGGATCATGCCACCGGAGATGGTGCCGTCGTCCTTCAGCGCCTCGATCGCCGCGCCGTCGAGGTCGGTCTGGAGGTCGCCCGCCTTGTTGAGCACGCCGGCGACGTCGGTCAGCAGGAAGAAGCGCGTCGCGCCCAGCGCGCCGGCGATCGCGCCCGCCATCGTATCGGCGTTGATATTGTACGTTTCGCCATCCGCGCCCAGCGCGACCGGGGCAACGATCGGGATGAAGCCGTCGCGCGCCAGATTCTTGAGGATCGAGGGATCGACCTTCACCGGCTCGCCGACGAAGCCCAGGTCGACATGGCGCTCGATCCCCGAATTGCGGTCGGGTTCGGTGCGGGTGACCTTTTCGGCGATCACCAGATTGGCGTCTTTTCCCGAAATGCCGACCGCGCGGCCGCCGAGAGCCGCGATCCAGCCGACGATCTCCTTGTTGATCTTGCCGGCCAGGACCATCTCGGCGACCTCGGCGGTGGCGGCATCGGTGACGCGCAGGCCGCCGATGAATTCCGATTCGACCCCCAGCCGCTTGAGCATGGCGCCGATCTGCGGGCCGCCGCCATGGACGACGACCGGGTTGATGCCGACCGCCTTCAACAGCACCACATCCTCGGCGAAATCGCGCTGCGCCTCGGGATCGCCCATGGCGTGGCCGCCATATTTGATGACGAAGGTCTGGCCCGCATAACGCTGCATGTACGGCAGCGCCTCGACGAGCGTTTCGGCCTTGGCGAGCAATTGGGGCGAGGGGGTGTGATCGGTCATGGCGCGGCCCTTTAAGGCAACCAGCGAAGAACCCCAACCCGTTCGTGCTGAGCTTGTCGAAGCATGTGTTCCACGACACGCCCTTCGACAGGCTCAGGGCGAACGGAAGAGGAGTTCAAGCCCGATCCAGCCTTTTTCCCAACGCGACGAAGCCAGTGATCAGGAACGGCACCAGCACGATCGACAGCACGACCTTGGTCAGCATCTGGCCTTCCATCAGCTGGAGGATCGGGCGTTCGCCGTAAAAGGAGATGGTGATGAACAGCAACGTATCGATGATCTGGCTGATCACGCTCGCCACCATGCCGCGGAACCAGACCAGTCGGCCCTTGCCTTCCTGGCCCTTGAGCTTGGAGAAGATGAAGACGTTGAGCGTCTGCGAGGTGCCGTAGGAGACGAAGCCTGCCAGCATCATCCGCACGCTTTGGCCGACAACGATCGGGAACGCGTCGATCGCCGGCGGATACATGCCCGGATCGTGCGGCAGTGCCAGCACGATCTGGATCAGCGCGGCCGAGGTGAACAGGGGCACGAAGCCGAGCCGGACCAGCATCGTCGCGGTCTTCTGCCCATGAATCTCGGCGACGGCACTCGACAGCACGACGAGCAGCAAGAAGCCGAATATCCCCGCCTCGACCGCGAGCGGCCCCAGCGCGACCTGTTTGACGCCCAGCACACCCGCCATGCAGACCATGCCGCCATAGAGGATCGAAAAGACGAAGAGCGAGCGAGGTAGCTTTACCTCTTGGGCGGGAGCGGGTGTTTCCATCGGCGCGACGCTAGCGCCAATTATGCCGAGGTCAAACGGCCCGACCGACAGGGGGATCGACCGGGCCGCCCCCGTGGGTCACTTCAACCGCTTGTTGCAGGCGCTCCAATATTGCGGCCAGGTCTGGCCGGGCGTGATCTTGCCGGCGGCCTTGTCGGCCTTCCACTGGTTGCCGCACTCGTGCTGACGAGACGCGGTCGCGGTCTGCGCCGCGCTGCGAGGACGCTTGGCGCCAGTCGGTGCGGCTGGCTTTTCGCCGCTAACCGCGGCGGGTCCGCTGGCGGCGGATTTGGGCAGCGAGGCGCGGCATTGCGCGAGGAACTGCATCCAGGTTTGTCCGGCAGGAAGCGTGCCGGCGGTCTTCGCTTCCCGGTATTTCGCGCCGCAAATCTTCATCGGATTGTCGGCCGCCAGCGCCGGAGCCGCCAGCACACCCAGGCCTGCAGCCGCGATCGCGGCCATCCCCGTCTTCAACATCATCGTCATCCCACATCCTTCCTCTGCGGCTTGCTCGCCGCCGGCGGTGGCCGACCGGAGGATACCGGCGGCCGTGGGATAGGAGATACCGCACTCGGTGCGTCCGAGTCCGCGATTGCCTCCAAAATCGATCAATTTGTTCGGCATTCGTTCCCGGCCGGTGTCGTGAACCGAGATGTGCATTGTCGGGGGTGTCCAGGAGACGAAAATGGCGTGGCGGGCTTTCTGCAGGGCGCCAGAACCAAGCGCGCAGACAACCCGCGATAAAACAGCCCGGCCGGTTGCCGCCGGCCGGGCGCTTGGAGCCGCTATTTCATACGCTTGTTGCACGCGCTCCAATATTGCGGCCAGGTCTGACCGGCGGGAAGCTTGCCGGCGGCTTTGTCGGCGCGATATTGCGCGCCGCACTGACGTTCGCGGGCATACATGGCGGCCTGCGCGGGGCTCGGCTGGCCCGGGGTCTTGGGCGGCTTGGCGACAGCGACGCGCGCGGCCGGTTTCGCCGCGACGGCCGGCTTCACCGCGGCGGCGACCACGGGCTTGGCCGGCGTCGTCACCGCTGCGGGCTTGGGCAGCGAGGCGCGGCATTGCGCCAGATACTGGTTCCAGGTCTGGCCTGCGGGCAAGGTTTTGGCGGTCTTGGCGGCCTGATACTTGGCGCCGCAGACCTTCATCGCATTATCTGCTGCAAATGCCGGAGCGGCGGTGCCGATCCCAGCCAGCATCGCCGCGGCCACCGCCAACTTCATGATATGATGAGTCATCGTCCATGCTCCCTCGCAGGCGCCCACAGCCACGCGGCCCCGGGCTGCCGATCTTATAGGGCGTGATCCCGCGAACATGAACGCCAGATGACTGGATTTTAGCATCGGAGGCCTGCTCGATGGAGGCGTCGGCCAAGGGGCTGTCCTAGTCCGATTTTTGCCGTCATAGTCGCGGCAAATCTAACGATCACGCGACCGCGCCCGGCACCGAAAAGGCGTTGCGCGCGAGCGAGTTGAGTGGGGGCTTACCAAGAATGCAACGTTTCCTGATCGGCATTGCCGGCATCGCCGTGATTCTCGGGATCGCGCTGCTGCTGTCGAGCAATCGGCGCGCCATCCGCTTGCGCGTCGTCGGCGCGGCATTCGCGCTGCAGGTCGCGATGGCCGTGCTGGTGTTGTATACAACGACGGGCAAGCTGGTGATCGGCAAGATGGCTGAAGGCGTCTCCGCGCTGCTGGGCTACGCCGGAGAAGGGACCAAGCTGATCTTCGGCGCGCTGGCGACCGATCCCAAGTTCGGCAATTCGTTCGCGATGGGCGCGTTGCCGGTGATCATCTTCTTCGCGGCGCTCGTAGCGGTGCTTTATCATATCGGCCTGATGCAGTTGATCGTGCGCTGGGTCGGCGGCGCGATCGAGAAGATCGTTGGGGTCAGCAAGGTCGAATCCCTGTGCGCGGCGGCCAACATCTTCGTCGGCCAGTCGGAAGCGCCGCTGGTGATCCGGCCATATCTCGCCAGCCTGACGCCCTCCCAATTGTTCACGGTGATGTCGGTGGGCATGGCCGGCGTCGCCGGAACGATCCTCGCAGCCTACGCGCTGCTGCTAGGACCGACCTCGCTGCCGTATCTGCTCGCCGCCTCGTTCATGTCGGCGCCTGGCGGATTGCTGATGGCGAAGATCATCATGCCCGACGTGATCGTCCCGGCGGGTGAACTGCCGCTCGAGGACGGCAAATCGGTGCTCGCGCACGAGGATCAGGCGATCAGGCTGGCCGAGGGGCATCCCGAGGAAGAGCGGGCCGCGAACGTCATCATGGCGGCCGCTTCGGGAGCGCAGACCGGCGTCAAGATCGCGGTCGCCGTGGCGGCGATGGTGCTGGCGTTCGTGTCGCTGGTCGCACTCGCCAATGGCATCCTCGGCGGGATCGGGGGCTGGTTCGGCCATCCCGAGCTCAGCTTCCAGTTGATCGTCGGCTATGTCTTCGCGCCGGTCATGTATCTGCTCAACATCCCGTGGAACGAAACGGGCGCCGCCGGGCAGCTGTTCGGTCAGAAGATCGTGCTCAACGAATTCGTCGCGTTCATCGACCTCGGCCAGATGAAGAACCTGTCGCCGCACACGACGGCGGTGGTCACGTTCGCACTGTGCGGCTTCGCCAATTTCTCATCGATCGCGATCCAGATGGCCTCGACCGGCAGCCTCGCGCCCAACCAGCGGCCGATGATCGCCAAGCTCGGCCTGCGCGCGCTGGCGGCGGGCAGCCTGGCGAACTTGATGTCGGCGGCGCTGGCGGGATTGCTGATACCGTAAGTTGGCCGTCGCGTTTCGGGCCCGGATTAGCGGCGGCTTGGACTCCCTCCGTTCGTGCTGAGCCTGTCGAAGCACGATGGCTCGGACTCGCGCGCAACCAGGTGCCCTTCGACAAGCTCAGGGCGAACGGGATAAAACACGTGCGCAGTGGCGCCGTACGTCGCGCTCACCGCGTCGGCACCGGCTCCGCGCCCGAATAATCGTAGAAGCCCCGGCCGGTCTTGCGGCCGTACCAGCCGGCTTCGACATATTTGACCAGCAACGGCGCCGGGCGGAACTTGGGGTCGCCGGTGCCTTCGAACAGCACGCGAGTGATCTCCAGACAGGTGTCGAGCCCGATGAAATCGGCCAAGGTCAGCGGCCCCATCGGGTGGTTGAGCCCAAGCTGGCAGGCGAGGTCGATGTCGCGGATCGTGGCGACGCCTTCGCCGAGCGCGAAGCACGCCTCATTGAGCATCGGCATCAGGATGCGGTTGACGATGAAGCCCGGCGCGTCGTTGGCGCGTACCACCTGCTTGCCGAGCGCGGCGGCATAGGTCTCGATCAAGGTCACGGTGTCGTCGCTGGTGGCGAGGCCGCGGATGATCTCGATCAGCCCC
This sequence comes from Sphingomonas mali NBRC 15500, assembly GCF_001598415.1. Classification (GTDB taxonomy): domain Bacteria; phylum Pseudomonadota; class Alphaproteobacteria; order Sphingomonadales; family Sphingomonadaceae; genus Sphingomonas; species Sphingomonas mali. The sequence continues at coordinate 5,124 of NZ_BCYX01000034.1, forward strand.
ATGACCGGGACCGGATTGAAGAAGTGCACCCCGATGAAGCGCTTGGGATCGGGCGTCGCCTGGGCGAGCCGGGTGATGGGGATCGACGAGGTGTTCGATGCCAGTACCGCATGCGCACCCAGTACCTTGCCGACTTCGGCAAAGATCGCGCGCTTGATCTCCTCGCGTTCGGTCGCCGCTTCGATGATCAGGCCGCATTTGCCCATCGCCGACGGGCCTTCGATCGCGTCGATCCGCGCGAGCGTCTGATCGGCGACCTCCGCGGTGATCTTCTCTTTCGACACTGCCCGCGCCAGTTGTGCCGCGATGCCCGCCTTGCCGGCATCGGCGCGTTCCTTGGTCACGTCGGCGAGCAGCACGTGATAGCCCGCCTGCGCCGACACCTGCGCGATGCCCGCGCCCATCTGTCCTGCCCCGATCACGCCGACGCTCTGCATGTCACTTCCTCGCAAATAGGTTCGCGGCGAATGCCGATACGGTTCGCCCTAGCCACAGCGGCGCGCGCGCGGCAACCCGGTCAGTCGATCCGGCGGCAATCGTAAGCGCGAGTCACATAGGGAAAGTGGACCTTGTGCTTGCCGGCCAGTTCGGGCGTCGCGTCGATCATCGCGCGAACCTCATCGACCAGTGAGGCGCGGCGATCGACGGGCAAAGCGGCGATGAAGCTGGTCGACAGCGTGCGGCCGATGATGACCTCTTCGGGCGTGCCGACATGGTCGTATCGCATCGCCGTCTCATGGAGCGGCGTGAAGCCGGGCGCGGGGAATACGCCGCGCCACGCCTGCGACTTCTGGCGCGGGGCATCGTCCTGATAGCGATCGGTGATCTCCGACAATCGGCGCACCCAGGGCACGTCATTATCGCGCACGTTCCAGATTAGGCCGAGCGTCCCGCCCGGACGAAGCACGCGGCGGAATTCGGCGAGCACTTGCGGGGTAGCGAACCAGTGGAAGGCGGTGGCGCAGATCACGGCGTCGACCGAACCGGCAGCGAGCGGCAATGCCTCGGCGGTGGCGATGGCGGTCGCCACGTCCGGGAGTGTCGACGCCAAATGGACCAGCATCTCCGCCACCGGATCGGTGGCGAGGACTTTGGCGCCGGTCTCGAGCAGCAGGCGCGTGAACAACCCGGTCCCCGCGCCGACTTCCACCACGCGGCTGTCCGGTCCGATTTCCAATCGGTCGCGGAGCCAGTCTAGCGCCTCGGCCGGATAGGCCGGTCGGCTTGCGGCATAGATATCGGCGCCGTCCGCGAATCCAGTCGCGGCGGCGCGATGCACGCCTGCCGTCACGGCGCGGGGCGCGGCGCCTGGGCCTCGGCGAGGTAAAGCGCGAACTGGTCGTCGGGATCGGTCCACTCGGCGATCGGGGTCCAGCCGCCCGATCGCAGCAGCAGACGGGCATCGCGCGGTCCGTATTTGTGGCTGTTCTCCGTGTGGATCGTCTCGCCTGCCGCCATCTCGAACGGGCGGTCCTCTACCGTGAACCGCACATCGCGCACGGCTTCGAGATGCATTTCGATGCGCGCGCGATCGTCGTTCCAGATCGCACGGTGGCGGAATGCCTCGATCGGGATCGTCCCATCGAGCTCGCGATTGACCCGTTCGAGCAGGTTGAGGTTGAACTGTGCGGTGACGCCGGCAGCGTCGTCGTAAGCGCGTTCGAGCACGCCCACGTCCTTGATCCGGTCCATCCCGATCAGCAGCATCGCGCCCTGGCCGAGCGAGGCGCGCATCGCACGCAGCAGGTCGGTCGACGACAAGGGTATCATGTTGCCGATCGTCGATCCGGGAAAGAAGCCCAGCTTGGGCGCCGCGCGGACTTGTTGCGGCAACGCGATCGGTTTGAGGAAATCGGCCTCGACCGGGAAAACCGGCAGACCGGGGAACCGCTCGGACAGGGCGCGCGAGGATTCGCGCAGGAAATCGCCCGAAATGTCGATCGGCACATAAGCGGACGGATCCAGCGCCTGGAGGACGATCGGCGTCTTGGTCGACGATCCCGATCCGAATTCGACTACGGCCCGGCCCGGCCCGACACGCTCGGCTATCTCTTCTGCGACCGAACGCAGCAAAGCGGTCTCGGTTCGCGTCGGATAATATTCGGGCAATTCGGTGATGGCCTCGAACAATTCGGAGCCGCGATGGTCGTAGAACCACCGAGCCGGAATCGCACGCGGCCGTCGTGCCAGCCCGTCGATCACGTCCGCGCGGAAGGCGGGGTCCGCGAAACTTCGAGTGCCGTCCTCGATCTCTTGCTTGAGCATCAGATATCCTTTGTGAGGCGGTACCGGCCCGCTCCCCCACCCGGCCTCCCATATGAGACTGCCGTTGGGAGGCCGGGTGGGGGAGCGGGCTGGCGCCGTGACAAATCAAACGTCCTTGGCAAGGCGCACGCCGGTGAATTGCCAGCGCTGGTGGGGGTAGAAGAAGTTGCGGTAGCTGGCGCGGGCATGGCCGCGCGGCGTGGCGCAAGATCCGCCGCGCAGTACGAACTGCCCGCTCATGAACTTGCCGTTATATTCGCCGACCGCGCCTTCGGCCGGATGGAAGCCGGGATAGGGGCGATAGGCGCTGCCGGTCCATTCCCAGACGTCGCCGAAAAACGCGGGTCCGCCAGGGGAGGGGCGCGGTTCGACCGGCCCGGCGACATCGAGCTGGTTGCCGCTGTCGGGATCGTAAGCAGCCGCGGCCGTTTCCCATTCCGCCTCGGTCGGCAACCGCGCGCCGGCCCAGCTGGCATAGGCATCCGCCTCGAAGAAGCTGACATGCGTGACCGGCGCCGCCGGATCGATCGGGCGCCGCCCGTCGAGCCCGAACCGGGTCCAGGCGCCGTCACGTTGCTCCCAATAAAGCGGCGCCGTCACACTCTCGCGCTGCACCCAGGCCCAACCGTCGGACAGCCAGTGGCGCGGCTCGGCATAGCCGCCATCGGCGATGAACGCGGCCCATTCGCCATTGGTCACGGTACGATCCGCGATCGCATGCGGATGGAGCAGCGCGCTGTGGCGCGGCCCTTCGCAATCGAACGCGAAATGCGGGCTGTCATGCCCGATCTCGACCACGCCGCCCGCATGCTCGATCCAGCCCAGCGCATCGGGCATTCCCACCGGTACCTTGCGCGCGCCCGGCCAGATCGCCGGCTCGATCGGATTCTCCGAAAACAGATGGAGGATGTCGGTCAGCAACAATTCCTGATGCTGCTCCTCGTGATGGCAGCCAAGCCGGACCAGTTCGCGCGCCTCTTCGGGCAATGTCGGCAACGCCGCCGCCAGCGCTGCGTCGACCGCGGCGCGATAGATCAGCACCTCGTCCAGGCTCGGGCGCGTCACCATGCCGCGCCGCGCGCGGCTGTGACGGCTTCCTTCCGCTTCATAATAACTGTTGAACAGGAACGGGAAGCGATCGTCGTGGAGTTTATAGCCGGATACGAAATCGCGCAGCACGAACGTCTCGAAGAACCAGGTGGTATGCGCCAGATGCCATTTGGCGGGTGACGCATCCTCCATCGACTGGACCGTCGCGTCCGCATCCGACAGCGGCGCGACGAGCGCCACGCTCAGCCCGCGCACCGCCGCATAACGGGCGCCAAGCGCTTCCGGAGTCGGGCGGAGGCCAAGTCGCGTTCTCATTATGTTCCTTATTTCGGTCGTTTCGCCGACGGAGTCAATCGCTCACATAGGAAATGCGGGCCGAAACCCAAGCTGGATCAGCGCGAGGCGCCAAGAACCCAAAGAACGTCGCTAGCACCCAAATTGTTCAATCGCCGCGCCGCGACGAACAGCCAGTCGGACAGGCGGTTGATATAGGTCAAGGCCTTGGGATTGAGCGCGTTGTCGGCGGATGCGGCGACCGCGCTGCGCTCGGCGCGGCGAACGATCGCGCGGGCGAGATGCAACTGAGCGGCACCGGCAGCGCCGCCCGGCAGGACGAAACTGGTCAGCGGCGAGAGATGATCGTTCATCGCATCGATCTCGCGTTCGAGCCGATCGATCTGCTCGGTGGTGACGCGCAATGCGCCTTCCATGTCGAGCGGCGTGGCGAGATCGGCTCCGAGATCGAACAATTCGTTCTGAACGCGCCGCAGGGTCGCTGCGGCATCGGCATCGTCGACCCACACCAGCGCCACGCCGATTGCGCTGTTCGCCTCATCGACGTCGCCGATCGCCGCCATCAGCGGATCTGCCTTGGAGATACGTCCGCCGCCGACCAGCCCCGTGGTGCCGTCGTCGCCGGTGCGCGTGTAGATCTTGTTGAGCTTGACCAACGGTCAGCTGCTCAATGCTGGCGGCCGACGAGCAACAGCAAGAGCACCGCGATCAGGATCGCCACCGCCTGAAAGATGATGCGGTACATCATCATCTGGTTTGACCGGATCGAGGTCGCGCTGGGGCCTTCGCCGCTCTTCACGTCCTCGGTTGCACCCTTGAGGAACAGGATCACGCCGCGGACCAAAGCGACGACGGTTGCGATCATCGCGGCGATCAGCAGCAGGGCGAGGAAGGTGGTCATGGGGCTTATCTAGGCCGGGTCGCAGGCGAAGCCAATGGGGAGGAGCATTCTATGGACGACCATGCCTGTTCGCCGGCCGGCGTTGTCTGAGCCCTCTCCCGCAGGCGGGAGAGGGAGACACGGAGCAGGCGCTACCGTTGCTATCGGTACGTTCTCCCGCCCATTAGGCTTGGCCGAGCCTGAACCCGAAAGGCAATTCGCCGATCCGCAATCGCTCGACCAGCGCGATGCCATCCATTCCTTCGTACCGCCAGTCGGCTAGCGTCGGCGCACCGTGCCTCTTGGCGAGCCGGTTGCCCTCGGCGTCGAGCACCAGGGCATGGTGGCGATAGATCGGTTCGGGCAGGCCGAGCGCCGCCTGAAGCAGGCGATGCGCATGCGTCGAGGGCATGATGTCGCGCCCGCGCACGACATGCGTGATGCCCTGCGCCGCGTCGTCGACCACCACTGCAAGATGATAGCTCGCCGGTCGATCCTTGCCCTTGAGCACCAGGTCGCCGAGCAGTCGCGGCGCGACCGGCATCGTGCCGGCGAGTTCGTCGGTCCAGCTGAGCGGCCCTGCGCGCCGCGCGGCTTCGCCAGCATCGAGCCGCCAGGCGAATGCCTCGCTGGCCATCCGCTCCGCGCGCGTCGCCGGGTCGATCGCGCGGCAGGTGCCGGGGTAGAGCGGTCCGTCGGGCCCGTGCGGCGCGTGCAGGCTCGCTGCCACTTCGCGCGCAATCTCGGCGCGAGTGCAGAAACAGGGATAGGCCAGCCCGTCGTCTCGCAACCGGTCGAGTGCCGCGTCGTATAGTGCGAGCCGCTCGGACTGGGCCGACATCTCGTCCCAGCCGAGCCCGAGCCATTCGAGGTCGGTGAGGATTCCCGCGACATGTTCCGGCCGCGACCGCGTCACGTCGGTATCCTCGATCCGCAGCAGGAACCGCCCTTGATGGTCCCGCGCGCGATCATGCGCCTGGATCGCCGACCAGGCGTGGCCCAAATGCAACCCTCCGGTAGGGCTCGGCGCGAAACGGCTTACGATCACCGCACCGACTCTTGACCGCGAGTCGCGGCCTGTGCTGTCATCATGGCGTCATCCTGATCGGCTTTACGCACGCCAGGACAGCGAAGGGGGAAGGTGTGTTTCATCCCGACCTAATGCGACATCCGGACAGTTGTCCCGCGTTGGTGCTGAACGCCGACTATACGCCGCTCAGCTATTACCCGCTCTCCGTCTGGCCATGGCAGACCGCCGTCAAGGCGGTCTTTTTGGATCGGGTCGACATCGTCGCGCATTACGAGCGCGAAGTGCGCAGCCCGAATTTCGCGTTGAAGCTGCCCAGCGTCATCGCGCTCAAGCAGTATGTCCGGCCCAGCGCCTTCCCGGCCTTTACCCGGTTCAACCTGTTCCTGCGCGACCGTTTCCAGTGCCAATATTGCGGCACGCACAAGGATCTGACCTTCGATCACGTCATCCCGCGCGCTTATGGCGGGCGCACGACGTGGGAGAATGTCGCCACCGCCTGCGCGCCGTGCAATCTGCGCAAGGGCGGGCGCACACCACGCGAGGCGAAGATGCCGCTCCATGTCGAGCCGATCCGGCCGACCAGCTGGCAATTGCAGGAACATGGCCGCGCCTTCCCGCCCAACCACCTGCACGACACCTGGCACGACTGGTTGTACTGGGACGTCGAGCTGGAGGCGTAAGGGGGGACATGCACGGTCGCGGTGCCCTTGCCCTAGCTGGGTTGTCCCTGGCATGTCCGACTCAAGCTGCGAACAAGATTGGAGACAGCGCGCGTCTGGAACTGGCGCAGGCTGCCAAGCGCTTCTGCCAAGGAGCATTGAAGAGCGAAGATGGGCTGATAAGACACCGGAACGTGGTCTGCTTCTCCGGAGACGTGCCCCAGGGTGCGGCAGCAAGGAAGCTGGCGGACAGCATCCGGCACGCCGACTTTTTTGTCGTCCGCAGTGCTGGAGGCGATGTCAGATACGCGCTCGACATAGGGGACGTGCTCGTCGCTCGACCGCGCACGATCGTGGTCATGGATTATTGCGTCTCGTCCTGCGCCAATTACTGGTTCCTCGGCGCAACGTACAAAGTTGTCGGCGCCAAGGACGGGGTCGGTTTTCACGGCGGCCCGCCAGCTAAGAATGATTGCGAGGATGCATCGATCGATTGCGTCGCTCTCTCAAAGTTGTTCTATCGGGGCAGAGACTTCCTCAAGCGCCGGGGGATCGACTACCGAATCCTGTATTCTCCCCCCGCCGACTACGACCCGTCGAAGCGCGAGACGACCATGTGGGTTGTCCCTAAGGACGAGCTGACCGGCCGATGGAAGGTGGCGGGTATTCTGCAATATGATTTATGGAAAACAGCGAGCAAATAGGCTTAGGTTTCCCGATTAACCGGCAATTGCAGGAACATGGCCGCGCCTTTCCGCCCAACCACCTCCACGAAACCTGGCACGAGTGGCTGTACTGGGACGTCGAACTGGAGGCTTGAGCTTTTGTCCAAGGGAATCCGTGTTCCTGCGCAAGCAGGAACCCAGAGCCAAGTGCCGCGTCGCCTGTGACCCTGGGCTCCTGCGTGCGCAGGAGCACGGCAGAGTTTGTGCACGGACGTCGCGGACCTGATCTTTTTGCCGTTGGTTATGCAAACGTATGCACTCTCCCTGAGTGCAATCTTGGAATAAAATGCCATGAGCGGGTCCGATAACGAAACGATTGACCCGAATCGCGCTGCAGTGCAGCAGGACGGCATGGCTGACCTCCCCACCATCACCAACAATCCCGACGTGCGGTTTCTGGGCAAATTGCTCGGTGACGTGATCCGCGCTTATGGCGGCGACGCGCTGTTCAAGCGCACCGAATATATTCGCTCGGCCTCGGTCGACCGCCATCGCGGTGTCGGCGGCGACGTCGATCTAGGCCTCGATCGGCTGTCGCTCGACGAGACGCTCGATTTCGTCCGCGGCTTCATGCTGTTCTCGATGCTCGCCAACCTGGCCGAGGACCGGCAGGGCGTCGCCGCAGAGCCGGGCGCGGATGTCGCGGCGGCGCTTCAGCGGCTGGCGGATGAAGGGATCGGCAAGGACAAGGTCATGCGCCTGCTCGATCATGCCCTGGTCGCGCCCGTCCTGACCGCGCACCCGACCGAAGTGCGGCGCAAGTCGATGATCGACCATCGCAACCGCATCGCGCAGCTGATGGCGTTGCGCGACCGCAAGATCGCCACCACTCCCGAAGGCGACGATGTCGAACAGGCGATCGCGCGGCAGATCGCCTTGTTGTGGCAGACCCGCGTGCTGCGGCGCGAGCGGCTCTATGTCGCCGATGAGGTAGAAACTGCGCTCTCCTATCTGCGCGACGTGTTCTTGCCGGTGCTGCCCGGTCTCTATCAGCGCTGGGACCGCGCGCTGGGCGAACGCACGCCGAGCTTTCTCAAGCCGGGCAGCTGGATCGGCGGCGATCGCGACGGCAATCCCAATGTCGTCGCGGAATCGCTCACCGCCGCACTGGCGCGATCGTGCGAAGCGGTGCTCGATTATTATCTCGACGCGGTTCACGCGCTTGGCGCCGAATTATCGATCTCGACCGATCATACGCGAGTCAGCGACGAGCTGCTCCAGCTGGCGGCGGCGAGCGGGGATGATGCGCCGAGCCGCAACGACGAGCCTTACCGACGCGCGTTGTCGGGGGTCTATGCCCGCCTGGCCGCGACTCACCGCGCGCTCACGGGCAAGCCCGCACCGCGACCTGCCGCACTCAAGGGCGAGCCCTATGCCGATCCTCAGGCGCTACGCTGCGATCTGGTGACGATCGCGCGTGCGCTGGCGGACGAGGGCGCGGGGCCGCTCGCCTCGGGCGGCGCGCTCGGCCGGCTGATCCGCGCGGTGGATACGTTCGGCTTTCATCTGGCGACGCTCGATCTGCGCCAGAACAGCGCGGTCCACGAAGGCACCGTCGCCGAATTGCTCAAGGTTGCCGGAGTCGAGGCGGATTACGTCGCGCTCGACGAAGCCGCGCGCGTGGCGCTGCTGCGCCGCGAACTCGCCAATGTCCGCCCGTTGGTCAGCCCCTATGCGGCCTATAGCCCCGACACCGCTTCCGAACTCGCGATCCTGCGTGCGGCGGCGGAGGCGCACGGCAAATACGGGCCGGCCTGCATTCGCCAATATATCGTCTCGATGGCGATGTCGGTCAGCGACCTGCTCGAAGTCCATCTGATGCTCAAGGAAGTCGGACTGTATGTGCCGGGCGACCCGCCGACCGCGGCGATCATGGCCGTCCCGCTGTTCGAGACGGTCAGCGATCTCGAAGCCGCGCCGGCGATCATGGCCGAGTGGTTCGCCCTGCCCGAAATCGCCGGGCTCGCGGTCGAGCGCGGCGTCCAGGAAGTGATGATCGGCTATTCCGACTCGAACAAGGATGGCGGCTATCTGACCTCGACCTGGCAATTGAGCCGCGCGTCCGAAGCGCTCGAACCGGTGTTCGAGACGGCGCATGTCGGGATGCAGCTGTTCCACGGCCGCGGCGGCGCGGTCGGGCGCGGGGGCGGGTCGTCCTTCGCCGCGATCCAGGCACAGCCGCCAGGGTCGGTCCAGGGACGCATCCGCATCACCGAACAGGGCGAAGTGATCGCCGCCAAATACGGCACGCGCGAAAGCGCCACGACCAATCTCGAGGCGATGGCCGCCGCCACCTTGCTCGCCAGTCTCGCGCCGCCGGCGCTGTCGGAGGCCGATCGCAAGCGGTTCGGCGCGGCGATGGACGAACTGTCGGCGACCGCGTTCAAGGCCTATCGCGACCTGGTCTACGGGACCGACGGGTTCCGCACCTTCTTCCGCGAGATGACCCCGATCGCCGAGATCGCCAATCTCAAGATCGGCAGCCGTCCGGCAAGCCGCAAGAAATCGGATGCGATCGAGGATCTGCGCGCAATTCCCTGGGTGTTCAGTTGGGCGCAGGCGCGCGTGATGCTGCCGGGCTGGTACGGTGTCGGCCAGGCGTTGGCGGCGTTCGAGGACAAATCGTTGTTGCGCGAAATGGCGCAGGCTTGGCCGTTCTTCGCGGCGACGCTCGACAATATGGAGCAAGTGATCGTCAAGTCCGATATGGACATCGCCGAACGCTATTGCTCGCTGGTCAAGGACCGCGCGCTGGCCGACGCGATCTTCCCGCGCATCCGCGACGGCTGGACGCTGACGCGCGACGGCCTGCTCGACGCGACAGGGCAATCGCGGCTGCTCGAGAGGAATCCCGGGCTCGATGCCTCGATCCGCTTGCGCCTGCCCTATATCGAGCCACTCAACCTGCTCCAGATCGAACTGATGAAACGTCACCGCGCCGGCGAGGACGATCCGCGGATCGGCGAGGGCATCCTGCTGTCGATCAACGCCATCGCCACGGCATTGCGCAATTCGGGCTAGAGTCTTTGTGGTCGCATCGCTGGGTGCGGAAAACCGGTGCCCACTTTTCCGCGCGACGCTCCAGCACTCCTCTGGTTAACCACCTTCTAACACCCTGCCGTTACTGCGGCGGGCGTGTCACGGCGCTGGCTCCTCCTTCGAACGCGTATTCCGGCAGGCTTCGGCCTGCTGGCGATGGTCGCGTCATGCCTGCCCCAGGCCGGCGTACCGTTGCAGCACTCGGCAAGGCCGATCGCGACGGTGACGATGATCAACCGCCTCGCGCTCGACTTGCCGGCCGATATCGCCGCCAAGCTCCCCGCTTTGGTCGATGCGGCGGTTCCGGGCACCGCGATCAGCGCTGCCCAGCCGCTGCTGGCGCTGTCGGCCACGCGCACCCCCGACGACGCCGCGCGAGCGATCGAGTGCATGACCGCCGCAGTCTATTATGAAGCACGGTCGCAGAATGACGACGGCCAGCGCGCCGTCGCCCAGGTCGTCCTCAACCGCGTGCGCGACCGCGCCTTTCCCGACAGCGTGTGCGGCGTGGTCTATCAGGGGTCGACCCGGCGCACCGGGTGCCAGTTCAGTTTCACTTGCGACGGATCGATGGCGTTTCGCCGCGACCCCGCGTCCTGGGCGCATGCCCGCGACATCGCGGTCGCGGCCTTGTCGGGCCAGGTCTACGCGCCGGTTGGCTCGGCCACCTTCTACCACGCCAATTACGTACTGCCCTGGTGGGCATCGAGCATGGACCGCATCGCGGCGGTCGGCGCCCACATCTTCTACCGCTGGCGCGGCGGGCTGGAAGGCGCGCTCGCCAATAGCCAGAATTATTCGGGGCTGGAGCCCAGCGTAACCGGCCGCACAACGCCATGGCCCGGTAGCGACAGCGGCACTGCTCTCGCGGCAGGTTATGCAGGCTATAGCGCCCAGGAAGTCGATTCGGGCGTCGTCGTCCACCGCGGCGGCGCGACCGCCGCGGCGCCCGAGGCCGCGGCCCTGTCGGCCCCGGTTCCGGTGGCGCCGCTGCCGATGGTCAAGCACATCCGCGTGAGCAGCGCGATGGCGTCGAGCGGGAATGTCCGCGTTCACCGCGGTGAAGGCCTGCCGATTCTCGCTGATGTCGCAACAGACGTAGCAACCACCGACTGACTCAGACGGTTCGAGCAACCGGCCGCCGGACTTGCCACGCCGACCACAAGAGCATCGCCGACACCGATAGTCCAACGCCGCGAGGAAGGCTGACGGCACGCGTGTGAGCGCGAAAAAAGCCGTATCGCATTCGGCCAGAGATCCCAGCTTGCGCTGGGACGACGGAGGGGGAGACTAAACCGCGGCGCCTTCGAGTTCGAGCAGGAAGGCTTTGCCTTCCAATCCCCCGGCAAAGCCGGTCAGCGCCCCGTTGGTGCCGATCACGCGATGACATGGCGCCACGATCGAGATCGGGTTCTTGCCGTTCGCTGCCCCCACCGCGCGGAACGCGGTCGGGCGGCCGAGCTGGCGTGCGATCTCGGCATAGGAGCGCGTCTCGCCAAACGGGATGGTCAGCAATGCCGCCCACACGCTCTTCTGGAAATCGGTGCCGTGAAAATCGAGCGGCAGGTCGAAATGCGTGCGCGTGCCGGCGAAATAATCGCTCAGCTGGCGCACCGCTTCCACCAGTATCGGGTGGTCGGGCTGCTCGCTCATCGCGCCCAGCCGAACGCGGTCGGGATCGTCATTCTCCCACAGGATGGCGGCCAGCCCACGATCGCTCGCGACGAGCTTGAGCATGCCGACCGGGGAGGGGTAGCTGGTGAAAGCAAAGGTCATGGCTTGGTCCTTTATGGCTTGGACCAAGGACCTAGGCGCGCCGCCGACCGCCGGCTTCCCGGCCCTTGCGCTCAATGCCATTTAGCGGCCGATCCCCATGCGTTGCAGTTCCTTATGTCCTTCCATCTGGTGCTTGATCGCTCCGGCCAAATGCAGGACGAACAGGAGATAGACCAGATAGGCGATCAGCTCGTGCGCCTCGCCGAAGGTGGAATGGATCCATTCTTTGGTATCGGGCGCCATGGTCATGATGAACCCCAGTCGTGGCCATTCGAACGTGCCGAAGAACAGCATCGGATGCGTCGCCGCGTCCTTCCACGCCGAATCCATCACCCATCCGGTGATCGGCATCGCCAGAATGACGAAATAGAGCCCCCAATGGACGATATGCGCCGCGATCCGCTCCCAGGGCTTGTAGTTGGCGGGGAAGGGCGGCGGCTTGTGCCCGATCCGCCACAACAGCCGCAGGATGGCGAGCCCCAGGATGGTGACGCCGATCGATTTGTGGCTGTCGATCATCGGCCGGACATACTCGCCGATCGCATCGTTATGGTCGCCGAGTGGCCAGATCCAGGCAAGGGTGACGTTGGTCACGACCCCGATCGCGATCAGCCAGTGCAACCAGATCGCGGTTTTCGTGAACCGTTCGCTCTCCACGACGTACTCCCGTAAGCAATTGGCATTCTGGCTAGTCCGGCGCCGTAACGAACGCTAGGGAATATGGCGCCCCCAAACGAAGTCTTGTTCTCCATGTTTCAGCGTACCCCGGCGGACGCGCTCGCCCAGTCATTCGCCATGCTTTCCCCGCGCCTCAATCCGCGCCGCGTCGGCTGGCCGAGCCGGGGGGTGACGGCTTTGGTATATGTGACGTTCGTCGCCCTGGTGGTTCAAGCCTTCCTGCGCCAGGGCTTCCTGGTCTGGTCGGTCGGCGTCGGCTATATCCTCTACGATACCGCGCTGTTGGTTTTCACCGCGATGCAGATCTGGCCGCTGCGGCACGGTGCGCGGCCCGCGCCGCCGTCCGACGTCGGGTCGAGTCTGGCCGTCATCGTCGCCGCGCGCAACGAAGCCGCCGTGCTCGACGTGACGATCGACCGCCTTGCCGCGCAGGAGGCCGCGCCCGATCTGATCCTGATCGCCGATGACGGATCGGATGACGCTACGCCGGAGACGCTCGCGCGCTATGGGCTGGCCCAACCAGTGCTGGGCGCGATCAGCCCGCCGGCGCCCGGTCTGCCGTCGCTGCGCTGGCTGCGGCTGCCGCATGGCGGCAAGGCACGTGCGCTCAACGCCGCGATCCTGCACGTCGACGAAGAGATCGTCGTCACGGTCGATGCCGACACGTTGCTCGAGCCCGGCGCGATCGCTGCGATGCGCAACGCCTTCGCCGCCGAACCCGAGCTGGTCGCGGCGACCGGCGTGATCCGGCCGATGTGCGGGCCCAGCCTTTCGGGGCGGCTGTTCGAGTGGTTCCAGACCTATGAATATGTCCGCAACTTCCTCTCGCGCTACGCCTGGCAGCGGGTGAACGGGTTACTGCTGGTGTCGGGTGCGTTTGCCGCGTTCCGGACCAAGGCGGTGGTCGAGGTCGGCGGGTTCGATCCGGATTGCCTGGTCGAGGATTACGAACTGATCCACCGCCTCCACCGCGTCGCGCGCGATACCGGCCGCGACTGGCAAGTGCGTGTGGTCGGCGACGCGCTCGCCTCGACCGACGCGCCGGCGACGCTGCCGGCGTTCCTGCGCCAGCGCCGCCGCTGGTTCGGCGGGTTCCTGCAGACCCAGCATTGGAATCGCGACATGGTCGCCAACCGCCATTTCGGAAAGCTCGGCACCGCGATGCTGCCGGTCAAGGCGGCCGATACGGTGCAGCCGGTGTTCGGCCTGACCGCGTTCGTCATCTTGCTGGTGGTCTTGTTCAGCGGCCGCTTCCAGATCGTGCTGCCGATCCTGATCATCATGGCGGTCAAGATCCTGGTCGACCTGACCTTCCACCTGACCTCGCTCCACCTTTATTCGCGCTGGACCGGGCAGACCAAGGGGCTGCGCTTCGGGCCTGCATTGGCGGCAGCGGTGCTCGAGCCGTTCAGCTTCCAGCTATTCCGCCACTGGGGCGCGATCCTGGGCTGGGTGGCGTTTCTGACCGGCCGCGAGACCTGGGCAAGGCAGAGCCGGACGGCGATCGCGGAGGTGAAGCGGGAAGGGTGAGGTTCGGCAGTGGTTTGCCACGCCATAGAAGCCCCTTCCGATTAGAACGCTCCGAGCAGTCCTCCGAGTGCAACGAAGGATAACGCCAATCCAATTAGAACTGCGAGAAGCGAGCAGGTAGCCGATACCCAGAAAGCGCCGGGGTTCTCTGCGCGAGGGTAGGCGTGGCCGTAGGCGGTCGCCACACCCTTGTCGAAGCAGTTCCACAGATGGATTCCCGCGAACGCAACCAAGACCAGCGAGAACGAGAGAAGCATCAATCCGCCAAACATACTGCAAGGCCTTTCTTGGCGGATAATGCCGGGTCAACCAAACGTCCGCTAGTGGATCGTGAGCAGCCATGTAGTTCACAATCAAATGAACGCGGGTGAATCTCCCTCAGGACACCGGAGGCGGGGCGATCGGATCCGTTGCGCGATAGGTGATCGCGGCACCATTTGAGGCAGCCAATTGCTTGAACACGCGAGCATGAGATGCCCGGGCGATCATAAGGTGGCCAGGACCAGTCCAGACCACGTTGATCCAGATTGTCCCGCGTCGCCCGCCACCTGATCCCCCATCGTCGGCCACGAACACTTCCTGCGCTTCGTCTTGCGGTTGGCTGGCTCGGCCGACGCGGACAACGGTCGCGAAATCGGAGGTTGCCCCGCAATTGCGCGATTCGGTGACGGCATACCGATCGCTGCCGGGGTCACGGGCTACCTGGATGACGTCGGACGTGCAGAGCGGCGCTTGGCTGCAGCCGCTCAGCGTAGCAATCAACGGGAGCAGGTATCTACTCATGGCGACTTATGCATGACCTCGGCCGAAGGAAGAAGGTGGGGATGGAACGGTGCAGCCAACACGCTGGGGTGAAGCGGGAGGGTCGAGCGCACAAGCCGACCCTAAACCTCGCCTGTACGGCCGGTTCAGCGCCGGCCAATATTGCGTTCGGTAAACCTCGCTCGGTCATCACCGATAGGAGGTTGTAATGACGCGTACCATGATGTTTCTTTCGACTGCGGTGGCGGGCGGCCTGCTCGCCTTCATGCCGGCAACGGCGTCCGCGCAGCGTTGGGGGTCGTATGACCAGAGCTACCAAAGCTATGGCTATGGGGATGGCTATTATCGCGACGGCCGACGCGACCATTGGCGCGAACGCCGCGACCGTTGGGAAGCGCGCCGGCGCTGGGAACGCGAGCGCGAATGGCGTCGCGAGCATCGTCGCCACCACTGGCGCGATTACGATTACCGCTATTGATTGATGCGGCTTGGCGCGGGCTGCGATGCCCGCGCCATGATCGCCTTTGGTGCCCAGGACGGATCGCGGTCAGGACAGAAACGGCGCCGCCAGTTCCGGCCGCACGCGCATCAACCTTCCCGTCGCGCGGTCGATCAGCGCCCAGGTGGTCACCGCTTCGACCTTCACCTTGCCATCAGCACCGGTGAACCGGACATGCCGGTCGAACCGTGCGCCTTGCGGCGGGTCGCTGACCCAGGTCTCGGCTAATACCGTCTCGCCGACCGAGACGTTGCCGCGATAATCGATCTCGTGCCGGGTCACGACCCAGATCATCGCCTCGCGCTGTTCGGGCGTCGCGATCGTGTTCCAGTGCGCGACCGCGATGTCTTGGATCCACTTCACCCAGACGGCATTGTTGACGTGGCCGAGTTCGTCGATGTCCGCCTCGGTTGCGGTGATGGGGTAGGAGAGGCCAGCCACTATCGCCCTCTCCCCTCCGGGGGGCGTCCGGTCGTGCATGCCCCCGGCATGCACTGGACATCGCGGGGCGATGTCCACCGGGCGCCGGCAGACGAGCGTAGCGAAGTCGGGAGAGGGGCAGTCTGCTCGGTCAGTGAGACACACTGCCCCTCTCCCCGGCCAGTTGAGGGTGACCAGCGCCCCGCGCTGGTCAGGTCATGCCGGGGGCATGACCGACCCTCAACTCCCCGGAGGGGAGAGGGAGTCACTCCTCCACGCCCATTTGCCACAGCACGAAGCAATGCTCCTCGGCGCCTTCGTACAAGCTGTCGAACCGTCCGGACTTGCCGCCATGCCCCGCGCCCATGTTGGTCTTGAGCAGCAGCAGATTATCGTCGGTCTTGGTCGCGCGCAGCTTGGCGGCCCATTTGGCCGGTTCCCAATAGGTCACGCGCGGATCGTTGAGCCCGCCCGAGATGAACATCGGCGGATAGGCCTGGGCCTTTACATTGTCGTAGGGGGAGTAGCCGCGGATCAGCTCGAACGCGGCCTTGTCCTCGATCGGATTGCCCCATTCGGGCCATTCGCCGGGGGTCAGCGGCAGGCTGTCGTCGAGCATCGTATTGAGCACGTCGACGAACGGCACGTCGGCGATCACCGCGCCCCACAGATCGGGGTCCGAATTGACCACCGCCCCCATCAACTCACCGCCCGCGGAGCGCCCCGCGATAGCGATCTTGCCCGCGCTGGTCCAGCCGTCCGCGACCAGCGCTTTCGCCACGTCGACGAAATCGTTGAACGTGTTGCTGCGCTTGTCGAGCTTGCCGTCGTGATGCCATTGCTGGCCGAGGTCGTCGCCGCCGCGGATATGCGCGATGGCATAAGCGAAGCCGCGATCGAGCAGGCTCAGCCGTCCGGTCGAGAAGCCAGGCGGGATGGCGTAACCATAAGCGCCATAGGCATAGAGGAAGAGCGGCCGCGACCCGTCCTTCGGAAAGTCCTTCGGATAGACGATCGACACGGGCACCTCTGTCCCGTCGCGCGCCTTTATCTTGAGCCGCTCGGTCGCATATTTGCCCCCGTCGTAGCCCGAAGGGATTTCCTGGACCTTGAGCGTGGTCATCTCGCCCGTCGCGACCTCGTAATCATAGACCGTCCCCGGCGTGACCATCGATTCGTAGCCGAGCCGGATGACCGGCATGTCATATTCGGGATTGTCGCCGAGGCCGGCGGTATAGCTCGCTTCCGGAAAGGCGATCCGCCGGGGCGCGATTGTCGGATCGTAGCGGTGGATCCAGATCTGATCGAGACCGTCCTCGCGCCCCTCGACGACGAAATAGTCGCGATAGCATTCGATCCCGGTCATGTAGAAATGCTGCGACGGCGCGATCAGCTCGCTCCAATTCTCGGGATCGGCGATCGGCGCGGTGCACAGCCGCCACATCGGATCGGTATCGTTGGTATGGATGTAGAGCGTGTCGCCATGCGTCTCGACGTCGTATTCGCGCCCCGATTTGCGGGGAGCGACGCAGATCGCCTTGGCCATCGGGTCGGTTGCCGGGAGCAGATAGACTTCGCTGGTGACGTGATCGCCGGTGGCGATGACGATCCATTTACGGTCGCTGGTCTCGCTGACCCCGACGCGGAAGCCTTCGTCATCCTCGTGATAGAGTTCGATATCGGTCGCGGGATCGGTGCCGAGCTTGTGCAGGCGGGCATTGTCGGTGCGCCATTGCTCGTTGGCGAGGCCGTAGAGGAAAGCGCTGTCGTCGGCGGTCCAGACGATCTCCGACAACATGCCTGGGATGGTGTCGGGGAGGTGCTCGCCGGTCGCCAGATTCTTGACCCGAATGGTGAAGCGTTCGGATCCGTTGTCGTCGATCGCATAAGCGAGCAGCTTGCCGTCGTTCGACACGGAGAAGGCGCCGAGCCGGAAATATTCCTTGCCCTCGGCGAGCGCGGGTTCGTCGAGCAGCAGCTCGTCCGCGCCGCCTGCCACGGGCTTGCGCCACCATTTGCGATACTGCCCGCCGGTCTCGTACGCGGTCCAGTACAGCCAGTCGCCGTCCTTTTGCGGAACCGACGAATCGTCCTCCTTTATCCGGCCCTTCATCTCTTCGTAGAGCCGGTCGGTCAGCGGCTTGTGCGGCGCCATCATCGCCTCGAAATAGGCGTTCTCCGCCTCGAGATAGGCGAGCACGTCCTTGTCCTTGACGTCGGGATAGCTCGGATCCTTGAGCCAGGCCCAGGAGTCTTCGATCGTGATGCCGTGGGTGGTGAAGGAATGCGGGCGGGTCGCGGCGACGGGTGGCTTCGGCTGGTCGTTCATGCGCCCTACCTAGGGCGGCGCAACGGTCTCGTCACCCCGCTCAGCGTAGCTGCATCAGCCAGCGGATCAACTGGCCTCCTCCGACCACGATCGCTGGGAAACCATAACACAGCCATGTCGGCAGCGGCGTCCCTTGGCTGCTCGACGCGACCAGGAAAAACGTGCCGGCAACCGCGACGATGATTGCCCATTGTGCCAAGAGTCCCGCGCCGACAGCCCGGTTCGTGGCGGGTTCCACCGTCAGATTTCCGATGCGCATCGTCTGGGGTGCCGCGTAAGCGGACAATTGCTGCCACTCGCGCGCGTCGATCGTCAGCTTGCCGATCTCCGGCCGGCCGAACCGGAGCCGGACCATGGGGACAAAGAAGGACCGCGTCTCTTCCGCCTCGACCTCGGACCAGGGGACCAGGAACGGCCGCTGGAACGGCGCCATCAGCCGCGACGCGCTGATCCGTAGACCCGAACGGCAAGCGGCGACGGTGATGACGCGCCGGAAGTGCACACCAGACCCCATGCTGGCCGAGCCGATCCTGCGCTTGAACAACGGTTCCTCTTCACCGCGGGGATAGTGTCGCTGGAGCTCGAACCACCCCGACATGACGCCGAGCAGGGAGGTCACCGTGAGCCACATCCCCACGAACAGGAACGGAAAGAAGACCGGAAACCAGCGCGCCATTTCGGAGTTCATCTGACCGCTCAAATATCGTCCCCCGTCCATGCCGGCGCCGGATTTTCCCTTATGCGCCTCTTACTCCCGCACAGTGCGCGCCGACAATTGCCGCTTTGCTGTCCATCGGACGCGCGTATCCCGCTTGACCTGAGCGTCAGGCCGGCAAATGTGGGCCATTGCACGTTTCGTTCGTTAACCACCACCCGGTCGCCTCCCGCGACACTAATGGAATTGCTTGATGTCCACTTATGCCGACCGCCTTACCGCCCTTCGCGAGCAATTGAAGCGCGAGCGCCTCGACGGTTTCGTCGTGCCGCTCACCGACGAGCATATGTCCGAATATGTCGGCGCCTATGCGCAGCGCTTGGCGTGGCTGACCGGGTTCCAGGGATCGGCGGGCACCGCGGTGGTGCTGCCGGCGGAGGCGGCGATCTTCACCGATGGGCGCTACACACTCCAGGTGCGCGAACAGGTCGACGGC
This sequence comes from Sphingomonas mali NBRC 15500, assembly GCF_001598415.1. Classification (GTDB taxonomy): domain Bacteria; phylum Pseudomonadota; class Alphaproteobacteria; order Sphingomonadales; family Sphingomonadaceae; genus Sphingomonas; species Sphingomonas mali. The sequence continues at coordinate 24,211 of NZ_BCYX01000034.1, forward strand.
GATCACTGGCAATTCGTCGGCGTGCCCGAGACCAGCGTCTCCGATTGGCTCGGCCGCCACGCCGGTCAGGGCGCGCGGATCGGCTACGACCCATGGCTGCACACCTCGGCCTGGGTAAAGGACGCCGAAAAGGCGCTGGCGGCGAAGGGCGCGACCCTGGTCGCGGTCGACACCAATCCGGTCGACGCGGTGTGGCCTGATCGCCCGGCCCCGTCGGATGCGCGGCTGGTCGTCCAGCCCGATGCGCTCGCGGGCAAATCCTCGGCGGAGAAACGCGCCGATATCGTCGACTGGCTGAGCGAGCAGCAGGCCGATGCGGTGGTGCTGTCGGCGCTCGATTCGATCGCCTGGACGCTCAACGTGCGCGGCGCCGATGTCGATCGCACGCCGGTCGCGCTCGCTTATGCCATCGCCAATGCCGACGGCACAGTCGACCTTTACGTCTCGCCCGAGAAGATGAGCGAAGAAGTCGCCGCGCATCTCGGCAATGCGGTGCGCGTTCATGACCGCGACGATTTCGCGCCGGCTTTGGCGGCCTATGGCGGCAAGCGCGTCGCCGCCGACCCCGAACGCGCGGTCGCGGCGATTTTCGACGGGTTGCAGCGCGGCGGCGCGACGGTGCTCGCATTGCGCGACCCGGTGGTGTTGGCCAAGGCGATCAAGAACCCGGCCGAGGCGGCGGGGCATCGCGCCGCGAGCGTGCGCGACGGCGCGGCGCTGACCCGTTTCCTCAAATGGTGCGAGGAGACCCTGCCCAAGGGGACCGAGACCGAGCTGTCGGCGGCGGCCAAGCTGCAGGAATTGCGCGAGGCGACCGGGTTGCTCAAGGATCTGAGCTTCGACACGATCTCCGCAACCGGGCCGCACGGGGCCAGCCCGCATTACCGCGTCGACGAGGACTCGAACCTGAAGATCGAGACCGGCCAGCTCTATCTGGTCGATTCGGGCGGCCAATATGCCGACGGCACCACCGACGTGACGCGGGTCGTCCCGGTCGGCGAGCCGACCGCCGAGATGCGCGACCGCTTCACGCGAGTGCTCCAGGGGCATATCGCGCTGGCGACGGCGGTGTTCCCGGAAGGGACCAACGGCGGTCAGCTCGACAGTTTCGCGCGGCGGCCGTTATGGGAAGCGGGACTCGATTTCGCGCATGGCACCGGCCATGGGGTCGGCTCGTACCTTGCGGTGCACGAAGGGCCCCAGCGCATCGCCAAGCCCAATTATCCCGGCGGCGGCCCGGCCGAACCGCTGCGTCCCGGCATGATCATCTCGAACGAGCCCGGTTATTACAAAGCGGGCGAATACGGCATCCGCATCGAGAATCTCGTGCTGGTCGAACGCCGCGACATTCCCGGCGCCGAACAGGCGATGATGGGGTTCGAGACACTGACCTTCGCGCCGATCGAGCGCCGGCTGATCGAGCCGGCGATGCTGACCCGGACCGAGCGCGCGTGGCTCGACGCCTATCATGGCCGCGTGCTCGACGTGCTGGGGCCGGAGCTCAATGCGGACGAGCGGGCGTGGCTGTTGGCGAAGTGCGCGCCGATCGGGGGGTAAGGGGCGGCGGCAAATTTGCGGCGGTTGAGAATCTGTAGTCGAGTGCGGTTAGTTTTAACCGTCATGCCGGGCTTGTCCCGGCATCCACTGTGCAGGTTGGCGCAGTAGCAGGAGCTTCTTCTCCTGGCCTTGCCGCCCGGTGGACCCCGCCACAAGGCCGGGGTGACGATTCAGCTTGGTCGCGTTCGACCCTAGCTACCCCAGGCACGCCCCATTGGTCGCGATCACCTCGCTGTACAGCTTGGCCGAATCCTTGAACGTGCGTTGCTGCGTCTCGAAATTGACGTGGACGATGCCGAAGCGTTTCGAATAGCCGAGCGACCATTCGAGATTGTCGAACAACGACCACAACATATAGCCCTTGATCCGCGCGCCCTGTTCGATCGCCTTGCCGACCGCGGCGATGTGCTCGCGCAGATACGCCGCGCGCAGCGGGTCCTCGACCCGGCCTTGCGAGGCGGCGGGGGGGTCGTAGAAAGCGGCGCCATTCTCGGTGATGTAGATCGTCGGGTCGCCGTAATTGTCCTTCACCCATAACAGCACGTCGGTCAGGCCCTGGCCGAACACTTCCCAGCCGGTGGTCGTGTAGGTCGCCTGCGGTTGCACCACCATGCCGGCGCGCACCGGGAAACTGTCGTCCGCCTTGGTGACGTTGCGCGTGTAGTAATTGACCCCGACGAAATCGATCGGCTGCCTGGCCAGCGCCAGATCTTCCGACGACCAGTCGACCCAGGCCTCGCCGAACACATCGGCGAGCTCGGGGGGATTGGTGCCATGGATCGCGGGGTCGAGATATTGGCGGTTCATATAGGCGGTAGCGCGCGCGGTCGCCGCCAGATCCTCGGGCGAGTCCGATGCCGGGTATTTTGGCTCGAGGTTCACGACCAGCCCGATCTCGTGCTTGCCGACCTCGCGATAGGCCTTCACCGCGGCGCCATGCGCGCGCATCAGGTTGCGGCTGGCGATCGGCGCTTCGAACACATTCCTGTGCCCCGGCGCGAGCGCGCCGTGAAGATACCCGCCATCGGTGACGACCCAGGGTTCGTTGAGTGTCACCCACTTGGTCACACGGCCGTCGAGCCGGTCGAACATCACGCGGCCATACTCGGCGAACCAGTCTGCGCTGTCGCGATTGAGCCAGCCGCCTCTGTCGTCGAGCGCGGCGGGAAGGTCCCAGTGATAGAGCGTGCAAAGCGGCTCGATGTCATTGGCGAGCAGCGTGTCGACCAGCCGCTCGTAAAAGCCCAGGCCGGCTTCGTTCACCTGGCCAATACCGTCGGGCAGTACGCGGCCCCAGGCGACCGAGAAGCGATAGGCCTTGAGCCCCAGCCGCTTCATCAGCGCGACGTCGTCGACCATGCGGTTATAGTGATCGCAGGCGACATCGCCGGTATCGCCCTTGGCCGCCATCAGCCGCGGGTCGTGGCTGAAGCGCTGCCAGATCGACGCACCGGCACCATCGGCGAGCGGCGAGCCTTCGATCTGGTATGCCGCGGTGGCGCATCCCCACAGGAAATCGTCGGGGAACGGATTGCTCATTTCTTGTCGGCCTTCTTCTTGCTGTTTTCCTGGGGATCGCCGGGGGCGGGGACGCTGCGGCGCTGCTCGAGCAGCCAGCGCCACATCGCCGGGTCGTCATAGGCAGGTTCCCACGATCCGTGGGTCATCTGCGGATAGATCGTCATCCTCGGCCGCACGCTGCCCTTGCAGGCATCGACCTTCTTGACGATCGCGAAGCCGGCTTGCGGATCGACGACATCGTCCTGGTCGCCATGGAACGCCCAGATCGGGATGTCCTTGAGCACGCAGGGGTCGAGGTCCTTGTCCTCGGACAGGCCGGCGACCGGCACGATCGCTGCGAACATCTCGGGGTGCCGGAGCGCCCAGGCCCAGGTGGCGTAGCCGCCCAGGCTGAGGCCGGTCAGATAGATACGGCTCGAATCGACGCGATATTTCGCGCGGATCGAGGCAAGCAATTGGTCGAGTTTGGCCGTGTCCCATCGCCTGTCTTCATCGCTGGCCGCTTCCAGTTGCGGCGAGACCAGGATGAAGGGCGATCCGGCATGCTGCGCGATGATCTTGGGCGGGCCGTTACGTTTGACCGCCTCGATATCGGTACCGCGCTCGCCCGAGCCGTGGAGGAAGATGACCAGCGGCCATTTCTGCGTCCTGTCGGCATCGTAGCCGCGCGGTTTGAAGATCAGATAGGGATAGCCGCCCGCGGCGGGCGCCGGTTGCGCGGTCTGTACGCCTTCGGGAAGTGGGGGCGTGGGCGGTTTCTTGGTCGCGGCGATCGTCGCCGCGGCTGCGAGAGCCAAGATCAGTCTCCTCATCCCTTGACGCTCCCCGCCATCAGCCCGGCGATGTAGTAACGCTGCAGCGCCAGGAAGAGCAGCAGCACGGGGAGCAAGGTCACCACGCTGCCGGCCATCATCAACTCGATATCCTGGACATGCTCGCGGCTGAGATTGGCGAGCGCGACGGGCAGGGTCTGCTTCTGGCTGTCGTTGAGGATGATCAGCGGCCACAGGAAATCGGACCAGGAGCCGAGGAAGCTGAACGTCGCGAGCGTCGCCAGGATCGGCTTCAAGGTCGGCAGCACGATCGAGCGGAAGATCCTGCCCTCGCTCGCGCCGTCGATGCGCGCGGCCTCGAGCATCTCGTCGGGGATCGACAGCGCATATTGGCGGACCAGGAAGATGCCGAACACGGTCGCGATCGACGGCACCAGCACGCCGGCGAAGCTGTTCACGATGCCGAGCGACTTGCAGATCAGGAACAATGGAATCATCGCCACCTGCGCAGGGATGACGAGCGCGGTCAGCAGGAAGCGGAACAGCCGGTCGCGCCCGCGGAAGCGCAATTTGGCGAAGGCATAACCCGCCATCACGTTGAAGGTGAGCGACATGAGCGTGGCCAGCGTCGCCAGCGTCAGGCTGTTGGCGAGGTAGCGCGCCATATCGGTATTGGCGAACAGCTCGACGAAATTGGCGGTGGTCGGGTGCGCGGGAAGCAGGGGCGGCGGGAAAGACGACGCCTCGCCCGGGGTCATGAAGCTGACCGATACCATCCACAGCAACGGCGCCGTCGCGAACAAGGCGACGACCCACAATGCCAGGTTGGTCAGGACGCTGCCACGCTTCATTGCGTCCACCGTTCGCTGACCTTGAGCTGCACCAGGGTCAGCGCGAACATGATGAGGAACAGCACGAACGCGATGGCGCTGGCGAAGCCGAGATTCCACCAGCGGAAGCCCTGCTCGTACATGAAGTACAGGATCGAAACCGTGCTCTCGACCGGGCCACCCTGGGTCATCACATAGGGTTCGGCGAACAGCTGGAAGTATCCCGCCATGGTCAGGATCGATACGACCAGCAGCACCGGGGCGAGGCCGGGCAGGGTGACGTGGCGGAGCCGCTGGAGCGCACTGGCGCCATCGATCCGCGCCGCCTCGTGCAGCTCCTCGGGGATGGTCTGGAGCCCCGCCAGGATGATGATCATGTTGTAGCCGAAATTCTTCCACACCGCGAACAGCACGATCGCCGGCATCGACCAATGGGGGTCGCCCAGCCAGTCGACCGGCGCGATGCCGATGCCGCCCAGCGCCCAGTTGATCAGCCCGTATTTGGTGTGGAGCAGATAGCGCCAGATCACCGCAACCGCGACCAACGTGGTGACCACCGGCGCGAAATAGACGGTGCGGAAGAAGCCTTTGAATCGCGCCAACTTGTTGTCGAGCAGCAACGCCGCGGCGAGCGACATCATGATCGACAGCGGCACGCCCAGCACGACGAACCAGGCGGTGTTGCCGAGCGCTTTCCAGAACAATGGAGTCTCGAGCAGGTGGATGTAATTATCGAGCCCGACGAAGCGCAGGTTGCCGATATCGGCGACCGCGTAAATGTCGAAATCGGTGAAGCTGAGGATCAGCGCGGCGGCGACCGGCAGGAAGAAGAACAGTCCCAGCGCGACCAATGCGGGCGCGACGAATCCCCAAGCGGCGCGCTCCTGGTTCATGACCGCGCGCCCTCTTTCGCGAGCGCTGTCCCAATCTCCGTTCGCCCTGAGCTTGTCGAAGGGCGTGAACCGGGCAGATCCTCTGGAACACGAGCTTCGACAAGCTCAGCACGAACGGTTTGGGGGGATGATTGTGCCTGCTGTCCGTATTCTTGCGAACGCACGAATCCAGGGTTACGAGTGACGCCGCTTGCGATCCTGGGCTCGTGCGTTCGCAGGAGCACGCCGACCTTTTTCTGCCGCGCCAAAATCCACCGTCTTTTGGCAAGCGTCTCATCCGTCCGTTTGTCGAGTTCGGCAACGGCCTGGTCGACAGTCAATTCGCCATGCGCGGCCTTCTCGGAGACGAGTTTGAGGTCGGTTGCGATCTGCTCCCATTCGGGAACCTTGGGAGTCGCCCGCACTCGCCTCAGCTGCTCGCCGAACGCCTTGGCGTAAGGATCGTTGGCGAGTTCGGGCGTCTTCCACACGCTGATCCTGGGCGGCAGGTCGCCGGTCAGCGCGTGGAAGCGAATTTGCATGTCGGGGCGTGACAGGAATTCGACCAGCTTCCACGCCGCGTCCTTCCTGGTCGACGATTTGAACAGCACCAGGCTGGACCCGCCGGCATTCGATACGCCAGGGCCATCGGGACCGGGCATCGGTGCGGTCATCCATTCGTTTTGGTGCCCGGGCGGCAAGCGGCGCTTGAACTCGCCGATCTGCCATGGGCCGGTGATGTAGAAACTGAACCAGCCACGGTCGAACTCGTCCCATACATTGGCGACCTGCGTGGTCGCCGCGACCGGCGCCAGACCGTCGCGCATCGTGCCGAGATAGAAATCGAGCGCCTTGCGAAACCCCGCGCTGCGGAAATTGCCGCGGGCATCGTCGGTGACCATCGGCTCGGATGCCTGCAGCCCGAGGATTTCGAGCGGCTCGTACTCGTTGAGCGGCAGATAAATGGCGTATTTGTCGGGTCCAACCAGTTTCTTGATCGCCACCATCTGGCGCCGCCATTCCGCCCAGTCGCGCGGCGGATGGTCGAAGCCCGCGCGCTCCAGGATATCGCGGCGGTAGAACAGCAACCGCGTGTCGACATACCAGGGCACGCCGTAGAGCTTTCCGTCGACGATATTGGAATCCCAGATGCCGGGATAATAATCCGCGCGTGGGATCGCCGGCGTCGCGGCGACGCGGCCGTCGAGCGGCGCGAGCGCGCCCAGGGTCGCGAATTCGGGCACCCAGCTATTTCCCAGCTGCGCCATGTCGGGCATCGCATTGCCGACGAACGCGGTCAGCAGTTTCTCGTGCGCGGCGGTGAACGGCAATTGCTGGACGCGCACCTTCACGCCCGGATTCTCGCGCTCGAATTCGGGGACGAGGTCGCCGATCACTTCGCCCTCGCGGCCCATTGCCCAGACATCGAGCACGGTCGTCGCGGGAGCGTTGGAACATGACCCCAGCAGGGTCGCGGCCAGCCCCGCGGTCAGGACCCCGAACAGCTTCACCCCAGCCAGCCGCCGGTAAAGCCTGCCCGCTGCAAACCGCGCCGGATCGCGGGGTGCGATCGCATCGCTTCCCAGACCATTCCGCTGCGGTGGTTTTCGATCATCGCCACGATCGGGCCCTGGTCGATCCCGAGATAATCGCTGTCGACCCAACCGGCGGTCGCGGTGATCTTGCCCTGATCGATCGCGGCCTGCGCGAACGTGAAGCTGGGGTTGAACGAATCGAGGAAGCCGTATTGCCCGTAAATCGCGCTACCGTAACGATCGCGAAGCGCGCGCGCCGCCGGCTCGACGATCTCCGGCGCGAATGGCAGCGACGCGACCGAAGCGTATGGCGTGATCGTGCCATCGTCGAGTCCGTCGGGCAGGCCGATGGGTCCGCGCGCGGCATAGCCGGTGAACTGGCGCTGCGTGCCGCCGACCATCGCCCGGATGCTGCCCGGTCCGTCGCACGCGGCCAGACCCCAGATGTTCCGCGAATAACCGACCCACTTGCCCGGGTTTCTGATGGCATAGTCCCGCTGCCAATAGGTCGCGCGTCGGCTATTCTCGAAATAGTCGAACCCGGCGTCGCGCATCGTCGCGTCGCGGATGCCGCGCATATCGACCCAGCATTGCGTGAACTGATGCGCGAAATGCGGCCCGAAGGCGAGGTGGCGGGTCTCGCCGCTGCCGCGCCAGCTGTCCGGGTAGGTCGAGCACCAGCCGTCATAGGCGTCGCGGTCGAGATAGTGATCGGGCGCACCCAGCGCGAGCACGTAGAGAATCTGGCCTTCGGTATAGCCGAACCAGGGCCGCGCGATGAACCCGCTCTCCGGATGCCAGCCCATCGATACACGCTTCTGCGCATCGTGTTGCTGGAACCAGCGCCAGTCGCACCGCGCGTAGATCTTGGCGGCGAGGTCGCGGATTTCGGCTTCCTCCGGCCGGTCGAACCATTGCCCGGCGAACAGCACCCCGCCGAGCAACAACGTGGTATCGATCGACGATAGTTCGTTCTGCCGGAACCTGAGGCCGCTCTCCATGTCGAGGAAGTGGTAGAAAAAGCCCTTGTAGCCGGTGACCCCGCTCGGTGCGTCGCCCTGCGGTGCCTTCCAGAAGAAGCGCAACGTCGCGAGCGTGCGGTCGCGCGCCTGGGCACGCGTGATCCAGCCGTGCTTGACCCCGATCGGATAAGCGGTGAGCGCGAAGCCGGTCGCGGCGATGCTCGCAAAGCTGGGACTCGGCCAGCGATCGGTCATCAGCCCGTTCGCCGGGTTCGACCGCTCCCAGAAAAAGCGGAACGTGCGCCGGTGGATATCGCCGAACAAGTCGCCCCGGCGTGCCCTCGACGCGCCGATTGCGGGTAAGGCGGCGGTGCCGAGCGCCGCGCCGCCGGCGAGCAGCAATTGGCGGCGATCAAGCATGGCGGCGGCGGCTGGAGGCGCGGATGACGAGTTCGGGCTTGAGCATTTCGGTGGTCGCTTCGACCTTCTCTTCGGATTCAGTGATCGCGACGAGCTTTTCGAGCGCGCGTTCGCCGAGTTCGGCGAGGTTGAGCGCCATGGTCGACAGGGCCGGCGTGACATATTGCGCGATCGGCACGCCGTCGAAGCCGATGATCGCGACGTCGTCCGGCGCGCGCATGCCGTCCTCGGCCAGCGTCGCCATGCACGCGACCGCCATCATGTCGTTCGCCGCGAACACCCCGTCGACGCGCGGGTTCTGGCCCAGGATCTTCCAGGCCGCTTCGATTCCCGATGCTTCGCTGAAATCGCCCTCGATCTCGACCGAAGCACCAGCGCCGAGCAATTCGATCATCGCGGTGCGAAACCCCGCGCGGCGGGCATCGGCATCGGCATTGCCCTCCGGGCCGGTGATATGCGCGATCCGCGTACAGCCCTGCGCGACGAGGTGCGCGACCGCCTCGCGCGCGCCGGCCAGATTGTCGATCGCAATGGTCGGATGCGTGCCGTCGCTCGCCGCCGCATTCATGACGATCGCGGGCAGTCCCTTAGGCAAGTTGCGGCCGAGGAACTCGGCATCGACCTGCGGCGACATGACGAGCAGCCCGTCGACCCGACCGCGCATTGCCCGGATCGCCAGCTCGGTCTCGTCGGCGCTGCCATGCATGTTGGACAGCAGCAGTTGCAGCCCGCGGCGGTGCGCGGCGTAATCAATGCCGCGGATGATTTCGGAAAAGAACTCGCCGAACAAGTCGGGCAGCACCACGCCGATCGTGTTGGAGCGGCCGCGCGACAGGCTGCGCGCGCCGAGATGCGGTACGTAATCGAGCGCGCGTGCTGCCTCGATCACGCGCTGGCGCGTCGCCGGGGTGACGCTGGCATGATTGTTGAGCGCGCGGCTGGCGGAGGCGACCGACACTGCGGCGCGGCGAGCGACATCGCGAATCGTGACGGCCGACATCTATTCCTCCCCAATGCACACGCTGGCGGCGCGTGTAACCGTTTCCACGCACCTCTCTAAGCCGCTTGGGGGCGTTGCGCCAAGCGGCTTTTTAGACCCGAATCGGATTAGGCGGCGGCGCGTGGAACGGTAAGCGCCGGACGCGGTAGCGCGCGCCCTCGTTTGTCGAACAGATGCAAAGCTTCCGGCGCCATTGCGACGGCGACCGCGTCGGCGGTCGGCCGTGTTGGCAGCGACGCGACCAGCGGATCGGCGAGTCCGTCGATCGCGAGATGGACGTGATGCACCGCACCCAGCGACTCGACCATCCGCACCGCGCCCGTCAGCCGGTTGGTCGCGCCGTCGGTTCCCACATGCTCGGGCCGCACGCCGAGCGTCAGGGCTATCCCGCTTGCCATCGCCTCGGTGGGGATCATGGTTTCGATAACCTGTCCGCCAGCCAGTCTGACCGTCGCGCCTTTCGCGCCCGGCCCGGCATAGGTCGCCGGAATCAGGTTCATGGTCGGCGAGCCGATGAACCCCGCGACGAAGATCGTGTCGGGATGCTCGTACAAATCATCGGGAGTGCCGACCTGCTCGATCACCCCGCCGTTGAGCACGACGATGCGATCGGCCAGCGTCATCGCCTCGACCTGGTCGTGCGTGACGTAAATCATGGTGGTGCCGAGCGCCTTGTGCAGCCCGGCGAATTCGTAGCGCATGCGAACGCGTAGCGCCGCGTCGAGGTTGGACAGCGGCTCGTCGAACAGGAAGACCTTGGGCTCGCGGACGATCGCGCGGCCGATCGCGACGCGCTGGCGTTGGCCGCCCGACAATTCCTTGGGCCGCCGGTCGAGCAGATGCGCGATGTCGAGGGTTGCCGCGGCGGCATCGACCGCTGCCGCTATCTCCGCCCTGGATCGCCCGGCCAACTTGAGCGCGAAGCCCATATTCTCGCGCACGCTCATATGCGGATAGAGCGCGTAGGATTGGAACACCATCGCGATGCCGCGCTCCGATGGCGCGACGTCGTTGACCATGCGGCCGTCGATCTCGACCGTCCCCGAATTGAGTGTCTCCAGCCCGGCGATGCTGCGCAACAGGGTCGATTTGCCGCAGCCAGAAGGGCCGACGAACACGACGAATTCGCCGTCGGCTATGTCCAGATCGATTCCCTTCAGAACCTCGACCGGGCCGAACGCCTTTGCTGCTTGTGTCAGGCGTACCGTCGCCATCGCGCTCTCCTGCTGCGGCGCTGCCGCTTGCCGCGACCCTAACCGCACCACGTGACGATGCAAGGTGCCGGTGCGAGCGGCGGCGGATGCCAAAGGATCGTCGGGCGTGACGGTGCCGATTGACTCCACGTCGCCGCACGTCAGGCTGGGTCGCGTGCATCGAGCGTGATCAAGACAACGCGAGCTGAACAAGCGCGACAGGGCGAGTTCATTGACATTGTGGGATGACCTCGGCGGTGTTGGCAGGAGTGGGGCAGATGAAGACGCGAAAGCAGATGGGGTCGGCGACAGCGGCGATTTTCGTGCTGTTGGCGGGTGTGGCACTGCCGGTCATGGCCGCCGCGCAGGATGGGCCGCCCATGGCCGCGTCCGCGTCCGATGACGCCTATCGCTATATCGACGATGCCGATGCGCTGCTCGACGCGATGGGCACCGCGCCGCCCGATCACGGCTTCCGTTTCGACGGCATCGATTGCTGGGCATGGGCGATGGCCGATGGTTCGACGATCCTCGCCGAGCCGCTCGGCGAGGATTACCGCTATTACGTCTTCGCGCCGGAGGACGGTTATCCCTTCTTCGTCGGCGACCAGACCTATGCCTATGGTTTTGACGGGCGAACGCTCGCCGCGGTCTATGGCGATAATGGCGACCTGGTCGATCCGTCCGACGACATCATCGACGGTGCGCAATGGCTGTCGGATCGCGGCTTCGGCATGAAGCGCGCGATGCAGACTCCCGAGCCGGTCTATGCCGGCGACTGGGCCGACAGCATCGGCTGGTTCGGCGCGATCGAGCTGCGGCTCGACACCTGGCGCACTCGGCCGGGCTGGATCCGGTATCGCGCGGGACGGGGCCGGCTGCATCATCGCGACTGGCACGAGAAGCTGGGCGCCGAGGGCCAGAAGCGGCGGCAACGCGCCGAGTGGTTCGACCGGTGGCGGCGTGACGGCTATCGCGGCCCACCGCCAGGAGGCGGCAAATGGGTGACCGCGCCGGGCGCGGACCGGCCGGACAAGGATGCCGGTCCGGGCAATCGGCCGGGTCGAGGCCATTGGATCGGGCGCTCACGGCCGGTCGCGCCGCCGACGCCGGGCACGCCGGGTACGAAGCCGGGCTGGCCCGCTCGCGGTGACAATGCCGGACCGGGTCGCCGCCCCTATCCGCCGCGCTTCGGTCGGCCGGTGCCGGCGACGCCCACGCCGAGCTCGCCCACTGCGCCCGTGACCTCGCCGCCTCCGGTCGTCGTTGCGCCGACGCCGGGCGCGACGCCGCGTGAACCTCACCGCGGCGACAATTCCGGACCGGGTCGCCGGCCGTACCCACCGCGTTTCGGTCGGCCCGTGCCGGCGACGCCCATGCCGACCGCTCCCACTGCTCCCGTGACGTCGCCATCGGCACCGCCGGGCGCCGTTGCACCGACGCCGGGCGGTGACCGCGGTCGCCCGATGCGCTGGCCTCGGATGCAGAGCGATGGCAATAGGCCGACCGTAGGTGCGCCGCCTGCTGCGCCCGCATCCGCGCCGACGCCTACAGTCTCACCGGCGCCAGGCGCGATGCGCGGTGGGGATCGCTTCGAACGGCCGGTCCGCGTCGCGCCACAGCCGCCGATGGTGAAGACAGACCGCGGCGGGGCGACGGATTCGCTCGCGCCGCGCCCTGAGCCTCGGCGCCTGCCGCCGCCCGTCACGGTAGCGCCGCGGCCCAGTTTTACACCGCCGCGCGCACCGGTATCGGCGCCGCCCCCGCCGCCACCATCCCCGCCTTCACCACCGGCGGCGGTGCGAGTCGTACCACCGCTGCCGGCCGCACGGCCGGGCGGCATGGCCTCGGCACCGCGCACCGGCGGATCGCCGCGAGGCGATGGCGGCAATCGGGGTGGCGGCAAGGGCAGGGACAAATAGCCCCACCCGAATGCCCGCGCCCTGGCCGCAACCGCGCGCAATTAAAATCGTTTCACCCGCGGCGCGACCGGAGGGAATTTCGCGGTCGTGCGTTGATGACGTGTCCGGCAGCGTTCCGCGCCGCCGGGCGAGTAACAAGAAGTGAGAGGTCACCATGCGTAAGACAATGATCCTGGCTTTGGCCGCCGCCGGCACCATGCTCGCCGCCGCGACCCCCGCCATGGCGCGCGAAGGATGCGGCCGTGGCTGGCATCGCGGCTGGCACGACCGCTGCGTTCCCAATCGCGGACCGGGCTATTATGCGGGCGGCCCGAGAGTCCGCTTGGTCATCGGCAATTATTATCCCAATCGTGGCTATTGGGATGGCCGTCGCTATTGGCACCATCGCGAACGCTGGCGGGGTGGCTGGCGCTATCGGTAATTGCTGATTTCGGCAGGCGGTGCGGCAAAGCCAGTTTCAGGTCGGCCATGCCCCCGGCATGGCCTGCGGGATGCGGGGCATCCCGCACCTGAAACTCGTCGGTCGGCGCTTGAGCGCCGCCCGCCGATCTGAGCCGCGGTTGCGCGGATTTAGCTGCCGCTAAATCCTTGCCGGCTCAGACGTGGATCGGCTTCCCCGTCACTGCCATCGCCGCTTCCTTGATCGCCTCGCTGTGCGTCGGATGCGCATGGCAGGTATAGGCGATGTCCTCGCTGGTCGCGCCGAATTCCATCGCCTGCGCGGCTTGGGCGATCATCGTGCCGGCGACGCTGGCAATGCACCATACCCCCAGCACGCGATCGGTCTTGGCATCCGCGATTACCTTCACGAAGCCATCGGGCTCGTGATTGGTCTTGGCGCGGCTGTTGGCCAGCATCGGGAACTTGCCGACCTTCACCTCGCCGCGTTCCTTCGCCGCTTCCTCGGTCAGGCCGACACCGGCGATTTCGGGCCAGGTGTAGACCACCGACGGAATCACATCGTGGTTCACGATGCCGTGCTGCCCCGCGATATTCTCGGCGACCGCGATGCCTTCGTCTTCCGCCTTGTGCGCGAGCATCGGGCCGGGAACGACGTCGCCGATCGCCCAGATGCCGGGGACCGAGGTCCGGAAATCGTGATCGATCTCGATCTGGCCGCGCTGGTTGGTGCCGAGCCCGGCCTTGTCGAGCGCGAGCCCGTCCGTGTTCGGCTTGCGGCCGATCGACACCAGCACGGTATCCGCTTCGATCGTCTCGGCCGCGCCGCCAGCGGCGGGCTCGACGGTGAGAGTCGCCTTGTCGCCCTTCACGGTCACGCCGGTGACCTTGGTCGACAGCTTGAATTCGAGGCCCTGCTTCTTGAGGATCTTGTTCGATTCCTTGCGGACCTCACCATCGAAGCCGGGCAGGATCTGGTCGAGGAATTCGACCACGGTGACCTTGGCGCCCAAACGACGCCACACGCTGCCGAGCTCGAGCCCGATCACGCCGCCACCGATGACGACCATCTGCTCGGGAACCTTGGGCAGTTCGAGCGCGCCGGTCGAATCGACCACGACCTTCTGATCGATCTCGACGCCGGGGAGCGGCGTTACCGACGAGCCGGTGGCGATGACGATGTTCTTCGCGCGCACGCTACGGTCGCCCACCTGGACGGTGTCGGCGGCGGTGAACGCGGCATGGCCCTTGATCCACTCGACCTTGTTCTTCTTGAACAGGAACTCGATGCCGCCGGTCAGTTGCTTGACCGCGTCCTTGCGCTGGCCGTGCATCGTGTCGAGGTCGAGTTCGGGCGTGACCTTGATGCCCATCTTGGCCATCATGCCGTTGGCGGCGTGATCGTAGAATTCGCTCGCGTGCAGCATCGCCTTGGACGGGATGCAGCCGACGTTGAGGCAGGTGCCGCCCAGCGTCTCGCGGCTCTCCACGCACCCGGTCTTGAGCCCCAGCTGCGCCGCACGGATCGCGGCGACATAGCCGCCGGGGCCCGAACCGATCACCAGGACGTCGAAATCATAGTCAGCCATTCAAGCCTCCAGTCGTCATGCCAGCGAAAGCTGGCATCTCATGCGGCTGGCGATGTGCTGGCGGCACGAGACCCCAGCTTTCGCTGGGGTGACGGTTATATAGTTACAGGTCGATCAAAATCCGCGTCGGGTCCTCAATCGCGTTCTTGAGCGCGACCAGGAAGGTCACCGCTTCGCGGCCGTCGATCAGGCGGTGGTCGTAGCTGAGGGCGAGGTACATCATCGGACGCACCACTACCTGGCCGTCGCGAACCACCGGACGGTCCTCGATACGATGCAAGCCGAGCACCGCCGATTGCGGCGGGTTGATGATCGGGGTCGACATCAGCGAACCGAACACGCCGCCGTTGGAGATAGTGAAGGTACCGCCCTTCATTTCCTCCATCTTGAGCGTGCCGTCCTTGGCGCGCTTGCCGAAATCGCCGATCGTCTTTTCGATGCCGGCGACCGACAATTGGTCCGCATCGCGGATGACCGGGACGACCAGACCCTGCGGTGCCGAGACGGCGACCGAGATGTCGGCATAATCGTGATAGACGATTTCCTCGCCGTCGATCTGGCCGTTGACCGCGGGTACGTCCTTCAGCGCCATGCAGGCGGCCTT
The DNA here is from genome assembly GCF_001598415.1 of Sphingomonas mali NBRC 15500. Taxonomy (GTDB): domain Bacteria; phylum Pseudomonadota; class Alphaproteobacteria; order Sphingomonadales; family Sphingomonadaceae; genus Sphingomonas; species Sphingomonas mali. The sequence goes on from NZ_BCYX01000034.1 coordinate 39,388, forward strand.
CACGAAGAAGCCCATGAAGCCGAGGCGCACGCCGTGCTTCTTCTCGAACAGATCCTTGTACTTGGTGCGCGCCTCGATCACCGCTGACATGTCGACGTCGTTGAACGTCGTCAGCATCGCCGCGGTGTTCTGCGCGTCCTTGAGCCGCTTGGCGACGGTCTGGCGCAGGCGCGTCATGCGGACGCGCTCTTCCTTGCGCCCGGTCGAGGCGGCGACCGACGGGGTCTGGACCGGCTCGGGGGCGGGAGCGGCGGCGGGTGCCGGCGGCGTCGCCGCGGCGGCGAGCACGTCGTCCTTGGTCAGGCGGCCATCCTTGCCAGTGCCCTTGACCGTCGCAGGATCGACGCCGGTTTCGAGCACCGCGCGGCGCACCGAGGGGCTGAGCGCGGCCGGCGTGTCACCCGACGCCGGCGCCTGCTGACCGGCGGTCGCGGCGGGAGCGGAGGCGAGCGTCGGAGCGGGAGCTGCCGGCGCAGGGGTAGCGGCCGGGGCCGCCGCTCCAGCACCGCCTGCCTCGATCGTCGCGAGCAGCGCGCCGACCGCGACATTGTCGCCGACGGCGACCGCATGCTGGCCCATTACGCCGGCGACCGGCGACGGCACCTCGACCGCGACCTTGTCGGTTTCCAGGCTGACGATCGGCTCGTCGGCCTTCACCGGATCGCCTGGCTGCTTCAGCCATTCGCCGACAGTTGCCTCGACGATCGATTCGCCCAGCGTGGGGACGTTGACTTCGGTTGCCATGATCTTCCCTTAGCTCTTCCGCGTGCGGCGGATTTCTTCGCGTACGTTGTGGCCGAGCGCGTCGGCGACGAGCGCGGCCTGTTCGGTCTGGTGGCGCTTGGCCAGGCCCGTCGCGGGCGATGCCGAGGGCGCGCGGCCGGCATAGCGCGCACGCTTCACCTTGCACTTGGCGGCGGTCAACGCTTCCTCGATCAACGGCTCGACGAAGAACCAATAGCCATTGTTCTTCGGCTCTTCCTGAGCCCAGACGATCTCTTCGAGATTGGGCATCCGGCGGACGCGCTCGGCAAGCGGCTCGCCCGGGAACGGATAGAGCTGCTCGATCCGCACCACCTGGGTGTTCTTGTCACCCGCCGCGTCGCGTGCCTCGAACAGGTCGTAGGCGACCTTGCCGGTGCACAGCACCAACCGCTTCGTCTCGGTATCGGCCGGAGCGTCGGGATCCGACAGGATGCGGCGGAAATGGCTGTCGCCCAGGAAGTCCTCGGCCTTCGACACCGCGCGCTTGTGGCGCAGCAGCGACTTGGGCGTGAAGATCACTAGCGGCTTGCGGAACGTCCGGTGCATCTGGCGGCGCAGCAAGTGGAAGACGTTGGCCGGCGTGGTGCAATTGGCGACCTGCATGTTGTCGCCGGCGCAGAGTTGGAGGAAGCGTTCCGGGCGCGCCGAGCTGTGCTCGGGACCCTGGCCTTCATAGCCGTGCGGCAACATCATCACCAGGCCATTGGCGCGCAGCCACTTGGCTTCACCGCTAGCGATGAACTGGTCGATCATGATCTGCGCACCGTTGGCGAAATCGCCGAACTGCGCTTCCCAGATCACCAGGGTCTTGGGGTCGGCGAGCGCATAGCCATATTCGAAGCCGAGCACGCCATATTCGCTGAGCGGCGAATCGAGCACTTCGAAATTGCCGTGCTCGACATTCCACAACGGCACATATTTGTGCTCGTCATTCTGGTCGACCCAGACGGCATGGCGCTGCGAGAAGGTGCCGCGGCCCGAATCCTGGCCCGACAGGCGGACGCCATAGCCTTCTGACAGCAACGAGCCGAAGGCGAGTGCCTCGCCGGTCGCCCAGTCGAAATTCTCGCCCGACTTGAACATCTCGCGCTTGGCGTCGATCACCCGGTTGAGCGCCTTGTGGACGGTCAAATCCTCGGGGATCGTGGTCAGCGTGCGGCCCAGGCTGTCGAACAATTTACGCTCGATGCCGGTCTCGACGTTGCGGCGTGCGCTTTCGGCATCGGCCGGCGCGTGCAGCCCCGACCAGCGGCCCGCGAACCAGTCCGCCTTATTCGCCTTGTATGACGCGCCCGCCTCGAATTCGCCTTCGAGCAGGGTCTCGAATTGGTGCGTGATCTGGTCGATCCAGGCCTGGTCGACCACACCCTCGGCGATCAGCCTTTTGCCATAGACTTCGCTGACGCCGGGATGCTGGCGGATCGCCTTGTACATCAACGGCTGGGTGAAGCTCGGCTCGTCGCCTTCGTTATGGCCGAAGCGGCGATAGCACCACATGTCGATGACGATGTCGCGATGGAATTTCTGGCGGAACTCGATCGCCATCTTGCAGGCGAAGGTCACCGCTTCGGGATCGTCGCCATTGACGTGGAAGATCGGCGCCTGAACGCCCTTGGCGACGTCCGACGGATAAGGCGACGAGCGCGCGAATTGCGGGCTGGTGGTGAAGCCGATCTGGTTGTTGATGACGAAGTGGATGCAGCCACCGGTATTGTAGCCGCGAATGCCCGAGAAACCGAGGCATTCCCACACGATGCCCTGGCCCGCGAACGCCGCGTCGCCATGGATCAGCACGGGCAGGGCGTGGCGATGCTCCTCGAGGTCGCCGGCCATCGTCTGGATCGCCCGGACCTTGCCGAGCACGACCGGGTCTTCCGCCTCGAGATGCGAGGGGTTGGCGACCAGCGACATATGGACCTTGATCCCGTCGAACTCGCGGTCGGTGGAGGTGCCGAGATGGTATTTGACGTCACCCGACCCGCCGACATCCTCGGGGTTGGCCGAACCACCGCCGAATTCGTGGAAGATCACGCGCAGCGGCTTGGCCATGACATTGGCCAGCACGTTGAGGCGGCCGCGATGCGCCATGCCGAACACGATCTCGTTGACGCCCATCTGGCCGCCATATTTGATCACGCTTTCGAGCGCGGGGATCATCGCCTCGCCGCCGTCCAGGCCGAAGCGCTTGGTGCCGACGAACTTCTTGCCGGCGAAGCGTTCCCACTGCTCGGCCTCGATCACCTTGTTGAGGATCGCCTTTTTGCCGTCGGTGGTGAACTGGATCGCCTTGTCCTTGCCCTCCATCCGTTCCTGGAGAAACCGGCGCTCCTCGACATCGGCGATGTGCATATATTCCAGGCCGACATTGCCGCAGTAATTGGCGCGCAGGATGTCGACGAGTTCGCGGATCGTCGCCCATTGCAGCCCCATCGTTCCGCCCATGTAGACCGGGCGGTCGACGTCGCTGTCGGAAAAGCCGTAATATTCGGTCTTGAGATCGTCGGGCAGTTCGTGCCGCGACAGGCCGAGCGGATCGAGAGTCGCCGCGAGGTGACCGCGCACGCGATAGGTGCGGATCAGCAGCATCGCCCGGATCGAATCGCTCGCCGCCTTGACGATATCGTCCTGGCTGGCGGGCTTGGCCGCCGGCGCGGCCGCGGCAGGCGCCGCGCCGCGCGCTGGCTTGGGCGCAGGCTCCATTTGGGTCGGGTCGAGTGCCGCGGTCAAATCGTCGGTCGACGCGAGCGGCCAGGCGGGATTAGCCCAGCTCGCGGTCGACGGGCCGTTCTCCAGCCCCTCGAACCAGCCGCGCCAGGACGGCTCGACCGATTCCGGCGATTCCTTGAACTTGTTGTACAGCGTCTCCACGAACGCAGGCGATACACTCGCCGCGATCTCGCTGAAATCCAGACCTTCGTATCCCATTTCCAACCTCCCCCTCGCCCCTCGCAGAGGGGAGAGGGTTGCGCAGACTTAGGCCCGCAGGGCCTTAGTCGAAGCTGGGAGAGGGGTGGTCGAGCGCAGCTCGACGCGAGCCT
>NZ_BCYX01000035.1 GCF_001598415.1 Sphingomonas mali NBRC 15500
GGCGCCGGTGCCGCTGGCATAGCTCGGATCGCCGATCGCCACCGCGCCGTCGCCGAAAGCGGTATTGCCGGCGCCGATGGCGGTTGCCTTGCCGCCGGTCGCGGTCGAGCCGTCGCCGATGGCAATGGCATCGACAGCGTTGGCGGCCGCGCTCGTACCGATGGCGATCGCATTGTCGGCGGTCGCATTGGCGTGCAGGCCCAATGCCGTGGAGGACACGCCGGATGCCGTGGATTGGAAACCCCCGGCGAACGCGAATGTGTTCGAGGCGATGGTGCCACCGCCGATGGCGGTACCGTTAGCGGCCGCGCTGGCAGTATCGCCATAGGCTGACGCGAAGACGCCCAGCGCCTTCGCCCCGCTGCCGGACGCAATCGAGCGGCCGCCCGCCGCACTGGCACCGCTGCCGAGAGCCGTTGAGGTGATGCCGGTCGCGGTCGAGGTGTCGCCAATGGCGACGGCATCGACGGCGTTGGCGGTCGTGCTCGTGCCTATGGCGATCGCATTGTCGGCGGTAGCATTGGTGTGCAGGCCCAATGCCGTGGAAGACACCCCGGATGCCGTGGATTGGAATCCCCCGGCGAAGGCGAACTGGTTGGAGGCGTTGGTGCCGCCGCCGATGGCGGTGCCCGAAGCGGCCGCGATGGCATTATCGCCATAGGCTGATGCGAAGACACCCTGCGCCTGCGCCCCGCTACCGGACGCAATCGAGCGCCCGCCCGCCGCACTGGCATTGGTGCCGATCGCTACTGATAGGCCACCCGTCGCTCCATTGTTGCTGTAGTTTCCGGTGGCCGTCCCACCGTCGTTGACGCTGAAATAATGCGACGCCGCCCCGGCGATGCTCGCCTGCAACGCCTGATTGGTCGCGAACAGCTGCGAGCCGTTGACCGCGTCGGTCGAGGTTCCGCTAAGGCGGCCGGCCGCGACATTGGTGATCGTGCGCTGGCTGGTCCCGCTGCCGACGCTGACGGTGCTGGTCGGCGTCGTGCCGGCGAAGTTATAGGTGGTGCCGCCGATCACCGTGCTCGCCGTCCCAACCGCTGCGGCGGTAACCGAGCCCGAACCCAGCGCCACGTCACGCGCATTGTTCGCGATCGCGGAGTCGCCGAACGCCACCGCGCCCGCCGCCAGCGCGCTGCTGGTGTTGCCGATTGCGACGCTGCCCTGGCCGACAACCTTGTTCTGATAGCCGATGCCGACCGCGCCCTGTGCCGCCGTGCCGGGCGTGCTCACCGCCTGGCCGCCGCCACCGACCATATTGGTGTTGCCCAGCGCTACCGAGCCGTCGCCGGTCGACGTGTTGTCCATACCGCTCGCCACGGTGCCGTTGCCGGTGGCGGTGTTGGGATCGCCGATCGCGACCGCGCCGTTGCCATTGGCAACGTTGCCCGAGCCGACCGCGACCGCCTTGCCGCCCGTCGCGGTCGAGCTCTTGCCGATCGCCACGGCATCGCCGGAGTTCGCCACCGCGCCCAGGCCGACCGCCACGGCGTTTGCAGCCGTCGCGCTGGAATTGTTGCCGACCGCCACGGCGGAGACGCCTGTGCTCTGCGCGCCCGAACCTGCGGCAACGGAGCCGATTCCGCTCGACACCGCCGCATTGCCCAAGGCCAGCGCGAAATTGGCCGACGCATTGGCGGTGGGGCCGAATGCTGCTGCACTTGTCGCCGTTGCCTTCGAAGCTGTCCCGACCGCGACGGCGGAACTGCCGGACGCCGTGCTTGTACGGCCGATTGCCGTGGAGTCGGTCTGGGACGCGGTCACGTCCACGCCGATAGCGATCGCGCTCTGAGCGAGAGCCCCCGTTCCGGCAGCGGAGCGTGCGCCCATATAGATGGAATTCACGCCGCTGGCGATGGCTCCGGTGCCAATGGCGGCGGCGTTGGTCTGGCTGGCCTGAGCATTGTGGCCGATCGACGCGGTGTTACTGACGGCGACGCCGATACCGGCATTGGTTCCGATCGCGATGTTGTCGTTGCCCGTGACCAGACTGCCTGCGGAGGCGGAGAGCGTGGCATCGTAGGCGACGGTGCCATCGCCGGTGCCAAGAGCGAGGTTCCGCTGACCCGTGACGCCGGAGCCGGCGCCTCGCAAGACGCTCGGGACGCCCCCGCCGATAGCGGTATTTTGTCCGCCGCTGACGAGCGTGCCCGCCGCGATGCCTACCGCAACCGAGCTGGCATTGCCGGTAGTGGATCCGGCACCGGCGCCCTGGCCGACCGCAACCGTGCTGCCGCCGACGGCTACCGCTTGCGCCCCGAGCGCGGTCGCACTGTTGCCAGAGGCCACGGCGCCGTTTCCGACGGCAGTGGCAGCATTATTTGCCGCCTGGCTGAAGCTGCCGATGGCGATGGAATTGGAGCTGGTTGCCTGGCTCCCCACGCCAGCGGCGATGGCGGCGCCGCCACTGGCAGTGGCGGTGGATCCGATCGCGGTCGCATTGGCGGCACTTGCGGTGCTGTTGACGCCAAAGGACGATGCTCCGTCCGCAAGGGATCGGGCGTTCCCGCCCACAGCGAGCGCGTTGACGCCGGTCGCATTCGCGAAGACTCCTATGCCTATCGCGTTGAGGCCGTTGGCACTCATCGAATAACCGATCGCGATCGAAGCATTGCCCGTCGCGGTATTACCGGTGCCGATCGCCACGCCGTCATTGCCATTCACCGTGGCGCCATCGCCTATCGCGGTTGAAGCGGAGCCGGTAGCACTGGTGGCGCAACCGATGGCTACGCTTTGGCCCCCAGCAGCGGGATTGGTGCAGTTGGCGGTATTGACCGCAGTCCCGTTGCCAATGGCAAGCTGCGCGAAAGCCGGTTGGGGGGCGACGACGGCGCCCAATGCCGCGAGCGCCACGCCGGTGAGGAGGCCAGCCTTCCCGGCCCGTTCAACCGCAAAACCCGATACCGGTGCCGATGCCGCAACGCTGGACGGACTCGTCGTACCAAGCCCGCCAAGTCCGAGTTTATCGCGCTTCAGCCCAAGCACGCGATGCGCGCGGCGCAGTACGGCCATCAGCCGGCGCCGCTGCGACCAGCTCGCGCCTTCCGCGCCGGCAACCCAGTTCGCGGCAAAGCGAGTGCGACGAATATTCTGCGACTCATATTCAGACATGGCACTTCCCCTTGTTGAACTGGCCGCGGCATCTTTGCCGATGGCCCGGAGCGAACACACAGCGTCCCCACCGCCCCGACGCGCGGGGGCGCTTTCACGAGTTCCGAACTTCAAATTGCGGCTATTGGAGAGGGCCGTGCGACGAGCCTTGGCTCATCGCCGCCCTCCCGGGATCACCCGACGTCGGCGCCTCGCGCAATGGTCACCACCACGCAGGCAGGACCGCTGGCGATCAGCATCGCCTGCCCCTGATTGCCGCCGAGAATGTAGAGCGGCACGCCGGACAGCGAGCCGGCCGCGGTGCTGCCGGCCGGCAGCAGGGCGACGACGTCCTTGCAGGCGCGCTGGAACGGCGCGACGCGGACCAACTGCCCCTCGCACTTGGTGCCGACCGGCGTCGCCACGACGACCCCGGCAGCCTGAGAATTATAGGCGGCGGTCTTGTAGGTCATGCCGACCACACCCACCACGCCGTGCGCGTCCGGCGCTGCCTTCTCGGTCTGCACTTGCCCCGCATAATCGGAGCCGAGCGCGACCGTCTGACCGAGCGCCGAGAAGAGATTGGCGCACTTGCGCACGCCGAGCTGGCCGACCTGGGCCTGGAATGGATTGGCGGGCTTGGCCGGCGGCGCCGCCTGCGGCGTGGCGGCGACATTGCCCGCCAAAAAGGCCGTGCCGAGCGTGGCGAGCATCACGCGCCGCAAGCCTCGTCCGGAAACATGCGCGCGACGGGAAAGGGCAGAAACTGCCCTGAATTGCTTGATCACACCAATACCCCTTTTCATCGCAACGACACCCCTCCCCGGATGATCATCCAAGAAGTTTCAGTGCCGCATTATCATAGAATGAATTCGACGATTGACCCCATCTGGCCGCCTTTTGGCCAGTGACGTCAGACTAAGCAGACAAATTTAGCTAGGCAATAGGTATTAAAGGATTTTTCTTTGGTTAATGACAAGTAAGCCAAGTCGGATTTAGTATGATGTCGACGCCAGAACGTGGAAATATACTAGATCATACTAATTCCGACTGAAGTTCGATTGTAAACAGTTGTAACGAAACTGTTTCAATCATCGCTGGGGGACGCGCTCACGGCTGGCGCGGCAAGCGAGTCGGCGGAACACAGCGTTAGAATTGGGCGCGATCTGCTTTTTTTCGTCATGCCGGCATCCACCGGGCGACAAGCCCGGGAAAAGGAGCTCTTGCTATGCGCTAACTTGCACGGTGGATGCCGGGACAAGCCCGGCATGACGGCCAAATGTGATGCCCGACTACGACAGCTCGCTCCCAAAGTCGTCGCGGTCACGTGCTATTCGCAGCACAGGCTAACGCTCGAGCGCGCGGCGCCTTTCCAATCGCAGTGGGGCCGAGAAGAGATAGCCCTGGCCATGCACGGTCTGGATCGGGGCGGGAGATCCCGTCGCGCTTTCGATCTTGCGCCGCAACCGGCGAATTACGGCGTCGAGATTCTTGTCGCCGACGGCGTCGTCCCCATAACCGAGTTCGGCGCGCAATTCCGCGCGCGAGACGACTGTTCCCGTCTGGACCAGCAGGCGTCGGACGAATTTCGCTTCGACCGCGCTGAGCTTCACCGACGGCCCGTTCGGCGTCTGCAGCCTCCAGTGGGTGGTATCGAAGAACCAATCGGACGGCGTGACGGATGCGGCACGTTCGACCCCGTTATGGGCAAGGCGGCGGAGCAGGTTGCGCAAGCCATGGACCAGCTCTTCGCCATCGACCGGCTTGGTGAAATAGAGGTCGGCGCCGCTCTCGAAGCACGCGATCCGGTTGCGCGCTTCATTGCCGGCACTCAAGGCGATGATGCCGATATTTCCCATGCCGCGCAGCCAGGACAGGATATCCAGCCCCGCGCCGTCAGCGAGATCGGCGTCGACGACAGCGATATCGCGGCTGCTCGTTGCCATGGAGCGATAGAATTCCAGCGGCGATCCGATCGCCTCGACGTCGAATCCCTGACGCTGCAGGCAGCCGTGCAGCGTCGCGCGCGACCGCGCATCCCCTTCGACAAGGATGATGCGCATTTACGCTGCCGGGTTCGGCTGCGAAATCAGTCGGCGCGAATCGAGTAAAATTCCTAGTCGGACCAAATGGTTGGGAGATATACCTGGGACAGGAAATACCATCTTCACCGCAACCCCCTGATTATATGTCCGAGTATTCGCTTAGGTGGGTTCGGGACGGAACTCAAGACGCTATGCGAACGGCGAGCCACATCCAATTCATGTATCGCAGCGATACGGAATCGCATCCAGAGCAATGAGGTGTTGAGAGCGTATTCTTCGCCAGAGCGATGCCAAAAAAATTCGGAAAGCAGCGCGTCATCCGGTTGCGTCTGTCGCTACGGCTTGCGAGGTTGCGGTCATGACCGACGTTTGCATCCGTCCCGTCCGGCCCGACGACGCCGCGTCGATCGCGGCGATCTATGCGCATCATGTGCTGCACGGCACCGCGACGTTCGACACGGAACCGCCCGACGTGGCGGCATGGCGCGAGAAGATCGGGTCGATCGCCGCCCGCGGATGGCCGTTCGTGGTCGCCGAGCGGGACGGCGCCGTGGCGGGCTATGCCTATGCCACCCAGTTCCGCGACCGCCCGGCCTATGCCGAAACGTGCGAGAACAGCATCTATCTGGCGCCGGATCATATCGGGCGCGGGATCGGATCGCGCCTGCTGCCCGCGCTGGTAGAGGCGGCGCACCAGTCGGGATTTCGCCAGATGATCGCGGTCATCGGCGGCAGCGAGCCCGCCTCCGTCGCGCTTCACGCGAAATGCGGGTTCGTGCAGGCCGGCAGGATGATCGGGGTCGGCCGCAAATTCGGTCGTATATTGGATACAATATACATGCAGCGCGCGCTGGGCGGCGAGGATTAGCGGTTAGCGCACGTCAAGCCGCCGGGTCGGGGCCTTCCGCGCCGGCCAGCCGCAGCACTTCGCGCATGACGATGCGGCGCGCGAGGTCGACCGACAGCCCCTGCTCGTCGCGCAGCCGCTGCCACACCTCGAAGCTCAACATCAGGTCGATCGTCTCGAACCGCATGTCGTCGTCGGTGATCGCCGGCGGCAGGAACGAGCGCAGCCGCTGCCGCATCACGCCCAGCATGCGGGCATGTTCGGCCCGGATCGCCGGCGACATGTGACGATGTGCGTCGCCCGCGCGCTTGAACGGCAGCAGGCGTTCGTAGGTCGCCGTCCGCCGCTCGATCGCCTCGACGAGCTGGCCTTGCCACTCGGTCGAATCGAACGGGATCAGCCACATCTCATAATGTTCGGCCAGCCGTCCGGTCATGGCGGCGTAGAGGCTTTCCATGTCGGTGAAGTGCCGGAACACCGTGCGCAGGCCGACCCCGGCGCGTGACGCCACGTCCTCGGCGCTCGGCGTGATCTGCCCCTCGGCGACCAGCTCGAGCATCGCCGCGACGATAGCATTGCGGCTGTTCTGGGAGCGGCGGCGGCGGCCGTCAGGGGGCATGACGTCGGATGGGTTCATCAGTTCGACCAGTAGATATAGGTTTCGCCGGCGCGCGGCTTGGTGCCGAGCGGCCGATCGATCGCGATCGGCGTGCGGATCAGCGACGGCCAGGCGGGCTTGACGCTGTCGCGGTCATGGAGGGCAATCAAGCCCCGCAGCCGCGCCACGACGTCCGGGTGGAGCGAGGCGACGTCGCGCCGTTCGGTCGGATCCGTCTTCATGTCGTACAGCAATGCCACGTGCGGCAGGTCGAGCAATTGCAGCTTCCAGTCGCCGTCCCGCACGACGCGATAGGGACCACTGCGCCAGAACAAGGTGTTGTGCGGCGCGCCGGTCTGCTTGCCCTCGATGAACGGCATCAGATCGACCCCGTCGATCGCGCGGTCCTTGGGCAAAGGCGCGCCCGCGACGGCGCCGGCGGTCGAAAAGATGTCGAAATGGCTGACCGGCCCCGCGATGCTGGTGCCGGGGTGGATTGTCGCCGGCCAGCGCACGAAGAACGGCACTTTCACGCCGCCCTCGAAGAAGGTCGCTTTCCACCCGCGATAGGGGCGGTTGATGTCGGGCAGCCCGATATAATGCGCGCCGCCATTGTCGCTGGTGAAGATGACCAATGTGTTCTGGTCGAGCCCCTGCGCCTTGAGCGTGGCCATCACGCGCCCGACGCCGCGGTCGAGCGCGCGGATCATCGCGGCATAGACGCGCAGGCGATGGTCGGCGATCTGTGGCAGTGCGTCGTAGTCGGCCTTGAGCGCCTGAAGCGGCGTGTGCGGCGCGTTATAGGCCAGATAGAGGAAGAACGGCCGGTTGCGATTGGCGCCGATCGCGGCGACCGCCTGATCGGTCAGATAGTCGGTCATGTAGCGCGCCGGCCGGAACCGCTCGCCGCCATTATATTGTACGCTGAACGGTAGGTTCGCCCACAGGAACTTGTCGATCGGGTCGAAATCCTGTTTCGAGTTTTCGACGTCGGGACTGTTTTCGGGCAGGTACATCTGCCCGCCGATCATGAAGCCCAGGCTTTCGTCGAACCCCTGTTCCTCGGGCCGCATCCCCTTGCCGTCGCCGAGATGCCATTTGCCGAGATGCATGGTGTGATAGCCGCGCGTTCGGAGCAGTTCGGCGATGGTGATCTCGCTGCTCGGAACACCCTTGTCGGCGACCGTCGCGGGTGCGCGCGCAGCATCCTCGTCGAAGATCGTCTTGTGTTCCCAGTCGGTCTTGAAATTGGCGATGTTGCGCGAAAACGCCGCATCGGTGCGGATCAGGCGAGACGGAAACCAGGCCGGCGGGTGAACTTCCGCGGGCGTGAATTCGTAGCCGAAGCGCGTTGGATACCGCCCGGTCATCAGCGCGGCACGGCTGGGCGCGCAAGTCGCATTGCCGGCATAGCCATCGGCGAAGCTGACGCCGCCGCGGCCCAGGGCGTCGATATTGGGCGTCTTGAGCAAACCCCCGGCGACCCCGCCGCCATTGAAGCTGATATCGTTATAGCCGAGATCGTCGGCGACGATCAGCACGATATTGGGCGGCCTTTTATCGGCCGGCACCGCGGCGGTCGCGGGACCCGGCTGCCATTTGACTGGGCGATTGTCGGCGACGCGTGGCGCGATCCATCCCGGCAAATGAAGGAACACGTAATCCTTGGCGGCGAATCCCGCCAAGCCGACCACGCCGACCGTACCGAGCGTCCACTTGACCCATTTCTTCATCGGCGCGGCTCCGCGTCGAACGTGCGCCAACCCCAGGCGAGCAGCGCGATCATGATCGCTTCGGCCGCCATCGGCGGGAACGCGGTCGCGGGAGCGCCGTCGGCGACCAGGCTGATCGCGCGTCCGACGATGGCGATCGACAATAAGGAGAGCGGGACGAGCAGCGGCAACCGCCGCTCCCGCCACGCCGCGATCAACGCGAAGACGCCGCCGGTCACGAAGAAGGCAGTGAAATCGGCGCGCATCGTCGCCATTCCTTGCGTTCCCAGCGACGTCAGGAAAAAACGCAACCCCGCTTGCGCCGGGTCTAGCAGGAAGCCGAGCCCGAGGACGATGTTGAACAGCCCGACCAGCCCCACGACAACGCGAACAACAGTACGCATCCGACCCCTTCCCCCGTTTTGCGCATAGTAACATCCGCTACGGGCAGCGCAATGTTTCGGCATTGATAATGCCAAAATATACGCGCATCCTTCCGGCAAAGGGAGAAGGGGATGCGGAAGAGGATCGTCGCCGCGATCGCGGTGGCCGTGGCGGCGATTGCCGGGCTGGCGTCCTTCCAGCGACAAGCGGGCGCGATGATGCTGGCCGCGGCGCTCGATCAGCGCGCCGGGCTGGACCGGACGGCGACGCTGAGCGACGGTCTGCATGTCGGCTTGTGCGGGACCGGGTCCCCGCTGCCCGATCCGACGCGTGCCGGCGCCTGCACCGTGATCATCGCCGGCAAGCACATCTTCGTGGTCGATTCGGGCGAAGGCGGGGCGCGCAACATCGTCCTGATGGGGATCCCCAACGGCCGGATCGACGGCGTTTTCCTGACCCATTTCCATTCGGACCATATCGACGGACTGGGCCCGATGATGCTGCTGCGCTGGACTGGCAATGGCGCGACCAGCCCGCTGCCGATCCATGGTCCCCCCGGCGTCGAGCGCGTGGTTGCGGGGTTCGATGCCGCTTATGCGCTCGATTCGGGCTATCGTACCGCGCATCATGGCCCGGTGATCGCGCCGCCGTCGGGCGCGGGCGGGGTCGCCCGGCCCTTCGCCATTCCCCCGCGCGGATCGGACGATCGCGTCCTGGTGTTCGACGCCGACGGCCTGCGCGTCTCCGCCTTCCGGGTCGATCACGGGCCGGTCGATCCGGCGGTCGGCTATCGCTTCGACTATAAGGGCCGGTCGGTAGTGGTGAGCGGCGACACCACGACCAGCACCGCCCTGGTCGCGGCGGCGCGCGGCGCCGACCTGCTCGTCCACGAAGGCCTGCAGCCCAAGCTGGTCAAGCTCACGACCGCGGCGCTCACCCGGCGCGGGATCACCGGCACGGCGCAGATCACGCGCGACATATTGAGCTATCACGCCTCGCCCGAAGCGGTCGCGCGCGAGGCGCAGGCGGCGGGGGTGCGCTTCGTGGTGTTCAGCCACGTCATTCCGCAACTGCCGTCGCGAATGATGTATCCCGCCTTCCTGGGCGACGCGCGACGGCTTTACGACGGGCCGATCGTGGTCGGCGAGGACGGGATGATGTTCAGCCTGCTCCCCGGGTCGCGCGGAGTCGAGTTCACGCGGCTGCCGATCGGGTGATTTGAACCCGGGTAGTTCTAAATCCTCCCCCGCCAGGGGGAGGTGGCGCCGAAGGCGTCGGAGGGGGCGGATCGCGATACACTTACCCGTCGTGCTTCCTCCCCTTCCGTCAGGCTGCGCCTGACACCTCCCCCTGGCGGGGGAGGATTAGGATCGCGGTGTCGATCTGCCCTACCCCTGGACCGACTTGGTGCGGATATTGAGCTGACCCGCCAAGCCCGCGACCCGATGCTTTTCGATCGCCTGATAGTCCGGCGACTGGATCATCTTCATCATCGCCGCGCGCGACGGATATTGCGCGAGCGCGACCATGTCCCAGAGCTCCTCCACCTCGCCCAGCATCAGCTCGGTGACCGCGCCGGCATAAAGCGACTTGCCGCCGACTGCGGCTAGGCACGCCTGGACGCCGGCGCCGTAACGGGCATAGGCCTCGCGCCCCGACAGCTCGGCATCGCTGCCGTCGGGATAGTCGGCGTGCTCCTTGAACTTGAGCAGGTTGACCATCACGAACGGGCCGTCTTCGGCACCGCCGAAGAACGCTCCTGCCTGTTCGGCTGGCGGGAACACCGCGTTGACGACCTTCATGCCGCGACGCCCGTATCGGCGCGGATGAAATCGTCGATCAGGGCGCACAATTCCGCGGGCGCATCCTCCTGGATGAAATGGCCGCCCCCGGCGATGATGCGATGCGGCTGGCCGCGCGCTCCCGGGATGCGCTCGATGAACGCCTTTTCCCCGCCGTTGGTCACGGCGTCCTTGTCGCCGAACGCGGTCAGGACCGGCCGCTCGAAGCGTTCGAGCACCGCCCAGGCGGCGCGGTTTTCCGCCACCGAGGCGTGATCGGGCGTGATCGGCACCAGGGTCGGGAACTGACGTGCGCCTTCCTTGTAGGTTTCGTCCGGGAATGGCGCGTCATAGGCGGCGATCTCGGCGGCGGTCAGCTCGCGGGTGGTCCCGCCATTGACGATGAAGCCGACCGGGAATTGCGGCACGTTCTGGCTGAACGCGAGCCAGGCGTCGAACCCCTCGGACGATCCTGTCCCGACCGGCAGGCCGGTGTTCGACACGACCAGCCGCGCGAAGCGATCGGGAAACGCCGCGACCAGCCGCAGCCCGATCAGCCCGCCCCAATCCTGGCAGAACAAAGTGATGTCGGTCAGGTCGAGCGCGGTGAGCCAGTCGCTCATCCAGGCGACGTGACGTTCATAGGTGTAATCGGTTCGCGCCGCCGGCTTGTCCGACTTGCCGAAGCCGATCAGGTCGGGCGCGATCACGCGATGGCCGCGCGCGACGAGGTCGGGAACGAACTTGCGGTAGAGGTACGACCAGCTCGGCTCGCCGTGCATCAGCAGGACCGGCGCTGCATCGCGCGGCCCCTCATCGACATAATGGATGCGCAGGTCGGTGCCGTCGGCATCGGTCACCGTGAGGTAATGCGGCGGGAACGGATAATCGGCCAGGTCGGCGAAGCGCTCGTCCGGCGTTCGCAATACTTCCATCGCCATTTCCCTCTCGCGCTATTTATTGGCACTATTCGTGCCATAATAGGCGCGGAGGGTCAACGCGGTGCGCAGGCGGGGCTCACCTTACGGTGCCATGCCCCGCGCATTGGTGGTCCTGCAGGTCTTCGCCCGAGCCATCATAGCCGTCCGCCGGATCCGCCCGCGCGGCAAGCAACACGAAGCCGGGACCATCGGTGAAGGTCGCGCCGGCAAGGACGAGGGTCCAGGCGCCCATCTCGGCCGACGGCACGTTCAATCCCTTGGCCAGCGCGTCGAACGGGTCGGTCGGCACGCTGTCGTCGCCGTCGATGCGCAACGCGTAATAGCCGTGGCCGGCGAGCGTCATCGGCGCCGACCAGCGGCGCCCGATCGCGGCAAGCTGGCGGTGAAGGTCGTCGCGGACATCGACCCGCAGACAATCGACATGGAGATGCAGAAGGTCCTGGCTGCGGCCATAGATCGAATTGACCGCGATCCCGACATCGTCGCGCGTCAATGTCGTGCCGAGCCGCTGGTCGACCAGCCGGCGCACGCGCCAGGCGGGATCGAAATAATTGGTCGCGCCCGGCGCCCGAAGTTGCGGATCCTCGATGCCGGTGATGAGCCGGGTCGGCATGACGAGATACTGGCTCGCGCCGACCCGATCCTTGAGCACGGCATAGCCCTTGTCGACGCCGCTGCCGATCGCGACCTCGGCACAGGGATCGGGCTTGCCGTTCGCCTGCTGGTCGGGGACGCATTTGCCGTTGACGATACCCCACAGCACCTGACCGTTGGGATGGACGGGCGGCGGCGGCAGGGCCGGCGCGGGCGGCGCGACCATCGCCGATCGCGGGGCGCTCATCGGCGCGGCGCAACCGGCCAGCGACAAGGCTCCGACGATCCCCAGAATCGCTACGAAAGACCTGGGCCGCGTCATCATTTTCCCCCACCGGCGATCGACCATCCCAGCCTCCGTAGCGCGGCGGCCGCGGCGCAGCCAGTAGATCGGCTCGATCCGGCGCGCTCCCCGCCGTTAAAGTCCCCATAGGCAACTCACCGTGCCGTTGGGCACAGCGCTCGCGCTCGCGCGCTCGCCGTCGCCGCGATATGCCAACAGCCATGGAGAGTCCCGTCATCACTCTGTCCGCGGGCGCCGTACGCGGCGCCGGCGACGGCATCATCGAACGCTTCATCGGCATTCCCTATGCCGCGCCCCCGGTCGGCGAGCGCCGCTTCCTCGAACCGCAACCGGTCGAGCCCTGGCAAGGCGAACGCGACTGTACGGAGCCCGGACCGAACGCGCCGCAGCGGGTCCGCGACTTCCCGGGGCTCGACGTCCATATCCTGATCGGCGAGGGGTGGATCGAAGGCGACGACTATCTGACGCTCAATATTTGGCGCCCCGCGGGCAAAGCGGCCGGGCGGCCGGTGATGGTGTTCATCCATGGCGGCGGCTTCGTCGTCGGCAGCAAGGACGCACCGGTGCAGGACGGTGGCACCTTCGCGCGCGACGGGGTGATCTGCGTCGCGATCAATTATCGCATGGGGATCGATGGTTTCCTGCCAATCCCGGGCGTGCCGACCAATCTGGGCCTGCGCGATCAGATCGCGGCGCTGACCTGGGTGCAGGACAATATCGCGGCGTTCGGCGGCGATCCGGCCAACGTCACATTGTTCGGCGAAAGCGCCGGCGCGATGTCGATCGCCAATCTGATCGCCTCGCCGCTCGCCAAGGGACTGTTCCGGCGCGCGATCATCGAGAGCGGGCATGGCAGCATGACCCGCGACATTCCGGTCGCGCAACAGCTGGTCGACAAGATCGCCAAGCTGCTCGGCGTCAGTGCGGACAAAGCAGGATTCGCAAGCGTGCCGCCGGGCGACCGGACGATCGCTGCGGTCGAGAAAGTGAACCTGCCGACCACCCGGCTCGATCTGCGCGATGCCACGGGGCTGGAGCCGGTGTTCGGGATCAGCCGCTTCGTGCCGGTCCATGGCGACGACGTGCTACCGCAACGGCCGCTCGACGCGCTCAGGGGCGGCGCCAGCGCCGGGGTGGATGTGCTGATCGGCACCAATGCCGAGGAAATGAACCTCTATCTCGTACCGACCGGCGTCCGCGATAAATTGGGCAAATTGTTGTCCTGGTTCGTGCTGCGGCGATCGATCCCGAAAGCCTGGGCGATCCTGAAAACATACGGCATGGGCGCGGGCAAGAAGCCTGGCCAGGCGCTGACCGACGCGATGAACGACCTGGTGTTCCGCTGGCCGGCGCGCCGCTTTGCCGAGGAGCATCAGGGCCGCACCCATTTCTACGAATTCGACTGGCGATCGCCGATGTTCGGCGGCGAGCTCGGCGCGGCGCACGGCATGGAGCTTCCGTTCGTGTTCGACACGCTGGACGTCGCGACCGGTGAGCAGGGGCTGTGCGGTACCAACCCGCCGCAGGAGCTGGCGACGCGGATCCACGCATTGTGGGTGCAATATGCGACCGACGGCACCCTGCCCTGGCCGGAATTCGACCGCACATCGCGGCAGGTTCATCGCCTGTCGGCCGGCGAGACGAGCAGCGAACCGGTGATGCCGGCCGCCGCTTTCCTGCCCTGATTTTCCCGAGGAGTTACGCATGTATCTCGAGCGCCTGCGCCTCGACGGCAGGATCGCGTTCGTCACCGGCGGCGCGCGGGGTATCGGCTATTGCTGCGCCGAGGCGCTGGCCGAAGCCGGTGCCAAGGTCACGATCGGCGACCGCAATGTCGACGCGATCGGCGCGGCGGTCGAAAGCCTCTCCGCCAAAGGCCATGCGATCGACGGCGTCGTCCTCGACGTGACGCAATCGGCGGACGTCACGCGTGTCGCCGATCAGCTTGCGGCAAGCGCGGGCCACGTCGACATTCTGGTCAACAATGCCGGGATCGCGCGCAGCGAGACCCCGGCCGAGCATGTCGCCGACGAACATTGGCTCAACGTGCTCGACGTCAATCTCAACGGCACTTTCTGGTGCGCGCGCGCTTTCGGCCGGCACATGCTCGCGCAAGGATCGGGCAGCATCGTCAATGTCGGCTCGATGTCCGGATTCATCGTCAACCGCCCGCAGCCGCAAAGCTATTACAATGCGTCCAAGGCGGCGGTGCATCAGCTGACCAAAAGCCTGGCCGCCGAATGGGCGGGCCGCGGCGTGCGCGTCAACGCGGTCGCGCCGACTTATATCGCGACGCCGCTCAACGCCTTCGCCGACCAGCAAGGCGACATGTACAAACGTTGGATCGACGGCACGCCGCAAGCCCGGCTCGGCGAGCCCGAGGAAGTCGCCTCGGTGGTGCATTTCCTGGTGTCGGACGCGGCCAGCCTGATGACCGGCAGCATCGTACTGGCGGACGGCGGCTATACCTGCTGGTGAGTCCCGAACGGCGAAGCACGCGGCCCGATCGGCACAGAGACAGACCTTTCATATAGGTTAGCTGTCAGATAGGTCATGGCTCGGATAAGGGTACGTCGTGTATCCACCCCGAGGGGAGACCTGATGCGTTACAAGAACCTGCTTGCCGCCAGCGTGGCAGTCACCGCGATTGCGGCGATGCCGGCCTTTGCCCAGGATGCCGGCAAGGCGCCCAATGTCGCCGTGGTGGCAGCGGCTGACGACCAGACCGGCGGCGCGCCGGCCGCGACGGCCGGGCAGGACGATCCCAACGACATCATCATCACCGCGCGTCAGCGCAGCGAATCGCTGAAGAACGTGCCGATCGCGGTGACCGCGCTGACCGGAGACGAGCTCAAGGATCGCCAGGTCAACACGGTCAAGGACATCGCCGCCTATACGCCGGGCCTGAACATCAATTCGGATTCGGTCGGGCGCGCTTTCGTGTCGATCCGCGGCATCGGCACCACGCTGATCGACACGGTGCAGCCGGGCGTCGGCATCTTCATCGACGGCATCTATCAGCCGAATACAAGCTACCTCAACTCGCCGATCGTCGACGTCGCGCGGATCGAAGTGTTGCGCGGGCCGCAGGGCACCCTGTTCGGCAACAACACGCTGGGCGGCGCCATCAACGTCATCACGCGCCAGCCGGGCAATGGCTGGGAAGGCCGGCTCGATGCCACCGCCGCCGGTCCCGACAGCTATTATTCGGTGTCGGGCAGCATCAGCGGCCCGATCGCGCCCGACCTGCTGTCGTTCCGCATCGGCGCATCGTACCACGTCCAGGACGGCTTTCAGTACAACACCCTGGCGCATGGCGACATGAACCCGCTCGACCAGCGTTCGATCGGCGGCACCTTGCGCTTCACGCCCGCACCTTGGGCAGTGATCACCGCCAACGCCAATTACGATCGCGTCGAAGGCGGCAGCACCGCCTACGTCCATGTCGCCGGCCCGACCGATTATCGGCTGGATGGCGCGACCAACGTGCTCAATCGTACCGCGATCAAATATCAGGGCTACAATCTGAAGGGCGAATTCGACCTCGACGCGATCAACACCAAGGTCACCGCGGTCGCCGCTTATAACCAGAAGGACCTGAGCGGGATCAGCGACGGCGATTTCGGCCCGGTCGACCTGCTGCGCTCCAACGGCGGCTCGCGCCTGATCACCAAGACCGGCGAGCTGCGCTTCGACACCAAGTGGAACGACAACATCTCCACGCTTATCGGCGTGTTCGCCGATCGCTATACGCAACGCGGCACGAACATCAGCCATCTCGATCTGAGCCCACTGCTGGGCCTGCCGGCCGGCACGATCACCCGCCAGTCGACGTCGAGCACCTTTGTCGAAAACAAGCAGCAGGCGGTGTTCGGCACCGTCTTCCTGACCTTCGGCAAGACCGACATCGCCATCGGCGGTCGCTATGACCACCAGAAGCTGACCGGTCGCCAGGTCGACATCGCCGCGGTCGGCGCCCCCGCCGCCACTTATATCCCGCCGGTCTATTCCAAGGACCAGTTCCAGCCGCGCGTGACCTTGACCGAGCGCTGGACACCCAATTTCATGACCTACGCCTCGGTCGCCAAGGGCATTCGCGGCGGCGGGCAGAACGGCCCCGGCACGCGTCCGCAGGACGCTCTGTACAAGGGCGACAGCGTCTGGACCTATGAAATCGGCACCAAGGTTTCGAGCGGCGGCCTGTCGGTCAATGCCGACATCTTCTACAACGATTATCGCGATTTCATCGGCCAGAACTCGCTCGCGCCCAATTCGACCGGCGCCGGGTTCGTCGCGATCAATCTGAATACGGGCAAGGTCGAGAGCTATGGCGCGGAGGTCGAGGCGCATTGGCGAGTCACGCCCAACTGGCGGTTCGACGGCAGCTTTGCCTATGTCCATGCGCGGATCACCGACGACAGCCAGTATTTCGCCACCACCGGCGTCCATGTGTCGACCAATCGGATCATCTTCACGCCCGATTACAATTACAGCCTGAACACCACCTACACGGTGCCGATCGACAGCAAGTCGCTGGTGTTCGACGCCGGCGTGGTCGGCAAGGGTAGCCGGATCGGGTCGACGCTCGACCCCAATGTCGCGCCGCGGCTGGCGCCCTATTCGCTGGTCAACGGATCGATCACGATGAAGTTCGCCAGCGGCTTCTCGATCGGGGTGTTCGGCACCAACCTGTTCAACCAGAAATATATCGAGAGCTACATCGACAAATCGGCACTGGTGAAGGCCGGTCTCGCGGCGATCGCCTCGAACCTCGCGATCCAGGGCGACCGCCGCCGCTATGGCGTCCGCGCCAGCCTCAAGTTCTGAGGCGGCGATGACGGCGATCGCCGACATGGTTAGCCGCGCGCAGGTCGACCCAAGTTTCATCGACACCCTGGGGGGGAGGTTTGGTGATCGGGTCCAGACCGGCGAGGCGGTGCGCCGGCAGCACGGGACGAGCGAAGCGCATTTCGACCCCGTGCTGCCCGACGCGGTGGTGTACGCACGGAGCACGGGCGACGTCGTCGACCTGGTCCGCTTGTGCACCACCGCGGGCGTCCCGATCGTGCCGTTCGGCGCCGGGACCTCGATTGAGGGCAATGCCTTGCCGATCCGCGGCGGGATCAGCCTGGACCTCTCCGAGATGACGGAGATCGTCGCGGTCAACGCCGAGGATTTCGACTGCACGGTCCAGGCCGGCGTTCGACGCGAGGAACTCAACGCGCATCTGCGTGACACCGGTTTGTTCTTCCCGATCGACCCTGGCGCCAATGCGACGATCGGCGGCATGGCGTCGACGCGGGCGAGCGGCACCAATGCGGTCCGCTATGGCACGATGCGCGAGGCGGTGCTGGCGCTGACGGTCGTCACGCCGCAAGGCGACGTGATCCGCACCAGCCGCCGCGCGCGCAAATCGGCGGCGGGATATGATTTGACCCGGCTCTATGTCGGGTCCGAAGGCACGCTCGGCATCATCACTGAAGTGACGCTGAGGCTGCACCCGATCCCGGAGACGATCAGTTCGGCGGTGTGCGGGTTCGACACGCTGCAGGGTGCGGTCGATACCGTGGTGCAGTCGATCCAATTGGGCGTGCCGCTGGCGCGGGTCGAGATCCTCGACGACATGCAGATCCGCGCGGTCAATCTTTGGTCGAAGATGGACTTGCCCGAAGTCACTACCCTGTTCTTCGAATTCCACGGCTCGGCCGTAGGCGTCGCCGAGCAGATCGAGACGGTGAGCGAGCTGGCGCAGGCCAATGGCGGCGGCAATTTCCAATGGGCATCGACGGCGGAAGAACGCTCGAAGCTGTGGAAAGCGCGGCACGAGGCCTATTATGCCGCGGTCAATCTGCGCCCCGGCGCAATCGGCTGGGCGACCGATGTCTGCGTGCCGATCAGCCGGCTGCCCGAATGCATCACCGAGACCAAGGCCGATCTCGAGCAGGCCAGCCTGCCCGCCACCATCCTGGGCCATGTCGGCGACGGCAATTTCCACGTGATCTTCTCGATCGATCCCGACAACCCCGCCGAGATGGTGGAAGTAGAGGCGATCAATGCCCGCCTGATCCAGCGCGCGCTGGCGATGGACGGCACCTGCACCGGCGAGCACGGCATCGGCATCGGCAAGCAACGCTGGCTGGTCGAGGAACTGGGCGATGGCGCGGTCGAGGTCATGCGCATGATCAAGCGCGCGATGGATCCGCTCGACCTCTTCAATCCGAGCAAGATTTTCGCCCTTTGACGGCAACCTGATACGTCACGGAACGCTGTTCCCGAACCGTCAACAGGAGGAGTCCATGTCCCGTTCCCTGCATCTGGTCGACCCCGCGCTGCGCCCATTGCTCGAGGCATGGCCGACCTTTTCCCTGACCGCGGAGACGCTGGTCCAGATGCGCGAGCGGGAGTCGCTGCTGCCGTTCGAAATCGATCGCGAAGGATCGAGCCTGGAAATCAGAACCGTTCCCGGCCCCGCCGGCGCTCCCGACATCGCGCTGCACCTCTACAAACCCGACGGCGTCGCGGGGCCGTTGCCGACGATCTATCACATCCATGGCGGCGGCTATGTCGGCGGCAGCGCGGCGCAGATGGAGTTCCTGCTCCGCCCGATGGCCAAGGCATTGGGCTGCGCGATCGTGTCGGTCGAGTATCGTCTCGCGCCCGAGCATGTCTTTCCCGCGGCGATCGAGGATTGCTATGCCGGATTGCGCTGGACGGTGGACAATGCCGAAACGCTGGGCCTCGACACCGCGCGCCTGGGCGTGATGGGCGAGAGCGCCGGTGGTGGCCTGGCCGCGGCGCTGGCGCTGCTGGTGCGTGATCGCGGCGAATATCGCCTTGCCTTCCAGCACCTGACTTATCCGATGATCGACGATCGGACCGCCGCGACCAGCGATCCGCATCCTTATACCGGCGAGTTCATCTGGACGCCGGCCAGCAACCATTTCGGCTGGTCGTCGCTGCTCGGCCGCGCGCCCGGCGGGTCCGATGTCTCGCCTTATGCCGCCGCCGCCCGCGCCACCGATCTCAGCGGCCTGCCGCCGGCGTACATCATGACAGGAACGCTCGACCTCTTCCTTGAAGAGGGCATCGATTATGCCCGCCGACTGATCCGCGCCGGGGTGCCGACCGAGCTCCATGTCTATCCCGGCGGGATGCACGGGTTCGACATCATGCCGGTCGGCGATGTCGCCACCGCCGCGCAGGCGGCGCGCCTCGCCGCGCTCAAGCGGGCGCTCGCCTGATGGCGACATTATCCCCAGCGGCACCGCACGCCCCGGCGCGAGGCTTCGCCAGCGCGCTCGGGCCGTTGTTGCTGCTCGCCTTGCTGATGGTGATCGGCTTCGCGGTGATGGGATCGTTCGGCGTGGTGCAGGAAGGTGCCAAGGCCGAATTGGGGTTGAGCGACAATGTCCTCGGCATGATCCAGGGGCTCGGCGCCGCGGTGCCGTTGGTGCTCTTCTCGATCCCGATCGGGATCCTGGTCGATCGCTTCCATCGCGTGCGGCTGATGCTGATCCTCGCTTTGGTGTGGACCGCGGGCACCGCGTTGACTGCCTTCGCCCCTAATGTCGCGACTCTGGTCGTCGCGCGGATGCTGACGGGGATCGGCACCACCGGCGCGCTGACCGCGGCGCTGTCGCTGTCTGCGGATCTGTGCGCGCCGGATCAGCGTGGCCGCGCGCTGCTGATCGTCAATCTCGGCAAGGCGCTGGGCGTCGCCGCTGCCTTCGCGCTGACGGGCTGGTTGTTCGGCCAGTTCCTCGGCCATGCGCTTCCCGATCTGCTGGCCGGGGCGCCACCGTGGCGCAGCACGCACGCCGCGCTCGCCTTGCTCAGCGCAGTTCTGCTCGTGCCATTACTGCTGATGCGAGAGCCCGCGCGGCAGGAGGTCGAGGCTGGGCCCGACGCGCCGTTCCGCACGGTGGTCAATGAGTTATGGTCGCGGCGCGCGTTCCTGATCCCCCTGTTCGTCGGGCAGGTCGCGGTCGTGATGGCCGACGCCGCCGCCGGCATCTGGGCGTCACCGATCTTGTCGCGGATCTACGGATTGCAGCCGCAAGACTTCGGCGCCTGGATGGGCGCGATCCTGTTCGGCACCGGCGTCGTAGGCGCGATCCTCGGCGGGTTCGCTGCCGACCTCGGGCAGAAGAGCGGCCGGCGTGGCGGGCTGTTAATCGGCGCGGTCATCGCTGCAGCAGTCGGCATTCCGGCGGCATTGTTCTCGATCAGCCCGACGGTCCCGATCTTCGCGATAGCGTTCGGAACGCTCGCCTTGTGCGGGACGATCACCGGGTTGATCACCTCCGTCGCCCTGACCGTGCTGATCCCCAACGAATTGCGCGGACTGTGCATCGGCGCGTTCATCGCGATTGCCGGACTGATCGGCTTCGGCCTCGCCCCCTCATTGGTTGCCGGCGTCAGTACGATGCTGGGCGGCGAACGCCATATCGGCCAGGCCCAGGCGATCGTCGGTGTGTCCGTCAGCCTGTTGTCGTTCGTGGGATTCCTCGTCGCGATGCGCCGCGCCCCTCATTCAGCGACCGAAGAACCTATCTGATAGCTATTGCATTAGCTGTCCGATAGGTTATGAAGGCTGTGACGATGAGTCGGGGAGAGGGTGTCGCCATGCAAATCAAACAGCGTGTCGAGGTGTCGCATGAAATGCTGTCGTTCGTCGGCTCCGGAATAGTACCGATGGGCGGCTGGCCGGAGGGATCGGTCGGGATGAGTTTTCGGCTCAACGACGCCAGCCTGGGCTTTCATGCGCAGCCGACCGGGGTCGAGATGATCGACAGCGACCTCGCGTTCGTGGTCACTGCCGAGGCCTGCCGCCGCATCTTCGGCTTCGTGCCGCACGCCGATGCGCGCTGGCATATGCCGACCGACCTGCGCGCGATCGTCATCGCCCTGGTCGATTGCCGCCTGCCCGGCCCGGCGCGCGACACACTGCGGCTGGCCAAGAGCATCGAATTGCTGTGCGCGACCTTCGAAAAGCTCGCCGCCGACGATCTCGTCGCGGCCGACGCGACGGGGGAACTCAAGGAAGTGGATGCCCGCCGCATCGTGGCGGCGCGCCGGTTGATCGACGAGCGCTGGAACGAAAAGCTCACGCTCGATTCGATCGCGCGCGCCTGCGGCCTCAACCGCGCCAAGCTGACGCGCGGGTTCCGCAGCATGTTCGACATGACGGTGGCCGACGCGATCGCCGAGATGCGGCTGGGAGGCGCCAGCGAGATGCTGCGATCGACCGACTTGCCGGTCTCGTCGATCGGTTACCGCTGCGGCTATCTCAACAATGCCAGCTTCACCCGCGCTTTCTCGCGCCGCTACGGGGTTGCGCCCACGCGCTATCGTGCGCATCGTCTCGCCGCATGAGCGAGGGGGTTCGCGCCATCGAAGGCGGCTCGTTGGTCGATCGCGCGGTCCGCTGCGTGCGCGACCATATCCGCGACAACGACCTGAAGGTCGGCGACACGTTGCCCGGTGAGGGTGCGTTCGCCGAGCAATTGGGCGTCAGTCGCGCGGTGATGCGCGAGGCGTTCTCGACCCTGGCCGCGTTGCACCAGATCGATGTCGGCAACGGCCGCAAGGCGCGTGTCGCGGCGATCGACGGGTCGGTGCTGTCGACATCGCTCGACCATGCCGTCGCCACTGCGCAAGTCACCGTCAACGAGATCTGGGACGTCCGCCGCACGCTGGAATTGCGCACCGCCGAGCTCGCCGCGCGCCGGCGCAGCGACGCCGAAGCGCGAGCGATCGTCGATCATGCCGAGGCGATGGCGGCGCATGGCGACGATCTCGACGCGCTGACCCGCCACGACATCGCCTTTCACCAGGCGATCGCCAAGGCGAGCGGCAACGTGCTGTTCTACAACATCATCCGCTCGTTCGAATCGCTGATGACCGTCGCCGTGCCGACAGCCTGGCATACCCGCACCACCGCCGACCAGCGGACGATGGTCCTGGAACAGCATCGCCGGCTGGCCGAGGCAATCGCCAACCGCGACCCTGCAGCCGCAGTGACCGAAATGAATACGCATTTCGACACCTCGATCGCCGATCTGTTTGCGCGTTATTCGGCGGCGATCTAGGGCCGGTCGCTCCACGATCTGGAGTCGCGCTCGATGATCGCCAGCCTGTTTGCTATCCTGTTGCTGCAGGCGGCGCCCGCCGCAGCGCCCGTCTGCACCGCTACCGTCGCGCCGCCCGCGGGACTAGAAGCGTGGAGCGTGGCGCCGGGCATGACCGCGGACGTGATCGCGCCGGGCAAGACTATCGCGCTGACACTGCAACCGGTCGACGGCGTGACGTTCCCGCTTCCGCTCCCGCGCAAGCCCGCCCCAGGCACGTTCGGCGGCGTCTATCACGTCACCATCGCGACCGCGGGCACCTATCGCGTGGCGCTGCAGAACGCTGGGTGGATCGATCTGGTGCGCGACGGCAAGTCGTTGACTTCGGTCGGGCATATGGAAGGACCGACCTGTTCAGGCATCCGCAAGATCGTCGACTTCGCGCTTCAACCGGGTAGGTACACGCTGCAATTGTCCGGCGCGAAGACCGCGCAAATGCGGATCCTGATCGCAACGAAATAGCTCGTTGCTGGTTCGCAATTGATAAAATTTGCGACAAACCGGTGTTTGACACGCACCGTTCGGGAAACCATCAGCCGCCCATGCCTTTTCTCCCCAATCGTCGGGTGGCGCGGTCCGCCTTCGCCGCCGCATCGATCGGCCTGTTCGCGCTGAGCGCTTGCGGCGCGCGCGACAACGCCGCGAAGGGCGGCCGGCACGGTCAGCAGGGCACGCCCGAAGTCGGCTATATCGTGATCCAGCCGGCCAGCGTCCCGATGGTCACCGAGCTGGCCGCGCGGACCAATGCCTATCAGACGTCCGAGGTTCGGCCGCAGGTATCGGGCATCATCCGCAAGCGATTCTTCACCGAGGGATCGTTCGTCAAGAAGGGCCAGCCGCTCTACCAGATCGACCCCAGCCTCTATCGCGCGGCGACCAACCAGGCAGCGGCCAACCTGGCCAGCGCGCAGGCGAGCGCCGAGGCGGCCAAGATCAAGGCCGATCGCTACGCCCCTCTGGCCAAGGAGCAAGCGGTCGCGGCGCAGGATTACACCGACGCGGCCGCGGCAGCGCGCCAGGCCAGCGCCGCGGTCGCCCAGAACCGCGCCGCGCTGGACACCGCGAAGATCAACCTGCGCTTCACCACCGTGCCCGCGCCGATCAGCGGCAAGATCGGACGCTCGCTGTTCACCGAAGGCGCCTTGGTCGCCAACAACCAGACCGACCCGCTGGCGGTGATCTCGGCGCTCGACCCGATCTATGTCGACATCCAGCAAAGCTCCGCCGATCTGCTCCGCCTGCGCCGCGCGCTCGCCGGTGGCGGCGCGGTGCCGACCAAGGCCGAAGTCCATCTGAAGCTCGAGGACGGCAGCGACTATGGTTATGTCGGCAGCGTCGAATTCTCCGAAGTCACGGTCGACCCGACCACCGGCACGGTGAATTTGCGCGCGCGCTTCCCCAATCCGCAGGGATTGTTGTTGCCAGGCATGTTCGTCCGCGCCGACTTCGCCCAGGCAAGCGATCCCAATGCATTCCTGATCCCGCAGACCGCGGTGACGCGCGATCCCCAGGGCAATGCCCAGGTCTACGTGCTGAGTGCCGACAGCAAGGCAATCCCGCGCAACGTCACCACGTCGCGCACGGTCGGCACCAATTGGGTAGTGACGGGTGGGCTGAAACAAGGCGACAAGGTCATCACCGAGGGCATCGGCAAGCTGAAGCCCAACCAGCCGGTCAAGGCGGTACCCGCCGGCTCGCCGCAAAAGATCGGGGCGCCGCAAGGGGGCAAGCGCACCGGCAAGGGCGGCTGAGCCCATGTCGCGCATCTTCATCGACAGGCCGATCTTCGCCTGGGTCATCGCGATCATCATCATGCTGGTCGGCGTGGGCAGCATCTTCACGCTGCCGGTCGAGCAATTCCCCGACGTGGCGCCACCACAGGTGAATATTCGCGCGACCTATCCGGGCGCGTCGGCGGTCACGCTGGAGAACAGCGTCACCCAGGTGATCGAGCAGCAGCTGACGGGCATCGACGGCCTACTCTATTTCAGCTCGAATTCGTCATCACGCGGCCAGGTGACGATCAGCGCGACGTTCCAGAAGGGGACCAATCCCGACATCGCGCAGGTCCAGGTCCAGAACAAGGTGCAACAGGCGCTGAGCCGTTTGCCCCAACAGGTCCAGCAACAGGGCCTGACGGTGACCAAGTCTAACCCCGACTTCCTGCTGATCGCGGCGATCTACGACACGACCGACCAGAAGACGAATATCGACGTCTCCGACTATCTGGTGTCGAACCTGCAGGACTCGATCGGGCGCATTCCCGGGGTCGGCGACACCAATGTGTTCGGCGCGCAATATGGCATGCGCATCTGGCTCAACCCCGACAAGCTGCAAAGCTACAGCTTGGTCCCCGCCGACATCATCACGGCGATCACCGCGCAGAACGCCGAGGTTGCGGCGGGCGAAGTCGGCGGCGTGCCGAGCGCGTCCGACCAGATGCTGAACGCGACCGTCACCGCGCAATCGCGCTTGTCGACGCCCGCGCAGTTCGCCCAGATCGTGGTCAAAACTCAGCCCGACGGGTCGACTGTCCACTTGTCGGACGTCGCGCGGATCGAGCTGGGATCGGAGAGCTATGCGATCGTCAGCCGGGTGAATGGCCATCCCGGTGCCGGTATCGCGGTCAGTCTGGCGCCGGGCGCGGACGCGCTGACCACCGCGGAGCTGGTCAAGAAGGAAATCGAGAGCCAGGCAAAGAACTTCCCGCAAGGCTTCGCTTACGATTTCCCCAATGACTCGACGACTTTCATCAAGCTGTCGATCGACGACGTGGTGAAGACGCTGTTCGAAGCGATCGTGCTGGTCGTTATCGTGATGTTCGTGTTCCTGCAGAGCTGGCGCGCGACGTTGATCCCCACGATTGCGGTGCCGGTCGTCCTGCTCGGCACGTTTGGCGTATTCGCGGTGGCGGGGTTCTCGATCAACACGCTGACCTTGTTCGGCCTGGTCCTCGCGATCGGCCTGCTGGTCGACGACGCGATCGTCGTCGTCGAGAATGTCGAGCGCGTGATGGAGGAGAATCCGGGGATGTCCCCGCGCGACGCCACCATCCAGTCGATGAGCGAGATCCAGGTCGCGTTGGTCGCGATCGCGCTGGTTCTGTCCGCGGTGTTCCTGCCGATGGCGTTCTTCGGCGGGTCGACCGGCGTGATCTATCGCCAATTCTCGCTGACGATCGTGTCGGCGATGGTGCTGTCGGTGGTCGTCGCGCTGATCCTGACCCCGGCGCTGACCACGACCTTGCTCAAGCGCAAGGAAGAGGAGCGTCACGACGGCTGGGTCTATCGTCACACCGAGAAGGCGCGCGACTGGTTCAACACCAATTTCGAGCGGATGGTGAACTGGTACACTGATCGAGTGGCCAGGGTCGTCGACCGCAAGTGGCTGTTCCTGGCGATCTATGCCTGCGTCATCGCGATCCTGGTGATCCTGTTCGTGCGGCTGCCGACCGGTTTCCTCCCGACCGAGGACCAGGGCTTCGCGCAGATCCAGTTCAACCTGCCTGCCGGCGCGACGATCAACCGCACCCAGGCCGCGCAGAAGACGATCGAGAATTATTTCCTCAAGACCGAAGGCAAAAACACCGCTGCCATATTGAGCGTGGCGGGTACCGGCGGCGGCGGTGGCGGACAGAATGCCGGCCGCGGCTTCGTCGCGCTGAAGGACTGGAGCGAACGCAAGGGTAGCGAGAACAGTGCCGACGCGATCACCAACCGCGCGACCAAGGCGCTGGGCGGGCTGCGCGACGTCGAATTCTACGCGACGGTCCCGGCCGCGGTGCGCGGCCTGGGTCAATCGTCGGGCTTCACCGTCGAGCTGGAGAATACCGGCGGCCTGACTCGCGACCAGTTCCGGGCGGCGCGCGACCAGTTGCTGGCCGATGCCCGCGCCGATCCGACGCTCGCCGCGGTGCGCCCGAGCGATCTGCCCGACCAGCCGACCCTCAAGGTCGACACCGACGCCCAGAAACTGTCGGTGCTGGGGCTGACCCAGGCCAGCGTCAACGCGACCCTGTCGACCGCTTGGGGCGGCAGCTATGTCAACGATTTCAACGACCGCGGCCGCGTCAAGCGCGTCTATGTCCAGGGTGATGCGCCATACCGCTCGTCGCCCGAGGACATCGCCAAATGGTATGTCCGTGGGACAAATGGGCAGATGGTCCCCTTCTCCTCTTTCGCGACCATTTCCTGGTCGAATGCGCCGACTTCGCTGAGCCGCTTCAACGGCATTTCCTCGTACGAGATTTCGGGCCAGTCGGCGCCGGGCAAGAGTTCGGGCGACGCGATGAAGCGGATCGAGGAACTGGCCGCCAAGATTCCCGGCACCTCGATCGCATGGAGCGGCGCCTCGTATCAGGAGCGCTTGTCCTCGGGTCAGGCGCCGATCCTCTACGGCCTGTCGCTGTTGGTCGTGTTCCTCTGCCTGGCCGCGCTCTACGAGAGCTGGACGATCCCGATCGCAGTGCTGCTGATCATCCCGCTCGGGCTGGTCGGATCGGTGTTCGCGGTGACGCTGCGCGGGCTGCAGAACGACGTCTATCTGCAGATCGGCCTGCTGACGACGATGGGGCTCGCGGCCAAGAACGCGATCCTGATGATCGAATTCGCCGAGCAAGCGGAGAAATCAGGCAAGCGCGTGATCGAGGCAGCACTGGAAGCCGCGCGCATCCGTCTCCGCCCGATCCTGATGACCAGCTTCGCGTTCATCTTCGGCGTGCTGCCGCTGGCGATCGCGACCGGCGCCGGCGCCAATAGCCGCGTGGCGATCGGCACCGCGGTGATCGGCGGCATGCTGACCGCGACGATCCTGGCGGTATTCTACATCCCGTTGTTCTTCGTGCTGGTCCGCCGCACGACGCGCGACGCGCTGAAACACCTCCACCACGAGCATCCGGCTCCGCCCCCGGCCGAACCGGAGGCCGCGGCATGACCATGAAGCCCGATCTTATCACCGTTCGTCCTGAGCTTGTCGAAGGACATGGGCTTGGCAAGACGCTTGGAGCGTGTGCTTCGACAAGCTCAGCACGAACGGGATTGGGGCGACGCGCCCTCGGCCTGCTGATCGTGTCCAGCCTGACCGCTTGCTCGCTCGCGCCCAAATATGAGCGCCCCGCAGCGCCGGTGCCGCAGAGCTGGCCAGTCGGCGACGCGTATCTGCGCAACAGCGAAGCGGCGCTGCCGACGGTGCGTTATCAGGACATCTTTCGCGACCCGCGGCTGCAGACGCTGATCACGCAGGCATTGGCAAATAACCGTGACCTGCGCGTCGCCGCTGCCAATATCGCCGCGGCGCGCGGCCAGTTCCGCATCCAGCGCGCCGAATTGTTTCCTGAAGTCGACGCCAGTGCCGGCGCCACCTTCCGCGGCGGCCAGGGAGCGACCGGCGCCAAGTCGAGCTTCGATGCCAATGTCGGCATCAACGCTTTCGAAGTCGACCTGTTCGGGCGCATCCGGTCCGAATCCGACCGCGCGCTCAACAGCTATTTCGCGACCGAGGCGGCGGCGCGCGCGACGCGGCTGACACTGATCGGCGATATTGCCGATGCATGGCTGACCTATGCGTCAGACAAGAGCCTGCTCAAGATCGCGCAGGACACGGCCGCCAGCGCACAGATCAGCGTCGAGCTGACGCAGAAGCGTCTCAATGGCGGGATCGCGCCGCGCACCGATTTGCGCCAGGCGCAATTGACGCTCGACACTGCCAGGGCCGACGTCGCCCAGCAGACGACCTCGCTGGCGCAGGATGTCAACGCTCTGCAATTGCTGATCGGCGCCCCCGTCGACACGGCCAATCTGCCCAATTCGATCGACGAGGCCGGCGCGACCCTGGCCGAGCTCCCCGCCGGGCTCGATTCCTCGATCCTGTTGCGGCGCCCCGACGTCGTCGACGCCGAATATCAGTTGCGCGCGGCCAATGCCGAGATCGGCGCGGCGCGCGCGGCGCTGTTCCCCAAGATCAGCCTGACCGGGCTGGTCGGCTTCGTCAGCAACGCGCTGGGCTCGCTGTTCACAGGTGGCGCGTTCAACTGGCAGGCGGGTGGTGCTGCTGCCTATCCGATCTTCCGCGCCGGCGCCGGCAAGGCCAATGTCGACGTCACCAAGGCGCAGCGCGATGCCGCGCTGGCGACGTACGAAAAGACCATCCAGACCGCGTTCCGCGAAGTCGCCGACGCACTGGCACGACGCGGCACGATGACCGCCCAGCTCACCGCCACACGCGACCTGCGCGATGCCGCGGCCGACAATTACAAGCTGTCCGAGATGCGATACCGCGGCGGGATCGATTCCTATCTCGACAGCCTCATCGCGCAGCGCTCTTATTATTCGGCCCAGCAGACGCTGATCAACACCCAGCTGATCCGGGCGAGTAACCTGGTCACGCTCTATCGCGCGCTCGGCGGGGATTCGCTGGTCGAGGCGACCAAGGATGGACCAAAGGCACCGGCGGGTTAGGCTCATCACGATGCCGTGACTTGTCGCGCCGGCCGTCGGAGCGCTCGTGTCCGCCTCCGGTATATACCCTAGGGCGCGTACCCAAATTTCGCCGCCCGGCCGTCGATCCTATGCCCAGCCCTTCTCGATCCCTGATCTGGAGGGGGGCTAATCATGATGAATTCGAAACGGCTATGGCTATGGCTGGGGGCGATCTTCGTCGCTTCCTTCGCGGTGCTCGGCTTTCTTGGCCGGGAAATCTACGTGCAGGCGCCGCCGGTGCCCAACCGGGTCGCGGTCGCGAACGGAGCCACCGTCTACACCCGCGACGACATCCAGTCGGGCCGCGAGGTGTGGCAGAGCCTGGGCGGCATGGAGCTCGGCTCGGTCTGGGGGCATGGCAGCTATGTCGCGCCCGACTGGAGCGCCGACTGGCTGCACCGCGAGGCGACCACGTTGCTCGATATCTGGGCGAAGCGCGACGCGGGCAAGGCGTTCGCCGACCTGACGGGCGAGCAGCAGGCTGCGCTCGAGGCGCGGCTCAAGAGCGAGCTTCGCACCAACCGCTACGATCCCGCGACCGACACGATTACCGTGTCCGCCGAGCGGGCCCAGGCGATCGGTCTGGTCGCCGATCATTATGTCCGGCTGTTCAGCAACGACCCGGCGCTCCGTCCGCTGCGGACGCAATATGCGATACCGGAACGGTCGCTGAGCAGCGACAGCGACCGCGCCAAATTGGGCGCGTTCTTCTTCTGGACGTCATGGGCCAGCGTGACCAACCGGCCGGGAGCGGCGATCAGCTATACCAACAATTGGCCGCACGATCCGCTGGTGGGCAATTTGCCCTCCGCGTCGCTCGGCATGTGGTCGATCGCGAGCGTACTGTTCCTGATCGCCGGTATTGGCTGGCTGACCTGGCACCAAGCCCGGCGCGGGGAGGAAGATCATGTGGCGACCCCGGCCAGCGATCCGCTGCTGTCGATGACGCCGACGCCGTCGATGAAGGCGACCACCAAATATTTCGTCACCGTGGTTGGGCTGTTCCTGGCCCAGGTCCTGCTGGGAGCGATCACCGCGCATTACGCGGTCGAGGGTCAGGATTTCTATGGCATCCCGATCTCCGACATCATTCCCTATTCGTTGACCCGGACCTGGCACACCCAACTTGGCATCTTCTGGATCGCCACTGCCTGGCTGGCGACGGGCCTGTATGTCGCACCGATGCTGTCGGGACACGAGCCCAAGTTCCAGCGCCTTGGTGTCAACGTGCTTTGGGTTGCGTTGCTGGTCGTGGTGATCGGATCGTTCGTCGGCGAGTGGCTGGGCGTTCAGCAGAAGCTGGGGCATGGCGCGGGTAATTTCTGGTTCGGGCACATGGGGCTCGAGTTCGTCGATCTCGGCCGCTTCTGGGCGATCCTGTTGTTCGCCGGCCTGATGATCTGGCTGACCCTTGTCGGCCGCGCCTTGTGGCCGGCGCTCAAGACCCCGTCGGAAAGCCGTGGCCTTATCGGCATGGTGTTCGTGTCGACGATCTGCATCGGCCTGTTCTTTGGCGCCGCGCTGACCTGGGGTCGCCACAGCTCGCTCTCGATGATCGAATATTTCCGCTGGTGGGTCGTCCATCTGTGGGTCGAAGGCTTTTTCGAGGTGTTCGCCACGGCGGTGATCGCGCTGATCTTTGCCGGGCTAGGGCTGGTGCGGGCACGCGCGGCCAATGCCGCCGTGGTATTCTCGACCACGGTGTTCCTGACCGGCGGCATCCTCGGCACGCTGCACCACCTCTATTTCTCGGGCACGACCACGCCGGTCATCGCCTGGGGTGCCATGTTCTCGGCGCTGGAAGTGGTCCCGCTGGCATTGCTGGGGGTGGAGGCGTTCCACAATTATCGCATGACCCGGGCCGCGCCCTGGGTGCAGACCTATAAATGGCCGATCCTGTTCTTCGTCGCGGTGTCGTTCTGGAACCTCGTCGGTGCGGGCATCCTGGGCTTTGCGATCAACCCGCCGATCTCGCTCTATTACGTCCAGGGCCTCAACCTCACCGCCAGCCACGGCCATGCCGCGCTGTTCGGCGTGTACGGGATGCTCGGCATCGGGCTGATGCTGTTCTGCCTGCGCACCGCCTATCGCGAAGCGGTCTGGTCGGACGCGATCCTGAAGCCGACCTTCTGGACGCTCAACATCGGGCTTGGCGCGATGGTGTTCCTCAGCCTGGTCCCGGCGGGCCTGTACCAGGCCTATCAGAGCGTCACCCACGGCTTCTGGTATGCGCGCTCGCCGGCGGTCGTCCACAGCAAGGTGATGGAGACCCTGGTCTGGATGCGGGTCCCCGGAGACATCGTGTTCGGGTGCGGCGCGATCCTGCTCGCATTGTTCCTCGCCCGGTTGCTGCTCCTTCGCAGCCGGACCGCGGTGCGGACCTACCCGACACCGGAACTGGTGCCCGCCGAATAGCCGGCACTGCCGCGGGGGATCGGGACGCATCGTCGGCCCGGTCCCCCGCTCCCTTTTCGACACGAGACTTTCGCCATGCGCCCCGAAAACGACCGCCATGATCGGCTGATGCGGCTGCCGCCGGTGCTCAGGGGCGGCTTTCGGCCGTTCTTCTTCCTTGGTGCGCTGTGGGCGATGATCGTCGTCGCGCTTTGGATGCTCGCCTTGGCCGGCACCATCACCCTGCCGACCTATCTCGATCCGCTCGCCTGGCATCGTCACGAGATGCTGTTCGGTTATCTGGGCGCCGTCATCGCCGGATTCCTGATGACCGCCATTCCCAATTGGACGGGCCGCTTGCCGATCGCAGGCGCGCGGTTGGCCGGACTCGCCGGTTTGTGGATCGCGGCGCGGCTCGCAATATTGTTCTCCGCCGTCATCGGTGCGCTACCGGCGATCGCGCTGGACGTCGGGTTTCTCGCCACACTCGCCTTCGTTGCCGCACGCGAAGTGCTCGCCGCCAAGAACCGCAATCTGCCGGTCGTGGTCGCGATCGGGCTGTTGTGTGCCGCCGACGCGCTCGACCATGCCGAAGCGCTCGGGGCCGCCGTACCGGCCGGCTTGGGCTGGCGGCTGGGCTTCGCCGTGATCTTGATGCTGGTGGCGCTAATCGGCGGACGCATCATACCGTCGTTCACGCGCAACTGGCTGAGCAAGCGCGGCGATGTGAAGGGCCTTCCCAGCCAGCCCGATCGCTTCGACATCGCCACGCTCGCGACGACCGCGGTGGCCCTGCTCGCCTGGACTGCGCTGCCCGATACCGCGGTAAGCGGCGGCCTGCTGATCGCCGCCGGCCTGCTGCAGATGGTCCGCCTGGCGCGCTGGTCGGGCTGGCGGACGTGGCGCGAACCTTTGGTGCTGATCCTGCACATCGCCTATGTCTGGCTGGCGCTCGGGCTGTTGCTGCTCGGTGCAAGCCGCTTCGTCTGGTGCATACCGCAATCCTCGGCGATGCACGCGCTCGCGGCTGGCGCCATGGCGTCGATGACGCTGGCGGTGATGACCCGCGCGACCTTGGGGCATACCGGCCGCGAGCTGCGGGCGGACGGGGCGACCCAAGCGATCTATCTGCTGGTTACGCTCGGCGCGGTCGTGCGGTTCGCGGCGCCGATGCTGCCGTTCGACTATATCGCCACGGTCGGGCTGGCCGGCCTGCTCTGGGGCGGCGCGTTTCTGCTCTATCTGCTGAGCTACGGGCCAAAGCTGCTCGGACCTCGGCCCGACGGGCGGCCCTGATCCGCGTCGGCATGGGGCGAGTTAAGCCAGCCGCGCGATCATCACCATCCGCACCAGTTCGGACAGCGTGCGCGCGCCCATTTTGGTCATGGCGTTCGCGCGATAGACCTCGACAGTCCGCGCGCTGATATCGAGGTCATAGGCGATCACCTTGTTGGCCTTCCCCTCGATCAATCCCTCCATCACCTCGCGCTCGCGCCCCGACAGCGTTGCGAGGCGCTGCTGGAACAGGTCGCGCTCGCGCTCCAATTCCCCCTTGCTCTGCTGCTCGGCGAGCGCCGCGCGCACCGCGATCAGGATCGCCTCATCGCTGAACGGCTTTTCGATGAAGTCCGACACGCCGGCGTGCATCGCCTGAATCGCCATCGGCACGTCGGCGTGACCGGTAATGACGATTACCGGATCGGCGACGCCCATCGCCTTCAGCTTGGCGACGAGTTCCAGGCCGTTCATTTCCGGCATGCGCACATCGGTGATGATGCAGCCATGCTCCATCGTCGGCACCGCTTTCAGGAACTGCACGGCCGAATCGTAAGTGCGGGTCGCGATTTCCGAGCATTCGAGCAGAAAGGCGAGCGACGAACGGACGCCTTCGTCGTCGTCGATCACGTGCACAACCGAGTCACCCGACATTGGCCAATTCCTCTTTTCCCACACTCGGGATGGTGAAGCGGAACACTGCGCCGCCGCCGTCGTTCGGTCCCGCCCAGATGCGGCCGCCATGCGCCTCCACGATCGTGCGACATATGGAAAGCCCCACGCCCATGCCAGTGCGCTTGGTGGTGACGAACGGCTGGAACAGCTGATCGGCGACGTCGGCACGGATCCCCGGCCCGGTATCGGAAACCGTTATCAGCGCCATCTCGTCCCCGTCGGGCGTCACGCGCACGACGAGGTCGCGGCGGTCGCTTTCGCTCATCGCGTCGATCGCGTTGCGGATCAGGTTAAGGATGACCTGCTGAATCTGCACCTTGTCGACCAGCACCAGGTCGACCGCCGGGCTGAGATCGAAGCGGACGCGAATACTGTGTTCCTTGGCGCCGACCAGCGCGAGCGCGCTGGACTCCTCGATCAGCTTGGGCAGGCTTTCGAGCCTGCGCTCGGTTTCCCCGCGCGAGACGAAATCGCGCAGGCGGCGGATGATCTCGCCGGCGCGCAGCGCTTCGCTGGCAGCGTGGTCGAGCGCCTCGACGATGCGTTCCTGGGGCACTTCGCCGCGCTTCAGCAGCGTCTTGCTGCCCATCAGATAATTGCCGATCGCGCTCAGCGGCTGGTTGAGCTCGTGCGCCAGCGCCGATGCCATTTCGCCGAGAGCGGTCAGGCGCGACACGTGGACCAGCTCCGTCTGGAGTTCCTGCAGGCGGGTTTCGGTCTGCTGGCGCTCGGTCAGGTCGCGGACGAAGCCGGTGAAAAAACGCCCCTCGGGAAGGCGCAATTCGCCGACCGAGAGTTCCATCGGGAAGGTCGATCCGTCCTTGCGCTCACCGACAACGATACGGCCAAGCCCGATGATCCGCCGCTCGCCGGTGCGGTAATAGCGCTCGAGATAGCCGTCATGGGCTTCGCGATAGGGGGACGGCATCAGCATGCTGACGTTGCATCCGGCAACCTCTTCTGCCGTCCAGCCGAACTGGCGTTCGGCCGTGTCGCTGAAATCGCGGATCAACCCGGCCTCGTCGATCACGATCATCGCATCGGGCACCGTTTGCAGGATCGAGGTGAGGTGCCCCTCGCGCTGGGCAAGCTCGCGCAGCGTCGCCGCTTCGCCCGCACGCGCGCGTTCCAGCCAGGCGCCCCCCGCAGCGATGACCGCGCCGACGACCAGGAACACTCCAGCCGCGACCCAATCGCCAACCAGCAGCTGCCCGGTGATCGCATCGCCCGCCACGCCGGCCGCCGCCCCCGCGATCGTCGCAACGATCGCGGCCCTGGCCCCGCCAATCGCGGCGACCACGACGCCCGGGACGAAGAAGATGAAGGTCGCACGTTTTTCGAGTAGCGGATCGAGCCCCAGCCGTGCCGCGAATCCCAAGGCGACCACGCCGAGCGCGACCAAAGTCGTCATCGCGGCACTCGCTCGCTCCGCCAACCGCACCGGAGCCCGAGGCTTGAGCGCTGGCCGAAAAACCTCGCCGGCGCCTCCGGTGCGTCCCCTAGGATGAAGACCCAAATTCCCGCTCCCGCCGCCCCGACCTAGATCACGCCAAGGACCCAAAGGGGTCAAACGCCCCATCCGAAAGGAGATTACCCATGGCCGCCCCCTTCGTCGATCTTTCCGTCCATCACGCCCCCAGAGGCGCATCGGATCGCATCGCCCTCGGCTTTACCAAGACCCTCCGCTGGGTCGCCGACACATTCTTCGCCGAGCGCTACGGTCATCGCGCGGTGGTGCTGGAGACAGTTGCCGCAGTGCCGGGAATGGTCGGCGCGACGATCAAC
This sequence comes from Sphingomonas mali NBRC 15500, assembly GCF_001598415.1. GTDB lineage: Bacteria > Pseudomonadota > Alphaproteobacteria > Sphingomonadales > Sphingomonadaceae > Sphingomonas > Sphingomonas mali. The sequence continues at coordinate 35,035 of NZ_BCYX01000035.1, forward strand.
CACCTGCGATGCCTGCGCAGGATGTGCGACGATCGCGGCTGGATCAAGACGCTGATGGATGAAGCCGAGAACGAGCGGATGCACCTCATGACCTTCGTCGAGATATGCCAGCCGACCTGGTATGAGCGCGCGGTCATCATCGGCGTGCAATGGCTGTTCTATCTCGCCTTTTTCGCGCTCTATCTGGTCAGTTCCAGGACCGCTCACCGCGTTGTCGGCTATTTCGAAGAAGAAGCGGTGATCAGCTATACCCATTACCTTGCCGAGATCGACGAGGGCCGCTCCGAAAACGGTCCCGCACCGCAAATCGCGAAACGCTATTGGGGCCTCGCCGACGATGCCACGTTGCGCGACGTCGTTCTCGTGGTCCGCGCCGACGAAGCGCATCATCGTGACGTCAATCACGGCTATGCCAATGAGCTTGCCGGTGCGCCGATCGGTGCGATCGCGCCGTGCCCGCCTCACCAGGCGATCGAACCGTCCTGGAAGCAGGCCGCGTGAGGTGATCGGCGGCGGTCATATTCCGCCGCCGCTCGCGAGATCCGGCATGCCGCGCCCCGCCATCCTGCTGGTAGATGACGACCCGTCTGTCCGCTCGGCGATTGCCTTCGCGCTGGGAGTCGAGGGGTTCGACGTCGGCGCCTATGCCAGCGCGGAGGCACTATTGTCCGCTGCCCCAGCGGCCGGCCACGCCGGAATGGTGCTCGACTACCGCCTGCCGGGTATGGATGGGCTGCAACTGCTGGGGCTGTTGCGTGAACGCGGCGACCAGTCGCTGGCGATCCTCATCACCAGCAATCCGTCGCGACGATTTCGCGCTCTAGTAACGGAGGCGGGGGCGCAGTTGATCGAGAAGCCCCTGCTCTGCGACGCGCTGGTCGAAGCCTTGGACGCGGTTGCACCGAACCGCGACCGACTCTGACGCAAAGCGCAGGGTCGCGCATCGAGTTGCGGCGCGCATCTTTGATCGGACGCAAGGCGCCGCCGCGTCCCGAGTGCATGGTCTCGCTCGAAGGAGCCCGCATTTGCGCAATCACGTGATCATCATCGGCGGGGGGCCGGCCGGCCTGGCGCTGGCCGGGCGCCTCGCCGATACCGCAGCGCGGGTCACTATCGTCGAACGCCAGCCGATCGATGCGCTGGCCGACCCGGCTCCGGATGGGCGCGATATCGCGCTGACGCATCGGTCGGTGGCCATCCTGAAGGCGCTGGGCGCCTGGGACCTCATTCCGCGAGGCGAGATTCATCCGTTACGCGCGGCGCGCGTGCTCAACGGGCGATCGCTGCTGGCGCTGACCTTCGCGCCCGACGCGGCGGATAGCGATCGGCTGGGCCATCTGGTCGCCAACCACCTCATCCGTCGCGCATTGTTCGACGCGCTTGCCGATCATCCCCGGCTCGCCTGGCAGTGCGGCGCGACTGTCGTCGAGCTGGGCGCGCGGCGCGAGGGCACGCGCGTCGTGCTCGACGACGGCACGCAGATCGGCGGCGACCTGATCGTCGGGGCTGACTCGCGTTTCTCATTCGTGCGCGATCAGCTCGGCATCGCCGCCGACTGCACCCGCTTAGGCAAGTCGATGCTGGTCTGCCGGGTCGCACACGACATGGATCACGGCGGCGTCGCCACCGAATGGTTCGATCATGGCCAGACCGTCGCCTTGCTCCCGCTGGGCGAAGGCCAATCCTCGGCCGTCCTCACGCTGGCCGACGGCGCGGCCAAGCAGGTCGCGGCGCTATCTCCCGATCGCCTCGGTGAGGAATTGACGCGGCGGTTTCACCGACGCTTCGGCACGATGCGTGTCATAGCGCGCCCTCATGTCTATCCCCTCACCACCACCTGGTCGCGGCATTTCGCGGCGACCCGCGCCGCGCTGATCGGCGATGCCGCGGTCGGGATGCATCCGGTGACCGCGCACGGCTTCAACCTGGGGCTGTCGGGGGTCGAGCGGCTGGGCGGGTTGCTCGCGGCGGCGATCGCGCGCGGCGGGGATGTCGGGCACCCGCTCCTGCTGCGCCGGTTCGAGGCCGGCCACCGCGCCGCGACGCTGCCGCTCTATCGCACGACCAACATGATCGTGCGACTGTTCACCGACGAGCGTCCGCTGGCGCGCGCGACGCGCGATGTCGCGATGGGGCTAGGTGCCCGCCTGCCGCCGGTGCGGCGCGCGGTGAGCGCGATGCTGACCCAGCATGCGCCGCGGGGCGGGCGGCTGCGTTTGCCGCCGCTCCCCCGCCTGCGCTGATCAGAGCGCACGGACCGTTCAGGCCTTCGCACCTTGCCCTTCTCGCGCGGCGATGATCTGCGCCCAGGGATTGGGGACCGGATCGCTGACGCGGACCAGGGTGTTCTGGTCGCGATGCGCGAACGGCTTGTCCTGGCCGTGGACGGCCAAGGTCGTGTCGGTGACGTAGCTCCACGACCCGTCGGCGTTGAACGTGATCGTGATGCGATAATGGTCGGTGCGGAACGCATATTCGAGGAAAGCGGTCGAGCAGATGCCATATTCGGTCTGGCCACGCTCGGCATCGACGGTGATCGTATCGGCATCGGCGGTGGCGTGGCCGGCCGCCAGCGCGACCTGGCCGCGCGGGATTGCCAGCGTCTGCATCACCAACCCGGTCGCGGGCTCCCATAGCCAATAGCCAACCTGGTCGTGGAACGTGATGTCCTCTTCGACCGTGGTGATGTGGATGTGGTAGCGCAGGCCGTAGAAGAGCTGCGGGCCATTGGCTTGCGGGTCGATCGGCTGGAAGTCGATCCGTTCGATGAACTCGCGCCGTTCCGGCCCGTCGGCCTTGGGGTTGAGATCGACACCCTTGCGCGCTTCCCAGCCGCCCGCCAGCCGCCGCAATGGCCCCAAATTGGCGAGCGTGTCGGGGTCGACATCGGTCGGCTCGGTGAAGACGTCCGCGGGGAAGGGGGTCATCGGGGTCCTTTCGGGTCAGGCGGGTTCGGGGTCGGCGGCGGCATGGCCGACGCTCTGGATCAGATTGTCGCGCAGCCGCGTAACATCGCGCTGCAGCCGACGGAAGTCGTCGGGCGTCAGGCCCGAGGCCTGGACCAGGGTGCGTTGCGCGCCCATCTCGCGCAATGCCCGCCCCGCGGGGGTCAGGGTGACGATGACCTGCCGCTCGTCGGCCGGGTCGCGCCGCCGCACGACATAGCCCAGCACCTCGAGCTTCTTGAGGATCGGCGTCAGCGTGTTCGATTCGAGGAACAACCGCTCGCCCAGCGCGCCGACCGTCAATCCATCCTCTTCCCACAAGGCGACGATCGCAATCCATTGGGTGTATGTCACGCCCAGCGCATCGAGGATCGGCTTATAGGCGCGTCCGTAAGCGAGATTGGCCGAATAAACCGCAAAACAGAGGAAATCCGCCAGTTTCGGCATGGCGGGCGCCGGCGCATCGTTCGTCACATTCATCCTTCCAGGACCGACGGATTACCGATTCAATATAGATCGCATCCGATTAGATCGGAAGAGTTGACAAACTTCCTCGAGTCGCCTTAATAGATCGTACACGATGCAATCGTATCCGATATATAGAGGAGAAGCCGATGTCCGTCTCGCTTACCGATCGCCGCTCCCTGCTGGGTTTTGCCGCCGTCGCGGGCGTTGCCAGCCAGATTGCGCTGCCGCGGTTGGCACACGCCGCCGCCGCACGGCCAGCCGCACCCTGGTCCAGCCTTCAGCGGATCGACGCGGGCGATCTCAGCATCCAATATGTCGATATCGGCCCCAGCAACGGCAAGCCGGCAATCCTGCTCCACGGCTGGCCCTACGACATCCACGCCTTTGCCGACGTCGCCCCGCTCCTGGCGCGTGCGGGGTATCGCGTCATCGTCCCGTTCCTGCGCGGTTATGGCGGTACCCTGTTCCGCTCGGCCGATACGTCGCGCAACGGCCAGCAGGCGGCGCTGGCAGTCGACGTCATCGCGCTGATGGACGCGCTCAAGATCCCGCGCGCGGTGATCGCCGGGTTTGACTGGGGAGCGCGGACCGCCAATATCGTCGCGGCTCTATGGCCCGACCGCTGCCAGGCGATGGTGTCGGTGAGTGGCTATCTGATCGGCAGCCAGAAGGCGAACGAGGCGCCCTTGTCCCCCGCCGCCGAACTCGCCTGGTGGTACCAATTCTATTTTGCCACCGAGCGCGGCCGGTTGGGCTACGAGCGCAACCGTCACGATTTCGCGAAGCTGATCTGGCGCACCGCCTCGCCCAAATGGAATTTCGGCGACACGACCTTCGACCGCTCGGCCAAATCGTTCGACAATCCCGACCATGTCGCGATCGTCATCCACAATTACCGCTGGCGGCTGGGCCTTGCCCAAGGCGAGACGAGGTTCGACGATCTCGAGCGCCGCCTCGCCCAGGGACCGACGATCGCGGTGCCAACGATCACCATGGAAGGTGACGCCAACGGCGCGCCGCATCCAGACCCGTCGGCCTATGCAGCGAAATTCACCGGTCGTTACGCCCACCGTCTGGTGTCGGGCGGTGTCGGACACAATATCCCGCAAGAAGCGCCCAAGGACTTCAGCGACGCCATCCTGCAGGCTGCAGCTCTGTCCGCCTGACCCGTCCCCCCCTGCCCCGAAAGGTGACGCAATGACACGAACTTGGTTAGTGACCGGCAGTTCCCGAGGCTTCGGCCGCGCCTTGTGCGAAGCGATCCTGGACGCGGGCGACAGCCTGCTGGCAACCGCGCGCGATCCCGCCCAGCTCATCGGCTTGGGTGACGGCCGTCCCGGCCGGCTGGTGACCGCTCCGCTCGATGTTACCGACGAGGCCCAGGCGCAGGATGCTGTCGCGACGGCGATCGCCGAGTTCGGCGCGCTCGACGTGTTGGTCAACAATGCCGGTTACGGCGATATCGGCTCGGTCGAGGACACGCCGCTCGATTCCTACCGCCGCCAGATCGAGACCAACCTATTCGGCACGATCATCATGACCAAGGCGGCGATCCCGACCATGCGCGAGCGGCGCCGGGGCCATATCGTCCAATTCTCCTCGGTCGGCGGGCGACGCGGCGCGCCGGGGCGATCGGCCTATTCGGCGGCGAAATGGGGAGTAGAGGGATTCTCAGAAGTTCTGGCCGGCGAGATGGCGCTGATCGGAGTGCGGGTGACGATCGTCGAGCCCGGTGGCTTTCGCACCGATTTCGCCGGGTCCTCCACGGCGATCGAGCCCGGCCGGCCAGAATATGATGCTATAGTCGGCGCCGCGGCTCGGATGCAGCACGCCTATAACGGTAATCAGCCCGGCGATCCCCGACGCGGTGCAAAGGCGGTGCTCGATATCGTGAACGCCGAGAACCCTCCGTTGCGGCTGCCGCTCGGCAAGGACGCGGTCGGCGCGATCGAGGCAAGCGACCGGGCGCGCCTGGAGGAACTCGACCGATGGCGAGCGCTCAGTTGCTCGACCGATTTCGCATCGTAGCGGGACGTCGGTCAGGCCGTAGTCAATGCTCGAACCGCACCAGACATAGGCCGGGAAAGCCGCCCTGCCCTTGATGCCATTGGCCGGTCCAAGTGCCGTTGACCGCTCGCGCGGCTTCGGGGCAGCGCTGATTGGCCTCGCCCTGGCCGCCGATCGCGCCGCCCTCCACCCCGCGCAGCACACCGGCCTTGTCGCCACCCGCGGCGGCGACGCCGTAACGGACGGGACTGTTGTTCCAGAAGCCGTCCGACGATGCGAGCGGCGGCGACGTCCGCGCGGGCGGCTTTGCCGCGGCGGCGCCGATACCCGCCGCCGATCCGGTCACGTCATAGAGATCGGCATAGGGTCCGCCATTTTCGGTGTAGCGGATTTTCTTGCGATAGAGGTCGATCTGGACGCGAACATTGCGCGCGGGATCGAACAGGAAGACCGACCATTCGTCGCGCGCGTCCTCGACAAAGGCATTGGTCTGCTTGCCCGCTTGGTCGAATTCGGCCCAGGCGTGCGGGCCGGTCTGGCGATAGGTGCCTTGGGGATAGGTGACGCTGCGAACGTTGGCGCCGGTGGCCGGCACCTCGGCCGCCACTGCCGGTATGCTTGCTACGACGGCAATTGCGGCAACAGCTAGCCTGAACATCGTCCGCCTCCTCTATGGCCGGAGGGACCATAAGGGAGGCGGCGCGAGGGGGCTAGACCATGAAGCCGATCGTGCGACCGGCCAACGGGCTCAGGCGGCGAGCTTCGCCGCGACTTCGGCGACGCGGCGGCCCTGGTAACGGGCACCGTCGAGATCGACCTGGCTCGGCTGACGGCTGCCGTCGCCATCCGCGATCGTGCTGGCGCCGTAAGGCGAATTGCCGTGCACTTCCTTGACGCCCATCTGGCCGGCATATCCGTAATCGAGCCCGACGATCGTCAACCCGAAATGCAGCAGGTTGGTGATGATCGAGAAGAGGGTCACTTCCTGGCCGCCATGCTGGGTCGCGGTCGAGGTGAACGCCGCGCCGACCTTGCCGTTCAAGGCGCCACGCATCCACAAGCCACCGGCCTGGTCGAGGAACGACGCCATCTGGCTCGACATGCGGCCGAAGCGGGTCGGCGAGCCGACGATGATCGCGTCATAATCGGCCAGCATGTCGATGCTCTCGATCACCGGATGCGAGATGTCGGCCTTGAACCCGGCGGCCTTAGCGACTTCGGCGGGCGCGGTTTCGGGAACGCGGCGGATATCAACCTCGGCACCGGCACCACGCGCGCCCTCGGCGATGGCATCGGCCATCTGTTCCATATGGCCGTAGGACGAATAATAGAGAACGAGGACTTTGGTCATCAGGGGACTCCTTCAGTTGCTTGATGGGGAGCCCCCTCCCCGGGGGTCAGGGAGGGGGCTGGGCCGGCGCGTTGGGAGGAACGCCGCGCCGGCTCGGGGGGACTAATCCGCGTCGACAAGGACCAGTTCGGCGTCGTCGAGCGCCTTGATCTCGACGGTCTGGCCGCCGGAAATCGCGATGCCGTCGCGCGCCTCGTAGCGTTCGCCGTCGATCTCGACCGCGCCGGTGGCGGGGACGAGATAGGCGTGACGGCCCTCGCCCACCGTGTGGCTGATGCTCTCGCCCGCCTTGACGGTGGCGCCCATCACCCGGGCGTCGGCACGGATCGGCAACGCGCCGTCATCCTCGGCGAACCCGCTGGCGAGCGTCACGAACTTGCCCGAGCGATCGTCCTTGGGAAACGGCTTGGCGCCCCAGGACGGCGAGCCGCCGAGCCGTTTGGGCTCGATCCAGATCTGGAACAGCGTGGTCGATTCGGGTTCGAGATTGTACTCGGCATGCCGAACGCCGGTCCCTGCGCTCATCACCTGGACGTCGCCCGCCGCAGTGCGGCCGACATTGCCCATCGAGTCCTGGTGCGTGATCGCGCCCTTGCGGACATAGGTGATGATTTCCATGTCGCGGTGCGGATGCGGCGGGAAGCCCGAATTCGGACCGATCTCATCGTCGTTCCACACCCGGATGCTGCCCCAGCTCATGCGCTTGGGGTCGTAATAATCGGCAAAACTGAAATGATGCCGGGCCTTGAGCCAGCCATGATCGGCATGGCCCAGGCTGTCGAAGGCACGGCGCTCTATACGCGTGGCAATATTGGTGTCGGTCATGAGAACCTCCATTCGTTGCCGCCAAGATAGGCATGATCGACATCGCGTAAATGGAAACGATTGAAACCGATCGTTTCCTGAATTAAGTCCTCCCCATTCATGGGGAGGGGGACCAAGGCGCGTCAGCGGCTTGGTGGAGGGGGTGGGCGGCAAGCGGGTCCGTCGGGGCCC
>NZ_BCYX01000036.1 GCF_001598415.1 Sphingomonas mali NBRC 15500
GACGTTTATTCATGTAGGCAGGGAATGTCCGAATCTGGGTGGGGTGTGGATATCGAGGATGCCCTGAAGCTGGCGTAGAAAACGGAGCTCTGAAAGCGGCGCGGCCCTAGGCCTGGGCCGCGCCATGCCGGCAGTTGGCGCCCACTAGCCGTCATTGGATGATGATCACGGCGACCTAAAAAAAGGTCATTCTTCAGGCCGGAGGCAAGCCGTAGTCGGCACGGCTTCGGCGTGCCGGTCATTGTGATGGACTAAAGGGACGCGTCAACCCGTCGACCGCGGGCCATCATAGCCAGGGCCGCCGGCAGGAACAACAGGACCAACGGCACGGCAGCGGTCAACCCGAAGATGATCGCGGTGGCGAGCGGGCGCTGCAGCCCGGCACCGCGGCTGACCCCCAGCGCGAGCGGGGCCAGCGTTAGAACCGCGATAAGCGCTGACATCAGGATCGGCCTGAGGCGTTTTTCGCCGGCCTCGCGAAGGTCAGCCAACACCAGCGTACGGTCGAGCCGGAGTTCGGCGAGGTAGAAGATCACCAGTTCGGTGACCATCCCCACCACCATCGTCAGTCCCATTAGCGCCGAGATGTCGAGTTCGATGCCGGTGATCCATAATCCGCACAGCACCGCGGCTGCGGACAGGAGCACCGTCGCGATCGCCGCAACCGTCCAGGCGATGCGCTCGAACAGCAGGGTCAGCAGCAACGCAGTCAGTAACAAGGCGGCAACGAACACCACAGTCAGGTCGGCGAAGCTCTGCTGTTGCTGCGCGTAGAGACCGCCATAGTCGACGCGCACCGACGCCGGCAGTTTGAGGCCGGCGACGGTCGCGCGCACATCCTTCATCCCCGAACCTAGATCGCGACCTTCAAGCCGGGCGGTAACCGCGATGAACGGCGCGAGATCCTCCCGGGTGATCTGCTCCTGTCCCGGAGTTACTGACACTGTCGCGATCTGGCCGACACGCACGAGGTGTCCGTCGGGCGCGACCAAGGGCAGGCGAGCGATATCGTCGGCATGCGAGCGTAGTTCGGCGGCGGCGCGGACGCGCACGTTGACGAGTTGCTCGCCGATCCGCAGTTGGGTCGCGGGCGTGCCGGCGATCAGCGCCTCGACCTGAGTGGTGACTGCGTCGGGATCGAGCCCATGTTGCAGCGCGGCCGCTGGATTGACTTTGATGGTCAGCGCGTCGCCGGCAACGCGGAGGCCGTCGACCACCTCGACCACGCCGTTGATTTTGCCGATCGCCTCGCCGACCTTCTTCGCGGAATCCGCCAGCAGCTTGGGATCGTCGCCAAACAGCTTGACCTCGATCGGCTGCGGCACCGCGGTAAGGTCACCGATCAAATCCTCCATCAACTGCGCGGTCTCGATCTCGAGTCCGGGCACCTTCTCCGCGACCTGACCGCGAATGTCGGCCATCACCTCCTCGATGTCGCGACGCGATCCACCTTTCAGCCGGATGAAGTAATCCCCCTCGTCCGCCTCGGTCAGTCCCCCACCGAGCTGAAGCCCGGTGCGGCGCGAATAGCTCGCGACTTCGGGGGTCGCCGAAATGATCTGCTCGACCTGGCGCAGCAGCCGATCCGTATCGCTCAGCGCCGATCCCGGCTTTGCCTTGTAATCGAGGATGAACCCCCCCTCGTCCATCGCCGGCATGAACCCCGACGGCACGTGGTTCCACGCGGCATAGCCGAGCACCGCCATGCCGATGCCGAGCAGAGCGACGAAAAGGCCGGGCCGCGCCAGCGCGCGGTCGCCGGCACGGCCGTTCCATTTCTCTAGCAGACGCATGAACGCGCCGGCACGATCCGCCGCCTCGACATCCTGCTGCCGCACCCACCGCTCGGACACCAGAGGAAGCAGGTAACGCGCGAAAAGCAGCGACAGACCGAGGGACGCGACCATCGTCAGCGCCAGCGCTTTGAAAAACCCGCCCGTCACGCCACTGACGAACGCCAGCGGCGTGAACACGACGATCGTCGCGGCAGTCGATCCGAACAGCGGTTTAGCCATCTCGCCCGCCGCCTTCCCGATCGAAGTGGCGCCCTCCTGCAACCGCCGCATGATGTGTTCGAGCATCACCACCGCGTCATCGACGACAAGCCCGACCGCAGCCGCCATCCCGCCGAGCGTCATCATGTTGAAGCTCATCCCGAACGCGAACAGCAATAGACAGGTCGCGGCGAGAACCGCGGGCAGCATCAGCCCGGTGATCAGCATCAGCCGTCCTGAGCGCAGGAACACGAACAGTACCAGTCCCGCGAGCACCGCGCCGATCAGGATCGCGTCGCGGACCGCATTGGCCGCCCCGGTGACCAGTTCAGACTGGTCATAGAAAGTTGTGACCGTCACGCTGGGTGGCAGGCCGAGCGTCTTCAGCCGCGCATCGATATCGCCGACGATGCGCACCGTGTCGCCGCTCAGCGACTGGCGAATATTGACCAGGACGGCGTCCTGGCCGCTCGACGTGACCTTGGTGAAGGATGGCTCGACCGACGGGTGGATTGTCGCGATCTGGCCCAGCGTCACCAGGCCGGCGCCGCCCGCGGCGCCGGCCTTGACCGGCGTGGCGGCAAGATCGGCGATCGACGCCAGTCGGTTCTCGCTCAGCACGAGATACAGGCGGTGGCGATCCTCGAGCTTGCCGACACCGCGGATCGCGTTGGCCTTGCCGAGCGAGGCGGCGATCGTGTCGAGCGACAGGCCGAGGGCTTGCGCCCGCGCCGGATCGACGTCGATCGCGAGTTCGCGCGGCGAGCCGCCGAGCACGTCGACCCCGGCCACGCCCGGCACCGCGGTAAGCGCCGGACGGACCTGCAACTCGGCGATCTGGCGCAGCGCATTCTGATCGAGCGTCTTCGACGTCAGTGCGATACCGAGCACTGGAAAGATAGTCGGGTCGGAGCGCCGCACGTCGAACCGCGTGCCGGCGGGCAGATCGGGCAGCGTCGTCGCCAGCGCAGTCTGCGTCGCCAACGTGGCAGCGACCATGTCCTGGCTCCAAGGGAAATCGACTGCAACTTCGGCCGAGCCGCGGCTGGTGGTCGATCGCACCCGCGATACGCCGGGGACCGCACGTAGTGCGATCTCGATCGGGCGGGTGATCTCGGCGGTCATTTGTTGGGCGTCGCGGTCGCCGGCATCAATCGACACCACCACGCGCGGGAAGTCGATATGCGGAAACAGACTGACCGGCATCCGCGTCGCCGCCATCACTCCGCCCAGTACGATCAGCGCGGCAGCGAGCCACAGCGCGCGGGCGTGCCGCTGTAGCGCACTCGGGGCATGCGCCGCCGACTGGGTCGGGGAAACGGCGTCCTCGCTCATTGCGTGCGCACCTTCATGCCGTCCTCGACCGCGGTGCCACCCTCGACCACGACGCGATCGCCGAGCTTGAGACCCCTGATCACGGTGACTCGGTCCCCGGTCGACGGCTGCGTCGCGACGTCGCGACGATGCGCGACGCCGCCGGCGACGACATAGACGTAAGTTTGCCCCGCATCGTCGAGCAACGCGGCATAGGGAATGGTCAGCGCGGTGGTGCTATCACCGACGCCGATCGTCGCGGTCAACGCCTCGCCTGGGCTGATACCGCTGCCCGCCGGCACGTCGGCATAGACCGAGGCGAGGCGGGTCTGAGGGTCGACCACCGGGCTGACCGACGCGATCGTCGCGGCAAGCGGCGCGCGCGCGGTATTACCGGCGATGCTGAGCGCCATGCCGGGGCGGATCGATCGCGCGGTGCCGGGATCGATCCCGAAGCGGACGCGCGCATTGCCCGGCCGCACGACCGACGCGACTGCCGCGCCCGGTTGAACCAGATCGCCTACCGCCGGCGTCACGATCTCGACCACCCCGGCCGCGGGGGCGCGCAGCGTCAGCCCGCTGGCGCGCTGCGCCATGCTGCTGCGTAAGGCTTTGGCCGACTCCGCCGCGGCGCGCGCAGCATCGACCTCGGCGTTGCTGACTAGACCGTCCGCACGGAGGCGTAGTGCGCGTGCGAGCGCGGCGTCGGATGCCTGCGCGTCGCTCGACGCCTTGACCAGATCGACCCGCGTGGTCGGCGACGCCGCCAGCCGCGCCACCACTTGGCCCTGCCCTACCTGCGTCCCGGCGGGCGCGTCGATGGCGACGACGGTCGCCTCGGCCGGCGCGACCAAAGCTACCTTGCCCAGCCGGCCGGCCTCGGCCGCGCCGTAGACTGTAATTTGCTGCCCGCCGCCGCCTTGGGCGACCGGCGCGAGCTTGACCAAGGCAACCGGCTCGGGTTCCTTGGCGGTATCGTCGGCACCTGAGCAGCCGGCCAGCAGCAGCGCAAATCCGCAAATCGTGGTTCTGGTCATTGCGTCCACGCCTCCCTCAGCGTGCCGGTAAGAAGTTCGAGCGCGATCATTTGTTCGGCGATCGCTTGGTCGCTCTGGGCGAGCAGGATCTGCTTGTCGCGAAGCGCCTGTTCGGCGGTTTCGGCGGTGGAGAGCGCGAGGTCGCCGCGACCCGCCGCGCGGCGGGTCGCTGTCGCGTAGCGTTCTGCCGATGGCAAGTCGCGCAGCACCGCGTCGCGTTGGCGCCGCGCGACAAGAATGCCGGACACCGCGGCAGCGATCTCTGCGCGGGCCTGGGACAATCGCGCTTCGTATTCAGCCTTGAGCGCCGCGCGGGTCGCGCGCTCGATCGCGATGCCGCCGCGGTTGCGGTTCCATAGCGGCACGGTGAAGTCGATCGCCGGTCCGACGATCAAATTGCCGGCGGTGTCGCGGTTGCCGGTCAAGGTCAGCGCGAGCGTTGGGAACTGGTCCATGATCGCCTTGCGCGTGGCCGCCTCCTGCGAGGCATAGCCCGCCTCCAGCGCCTTGATGTCGGTGCGGTTGACCTGCCCGATCGCGAACAGCTTTGCAGGGTCGAGCGGCACGTCAGGGATTGCTGGCGATGCAAGCAGCAACGACGTTTGCGGCGGCAGGCCGAGCAAGCGGTTCAATTCGAACCGCGCCGCCGCCAGATCGCGCTCGGCGGTGCGTGCCTTGTCTTCGGCATCGGCGGCGGCAGTGCGCGCCGCCTGATCCTGATCGGCGGCGAGGTCGCCTCGCGCCGCTGCGCGCTGGGTGCGATCGAGCAGCGACCGCGCATTGGCGCGCGTGGCGTCGGCAAGCGTCAAGTTGCGGACCAGCGCCAGGATGCGCACCGCCTGAATCCGTGCCTGTCCAGCGGTCTGCCACTCGTTCCAGGCCAGGTCGAGCCGGACCTGTCTTGCGGCCGCTCGTGCCTGGGCCAGTTTGACCCCGCGCGTGCGCAAGCTGTTGAGGTCGAAGCCGAGCGCGCCGACCAGATCGGGCAACGGATCAGGACCCGACAATACCTTGCTCGCGCCGAAACTAAAGGTCGGATCAGGCAGCAGCCGGGCGGCAAACACTTGCGCGTCGCTGATCCCGGCGCGTTCGCGTAGCGCCTTCAGATCGGGATTGTTGACCACCGCCAGCACCGCCACCGCATTGCCGTCGAGTGGTGCGGCGAGATCGACCGCCAAGGGTTTGAGATACGGCCGGTCAATTGTCGCCGCTGCCTGTGACAGTGCCGCCGCGTCAGGCGCGGCGAGCACCGCCGGCGCAGGCGACAGCGGTGACGGCGCATAGTGCGCACACGCGGCGAGCGGGAGCAACAGGAGGACGCGAGCCGCTCTGATGCGCGGACGGCTCGTCTCCACAGGCCGCTGGGGCGATCGTTGCAGATGGCTGCGCTCGTCGGCTTTCATCGGGCGGCGATCCATTTTCTGTCTTCGTTAGCGAGCGGAGGGCCGCCGGCAAGCGGGTTAGCAAGCCGTACGTTGATCGACCGTTGCCGTCGCTTTCGATTTTCCCAATGTTTCTGAACAAAGCCGTAGCGGCGTCATTTTGCCGATGCGAACAATGCGGCGTAGCTCGGAATGCGTTTGGCGAGCGCATCGCGCAGGTCGAGCGCCTTGAGATACAGGCTGCGCTCGTACTGGTTGCTAGCGACCGGAACCTTAAAGGCGTAGACGATAAGCCCAATGTTCGCGCCGCTGCGGTCGCGCAACGGCATCAGCACGACGAACTTTGGCGACGCGTCTTTGGTCCTGTGCCAGCGGGGATCGACGATCGTAATGCCCTTTTTCGATACGTCGATATCGTCGGGATCGTCGGGGTTGCCGATGCGGTCGGCGTACGAGCCAGCAAACATCGTATAAGTGTCGGACATCCCCGGAGGCACGCCGTGGAAGGTGACGCTGAGCAACTCGGCGTGCGCCTTCATCGTCTCGTCAGACAATTGCTGCGCATAGATGCGGCCTGCCGGCGCAGTCCAGTTCTTGGCGGGCACGGTTTGGGCGTCGGCCACGGGGGCAAGGGTAAGTGCGGCGGCAGTCAGGCAGGCGAGGCGGCGGTGCATCGGTGGTCTCCCGAACGAGGACAGGGTCATAAAGCGGCAAGTGAAGGGATGCGGCGGGCAAGCGCGGCCCGGACCGCAAGCGCGCGGGTGTAGGCGGCTTCGTTGCCGCCTCGCGGCTCGATCAGAAAACTGGTGCTGAGCGCGCCGATCACTCGACCGCTTGCGTCGAGCAGCGGCAACTCTACCGCTAGCCGGCGACCTGCGTTGGTCACTTCGCGCCGAATAGTGCCGCGCGCGATCACGTCTGCGTCGTCGGCGTCGGCGGGCTTGCCGATCCGACCGAAGCTCGAGGCGATGATCGTGTTCGACGCCCCCAGCGGCGCGACATGCAGCGCCAGCGTGATGAGATCGGGAAAACGGTCGAGCATCTGGTCGACCAGCGCCTGTGCTCGAGGATCGCGTATCGCGCCGGCAACGAACGGATCGGCTTCAATCAGATTATCGGCGACATAGATGCGCCGGGCCATGTCGCGCGCGATCGGGCCGGCGGCGATGCGGCGACGCCCGGTGACGGTGAGCACGCCGATTGGATCGCCCATCGCTGTGGTCAGCGGGACGGTCGTGACCACGGCTGCCGCCTCGCCACGCCGGATGCCTATAGGCCGGCCGTCCTTCGCCGTCGTCGCGACGCGGATCGACGCCACGCCGGGATGCCGAGCCGCGATCGCGGTCAGCAAGGTATCGCCATAGGTCTGTGCTGCCGCCGGCGTGGCCGCCATCACCGCGGCCAGCGCTATGCCCCAATTGCCCATCACGTGCCGAATCGCGCAAACAGCGCCAGCGCGAGCGTCACCGTGATCGCACCGCCGATCCGCGTCGCGACTTGTGCGAACGGCATCAGCATCATCCGGTCCGACGCGCCCAGGATGGCGACATCACCGGTCCCGCCCTGGCTGGCGCGGCAGGCGGCGATGATCCCCGCTTCGACCGGATAGATGTTGACCGCGCGGCCGACGAAAAATCCAGTGACGACCAACGTGCCGACGGTGGCCAGGACGGTGAAGATGGTCGGCGCGTTGAACGCGCTGATCAGCTTTTCCCACGGCGTCTTGGCGACCCCGATCGCGAACAGCAAAGGATAGGTGACCAGACTCGCGAAGAATTGATAGTTACGATAGGCGCCCTGTTCGAGCCGCGGCGAGACGACACGGCCGAGCTTCAGAAGCACCGTCAGAAACAACATCGTCACAGGGCCAGGAAAGCCGGTAAACTTCTGTGTCAGGGCACCGACAAAATAGAGCGTCATCGCGAGCACCAGCGCTCCGCCAACTGTCTGCAGGTCGGGCGTGAAGCGCGGCGCATCCTCGCCGGTCAGCGGTATGTCGTGCTCACCAGGCTGCAGATTGCCGTTGCCGGTCAGCAGCGGCCGCCGCCGTCCGAGCAGGTTGAGCCCGCCCGCGAGCAGGATCGCGACGAGGCTGCCGAACATGACGGCGGGAAGGATTTCGGCGAGCAGGTCACCCTGCGCATGGCCCGACAGCGCGCCGTAACCGATCGACAGCGGTATCGCGCCTTCGCCGACGCCGCCGGCCATCACCGGTAGGACGACATAGAATGTGGCGTGCCACAGACCGAGCCCGAGCGCGGTCCCTACGGCGATGCCGACCGCGGCTGCGGCAAGCGACCCCGCGAGGATTGGCGCCAAAATCTTGACGAAGCCGCCGATCAGCATTCGCCGGTCCATACCGAGGATCGAGCCGACGATGATCGATCCGATGAACAAATAGAGGAAGTTGCTCTGCTCGGCGAAGGTGCTGATCGAGTCCTTGAGCGGCACGGGAATGACATGGGCGTAGACCAAGTAGGACGGAACGAACGTCGCCATGATCGCCGCGGCGCCGATCCGTTTCACCACCGGGATATGCTTGCCGATCTCGGCGCAGGCGAAGCCGCCGACCGCCAGGATCAGGATGTTCATCGTCAGGTCCGACGGCACCACTCCCGATCGCACATAGACGGCGATGATCGCCAGGATGACGACGAATACCGGTACCGGCACGATACCGACGCGCGTGTCCATCAATCGCCACCAGCGGTTGACCGGCGGTGGCGCGGCAACTGACTCGGACGATCCCTCGTCATTGGCCGGCGCGAGTGACATCGTCTATTTCTCAGACACGGCGATCAGCCGGAACGTCCCCGGCTGGGCGTTGGGCAAATGCTTCTTGCCCGTGACCGCCGGCGGCCAGACCAAGTCGGCGGTCGACGAGAACAGCCGGTGCGTTTTCGGGTCAAGCGCGATCGTCTTGGCATATTCGTCGATCGGCAACGTCCGCGCGACCGCATAGCTGTTCGGCCCGCGTTGCGCGACGATCGTCCAGGTCTTGTCGCGATTGGCAACAATCGCGCGCTTGCGGACGGCGTCGAACACAATGCCGTCGGGATCGCCGCCGACCGGCACCGACGCGACGACCTTGCCGCTATCGGCGTCGGTCACAATCATCACCTTGTTGCCGCAGCCGCTAAATAGCCGTCGGTTGACCGGATCGAACGCGAGTGGCGCGGGGCCATCGCAGCCGGTCAATGGAAAGGTGCGCGTGACTTTCATCGTCGCGGTGTCGATTTCGACGATTGAGCTGGTCTCCTCCATGTTCGCCCAAACCTTGCCCTTGCCGTCGGCCTGGGAGAATTCGGGACCGCTCGGCAGCTTGATCGTCGCGGTCACCGTGGCGGTGGCGGGCTCGATAACGGTGACGTCCTCCGAATCGCCGTTGAACGCCATAATTTTACCCGAAGCGGGATCCCGCAGGATGCTGTCGGGCTTGGTCCCGACCGCAATCGAGGCGAGCACCTTGCCGCTTGCGAGGTCGAACATCTTGACCGAATTGGTGTTGCCGTCGGACACGAAGCCGTGCCCCGCCGCGGCATCGAGCGCAACGCCATGCGCACCGTCGAGTCCCTCGACCGTCGCGATCGGCTGGAGCGTGTCGAGGTCGAGGATATGCACCCGTGTCGTGTGCGTGACGTACAGCCGGCGACCCACCGGATCGACCGTGACATAGTCGCCACGACCGTCGCCCGGCAGACCGACCCGTGTGATCGCATAGCCGCCCGCCGTCCGCTTCGCCGCGCCGATCGCGACGCCCGACCCCGCTAAAACGGCCACACAGGCAACCGACATCATCACTTTGCGCACGCTCATTTCTCCTCTGGACAATCCGAATTCGCGACCGTCAGAACTTCACGGACGCCTGGACGTAGCCAAGCCGGCCGATCGCGGAGTAGGTCGAGACGTCCGCCGTATTGTCGGTATAGGCCGCACTTGGCGTGAAGACGTTGGTCGATACCGGCGGCATGCGGTCGAACACGTCGTTGACCCCGACCGCGATGGCGAATCCGCTCGGATGCCCGTCGCGATCCTTGAGCGTGTATCCCAAGCGCAGATCGAAGGTCGTGTACGGCTTGATCCGACCGGCGAACGCGGTCGGTGGGGTGTGCGCCGCATTGGTTTCGTAAGTGATCCCGCCCGCACCCAGGTCTCGCACTGCAGAGACATAAGTGTTGGCTATGGTCAGGTCGAAGCCGCCGATCGCCCAGTTCACCGACGTGTACGAGCGGAACTTGGGCAGCACACCCTGGACGCCGGTACCGCCATTGGTCGCGGTGCCGGCATATTCGTAGAATTTCTGGCTCGGTAGCGCCTGGAACTGATAGTTCAGGAAAACCGCCATGATCGAGTTGAACGTGAGCTTTCCCGCGCCGCCGAAGTCGCGCTCGTAATCGATCGTGCCGTTGAGCGTCTTGACCCGAATACCGCCGAGATTGGTAAACCGGTCGATCGCATAGACGTTGGCGTAGTTGGCCGGGTCGGCGGCGAGATAAGCGCGCAGATCACCCGGATTGGTGAACGGCGTCGCGCCGGGCATGCCGGGGAAGTTGCCCTTGGCGATATTGCCGGCGAACAACGACGCGGATCCGTTCTGGTTGACGTCGAGGAAGATGTTGCTGAACCCGATCCCGCCCGGCAGTCCGCGTTCTTTGACCAGCGAATAATCGATGGAAAGACGCAAGCCTTCGATGACCGGCGGTTTGAACACCACGCCCAGCGAATAAGAGGTCGCCTTGGCCGGCTGTAGACCGGGATTGACGCCGTCCTCGACCGGCGACAGCCCGGCGGCTAGGCCAGGGAAGGCGGCAGGGATGATGCCCGGACCGGCTTGGCGGAAATTGACCGGCCCATACTCCTGGTAGAGAGGCGGCGCGGTGAACGACTTCGCGTAGGTGCCCCGGATCGTCAGGACGCCTTGGCTGTCGGGCTTCCAAAAGAAGCCGACCTTCGGCACGGTCGAATTGCCCGCATCGCTGTAGTTCTCGTGCCGGATCGCGCCGATCAGGTCGAATTCGTGGAAGCCGGGAATAGTGAAATCGTCGCCGAAGATCGGCAGGCGGACTTCCGCGAATTCGGAGGTAATCCGGCGCCCCGCCGTCGTACGCGATCCGGCAGCATTGGTTGAGCATGCGACCGGGAACGGGTCGGCGGATTGCCCGCCAATCCAGCTCGATGGATTGTTGGTCAGCGTACCGCCGTCGTTGCAATAGTTCGGGTCGGTATGAACATAGCCGTTCGCATCGGGAGTTCCCGACAACGACTCACGCCGGTAGGCGGCGCCGACGGCGATCGACAGCTTGCCGCCGGGCAGTGTGACCGGCGCCCCGGTGATGGTGGCATCGAACGAATCAAGCTTGCTCGCGGCATGCAGCCGTTCGGTGCCGTAGATCGATGCCAAGGTCGTACGGTTGACTGTGCCGGGCCGCGCTAGCGGGTCGAGCGCCGGGACCAATATCAGTGGCGCGTTGAGCGAGAAGCTTGAGAACACCTTGCTATAGGCGCCCCCTGCCACCGCATTCCCGCTCGCGTCGAACCCGCCGGCGAGCGCGCGTGCCACGTTCGGGGCATAGATCACGTTCTGCTGCTGTTGGTCGAGGATATTGATGCTGTGAACGTACGCGGCATCGTACCGCCAACTGCCGCCCAGATCACCCTTGAAGCCAGCGGTGAGACGCAGGCTTTCGTTGCGATTGAAATACCGTTTGGGATCCGAGGTGCTGCCGAAGGTGATGCCTGATAGCGTCCCTGCGACCGGATTGAACGGTGCGCCCTGCGCCAGTGTCACGCCGGTGGTGACTGGCCGGAACTGGGTGAAGCTACGGTTTTCAGCGAGTTGCGCGCTGGCATAGAAGCGCACCGCATCCCCGAACAACCGGGCGTTGGTGCTGATGTCGATCGCCTTCTGCTCCTGTTGCAGCAGAATCGTCTGGTATCGCGACAGATCGTAGGTGCCGCCGATGCCAGTGCCGGCTATCGCGATATTGCTGTTGGCGGTGGGCGGCGACGTTTGTGGCGACGTGGTCGTCGGCGTGTTGATGTACGTGCCGTTGGCGATCAACGCCGCAAAATTTGGTGCGGTCGCCGCGATCCCGGTCGGATTGCGCTGTGCCGGACTACCGAGGCCGGGTGCGAGCACGCCGAAGAAGCCGCCGGTGACGACCGACCCCGGCACCGCCGTTGCGGTGCTGTAGAACGGCGAGGTGAAACCGCGCTGGTATTGGTACAACGGATCGCTCTTGGCATAACCGCCGGCGATGGTGATGTTCCAATCGCGCGTCAGGTTATGTCCGACAGTGAAGTTGAGGCTGCGCTCGCGATAACCGCCGTCAGCAAATCCATAGCGCCCATCGACCGACCCGCCCTCGTAGTCGTTCTTGAGGATGAAGTTGATCACGCCACCGACCGCATCCGAGCCATAGATCGCCGACGACCCGTCGGTCAGCACCTCGACGCGATCGATCGCGGCGACCGGTACCGATGCGAGGTCGACGAATACCTTACCGCCGAGCCCGGCGATGGCATTGACCGCGACCCGACGCCCGTCGATCAGCACCAAGGTATCAAGGTTGCGCAACTGCGCTTGGGATCCACCGGCGGTGTTCTGGTTGGTGTTGTTGGCGTTGCTGTTACCCGCATTGCTGCGTCCTGCGAAGGACGGAATCTGCTTGCGGATCAGTTCGAGCGCGTTGTTGGCAACGCCGCCGCGCTGAATTTCGTCGCTCCCGATCACGCTGACCGGGACCGCGACCTGGTCCGGGGTGGTCGGCAGGGCCGAGCCGGTGATGATGATATCCTTTTGCTGCTCCTGTTCATCGGACTTGTCGGCGGGCTGTGGCGCCGACGGAGGCGTGGTTTGAGCATAAGCGGGCAGCGCAAGGAGCAGCAGGCTGGTACCGAGCGCGGTCGATAGTGCCAAGCGCGTCGAACGAAGTGACGTCATCATTATGTCCTCCCCTTAGTAACCGAAACGTCGCTCCCGCTCTGAGCGCGAGATTGTCGGACGAACCGGGTTCTTATTTGCGCGCCTCAACGCGGCGCGATGTCGTACCTGAGCACCTTACCTATCGCCTTGGTCTCGCCGGGTGACGCCGCGATCCAGAGTCGCGTATTCGGCGCGTCTAAGATCGCGGTTTTCGCGCCGGGCAGCGTCGTCACCTTGGCGGCTTCGGTATATTTATCCGCGCCGTATTGCTCGATAACGCTGGTCCATCCTTCGCCACCGGTCACGTAGATGCGGCGATTACCGGAATCCCAAGTAACCTGATCGGTGCGCTCCGGCGCCTTGAACTCCGCGACCTGAGCACCGGTATCGGCATTGAGCACGACCAGCTTGCCGGGCTTGCGCGTCACCACGAACAGGCGGCGATTGGCCTCGTCCATGGCAATCGGAGCGTTCTGCTCGGCAGCCATGATCGGCCATTGCGCGGTGACCTTGCCCGACGCCTTGTCGATGACCGCGAGATAATTCTTGTCGGTTACGTTGATGTAGATGTGCGGGCCGTTCTGCTCGACTGCCATCGCCTCCACATGGTCCGCATCGAAGTGAACCGACTTGATCGTTTTGCCGGTGGTCGGATCCAATTCGATCAGGTTGCTGTCTTTTTGCGGCACATCCTTACCGCCGGTGACGATCCAAAGATGCTTCGAAGCACCGTCATAGCCGATCGAATCCGCCCCTTTTGGCAGCGCGTAGGCGCGCTTTACCTTCAGCGTCGCAGCGTCGAATATCTGCGACGGCTTCTCGCCATCGACCACGAGGATTTCGTTGGCGTCGGGCATGTAGAACACGCTGTGCGGGACGCCGAAGCCCTTCATCCGGGTGATTATCTTGCCCGTCTTGAGGTCCATGACCTCAAGCTCGGCGCTCTCCTCGCCGGCCAGAAACATCCGGCCGTCCTTGGTGTCGATTGAGAAATGGTCGAAGTCACCGGTATAGCCGGGGAAGTCGGTCGAGCCAGCAAGCTTGAGCGGAGCCAAGGCATTCGCCGGACTTGCGACGTTGCCGCCGCCGGCAGTGCCATTGCCGGATCCGGGCTGTTTGCATCCGCTGGTCGCGAGCATCAGTAGAGCGACAGTGGGGATTAGATAGAAAGGCTTCATGGCTGTCTCTTTCCGAGGGGATCAGCGGCGCCGGGCAAATAGAGCGGCGTTATCGGCGATGCGCGCAGCGATCTCGTCCCGGATGGCGAGGCCATGCCGATGGATCGCCTCCTTGTCGTCGCCGGGCTTGTAGCGAAACACGAGGCCGAGGGCGCCGATGCGCTTGCCGCTGGCGTCGAGTAACGGCAGTTCGGTCTCAAAGCGATCATTGTCGCCGCCGATCTCGAGGTTGGTCGATCCCTTCTCGATCACGCGCAGATCGTCTTCGTCGGCCATCTTGCCAATCCGACCGATATTGGAACCGATGATGATATTGGCTTTACCGCCCGGTGGCGTCGCGTGAATCATCATCACCAGCAGGTCTGGGTGCCCGGCGATCATCCGCTCGGTCAGCGCCTGGGCATAGGTGTTCGGTCCCCACGCGTTGTCGTACGGATAGGGATCGGCGGCGTTCTTCGCGCTCAACGTCGCACGCGCCATGTCGGCCGAAACAGCGCGCGCGATACCGTCGAGCCGGGCAATGCTTTGTCCCTTGCGATAGGCGAAGGCGATCACGATCGTGCCGATGGGATGGTCGGTCGAGCTGACGAACGGCGTGCGGACGACATAGGTCCTACCCCTGGGGCCAAGTTTGCCGCCGACATTCCAAGCCGGTTTAGGCGCTGCCGTGAACACCGCACCGCTGGCGCGGGTCGATCCCAGCACGACCGGTGACTTGTCGCTGTCGCGCTTGCCCTCGACGATGATCGACAGGATTTCAGGATGCCGGGTCTTAGCGGCTACAATTTGATGCTGAACGTAGGTTTTTCCACCGACCACGGGGGGGATGTAGTCGTCAGCTGAGGCCATTATCGGCAAGCCGACGAGCGCCAACGCAAATATCGAAATACGCGAAACCACGTTTTCCCTCCCCGTCGATAAGCGGCTTCTTGCCGTCCTGCTCGATGAAGTGAGGCCATCGTGTGGTGCGACGGCAAGACTAAAGTGGATTTATTAAACCGATTTAATGCGCGTTTATGTTGCAACTGCGAAGACGAACGACGCAATAGCTCGCGGCTGTGCCTGCAGCATGTGATCGGACATTAGCGGAATTTAATGTTCTACGACGTAGCGCGACGCATCGGCGCGTGGTTTTCCGGGGCCGGCGGCGCGATCGCGACTCGGCACCCGGTCGCGGCGTTGCCGATGGCCAGCTCCAGTCCATGCAAACGCGCGATCGCGCCAACCAGCGGCAGGCCTAGTCCGTTGCCGATCGTTTCCTGTGCACGTCCGCCTCGATAAAACCGCAACTTGACCGTTTCGCGATCGTCGGCAGCGATCCCGCAACCGGTGTCGGTGACGACGATCTCCGGTCCGTCGCGCAATTCGACCCCGATCGATCCACCGGGCGGCGTGAACTTGATCGCGTTGTCGATCAAATTGCCGACCGCTTCGAACAGCATGTCGAGGTCGCCCTGCATCTCGACCGGTCCGGTATCGGATTGCGTGAAGCGCAGCGTGATCGACTTGCTCGCGGCCGCAGGCTCGAAATAATCGACCGCATCGCCCAGAACGCGACCAAGATCGACGAGTTGGAATGAGGCTCGCCGCGCGCCGTCCTCGATCTCCGAAATACGCAGCAACGCAGCGAAGGTGGACAGCATCGCCCCGACCTCGACGATCGCCGTCTCGATCTCGGCGCGACGTTCCGCTTCGGTTAGGTTACGTCGATTGGCGCGTTCAAGCCCCGCCAGCAGGCGGGTAAGCGGTGTGCGCAGATCGTGAGCGATGCTGTCGCACACTCCTTTCACTTCACCCATCAGGCGCTCGATCTGGTCGAGCATCGAGTTCACCACGCGTGCCAGCCGGTCTATGTCATCGTTGGTGCCCCGTGTCGGCAATCGGCCAGCCAGATCGCCGCGCGTGATGCCCTCGATCGCCTGTGTCACCCGATCGAGCCGGCGCAGCGAAGCGATTCCGACCAGCGTCCCGCCGGAGACACCGAGCACGATCATCAGGACGAACGCGAGGAGCGTCACGTCGAGCAGCCTCTCGCGAAACTTGCCCAGTTCTTCGATATTGCGGCTCACGACAACCAAATTGCCATTTGGCAGCCGGTGTAGAATTGAGCGGTAGATCGTGTGTTCGCGCGTCGTGTTCACGGTCGTTTCGAAAAACTCCTCCAGCGCCGGCCGTGGGGACGGCAATTGGCGCAGGTTGCCTGCGAGCCAATTCCCGTGCGGATCGAACAGCCCGAACGGCCGCCGCCCGGTCAGGTCGGCGACGCTGTGCTGGTCGATCAGCGATTCGGTGACCCTGTGCGATCGGCTATCGTAGCTTGCCGCCTCAGCGCGCATCCGTTCGTCCGGGTTGCCGGACAGATAATGGGTGGTGCTGATGTAGATAGTCGCCACGAACAGCAGCGACGCCGAGCCGAACAAGGCGGCGAACCACAGCGCCAGCCGAAAGCTGGTCGCGCCGCGGAGTTCGCTAAGCCGCAACGAAGCGGTACCCTGCGCCGCGCACGGTCTCGATCATGGCCGGGCCGCCCCCGGCCTCCAGCTTGCGACGCAGCTTGGCGATATGGACGTCGATGACGTTAGTTCGTTCGTCGAGATGATACCCCCATACCTGCTCGAAGATCATTGTTCGTGTCATGATACTGCCGGCGTTACGCACGAGGTGCTCGAGCAACTGATATTCGCGCGGCAGCAACTCTATTTCGATGCCCGCGCGCCGCACCGTCCGCATCAACAAGTTTATATGCAGGTCACCGATGGTTAGCTCGACCTCCGGCACCGGTACATCCTGGGCGTGTCGGCGAACCAACGCATCGACCCGCGCGGTCAGTTCGAGGAAGTCGAACGGCTTGGTCAGATAGTCGTCGCCGCCGGCACGCAGCCCGCGCACCCGGTCGCTGACCGCCGAGAGCGCGCTCAGGAACAGCACTGGCGTGGTGACGCCCGTGCCGCGCAGTGCGGCCAAGACCTCCAGCCCGTTCAGCCCGCCGGGCAGCATACGGTCGAGGATGATCGCGTCATAATGCGACGAGCGCGCCTTGGCGATCGCCTCGACGCCGGTGCCGGCATGGCCGGATCCCATACCGCTATCGGCCAGCGCCGCGGCAATCTCGCGAGCCGTCTTGTTATCGTCCTCGACGATCAGGATGTCGGGCATCGACCGTGCCGATCATGGGTGGCGATGATCCCGCGCGAGCGCCGAACTGCAAGCAAGTGCCCCTCCTTCGCCGACCGGCACAAGCCGATAGTATCGCGGCCGCGCTCGTCCGGCGCAGGTTCGCTATGGGGTCCAACCTACGAGCGCTGCGCTCTCGTGCTTCATTGTATTTTCTCAATGTTGTCGATCCGCTGTGGCACGGCGGCTGGAACGAAGGTTCGGTGCTGGGAACCGGCGGCGGTGTGGACGCCATTCACGGACGGGCCAGTGGCAGCGACTAGCTCGATGCGATCCCTGCGTTGATCGCTAAAAGGTTTGGCGGCACCGCGCCCAGCCTTGCTGAGTTCGCTCTTCGTTGCGAGCGCGTTAGCCTGACTATCGCAGCCTCGGCAGTACCATCGTCACGCTAAGGCCCGGCGCTCTGCTGGCTACCACCGCCTCACCGCCGTGCGCGCTCGCCACCGCAGCGACCAGGCTGAGGCCGAGACCATTGCCTGGCGTCGTGCGGCTCGCCTCCGCGCGGAAAAAACGCTGCAGAATGGCATCGCGATCGGCCGGTGCCACGCCGGGGCCGTTGTCAGCAACCGACAGTCGTGCCCAGCGATCGTCGGCGTCGAGCATCATCCGGATCGCGGTACCCGGGGGCGTGTGCACGCTGGCGTTGTCGAGGAGATTGGCGATCGATTGCGCAAGCAGTTGGCGATCTCCAGATACCGCGATGGCCGGTTCGATCAGCCAATCGAGCGTGCGGCCGCCGTCATGAATCGCTGGCAGGAACCCCTCGCCGACATCTTCGACAAGCGCCGATAGGTCGATGCGCGAGAAGCCTTGATCCAGGCCGCCGCCCTCGACTTCGGTAATCCGCAGGATCGAGCCGAACAGCTTGAGCAGTTCGTCGGCAAGCTCAATCGCGCGCTGGGCGGCGCCGTCGTCATGACCCACGCGGTCGAGCTGATTGCGCAATCGCACCAGCGGGGTGCGCAGATCATGCGCCACGTCGCTCGACACCTGCTGCAAATTCTGCATCAGCCCGGCGATGCGGTCGAGCATTGCATTGATCGCGAGCGCGACCGCGTCAAATTCATCGTTGCGTGGCCCGACCGGCACGCGTTGATCGGGATTGCCGGCAACGATCGCGCGCGCGGTGTCGCTGATCGCGCCGAGGCGGCGGCGCAGATATTGTCCGAACATCAACGCACCAGCAGCGCCGATTACCACGATGACAGCGAACGCGACACCGAACAGCGTCAGAATGGTCCGGTCGATTGCCTCGATCGCTTCGGAATCGGCAGCGACGACGAGCCGGCCCCCGTCGGCCAGATCGACCGCTTGCGCACGGGCGACGTCCGGGCCTTCCTTTGGGTCGCGGAATACGATCATGCTGAAGCCTGGCGGCGGGCGTGGGGCATCGAGCGACCCGGCGACGCGTCGCCCGCTACGATCGAACAGCGCATAGCCGAAAGTGTCCGTCGCCGCTTTCGATGCCTCACGTTCACCGATTTCCTGCGCGATGTCTGCGGTTCCGCCCGACTCGCGCGACAGGTCGGCCGCTTCGACCGCGATCGCATGGTCGCGTTGCTGGCGAAATTCGGCATCGGCGGCGAAATATACTGCAATGCCCAGCAACAGGATCGCCGCGGCGAAAGCCGCGGCATAAGTGAAGGCGATGCGATAGGCGGCGCTCTTCAGCAGGCTAGCCATCGGCGCGCATTCGGTATCCGGCGCCGCGGATCGTCTCGATCGGGTCGTCGGCGAACCCCTCGCGCAGTTTCGAGCGCAGCCGGCTCAAATGACTTTCAACGATGTTGGTCTGCGGATCGAAATGAAATCCCCAGACGTGTTCGAGGAACATCGTCCGCGTCACGACGCGCCCGGCATTGCGCATCAGTAAATCGAGCAGGGCGAACTCGCGCGGCTGCAAATGAACTGGACGCCCGCCGCGGGTCACGTCGCGGCGCAGCACGTCAAGAACGATGTCGCCGACCGCCAGCCGCGTGATCACGTCGCTGATCGGCGGCCGGCGCAGCAACGCGTTGAGCCGTGCGGCGAGCTCGGCGAGTGCAAACGGCTTAACCAGATAATCGTCGGCCCCGGCATCGAGCCCGGCGACGCGATCGGCGATGCCGCCCTTGGCGGTCAGCACCAGCACCGGTACGCGCACCGATGCGGCGCGTAGGCGGCGCAAGACGTCGAGGCCCTCGATCCCCGGGAGCATGCGGTCGAGCACGATCGCATCGAAGGTCTCCGTTGCACCCAGGTGCAGCGCATTCTCCCCGCCGGCGACTCGAGTCACGACATGGCCAAGCTCGCCGAGCCCGCGCTCGATGAACGCGGCGGTCTCGGCATCGTCTTCGGCGAGGAGAATACGCATGCGGTCGGATCAATCCTTCGCGCCGGGCCGTTCGAAAGAATTCTCGACGATCGCGCCGGTCATCGCATCGACTCCGATCTCGTGGATACGCGGTCCTTGCGCGATGTCGAATGAATAGCGCCAGCCATGCCCTTCATATTCATACTCTGCGTCCTTGACCCGGCCGGGCGCGATCTTGAGCGCGATCGCGCGGGCCTGCGCCATGCTGAGCTTGGGCGCGGCCTTGCGGGCAGCCGCGGCCGGGTTGACTGTTGCGACCAGCGCAATCGCTGCAATGAGGGCGAGGTTCTTCATGTCGTTACTCCTAACTCGCGGCCGACAATGGCCGCCACCGCTCCTTACCATTCTATAGATTGAGCGGCCGTGGCGGCAGATGTCGGTTTTCCCAATGTGCGTTAACGCCGATGGCGTCGCAGGCCGGAACGGGGCTAATTGTCTTTTCCCAATCTCTTCGGAAAAGAGCAGCGAGCGCGCGACAAGTGCTTGGTTCGCGCGGTATTGCACGGCTCATTCTGGCGCGAGGTTGCTGTATGAAGATGTATTTCCTGGTCTGGCCAGCCTTTTGCTGGCGAGTGCTGCGCCGGCAGCGCCCGCCGCGAATTATGTCCTGGCGCACAGCGTCGCGCTCGGCGCGCCCGACCGCTGGGACTATGTCGTGTTCAGCGCGGACACTGGCCAAGTCTATGTCGCGCACGGCGACCGCGTTACCGTGGTCGACGCGGCGGCGGGAAATATCGTGGGGGAAGTCAGCGGGATGCCGGGTGGGACCCACGGCGTGGCGATTTCGATCGCGACCGGCCAAGGCTTCACCGACGACGGCGAGGCGGCCCAAGCCGTGGCGTTCGACCTCAAATCACTCAAGGTCACGCGCCGCATCGCGGCTGCCGACGATGCCGATGGCATGGTATTGGATAAAGCGACCGGCCATGTCTTCGTGGTCGATGGCGATCCGGGAACGATCAGCGTGATCGATGCCAGGAGCGGTGCTCCGATCGCGACGATCGCCGCCGGCGAAAAGGTCGAATACATCGCCTCCGACGACAAGGGATCGGTCTATGCCGCCGGTGAAGAGAAGGGCGATCTGCTCAAGGTCGACTCGCGTTCCAATACCGTCGTCGCGCGCTGGGCTACGCCGGGTTGTGACAAGCCGCACGGCCTCGCGCTGGACAGCGCTAATGGGCGGGTCTTCATGGGCTGCGTCAATGCGACAATGATGGTCGTCGATATCCGGACAGGCCAAGTCGTTACGAAACTGCCCATCGGCCTGGGCAGCGACGCGGTGGCGTTCGACTCCAAACGCAAACGCGTGTTCAGTTCGAACGGGCGAGATGGCACAATTTCGGTCTATCAGCAGGTTTCGCCTGACCGCTATCGGGCGATGGCACCGATCGCGACCGCAGTCAGCGCGCGAACGATGGCGGTCGATCCGGCGAGCGGCCGGCTGTTCGTCGCCGCTGCCGATACCGACCCCCCGGCAGCATCAGGCGGCCGTCCTCGTGTCCGGCCCGGGACGCTCAAGCTGTTAATGTTCGACCCGCGCTGAAACGCAAACATTGGGAAATCACCGAGCGCCTGATGCCCGTTTTGCCGGGCAGCGTCGCCTGTATCCTGAGTACCGCGCAGGCATTCGCTACGGGCTCCCGGTTACCCCCCGCGCAGCCAATTGCCGATCCTTTGGTGACGAATTCGGCGGACCAGACCAAGCCTCCCCAGCACGCATTGCCGAAGACTCGGACATCATCGTGACAGCGACCAAGGCCAACTAGCTCGCGCTGGTCTCCGCCTCGCTCCAGCCGACGCAGCCGCAATCGGCCATTTCTCCCTCGTTCATCGGGGATTCGCTGTCCGCGACCGCGAAAGCAAATGTCTTCATTGTCGAGGATGCTTCTCCCCTCGTTGCCCTGGCGCCGGTTATCGGTTGACTGTTGGCCTACCAGCCGAACGCGATGCCAAGCCGCGCATTGCGCGGGCGCAATGGCGTCGTCTGGTCGCGATAGGTCAGGGAAAATGGGTTGCCATAAGCGAAGCGACTGGCCTTGCTGTTGGTCAGATTATCGACCGCAAGGTCGATGCGCAGGCCGCCGCGACGTACACCGGCCGACAGTCCCAGCAGCCAGTAATTTCCCTGGCTCACGTCGAGGAGATCGCCCGTGCCGAGAACGGACCGGCCGACATAATCGGCGTTGAATCCGATCCAGGGCGCAACGCCGCGCATGGTCCATTCGTAGGACAAGCCCCAATGCCCGGCAAATGGTGGGGTTTCCGGCAGGCGGCGGTTGTTGTCGGTCGATAGATCAGCGATGGGGCCAGAGACTTCGTTGTCGGTGAACAGGAACGACGCCTCGGCATGCAGGCCGGCGATCGGTACCCAGTCGAGCGCGCCCTCGGCTGCTTCGATCCGGGCGTCTCCGATATTATCGGTATAAGGCTGGCCGCGGCGGTTGATCAGGTCGGCTTGGATATTGCTCCAATACGCGGCCGAAACGCTGCCCGAAAAGGCAAGGCCGGTCGCGCCGTCGCGGAGCTTGCGTATTCCGATTTCGCCGACGGTAATGGTGTCGGAGCGGTAGTCGGCCACCCTGCCCATGCCCGCGGCGACGGCCAATCCGCCCGTCCGGTATCCGGTCTGGAACCGCGTGAACAATGCGAGGTGCGGAGCGACTTGCCACGAAAAGGCCAGTGTCGGGTCCAGTCGCCGGCTCAGTCGGCCTTTTACGAACTTCGCCGATCGCGGTGTGGCTGAAGGATCGCCGTCGGTTCGGGCCATCGTGGCTCGCCCCCCCGCTGTGACCGAAAGGCCCGGCAGCAGCGCAAGCGTCGCTTCGCCGAAGGCCGAGGCGGCCTTGGTGACGTTGGTCACGCCGATGATCTCCAACGGATTCCCCGGCGAGCCGGCGGCGCGCGACAATATGTCCTGGTCCCTGACCAGGGTGAACCCGGCGACCCAGGAATTGCCGTTCGGCAGCGACCGCGACAGGCGCGCCTCTTGGCTCAACAGCCATTTGTCGCGATTCGCGGTATAGATGACCGGCGGAGACGTCGACCCTGGCGGGCGCCGCGGCGTGGCGTCGAACTGGTCGGTCGATCGATAACCGACGATCCCTGTCGCCGAAAAGAACCGCAGCCCGCTGTCCCAATCCTTGGTGACGGTCACGCGACCGAATAGCAGTCGGTTGTCGAAGGACTGGGCGATACGCGAGCGCCTCGTCAATGGCCCCTCAGCGGTTTCCGCATATTGGCCGTCGCGCGTGTCGATCCATTGGCCAGCCCCGCTTGCCTCCAGCTGCCAGCCATCGGCCGCGTCGATCCGCAGCGCCAGCCTTCCTCCAAAGGTGTCGCCCTGATTGACGTTCCTTAGGCCGCGCCCGACATCGTCGAGATAGCCGCCCTCATGCACGTCATAGGCGACCGCGCGGATCCCGAGCCGATCCTTCAGGACCGGCAGGTTGACCATGCCGGCGACATCGAAACCGGTGCTTCCTCCCTGGGTCGCGGTGACGCCGCCCGACACCGCGCCCGCCACGGCAGACAGATCGACGGGATTGGACGTCAGCCGGATCACGCCCCCGATCGCGCCGGAACCGTAAAGCGTGCCCTGCGCGCCCTCCAATATTTCGATCCGGCGCATATCGTATAGCCGCAGACCGGGATCGGGTCCGGAATAGGTCAATTGCACATCGTCGAGATAGATGCTGGTCGGCGATTGGGTGGTGCCGCTGAAGCTGCTGTCGGCGATGCCGCGGATGAACACCTTGTTGCGTCCGGCGCCCAGTTGCGTGCTTTGCAGGATGGGGGTGCCGGGCGCGAGATCGGTGATCGTTCCTGCTGCCGCTGGCGGCGATTGCTGCGCATCGATCACCATCAGGCTCCCGGGATAACGCAACAGCGACACGCGCTGCTTGCTGGCGGTCACGACAATGTCGGGCTCGCGAGGGGAGGGCGGCGGCGTCGCGATCGGTTTCGCTTTGCGCGGTGCCGCGCGAACGGGCGCCCGCACGACGCGATAGCCGCGGGCCACCGCGATCGCGCGATAACCGGTATCGGAGAGGAGACGGTCGAGCGCCTTGCGCACTGACATACTTCCCAGGACTGGTCCGGTACGGACCGTTCGCAGCCCTGCTTCGGTGCTGGTGATCTCTACTCCCGCCTCACGGGCGAGAGTCATCAAGGCGATGTCGAGCGTCGTCGGGGGGATCGAAATCGCGGTGTCACGGGCTAGCGCCGTTCGTGGCAAGCAAGCCGCTAGTAAAAACAGGAATGCTGCGAGGCCGAAGCCGGGCCGGCTGCGTAGGCGCGCGTTAGCGCGGGGCCGATGCCCCGTCGGACAGGATCCATCGCTCGCCGTCACGCCGCCACGTCGCCCCGATCATTTCCGCCAGATGCGGGACATCCCGATCGGCGACCCCAGTGAAGCGGACCATGCCGGTGAAGGGGCGTTCGGACAAGCCGGAGTCCAGGTCCAGCTTGAACCCATATAGCCGTTTGAGCGCCGCGATAACGTCGCCGACCTTTTTATTGTCGAAGCTCAACGTGCCGGTCCGCCAGCCGCCGACCAGATTGGGCGCGATCTTCGAGGCGATGACATCACGCCCGTCGTCGCGCACCGCCAGCGCGTCGCCGGCGCCAAGCCTCCGCGCCTTGCTGCCGGGCTGGAACAGCACCGATCCCTCGGCCACGGCGATCGTCAGGCCCTTGCCGTCGCGGGCGACGTTGAAGACGGTCCCGAGATCGCGGATCGTCATGGAGCCGACGGTCATCGTGAAGGGGTGCGCGGCGTCGTGGCTGACATGGAACAGCGCTTCGCCATGATCGAGCGTTGCGACGCGTGGATTGGCGCGATCGAGGCGCAGCACCGTCCCGCCGCTCAATTCGATGCTGGTGCCCGGTTGCAGCGCAACCGTGCGGCGCTCGCCGGCCCTGGTCGCCACGACATAAAGCGAGGAACGCGGCGCGATCAGCGACGGCGCCAGCATCGCGACGCCCATCGCGGCTGCCGCCGTGCCGGCGATCAACCACGACCAGCGAAGGCGGCCAGGGCTGTTGTCGTTGCCGGCGGCCGGCATGGGCGCGGGGAAATGCTTCCCATCGATCAGGCGATCGTCCTTTGCGATCGCGTCATAGGCCGTGGCGTGCGCCGGGCTCGCTTCAAGCCAGGCGATGAAATCGGCCCAGCCATGCTCGTCGGCATCGGCCAGGCGAACATGCCAGCCGATTGCCTGATCGATGATATCCGACTGTTCAGCGTGCACGGTCCGTGCCCCTTTCCCCATGCTGACGACGCGCCGCTTCGGAATCCTCAGCAAATCGGTTGAGCCGATCGTGAATTTTGCGATATGCGCGCTGCAACAGCTTTTCGACGCCGCTGATACTGATCCCGAGATGCTCGGCGATCGCGCGTTGTGACTGCTCCTCCAGCCGGAACATGCGCAAAGCGATCGCCATACGCTCGGGCATGTCGGCAATGGCACCTTCGACCTGTTGCCATTGGTGCTGCGCCATCAGCCTCCGTTCGGCATCGGGCAGTTCGTCGGCGTGCGGCTGGCTGTCGACCCAGACGGCATCGCGCGCGCCGCGGCGGCCGGTCGCGATCCGGCGATCGGTCGCGAGATTGGCCGCGATGCGGTAGAGGAATGCCGCCGGCTGGGCGACCGGCTGATCGGTAAGCCGGTCGATCCGCAGCCACATGTCCTGGAGCACATCCTCGGCATCCTCGCGATTGCCGAGCCGCGCGACCAGCAGACGGAGCAGCGTCGGACGTTGCGCAAGGAAAATGGCCTTGAGACCGCCGTCTGCCACTGTCGTCGCGTCCTCGGTCAGGCAGGGAACGCCAGACCTCCAATCGCCGCCATGTCGGCGATCGACCAATTGCGCAAGGCTTCGGCTTCGCGCGACCTCGCCGCGGCGATCGCATCGCCGGGTCGCGAGCCCGCGCCGGGGTGGCACATCACCAGATGTATTCCGCCTGGCTTGCGCAGGAAGCGGGGGAAGAGGGTCCGATAGTCGCCGGCAAAGTCATAATGACCGGCAAAGCTGTCATTGGTGGCAAGCCCGGCCGCGGCCGCGGCGCGGCGCAGCCCGCGCGAATGCCAGGCGCTGCCGATCGCCTTGCCGGCAAAGGGGCGCGCCAGCATCGCCGTCAACCGGTCGGTGCAATCGCGGATCCATGCCCCGGGCGCCCGCAACGCGGTTTCCGCCAGGACGATATCGCGGATGCCTGGAAGCGCATGCGCGTGCTGATGGCCGTCGACAAAGGCCGGCGGCCGGCCGAGCGCGGCGATGAAGGCATCGAACTGTGCCGCGATCTCCGCCGCCGCCTCGTCGAGCGGTATCCGGCCGCGCGCCGCCATCCGACCGAGCGGGTTGATCGCCGGCAACCGGCCGGCGGGCGCCAGCCGCGGTATCCGTGTCAGCGGAACCTCCTCGGTCAGCGTCAAATGCAGGCCGATCTGGACATGGTCGGGCAGCCCATCGAGCAGCGCGCTGTCGGTGGTCCAACCGGGCATCACCGCCATGCAGCTGATGGCGTTGATCTTTCCTGTCGATGCAAGGCCGGCAATCGTCTCGCTGACACCGCGCGAAAATGCGAAATCGTCAGAACACAGGATGAGGCGAGGCAAATGCCGGTCCTTCGAGATGTTGATATCGCCGTTCGCGGATCCGGTTGCTGAGCAGGCGCCGCCGCCGCAGCCGCGCGGCCAGGAATGAATAGAAGAACCAGTCGCCGGCCCGAGGCGCCGCGGCCGAATAGACCAGCCGCTCGAACAATGTCCAACGGATCGAGTCGCGGTCGCGCTCGCGCGGCGACGGGGCGCACCAGAGATCCTGCGCATATCCCATCGTCCCGGCGCGCATCACGCGATGGATGATCTCGTGATCCTCGAGCACGTAATTCCAGCGATCGGGATCGAACCCGCCAGCGGCGCGCAACGCGGACGTCCGGAATGCCTGACCGGCGCCGCCGGCATGCGACTGGTGCGGCAGCAGGCGTGCGACGGTCAGGAACAAGCGCGCCGTGGCACGGAGCGTTCCGTTGTCGACGCCGGGCGCGACGAAATAGGCACCCGCGGCGACACGGCCGGGTTTGGCCAGGATCGCCTCGGCCGTGGCGAGATAGTGCGGTGGGTAGAGCGTGTCGGCATCGCAGGTCGCAACCAATGGCGTGCGTACCCAGCCGAGGCCGGTGCGCAACGCCGCGACCTTGCCCGGCCTGGGCTCCGTGATCAGCAGATAATCGGCACCATGATCCCGGCACGCGGCGCGGGCGATCGCCGCGCTGTCGTCGGTCGATCCGTTATCGATCAGGATCAACGTCATCGGTCCCGTTTGCCGGGCCAGGCTGGCGATCGTCGCGGCAAGATAGTCGCGCTCATTGAAGAAGGGCAGCAATATGCTCCAGGTGCGCTGATTCCGGTCGTCGAGCCGGGGCATATGGCGGGTGCTGACCGGATCGAGATCAAGATACATTGCTGGCCGTCCATGGAAGCGGGGTGGGGTAGAAGACGGCGACCGGACGAGACGCAGCGGCGATCCGCCCTCCCGCGGGTTCGCCCGTCATCGTGTCGGCGCCGCCTTCCTTTGCCCCACATTCAGTGACGACACGCCTGCGGACGATCCGCACCGAATGATGCGAAAAAAAATTTACCCGGGATTCACCGTTGGCCGCACCCGCGGACGGCGATTGCCGGACGACATGCTCGTGCGATCCCGCACCGGGATCGCGAAAAATATGTCGCATGACGCCGCCGTCCCTGCCGCCTAGATGGATCGGCCGTGGCGACCGCGGCATTCATCGATCGATCGGAAGGCATCGCGCCGGCACGTCTGCCGCGGATCGGCATGTTCGCGCTGTTTCTGGCGTTGGCGGCCGCGATCCGGGCGCGCGATTTCGGCAACCCGATCATCCATGTCGACGAGCAATATTACCTGCTGGTCGGCGACCATATGCTGCACGGTGCGCTGCCCTATGTCGATATATGGGACAGGAAGCCGGTCGGACTGTTTCTGATCTTCGCGGCGATCCGCCTGCTCCCCGGCGACGGCATCCTGGCCTATCAGTTGATTGCGACCTTGTTTGCCGCGGCCACCGCGTCGCTCGTCGCGCGCGGCGGCATGCGGCTCGGGGCAAGTCGGGCAGGCGCCGCGGCGGCCGGCGCGGCCTATATCCTGTGGCTCTCGCTGCTCAGCGGCCGCGGGGGGCAATCACCGGTCTTCTACAATCTGTTCATGGCCGGGGCGGGATTGCTGACATTGCGGCTGCCCGAGCTCGCCCGGCGCACCGATCGGCAGGCGATCATGGCCAGCGGCTGCGCTGCCTGCCTGTTTGCCGGTCTGGCGATCCAGACCAAGTACACGCCAGTCGTGGAAGGGGCGTTCTTCGGGCTCGCGCATCTTTGGTTCCTGCGCCGCGCCGGCACGAGTTGGGCGGCGATGGCCGGCGCAAGCGCGATTTGGGCCGCGCTCGGTATTGCGCCGACCGCGGCGATCGTCGCGAGCTATTACGCGCGCGGCCCGGCCAACTTTCAGGCATTCTGGTTCGCCAATTTCGCCTCGGTCGCATTGCGCAAGGGATATCCCGCGGCAAAGATCACGGCGCGCCTGACGGGCACGACAGTGCAATTGTCGCCCTTCATCATATGTACGGTCGTCGCGTGGCGAGCACGGCCGCGAGGGAGCGAAACGCTGCTCGCTTTCGGCTGGCTTGCCGCTGCGCTGGTCGCGTTCGCGATGATCGGCGCGTTCTTCGATCATTATGCCCTGCCGCTGATGGTGCCGCTGACGATGATCGCGGCGCCGGTGTTGGGACGCTGGCGAGCTGCCCTCGCGGGCACCGCCGTGATCGGTGCGATATTGTTCGTTTTCCACCTCGCCACCGAACCCGACGACCGCGGGTCGGCCTATCGCGTCGCCCAGGCAATGGCCGCGAACGACGGTGACGAATGTCCCTATGTCTTCGCGGGCGACTCGATCCTTTATCATCTCGCGCGCGCCTGCCTGCCGACCGCTTATGCTTTCCCTTCGACGCTCGCTTACGAGCCGGAACAGGGGGCGACCGGGATCGACGAGGCGGCCGAAGTGCGGCGCATCATGGCGGGTCGTCCGCCGGTGGTCGTGACGTTGGATCGTCCACTGGCGCCGTGGAACCGCGACAGCCTGGGCGTCGTTACGGCCGCATTGGCGCAGGACTACCGCCTCATCCTGTCGGTACCGCGAGAGGACGAGCATTTGCTTGTCTATCGTCGCCGCGATCGTCCGCAATTGCGATGAAAGATGCCGCGGACGGGTGCGGGTCGGGCCAGTCGGCAACGTCTGGTTATCGACTTCCTTATCATCCGGACCGGATTTGATGCGCCTGACCATATTCGTTGCCGGCCTTTCCTTCCTCTCCATCTATGCCTCCTCGGCCGGTGCCGAACAGATCGGGCAGGACGCGGAGCAGTGCAGGGCCGGTCGCGGTCCGGCCATCCAGGTCAATGTCCAGGGGCTGAAGGATCGGCGCGGGGAATTGTGGCTGGAACTCTATCCCGCGACGCCGGACGACTTCCTCAGCCCTGATACCGACCTGCTGGCTCAAGGCAAAACCTTCCGCCGCATGCGCTCACGGCTGCCGGCGGCCGGCAGCGTCGAAATCTGCGTCCGCGTACCACGCCCGGGCCGCTACGCGCTGATGCTTCGCCATAACCGTGTCGAGCGCGACAAATTCTCCTTCTGGAGCGACGGGGCGGGGGTGCCGGCCAACCAGTCATTGGGCCGCAGCAAGCCCAGGCTGGATCAGGCCGTGGTCACTGCAGGACCGGGCGTCACCGTCGTCGCGATCAAGATGCAATATCTGCGCGGCTTCGGCTTTTCTCCGTTGGATTGACGCCGTGACCGGTTTGATGATGCGATATTATCGGTCGACCCTTCCCGCCGAGCCTGCAGGCGCATGTTGGTGACGGAGTCCGACGCGGCGGACGGCGCACAGCGGCCCGCCTGGGCGATATCGATCCAGGTCGGCGAAGCATTATGGCGCGGGCGACTGAGGGTGGGGCTGTCCCTGGACGATGTCGCCGGGCAGATCGGCGCCGATCGCGAGACGGTCGACGCACTCGAGAGGTCGGACTTTGCCCGGCTGCCGTCGCGGGACACGTCGATCGCCCTGGCACGAGCCTATGCGCAGTTGGTCGGGCTGTCGAAGAAATGGGTAACAGCGGCGCTCGACAAGGAATTGCTGCGACACAATGAATGATGCCGGCCTGGGATTGTTGAACCGTCGTATGTCCAGCATTGCCGGTTTCTCAACTTGTTCGAATCGAGTAATTACGAGGCTATATCTTGGGATATAAGGGCGCCGGTACATCCGATCGGACATCCGATGGCAATCGACAAGCTTCTCTGTTCGTTCGGCCTACACGTGCCGGACCCGACTCGTATAAGCTGGGGCAATTCAGCGTCAGGTTCCGGATTCGAGATGAGCCATTGCGGGCGTTGCGGGGTCGAACTGACGCGTCGGCGCGGGAGCAAATGGCGGGCGATCGCTCTCGTCGACCGCTGAACTCGAGGGCAGGCGGTCGTGGAGAGCGCCACGGTGGATGCGGGTTAGTCGCGCTGACATCGGCATTCAGGACGATGTGGGCGATCACCTTCCTGCTGGTCAGCCAACCTGTCGCCGCCCGGCCACACGAAGCCAGGATCGCGCTGACGTTCGACGACCTGCCGGCGCTGACCATTCTCAACGACCAAGCATATGTCGATTATCTGAACCTCATGATCCTGCGGGGGCTGAAGCGACATCACTTCCCCGCGACGGGGTTCGTCAATGAAGGCAAACTTGATGAGCTGCAGCGCGACCGGCAAATCGCCAATCTCCAGCGCTGGCTCGATGCCGGCATAGACCTCGGGAACCACACATATTCGCACGAATCCCCCAACGCGCTCGGCGCGGAGGCCTATATAGCCGACATCGTTCGCGGCGAGCCGGTCACCACCGGCCTTCTTCGTCCGTACGGCCGGCGGCTGCGCTGGTTCCGGCATCCCTACCTCGAAACCGGTTTTCCCGCGTCGGTGAAGCGAACGATCGACGGCTGGCTTTCCACGCACGGCTACCGCATCGCCCCGGTTACGATCGATGCCGACGACTGGGAGTTTGCAGAACCTTATGACGATGCGATCGCGCGGAAGGACGTTGCGCGCCAACGGCGGATCAAGGCCGAATATCTGGCCTACACCGCGCGCAGGATCGAGTGGTCGATCCGGAGCGGACGCGTGTTGTTCAGGCGTGACATCGCCCAGGTCATGCTGTTGCATTGCACCCGGCTCAACGCGGACTCGATCGACGACCTCGCTGCCTTGTTCCGGCGCTTTCGTCTCCGTCCCGTCAGTCTGGATCGGGCGATGCGCGACCCAGCCTATCGCACTCCCGACACTATTGCGGACAAAGAGGGGACAGACTGGCTAGAGCGTTGGGCCATCCTGAAGCATCGCGATCTGCCGGAAGCAGGCGACGAGGACCCACCCGCGGATATCCAGGCTGCTTACGATCAGGTCGACAATGATAGACGCTAGGTCGATGGTATCCCAGTCCCTTCACGATATCGATTCGGTGCCGCCCGCTTGATTCACCTGAGAGGCTTGAACGCCTTCGCTCTTACCAGACGATGGGGTGCGCCCTCACGCATGCAGATGGCTCCGCCATCTGCGATGTGTCACCCTTGTTCCTGTGAGCCTTGCGGTGGATCGACGATGTTCATGGTTATGCAAGACGTGGACCCCGACGAAACGACCCGGCTTGCTTCGTCGACGATCGGCAAGGAAATAGTCGCTCGCAAACCGGGATAATTGTCCTCGATCACCAGCTGGCCATGATGAGCCGCAGTTATTGCCGCTACGAGGTTGAGGCCGAGACCGTGCCCGGTGGTCGTGCGGGCTCGGTCAAGGCGGACGAAGCGCTGCGTAATGCGATCGCGATCCCGTTCCGGTACGCCTGGACCGGTATCCGCGATGATCAATCGGGCGCATGCGCCGCCGTGCTGCGTGCTTACCGTAACTTCGGTGCCTTCGGGGGTGTGGAGGAGCGCATTATCGAGGAGATTCGTCGTCATCTGGATGAGCAGTTCGCGATCACCCAGCACCAGCACGGCACCTTCGCTGTCGCAAGCGAGCGTCCTGCCGCCATCCTCGATCGCCGGTCCGTACATTTCGCAGACCCGCCGCACCAGCGCCGCGATGTCGACCGGTTCGAACCGGTCTCGGAGGCCGCTCGTCTCCACCTCGCAGATACGCAAGATGGCCTCGAACAGCGCAAGCATCGCATCGCTCTGTCCAAGCGCGAGCTCAAGAGCATCGCGAAGCGGCACGATGTCCTGCGTCCCGCTCAACCCGTTTTCGATGGCGCTGCGCAGGCGCTGCAGCGGCGTCCGCAAATCGTGGGCGACGTCGCTTGAGACCTGACGCAGATTCTCGACCAGTTGTGCGATGCGGTCAAGCATCGCGTTGAGCGACGCCCCTGCGCGGTCGAATTCGTCACCCGAGGGGCCGACCGATACGCGCTGCCGTAAATCTCCAGCCATGATCGCCTCGGCCGTCGTCGAGATGGTCTCCAGCCGTCGTCGCAAATGGCGGCCGAACAAGATCGTGCCGGCCGCGCCGAGCCCCAGAATGATGATGAAGCCGATGGCAAGGGCGCCGAACAGCCTGTCGCGCAAGCGGTCGAGCTCGCTCGTGTCCCCCGCCACGATCAACGTTTCGCCATCGGGGAGGCGCTCGGCGAAGAACCGTGCATGCCAGGATGGTTGCCCCGATGGCTCCAGCCTCGCTTCACTCCAGCCGGGCACCGCGTCCGGCAGTGACGATTGTCTCACCACCACGCCGCCGCCGCGGTCGAACAGCGCATAACGATAGGGGTTACCGGGACGGCGCGCATGGCGGGTGAGCGCGTCCATCAGGTCGGGCAGCCCGCCTTCGCCATATTCGCGCTTGAGCCCGGTCACTTCTTCGGTGATCGCATGATCGAAATCGCGCCACACCATGGCGCTCGCGGCGTAATAGACAGCGAAGCCGGTCGCCAGAACCGCCACGGCGCAGAGAGCGGTATAGCCGAAGGCCAGGCGATAGGCGGCGCTCCGCCACAACTCACGCATCGACGCGCAACCGATACCCCACGCCCTGCAGCGTCTCGATTGGATCGCTGCCGCCATGCCGGAGCTTGGCGCGCAGGCGACTGATATGGCTGTCGACGATATTGGTGTTCGGGTCGAAATGGATGCCCCAGACGCTGGCTAGGAACATCTTGCGCGTCACCGCCTGTCCAGGGTTGCGCATCAGCTGATAGAGGAGATCGAATTCGCGTGGTTGCAGATGCACGTCGCGGCCCCCTCGTTTGACCCGCCGCGGCAGTAGGTCGAGCGACAGGTCGCCGACCCGATAGTGCGTCGGCGGATCGTCGCGGATCGAGCGCCGGTTGAGCGCTGCGATCCGGGCCAGCAACTCGTCCATCGCGAACGGCTTCACGAGATAGTCGTCGGCCCCGCCCTCAAGGCCGCTGACGCGATCCGCCACCGTCCCGAGCGCGGTCAACATCAATACCGGTATCCGGATGTCGAGCGAGCGCCAGGCGTCGAGAACCGCGAGGCCATCGATATCGGGCAGCATCCGATCGAGAATGGCGACGTCGAATTCGCCGGAGCGCGCGGAAGCGATGGCCTCCGCGCCGCACGCGACATGCACTATTGTGTGAGAGCGGGCGAGCCCGCTCTCGATCAACAGCGCCGTCTGGATGTCGTCCTCGACCAGAAGAATTCGCATGGTCCGTAGATGCCGCTGTGCAACCCTCGCCGTCCAGAGCGGAGTTGGGCGGAAGCTCGGTTCGGGCGACTCCCGGCCGTCATAGGGATTGAAAGTTCCCAATGTCCTGCCCACGGCCTTGGCGGGCTCCCCGAAAGCGCGGCAACTCGCGCGGTCCAACCACCAATTGAGGAACCGGTCATGCCTCGGCAATTGTCAAACTCCCTGCTTCTCGCAGCAACGTTGCTCGCGGCGTCCGCCGCCCCAGCCGCTGACCGCGGCGGCAACTATGCAGTCACTGGCCGGATCGCTGCGCCCGGCGATGGCGGCTGGGATTATGCCGCGATCGATTCGGCGACAAAGCAGGTCTATGTCACGCACGGCGACATCGTCGTGGCGGCCGATGTCGTGCGGAACACCGCCAAGGCGCCGTTCTCCGGTATCGCCAAAGGACACGCCGCGGTGCCGATCCCGAACCGACACCTGCTCGCGGTCACGAGCGCACGGGACAATACCGTCCGCTTGTTCGACACCGAAACGGGAAAGGAATTGGCCAGGGTGCCGGTGGGCAATGATCCCGACGCGGCTTATTATGACGCCTCCCTCCAGCGCCTGGTCGTCGTCAATGCGAAAGGGGGCACGATCTCGCTGGTCGATCCGGTCGCCCGCAAGGTGACGGGAACGATCACCCTGAAGCCGGGTCTTGAGGCGGCAACGCATGACGGCAACACGCTGATCGTCAACAATGAAGATTTGAGCGAGGTCGAGACGGCCGACCTCCGCACCGGCAAGGCCGGCCCGGCGCTGGTGCTGACCGGCTGCGAGGGGCCGACCGGCCTCGCATTCGACCCGGCGACGGGACAGGCGATCAGTGCTTGCGCCAATCACAAGGCCGCGATCATCGATGTCCGCCATCATCGCCTGGTCGGCTTGCTCGACATTGGCGCCGGCCCCGACACGGTGGTCGTCGACACCCGGCGTCGCGTCGCGTTCATTCCGTGCGGCGGCGACGGTACATTGGTGCAAATCGCGCTGGATGGCGGCGCGCGCGTCATCCGCTCGATTCCCACCGAGCCGGGTGCGCGAACCGCGGCGCTCGATTCCGATACCGGCGCCATCTACCTTCCGACCGCGGATCTCGCGCCGCCGGCGACGCCGGGCGGCAAGCCACAGCCGAAGCCGGGTACATTCCACATTCTGGTCGTCACATCGCGTTGAGCGGCGAGTCCGGAAGCGACACAGACATTAAAAGACGCCAACCCAGATCGTGAGTCCCCCAAGCGTCACAATCCCGGCTCACCGGCCGCACAGCGACAGGCGAGCGCTCGCGCGGACCGTCGGTCTTTCGGTTGAAGGGGCTCACGATCATGAGGAAATTGGCGATCCTGCTGGCGACCAGCGCGGTGCTCGCGTGCGGTTCCGCGCCGGCCTATGCG
This sequence comes from Sphingomonas mali NBRC 15500, assembly GCF_001598415.1. Lineage (GTDB taxonomy): Bacteria > Pseudomonadota > Alphaproteobacteria > Sphingomonadales > Sphingomonadaceae > Sphingomonas > Sphingomonas mali. The sequence continues at coordinate 34,552 of NZ_BCYX01000036.1, forward strand.
GCAGAGGCGGAAAAAGACGGAAAGAGCGACGCCGATCAGAATGCGCCTGCCCCGAACGATATCGTCATCACCGCGCCGCGCGATCAGGAGAAGGCGCGCGAGGTCAAGAAGAACGCTCTCAACATCGTCGAAGTCCAATCGGCGGAGAGCATCGCCAAATATCCTGATTTCAACGCCGCCGAGGCGCTCAGCCGTGTGCCCGGCATTTCACTATCGAGCGACACCGGCGAGGGACGTTTCGTCAACATCCGCGGCATTGACGGCAATCTCAACGGTGCCACCTATGGCGGTGTGGTGCTGCTCAACACCAATCCTGGAGGCACCGTCTTCGGCAGCGGCCGCGCGGTCGAGTTCGACACCATTCCGACCGGCGCGATCGACGGCTTCATCGTCACCAAGACCGGCATGCCCAACCACGATGCCGAAGGGTTGGGCGGCTCTATCGAACTGACGCCGCGCTCGGCGGCCAACGTGACGCACCCCTTCGCCGACGGCGCGATCGGCTATGGCTATGAGCCCGAGCACCGCCATGGCGGGCCGCTCAATCTCGACCTCGCGGTCGGCGGACGCTTCGGCGGGGCGAACAAGCCCTTCTCGATCGTGCTGACCGGCTCGTGGCGCGAGGATCGCCGCGGCTTCGACGATATCGAGGAGGATTATGTCGACGAACCCGGCCTGACCTCGGCGGCGGGGCCGGCGTTTTCGGCAGGTCAAGTGAACAAGGCCGTCGCCGATTACCAGTTGCGGCGCTACGACTATCACCGTCGCCGTTTCGGCTATGGAGGCGAGTTCGCTTACACGCCCAACGAGAATCACCAATATTATCTGCGCGCATCGGTTGCCGGCTATGTCGAATCCGTGCTCAAGAACCGTCTTACCTACGACAAGCTCGGCGAATTCGACGACAACACCAAGCAGGCGGACACACTCAGCATCGATCCGACCAATCCAGCCGGCTATGCGACCACGACGGCGATAACGATCAAGGGTACTGACGAGGAGGAGACGCACCGCAACCAGGTCTATGTGATCGGCGGCAAGGACCGGTTCGGCGCGTTCACGCTCGACTATCACGCGGCTTATTCGAAGGCGACATTCAGTGTCGGCCGCAATTACGGCACGACCTTCAACGGGCCGAAGAACGTTCCGTTCAGCTACGATAATAGCAACCCGGACTTTCCGGCGCTGGCGATCGTCGGCGGCGCGACCGATCCCAACAACGCGTCGCTCTACAAGCTGGCCAAGCTGAGCAACACAAAGGAAAAGGCCGACGACCACGAATGGTCCTACGCCGCCAACGGCGCGCTCGACACGCATTGGATCGGATCCAACGACCGGTTACAATTCGGCGGCCAGGTGCGGCTGCGAACCAAGACTGATACCCCGTTCAACCAAAGCTTCACGCTGGCGCCGACCACGGCCGGCGCGCTGCTCGGGTCGGCGATCACCGACTTCTACGGCGATCGCTATAGCAATGGGCCGCAGATCGACGAAAAGGGGATCGAGGCGCTGGCGGCGAATTCGTCGCCGTCCGCCTTCACCCCCGACCTCGGTGGCTATTTCCGGGCCAGGGAGGACATTTATGCGGGCTATGCGATGTACACGCTCGACGCCGGCAAGCTCGGCGGGGTCGTCGGCGTGCGCGTCGAACATACCAAGGCGACGTACCAGAGCTATAGCTTCGACGCCGACGGCAACCTGCTCAGCCCAGATCCCGTCACGCGCAGGCGCGATTACACCAACGTCTTCCCGACGGTGCAGCTGCGCTATTCGCTCGACCCGACCCTGGTGATCCGCGCCACCTATTCGACTGGCATTGGCCGGCCCGGCTTCTCTCAGGTCGCCGCGCCGATCACGATCGACCATGACAACGAGATCATCACGCGCGGCAACCCGGACCTGAAGCCGACCACCGGCAACAATTTCGATCTCTCGATCGAGAAATACCTGCCGCATTCGGGCATTCTGTCGCTCGGCGCGTTCGACAAGGAATTGCGCAATTACGTCGCGAAGCGCACAGCGTTCGGCACCGATCCGGTCAACTTTCCCGGCGTGACCAAGGTCGAGTTCGACACGTTCGAGAACATTCCGACCGCGTATGCTCGCGGCGTCGAAGCCGCCTATGACCAGCGCTTCGCCTTTCTGCCGGCGCCGTTCGACGGGATCGGGGTCGGCGCCAACGTCACTTATGTCGACAGCCAGGTCGAACTCCGCAGCGGCGAAAAAAGGCAGTTGCCGGCGACCTCGAAATGGACCTGGAACGCCGCGGTCTATTACGAGGCGCATGGCGTCCAGCTCCGGCTGTCGGCGCAATATGTCGGCACGAACCTGTTCGGTATCGGCGATACACCCGCGCTCGACGTCTTCCAGAGCCCGCGCACCACGCTCGACTTCACCTCGTCGATCGGCCTGACCCGCAACGTGCGGGTCTATTTCAACGCGAAGAACCTCACCAACGAGGCGCTGCGCATCTACGAAGGCAGTCCCGATCGTCCGATCCAGCGTGAATTCTACGACGGCACCTTCGAGGGCGGCATCAAGTTCAAATTCTGAGGGCTGATCCATGATTATGCAGACCAATCGCCGCGCCCTTTTGGGCGGTATCGCCGCAGCCGCCGCTGCGGCGCCGTTCGGCAGTCTCAAAGCGCAACCCACCAGCGCCATCAGCTTCCTCGCCATCGGCGACTGGGGTCGCCGCGGCGAGCCACATCAGCGCGGCGTGGCGGACGAGATGGGCCGGCTTGCCACGCAGATCGACAGCCGTTTCACGCTCGCGCTTGGCGACAATTTCTACAATGCGGGGGTCCAGTCGGTCGACGATCCGCTTTGGAAGCAATCGTTCGAGGACGTCTACACAGCGCCCTCACTCCAGCGCCGCTGGTACGCCCTTCTCGGTAATCATGATTATAAGGGCAATCCGCAGGCGCAGATCGATTATTCGCGCAAGAGTTCGCGCTGGACCATGCCAGGCCGATATTATGTCATTTCAGGGGCGAGCATCGGCGTGCCCAATGCCGATATCTTCATGATCGACACCTCGCCGCTGGTCTCGGGATACCGCAAGGAGCCTGCGGCGACAGCTGAGCATCGGGTGCACGACCAGAATGCGGATGCGCAATATAGCTGGCTGGACAAGGCATTGGGCCAGTCGAAAGCGGATTGGAAACTGGTCTTTGGCCATCATCCGATCTTCTCCGGGGGCCAGCACGGCAACGGTCCGGACTTGATCCTCAATCTTCTTCCGATCCTGCAACGGCACGGCGTGCAGGCCTATGTCTGTGGTCACGATCACGACATGCAACATATCTATAAATCCGGGATGCACTTCATCGCGACCGGCTGCGGCTCGACCGTTCGGCCCGTCAACCAAGTCGAGGGTACCCGCTTCGTCATGTCGCAATCGGGTCTGTCGCTTTGGCGCCTGGGCCCGGAACAACTCGACTTCGCATTCTACGACTGGGGTGCCTCCAAGGTGTATGAGGCATCGATCCTTCGCAATGGCGGGGAAATACAGGACCTTAAACCCAAGCCAAAGCAGACCGATGACTGATGACAGGAACGCCCCTAATCTCGGTCGTAGAAACTTCAAATCGCACGGGCTGAAAACCGCCATTCGTTTATGTTAGGCCGCCGACCGAATTCGCGCCAAGTTGGCAGGTCAACTGCGCCTCATAGGTAGCCGGAAAGAAAGAGACCGCGCGCCTATCCGCGAGCGTAGCCGCGGCAGGTCCCGCCAACGACTACCCGCGTGTCAATTGACGCGAGTTACACGGTCAGGTTGTTAAGCCGCACTTCGGCTACCGCGCACGGTCGCAACTTCAACCCTGTCCCGCCCGCGTGCCTTGGCCCGTAGCAAGGCAGCATCGGCGGCCTGCACTAGCCGATCGATGGGGCAGTGAACCGGCGCGGTCGCTATGCCCGCAGATGCGCTTACCGGTCCAAGCGTGACGCCCTCATGGATCAGGCAAAGGCCGGCGATGCGTTCGCGAATTTCCTCGGCGCGCGCCGCTGCCTGCTCGGCGTCGAGCCCAGGGAGCAAGAGCAGGAATTCCTCGCCGCCATAGCGAAAAGCCAACTCCTTCTCACGCACCGCGCCACGAAGCACAGCGCCGACTTCGCGCAGCACCGCATCGCCGGCATCATGGCCGAAGCTGTCGTTGAACCGCTTGAAGTGATCGACATCGACCATCAGGCAGCTGACCGGTTGCTTTGCATGCGCACCATCGGCCAGCACATCTTCGAGTGTCGCGTCGAGCTGGCGGCGATTGGCAAGACCGGTAAGCGCGTCGCCCATGGCCATCGCCCGCAACTGCTCACGCAAGCGGAGATTGGCGAGTGCCAGACCGATATTCTCGGCGAGCATGGTCAGGTATGTTTCCGGCGTCGACGGTACATCGGACGTCTCGGGTTTCCGCTCGAAATAGAGAAGGCCAAACGTCTCGCCGTGAGCGCTCAGCGGCAGGCACAATGTATCGAATGCCAGCTCGTCCTGGATGTCGAGATGATCGCACGGGACGTCGATCGCCGCGCCGGCGGGACGATGCGGCAAGCCGCGCCGTAACGCCCAGCACGCGGCGGGCGCGAATTCCCGCTGCGAATAGCGTGGAGCGAGCCAGCTACAGGCTTCGACGACCGCGTTGCGTTTTGCATCGACGAGGTAAAGCCGGCCGGCGAGATCGGGGACGACTTCCGGAATGAAGCGCCGTGCGATCTCCTCCAGGTCGCGAAGTGTATCGCAGCCCTGCATGCGCTGGGTCATACGCGAAAGAAGATCGCGCAGCGCGCGATCCGCATCCCGTTCATCCTGCAGACGCTGGCGTTCGAGGCCGTTCTCCCGGAATATCTGAATGGCCTGTGCCATGTCGCCGATCTCGTCGATCTGGCTCAAATTCAGCGGCTCGACGGCAAAATCCTGCGCCGCAAGCCGATTCACCACGTCGCTGAGGCGGATGACCGGCTTCAGCACGCGCTGCCGGAATACGAAATAGAGGACGAACAAGAAGAGCAGAGCGGTGACGGCAAGGGCCGCCTCGGATACGTTCTTCCAAGCACGTGCGGCCTGGGTAGCCGCGGCAACCTGCGCCTCGGTACGCTGGTCCAGCCGGTACTGAAAACGCTCGATCATGGAACGAGTGCGGTCGAGCTCGCGCTCATATTCTGCGCCGAACACGAGGGCACGCGCCTTCTTCTCATCGCCGCCATCGAACGCGGTGATCGCTGCGCGCTGTTCGTCGCGTAGCGTGTCTGCCCAGCGGATCGCTTCCTTCAGCGTATCCAACTCGTCGGTATTGGCGCCAGCATCGCCGACGTGAGCGATGCGGTTCTCGACCGAACCGAGGGCCGCGGCTTCGCGTTTGTAGAGAAGGCGGTAGGTCGGGTCGGCGGTGTCGAGATACTGACGCGCTCGATCCGTCAGCGCGAAAACCTCGTCGCCAAGCTTTTCCGTCGCCTGGTCGAGCCGATAGCGCTGCTCCACAGCCGAGCGCTCGCGATCCTGCGCATTTGAGGCGAGAATCATCGTCGCGCCGGAAAGGAGGGTCAGGGCGACTGTCGCGCCATAGGCCCAGTTGGTGATAGTCGCGAGCCGCATCTCTCTAATTTATCGAGCGAACACCACCCAAAGGTTAAGGCCGCCCTCAGTGGACCTGCAGAAAACAGGTAAGCGGCAACTGTCGACGAACATTGATCACACAGGCCTGATCGAGTTTGAATCTAGGTTTCTCGCATTCGCGCTCTACGTCGGTTGAACCAATGAGATTAACGAACGGCAGCCCTTGCGGAGGTCCTTTGTAAGCCGAACGGGCGGAATTTGGCGCATAAAGCAAAACAATCCGATGGGTGAAGACGATCGCCTAACGGGATTCTTCGGGCCGCGGCAAATATGCACGATGCGGCATCCAAGTCCGCTATATTGGCTCCCGATTTGAAAGGCGGACTGGCCGCTAGCGGCCCAGTTGCTGCCATCGGAACGCTTGGCCAAGCTACGTCCGCTTTGGCCGGCCGCAGTCCTAGAAGCGGTCAGTCCGGAATCGGCCC
>NZ_BCYX01000037.1 GCF_001598415.1 Sphingomonas mali NBRC 15500
GCCCGAATATCGCCGACGCTAACCCCCCGACATTTGACACCGCCGGGCCGCCGCAGGCGGCCCGAGCCTGTAGCCGTAGATCGGCTGAAACACGGGCCATGACCTGTCCGTCGTCAAAACGTCGTCCACTGGCCGTCGCTCTCACGGCGAAAACACGGGTTCGAGTCCCGCAGGGGTCACCAGCGATTTCAAAACTTGGCGGAAATCGCAAAGAGCAGAGCACAGAGGACCGGTTCGGGAACAGCGGCAGTGACGCCTTATCGCGGTTAGTCCGTACGCCCCGACTTGAGATACTCCATCGGCGTCGTGCCGAACGTCATCTTGAACGCGGCCGTAAACGCGCTTGGGCTGTTATAGCCGGCTTCGAAAGCCGCTTCGATAACCTTGGCCCCATCCGCCAGTCGCCTCAAGGCGTGGACCAGGCGCTGCTGGTTTCGCCATCGCCCTATGGTGAGGCCGGTTTCGCGGAGAAACAATCGTTCGGCCGTACGTCTGCTCGTGCCCGCTTGCCGGCAGATCTGTTCGAGCGGTCGAGGATCGGCGGGATAGGCGGCGAGCGCTGCGGCGACGCGACAGGCGCGCGGATCTGTCGGGTTCGGCAGGTCCAGTGGCGCCGTCGGCACCTCTTCAAGCTGGTCGATGAGGAAACGGATCAGGCGATCCTCTCTGGGGACCGCGCAACTCAGGGCCGGGAATTGGCAGGCATGGGCAATCAACGACCCAAGCAGGCCCGTTACACCGACGACACAGCATTCGGAGGGCAGCGCGGCCAATCCCGGCCGCACATAGAGACTTCGCATCGCGACATGGCCGGACATGACGATCAGGTGCTCAGCGCCCGCGGGAATCCAGACGGCCCGATGAGCAGGTGTAACCCAGGTCCCAACCCGGGTCTGAATGGTCATCGCGCCGTGGGAGGCGTAGGCCAGTTGATCGCGGGAATGGCGGTGCGGCGGAATAGTTTCGCCTGGCCGGAAATCGCGCGCAAATGTCAGGACTTCAGCCGGCTGGGCCATCCCGTCATCGTCCGTTGCCGCGTGACGCAAATCCGACATCGATTGGCAAGCTCCCGATAGAGCGGAACCGCTGCAAGGCGTACCTCACCCTACACCGATATCGGGAGATGCGCATGCACATTGGCTTGAGGCCCCTCCACCGTCGCGCGCTGCTGACCGGCGGCGGAGTAGCGATCGCCCTCCCGCTCCTCGATGCGATGGTGCCATCCATAGCCCGACGCTTCGCCGCCGAGCCGCCAGTTCGTTTTGTCGCGTTCGAGATGGTCCATGGATCGGCCGGCAGCACTGCCTATGGCCGTGAGCGGCACCTCTGGTCCCCAGCCGAAGCGGGGCGAGCCTTTCGGATGACGCCCATCCTCGAATCGCTCGGGCCGCTTCGCAATGGGCTCACCATTGTCAGCAACACCGCGCTCCTGGGCGCGATCTCGCACGATCCGTCCGAAGCTGGGCCGGGCGTGGACCATGCCCGTTCTTCGGCTTGCTTCTTGACGGGGGCGCATCCCCGAAGAGGCCACGGTGTCTTCGCCGGCGCATCGCTCGATCAGATCTACGCCAGGAGCATTCAGGACGAGACTCCCGTTCCGTCGCTCCAACTCGGCATCGAAGATCCCGACGATGCTGGAAACGGGCAGCCTTGGGCAGACGGCTATGACGCGGCTTACCGGCAATGCATCAGTTGGGCGGATGCGGCGACGCCACTGCGCCCACAGCGGCGGCTGAGCGCGGCCTTCGCGACGCTCTTCGGCCGCCCTCCGGCAGGGATGAGCAATTCCACGGGCAGCATCATCGATGCCGTGTCGGACTCCTCGGCCGGGCTTCGTCGCGATTTGAGCGTTCCTGACCGGCGGCGGATCGATGCCCATTTGGCGACAATCCGCGATGTGGAGCAGCGCATCGCCGCATTCGAGAGCGCCGTGAACACCGCGCCGCTTTTTTCCGAACATGTGCGGTTACTGAGCGATCTTCTCGTCCTCGCTTTCGCAGCGGACATCACGCGCGTCGCGACGGTAAAACTTGGCATGGACCGCAGCCAACGGGTCTATTCCGAGAGCGGTGTCGACGGGCCATTCCACATATTGTCGCATCATTCCGAAGAGCCCGAGAAGATCGAAGCATTCGGTCGGCTGAATGCCTTTCACGTGCGGCAATTCGCGTATTTTCTCGAGCGGCTTCACGAGACCGCCGACGGCGCCTCCAATCTTCTGCGTCAATCGGTGGCGCTTTACGGAAGTCCGATCGGCGACTCCCACGTCCATGCGCATGACTTCCTTCCGCTGATCCTGGCCGGTCACGCCGGCGGGCGTATCGCGGGCGGTCAACACATCATGTCCGCGCCGGGCACGCCGATGGCGAACGTCCTTCTATCGGTTGCCCACTCCCTGGGAATGGAGATGGAGCGGTTCGGCGACAGCACCGGAGCGATCGCTCTCTAACGCGAGGCCCGGCTCATTTCCCCCGACAAAGCCGAGGCGTGCCTCGTCAGGAAGGGCTGGCGCCGGAGAGGGCGTAGACGCGTCGTGCATTACCGCCGAACACCGCGTCCCGGGCGCTCGGCGCGATCAGGGCCTGCGCCTGGGCGAGCCAGGGCGCATAATCCTCGGCCAGGGTGAGGACGGGCCAATCGCTCCCCCAGATCAATCGGTCCGCGCCGAATGCGTCGATCAATATCGCCGCGATCTCACCGATACGCGATGTCAGGCCGGGCTCGGTGACCAGTCCCGACAATTTGCACACGACATTGGCGCGATCGGCGAGCGCGCGCATCTCGGCTTCCCAGCCGGGAAGATCGCCGACATCAGGTTTGGCGGCATGGTCGATGACGATCGACAGCGCCGGATGCCGCGCGGCGAGACGATGCAATGCGGCCAAGTGCCGCGGGCGGACCAGCGCGTCGAGCACCAGCCCGCGTTCGGCCATCGCGGCGAGGGCGTCGTCGATCGCAGGATCGTCATACCAGTCGGCGGCGCGATCCTGCACCATCGGGCGCAGGCCCTTGAGCATCGGATGCGACGGTAATGTGCCCCGCAGATCGCTCCAGCCGACTATTCCCAGCACCAGCGGATCATCGGCAAGCGACAGCAGCCAGCCGGTATCGACGGCATCGTCCTGGCTCTGGACCAGCACCACGCCGTCAATCCCGTTGGCCGCCGCCAGCGCGCGCAGCTCGGGCAGTTCGACATTGCGATGGATCGCCTCCAAATCGGGGGGCGGCCAAGTGCAGCCATGCTCGCCGATCCGCCAGAGATGGACATGGGCGTCGATCATGCCGCCTTCCGCCGAGTCAACGCGAAGCCGAGCACGACGAGGAAGCAGCAAGCGGGCACGGCCATCGCGTTGACCATCGACCCGGTGCGATCGGACACTAGGCCCATCACCGCCGGAAAGACGGCTCCCCCGACGATCGCCATGACCAGCAGGGCGGCGGCCGACTTGGTCCGCGCCCCGAGACCGTCGACCGTCTCGGCGAAGATCGTCGGGTACATGATCGACATGAAGAAGCTCGAGGCGATCAGCGCGACGATGCCGCTCATGCCTCCCACGATCGTGGCGAAGAGACACAGCAGGGCGCCGGCCACCGCGAAAATGGCGAGCAGCGACGGTGCGCGTACCACGCCCATCAGCGCCGAGCCGACGAACCGCCCCGCCATGAAGGTGACGAGCGAGATGGTGAGATAGCCCGCCGCGACGCGCTCGGGCGTGCCGGGCACGGCGACTTCGGCGTAACGGATGAGGAAACTCCACACGCCGACCTGCGCGCCGACATAGAAGAATTGCGCCAGGACCCCGAGCAGGACGCGAGGATCACGGAGCAGGGCGCGAAAATCGTCGAGGGCGCCGACATCTTCCTCGACCTCGCGCTGCGTCGCGATCGCGGGGAAAGCGGTCAACCGGATCAACACCGCCCAAGCGAGCACACCAAGGCCGATCAGCAGATAGGGCAGCTGCACAGCGGCGGCTTCACCCGCGCGCCACTGCGCCAGGACGTCCGGGGGCATCGCGGCGATCTCGGCCGGGCTGTGCGCCACCCCCGACAGGATGAACTGGCTGCCGATGACGATCCCGGTAATCGAGCCGAGCGGGTTGAACGCCTGGGCGAGATTGAGCCGCCGCGCCGCGCTCTCCGACGGTCCGAGCCGCGCGATGAGCGGGTTGGCCGACGTCTCGAGGAACGAAAGCCCGCTTGCGATAACGAACAAGGCGGCCAGGAAGAACGGATAGCTTTGCATGCTTGCTGCCGGCCAGAACAGTAACGCACCCGCGCCATAGAAGCACAGACCGAGCAACACCGCGGCGCGATAGCCATACGCACGCATGAACAAGGCGGCCGGAATGGCGAGGCAGAAATAGCCGAGATAGAAAGCCGACTGGACGAGCCCGGCCTGCAGATCGCCGAGAACGAACAGTTTCTTGAAGTGCGCGATCAGGATGTCGTTGAGATTGTTCGCGATCCCCCATAGGAAGAACAGCGCGACGATCAGCACGAAAGGCAATAGGCGCGCCGTCGGCACCGGCGGTTCGTCGCTCATGCCGGTTCCTTCCCGTCGATCCGCATCACCGGCATGGCCATCCTCTCTCTCCGACTTTTGCTGGCGAGCCTAGAGCAATTTTTCTCCTGGCAAAGCTGTTTTTTACTAGTGAACAAAGATAGGTGGATCGACGCGGGAGGGCCATCATGCCAAAGACAGCCACGAAGACGAGGACGTTGACGATGGCTGACGATGAGGATCGCGGCGCGGATTCGCGGTATCGCGCACCGGCGCTCGAAAAGGGCTTGGACGTGCTGGAATTGCTCGCGGCGCAGGCCGGCCCGATGACGCTGACCGAAATCGTCCACGCGCTCGACCGCTCGCATGGCGAACTGTTCCGCATGGTCCAGGTGCTCGAACACCGCGGCTATATCGAACAGGATCCGGCCGAGGATGGCTATCGCCTGACCGACCGGCTGTTCTCGCTCGGCATGCAGCAGCCGCGCACCGCCAATCTGATCGAGGTCGCATTGCCGGTGATGCGTCAACTCGCGCTCGACGTCGGCCAATCATGCCACCTCGCACTGCATACGCGCGGGCAGATGGTGGTGGTGGCGCGGATGGAATCGGGCGAGCAAATCGGTTTTTCGGTACGTGTCGGCTATCGCCGCCCGCTGATGCAGACGGCGTCGGGCATGATCCTCTACGCGCATCAGCCCGAGGACGTCCGCCGCCGGTGGGAAAAGATGTTCGATCCGCCGATCCCCGAAGCCGAGATGGCGGCGCTGCGCGCACGCGCCGACGAGATCGCCGAGCGCCATGTCGAACAGACGCCGAGCCATTTCGTCGCCGGGATCACCGACATTTCCGCGCCCGTGATGCGCGGCGGCAGCGCGGCGGCGGCGCTGACCGTCCCCTATCTGAAGAAGATCCAGCCATCGGCGTCCACGCGCGAGACCGCGGCGTTGGTACGCAAGGCGGCGGAGGCGATTTCCGAACAACTCGTCGAGGGCGATAGCCGCGCCTGAACGGCGCGTCGCGGCTCTATTCCTTCCGGGCCGGGATGGGCACGTCGGCCCGTAACACGTCCGCCGCCTTCAGATCGCTCCACAGGCCGTCGGGGACAGGCGCGGCGATATTGGCCATTGTCGCCCGTACCTCGTCGGGACTGGCGAGGCCGACGATCACGCTCGCTGCCTGGGGGTGAGCGAGGACGAACTGCAACGCGGCGGCTGGCAAGGTCACCTGATGCGCCTCGCATATCCGTTCGATCGCACGCACCCGCTGCCGGATCGCGTCGGGCACGCCGGCATAATCGTAATGCGCGGCGGGCGCGTCCGCCCCCAGCGCGAGGATTCCCGAATTGTAGACACCGGCCAGGACCAGCGCGGTTCCGGTGGCGGCACAGCGCGGGAAAAGGTCATCGATCGGGCTTTGCTCGAGCAACGTGTAGCGGCCGGCAAGTAGGATGATATCGAGCGACACGCGCTCCATCAGTTCGAGACACACCTCGGTCTCATTGACGCCCACGCCGATCGCCGACACCGCCTTTTGGTCGCGGAGTTCCTCGAGCGCCGCGAAGCCGCCCTTGTCCAGCAATTCGCTCATCCGGGCGTCATGTGCCGCCCCGTGGACGCGGCGACCGATGTCATGGACATAGAGGATATCCACGCGATCGCGGCCAAGCCGTTTCAAGCTGGCCTCGTACGATCGCATTATCCCGTCGCGCGAATAGTCATAGACCGGCGCGAAAGCCGGCGCGTCGACAAAACCATGGCGGTCGCGCTCCGCGGTCGCGGCCAGCGGCTCGAGCACCCGACCTACCTTGGTCGAGATGACGACATCGCCGTTACCAGCGGTCGCCTGGCCCAAACGCGTCTCCGCCAGTCCGAAACCGTAATAGGGAGCGGTATCGGCATAGAGCAGCCCGGCCTCGATCGCCGCGGCGATCGTCGCCTCGGCAGTGTCGTCATCGACCGCCCGATAGAGATTGCCGAGCGGGGCAGTCCCGAAGCCGATCGGGGGCAAATTCAGGCCGGTCATTGCGCGTCCAGGTCGAAGATCTGCGTCATCTGCACCCATTTCTCTCCTGCGCGCGCGAACGGCAAAGGTCGCTGGAACCGCCACATCAAGCTTTCCCAACGGTCGATCTCGGGCGGAGCCGGAACCGGCCGCGGATAATCGTCTACCGCTTCGACGATCATCATCAGCCGGTCGCCCGCACGCCAGATCTCCATATGCTCGGCGCCCTGGGCGCGGATATGAGCGACCACTTCCGGCCAGCCTGATCCGGGGGCATGGCGTGCCTCATATTCGGCGATCAGTGCCGCGTCGTCGATCAGGTCGAGCACGTAGCAAAAGCGCCGGGTAGCAGGCACTTCGGACGGATCGGCATTTCCCATATTCCCCTCCTATCGACCGCTCGGCGACGGTCCCTACCCTAAAGCGCGCTTGCGCCGACGGCAATCAGCACATATGAAAATACACTACACCAGCAAAATATTAGCCGACAACGACGGGGGCAGAACGCGAACGCCATGGCCAGCATCGTCAAGCTTCGTGTGCTCGACATCCGGTTCCCGACCTCGACGCGGCTCGACGGGTCGGATGCGATGAATCCGGATCCCGATTATTCGGCCGCTTATTGCATCCTCGAGACCGACCAGCCCGATCTCACCGGACACGGTCTGACCTTCACGATTGGCCGCGGCAACGATATCTGCTGCGCCGCGATCGAGGCACTGGCACCTTTGGTCGAAGGACTGCACCTCGACTGGATCCGGGCTGATGGCGCGCGTTTCTGGCGGCACATGACGGGCGACAGCCAGCTCCGCTGGATCGGGCCGGAAAAGGGCGTGATCCATCTGGCAACCGGCGCCGTGGTCAATGCTGTGTGGGATCTGCTGGCGAAGCAGGCCGGCAAGCCGCTGTGGCGGCTGGTCGGCGAGATGAGCCCCGAGGAGATCGTCGGGCTGATCGATTTCCGCTACATCACCGACTGCATCACGCCCGAGGAAGCGGTGGCGCTGCTGACCGAGCGCGCAGCGGGAAAGGCAATGCGGGTCGCCGACCTCGAGGCGAACGGCTACCCCTGCTACACGACGTCGGCAGGGTGGCTGGGCTATTCGGACGAGAAATTGGTCCAGCTCTGCCGCGAAGCCGTCGCCGCGGGGTTCAATCACGTCAAGCTCAAGGTCGGGCGCTCGCTGCAGGAGGACATCCGCCGGGTCACCCTGGCGCGTGAAGCGATCGGACCGGATCGCCAGTTGATGATCGACGCCAATCAAGTGTGGGAAGTCGAGGAGGCGATCGCGCATGTCCGTGAGCTCGCTTTCGCCAGCCCCTGGTTCATCGAAGAACCGACCAGCCCCGACGATATCGAGGGGCACCGGCGCATTCGCGAAGGGATCGCGCCGGTCAAGGTCGCGACGGGGGAGATGTGCCAGAACCGTATCCTGTTCAAGCAATTCATCATGCGCGGCGCGATCGACGTGGTGCAGCTCGACGCGTGCCGGCTGGGCGGCGTCAACGAAGTGCTGGCGGTGCTGCTGATGGCGGCGAAATACGATCTCCCGGTCTGCCCGCATGCCGGCGGCGTCGGGTTGTGCGAATATGTCCAGCATCTGGCGATGATCGATTGTCTCTGCTTCGCCGGCACCAAAGACGGCCGTGTCGCCGAATATGTCGATCATCTTCACGAGCATTTCGTCGAGCCGTGCGAAGTGGCCGACGGCGCCTATCGCGTGCCGCGAGCGCCTGGCTATTCGATCGAGATGAAGCCGGCCACGCTCGCCGCCTTCGCCTTTCGAAAGGCCGCCGCGGCGGCCTGATCAGCCGGCGGGATCGCCATAGAGAATGCCCCGTCCGTCGGTTCCGATATAGACTCGGCCGCGGCGGCGGGGATCGCCCGAAATCACGCGGAAGCGGCCGCCCCAGCGATGTTCTGCATCGTCGATGCGACCCCAATGGGCGCCCCCATCGGGCGATCGCCATATGCCGGTCTCTTCGGCGCGCCTGGCGACGGCATAGACGGCAGGATTTGCCGGCGAGCTGCCGAGCCCCAGGCCGAACAAGGCGATATCGAGATCGGGCGCGAGCCGCTGAAAGGTCGGGCCGCCATCGCGGCTGCGGTAAAGCTCAGTGCCGCACAGCAGGAACAGGTCGCCCGGCGCGAAGGGCGAAGCGACCAGAGCGGGCTGGCTTTCGCGGCCCCGAGGACGAGCCAGCGACAGATCGGCACACAAGCCTCGTGTCGCCATCGGCGCGAAATGCTCGCCGCCATCGACGCTGGCGAAGATCCGACGGGTGTCGGGATCGATCGCCCAGGCGAGCCTGGCGTCGACCTTGTCGGCAACGATCCGGACATTGCGGGGCAGTCCGACAATCTCGACCCACTTCTTGCCGCGATCGCGCGTCAGCAGCGGACGTTCCGCGGCGACGAAGAAGCGCTGGCCGTCGGCCGAAACGGTAATCGGTGCCTTGCCTTGCGCTTCCAGGCCATGCCCGTCGTTCCACAAGGGCGTCCGCAACGGATGCCAGCTTGCGCCGCCATCGTCGGACCAGCCGAGGCCGGCCTCGATCTCCTGCCCGTCATGGACATTGCCGCTGCGCACCAGCACGAGCCCGGCGCGGCCGGCATAATCGAGCGTATTGGTATTGGTATTGCGCGGCGACAGGAACATGCCCGGCGGCGAGCGCCCGAAATCGCGATGGACGAACCCGCCGAGGTCGCCGAAGCCGGAGATCAAAGGTGCGCCGGCGGTCGGGCTGGTCAGCGTGATGATCGCGGTCTGCTCGACGCCTTTGGTCCAGGGCGTCCAGAGCAACGCAGGCTTGGCGGCATCGTTCGTGACATAGACCGTGTCGCCGGTCGTATAGGCCAGCCGCCCGGGATCGAACGGGTCGAGCGCCAGCCCGGCTATCCAATGGCCGAGAGCGGCTTCCGGGCGGCCCCAATTGAGGAACGGCGTCGCGCGCGTGTCCCGCCGGCTCAGCGGACCGAGATCGGCCCAGTGCCGGCCGCCGTCGGTCGTGCGCCACAGGGTGTCGCCCGGCTTCCAGCGATTGAAGGTCGAGGCATAAGCGATGCCCCCGCGCTTCGGATCGGCGGCGATGCCGATATAGCCGCCAGGCGGTGCGTCGGGGCGCGGATCAGGCGTAATGTCGTGGAACTCGCCCGATGGCTCGAGCGCCCAGATCGCGCCTCTGGTGACGCCGCTCGGCCCGACGCCGTCGGCATAGGTCACGTAGAGCCGGCCCGCGCGGTCGATCGCCGCCTTGACCGGCAACAACCCCTTGGGGCCGCCGATCACGCGCGACCAGTTCTTGCCATCGTCGTCCGATCGCAACAGCCCCGCGCTTCCCGCGTCGGCGATACCGGCAAAGACGCGCGAGCGACCGCGGTCGAACAGGACGAAACCGATCCCGGCATGCGTTTCGCGGGGCGGAGGCGCCCCGGCGCCGGCATAGGGAAAGGCCTTGTCTCGCCGCCAATGAAGCCCGGCATCGTCGCTCCGCCACAGACCATCGTGACGCGACCCGAACAATAGCTGCCGCGTGTCGCGCGGATCGACCGCCAACCGCTCGCCCAGGCCCCGCCCTGCCTCGTTGCCGCCCATGCGGAACGGTACCGGGACCGTCCGCCAATGCGTCCCGCGATCGTCCGAGCGCAGCATCGCGGCAGCGCCGCGGAACGACATGCCGACCGCGGCATAGACGCGGTCGCGCGCGACCGGATCGGGCGCGATGCTCTCGACCCCGAAATAGCTTCCCTCCGCAATGCCATCCATCAACGGCACCCAGGTGCCGGTCTTGTCCTCCCAGCGATAGGCACCGCCCATATCGGTGCGCAGATAGGCGAGCCCCGGCGCCGCGGTACTGAAGACGATGCCCGGCGCGAACCCGCCGCCGCCGACGGTAATATTGGTCCAGCGATAGGGCGCGCCGGCCGGTGCCATGGCGGAGGCGGGCGCGAGCACGGCGAGCCCGGTCAAGACCAGGGCCATGACGATTCGTCTGACAATCATGCGATTAGTTCGAATTCCAGTTGGGGACGGATAGGGAGGAAACGCGTCGTTGCTCGTCAGCTCTTCGGCGCCGGCAGCCGCACGACGTGACGTTCGCCGGCGAACGATATCGTGATCGTCACGATCCGGTCGCCGCGGAGTTTCAGCTTCTCGCTCACCACCTGGCCGCCCTCGACCCCGCCCGGCTGGACGTCGACCTGTTTGAGCAGCACCTCGTCGAGCTTGCTGACATTGACCCTCGGCGCCGCCGACCGGGTGCGGTCGATCGTGTCCTGCGGCACGCCCGAAGAAACCGACGCCATCCCGCCGGTATAACCGGTCGTGTCGAGCTGACCCACCCCGTTGGTCGACAAGGTCGACGCCGCATAAGCGGACGCCGCGGCGCTTCCGCCGGCGACCGACGGCTTCTCCGCTGCTTCGACGAGCAAGGTTTCGCGCGGCACCATCGCGATCGCCTTGCCGTCGGCATCGGCGATCGAGATGTCGCCCGGCCCGAGTACCGCAGCCGCCTTGCCGCGATTGACCGCGACGATGTGGAGCACCAGGCGGCCTTTGGCCAAACTGCCCTCGGCAACGACGTGAACGTCGCCGACCTTGCCGGGCGATACGATATCGCTTCCGGGTTTGCCGTCGACCGGCGCGATCTCCTGCGCCCAGGCCGGGCCGATGGCGAAGGCAAATAATGCGGTCAGCGGAATTGCTATCCTCATGTCCGATCCTTTCCTCTTCAGGCGCTGCCCCCCGGCATCCGGCAATGGCGGTCGATGAATGCGGCCTGCGAGGGCATTTGGCCGACGGTATCGCCAATCACCTTACGCATCGCGGCAAGCACGCGGCGCGCATCGCCCTCGGGTACCGCCAGCGTCATCGGATCGTAGCCGCGCGGCGTCACCCCCTGCCCCAGCAGTACGGCGAGCCAACTCGTTACCTCGAACAGATCCTTGCCGCGGTCCAGCAGTCGGCCGGTGCGTTCGAACGCGTCGATCTTGGCGGCCAGCGTCTCCGGAATCTCGATCGCCCGGCACATCCGCCAGAATTCGGAATCGTCACGCTCGACGCGGTTATAATGGAGCACCAGGAAATCGCGCACGCTCTCATATTCGGCGGCGACCTGGCGGTTATATTCGGAACGCACGCCGGGGTCGAAGCCACGATCGGGAAACCAGGCGAGCAATTTGGTGAGGCCCGACTGGATCAGGTGGATGCTGGTCGATTCGAGCGGTTCGAGGAAGCCGGAGGCTAGCCCCAGCGACACGCAGTTCCCGGCCCAGAAATTGCGACGCCGTCCGGTGGTGAAGCGCAACGGACGGGGCTCACCCGTCGCGGCCGTGCCCACATCCTCGACTAGCACGCGCGCCGCCTCGTCGTCGGAGATGAACTCGCTGCAATAGACGTGACCGTTGCCGGTGCGGTGCTGAAGCGGAATGCGCCATTGCCAGCCAGCGCTACGCGCGGTCGAACGCGTATAGGGGGGCAAGTCGGCAAGCCGTTCGCTCGGCATCGCCAGCGCGCGATTGCAGGGCAGCCAGCGACTCCAATCCTCATAAGGTTCGCCCAGCGCCTGGCCGATCAACAGCCCGCGAAAGCCGGTGCAGTCGATGAACAACTCGCCCGCGACCTCACGCCCATCGTCGAGCGTCAGCCGTTCGATCAACCCGCTTTCGCCATTGATCCCCACATCGGCGATCTTGCCCTCGACCCGGCGCACGCCCTTGGCCTCGGCATAATTCCGCAGGAAGCGCGCGTAGAGCATCGCGTCGAAATGATACGCGTAGGAAAAGGTGGAGAAGACACCGGGCGATGCCGCGCCCGGTCGGTCGAACTTGCCCGCCATAGCCGCCTGCTCGGTCAGCGAGAAAGCCGAGAGCGGTATCTCATCCCCCGCCGCGCGGCAGCGCAGCCATTGCTGGTGGAACGGGGTCATGCCGAAATCGTCGCCGTACCGGCCGAATGGGTGAAAATAGCGATGGCCCCGGCGCGTCCAGTCGACAAACTCGATCCCGAGTTTGAAGGTTCCGCCGGTCGCCCGGACGAATTCGTCCTCGTCGATGCCGAGCAGGCCGTTGAACAATTGGAGCGGCGGGATCGTCGCCTCGCCGACGCCGACCGTGCCAATCTCCTCCGATTCGACGAGCGTGATCGTGCAGCCGCTTGCGCCCATCGCCAGCGACAAGGCGGAGGCCGCCATCCAGCCCGCGGTGCCACCACCGGCGATCACGATCGAGCGGATCGGACCGGGCCCGCCGCTCATGCCGCTGCCTTCGCCGCGCAGCAACTGGCGATGAACGCCGCTTGCTCGGGCATGCGCTCGGCGGCGCGCGCGATTGCGTTTGCGCGCTGGTTCATGCCGCCCCGGAGGTGCTCGGGCGGGAGCCGGTCGACGAGCGGATCGTAACGACGCGGGAGCATGTTGTTGCCCAGGAAGATCGCCACCCAACTGGGTTCCTGATACGATTCCTCGGAGAACAAGGCGACGCGACCACAGCTTTCGAACACGGCGATCTTGTAGGCGAGCGTGTCGGGAATCGGCAGCTGCGCGCAATGCCGCCAGAACGGCTCGGGCCGCCGTGTCGGACAGTAATGCAGGATCAGGAAATCGCGAATCCGCTCCCACTCGCCTTGCGTGACGCGGTTATATTCCTCGATCATCACCGGGTCGAAGCGGCGGTCCGGAAGCAATTCGATCACGCGCGCAAGCGCGGTCTGGATCAGCTGGATGCTGGTCGATTCGAGCGGCTCCATGAACCCGGCGGCAAGCCCGACTGCCACCACATTCTTTTCCCAGAAACGCTGGCGATGCCCCGTCTTGAACCTGAGCAGGCGCGGCTCGCCCAAGGCCGGCGCGTCGAGCCCGTCGAGCAGCGTCGCCGCTGCCTCGTCGTCGGAGATGAAATCGCTGCAATAAACGTGGCCATTACCCGTGCGATGCTGCAGCGGGATGCGCCACTGCCAGCCCGCCGTCTTAGCGGTCGAGCGCGTGAATGGCGTGAGGTGCTCGACCGGCTCGGATCCCACCGCGACCGCGCGGTCGCAGGGCAGCAGGCTCGACCAGTCGCGAAAGCCGATGCCGAGCGCCTTGTCGATCAACAACCCGACGAAACCCGAGCAATCGATGAAGAAATCGCCGCCGATCGTCTCGCCATCGGCCATCGTCACGCTTCGCACGAAGCCGGTCTCGGGATCGAGGTCTACCCCCGTGATCCGCCCTTCGCGCCGGCGCACGCCGCGCGCTTCCGAATGGGCGCGCAGGAAGCGGGCATAGAGGCCGGCGTCGAAATGGTAGGCGTGCTTGAAGAAGGCGTCTTCGGCCGGCAGCGTCTCGGCCGGGGCGAAGCGGCCTCGTCGGGCGGCGGCATAAGGCATCGACCAATCCTCGATTGGTCGCGGGTCGCCCATGCGGTGGAGCTTGAGCCAGTGATGGTGCGGCGAGATTCCCTCGATCGCGTCGCCATAATCGCCGAAGCCATTGAAATGTAGATTGCCCACTTCGCCCCAGTCGCGGAACTCCACGCCGAGTTTGAACGAGCCGTTGGTGGCCGCGACGAAATCGCGTTCGTCGATGCCGAGCAACCCGTTGAAATGAGTCATCAAGGGCACCGTGCCCTCACCGACGCCGACGATACCGATCTCGTCGGATTCGATCAGCACAATCTCGCAGGCGGGCGGGGGAAGAAACCGGGCAAATGTCGCGGCCGCCATCCATCCCGCGGAGCCCCCGCCGACGATGACGATCTTCTTAAGCGCCGCTTGATTCATATCATGGAGTCGCCGGCTAGTTACCCTTGATGGGCGAAGAAAGAGGTCCCCGCAAGGATGCGGAGACCTCTAGTTGCTTCTTCGCAAGGAAGCTCAGAACGAGCCGCGGAAGATGAACGCGAACCGTCGGTCTGTATCGGTCCAACTGTAGCGTGGCCGCAAATTGGTATCGCCGACATCGAGGAACGTCCGCGAGTTGAGCAGGTTGGTTGCCTGCACGCCGACCTTATAATGTTTGAACACCGTCACGAGCACCGATCCGTCGAGCTGGCCATAGGCTTCGGACCAGACAGGATAATTGATGTTCGCGGCGGACGTGGTCAGCAGGTAATGCGAGCGCCAGTTATAGGCGACGCGTGCCGATACGCCGTATTTCTCATAGATTCCCGCGACGTTGTAGGACCATTTCGACAGGCCCTCGAGCGGCAGGTTGGAGATTTTGACGTTGTTGGTCTGGTTGGCGTCGAACACGTTGACGGCGGTATTCGCGCCGCCATTGGAGTCGACATAGGTCAAATTGCCCTGGAAGCCGAAGCCGCCAAGCGCGCCGGGCAGTCCGTCGAAGAACTGAGTGTAAGCGAGTTCGAAGCCCTTGATCTTGCCGTGCGCGCCATTGGTCTGCTTCGTTACGTCGAACGTGTACGACTGACCGCCGCTGGTATAGGTTTGCGATACGACACCGGCAAAGATGTAGTTGCTGATGTCCTTGTAGAACGCCGCCAGGGTCAGGCTGTTCGATTTTCCGAAATACCATTCGAGGCTGGCGTCGAACTGGTTCGCGCGGGTCGGTTTGAGGCTCGGGTTCCCCTGGCTACCGGTGTATGCCGTCTTTCGTCCGCCGACGCCGACGCCGTTGGGGTCGCCGGTGGTCGAATCGAAGCTGAAGCCGAGCGACGTAAACGGATTGAGCTGCGAGAATGTCGGCCGTACGACCGCCTTGGCCGCGGCAAGGCGCAGCTGGACCCGGTCGTTGAGGAAGAAGCGCAGGTTCAAGCTGGGCAGGACGTCGGTATAGGACCCCTTTGTCGCCTGGGGCGGCCCGACGAGGTTGCCCCCGGCGAAGGCCGTGGCCTGTGCGATCAGCGCACAATTTGCCGCGCTGATGTTATTCGGGTTGCCATTGGCGCAAGACGGGCCGGTCGGCGCGGTGATGCGAACCGCCGATCCCGTTGTACCGGTTTCGGTGCGGACGATGCGCACGCCGACATTGCCGTCGAAATGGAAGCCGCTGCCCTGATCCTGACCGAATCGCAGCAGAGCATAGCCGGCATAGGTGCGCTCGCTCTGGTCGTTGATGCCGCCGCTGACATTGTCGGCACCAGGAGCAGCCGCCGCATAATTGTTGGTCAGCGGTACCCAGCCCCAGCCGGCGGATTCGGTGTTGCTGAGGTAATTATAGGCATTGGCGGTGCCGTTCTGGACCAAAGCGGCGGTCGGGAACCAATAGCCGCCGACCGACGGCACTTGGCCACGGAAGAAGTTGTTGTAATTGAATAGGTTCGATTGCGCCGGCAGCAAAGCGTTCTGGTGCGTCGCGTTGAAGCCGGTTTGGTTCAGCGTGACCGGCGTACCACCACCCCAATATTGCGCCGACAGCAACGCCCAATTGTAGCCGGTCTGACGCGTGGTCGCGTTGCGGTCGGTGACCCGGCCGCCAAGGCGGAACGACTTGAGGAACGGCGAGTCGGTGAAGGTATATTCGACATCGGCGCGCTCGGCCCATTCATGGGCCTCATTGTCCTCGATGTGATCCATCGCGGCCGCCCACCAATAGGCACTCTTGTCGCTGTAACTGCCGCCTGCGGTCGGCGTGATGGTCATCGCAGGATCGTTGCCGCTGAAGTCGAACTTGATCGTCGAGGGGATGCCGGCCTGGGTGAAGGCCGTCATGCTGTAAACCTGGGCCGTCGACTTCACATATTGGACATCGGCACTGACTGCCCAATTGGCATTGGGAGTCCAACGCAGATTGAACGAATAATCCTGCGTCTTCTTGGTCTGCTTGCCCGAGCGCGTATCGAAGTTGAGATTGCGGTTGGCGAGCGTGCCGGACTGCAACTGGCCCTGCGGGCCATAGCTCAGGTTGGTGTTGTTGGCTGTGTTATTGACGTCAGGCGTATCGTAGTCGCCGACCGCATTTTCGATATCCTGCGGTGTCGCCTTGGCAATCAGCCCCTCGAGGGTGATGAGCAAGGTGTCACTCGGCTTCCACTGGAACGCCGCATCGATCGCCGTGCGGCGCTGCTGCCAGTCGATCCGGCGGAATCCCATGCCCGCCGGGACATACACGTTAGTACCCGTTGCGAATCCACCTTGGGGAGCGGTCAGAGGCTTGGCATCATAGCGCCCGCCGGTGATGCTGTCGGTGCGGTTGCCGACATTGCCGAGGCTGTAGGAAACCAGCAGGCCCATTTCGCCGAGCGGAGACTGCCAGCGGTCGCTGGCGAGGATATTGCCCGAGAAGAAGGTCTTCTTGCGCAAATCGGCATAATTGGCGTCGCCCGAAAAGGCGATGACCAGGCCCTTCGCGTCGAACGGCTTGCGCGTGCGCAGGTTGACGATGCCGCCGATCCCGCCTTCGACCAGTTCGGCCGAGGGGTTCTTGTAGACGTCGACGCCGGCGAGCAGGTCGGAGGAGACGTCCTCGAACGACAGGCCACGGCCATTATTCGCCGAGAAGACGTCGCGGCCGTTGAGTTCCGAGCGGACGAAGGAAAGCCCGCGAATGAAGACGCCGCCGCCTTCGGACGACAGGCGCGCAGGGTCGCGATTCTCGTTGGTGCGCTGGAGCGTGACGCCGGCGATACGCTGCAGCGCCTCGGACACCGAGCGATCCGGCAGCGCGCCGATATCGGTCGCGGTGATCGAGTCGATGATCTGTTCGGAATTCTTCTTGCGCTGAGTCGCGCTCTGCACCGACGCGCGGATGCCGGTGACGATGATATCGCCCTTGCTCTGCGTATTGATCGTCGATTGGTCATTGGTCGCCTGACCGTCGGCGGGCTTGTCGGCCGCAGCCGCATCGGCCGGCGCGCTGGCATTGGCGGTCGTTTGCGCGTGCGCCGGAACGGCGAGCATGGCCGCGAATGCCAAAGCGAGGACCGAGGTGCCTCCGCGCAAGTTGCGGCGCTCCGCGCCCGACTGGATTGCGCTTTCAAGCAAATTCAACTGGAACATTAACTTCCCTCCTGAACGCAGGCCCGGGAAGCGTGTGAATGACAGGTCGGCCGGCATCCGGTCGCCCCTTTCCTCCCACGTGCACCTCCGGGGTGCCGCATGTTCTACCGAGGTCGTTAAGCGCCCCGGCTCATCGTCTGACTAACACCCGAAAATCGCGACTTCAACGAAAATGATTGCGCTACCAAAATTTATTTTTCATTGGCGTTGACAGTTTTCATCAATATCGCTGTCCTATTTTCCGCACTTCCTTTTTAAAACAAATAGGTATGACTGCTGGCTGGCCGCCTCGCAGTGCATATCGGGCCAGGAGAGAAGAGCTTGGTTGCCGGTATCCGGGAGGTTGAACTGGATCGCGTCGGCGCAATCCGCGAGGCATTTGCGGAGATCGTCGCCACGGCCGAGCCGGTGGTGTTGCGCGGGCTGGTGCGCGATTGGCCCGTCGTGGCGGCGGCCAGCGCCGGTACGGCCACTCTGGTCGCTTTCCTGAAGTCATTCGAACGCGGCGGCCTTGCGAGCTGCGTCGCTGGTCACCCGTCGATCGGTGGCCGCTTTTTCTACACGCGCGACATGGCCGGCCTCAACTTCGGGCGCCGCGACGCGACCGTCGCCGATCTGCTCGACCAGCTGGTGCACCAGGCAGGCGATGCCCATCCGCTCGCGATCGCGATGCAATCGGCGCCGGTGTGCGAGGTGCTGCCGGGATTCGCCGAACAGCATCCGATGCCGTTGCTCGACCCGTCGGTGGCGGCGCGGATCTGGATCGGCAACGCCGTCTCGGTCGCCACGCATTACGATTCGAACGACAATGTCGCCTGCGTCGTCGCCGGCCGCCGGCGGTTCACCTTGTTTCCGCCGGATCAGGCGGCGAATCTCTATCTCGGGCCGTTCGAGCTGACTCCGGCGGGCACGCCGGTCAGCATGGTCGATGTCGATGCGCCCGATCGCGATCTTTATCCGCTCTACGCCGAAGCGGAGAAGCATGCGCGGACGGCCGAGCTCGGCCCGGGCGACGCGATCTTCATTCCCTATCTGTGGTGGCACGCGGTCCGATCGCTCGATCCGGTCAGCATCCTGGTCAATTACTGGTGGAGCGATCACGCTTTGCCGACCGCGCCGGTCCAGGCGATGCTGCACGCCTTGCTCGCGTTCCGCGATCTGCCACCGGCGCGCCGGGCGGCATGGCGTGCGCTGCTCGACCATCTCGTTTTCGCCGACGATGCCGGACAGGCGGCGCACCTGCCCGAGCGTGCGCGCGGGATAATGGGCCCGATCTCGCCCGAGATGCGGCGTGACCTGCACCGAGTGATCGCCTTGGCGCTGCAATCGAAATGACCGGGGAAGGAAAGATGATGCGGTGGATGATCGTGGCAATCGGCATGCTGGCGGCTGCGCCAGCCGCGGCACAGGTAACGTTCGACACACCGTTCACCGACCATGCGGTGCTGCAGCGTGATCGCGCGATCGCGGTGCACGGCCATGCCGCGCCCAAGTCGGAAATCGTGCTGAGCTTCGCAGGCGCAACCGTCCGTGCGGCGGCCGACGCCAACGGCGCGTGGCGCGCGATCTTGCCGGCCAGGCCCGCCGGCGGCCCCTATTCGCTCGTCGCGACGAGCGGCGGCACAACCGCGACGCTCGGCGATGTCATGGTCGGCGACGTCTGGCTGTGTTCCGGCCAGTCGAACATGGAATTCACGCTGCGTCACGCGACCAATGCCGATGCCGAGGTGCAGCAGGCGGCACACCCGTTGCTCCGCCTGTTCAACGTGCCGCGCCAGTCGAGCGCAACGCCGCAAGCGAGCTTCAGCCGCCCGGTCGATTGGCAAGTCTCGGCGCCCGCCAGCGCGGCGGACTTTTCCGCGGCCTGCTATTTCATGGGTCGCGAGCTCCAGCAGCGGCAGGGGATCGCGGTCGGGCTGATCTCCTCGGCCTGGGGCGGATCGGTGATCGAGGACTGGATCAGCCGCGAATCACTGGCAACGCTGCCGCGCTACCGCCCGGCGCTCGACCTGCTGGATCTCTACGGGCGCGATCCGGCGGCGGCATCGCGACAATGGCGCGACATGGTCGAAAAGTGGCTCGGCGCGCGCGCGTCGGCACCGGCCAATGCCGTCTGGCATCCGGCACCCTCGATGGCGGCCTGGGAAAATTGGGGCGATCCCGCGCTCGCGAGCTTCGACGGCATCGGCTATTATCGCGCGCATGTGACGCTCACCGCCGCGCAGGCGGGCAAGGCCGAGCTGGCGATCGGCGCGGTCGACGACATCGACCTCACACGCGTCAATGGCAGGGCCGTCGGCGCGCTGGATGGCTGGGATGCGCCGCGGCGATATGCCGTGCCGCCGGGCGTGCTTCGCGCCGGGGACAATGTCGTCGAGGTTGCGGCGATCGATACCGGCGGTGGCGGCGGGCTGTGGGGCGACTTGCCACGCACGCTGACGCTCGCCGACGGCACGGTCATTCCCCTGAAGGACTGGCAGTTCGCGCGCGGCGATGCGCTCGCCGCGATCGGCATGCCGCCCGGACTGCCCTGGCTCGGCGGCAACGGGCGGACCACGCTCTACAACGGGATGATCGCGCCATTCGACAATTATCCGCTCAAGGGTTTCGCCTGGTATCAGGGTGAGGCGAATGTCAACGACGCCGCTGGTTACGCCGAGTTGATGCCACTGCTGATCGCCGACTGGCGCAAGCGCTTTGGCGCCGAACCGTTCTTGATGGTCCAGCTTGCCGGATTCGGACCGCTGACCTCGCGGCCGGTCGATGACGTTTGGGCGCAATTGCGCGACGTCCAGCGTCGCGTTGCCGATGCCGACCCGAAGGTCGGGCTGGCCAGCGCGCTCGATATCGGCCAGGTCGCCGACATCCACCCGACCAACAAGCAAGGCGTAGGCTATCGCCTCGCGCTCGGTGCGAGGGCTATCGCCTTGGGGGAAAAGGTCGAGGCGCGAGGACCTGCCCCGACCGCAGTCGTCCGGCGCGATGGCAAGATTGCTATCCGCTTCGCACATGGCCCGCTGGTGACGGTCGGCGGCGGACAAGTCCTCGGGTTCGAGCTGTGCGACAGCGGCGGACAGTGCCGTTATGCCGATGCGGTCGCGAGCGGCGATACCGTGCTGGTCCCCGACGACGGCAAGGCGAGCGAGGTCCGCTATCTGTGGCAGGCGAGTCCGATCGTGAACCTCTACAATCCGGACGGGCTGCCGGCGACGGGGTTCCGCATGCCGATCGGGCGATAACGCGGCGAGCGGCGGCGAACGTAGCCGCCACCATGTCGCTTCTCCGGTGTTCCGGCGCTCGTCCACGCGCGGGCGCGACACCGGGCGTCGAGCCCAGGCAAAATCCTTTCGCCATATTCCGACACGATCCGATTGCCAGCAGCGCAATTGTTATGGTAGCGCTCACAATGACTCGGGGAAAACCCGGCATCGAGGGGAGATATGCGTGCCTGAAATTGCCCGCCGGCGACGCTCTGGACCGATCGCGCGCGCCATCTTGCTCGCCGCGGCCGCGGGATTGAGCGCAACACCAGCCGCCGCAGCACCTCCCCTGTTTCAGGCGGCGCCCGCCCCCGCCCCTGCCCCTGCCCCGTATCGCAACTTCAAGGTCGCGATCTACGTCGTCGTCGGCAACGTCCGCGCACTCGCCGACCGCGCGACCTTCGACCGCGAATATGCCCGCGTCGCCAGCCAGCTCCATTTCGACAAGGTCTATGTCGAGGCCTATCGCGACCACCAATTCGCGACCGATGACGAACTGGCCAAGGTGTCGTCCTATTTCCGTGAGAAGGGCATTGAGGTCGCCGGCGGCATCACGCTCGCGGCCGGGGGCAAGAACGGTCAGTTCGGCACGTTCGATTACGAGGATCGTGACGACCGCGCCGAATGCGAGCGCGCGGTGCGGCTCGCGGCGCGGCATTTCGATCAGGTCATCCTGGACGACTTCTTCTTCTTCACCTCGAAGAGCGACGCCAACATCGCCGCCAAAGGCAAGCGCAGCTGGACGCAATACCGGCTCGACACGATGCGCGGCGTCGCGCGCGATCTCGTCCTGCGCCCGGCCAAGGCAGAGAATCCCAAGGTTCGGATGATCATCAAATATCCGAACTGGTACGAGCATTTTCAGGGGTTGGGCTACGACCTCGACCAGGAAGCCAAGGCGTTCGACGGCATCTATACCGGCACCGAGACGCGCGACCCGGTGATCACCGACCAATTGCTCCAGCAATATGAGAGCTATTCGGTCTATCGCTATTACGCGAACATCCGTCCGGGCGCGAACGGCGGCGGCTGGGTCGATACGTTCAGCACGCGCTACCTCGACCGCTATGCCGAGCAATTGTGGGACACAATGCTGGCCAAGGCGCCGGAGATCACGCTGTTCAACTGGAGCCCGATGGCGTCCGACGTTGGCGCCGACGAGGGCGAGCGGCCCTGGGCCACGATGGGGACCAGCTTCGACTGGTCGGGAGCCATGCGCGCCTGGCGACAGTCGGGATCGCGCACGCCGGCGGGCTGGGCGCGCGCCGCGGGGCTGTCGCTCGACGCGGTCGATTCGGTGCTCGGGTCGCTCGGCAAGCCGATCGGCGTGGCGAGCTACAAGCCGTATCAATCGAGCGGCGACGACTTCCTGCACAATTATCTCGGCAATATCGGCATCCCGATCGAGCTGGCGCCGACTTATCCCGCCGACGCCAGGACGATACTGCTGACCGAGGCTGCCGCGGCCGATCCGGGAATCGTCGCGAAAGTGCAAGCGAGCCTGAAGGGCGGCGCGACGGTGATCGTCACGTCGGGCTTCGTTTCCGCGCTCGGCGCCCGCTTTGCCGACCTCGCGGAATGGACGCCGACCGGGCGGACCGTCGCGGTCGATCATTTCATCGAGGGATTCGGCGCGGGCAATGGCCGCCTGCTCGACGACCCGGGCGGTTCGGCACGGCCGATATTGTTCCCGGACGTGCGTTTCTACACCAATGACAGCTGGGCGGTCGTGCGCGGAGTGTCGGGGCAGAAGGGATTCCCGATCCTGCTGATGAACAGATATTCGCAAGGCACGCTGATGATGCTGGCGACGCCCGAAAATCCCAGCGACCTCTACAACCTGCCGACCGCCGCGCTCGACCATATCCGTACGATGACGATGCAGGACTTCCCCGCGCATCTCGCGGCCCCCGCCAACGTAGCACTCTTCGCCTATGACAATGGATCGTACGTCGTGGAGAATTTCCGCGACCAGCCGGTCTCGGTGACGCTGACGGTCAAGGGCGAGGCCGCCAAAGCGATCGAACTCTCCGACAACAGGCCGATCGCCGCCGCCGCACCGGTGCCCGGAGGCAATGATGCCCAGCCGGGCTGGACCCGTTTCGTGCTCGATCTGCCGCCGCATTCGTTCCGGGCGATCGCGACCAGCAGATGATTTCAAGGAAAGAAAAGTCGGTGAAGAGGATCAGGATGAGGGCAAGGATCGGGTTGGTGGCATTGTTATCCGCGACGATGATCGGTGCGACCGCGGTTGCCGCCGCGCCGGACGGGTCGAGCATTGCCAACCCTGCATTATGGCCGGCCGCGAAGAGCCGCGGCCTGGTGAATCCTGCCACCGAAGCGAAGATCACGGCGCTGATGGCGAAGATGACGATCGAGGAGAAGATCGGGCAGATGATCCAGGCGGACATCGGCTCGATCAAGCCCGAGGATCTCAGGAAATACCCACTCGGCAGCATCCTCGCCGGCGGCAGTTCGCCGCCCCTCGGAAGCCCCGACCGCTCGCCACAGGCGCCGTGGGTCGCGACCTCCAGGGCGTTCGCCGCGGTCGCAAATGAGGCGCGGGCGGACCATGTCGCGATCCCGCTGATGTTCGGCATCGATGCGGTCCACGGCAATTCGAACGTGGTCGGCGCGACGCTGTTTCCGCACAATATCGGTCTCGGCGCCGCCGACGATCCCGCGCTGATGACCCGGATCGGCCGCGCGACCGCCGAGGAGACCGCGGCAACGGGTATCGACTGGGCATTCGGGCCGACGCTGGCGGTGCCGCAGGACGACCGTTGGGGCCGCACCTATGAAGGTTATTCGGAAAACCCCTCGATCACCGCGCGTTATGCCGGCGCGATCATCCGCGGCCTGCAGGGCAACCCCGGCAAGGGGCGCATCCAGCTGGGTAATGTCGCGGCAAGCGCCAAGCATTTCCTGGGCGACGGCGGAACCAAGGACGGAATCGACCAGGGCGACGACAAGATCGACGAGGCGACGCTGATCCGCCTCCACGCGCAAGGCTATCCGCCCGCGATCAACGCCGGAACGATGACCGTGATGGCGTCCTATTCGAGCTGGAATGGACAGAAGATGCACGGCAACAAATCGTTGCTGACCGACGTCCTGAAAGGGCGGATGGGCTTTGCCGGCTTCGTGGTCGGCGACTGGAACGGCCATGGCCAGGTCCCCGGCTGCAGCAACACCGACTGCGCGATCGCGTTCAACGCCGGGCTCGACATGGCGATGGCGCCGGACAGCTGGCGCGATCTGTTCGACAACACGCTGAAGGAAGCGAAATCGGGCGTGATCCCGATGACCCGGATCGACGATGCGGTGCGTCGTATCCTGCGCGTCAAATTCGCGCTCGGCCTGTTCGACGCCGCGCGGCCATGGGAAGGACGCGCCGATGTACTAGGTTCGCCCGCGCATCGCGCGCTTGCCCGCGAAGCCGTGGCCAAGACCCTGGTGTTGCTCAAGAACGACGGCGTGCTGCCGATCAAGGCGAGCGCCAATGTGCTCGTCGCCGGCCCGGGCGCGGATTCGATCGCGATGCAGTCGGGCGGTTGGACTTTGAGCTGGCAAGGCGACGGCAACAGCAACGCCGATTTCCCCAATGCGCAGTCGATCTATTCGGGCATCGCCGCGGCGATGAAGGCCGGCGGCGGCTCGGCTACCCTGTCGCCGGACGGCAGCTTCGCCACCAAGCCCGATGCCGCGATCGTCGTGTTCGGCGAGACACCCTATGCCGAAATGCGCGGCGACATCAGGACGCTCGAATTCCAGCCCGGCGACAAGGAGGCGCTGGCCTTGCTCAAGAAGCTCCGCGCGGCGGGTATCCCGACCGTGTCGGTGTTCCTGTCGGGCCGGCCGCTCTGGGTGAACCCCGAACTCAACCAGTCCGACGCATTCGTCGCGGCCTGGCTGCCGGGAAGCGAAGGCGGCGGTATCGCCGATGTCATCGTCGGCACGCGCAACGGCAAGCCGCGCAAGGACTTTGTCGGGCGGCTGTCGTACAGCTGGCCGAAGACCGCGGGCCAATTCACGCTCAACAAGGGGCAGCCGGGCTACGACCCGCTGTTCGCGTTCGGTTACGGGCTAAGCTACGCCAAACCAGGCAAGGTCGGCGTGTTGGGCGAAGTAGCCGGCGTCGATCCGGGACTGGCCAACACCAACCTGTTCTTCGCCAAGGGCAAGGTCCCGGCGCCGTACGCCTGGGCGCCGGACTCGGGTGTGACGCGCGCGGCCGTCGACGGCCCGCATATCCAGGAAGGCGCGGCGCGATTGACCTGGCCCACGGGGCGTGACGCGACGATCGCCATAAACGGCGTGGCGCTCAACCTTACGCGCGAGACCAATGCCGAGCTGGTGCTCGAAATGACCTATCGCGTCGATGCCGCGCCGTCGGGGCCGGTGACGCTTGGCTTCGGCGCCGCGAAGGTCGATGCCACCCCGCTCTTCGCCGCCGGCCCGCAATGGCGGACAGTGCGCATCGGCCTCAAATGCCTGCGCGATCGCGGCGCCGACATGACCGGCGTGACGACTCCATGGTCGCTGACGGCGAGCGCCCCGTTCGCGCTGTCGGTCGCCGACATCCACTTGGCCACCGATCCCAGCGGCGCGGTCTGTCCGGCGGCGGCACGATGAGCCGGCGCCTTGTCCGCCTATTGCCGCTGCTGTTGGCCGGGCTGGCAATGTCTGCGCACGCCGCGGACGAGTTGCCGCGTGTCGTAACCAAGGATGGCCGCTCGGCGCTGTTCGTCGACGGCGCGCCCTATCTGATGCTCGGCGCCCAGGCGAACAATTCGAGCAACTATCCGGCCGCCTTGCCCAAGGTGTGGCCGATGCTCGAACGGCTCAACGCCAATACGCTCGAAATCCCGATCGCCTGGGAACAGATCGAACCGGTCGAGGGCAAGTTCGACTTCTCCTATCTCGACGCGCTGCTGAAGGGCGCGCGCGAGCACAAGCTCCGCCTCGTCCTGTTGTGGTTCGGCGCTTGGAAGAATACCGCGCCGAACTACGCCCCGATTTGGGTCAAGAGCGACAATGCGCGCTTTCCGCGGATGCGGACCAGCGACGGCAAGGCGCATTATGCGCTGAGCCCGCACGCGCGGACAACGCTCGACGCCGACAAGCGCGCCTTCACCGCGCTGATGCAGCGGCTGAAGGCGGACGACCCCCAGAATACCGTGATCATGGTGCAGGTCGAGAATGAGAGCGGCAGCTATCGCTCGGCGCGCGATTTCTCGCCCGAGGCGCAGAAACTGTTCGCTCAGCCGATCCCGCAACCGCTCGCGGCCAAGACGGGCAAATCGGGCACCTGGTCACAGGCGTTCGGCAAGCTCGCCGATACCGCGTTCAACGCCTGGTACATCGCGCGTTATGTCGATGAGATCGCCGCCGCCGGCCAGGCGATCAAGAACCTGCCAATGTATTGCAACGCGGCGCTGAGCGACCCGTTCGGCCCGGCCGTGTCGGGCGGCGCCAGCGGGGGACCGGACTGGCCGGTGATCGACGTGTGGCGCGCCGCCGCGCCGCACATCGCGCTGGTCGCGCCCGACATCTACAATCGCGATCCCAAGGCCTATGCCAAGTATCTCGACCTCTACGCGCGGCCCGACAATCCCCTGATGGTGCCCGAAACCGGCAACGCCGCCGAATATGCCCGTTTCCTGTGGCCGACGCTGGGCAAGGGCGCGATCGGCTTCTCGCCGTTCGGTTTCGATGACACCGGCTACGTCAATTATCCGCTGGGCGCGAAGGAACTGGACGAGGCGACGATCGAGGCCTTCGCGTCCAAATACCGCTTGCTCGCGCCCGCGGCGCGAGCCTGGGCGAGGATCGCGTTCGAACATCGCGTCTGGGGTGCGGCCAAGATGGAGGATGGCGGCGACCAGTCGACGACCTTCGGACGGTGGAAGATTTCGGTGCAATACGACCTGTGGCGGTTCGGCGAGCGCGACTGGACGTGGATCAAGACCGATCCTTCCCCGACCAAAGGCAAGCCGGTGGGTGGCGCGCTGGTCGCACAACTCGGCCCCGACCAGTTCCTGCTGACCGGATCCGACGTCCGTCTGCGCCTCGACGATACGAGCGGCGGCAACGGCATGATGCTGCGGGTCGAGGAAGGTCATTTCGACGCGCAGGGCAATTGGGTGTTCGAGCGCGTCTGGAACGGCGATCAGACCGATTACGGGCTCAACTTCACCGGCACGCCGGTGTGGCTCAAAGTGACGATGGGGACGTGGAAATGACGGCGATGCGATGGTTGATGCTGGGCTCCGCGGCGATCGCGCTGGCGGGGGCCGGAGGCGTAGCGGCGTTGGCGGCTGACGCGGCCGCGGCCGCGGCCGCGCCGGCGGCGGATGGATCGGTGGCGAAGATCGATCACGGCGTCGTGGTCACGCCCGCGTCCGGCCCGGCGAAGCGCATTCGCGTGCTCGCTTATGGTGACGCAAGCTTCCGCGTGACCGCGGTGCCGGCGACCGATTTCGACGAGGTGCCGGACAGCCTGATGGTGATCGCCAAACCCGATGGCGATCCAATCGTCACCACGGCCAACGGCTATGTCTCGCTCAGGCTGCCCAAGGCCAGCGCGCGCATCCGCCTGGCCGACGGCTCGGTCAGCTTCCTCGACGCCGCGGGCAAGCCGCTCCTGACCGAGGCGCCGCGCGCGGCGTTCCGGGCGGTGTCGGTCGAGGGCAAGCCGTATTTCACCGCCAGCCAGCAATTCAACCGCGGCACCGATGAGGGCTTTTACGGCCTCGGCCAGCATCAGAACCGGCAGATGAATTACAATGGCGAGGACGTCGAACTCGCCCAGCACAATATGGACATCGCGATCCCGTTCGTCGTCTCGACCCGGGGCTATGGACTGCTCTGGGACAATGACGGGATCACCCGGTTCGGCAATCCGCGGCCTTATGCTTTGGTCGGCGACGATCTAAGGGTGACGAGCGGCGGCAAGCCCGGCTGGAAGGCCGATTATTATCTCGGCGGCAAGCTCGCGGTCAGCCGCCAGGAAGCGACGATCGATTATCGCTATATCCGCGACCAGAAGAAATGGCCCGCCGCGGCGAAGGCGGCGACCAAGGCGTCGGGCGAGAGCGGGCAGAACACCGCCGGCGTCAACACCCAGGAGCAGCGCGTCGTCTGGACTGGCAATGTGACGGCCGACAAGACCGGCGTACACAAGTTCCGGCTCTACGCGTCGAGCTACATGAAGGTTTATGCCGACGGGAAACTGGTGATGTCGCACTGGCGGCAGAACTGGAATCCCTGGTTCCACAATTTCGACCTGCCGATGACTGCCGGCAAGCCCATCGCGATCCGGGTCGAGTGGGATCCGAACGCCGGCTATATCGGGCTGGTCCACAACGACCCCCTGCCCGCTGCGGACCGCCACTCGCTGTGGATGACCTCCGACGTCGCCAAGGACGTGGATTATTATTTCGTCGGTGGCGGCGGCAGCATCGATGGCGCGATCGCCGGCTATCGCGCGCTCACCGGCAAGGCCACGCTGATGCCCAAATGGGCCTATGGCTTCTGGCAGAGCCGCCAGCGCTACGAGACGCAAGACCAGTTGGTCGGCGTGGTGCGCGAATATCGCAAGCGCGGCATCCCGCTCGACAATATCGTGCTCGACTGGCGCTATTGGGTCGACGACCAATGGGGCAGCCACGATTTCGATACGAGCCGTTTCCCCGACGCCAAGAAGATGGTCGATGACGTCCACGCGCTCGATGCGCACATCATGATCTCGGTCTGGGGAAAATTCTATCCGACCACCGCCAACGGCAAGGCGCTCGACGCCAAGGGCTATCTCTATCGCCGCCCGCTCGAGGCGGGGCAGAAGGACTGGGTCGGCCCCGGCTATGCCAACACGTTCTACAACCCCTACACCAAGGGTGCGCGCGACCTGTTCTTCGACCAGGTCAACGACAAGCTGGTGTCGAAGGGGTTCGACGGCTGGTGGCTCGATTCCGACGAGCCGGACTGGCATTCGAACCTGTCGATCGAGGAACGCGCGTTCCAGATGGGCCCGACCGTGCGCGGGCCTGGCGCGGCGGAATTCAACACCTATCCGCTCGTCCATGTCGAGGGCGTTGCCGACAATCTGCGCCGTGTGGAACCGGGGCGGCGGCCGTTCATCCTGACGCGCTCGGCGTTCGGCGGCATCCAGCGGTCGAGCGCGGCGGTCTGGTCGGGCGACGTCGCGGCGCGCTGGGACAATCTGCGCGACCAGATCTCGGCCGGGGTCAATCTGTCGATGTCGGGCCTGCCCAATTGGAGCCAGGATATCGGCGGCTTCGCGGTCGAGGACCGTTACACCCAGCAGCGCCCCGCCGATCAGCCCGAATGGCGTGAGCTCAACCTGCGCTGGTTCCAGTTCGGCGCCTTCTCGCCCTTGTTCCGCAGTCACGGCGAATTCCCGTATCGCGAAATCTACGAGATCTCGGCGAAGGATCCGGCGATGCAGGCGTCGATGATCTGGTACGACAAGCTGCGCTACCGGTTGATGCCCTACATCTACACCAGCGCGGCGGACACCTGGTTCACGGACGGCAGCATCATGCGCGGGCTGGTGATGGATTTCGGGGCCGACCGGCGCACCTGGGCAATCGACGACGAATATATGTTCGGCCCGTCATTCCTCGTCGCTCCGGTTTCCGAATTCAAGGCGCGCAGCCGGCAGGTCTACCTGCCCGCCGGGACGGGCTGGTACGACTTCAATCGCGGCACTTATTATGCCGGCGGCCAGTCGATTACCGCGGCGGCGCCGTACGAGCGCATGCCGCTGTTCGTCCGGGCGGGCGCGATCGTGCCGACCGGCCCCGATGTGCAGACGACCAGCGAACAGCCGGACGGGCCGATCGTGCTCCAGGTCTTCACCGGCGCGAACGGCACCTATTCGCTCTACGAGGATGACGGCCTCAGCGACGGCTATGCCAAGGGCAAATATGCGCGCATCCCGATCCGCTGGGACGACAAGAGCGGCACGCTGACGATCGGCGCGCGGACCGGCGGCTATGACGGGATGACGGCGAAGCGGTCGATCTCGGTGCGCTTCTACGGCCCGCGAACAGCCGCGGCGCCCGACTTCGGCGCCAACCCGGCGCGCAGCGTGACCTATGACGGCCGGCCGGTAACGATCCGCCGCTGATCACGCGTCGAAACAAAAAGGGCGTGGGAAGCGGTTGCTCCCCACGCCCTTCTTTGTTGCCTGACGCCCGAGGTCAGCCGGTCATTTCCTCGAGTTCCTTGCCCTTGGTTTCGTGGATGAACTTCTGGACCAGGAAGAAGCTGATCACCGCGCACACCGCGTAGAAGGTGTAGCTGGTCGCGAGCCCCAGCTTGGCGGCCATGACCGGAAAGCTCTGCGCGACCAGATAGTTCGCGAACCATTGCGCGAAGCCGCACACCGCAAGTGCCGAACCGCGGATCTGGTTGGGGAACATCTCGCCCAGCATCACCCACATGACCGGGCCCCAACTCAGGTTGAAGAAGATCACGTAGAGGTTCGCGGCGATCACCGCGATGGTGCCGAGCTGCGGCGACAGCTGGAGCTTGCCCGCGGCGTCGAGCGAGCCCTGGCTGAACGCATAGACGAGGCCGAACAACGTCACCGCCATTCCGGCCGAGCCGATCAGCAACAGCGGCTTGCGCCCGATCCGGTCGACCAATGCGACGGTGACCAGGCACGCGCCAATCGACACCACGCCCGAGACGATATTGATCAGCAGCGAGTCGGCCTCGGTGAAGCCGGCGAGTTGCCACAAGGTCGAGCCGTAATAGAAAATCACGTTGATCCCGACGAGCTGCTGGAACACCGCGAGCAGCAATCCGGCCCAGACCACCGGACGGATGCCGCCCTTCACGGGATCCATGATGTCGCGCAACTGCGGCCGGTGATCGGCACTGAAGCTGGCGCGGATCTCGGCCAGCTTGGTCGCGGCGGTATCGGCGCCGAACAGCCTGGTGAGGACGATTTCCGCCTCGCCCTCGCGGCCCTTCGACACGAGAAAGCGCGGGCTCTCCGGGATGAGGAACAATGCGGCCAGAAAGACCGCCGCCGGGATGGCCTGCATCAGGTACATCCAGCGCCACGCCTCGAGCCCACCGAGCTTTTCGGTCGAGGCGCCGGCGGCGGCGGCGAGATAGTAATTGACCACGAACGCCGCGGTCAGACCCGAGATGATCATGATCTGCTGCACCGTCGTCATCCGGCCGCGGATATTGGCCGGCGCGACTTCGGAGATGTAAGCGGGCGACAGGACGCTCGCCGCGCCCACCGCCATGCCGCCGATGATCCGCGCGGTCACGAAGATCGGCTGGAGGTGCGCGAAGCCCTGGACCAGCGCGCCACCCAGGAACAGCAACGCCGCGATCCGCATCACGTTGCGGCGGCCCATCCGGTCGGCAAGCGTGCCGGCGAAGAACGCGCCGATGAAGCAACCGATCAGCAGCGACCCGACGGTGAAGCCAAGCCCGCTCTCGCTCAGGCCGAATGCCGCCTTGAGCCCCGGCTGGGTGCCGTTCACCGCGCCGCTGTCATAGCCGAACAACAATCCGCCGATCGTCGCCACCGCGACGATCATGGCGATTAGGCCGCTATTGGCCCGTGTCGCTCCCCCGTTCATTCTGCTCTCCCATCATCATTCTTGTCATGATCGTATGGCGTTGACCGGCACGCCGGCGACCCCGGCGTCGAACGCGAAGAGGTGCCCCGCGAGCGGCTGCGCGTCGAGCGCGGCAGTGTCGAGCGCGAGCTTCGCGGTGGTCGCATAGGCAGTCCGCAGATCGGCGCCGCCGAACGCGATTTTCGTCACATTGGCGACGGGAAAGCGCACGGTCTCGATCAGCGCGCCCGCAGGGTCGTAGCGACGCGCGCTCCAACCCCCGAACAAGCCGGCCCACACGCACCCTTCCGCATCGACGGTCGGACCGTCGGGATAGCCATGGCTCTTGTCGATAGTGACGAACGGACGCAGCGAACCCAGCGAACCATCGTCGTTGATGTCCGCCTGTCCGATCGTTCCCGCGAACGTGTCGGTGACGTAGAGTGTGCGGCCGTCGGGCGAAATGGCCGGGCCGTTGGTTACCACCGCGGCCGGCAGCCCGGTATCCGAGACCCGTCCGTTCGACAGGCGGTAGAAGCGACCCGATGCTTGCGCCTCTTCATCATCCATCGACCCGAACCATAAAGAACCGTCGGGGCCGACCACCGCGTCGTTGAGCCGATTGTCCGGCAGGTCGGGCTCGACCTCGATCCGCGCGGAGAAACTGCCATTGGTCGGATCGAAGCGGTGAATGCCGGTCTTGAGTCCCGCGACCAGCCCGCCGCCGGCAACCGGCATCACCCAGCCCACCGGTGCCGGCGCGGCCCAGCGCGTCACGTCGCCATCATCGAGGCGGTAGATGCACGGCGCCTTGATATCGACGAACCAGAGCGCGCCGCAGATCCACACCGGCCCCTCGCCCAGCATTGCCCCGACCGGGGCGACAACCTCGGGCGTGCCGGTCACCGCCAGCCCGCGTCGACGAAATATTCGTGACCCGTGCACATCCGGGCATCGTCGGAAGCGAGGAACAGCACCAGCGCCGCGACATCGGCGGGCTGGATGCGTCCGTCGAGGCACTGCGCCGCGACCAGTTCGGCCTCGCCCTCGGGCGTATACCAGCGCTCCTGCCGCGGCGTCTGCACGTTGCCCGGAATGACCGCGTTGACGCGGATACCGTCGCGGCCAAGGTCGCGTGCCATCGACCGCGTCAGTCCTTCGATCGCCGCCTTGGCGGTCTGGTAGAGAAGCAAATCGGGCAGAGCGAGATGCCAGCTGATCGACCCGAAATTGACGATCGCGCCGCCGCCCGCGCGACGCATCGCCGGAATGACCGCCTGGCTGGCGAAGAATTGGTGGCGCAGGTTCACCGCCATCCGATCGTCCCAATAAGCCGGGGTGATCTCGTCGATCGTGTGGCGGTCGTCATTGGCCGCGTTGTTGACGAGGACATCGACGCCGCCGAGCTGTTCCTCGATCGCCGCGAACCGTCCCTTGAGACCATCGAGATCGGTGAGGTCGCAGCGGCTGTAGAGCACGGCATCCGGCCCGCCGAGCCGGTCGACCAGTGCGTGCGCCGCATCGTCCTGCACGTCGACAAAGGCGACACGCGCCCCTTGCGCGGCGAACGCCTCGACCAGCCCCTCGCCGATCCCGGTCGCGCCGCCGGTGATCAGCACGCGCTTGCCGGCGAGACTGGGATAGCTCGCGCGGGCGCTTTGGGTGGCGGGCTGCAGCATCAGTTGACGGTCTCCGAAAGTACCGGCCGCGGCGCCAATAGCCCGCGCGCGGCGAGGTTGCGCATCAGGTCGCCGATCCCGAATGACCAGGCCGGCGCCGCCTTCGCGCTGGTGACCTTGTTGACCAACGTCCCCAGCCTCTCGCTCGAAATAGTGACGATGTCGCCCTCCTTGTGGGTGAAGCCGCGGCCCGGCGCATCGCGATCCTGGGTGGGCGCGAACATCGTACCGAGAAACAGCGCGAAACCGTCAGGATAATGGTGTTCGCTCAACGCCTGGCGCACCAGCTCGGCGGGGTCGCGGCTGATCTGCGCCATGCTGCTCGATCCGGTCAGGCGATAGCCGTCCATGCCCTCGATCGTCAGGTCGACGGCCGCGGCTCGCACGTCGTCGAGGGTGAAGTCGCCATCGAACAGACGGATCAGCGGCCCGATCGCGCACGCCGCATTATTGTCCTTGGCCTTGCCGAGCAGCAACGCCGAACGGCCCTCGAAGTCGCGCAGATTGACATCGTTGCCCAACGTCGCGCCGACCACTTCGCCATCGGCATCGACCACCAGCACGATTTCGGGCTCAGGATTATTCCAGGTCGAATCCGAGCGCACGCCGATCATCGCGCCGAACCCGACCGCCGACAGCACCGGCGCCTTGGTGAAGATCTCCGCATCGGGACCGATCGCGACTTCGAGATATTGCGACCACATGCCATCGGCGATCAGCTTGTCCTTGAGCGTAGCGGCCTCGGCCGACCCCGGCACCACTGCGCGCAGATCGCCGCCGACATGCGCGGAAAGACGATCGCGGATCGCCGCCGCTGCTCCGGCATCGCCACGCGCGCGCTCCTCGATCACGCGCTCGAGCGTCGACACCGCGAAGGTCACGCCCGCTGCCTTGACGCACTGCAAGTCGATTGGGCTCAGCCAGTCGAGCGTTTCGATCGCGCCGAGCCGCTCGCCGCCCGCAGGATCGAACAGGCGATGCGCCAGAAGATCGGAGACGGTTGGTACCACGCCTGCCATGTCGTAAACCGTGCCGTCGACGACGAGCACCGGGCTCGGCCCGTCGGCAAGCGCCACGCGGCCGACAAAACGACCTTGCCGCCAGTCGGCAGGCAGAAAATCGGCGGAAAATACTTCCCAGCCGGCCATGTCCAACCATCCTCTCTATTGCTTTGGTAACGCTACCTTTACCGGGAAGGGCGGCATGTCAAGCCCGCGCATCGCCATTTGGTACATTATGGTGGTCGAACGCGCGCATTTGTCGGCGCGTCATTGCTTCACTGGACTCCCAGGATCGAGCGGCCGGTCGATCGGCTCGATGGCGCACATGGGCAGCCTTTGGGGCCGCGTCATCCTACTGGATCGTGACCGCCTGTACCAAGGTGTCCATTTCGCGCGTGACGGCTGGGGTGATGTCCATCGCGTTGTTCCAGCCATAGGTATTGTTGCGTTCCACCACCAAGCTGCAGACGTTGCGGGTAACGACGCGACCGAGCGCCTCGTTCAACGCGCGATCGATCTGCTGCTGGCCGCGCTCCTGGGCGGCGATGAAGCGCACATTCTGCTGCTGCTCGACTTCGCGCGCCTGCTGATCGAGCGCGGCCAGCTGCCGCTGATATTCGATCGGCGCGGTGGCGTTCTGGCGCGCCTCAAGCTGGCGTCGCTGCTGGTCGATCGCGTTCCGCCGCTGCGCGAGGTCGCCCGACAGCGACGCCTGCATCTGCTTGAGCTGCGCCTGCATCGACTGGCCAGCACGCGACGCGCCGATCGCGCCGGTGCGCGACAACAGGCACAGGCCCTGAATCGGCGGCCCGAAGGTCTGGGCCGACGCGGGCGCCCCGACACAGATCAGCAGGAAGGCGGCGAGCTGTCCGAACAATCGCATGCCGCCGCCTCTCGCCCAATCAGCGCGCGGCCGCAACCCGGTCCGCACAAGCCTGGTCCTGCCAGATCACCTCGGACACGGTCACGCTATAATGGCCAGGCGGCCGCTCGAACCGGATCTCCATCCGACACCGAACCCGCTCGAGACTTCCCGGCGCGACCGGAAAGAACAGCACATAGTTCCACCGCCGGGTGATGCCTTCGCCGAAATGGGGCGGGCCGATCAGCCGGTAGATGCTGAACTTGTCGACGCCTGGCGTGATCATCCGCACCGCGGCCGGGCTGACCGTCGCGCCCAGTTTCTTTTCCTCCAGCGGTCGGTGAGGAAAAGCATCCGGATCGACCTTGGCCACATAGACCGGGACGGGCGTCGCGGCGGCATCCTTGGCCGTCGCCGCGAAGGAGCCCGAAAGACCGCAACCGATGAGAAGCGTAACCGCGAGAAAGCTGAGTCTCATTGCATCCTCCTTAGAGCATCGCGCGGAAAAGTGGGTTCCGGTTTTCCGCGAAAAGCGATGCGACCACAAATGTTTAGAGCGGCGTGTCCGATTCAAAATCGGCCACGCCGCTCTAGGATCAGAACTGGATGCCGAAGCCGGCATTGGCACCGACCCGCTGCTGGGTGTCGTAGGTCACCCCGGCCTTGAAGATGGTGCGACCGTCATCCATCACCCGCGAGAGACCGAGCGAGAAGGCCGACTGGCCCTGATAGGTGCCCGCACCGAAGGCAAGCATGCCGCGCCCGGGCTCGAACGCCTGGGGGAGACCCGCTGCCGCCAGGGCGCCGGCGGTTCCGGCATTGGCATTCCGCTGGACCCTGCCAAGGTCGTACTGGATCCCGGCAAGCTTGATATCGGTATAGGCATTGGCCGAAGCGAGCGTGCTCGCCATACCGCTGTTGAGCTGCTGGACGTTGACCGCGTCGGTCGGCGCGACGCCGGCCGCGACATTGCTCAACACCGCGGCCGGTCCGCCGGGGTTGAACGTCACCGATTTGCCGCCGGCATCATATTGCACCGAATTGCCGGCGACCTGCTGCACCTTGTAGAGTTGCGAGCCGTTGACGGCATCGGACGAGGTCGCGTTGACCGCGCCGGCGCCGACGTTCTGGACGACGTTGCCGCCCATATTGACCACCGTATTCTGTCCCACGGCGAGGCCGCCATTGGCGGTCACCGTGCCGGCGAAGGTCGGGTTGTCGGCCACCGCGACCTGGAGCTGGTTGCCGTTCAAGGTCACGACGGTGTTGGATCCGGCGGTGACGTTGAGCGTGCCGTTCGACGGCACGTTGGTCGCCGGGCCGCCATTGGCCTGGATGTTCCAGCCGGCGCTCGCCGTCGTGTTCAGCGCCTGCAGCGCGTCGTTGACGTTGGTATAATTGTTCCCGCCGACGTTCAGGTTGGTCGTGACGGTGCCGGTGCTCGGATCGTAGCTCGAATTGCCGCCCAGCCCCGCCGCCGTGCTGTTGCCCAGGTTGGTGACGTTGTTGGCGACCGTGGTGACGCTGCCCGCGATATTGGTCACGCGGTTGTCGAGGTTGGTGATCTGGGTGTTCTGCGCGCCCAGCGCATCGCCGACATTGTTGTAGGTGTTGCCGCCGACCGCGTAGCTCGGCGCGGTATAGGCGCCGGTGGTGGAATTGTAGGACGCGCCGCCGCCGAGCGAGGTGGCGGTGTTCTGCGCGACCTGGTTGAGCTGGCTGACATTGACCGCATCGGTCGGCGCCGAACCCGCCGCGACGTTGGTGACCTGCCGCTCGGCGCCCGCCGCGCCTACCGAGACTTCGCCGGCGGAGCTTTGCGGCGTGCCCAGGCCATAAGCGGAATAGCCGATCCGCGACCCCACCGTCGTCACCGCGCCTGCGCCGAGCGCGACGCTGCCCGCGAAGCTCGCATTGGCGCCCGGTCCGATCGCGATCGACTGGATGCCGGTGGCGACCGAGTTGGTGCCGAGCGCGATGCCGTCGGCTTGCGAGACCCGGGCATTCTGACCGATCGCGGTGCCGCCGGGCGCGGTCTGATCGACCACCGCGCCATTACCGATGCCGACGCCATTGTCGCCGTTGACGACCGTGGTCGGCCCCACCGCGACGGAGTCGGTCCCGATGGCGAGCGAGTCCAGGGCCACGGAATTGGCATGGAAATATTTGGTCGAGGTCACCGACACCGATCCGATCGCGCCCTGAAGCTGGCGAAGCGTCACCGCGTCATTCGCCGCGGTACCGTCCGCGACATTGATGATCTGGCGATACTCGCCGGTCGTCGAATTGCCGACCGACACCGCCCCGAGCAGGGTGGCATCGCTGGTATTGTAGGGCACGAAGCCCAGACCAGCTGGAATGGCGCCGATCGCAGGAGCCAGCGCGCGGTCGGAAAGCGATCCGCTGCCCAGCGCCAGCGAGCCGTCGACGCTCGCCACCGCATTGTTGCCCATCGCGATGCTGTCGGTGTTGTTGGCCACCGCCTGAGGCCCGACCGCGACGCTGTTGGTTCCCACCGCCTGGCTATCGGCGAGCGTCGAGGTGGAATGGAAATATTTGATGCCGCCGCCATTGGTGATGTTGGTGACGGTGGCCCCGATGCTGGTCACGGTATTGCCGAGCGTGGTGACGGTGTTGCCCAGGTTGGTGACCGTGTTGCCGAGATTGGTCACATTGGTGCCGAGGCTGTCCACGGCCTGGTTGGTCGCGAACAATTGCGATCCGTTGATCGCGTCGGTCGAGCCGCCATTGACCTGCCCCGCCGCGACATTGGTGATCGTGCGCTCGGCGCCCACCGCACCGACGCTCAGCGT
Organism: Sphingomonas mali NBRC 15500; assembly: GCF_001598415.1. Classification (GTDB taxonomy): domain Bacteria; phylum Pseudomonadota; class Alphaproteobacteria; order Sphingomonadales; family Sphingomonadaceae; genus Sphingomonas; species Sphingomonas mali. Next base: position 37,668 of record NZ_BCYX01000037.1, read on the forward strand.
GCTGGTCGGCGTGGTGCCGGCGAAGGCATAATTGGTGCCGTTGATCGTGATGCCGCCGGTCGCCACCGCTGCCGTGGTGGTCGAGCCATTACCGAGCGCGATGTCGCCGGCATTGTTGGCCACCGCATTGGGTCCGATCGCGACCGAATCCGTCCCCAGTGCCTGGCTGTCGGCTAGCGTCGACGTGGCGTGGAAATATTTGATGCCGCCGCCATTGTTGATGTTGTTGACCGTATTGCCGAGATTGGTGATGTCGGTCGTATTCGTCGCCACCTGCTGATTGGTCGCGAACAATTGCGAGCCGTTGACCGCATCGGTCGAGGCCGCATTGACCGCGCCCGGCGCGACATTGGTGATGACCTTGTTGGCCGCGTTGATTCCAGCGGTGGTCACGCTCGGACCGCCGGTGATGGTCAGGCCATTGGTGTCGAGCAGGCTGTTGCCGGTGGTGACGCTGGTGAACACCGGCGCGTCCGCCATCTGCAGGTTGATCGCTCCCGTCGCCGGGTCGGTCACCGTCTTCAGATTGGCGCCGGAATAGCTGCCCGCCGTCGTCGCCGTGCCCTGGATGCTCAGCGCCGCGCCGAGGTCGCGATGCACGATGCCCGCGGTCGCGTCATTGGCGGTGAAGTTCAGGCCCGTCGTCACCACGCCGCCGGTCGACGAAGTCAGCTGGCTGACGTTCACCGCATCGGTCGGGTTCACGCCCGCCGCGACATTGGTGATGGTCGTGCCACCGGCATTGATACCGGCGGTAGTGACGCTCGGGCCGCCCGCGATCGTCAGACCGGTGGTGCCCAATACCGTCCCGCCCGCAGTCACGCTGTTGACCGCGACATCATTGGCGAGGTTGAAGGTGACGTCGTTGCTGGCCGTGCTCTTGGTCACGACGAGATTACCATCGCCATTTTTCAGGTCGATGCTGTTGCCGGTCGCGCTCGATGCGCCGACATTGGTCGCGTTGGCGCCCTGCGCGGTTACCGTCCAGCCTTGGCCCAGCGCGCCCACGGCCTGATTGGTGGCAAACAATTGCGACCCATTGATCGCGTCGGTCGAGCTGCCGCTGATACGGCCCGCGGCGACATTGGTGATCGTCCGTTCGGCGCCGGGCGCGCCGACGCTCACTGTGCTGGTAGGCGTGGTGCCGACAAAGGCGTAATTGGTGCCGTTGATCGTCGTGCTCGCCGTGCCCACCGCGACGGCGGTCGTGCTGCCCGAGCCGAGG
>NZ_BCYX01000038.1 GCF_001598415.1 Sphingomonas mali NBRC 15500
GGGCGCGTCCCCCCGGCCGCGCCCGCCAGTCCGCCGTCAGGCGCCTGGGATTCGGCTCCTGTCGGGATCCTCGGCGATCTCGATCTCGAGCCGCCCCATCGCGCCGATCTCAGCCTTCACATGATCGCCGACCTTGAGGAAGGTTCCGGTCGCGATGCCGACGCCGGCCGGTGAGCCGGTGTAGAGGAGATCACCCGGCTCCATCGTGATGTGCTGGCTCAGATCCGCAACCAGCTCGGCCACCGACCAGATCATGAAGCGGGTGTTGGAATCCTGCTTGAGCGCGTCGTTGACCCAAAGCTTGAGCGGCGTGTCGTCGAGATCGACGAAGCGGGCCGGCACGATCGTCGGCCCGCAGGGCGCGCTGTCGTCGAACGACTTGCCGGTCAGAAGGTCGAACTGCTTGGTGTGGCGCGGATTGAACTGCCAGTCCCGAGCCGAGAGGTCGATGCCGATCGTATAGCCAGCGACATGGTCGAGCGCTTCCTCGACTGTCACGCGCCGGCAGCGCTTCCCGAACACCACGACGAGTTCCAGTTCCCAGTCGAGCTTCGTGCTCTGACTGGGATAGCGCACCTCCTGACCCGAGCCGACGAGCGCGCCGGGATGCTTCATGAAGTAGAGCACGTCCTGCTTCGACTTGTCGAAGTCGTTGATGTCGAAATCGGCCTTCAGATGGTCGTGATAATTGGCGCCGACGCACAGGATCTTCGACGGGCGTTGAATCGGCGGCAGGAACGAGGCGGTGGCCTCGTCGGCCATCGGCGCCGGGCCGTGACCGGCCGCGAGCTTGGCGACACCCGCCTCGATCAGCGGCTCCGCCTCCTCCCAGCGGGCGAACACGTCACCCAGGGTCGAGGCGGCGTCGAGTTCGAGCCCGGGCGCGACCTGGACGAGCCGGTAGTAATGCGACCCTATCCTGACCGCGGGCGTCGGACCGTTGTCCGTTCGAAGCGTCGCGAGCGCGTAGGTCAAGTCAGGCTCCTTCCTCTCGTGTCCGGCGACGACCCTGCTGCCGGGCGATCGCTGTGCAAGGCACCGTAGCGCCTTCATGCAGGGCGCGCGCATGACGAAATCCGACGGATTTCATGAGGTATTCTGATGAGGCGAATCCGCCGCCTCGCGATAGCAGCTCAGCGATATCGATGCCCGGACAGGCCGACCTGCGGCCCTGCGCGACCAAGCCGCCGGGCGCATCTGCGAGGAGGGTTTCGCGTGCCTGACGTGTACATCTACGACGCCGTGCGGACACCGCGCGGCAAGGGCCGCAAGGACGGTGCGCTGCATGGCACCACCGCGCTGGACCTCGCGACCCAGGTGCTCGGCGCGATACGCGACCGCAACGACCTCGACACGGCGATGATCGACGATGTGGTCATGGGCTGCGTGGCGCCGCTCGGCGAGCAGGGCTCCGATATCGCCCGCATCGCCGTGCTCAATGCCGGCTATGCCGAGAGCGTGGCGGGCCTGCAGGTCAGCCGTTTCTGCGCCTCCGGGCTCGAGGCCTGCAACATCGCCGCGGCGAAGATCAAGGCCGGCGAGGCCGAGATGGCGATCGGCGGCGGGGTCGAATCCATGTCGCGGGTCGCGATGGGGTCGGACGGGGGCGCCTGGTACGCCGACCCCCATCCGGCGTTCAGGACCTATTACGCGCCCCAAGGGATCGGCGCCGATCTCATCGGTAACCTTTTCGGTTTCGACCGAACCGACGTCGACAGCTATGCCGTCCAGAGCCAGCAGCGCGCCGCGCGCGCCTGGTCGGAGGGACGCTTCGCCAAGTCGGTAGTGCCGGTCAAGGACGGCCTCGGCCTGACCCTGCTCGACCGCGACGAGCATATGCGTCCCGATGCATCGCTGCAGTCGCTCGCCGCGCTCAAGCCCGCCTTCGCCGATATGGGCGACAAGTGGTTCGACCCGATCATCCTGCAGCGCTATCCCGAGGTCGACCGCATCGATCATATCCATCACGCCGGTAATTCGTCGGGGATCGTCGATGGCGCGGCCGCCGTGCTGTTCGCCACGCGCGAGACGGGCGAGGCGATGGGTCTGACGCCGCGCGCGCGCGTCAAGGGCATGGCCTCGATCGGCTCGGAGCCGTCGATCATGCTGACCGGCCCCGAGCTCGTCACCCGCAAGCTGCTCGACCGTCTCGGCATGAGCGTCGGCGATATCGACCTCTATGAGCTCAACGAAGCCTTCGCGTCGGTCGTCCTGCGCATGATGCAGGCGCTCGACATCGATCCCGACCGGATGAACGTCAACGGCGGAGCGATCGCGATGGGCCATCCGCTCGGTGCGACCGGCGCGATGATCCTCGGCACCGTACTCGACGAACTGGAACGCAGCGACCGCGAGACGGCGCTCATCACCCTGTGCGTCGGCGCCGGCATGGGCACCGCGACCGTGATCGAGCGTGTATGAGGGGGATAGTAATGACGGATTTCACGCTCGAGCGCGGCGACGACGGTATCGCCACCATCCGGTTCGATGCCGCCGGCCGGACCATGAACACGCTGACCACCCGCGGCTGGGACGATCTGGCGGCGATCGTCGAGACGGTTCGCGAGGACGATGCGATCCGCGGCGCGATCATCGTCTCCGGCAAGGCCAATGCCTTTTGCGCGGGGGCCGATCTCGACGAGATGCTCGACGCCGCCGGCTACACACCGGCCTCGGCTGAGGAGCAGCGCTCGATCGTCGACCGGATGGGCAAGGCGAACCGCGTCGCGCGTGCGCTTGAAACCTGTGGCAAGCCGATCGTCGCCGCGATCGCCGGTCACGCGCTGGGTGGCGGGCTCGAGCTCGCACTGGCCTGCCATCATCGGATCGTCGCTGACGATCCGCGGATCAAGCTCGGCCTGCCCGAGGCGTCGATCGGCCTGCTGCCGGGGGGCGGCGGCACGCAGCGCCTGCTCCGCCTGCTCGGCATGGCGCGCGCCCTGCCGCTGCTGCTCGAGGGCCGCACACTCAAGCCTGCCGAAGCATTGTCGCTGGGAATCATCGACGCCGTGGTCGCCAAGGGCGAGGAGGTCGTCGCCGCGCGCGCCTGGATCGCCGCGGGCGGCTCGCCGCAGGCGCGCTGGGACCGGCGGGACTTCGTGCTGCCGGGAGGCACGCCCTATAGCGCCGACGGCAACCCGGTCTTCATCCAGTCCGCGGCAATCGCAGCCCGGCGCAGCCAGGGCAATTATCCGGCGATCGGGAATATCGCGCATGCGCTCTATGAAGGCGCCCAGGTGCCGATCGACCGCGCGCTCCAGATCGAGACGCGCTATTTCGTGGCGACCCTGCAGTCGCCGCAAGCCAAGGCGATGATCCGTACGCTGTTCCACTCGCATCCCGCCCTCGCCAAGGCCGAGGACCGGCCCGTAGCGCCGCCTCCTGCCAGCTATCGCGTGATCGGAGTGCTGGGCGCCGGAATGATGGGCGCCGGGATCGCCTTCGTGTCGGCCGAGGCCGGCCTGGACGTGATCCTCATCGACACCAGCCGCGAGGCGGCGGAGCGAGGCAAGGCTTATGCCCGTTCGGTGCTCGACCGCCGGGTCGCCAAGGGCATTATCGCCCAGGAGGCCGCCGATGCCATCGTCGCGCGGATTCGGCCCAGTGACGATTATGGCGACCTCGCCCCGTGCGACCTCGTCGTCGAGACGGTGTTCGAGGACCGTGAGGTCAAGGGAGAGGCCACCAGGCGGGCGGCAGCGGCGGTACGCGAGGGCGTGCTGTTCGCCTCGAACACATCGACGCTCCCGATCACCGGCCTGGCGGAAGCGGCGCCGGATCCGCATCGCTACATCGGCATGCATTTCCATTCGCCCGTCGACCGCATGGAACTGGTCGAGATCGTCCTCGGCAAGGAGACCGATGAGACTGCGCTCGCTCATGCGCTCGATTATGTGAAGGCGATCCGCAAGACGGCGATCGTGGTCCGGGACTCGCCGTTCTTCTACACCTCGCGGACGTTCGACACCTATATCCGCGAAGGCATGGAGATGCTGGTCGACGGTTACGCACCGACCCTGATCGATGCCGCGGGCAAGTTGGCCGGCATGCCACGCGGGCCGCTCGAGCTCACCGACGATGTCGCGATCGACCTGGTCGATCGCATCGCCGGCCAACGCAGGCTCAGCCTCGGCGCGGCCGCCGAACGCCGGCGCTCCGATGACGTGATCGACCTCCTGATCCGGGAAGGACGCTATGGCCGCAAGAACGGCCGGGGATTCTACGATTATGCCGCGGACGGCACCAAGCGCCTGTGGCCGGGTCTTGCCGAGGCATGGCCGGTCACCACGCCCCATAGCACGCCCGAGCTGGTCGACACGCTCAAGCGGCGGTTCCTCTATCGTCAGGCGGTCGAGGCGGCCCGCTGCCTGTCCGAAGGGGTACTCACCGACCCGCGCCACGCCGATGTCGGCGCCGTGCTCGGCTGGAGCTTCCCGCGCTGGACCGGCGGTCCGATCTCGCTCATCGACCAGGTCGGAGCGGCCCGCTTCTCTGCCGAGTGCGACGTGCTCGCCGACACATGCGGCCCACGCTTCCTGGTCCCTGACGCGCTCCGCGCGATGGCGGCTACGGGACGGTCTTATTATGGCGAGGCGCGGATCGACCAGGTAGCCGCCTGAGGCGCCCGGGACGGGGGAGCCCGGGCGACGCTCCCCTCGCTATGGCGGCAGCTGCCCCCGGCGCCATGCGCCTTTTGAGGGCGCGACATTCAAACAATTGATTCCCCGGCGGGAGGGTCCCTTCCCTACCCTGCCGGCCAACGATGCGGGGCGTTCGACCCCGGGCAAAGGACCAGAGGAGACCGGCGATGGCAATCGACATTAAACCCTATCAGGTGGCGGTATCGGACGAAGCGCTGGCCGATCTCCAGCGGCGTCTCGACAACACGATCTGGCCGGACGATCCAGGCAACGAGGACTGGAGCTACGGCGTCAACGCCGACTATCTGCGCGGCCTCGTCGATTACTGGCGTACCGATTACGACTGGCGCGCGGTCGAGGCGAAGATCAACGCCTATGAGAATTTCCGCACCGTCATCGACGGCGTGCCGATCCACTTCCTGCGCCGCAAGGGCAAGGGCCCCAACCCCATCCCGCTGATCATCACGCATGGCTGGCCCTGGACGTTCTGGGACATGAACAAGGTGATCGACCCGCTCGCCGATCCGGCGGCGTTCGGCGGCGATCCGGCGGACGCGTTCGACGTGATCGTGCCCTCGCTTCCGGGATACGGCTTTTCGGGGCCGCCGCCGCGTGCCGGCCTCAATTTCTGGAAATGGGCGGACCTCTGGCACAAGCTGATGACCGAGGGGCTCGGTTATGAGAAATATGCCGCCAGCGGCGCCGATTGGGGCGCGATGGTCACAGCCCAGCTCGGCCATAAATATGCCGATCATCTCTACGGCGTGCACACCATGCATCCGATGCTGCTCAACCAGTTCGATGCGACGCGCAAATGGGACGTGACCGACCGCAAATGGGATTCGACTGTCCCGATGCCCGGCGGCGGCGCGACCAAATATGTCGCCCATTATGCGGTCCATGTGCTCGACCCGCAGACGCTTGCCTATTCGCTGGCGGATTCGCCGGTCGGTACCCTCGCCTGGCTGCTTGAGCGCTGGCGGTCATGGAGCGATTGCGACGGCGACGTCGAGACGGTCTTCCCGCGCGAGCATATCATCACCAGCACGATGATCTACTGGATCACGCGCACGATCGGCTCCTCCATGCGTGCCTATGCCGATGCCACGCGATATTTGTGGGAGCCGTCGCACGACCGCACGCCCTGGGTCGAAGCGCCGACCGCCGTATCTTTCCTGGGCGGCGAGAATCCGATCGGCGTCACCCCGCCCCAGCGCATCGACCTGTTCAAGGCGGGGCCGCGCGTCCACGCTTATAATGCCGTCCAGTTCGAGGCGCACGATCGCGGCGGTCACTTCGGCTATTACGAGCAGCCGCAGGCCGTGCTCGCCGATCTCCGCAAGATGTTCCGCGATCGCCGCGGCTGACCGTTCCTCGCCTGGGCCCGTCCCCTTTTTTGGAGTTCCCATGTCCATTCCATTTGATACGCTGTGCCAGAATGCCTTTGTCGTCGAAGACATCGAGGCGGCGATCGCCTATTGGACGGATGTGATGGGGGTCGGGCCCTTTTTTCTCTTCCCCCCGCTCCGTTTCGAGCAAGGCGAGCTGCATGGCGCGCCCGCCACGCTCGAATATCGAGCCGCGATCGCCTATGCCGGCGACCTCATGATCGAGCTGATCGAGCCCAATGGTCCTTCGATCTTTCAGGAATTCCTCGATGCGGGCCGCAGCGGCGTCCAGCACAACAGCATGTTCACCCATGACCTCGACGCCGCCGAAGCGCGGCTCGCCGCCCGCGGCGGTATGCGGGTCCAGGCGCTGGTAGCGCCCAACGGATCGCGTATCTGCTTCTACGAAATGCCCGGCGACGCTCCTTACGTCATCGAAGTGAGCCAAGTCGCGCCGGCGCTTGTCGCGCGGCTCGAAGCGGTACGGGCCGCCGCCCGGACCTGGGACGGCAGCACCCGCTTGATGGACGCCTGAGCCCCTTTTTTGGGGGCTCAGCTTGTCCGCCAGTCCTCGATGATCAGGTCTGCCGCGCGCCAGGCGAATGCCATCACCGGCCCGTTCGTGTTGCCTGACGGAATGCCGGGCATCGAGGCGCAATCCACCACCCGAAGGCCCGATACGCCGCGGACGCGGCAGCGCGCATCGAGCACCGCCGCCGGGTCCTTGCCCATGCGGCAGGTGCGTACCGCGTGGATGCCGCAGGTGCCGTTGCGATAGACCGCGTCGAGGATCTCGTCGTCCGTCTGAAGCATTGGTCCCGGCGTGGTTTCGACGCCGAGGCACGGGGCGATGGCCGGCATCGAGAGATACCGGCGAATGTAGCGCACCATCAGCACCGCGAGACGCTTGTCATGGGCCGTACTCAGCCAATTGGGTTCGATGTCGAGCGGTGCGTCCGGGTCGGCCGAACTGATCGCCATCCGCCCCTCGCTGGTCAGCCGCAGCATCTGGGCATAGACCGCCATCCCGGGCACACGCTCGACCACGGGCAGCGGAGTCGCGGTATTCTCCCCGTCGGGACGCTTGAGACTGGTGCCGCCGAGATAGAGCTGGACGTCGGGGCGCGTCGATGCGGGATCGACCCGGACGAACGCGCCGACCTCGCGCGGCACGCTGGTGAGCGGGCCGGTGCCGAGCAGGAGATATTCGGCGATGCTGCGTGCAAGACCCAGACCGTGGAAGCGGTGGTTGACGCCGCGTTCCGGCGCGAGCAGCCGGCGGCCGATGGTCAGGCCGAGATGCTCGAGCATGCGCCCACCGACATCGGGACTGTCGTGCAGCACCTGGATGCCGTGTCGCCGCAACAGCCCGCCCGGGCCGATTCCCGACAGCTGCAGGATCTTGGGACTGTGCATCGCGCCGGCGGCGAGGATGATCTCCTGACGGGCCCGGAGCGTGACCCGCCGGCCCGCGAGCCGCACCTCGACGGCGGCAGCCCGGCGGTCCTCGAACAGCACGCGGTCGACCACCGCATGCGTCAGCACCGTCAGGTTCGAGCGCCTCCGGACCGGTTTCAGGAAGGCGCGTGCCGCGCTTTGCCGCCGGCCGCGCTTGATGTTGTGGCTGAAATAACCGACCCCCTCCTGATGCTCCTGGTTGAGGTCGGCCTTGCGCTTCAACCCCATCTGCTCGCCCGCATGGATCAGGCGTTCGGCCAGCGGGTAGCGGAAATTGCCGACCGAAATATGCAGCGGCCCGCCAACACCACGCACGCCGTCGTCGCCCAGCTCATGATCCTCGATCGAGCGGAATGCGGCCTTCATGCTCCGCCAGCTCCATTCGGGTCCGACCTCGGCGGTCCAGGCGTCGTAGTCCTCGGGCTGCCCCCGGACATAGACCATGCCGTTGATGGTGCTCGATCCGCCGATGCAGCGACCGCGCACCCAGCTTTCGTTGACGTCGAGCCCGTTGCCGCGCTTTTGGCGGACCGGATAGTTCCAGGTGTAGTCCGGATCGAAGACGAGCTTGCTGAACCCCTTGGGGATGTCGACCAGATACGAGCTGTCCTCACCGCCCGCTTCGAGCAGCGCGACGCGACACGCCGGATCGGCCGATAGGCGATTGGCGAGCACACAACCGGCCGATCCCGCGCCGACGATGATGACATCGAATTCCTGTTCCATCCTGCCTCTTTCTGGCCGCCCGCGACCGTTGCCCCTCAATCCGCTTCCAGCAGCAGCGTGCCCCGGCTCGATCCGTCGAAGATGCGCAGGAAGCTTTCGGGCAGCCGCTTGAACCCGACCACGAGCTCGCTCCGATGGACGAGCCGCCCATCGGCATGCCACCGCCGGAGATCAGCGAGCGCCTCCGGCACGGCGTCGATGAAATCGAAGACGATGAAGCCCTGCAGGCGGAGCCGCCAATAGACCACGCGCATCATGTTGCGCGGCCCCGGTGCGAGCGCGTCGCCATCGTCATAGCTGGCGATCTGGCCGCACAGCACGATCCGACCGAACCGCGCCATATGGTCGATCGCGATATCGAGCAGGCGGCCGCCGACATTGTCGAAAAAGACCTGGATGCCATCGGGGCAAAGCGCGGCAAGGCGTTCGCCGACATCCTCATTCTTATAGTCGATCGCCGCATCGAGCCCGCACACGTCGCGAAGCCAGGCGCATTTTTCCGGGCCGCCGGCGAGCCCGATCACGCGACATCCGCAGATCCTTGCAATCTGCGCCGCGACCGAGCCGGTGGAACCGGCCGCGCCGGACACTAGGACGGTATCGCCCGGACGGGGCTCCCCAATCCGAAGAAGGCCGAAATACGCGGTCAGGCTGTTGGTCCCGAAGACCCCTTCGAAGTCGTGGAGCGTGACGTCGACGGGCTTGATCCGCGGCGGGATCGCCGCCGCCGCGGGATCGATCACCTGATAATCCTGCCAGCTCGCCAGCGTGGAGACGATCGCACCGACCGGGTAGGCCGGCGCGCGCGACGCGATCACCTCGGCCGTGGTGTTGCCGAGGACCGGCTCACCGACGGCCATCGGCGCGACATTCTGCGCCGTCGTCTTCATCCAGCCGCGCATCGCCGGCGAGAAGCGGAAGAGGCGGTTACGCAACAGGATTTCGCCCTCACCGAGCGGCGGTGGTTCATAGGGGCCCGCCCGATAGGCGAAATCAGCCAGCTGCAGCCGCCCCCTTGGCCGGCGTGCGAGCAGCCATTGGCGGTTGATCATCGGCGTGCCGTCAGTACTGGCCATGGTGCCGTCATCGTGCGCGCGCCAGAACGGCGCGGGTGCCGGCGATCAGCATCGACGCCCGACCGGCCGCATCCACGCCTTCGCCGTCACGGCGGTGGTTCATCGGGACCTCGAGCGAGACCGGCAGGTCGGCCGGCACCGCGCGCAGCAGGTCGACCAGCGGAAACTCCCCTTCCCCGGGGACTCGGCGTCCGCCGATCGCCTCGGCGCGCCATTCCTCCTCGGGCCTGGTCGCCGGGCCGTCGCACAGCTGAAGGTAGCCGATCAACGCGGGATCGAGCGCAGCGATCTCGGCGACGGCAGCGCCGGTCCGCACGACATGGAGCGCGTCGATCGCCAGCGCGGCGTGCGCGGTGCCCCGAACCCAGTCGGCCGCTTGTTCGAGCGTCGCAACGGTCGGGCTTATCGCCATGAACTCGAGATTGGCGATGAGACCGATCTCGCCGGCAAGCATGCAAACGGCCTCGAAATTGTCACGCGCGCGCAGCGGGTCGGGATCGAGGCTGACGACCGTTACGCTGCGCCCGCCAATCGACCGGCCGGTCTCGAGCGCCGCACGGAACCCTGCGACGTCAGCCGTCGCCGTCAGGAAGCAGGCTTCGATGTTGAGGACGCTCAACCCGTGATCGGCGACATGGCGACGGAAGGCCGTTGCTTCGCCGGCCGCGACCAGCGGAAAGCGGATTGCCGGATTGGGCGGGCCCTGGGTGCAGACGCAGACATGGTCATAGCCTGCCCGCGCCGCCACCTCGACCAGCGTCCAGGGGGTGATCTCGAGGGCGCAGAGCTGATGGAGCGAGATTGCCCGGCTCATCGCCGTGCGCTCCCGGTGACGCGCCCCGGCAACAGGACGAAGCCCAGGGTCGCGAAGACGAAGCATGCGATGTGCACGAGGATGGCCACATCATAGCCGCCGGTGAAATCGTAAAGGAAGCCAGCGAGCGGCGCCGACCCGAAGATGAAGACGACCTTGGGGACATAGGAAAGGCCGAGCACCGCCGCGACATTGTCCTGACCGAAGATCTCGCTGATCGCGGCACTGTGCAGCGTGAGGATGGCGACCGAACAGATGCCGATCAACGCGACGATCACGATCAGCGGCACATAGCCGAGCGCCGGCAGCAGCAGCAGCCAGAGGGCGATCTGCGCGACCCCGTTGATCACCAGGGTCGTCCGGGAGCCGATCCGGTCCGACAGCGCACCGAAGATGACAGTGCCGAGCAGCCCCGCCCCGGCGTACGCCGACAACAGGAGCGACGAGGCTTCGAGCGAGAACCCCCGACCCGTTGCCAACGGAATGATATGCACCGTGATGGTCGATCCCGCGCCCGTCAGGATCCCGACGCCCAGGCTCAGCGCCCAGAACGCGCGGGTATGCAGGATCGCGCCGGTGGTGAGCTGCGCCGGTCGAACCGCGACGGCAGGGCCGGCCGCGCAGCCGGATCCCGCCGGCCGGTCGATCACCAGGAGCATCAGCACCGAGGCCGCGAGGTAGAGGCCCGCGATTACCAGGAAGGCGGCGCGCATCCCTTCGGCATCGACCACCCGCGCGAGGATCGGCGGAAAGAAGAACAGGACGATCGTCATGTTGACGATCCCAAGCGCCTTGCCGCGATTGCCCGCGAACCAGTTGCTCACCAGGGTGGATGCCGGGAGATAGCCCAAAAGGCAGATTCCGGGCCCGATGAGGAAGGCGTAGATCGCCAACACCTCGTAGATGCCGGTCACCACGGTCAGGCCGAAATAGCCAAGCGCGCTGAGCAGGCCGCCCAGGCACATCACATAGCGCAGCCGGACGCGGTTGAGCCGTGCACCGAGCAGCGGCGACAGGATCGACAGCGCGAGGAACAGGAGGCCCGCCGCCGTCGACACGAGGCCTCTACCGGTATGGAATTCGGTCTCGAAGCTCTTCATCAAGGGGCCCAGGCTGCCGAAGCTCAGGCCCAAGGCGAAATTCTGCGCGAGCGTGGCGAGTGCCACCATCCGCCAGCCCGTGCGCGCGGTCGCACGGGCGGTGGCGACGTCCGATCCGTTCGGACGGTCGATGCGGGACGCCGCCACCCCAGTCACGCGATCAGAACCGGTACGAGGCTTGGAGCAGGACCTCGCGCGGCCGCTGGACAGCGGCACCGATCGTCCCGCCGGTGCCGCCGGGCTTATCGACGCCCGCAACCATGTAATAGGTGTTGGTGAGATTCCGCCCGATCAGCGCGAGCTCCCAGCCCTTGTCGGCGATCAGGCGAACCGATCCGTTGAGGCGCCAGAAGCTCTTCTGGAGCGAGACCGGGTTGTGGTTCTCCTGGGCGAAATAGCTCGAGCTGTAGTCGCCATCGAGCGACAGGCCGAGGCTGAGGCCGTCCGTGATCGGCTTCGTGTAGTTCGCGCCCATATTCATCACCCAGAGCGGGGCACGCGTCAGCGGTGTTCCGGTGAGGTTCTGGCCGGCGACGCCGTTGGTGACGATGCACCCCTGGGCAGCCGTCTGGCCGCTATAGCAGGGCGATCCCGGGAAGCTCAGATACTTGGCCTTGTTATAGCCGAAGCCGCCCCGCAAGGTGAGTTCGTTGATCGGCCGCCATTCGCCCGCGAACTCGACACCTTGGGTGCGCGCCTTGGCGGCATTGCGCAGCGTATAGCCCAGCGTCGCCGCGTTGAACGAGGTCAGCTGCAGGTTGTTGAAATCATAGCTGTACCCGGTGAGCGAAACGCGCAGCCGCCGGTTGAACAACTCGGCCTTGTAGCCGATCTCGCCCCCCGAGGCGGTCTCACTGCCGAAGCGCAGATTGGCCGCCGTGGCGTTGGCCGCGATGTTGCCGGGTTGGGAGAAGCCGCCGGATTTGTAGCCGGTCTTGTAGGCGGCATAAAGCGTCGAGCTCGGCGTCGGGCGCCAGGTCAGCGTCGCCTCGGGCGAATAATTGCTGTCGGCGAACTTGCCCGTGATGTTGGTGCCGACCGGCAGGAACGGCAGGCCCGCATGGACATAAGTGTCGCGCAGCCGGAGCAGGTCGCGCGTCTCGCGCGTGTAACGGACGCCCCCGGCAAGTTCGAGCGTGTCGGTCAGCTTCCAGCGCGCTTGCCCGAAGAGCGAGATCGTCTCACCGCGCGAGGCGATATCGGTGATGTAGCTGAGGTACCGACCCTGCGCATCGGGACCGACAAAGGCGACGAGCGACGCCGAAGGGTCGGCGATGTCGTTGCGCTCGTAATAGCCGCCGAGCGTGACGTTCACCGGCGCGTCAAAATCGGTAACGACGCGCAGTTCCTGCGAATATTGGTGGCTCTTCTCGGTGTTGTAGCCCCAGATGCGGCTGGTCCCGGTATAGGTAAATTCGTCGAAGCCGCGGGTGTTTAGGTAGAGGAAGCCGGTCGTCGAGGTGATCGTCACCTTGTCGAGCTTGTAGTTCATCACCAGCGAGGCGATCGCCGCTTCCTGCTTGGTGAGCGGCTTGCCGTCGGCAGGCGGCCCCGGCCAGTCCTTGAGATAGGCGAGCGGGATCGCGCTCGACGAGCGCTGCTGGTCGAGCTTGCAATTGTCGGAAAGGTCGACGACGCCGAACGTCGTTGGGTGCGCGATCCCGGGAGCGCAGACCGCCTGGGTCGCGCCGGAGTCGCTGTTGGTGCGCAGCCGGCCAGCCGTGACCTTGAGCGTCGCGTCGAAACGGCTCGACGGCTCATAGATCAGAGTGAAGCGCCCGATGAGCTCCTTGTCGGCCGGCTGGCGTACGCCAAGCGCTCCCGGAAGCGGGTTGGCGGCATCGAATGGATTGGCCATCGGCGGCGCGGTGTTGCGCACCCAACCGGCCATCGACGATGCGCGGACGGCGATGCGTGCGCGCAGCGTCGAGCTGACCGGACCGCCGATCGCCGCCTCCAGATATTTCTCGTCGGCGACGAACTCATAGCCCGCACGGACATAGCCGGAGAGGCGGTCGGTCGGGTTGGCGCTCGACATGGAGATGACACCGGCCGGGCTGTTCTTGCCGAAGAAGAGGGATTGCGGCCCTTTGAGCACCTCGACCTGCTGCAGATCGAAGGTGCCGAGCCGCACGAAACGCCCGCGGCTGACCATCACGCCATCGATGTTGAGCGATACCGACTGCTGGATGCCGACATCGGTCGCGGGCGAGCCGATCCCGCGAATGGTGAAACTCGCGCCCGCACCGGAACCCGCCTGGGCGATGATGACCTGAGGCGCGAGTTGACCGATCTTCTTGAGATCGGGGGTGCCGTAGCGCTGGAGGTCAGCCGCTTCGAGCGCGGTCACCGCGACCGGCACAGAGATCAGCGATTCGGATCGACGCCGCGCGGTGACGACGATCTCATCCAGCCCGCCCGTGTCGGACTGCGCATTTTGCGGTGCTGCGGCACGCGGCGCGGCATCGGCCGGCTTCGCCGCCGGCGTGGCCGTAGGCGTTGCGCCGTCGCTCTGCTGCGCCCAAGCGGGCGCTCCGGCCAGCATCGCGACAATCGCGGCGCCGGTGAGCATAGACGTACGCAACGCACGACAAGGTGATGTGATAATAGCCATTTCGCCTCTCCCTCCCAATTTTCGGCGCCTGTTGTTGCGCTCTGGTCCGGGAGCATAAGGCGACGCGGGAAGAGGCGATCATGATCAGTTTTGTGATGATCCATCGCGCGAAACCATGGATAGCCGCCGCGATGTTCGGGATCGACGGACAGCTCTTTGGGCGCACGGAATGGCGCGCGCATCGACTATCCGATTACTGGGAAGCGATCAGGCGGCGAGTGGCGCCGAGCGGAGCGCATCGAGGAACTGCCCACGGGCCGGCTCGATCGACCCGACCAATTGACCGAGCAATTGCCGATCGGCCAACTCGACCAGCTGGCGCACACTGGGCCGGCCCGACAGCTTCTTCCACCAGGCGGTGGTAGCGGGCAGGCTTTCCTCCCAGGCCGGCGCGAAACCGAATTCCTCGAGCCTGAGCATGATCGGCGTGATCGCGCATTCCGCCAAGGTCATGCGGTCACCGACCAGCCAGCCCTTTTGCGAGACCGCTGCCTCGATCCGCTGCAGCATGCCGCGCAATACCGACAGGCCCCAGGGAATATAGCCGGAGGCGAGTCCATTGCGCACCGCGTCCTCGCGCAGGCGTCGGCTCTGATAATCGACCATCGCGTCGAGCATGGCGGCGAATTCAGGCTCCTGCTCGGGCAACCGAAACAGCGAGCGGATGAAGGTGGCGGACGAGATCGTCACCAGGCCGATGAAGAATTTGTCGTCGACCAGTTTCATCCACAAGGTCATGTCGGCGCGGTCGCTCGGATCATCGGGTTGCAGCGACGGGCCGGGGAAGGCCTCGTCGATATAGCGCAAGATGACCGAGGATTCGGTCAGCGCCCGGCCGTCGTCGCGCACCAGGGTCGGCACAACGCCCTCGGGGTTGAGCGCGCGATATTCCGGGGTCGCGAGATAGTCGCGCTGAACCTCGATCGTCTCGATCGACGCCCCCTTCTCGATCATCGTGAACAGCGCTTTGCGGGCACAGGTCGAATGGTGCATCACGTAGAGCTTGGGCATGGAGGTATTTTCCGAGATCGCGCCGGCGTGGCGTTATTGGAGAATGCGGACTTCGATCGCCTCGAAGTCGTCCGAGACAGCGACGTCGTGGCGCTCGGTGCCCGGCGGCACGACGAGGATATCACCTTTCTCCAGGCGGTCGGGCTCGGCGGCCTCGCCGCTCTCGATCCAGCCCTGGGTGACGACGAGAAGGCGGACCTTATCGTCATGGACACGCACCGTCGGCGCAAACGGCAGCACCCGCGAACGCCAGATCCGCCGCAGATCGTACCTATCCGCGTAAGAAGCTTCGACCGGATAGACGAAGAACTCGAGTCCGCCCGCGACCTCCGTGCGCGTCGCGGCGGACGGTCCCCAAACCCGTGCCTGGCTGCCGCTTCCTGCCGGCGGCACGTCGGTCTCCGTCGTGCCGAACTCCCCCGGAAAGGTCAGCTCCAGCACCTGATAGTCGGCGGACGGCGCGAGCGCGGTGTGGACCACGCCGCCGGGGATAAACATGATCTCCCCGGCATGCGCGCGGACATGGAGATCATCGGCGAGGCCGAGGGCGAGCGAGCCGCTCAACACGATCGCGATCTGCATACCGCAATTGTGGACATGCCAGTCGCTGACGAACGCCGGCTTGTCGATGAAATTGCCCGCGACGGTGGCAACGCCCCGCGCCGCACCGTCGGTCGCCTCCTGGAGCCGGTAGTCGATCAGATGGCCGAACACCGCACGGTGCGCGTCGCCATCGCCCGAGCCGCCACCGATCGCGACGATGTGATCCTTCGCCTTGCGGATGCCGATGCGGGGCTCAGCAATGATCTCGGTCGCCAACGGCCTCTCCTTTTCCGATTTGCCTGGCCGACCCTATCAGCGCCCGGTCAGCGGCTGGCATCATGATTCTGGTGACCGGTCATGCTGGCTGCTGATGCCGCAAGCTCTGGTTGAAGGCCGGCAGCAGCAGGAACAGGAGAGCGGAGCAGGCGATCCCGGCGGTGGCCGCCGCCTGGATCGTCCCATAGCCGCCGGTCAGGTCGACCGAGAGCCCGTAGAGCGAGGTCGATGAGATCGTGCCGCCGACCATGATCATCCAGAGCAGGCCATAGGCGCGACCGAACAAGGCGGGCGGGAAATAGCGCGACACGAGATAGGCGGCGAGGTCGAACTCGGCACCGATCACCAGGCCGACCGCCACTGCGCCGACGATCGCCGACCAGGACGCGCCGACCGCAAGAGTGCCGATGCCGAGGGCGGCGACCAGGCTCACCACGGTCGCGACGCGCGGGGCGAACAGGCGGTCGATCACGAAACCGATGCTCAGGCGCGCAACGATCATGACCGCCCCGATCAGCCCGGCCGCGAGCGTCGCCTCGGAGCGTGGCACGCCCTGGTCGAGCAGCATCGGAATGAAATGGAACAGATTGCCCGTCGCCGATATCTGGATGAGGAAGAAGGCGAGCCCCAATTTCCAGAACACGCTCGACCGCAGCACCTCGCCGAGGCCGCCCTGCTCGACCTGCCGCCGGGCACCGTCGGCGCTCGCCCGGCAGCTCGGATGGCGGGCGACAGGGATGGCGATGAGGGGAATGCACAGGGCCACCAGCCCGGCGAGCGCGAGATAGGCGACCCGCCAGCCTTCGGCATCGATCAGATTGCCGAGCAGCCGAGGGGCCAGCATGCTGGTGATGCCCACACCCAGCAGGCCGAGGCCGAGCGCCGCGCCGCGGGCGGCATCGAAGGCGCCGGTCAGGATCCGCGACATGACGAGCGAGGACGCCCCCGCCCCGAGCAGGCCGAGCACCGCGAAAATCGCGAGAAAGGCCGGATAGCTGTTCGGGAGAGCGGCAAAGGCGACGAACGCCGCCACCGTCGCCACGAGCGACAAGGGCACCATCACGGCCACCCCGTGGCGGTCGGCGAGGCTTCCCACGGCGGGCGCCGTCAACGCCATCATCAGGCCATAGATGGTGAAGCCGAACGAGAGCGCGCCGCGGCTCCAGCCAAACTCGTGCTGGAGCGCGGGAATGAAGATGCCGGCGGTATAGGGGATGAGGACTGTGGGGCCGGCCGCGCTGCCGATCATCACGGCAACGATGAGCGGCCAATGCTGCCTCAACTCGGCATATCCCTGCCCGTGCTGATCGCTCAATCCCGCTCTCCTCGATCCCGGATCGACGTCCGGCGGCAAGACCGTAGCATTCGGACGCCGGCACGCTCCATGATGAAACCAGTTGCGCCTTATGGGTTCTTTTGATGAGCGATTTGCGGGCCGCCGCTCTAGCACTGGCCGAAACCTGTCAGATCACAAGGGGGGCGGAGGCATGCACGGCGTGCGAGGCGAGGCGATATCCGGTTCCAGCCGATCGGACGGCGCCGATGGCCGCTGACGCAGGCGTCACCGCCAGGCCCTACGACTTCATCGTCATCGGTGCCGGGACCGCGGGCTGCGTGCTCGCGAGCCGGCTGAGCGACGATCCCCGCAACACCGTCCTGCTGATCGAAGCCGGGCCCGACCACCCGCCCGGCGCCGAACCCGCCAGCGTGCGCGACGCATTTCCCGCCTCGATCGGCGAGCCCGCCTTTTACTGGCCCAAACTCTCGGCGGCGAATTACGAGACCAGCCGGCCGCGCCCATTCCGTCAGGCAAGGATGGTCGGTGGAGGCTCGAGCATCATGGGGATGCTGGCGCTGCGCGGGCTCCCCGCCGATTTCGACGGCTGGCGGGACGCGGGTGCCGAGGGCTGGAGCTGGGAGGATGTCCTGCCCAGCTTCAGGCGGATCGAGCGCGATCTCGATTTCAGCGGACCGATGCATGGCGATTCGGGGCCGATGCCGGTGCGGCGGCACCCCCGCACGCGCTGGCCGGGATTCAGCCGTGCGGTGGCACGCGTGAACCGCGCCCAGGGCTTTGCCGTCGTCGACGACGTCAATGGCGATTTTCGCGACGGCATCTTCCCCATGCCGATGACCAATCTCCCCGAAGGGCGGATTTCGGCCGCCATGGCATGGCTGACCGCCGAGGTGCGGCAGCGCCCCAATCTCACGATCATGGCCGACACCCGGGCCGACCAGCTGCTCATCGATGGGCGGACGGTGACGGGCGTGCGGATCGAAAGCGGTGGCCGGTTCGACGAGGTCCATGCCCGAGAGACGATCGTCTCCGGCGGCGGCATCCACTCCCCGCTCCTGCTGTTGCGATCCGGAATAGGACCGGCCGGCCATTTGAGGGACCAGGGCGTCACCATCGTCGCCGATCTGCCGGGAGTCGGCCGCAACCTGATCAATCATGCCGGATTCAACGTCGCGGTCCATCTCAAGCGTTCCGCGCGCCAGGACCCGGCGCAACGCTCCTGGAGTCAGAACGGCCTGCGCTTCTCATCCGGCGTCGACGGGTGCCCGCCAACCGACATGATCATGGCCGCCTTCAACCGGACAAGCTGGCATGGGCTCGGGCGCCAGATCGGATCGATCTTCGTCTCCGTGTACAAGCCCTTTTCCCGCGGCACGGTGGAACTGCGCGGCCCCGATGCCGCGACCGCGCCCGACATCCGCTTCAACCTTCTGTCGGACGAGCGCGACCGCATCCGGCATCACGAGGGGATCGCCTTCGCGCTCGGTATCCTCGACGAGGCCGAGGTCCGCGCGCAGATCAACAACGTCTTCATCGCGAAAGGCTATCTGGCGCAGAAGCTGACCGAACCGGGCTGGGCCAGCCGTGCCGCCGCGGAGGGCATCGCGCGGTTGCTCGACGGTCCCGCGATGCTGCGCGATCGCCTGCTCGCATCCGACCTGATCGATCCAGCCGCCCTGCTCCACGACCGCGCGGGGCTCGAGAAGCTGGCGCGGCACTTCACCTATCCGATGGGCCATGTCGCGGGCACCTGCCGGATCGGGCGGACCGACGATCCGATGGCGGTGGTCGACAGCCGGTGCCGGGTGCGTGAGCTGGCGGGACTGCGCGTCGTCGATGCGTCGATCATGCCGGACCTGGTGACCGCCAACACCCACCTGCCGACGCTAATGCTCGGCGAGCATGGCGCGAACCTGATCCTCGCCGACCGCTAGCCGCCAGGGCGCGTGCACCGCCGGCCCCCACGGCACCGGCGGCACGAACGGCACTAGGCGCTGACCACGCGATCCTGCTCGACTGCCGCGAGTTCTCGCCAGATCTGCCCGCCATCGGCATGACGCTCGATCGTGCCTGCATGACCGATAACTTCGGGCGCGCCGCTGAGCAGCAGGTCGAGCACCGCCCTGTCCCCTGCATGAACGCCCGCCAACGTCCGGTAGCCGCCAGGCGTCCGCGCGACGATCACACCCCCAGAAGGCTCGCCGTCGCGTGCGTGAAAGACCGTATAGGTCTCGATTGTGGCCGGCCCGGTATAATCCTCGTCGACCGCCGGCACCGGATCGCGCAGCGCCTCGGCTTCGGCCTGATAGTTGAAATCCTGCGGAAATGTCGCCGCCGTGATCGCGCGACTCGACAACACGATGCTGTGATTATGGGTGGCGAAGCCGCCATTGGCGAACAGCAGGCCGTACCGTCCCTCGTGGCGCAGACGCTCGACCATGCTGACCACGGCATGGCTCATATAGTTGCCGATCGGCCCACCGCCGAAGGTGAGACCGCCGAACACCGTCGCCGGTCGCGCAACGGGCCAACCGAGCACCCGTCGCGCCATCTTAGGCACGCAGGGAAAACAACTGTACAGTTCGACCATATCGATGTCGCGAGCCGCCAGCCCGTTGAGAGAAAGGGCGCGGACGAGCGACACGTACATGCTTACGCTACGATCGAACCGGTCCCGGCGGATCGGTTGGTCGTCCTCGCGCGCCGCGGCACCGAGTCCGACAAAGACAAGCCGTTCCTCGGGGATACCGCGGGCCCGTGCCTCGGCCAGGCTCGTCACGATGAACGCAGCTCCCTGGTTGACCGAACTGTTGGCCACCATCAGCTTGGTATAGGGAAAGGCGAGCGGGCGGTTGTCCGCGGTCGGCGTGACGATCTCCTCGGCCGACCGGTTCCGCCGGATCCACGCCCCCTCGTTCGCTGCCGCGACCTCCGAGAAGCGCGCCCAAATCTCGCCCGTTTCTTCCTGGCCCGCCGCGAGGTCCTGACCGTAACGCGATCGCGCGGCATTCTCGTAGAGCGGATAGACATCGATCGGCGCCACCAGACCATAGCGCTGTGCGTACCCAGGCTTGTTCGCTTCCAGCCGGGTTCGCACCACATTGTGCGAAGCGGTCCCTGCCGCAGCCGCGGCGCGGCGCGCGGCCGTCCGGAGCGCCTCACCGCCGCAGATCGCGGCCGAACGGATCTCTCCGGCACCGATGCGGTTGGCGGCGATATTGAGCAGCTCGATCGGACTCGTGCCACTTGGCAGGGCGGTCTGTTCGGCGAAACGCGGCGAGGCGCCGATCCGTTCGGCGAGCGGCCCGGTCAGATTGCCCAGCGCCTTGAACGAGATCTGATCGACGATCCCGATCGAATCGAGCCCCGAGAGCCACGAGCCGCCGCCCGCGTCCCGCTCGGCCACCCGTAGCGCCTCCTCCATCAGCCCCAGCGAATCCCTGCCCTCTGCCGGGTCCTCCGGGCGATCGTTGAACTGGCCGACGCCGACGATGACGGGAATATGCTCTGGCTTCATGATCGTGCCTTCATGTTGCGGATAACGGGGTCAGCGGGCCTGCCAGACCGGCGCGCGCTTTTCGGCAAAGGCACGCGGACCTTCCTTGGCGTCCTCGGACTGGAACAGGGCGGCACCTTCCGCGCGGGAGATCTCCCACGCCGGTTGCTCCGCGGCGATGGTGCCATTGGCGATGCCCATGGCGATCCGCTTGCTGGCCTGGACCGAGAGGGGCGCGTTGCCGGCGATCTGTTCGGCGATCGCGAGCGCCGTGGGCAGCAGTTCGGCGGCAGGGACGACGCGATTGACCAGCCCGAGCGCCAGCGCCCGATCGGCGGAAAAGGGTTCGCCCGTGAGCAGATATTCCATCGCGATCTTGGGCGGCAACTGTCGAGCAAGGCGGATCGCGCCGCCGGCACCGGCATAGATACCGCGCTTCACCTCAGGCAGGCCGAAATTCACCGCATCGGCGGCGATCACGATGTCCGACGCGAGCGCGATCTCGGTCCCCCCGCCGAGTGCGAAGCCGTTGACCGCCGCGATGATCGGCTTGCCGATCGGATGCTCGACGAAGCCGGCAAAGCCCCACGCGCGGCGGACGGGATCGGCCGGCCGCAAATCCTCGCCGCGCGCCAGCGCCTTCAGATCCGCGCCTGCGCAGAAGGCCTGATCGCCCGCCCCGGTGACGATCACCGCCCGGATCGCGGGGTCATGCTCTGCGGCCTCGAGCGCTTCGCCCATCCCGATATGCACCGCCTGGTTGACCGCATTGCGCGCCTCGGGCCGATTGATCGTGATGATCATAATCGCGCCGCGACGCTCTACCAGCACTGCGCTCTCGGCGATTTCCGTCATGAATGCCCACCTTCCATTTGATTGAGATGCACCGTTCCAGGGATTGGCGGCGGCCCGAGACCGGACAAGCCGCCGCGGAAAGAGGCGAGCCGCGATACCGCCTGCCCCGTCCGCTCCTTGTTCATGCAGTCACCCCGCAACCCCTAGCCGACGACAGTCCTCGCCTGTCGCTTCGGCGGCGATGCTAACGCCCCGCACGCGGCACGCTTCATGATCCCTTTGGGCATTCGGCATCGGCAAAAATGATGGAAGCAACCGCCGCGAATGCGGCAGGTATGGCCTGGATCGGGAAGATCATGCCGCGATGCCGCCTTGCGCGGACTGTATCGCGGCATAGACTTGAAGGGCGGCGCCCGCGTTGGAATCGACCTCGCGAGACGGGTCGACAATGGTCGCCGCGACACTGGGGAGAGGTAAAGACTCGATGGCATTCAGGGGTTCGCTTCAGGACATTCGCCTGTTCATCGCGGCATATGAGGAGGGTTCGTTCACCGCGGCGGCGACGCGCGAGAACAGCACCCAGTCGGGCGTCTCGCACCACATTTCGCAACTCGAAGCGCTGCTCAAGGTGAAGCTCTTCGATCGCGCCCGTGTCGGTGTGACGGCCACGCCGGCAGCCGACATCTTCTACCAGCGCTGTGCCGAGATGCTGCGGTCGATCGACCAGGCGTCGAACGACATGTCGCAATATTCGCGTGGCCATCAGGGCAATATCACGATCGCAGCGGTGCCGGCGCTGACCAACCGCTTGATCGCCCCCGCCCTCCTCCAGCTTAGCCAGAGCCACCCGAACGTGAAGGTCCGGGTCATCGAGAGTTCCGGCTCGATCATGGCCGAGATGGTCTCATCGGGCATGGCCGATTTCGCGTTCAGCACGCTTGAAGGGCGCGAGACCGGCATTCAGGCGCGGCCGATGCTGACGACCCCGCAATGCCTCGTCTCGCGAGCGATGCCCGACACACCATCGACCGCCAACGGCATGCCCAACCAGCCGATCAATATGGCCTGGGGCACGGGCATGCGCCTGCGCCGCACGATCATCCGCGCCTGCCTGGAAATGAACCATGTCCGGATCAATTCGTCGCTCGAGCTGGGGTCGTCGCTCGCGATGCTCGATCTGGTCAGCCGCAGCGACTGGCACATGGTCGCACCGTGCGTGATGTTCGATCCGGTCGGGGATGCCGATCGCTTCTTCGTGCGTCCGCTGCGCCGGCCCGACGTGAACTATGAGATCATGCTGCTCCAGCGCAGCACGGCCGCGTTGACCCAGGAGGCCGAGGCGTTCGCCGAGATCATCGCGGACGGATGCCGCAAGGCGACCGATGCCTGGGTCGAGCGGTTCGAGGCCGAAGGATGGATGTGACCGGCCATAACTGAAACGACATGACTGCCGGGCGCCGAAAGCCAATTGGCGCACCTCGTCGTACCGCTAGCCTCGCCTGACCATATCCCAAGCGAGGATCTCCGACGATGGCAACCAAGGTCGAACCGTTCCGGGTGGCGATAAGCGAGGATGCGCTGGCCGACCTCAAGATCCGGCTCGACAATACCATCTGGCCGGATGATCCGGGCAACGAGGATTGGAGCTACGGCGTCAACGCCGACTATCTGCGGGGGCTCGTCGATTATTGGCGCAACGACTATGACTGGCGGGCCGCCGAGGCACGGATCAACGCCTTTCCCAATTACATGGCGGTAGTCGACGACGTCCCGATCCATTTCATCCACCGCAAGGGCAACGGTCCCAATCCCATCCCGCTCATCGTCACCCACGGCTGGCCTTGGACCTTCTGGGACATGCACAAGGTGATCGAGCCGCTCGCCGATCCCGCGGCGCATGGCGGGGATCCGGCGGACGCCTTCGATGTGATCGTCCCGTCGCTGCCCGGCTATGGATTTTCGGGGCCGCCGCGCCAGGCCGGGCTGGCCTATTGGAAATGGGCCGACCTCTGGCACACGCTGATGACCGAAGGCCTTGGCTATGCCAAATATGCCAGCAGCGGCGGCGACTGGGGCGCGCTCATCTCGTCGCAGCTCGGGCACAAATATGCCGAGAGCCTCTACGGCATCCACATCATGCACCCGATGTTGCTCGATCAGTTCAACACCGAGCGGCCCTGGGATGCGACCTTCCGCGCCTGGGACACTAAGACCCAGCCGCGCGGCGGGCGAACGAAGTTCGTCGCGCATCTGGCGGTGCAGAATCTGGATCCGCAGTCACTTGCCTATGGGATCACCGACTCCCCGGTCGGCATGCTGGCCTGGTTCCTGGAGCGCTGGCGGGCCTGGGGCGATACCGATGGCGACCCCGAAAAAGTCTATTCGCGCGAGCATATGATCACCAGCGCGATGATCTTCTGGCTGTCGCACACCGCCGGCACCTCGATCCGCGCACATGCGGATTCATCCCGCTTCCCCTGGCAGCCGTCGCACGATCGCATGCCGATGATCGAGGCGCCGACCGGCATCACTTTCCTCGGCGGTGAAAATCCGGTCGACGTCGCGACCGACGATCGGGTCAAGGCCTTCGAGCAGGGCCCGCGCGCGCAGTTCTTCAATACGGTCTATCTGCACGCCCATCCGACCGGCGGCCATTTCGGTTATTATGAGAACCCCCAGGCCGTGATCCACGACGTCCGGGCGATGTTCCGCATGCTTCGCTGAACGGAATCCGAGCGCGTGCCGATGGGCACGCGCTCACCCCTGGGCGACGACCGCGGTGGCCTCGGCGGCGAAGGCCCTGATCACCCGGGTCTGCACGGGCGGCGTCAGGATGCCGATCGTGCGCTGCGGCGCCCCGAGGATCGGGACGGCAGCGAGTTGCGGCGGCGCCTGCAGCGCCAGCGAACGCGGCAGGATGGAAACGCCCAGCCCCTCCTCCACCATCGCGTAGATGGTGCTGTAGGAGCGCGACCGATGGGTCACGGCGCAGGCCAGATCATGTTTCTCGAACTCGCGGACGAGCATGCGATCGATCCCGCAGCTCGAGACGATCAGCGGCAGGCCGGCGATGTCGGCGAGCGCGCGTGCGCCCGCCGCCTCGTCCCGGCGGACGAGCAGCATGAAGGGTTCTTCGGCAAGCGCCGTCCAGTCCCAACCTTCGACGGGGGCGGTCGCCAGCGCGACATGGACGATATGCTCGCCCAGCCAGGAGGTCAGTTCGCCCGATTCTCCCTCGAAAAGGCGGACATGGACTTCGGGATGCCGCTTGCGCAGCGCGCCCAGGATTCGCGGCAACGGCCAATTGACCAGGCTGGGCGGTGCCCCGATCTTGATCGCGCCCTTGACGGCGCCGCCGTGGTCGCTGGCCATCTGGCGCAATGCATCGAACTCGCGCAACGCCGACCGGGCATGGCAGAGCACGTCGTCGCCGAGCGCGGTCGCGGTGACCCCGTCGGCGCCGCGCACCAGCAACGGCCCGCCAAAGGCCTGTTCGAGCAAACGAATCGTCTTGCTGACCGCCGGCTGGGTCTGGCGCAACTCGCTTGCCGCGCGCGAGAAGCTACGGTGTTCGGCCACCGCCACCAGGACACGGAACTGGCTCGGGCTCATAACCTCTAGGTT
This sequence comes from Sphingomonas mali NBRC 15500, assembly GCF_001598415.1. GTDB lineage: Bacteria > Pseudomonadota > Alphaproteobacteria > Sphingomonadales > Sphingomonadaceae > Sphingomonas > Sphingomonas mali. The sequence continues at coordinate 24,859 of NZ_BCYX01000038.1, forward strand.
ATACCCCTCCCCGCCTATGTATCAACGGCGACATGACGGCGTCCCGTTCACGCAGCGGCGGCCTCGGTCGCCATCTCGCGCAGCACATTCTTCAGGACCTTGCCCATCGGGCCGCGGGGCAGCGCCGTCACGAAGCTGATCCGGCGTGGAATCTTGTAGTCGGCGAGCTTGTCGGCACAATAGGCACGCAGCGCATCGACCGAGAGCACCTGGTCCGTATGAAGCACCACGAACGCGAAGATGTCCTCGCCGAGCTTGGGGTGAGGTACACCGACCACGGCCGCATCCTGGATGGCCGGATGGCCGTAAAATATCTCTTCGACCTCGAGCGAGCCGATATTGTGTCCGCCGCGGATGATCATGTCCTTCTTGCGATCGACATGGAAGAGATATCCGTCCCCATCGAGATAGCCGACGTCACCCGTCAGCAACCAGCCGTCGCGAATGGCCCGTTCGGTCAGCGCCGGCTCCTCGAAATATTCGCGCATGATGCTGGGCCCCCGCAGCGCGATCTCGCCGACCTCGCCCGCCGGCAGCGGCTTGGCATCCTCGTCGACCACGCGCACCTCGATATGGGGCGCGGGCCGGCCGACCGAACCCAGCTTGGTGAACGTGTCTGCTCCGGACAGGAAGGTCCCCGGGCCGCCACTCTCGGTCATCCCATAGGTCTGGCGCAGTTCGACCTGGGGGAAGGCAGCCGCCAATTCGCGGATCACCTCGACCGACATCGAGGCGCCGCCGTAATCGAAGATGCGGATCGCGGAGAGATCGTGCTCGTCGGGACGATAGGCCTCGAGCAGCAGGATGTAGAAGGTCGGGGCACCGATATATTTGGTGGTCCCTTCCCGCTGCATGCGGGCAATGACCTCGGGCACGTCGAGCACGCGATCGAGCACCGCCGCACCGCCCGCCCACCAGGCCGGGAACAGCACGCAATGGATGCAGGCCGTGGTGAAGAAAGGAAAGAAGCTCTGATAGACGTCGTCAGCGCCGAGCGCGAGTTCGTGCGCGAAATCGTGCCCGGACGCAAGGCAACGCGCCTGCGTCATCACCGCGCCCTTGGGATGCGCGGTCGTGCCGGAGGTGAAGATGATCTCGACCATGCGATCCGGGTCGATATCGGGCCATCCGCCGGCGAGCGGATTGCCCGCCGCGAGCACCTCGTCCCAGTCGAGCGTCCAGCTTTTGACCCCGCCGACCGAGATGACCCGATCGACAGCGCAGCCCTTGGCGCGCGCGGCGGCGACGACCGGCAGCAGGTCGGCCAACGCAACGAGCGTATGGCAGCGCGCCTTGCCGAGGACGTAGACGAGCTCGTCAACCGCAAAGCGCGCGTTGACCGGCACAACGACGCAGCCGAGCCGATGGAGCGCAAGCATCGAGACACAGGCTTCGTAGCCCGCTTCGTTGTTGAGCATGAGTCCGACATGATCGCCTGGACGAACGCCGGCCGTCCGCAGCCCGTCGGCGAAGCGTAGCGCCTCTTCCCACAGCCCGGCATAGCTGCGCCGCAGGTCGCCCCGGCCGGGGCTGGCCGCGGTCAGCGCAGGGGCATCCGGCGTTTCTCGAACGCGCGTCTCGAACAGCGCGACCAGGCTACTGTCGAACGATTGCCGCGATATCATCTGGGTCGCCTTCATTGGTCGGTCGCCCGGCGCGGCTCGGCCGTGCCGGGCTGGGAGCGCTAGAAGCGGAACTTCACGCCGCCGCCATAGGTGGCGGGGTCGTTGACCACCCCGATCAGGTCCCGGCTTCCCCTGAAGCCGTCGACGATATGCCGATCGCCGGTGATGTTCCGGCCGAATACGTACAGCTCGAGGCCGTTCTTGAAGGCGAGGCCTGCCCGGGCGTCCAGCCGGTGCCACCCTTGCGTATTGAGCAGCGGAGAATTGTCGGCGGTGAAATAGCTCTTCGTCTCGAAGCTGTAATTGCCGCTCAGCTTCAGCGTCGACGACGCCCCAAGCCCGCGCTCGAAGCTGAAGCCGACGCCGCCGCTCCAGCGCGGCGCCAGATTCAGTGCATTGCCGGCGCGGTTGGCGGTCGGCACCGGCGTTCCGGTGCACGGCTGGTCGTCGCCCAGCGGCGTACCGCTCGTGATCCCCTCGCAGAAGCGGGTATAGGTCGCATCCGAATAGGTTGCCTGCGCATTGAGGGTCAGGCCCCGCAGAGGAGTCAGGATCACCTCCGCCTCGGCACCCTTGACGCGCGCCGCGCCGACATTGTCGATCACCGAGATCGAGGGCGAGATCAGCCGGCGCAGCTGAATATCCTTATAGTCATAATAGAAGGCCGCGACGTTGAACGTCAGCAGGCGGTCGAGGAGCTGCGTCTTCGCACCGAGTTCATAGGCCCAGAGCTTTTCCGCCTTGAAGGTGTTCGCCACATTGCCGGCACCGGGCTGATAGGCAAAGCCCGGCGCCTGATAGCCTTCACTCACCTTGGCGTAGAGCAGGACGTTGCGGTCGGGCTTGTAGTTCAGCCCGAAGGCAGGGAGCACGGCGGTATCGGACAGCTGACCAATGGTCGGGCTGAACCCCGCGGTCGAATAGTCGACCACGAAGTCACGCTTCTCGTAATTGAGCCGCACGCCGGCGCTCGCGGTCAGGTTGTGCGTGATATCGTATTCGGTCTGGAGAAAGGCCGCGAGCGTGTTGAGATCGCTCTTCGCGCGGGGGCGAGGATCGGCGATCAGCTGCGTTTTGGTCAGTTGGGTCGGGTTGAGGCGGATACGGACCTCCGCCTTCTCGTTGAAATAATTGGCCCCCAGCGTCACCTTCAGGCCGCCATGGTCGTAGACCGCACGCACCTCCTGATTGAACGTGCTGTTGTCGTTGGTGTCGATGACATGCGCGACATTGAGCGCGGTGCCGTCGATATCGTAGATCACGAAGAAGTTGAACTTCCGGTAGCTCGAGATCGAGGTCAGCTTGACGTTGTCGGCCACGTCCATGTTGAGCGTCAGCGCGAGCCCCTGGGTTTTGACGTGCGTTCCGATCTGGTTGCCGATGTCGGTCGCGATGTAGCGCGTGGCATAGGTGATCTGGCCATTGACCAGGCGGATCGGTGTGAAGATGTCCTGCGAGTATTTCTGGGTATAGTCCGCCGACAACGTCGCATCGAAGCCGCCGTTGCGATAGGCGAGCTTGAGGCGGCCGGTGTAGGAATTGGCGTCGCCGATCCTGCGATTGTTCACCGTGTTGATGAAATAGCCGTCATGGCCGTTGGCCGAGAAGGACGCACTCGCGGCGAAGCCGCCGCCGAGCGGGCCGCTGAGATAGGCCCCCGCCGAATAGGTGTTGTAGTTGCCGTAATTGACGTCGAACTTGCCGTGGAACTGATCGCCAGGCGCTTCAGTGACGATGTTGATCGCACCGGCGGTGGCATTGCGGCCATAGAGCGTACCTTGCGGCCCGCGCAGCACCTCGACCCGCTGGACGTCCTGTAGCCCGAAAAAAGCGGCGTCCGGGCGCGAGAGATAGACGCCATCGAGATAGACCGCGGTCGCCTGGCTGGCGCCGATCGGAACCGGCTGGCCGGCCACGCCGCGCAGCGAAATGAGATTGGTTCCGTTCACCCCCGCGAAGCCGGCGATCGACAGGCCCGGCACGCTTCCCTGCAGGTCGTTGATGGTGACCACGTTGCGTGCGGCGATCTGGTCGCTGGAAACCGCCGTGATCGCGATCGGAACGTCCTGGATCCGCTCGGCGCGGCGCTGCGCGGTGACGATGATATCACCGGGTAGCACGGGCTCCACCGCATCCGCGGCAGGCTGCGTCTGGGGAGCGGTGCCTGCGTCGGATGCGGTGGTCTGCGCCGACGCAACGCCGGGCAGCAGAATTGCCGCTCCCGCCATCAAGCGAGTGAGGTGCCTGGCCAGGACTGAATTACACGCACGCATTAATCGTCTCCCCTCCGGATCTTGTCGCTGCGGACAGTTGCGAATTATTTAGGGGAGGCCCGGCGCGACGCCCTCATGATTAGTTTTGTATCGGTCCATCGTGACTGGATATGTGCCGTACTTCATCGGTCAGGCGACGACAGCACTCAGCCTTCGCCGGCCAGCGTCCGGACAAGCAAAATCGGGATCAGGCCGGCTTGGCCACCACGGGCGCGCGCATGGCCTGGACCGTGCCACGGTCGAGCAATTGCTCGATCGCCGGCCAGTCCAGTCCAAGCCATTCGACGAGGACCTCCGCGGTATGTTCGCCGCTGAGGGGGGCCGGCCGCTGGGGCGGATCGGGCAGTCCGACCGCCCTGACCGGCATGTTCTCGACATGAAAGGGATCGGCGAGTTGCGGCTGCTCGACCAGTCTGAACTGACCTCGCTCGATATAATGTGGATGGTGCGGCAGTTCTGCCACCCGCAGCATGGCCGCCGCCGGAACGCCCACATCCTGCAACAGCGCCATGGCGTCGCGGGGCGCATGATCGGCAAGCCAAGCGGCAACCGCATCGTCAATGCGGGCCCGCGCCTGCCTGCGGCCGGCCGCGGTCGCCAGCGACGCGTCCCGGGCGAGATCGTCGCGGCCGATCACCGCACAGAGACGCTGCCAGTCGCGGTCGTCGCGGACAGTGACCACGCACCATTCATCGTTGCCGGCGCAGGGAAAGACTCCCCAAGGCGCGTCATGATCGTCGGCAATCGGCGCACCATCGGCCTGGCCCAGGGCACGCGCGGCGATCGCGGGTGCCATATGGCTCAGAATTACTTCCGCCTGGCTGACGCTCACCCGTCCGCCGCGATCGGTTCGAAGCCGTCGGATCAACAACGCCAGCACACCGATCGCGCCAATGCGGCCGGCAACATGGTCGGGATAGACGGTGACCGCGTCGGAAAAGCCAGCGGGATCGTCGTCATACCGCCAGAGGCCGGACAGGCCGGTCGAGGCCCGCACGAGGGGACCATAGCCCAGCCGTCGGCTCCAGGGTCCGGTGGCGCCGAAAGCGGAGCTGTCGGACAGTACGAGGCGGGGATTGGTCCGCATGAGCGTCGCCGGATCGAGACCGAGCGATTCAAGGGTGCCCGGCTTGAAGTTGGACAATATGACGTCCGCCTCCCCTGCCAACCGCAGGAACAGGGCCTTGCCTGCCGCATCGCGCAGGTCGATCGCGAGCGCCCGCTGATTGCGGTGCCCTGCGGCGAAAGTGACCGACATGATCGAACCGTCATGAGTCTGGCGGTTACCGTCAGGATAGGCCTGGTTCTCGACCTTGACGACATCAGCACCCTGGTCGGCAAGGACACGCGATTGCTCGGCCCCCACCACGATCACGCCGAGGTTGAGGACCTTCAACCCTTCGAGCGGTCGATCCGCCATCATTATACGTTGGACCGGAAGGCGTGGCCCAAACCAGCTTGCCTGCGTTATCGGGTCAAGTCGCGCCATCCCTCCGGCCGGCCCGGCCCTCGACCCATCGATCTCGAAGACGCCGTTGGGCAGTGGCGCCTTCACGCCAGGCGCTATCTCCACCACGTTGAACGCGGATCGCGCGGCCAGATGGTCGCTTGCCAGAGTCTCGTCGAGATCGAGCAAGGCGGCAACCGGGACGCCAAACCGTTGCCCGTCGCGCTCGATATCCTCCCTCTTCCTGTCGCGGACGAAGGCGGCAATCGCCGGCAACAGGTCAGGCGATGCAAAGCGCTTCTGGATCAAGCGGAAGGCGGGATCAGCGAATGCCGCCGGGCGCCCCATCCATTCGAACAACCCATCCCATTGCCGCGGCGCGAGGATGCACATCCGGACATGGCCGTCGGCGCACGGGAAGATCGGATAGCGATGGCGCACGTCCGGGCGCCCGCGCGGGAACTTGCTCGGCGGAACACCGGCCGTCGCGCTGCCGGCGATGCCATAGCCGGGGTCGAGCGCTAGACCCGCCGCGTCCAGCAGCGACAGATCGAGATGATCGCCGCGTCCGGTGCGCAAGCGATACCAATAGGCGACCAGCGCGAGATAGACGGCATGCGTCACGGCGCATTGGGTCGCCAATTCGCCGGGTGGCAGGAGCGGCGGCCGACCAGGCAGGCCCGATCGGGCGAGTTCGCCCGAAAGGGCATGGAAAACGGGGTCGGTTCCCTGCGCGTGGGCCAGCGGCCCTTCGAGACCGAAATCGCTGATCGACAGCACGACCAGGCCGGGATTGGCGGCGACGATCGCCGGGATATCGATCGGGAAAGCGGAGTCCGGCCGGGACCAGCTTGCTTCGATGAGAATATCCGCCTCGGCGATCAGGCGATCGACGGCGTTCCGATCCACTTCGTCGGTGAGATCGGCGGCAAAGGCCCGCTTGCCAAGGTTACGCGCGGCGAAGGACAGGCTGATGCCGTCATGGAGCGGGGTGGACATGCGGTCCGAGAACCCGCGCGGCGGTTCGATCCGTACGACGTCCGCGCCCAGTTCGACGAGCAATTGTCCCGCCAGCGCCGCCGTACCCGGCGCGCAGTCGATCACACGTACTCCGGACAGCGGACGATCGAGCATCGCCTCGTCGACCACCGGCGCCATCATGCCGCCGCTCCATCAAGGGCCTTATGCGCCCTCTTCTCGTTCATCCCCACCTCATGTCCGTATCTTATAGCCTGACGCCAGCCTCATCCTAACCGCCTGGAAACCGGCAGGCTCATGATCCGATTGAAACCGGAGCATACGCAAAATTGATGCGTCAAACCTCCCGTCAGATTGTATCGGCCGGTCATCGGGCGCCATTTCGATACGGTGCTCCAAGGCCATGCCGCCGCATAACGTAACGATGGGGGAAGAATGTCGGAGCATAACAGCCGCAACCCGCTATCCGGCATTCCCTCGCCGTTCCCGGCGCTCCGCGTCCATACGCCTTCCTTCGTCTTAAGCTGATCCAAGCGATCATTGCGCAGGTGAATCATGCTCGACACCCGTTTCCCGACCAAGTCCGACACGATCAGCGCGCTCGAAACGCTCGACACGCGCCTGCGCTGGCTATCGTCCTGGACCATCCACAACGCCAACCATCTCCGCGATAGCCGTGACGGCCTGAAGGTGGGCGGTCATCAGGCGAGCTGCGCCTCGATGACGGCGATTATGGCGGCGCTCTATTTCCACGCGCTCGGCCCCAACGACCGTGTCGCGGTGAAGCCGCACGCCGGCCCGGTGCTTCACGCAATCCACTATCTCCTGGGCAACCAGAGCCTCGACCAGCTGCAGCGTTTTCGTGGCCTTGGCGGTGCTCAGAGCTACCCCAGCCGGACCAAGGACAAGATCCCTGTGGATTTCTCGACCGGGTCGGTCGGTCTGGGCGTCGCGGTCACCGCCTTTGCCAGCCTGGTACAGGATTATCTGCTCGCGCACGGGCAGCTCCAGCAGGACCAGATCGGTCGCATGATCGCGCTGATGGGCGACGCCGAACTCGACGAGGGCAATATCTACGAGGCGCTGATCGAGGCCTATAAGCACGATATCCGCAATTGCTGGTGGATCGTCGATTACAATCGCCAATCGCTCGATGCGACGACCGCGGACCGGATGTTCAACCGGTTCGACGACATCTTCCGGACCTGCGGCTGGCGCGTCGTCACGCTCAAGCACGGCCGACTGCAACGCGAGGCGTTCGCGCGCCCTGGCGGCAAGGCGCTGGCTGCCTGGATCGACAGCTGTCCCAATGCCGATTTCGCCGCCCTCACGTATCAGGGCGGCAGCGCCTGGCGCGAGCGGCTCGTCAAGGATCTGGGAAAGTCGAGTCCGACCGGGAAACTCATCGCCTCGTTCGACGACGAGGCGTTGGCGGCGTTGATGACCAACCTCGGCGGACATTGCATCGAGACGCTGATAGACGCGTTCGCACAAAGCGCCGACGACACGCCGACCATGTTCATCGCCTATACGGTGAAGGGGTTCGGCCTGCCCTTCGCCGGTCACAAGGACAACCATGCAGGGTTGATGAATCCGTCGCAGATCGACGCCCTGCGCCAGAGCCTCGGCATTGCCTCGGGTGAGGAATGGGAGCCGTTCGCCGGCCTGGGCGACAATGCGGCGAAGACGCTCAAGGACTTCATCGACCAGTCGCCGCTCGCCGTTGCACACGCGACCTGCCCGGCCAACGCTGTGCCGGTCCCCGCGACGATCCCAACGCCCGACGGCGCCGAGCAATCCACCCAGGCGGCGTTCGGGCGGATCCTGCTCGATCTTGCGAAGTCTGGTGCGCCGATCGCCGACCGGATCGTCACCACCTCGCCCGACGTTACCGTGTCGACCAACCTCGGCGCGTTCGTGAACCAGCGTGGCCTGTTCCGCCGGCGCGAGTTGCAGGACGTGTTCCAGGCCGCCCGGATCCCTTCCGCCCAGAAATGGATCGGGCATGGTGCCGGCCAGCATATCGAACTCGGCATCGCCGAGCATAACCTCTTCCTGATGCTGACCGCCCTTGGTCTCGCCGCGCCGATCTTTGGAACCCGCTTGCTGCCGATCGGCACGGTCTACGATCCCTTCATCGCGCGCGGCCTCGATGCCCTCAATTACGGCTGCTACCAGGACGCGCGTTTCCTGCTGGTAGCGACACCATCGGGCCTTACGCTTGGGCCGGAAGGCGGCGCGCATCAGTCGATCAACTCGCCGCTAATCGGGATCGGACAACCCGGCTTGACCTATTTCGAACCCGCCTTCGCCGACGAACTCGCGATCATGATGCGCTGGGCCTTCGAGCATCTCCAGGCGCCCGATGGCGGGTCGGTCTACTTGCGGCTCAGCACGCGCACCATCGCCCAGATCGAGCGCGATAACGATCAATGGCAGGCGGATGCGATCGCCGGTGGTTATTGGCTGCGGCATCCTGGGCCCGAAGCGGAGGCCGCGCTCGTCTTCACCGGCGCGATCGCACCGGAGGTGCTGGCCGCCCATGAGGCGCTGAGCGAGGACATTCCTGGCCTCGGCCTCCTCAATGTCACCTCGCCCGATCTGCTCCTGCGCGGGTGGTCGGCGCGGCAAGCCGGTCGATGGTCCGGTCGCGGCAATGCGGCCTCGCACGTCGAGCGCCTGCTCTCCGCCCTTCGCCCGGATGCGGGACTGGTTACGATTATCGACGGCAGTCCCGCCACGCTGTCCTGGCTCGGCTCGGTGCGCGGCATGCGGGTCGCCCCGCTCGGTGTCGACCGGTTCGGTCAGACCGGGGATTTGCCCGATCTCTATCGCACCTACCGCCTCGACGCCGACGCGATCGTGGACGCCGCCGCCGAACTCTTCCTGGGAGTCTGACATGCCTATCGAATTGCGGATGCCGGCGCTTTCTCCAACGATGGAGGAAGGCACTCTCGCCCGCTGGCTGGTGAAGGAAGGCGATGAGGTCGCCGCCGGCGATGTGATCGCCGAGATCGAGACCGACAAGGCGACGATGGAAGTCGAAGCCGAAAGTGGCGGCAGGGTGTTGCGGCTGTTCGTGTCCGAAGGAACCGACGCAGTCCAGGTCGGGACGGTCATCGCCTCGTTCACGGCAGAAATCGGAGCGATGCTCGACGCCTGTGACGAAGAGGCGGAGCGGGACGCCAAAACGCCAGCACCAGCGCCCGAACCGGCACCAGAACCGGAGCCAGAGCCCGTCGAAGCGACGGCGCCTCCTCCGTCGCCGGAGCCGCCCGCCTCGGCACCACCACCATTATCGCACCCTGCCCCGTCTGTTCCGGCTTCGCCACTCAGCCGACGTCTCGCCACGGCGCTTGATATCGATCTGACCAGGATCAGCGGCTCCGGTGCCAACGGTCGCGTGATCGTCGCCGATCTTCCCCTCGAGCGTCGTCCGCCGATGTCTACTAGCCTGCCCCCATCGACCACCCCCGCCGTGCCGGCGATCGCCGCCCCAACGGTCACACTACCGAACGTTCCGCATGACACGGAGCGGCTTTCCAGCATGCGCAAGGTCATCGCCCGCCGGCTGACCGAGGCAAAGCAGTCCATCCCGCATATCTATTTGACGGTGGACATCCGGCTGGACCCGTTAATCGCCCTTAGGGCCGAACTGAACGATGCCCTCATGTCGAAAGGCGAGAAGGTCTCGGTTAACGATATGATGATCCGTGCGCTGGCGCTCGCTTTGCGGGAGGTTCCGAGCTGCAACGTGTCCTATGAGGAAGATCGTCTGTTGCGCTTCGTCCGATCGGACATCGCGGTCGCGGTTTCGGTTCCGGGCGGACTTGTCACGCCGATCGTGGTCGACGCCGCCGCCAAGAGTCTGTCGGCGATCGCACGCGAGATGAAGGGTCTGGCCGACCGTGCTCGCGACGGCCTGCTGCAGCCCCAGGAATATCAGGGCGGCACAGCCTCGCTCAGCAACATGGGGATGTACGGCATCAAGCAGTTCGCATCGATCATCAATCCGCCCCAGGCGATGATCATGGCCATTGGTGCGGCGGAGCGGCGTGTCATCGTAATCGACGACGAGTTGGTCGGTGCGACGATGATGTCCGCGACCGGCAGCTTCGATCACCGTGCGATCGATGGCTCGGACGGCGCGGAGTTGATGCGCGCCTTCAAGAACATCATCGAAACACCACTGTCGATGCTCTGAACCGGATAGGCCGCCCCGGCCATAGCTTCGGGGTTATGGCCACCGAGCCTCTTTTGCCAATGGAGCGACGGCGCCTCGCGACCCATTTTGACGAGGCATCCCGCTGGAGAAGTGCATGACGATCGCGATCGAGCCCTATTCAATCGATGTGTCCAACGAGGCGTTGGCCGACCTCGCGAGCCGCCTGGAGCGCACCGTCTGGCCGGACGATCCCGGCAACGATACATGGCGGTACGGCGTGAACGCGGCTTATCTGCGCGGGCTGGTCGATTATTGGCGTCAGGAATTCGACTGGCGCACTGTGGAAGCGCAGATCAACGCCTTTCCCAATTACCGCGCGGAGATCGACGGAATCCCCGTCCATTTCATCCACCGCAAGGGCGTCGGCCCCAATCCGGTACCGATCATCATCACCCATGGCTGGCCCTGGACCTTCTGGGACATGCACAAGATCATCGAGCCCTTGGCCGATCCGGCATCCCATGGTGGCGATCCGGCCGACGCGTTCGATGTGATCGTGCCCTCCTTGCCGGGCTACGGTTTCTCCGGCCCCGTCCCCGACGCCGGGATGAACTTCTGGAAGACCGCCGACCTCTGGCACAGGCTCATGACGGATGGGCTCGGCTATTCGAGATATGCCAGCAGCGGCGGCGACTGGGGAGCGCTGGTCTCCTCCCAGCTCGGGCACAAATATGCCGATAGTCTCTACGGCATCCACATCATGCACCCGATGCTGCTCGACCAGTTCAACGGCGAACGGCCTTGGGACGTGACGGCACGCAACTGGGACCAGGGCAAACCAGTTCCGGATTCCATCTTGAAGTTCGTCTCGCACTTCGCAGTGCAGGTGCTCGACCCTCAGACCCTTGCGTACGCGCTCGCCGATTCACCTGTCGGCACGCTTGCCTGGCTGCTCGAACGCTGGCGGACATGGGGCGAGAGCCATGGCGATCCGGAGCGGGTCTTCTCGCGTGAGCATATGATCGCCAGCACGATGATCTACTGGCTGACCGGCACCGTAGGCTCGTCGATGCGCGCCTATGCCGACGCCGCTTATTATAACTGGCAACCCTCCCACGACCGGAAACCCGTCGTGGAGGCACCGACCGCGATCACCTTCCTGGGCGGCGAGAATCCGCCCGGCGTGACGACGGAACAGCGCGTCGACCTCTTCCGATCGGGACCGCGGGCCGCGGCGTTCAACGCGGTCTATTTGAACGCCCACGATCACGGCGGACATTTCGGCTATTACGAGAACCCCGAAGCCGTGATCCATGACTTGCGGCATATGTTCCGTGAGCGGCGCGGCTAGGCGTGAAAGCTCGTCTCGACATCTCTCCTTACCCGCCAATTGCTTCCATTCGGTCGGTTGATGGCGCTTCCCGCCCTGCGACAAGTCGCAGGCAAACTACGCGGCTCCATAAGCCTCGGCCGAGACATCGCCCTCGTTGCTGATCGGTTCGAGATTTACGGTTGCTTGTTGTCGAACTCGATTTCCACAAGCCCTGCGCAACGTAGCCCGATCACTAGTATCTTGATTTGTTTATGGTTTTCCTTGAGCGAAGTTCGAAGGATCTGCACAAAGGGGAGCCACCGCCGACTTTTTTGGCATTATTGCCCTTTTTCCGCCTTCAGCGACTTCTTTGCGTGGAAATTTTTTCACAACAATATGAAGAGCGCGGTGTCACTCTTGATCTCGGACAGGGCGACGATCGAATTGATCTCCTGAACACCCGGCAGACGCGACATGCGTCTACCGCCGATAGGTGGTCTACCTTGGCCGTCCCCGGTCCGACAGCTTTCGGCCGGAAACCTGCGGGTGCGGACGATGCCGTGGTCCATCAGCACATTGCTGCGCGCGCGGGATAAATCTAACCGCAACGCAGACGGCGAGGACGACATGACCGATTTTTCCGGGCTCCAGGCCACCAGTGCAATCACGGACGAGTGGAAATATCCCCCCGCCGATCCGAACCGCAGCGGGCTGTTGCAGGTCGACACCGCGCCCGATCACAAGCTCTATTGGGAGGAATATGGCAACCCCATGGGCGAGCCGGTCATGGTCCTGCACGGCGGGCCTGGCGGCGCCTGTGCACCGGTCATGGCGCGTTTCTTCGATCCGGCCCGCTATCGCGTCATCCTGTTCGACCAGCGGGGCTGCGGCAAGAGCGACCCCACCGTTGCCAAGGCGGGGCCGGCCATAGCGCTCATCCGCAACACGACGGACTATCTGGTCGAGGATATCAACGCGCTAAGGTCGGCGCTCGGCATCACCGGCAAGATGCACGTCTTCGGCGGAAGCTGGGGCAGCACGCTCGCGCTCGTCTATGCGATCCGGCATCCGCAGAACGTCGCCTCTCTGATCCTGCGGGGAATCTTCATCGGCGCGCGCGAGGACCTGCGCTACATGTACCAGGGCAATGCCGCGATCTTTGCCGAGACGCCGTTCGCGCTCACCGAGCCCGGTAGCTACATCGCCTATCCCGACGAGTGGAAGGCATTTGTCGAGGTCATCCCCGCCGACCGCCGCGGCGACATGATGAACGCCTACAAGACGATATTCGACATGGTTCCTGCAAGCGACGCTGACCGCGCGCTTCAACTGCGCGCCGCGCTTGCCTGGTCGGTCTGGGAAGGGACGATCTCCAACCTGATCCCCCAGGACGACGATCCGGGCAAGTTCGGCGATGCCGAGTTCGCGTTGTCGTTCGCGCAGATCGAAGCACATTTCTTCGCCAACCAGCTGTTCCTGGAGCCAGATTACATCCTCGGCAATGTCGACCGGATCGCCGACATCCCGACGCATATCGTACACGGCCGCTTTGATCAGGTGTGTCCCCTCACCCAGGCGTCCCGTCTCATAGACGCGTTGGCGGCCGTCGGCGCGGCGCCGGTCAGCTATGTACGAACCAATGCCGGTCATAGTGCGATGGAGCTTCAGACGGCGCTGGCATTGACCGCGATCATGGATGGGCTGGCACCGATCGGCTAGATGGCATAGCGCGGATGCGGTTGAGGGAATAACGCCGCTAGTATGGAACTGTGAACTTCGCTGTCGGCCGGCAATGCTTGGAGGCCCTCGTGGCAAACGATTTTTCTCATGGCACTGTCCACGAAGCAGGTGACGACCTTCAGGCAGCCGTTCGATCGGACCCAAAGATCCACAAGCTCTGGGAAAGCCTGACGCCGCTGGGTCGGAATGAATTCATCTGCTGGGTCGACGACGCGAAACAGCCAGCGACGCGCCAGCGCCGTATTGAGCGGACATGTGAGGAGCTGCTGGAAGGGAAAAAGCGGCCCTGCTGCTGGGTGGGCTGTATTCACCGCACCGACAAGGCGCCAAGCCGATGGCAACAGGCTGTCCTGATCGATCAGAATGGCAAGAACCGTCAATAAACTGCCCGCAAGCGAATGGCATC
>NZ_BCYX01000039.1 GCF_001598415.1 Sphingomonas mali NBRC 15500
CCACACCGCTCCTTGCCAGCGAACACGCCCGGGCAATCACGACGGGGCAAACCCACGTCGTCACGCTCTCGTCCAAAACCCCTCATCGACCCCATCAATTGCACGATCTAGCTGAACCTCCGCCGAATGCCGGCGATCGGTCCCCCTAGCGCATCAGTTGCGGCGGGGCGAGCGGCACGACCGGCAACCACACCGCGCTCGGCGTCTTTCCGCCACGCATGATCGTCACCGTCGCCTTCTGATAGTCCGACTTCTTCGCATAGAAGATGTTGGGGACATATTTCTGCGGATTGCGATCGTAGAGCGGGAACAGCGTCGACTGCACCTGGATCATGATGCGGTGGCCGGGCTGGAACACGTGGTTCACGGCCGGCAGGCGGAACTTGTATTCCTGCACCTTGCCCGCCGGGATCGGCGACGGATTGGCGAAGCTGTCGCGATAGCGGCCGCGGAAGATGTCGAGGCTGATCGCCAACTGATAGCCGCCCATCTTGGGATCGGTCGCATTCTCCGCCGGGTAGACATCGATCACCTTGACGACGAAATCGCCGTCGGTGCCGGTGGTCTTGGCGAACAGGTCCGCCATCGGCACGCCCGACACGCGGACCGGCTGGTCAAGCACAGGGCTCTCATAGCTCAATACGTCGGGGCGGCCGTCATAGGAGCGCTGATCCTGGACCAGCCAGTCGCCCCAGCGGCCGTCGTTGAAATTGACCGGGCGGGGCAGATGCGGGACCGGCTTGGCGGGATCGGAGACGTAGCTGTCGCCGCCCTCCCCGCTCTTGTCGAAGCCGAGGCCGTCGTCGCCCTGCATGTAGATCGGCTTGAGCGGCGACGGACAGCCGGTCTCGCACGCCAGCGGCCAGGCGTTGAAGCGGTCCCAATGGTTCTCGCCGGTATTGTAGATCGTCGCGGCGGGCACGGTGACCGCCGGGCCATCCTTCAGATATTGATTGAAGAACGGCAGGATCATGTCCTCGCGATATTGCGCGGCGGTGTCGCCGTTCCACTTGAACGGGCCGAGCTCATAGCCGACGCGGTTGATCTGGCTGTGCCGCCATGGCCCCATCACGATGAAATTGTTGCCGGCCTTGCCCGCCTTCACCAGCGACTCGTAGCTGTGGATCGCCCCCCACATATCTTCCTGGTCCCACAGCCCCTGCTCCCAGATCGTGGGCACGTCGGACGGGTTCTTGGCGAGCAATGTGTCGAGCGCCTGGCCCGACCAGAAAGCGTCATAGGCCGGGTGCATCGACATGCGGTTCCAATAGGGCAATTGGTCATAGCCCGATTTCTTCGCCCACTCGCCGGCCGAGCCGACCTCGCGGAAATTGTCGTAATCGTCATAGCCGCCGGTCGGCGGCGCCTTGCCTTCGCCGCGATAGCCGGTCTGCGCGCCGAGCCAGGCGATATTGGCGAGGCGGAAGGCGCCGTAATGGAACCAGTCGTCGCCCATCCAGCCGTCGATCATCGGACTTTGCGGCGCCGCGACCTTGAGCGCGGGGTGCGGATGGAGCAGCGCCATGACGACGGTGAAGCCTTCGTAGGACGATCCGATCATCCCGACCTTGCCGTTGGATTCGGGCAGGTTCGCCTTGTTCACCAGCCAGTCGATCGTGTCATAGGCGTCGGTCGTGTGATCGACCTTGGTATCGTTGAGCGGACCGACCACCGGGCGCGTCACGACATAGCCGCCTTCGGACCCGTATTTGCCGCGAATGTCCTGATAGACACGGATATAGCCGTTCTTGACGAAGATCTCGTCGGCCAGCGGCAGGGTCGCCAGCATCGACGCGCTGTCGGCGCGCTTCGCCCTGCCCTTGGCGTTGTACGGCGTGCGGGTCAGCACGATCGGCGCGTTGGTCGCGCCCTTGGGAATGACGATGACGGTGTAGAGCTTGGTCCCGTCGCGCATCGGGATCATGACTTCGCGCTTGATGTAATCGGCGTTGGCGGCGACCGGCGGCGTGAACTTGGCCGGGACGTCGTCCCCCTTGGGCGGCCATATCGGCGCTTGCTGCGCGAGCGCGGGAGTGAATGCGAGAGCGACCAGAGGCAACAACGCCAGCTTCTTCATCATGCGACCGAGTCTCCTTGGGAGGGTTGCAGCGTCCTAGGACGCTACGGCACTGGGACGCAATGGGTGTGTCGAACGCTGCAGGTAGCTGGGCGGACGAAATTCCTCCCCGGCACGGGGAGGGGGACCGCGCGGCGTGAGCCGCGTGGTGGAGGGGTCCCACGATCGCTGGCCTCATCGGTTGTGGCGAGTTGGTCGCGGGCCCCCTCCACCAAGCCGCTGCGCGCCTTGGTCCCCCTCCCCGTGCCGGGGAGGATTTTGGGCGATCATCCCTCTACGGCCCGCGCAACCCATCAAAAAACGCCCGCCCCGGATGTCCGGGACGGGCGCCTTCGTGCCTGAGGGAGCGTCAGGCGTGTTGCGGTTCGCCGCGCAGTTCCGCGCCGACATTCTCGTGCATCGACGCGCGGCTGAGTTCGAGCGGATCGAGGCCCGGGCCGCCTTCTTCGGGCGTGACGCCAATCGTGAACGAGGCCGAGGTGCGGCCTTCGGTGCCGTCTTCGAGCGTGTACCGGGCATCGGCGACGATGATCGGACGGATCGTGTCGGGCAGGTTCTCGCCCATGTCCGACTTGAGCAACGCGAGCGTGGCGTCGATCCGCTTGCCCTCGCCGGGCTTGATCGTGACCGGGTCGGTGGTCGCATCCGAGGGCGGACTCAGCAACAAGCGCTCCATTTCGGTGCCGTTGGGATCGCTCGACAGCAGGAAGGTCGAGATGCGCACGTCGCGGGCAGGAACGCTCCCGGAATTGCCCACGGTCAGTTCGATTTCGACCAGGGCTTCGTCGACATTGGTGCCGGCGCGCACCGGGCGCATCGCGAATTCGAGCCACGGGCGCTCGGCGACCGGCGCGGTGCCGGCGGTGAGCTCGGCGACTTCGTCGACCGGGGGCGTCGACATTTCGACCGCATCCGGCGCCGCGACGACCGGTTCCATCGCGGCGGCGGCGGCCCCGACGGGCGCCGCACGACGCAGATATTCGGGTTCCTTGCGCGGTTCGGCCTTGGCGACCGGCACCGGCGCGATCACCGGTGCAGCGGCGACCGGCTCGGGCTGCGGCTCGACATAGGTATCTTCGACATAGACCGGCTCTTCATATTCGCGACGACGGCCGCGCATCGCCAGCGCCGCGCCGAGGATGACGGCGAGCACCGCGATGCCGCCGGCGATCCATGCCCAGAACGGCACTTCGGTGGTCGTGGTATTCGACTGGGTAGAGGCTGTGTCGGCTACCGGCGCCGCCGGCTCGTTGGCCGGAGCAGCAGCAGGTGCCGGGGCCGGCGCTGCCGTATCAGCGGGCGGCGTCACCAGCGCCGGCGCGGGGGCCGCGGCCTGCGGCGCCGGGGCAGGCGCCACCTCGGGAGCCGGGGCCGGCGCCGATCGCGCCGCCGAGGCGGTGCGGGTATGCGTCACCGTTCGCGTGGTCCGCGTCGCGGTGCGGGTCGCCGTCGTCGCGCGCGCCGGCTTGGCGGCGGGTTCGTCGGCGGTCGTCGACGTCGTGGACGGCGCTGCGTCGGGCACGGTACGGACGACCGGCGGGATCGGCACTGTCGCGGTGGCCGGCGGCGTCACGATTGCCGGCTGCGCGGGCGCGGTCTGCGGCGTCGTATCCTGCGCGAACACAGGGGTGGAGACGAGCGCGGTGGCGACGAGGAGGGGCGCCAGTGCGCGGGCTTTGCGGGGGGCAAAATGCTGTTTCATGACGCTGTCACAATGAGTGGAACCCGCCCACGGTTCCTCGTTTCGTCGCCGTCCGGCCGAACGGTTTTTCGCGACGAGACGAGCAACCCATTGATTCGAAGGCGCAAAGTAAAGGCAATTTTGTACTTACTTTTTTGAGCGTACAGCCCCGGAAATGACCATCAGCCTGATCCTGAGCGCCATCATGGCCGCCAGCGCCGCTGCCCCCCAGACCGTGTTCACTTGTCGCGCGGGCGGCAAGCGCGTTGCCGTCACCCTGCGCGAGGATCGCCTGACCTACAATTTCGGTCCGCCGGGCCGCCCCGAGATCAGCCTGACCGGTGGCCCGCAAGGCGGCGTCTTCTATCACCGCACGATGTATAATCGTGGCGAGGACCAGACGCTGCGCTTCGTCAGCGGGCAGTGGAACTATGTCCTGTTCAACCGCTGGCAAGCGCCGCAGCCATTGAGCAATGATCGGGTCTCGCCCGAATATAATGCGTCGGGCGTGCTGGTGATGAAGGACGGCAAGCTCGTACGACGGATCAACTGCAACAAGGGCAGCGGCAATCTGACCGAATGGCCGATCTTCAAGCTGCTCAAGCAGGATGAGGAGAATCTAACCCCCGACGACGCCTGAACAACGCGGCAGAAAATCGCGTCTGGCGTTTGACACTCTCCAACACGCTACCTATATCGCGCTCCTCACCACAGCTTTCGGGAAATGACACGGAGTCGCGCACCGGGTCGATCGAATTGGAAGCTGCCGGTTCACACGACGCTAGAAGCTGCCCGTCCACGGCCGGAAACGGAAGTAGGATGAGCGGCTTTTTTGCGTCGCGATGCGTGCCCGCCTCGGGGATCCGGGGCACGAATTTTAAGCTGACGAGGCAAAAAACCCACATGGCGACCAAAGCGATCGAAGGCACCGCAAAGCGGCGCATCCGCAAGGTTTTCGGCAACATCCACGAAGTGGTGCAGATGCCGAACCTGATCGAGGTTCAGCGCGAATCCTACGAACAGTTCCTGCGCAGCGATCCGTCGATCGGCTACGTGTCGGGCCTGGAGAAGACCCTGCGCTCGGTCTTCCCGATCCGCGACTTCGCCGGCACCGCCGAGCTCGATTTCGTCAATTACGAGCTCGAACCGCCCAAGTTCGATACCGACGAATGCCGCCAGCGCGGCATCACCTATGCGGCGCCGATGCGCGTTACATTGCGCCTCATCGTGTTCGAGGTGGATCCCGATACGGAAGCCCGCTCGGTGCTCGATATCAAGGAGCAGGACGTCTACATGGGCGACATGCCGCTCATGACCGAGAACGGCACCTTCATCGTCAATGGTACCGAGCGCGTCATCGTCAGCCAGATGCACCGGTCGCCGGGCGTGCTGTTCGACCATGACCGCGGCAAGACCCATGCCTCGGGCAAGTACCTCTTCGCCGCGCGCGTGATCCCGTATCGCGGCTCGTGGCTCGATTTCGAGTTCGACGCCAAGGACATCGTCAACGTCCGTATCGACCGCAAGCGCAAGCTCCCGGTCACGGCGCTGCTCTATGCGCTGGGCCTGACGTCCGAGGACATCCTCAACTATTTCTACAACCGTGTGACCTTCGTCCGCGGCCCCAATGGCTGGCAGATTCCGTTCCAGCCGGAAAATTGGCGCGGCGCCAAGCCGATGTTCGACATCGTCGACGCCAAGTCCGGCGAAATCATCTTCCCGGCCGGCCAGAAGGTCAGCCCGCGCGCTGCCAACAAGGCGCAGAAGGACGGCCTCGAGACGCTGCTGATCCCGACCGAGGAGATCTACGGTCGCTATTCGGCGTACGACCTTATCAACGAGAGCACCGGCGAGATCTATATCGAGGCGGGCGACGAGTTCGGGATCGAGAATCTCGAAAAGCTCGACGCCGCCGGGATCGACCGCGTCGAACTGCTCGACATCGATCATGTGTCGACCGGTCCGTGGATCCGCAACACGCTCAAGGCCGACAAGGCCGAAGAGCGCGAGCAGGCGCTGTCGGACATCTATCGCGTGATGCGCCCCGGCGAACCGCCGACGCTCGAGACCGCGGAGTCGCTGTTCGCGGGTCTGTTCTTCGACCCCGAGCGCTATGACCTGTCGGCCGTCGGCCGCGTCAAGCTCAACATGCGCCTCGACCTCGACGCCGAGGACACGGTCACCACGCTCCGCACCGAGGACATCCTCGCGGTAGTCAAAACCCTGGTCGACCTTAAGGACGGCAAGGGCGAGATCGACGATATCGACAATCTCGGCAACCGCCGCGTGCGGTCGGTCGGCGAACTGCTCGAGAACCAGTATCGCGTCGGGCTGCTGCGCATGGAGCGTGCGGTCAAGGAGCGGATGAGCTCGGTCGACGTGTCGACCGTCATGCCCAACGACCTGATCAACGCCAAGCCCGCGGTCGCTGCGGTGCGCGAGTTCTTCGGCTCGTCGCAGCTGTCGCAGTTCATGGACCAGACCAACCCGCTCTCCGAAGTGACGCACAAGCGTCGCGTCTCGGCGCTCGGGCCGGGCGGCCTCACCCGCGAGCGCGCGGGCTTCGAGGTCCGCGACGTCCATCCGACCCACTATGGCCGCATCTGCCCGATCGAAACGCCGGAAGGCCCGAACATCGGTCTGATCAACAGCCTGGCGTCGTTCAGCCGCGTCAACAAATACGGCTTCATCGAAACGCCGTACCGCAAGGTCATCGACAATAAGGTGACCAGCGAAGTCGTCTATCTGTCGGCGATGGAAGAGGCCAAGCACACGATCGCGCAGGCCAACGCCGAAACCGATGCCGACGGCAAGCTGACCGAGGAACTGGTCTCCGCGCGTCAGGCCGGCGAATTCCTGATGGCGCTGCCCGAGAACATCACGCTGATGGACGTGAGCCCCAAGCAGCTCGTCTCGGTCGCGGCGTCGCTCATTCCGTTCCTGGAAAACGACGACGCCAACCGCGCGCTGATGGGATCGAACATGCAGCGCCAGGCGGTGCCGCTGGTCCGTGCCGAGGCGCCGTTCGTCGGCACCGGCATGGAAGAGACGGTGGCGCGGGATTCGGGTGCGGCGATCGCCGCCAAGCGTGCGGGCATCGTCGACCAGGTCGACGCCACCCGTATCGTGATCCGGGCCACTGGAGAGGTCGAAGCCGGCAAGTCGGGCGTCGACATCTACACGCTGATGAAGTTCCAGCGCTCGAACCAGAACACCTGCATCAACCAGCGTCCGCTGGTGAAGGTGGGTGACGTGGTCAACACCGGCGACGTGATCGCCGACGGCCCGTCGACCGAGTTCGGCGAACTGGCGCTCGGCCGCAACGCGCTCGTCGCGTTCATGCCGTGGAACGGCTACAACTACGAGGACTCGATCCTCATCAGCGAGCGTATCGTCAAGGACGACGTCTTCACCTCGATCCATATCGAGGAATTCGAAGTCATGGCCCGCGACACCAAGCTCGGGCCGGAAGACATCACCCGCGACATCCCGAACGTCGGCGAGGAAGCGCTGCGCAACCTCGACGAGGCGGGCATCGTCTATATCGGTGCCGAGGTCGAGCCGGGCGACATCCTGGTCGGCAAGATCACGCCGAAGGGCGAAAGCCCGATGACGCCGGAAGAGAAGCTCCTCCGCGCCATCTTCGGCGAGAAGGCGTCGGACGTTCGTGACACCTCGCTGCGTCTGCCCCCGGGCGTCGCCGGCACGGTGGTCGAGGTCCGCGTGTTCAATCGCCACGGCATCGACAAGGACGAGCGCGCGATGGCGATCGAGCGCGAGGAGATCGAGCGCCTGAAGAAGGACTCGGACGACGAGCGCACGATCCTCAACCGCGCGACCTGGTCGCGCCTGCGGGAAATGCTGATCGGTCAGGTCGCCACGGCGACGCCGAAGGGCCTGAAGAAGGGCTCGGAGATCGATCAGGACCTGCTCGACAGCGTCGACCGCCACGAATGGTGGAAGTTCGCGGTCGCCGACGACAAGGTCCAGTCGGACCTCGAAGCGGTCAAGGGTCAGTATGATGACGCGGTGAAGCTCATCAAGGACAAGTTCGAGGATCGCCGCGAGAAGCTCGAGCGGGGCGACGAACTGCCGCCTGGCGTGCTCAAGATGGTCAAGGTCTTCGTCGCGGTGAAGCGCAAGCTGCAGCCGGGCGACAAGATGGCCGGCCGTCACGGCAACAAGGGCGTCATCAGCCGCATCCTGCCGGCCGAGGACATGCCGTTCCTGGCGGACGGTACCCCGGTCGACCTGGTGCTCAACCCGCTGGGCGTGCCGTCGCGCATGAACGTCGGGCAGATCTTCGAGACGCATCTGGGCTGGGCCGCGCGCGGCCTGGGTCAGCAGATCACCCAGGCGCTCGAGGATTGGCGCGACGCCAATCCCGACGCCAAGGCGGGTGCGATGCCGGAAGCGGTCAAGGAGCGTCTGAAGACGATCTATGGCGAGCATTACGTGGCGGATATCGACGCCCGCAGCGGCGCCGAGATCGTCGAGCTGGCGCAGAACCTGAAGGCCGGCGTCCCGATGGGCACTCCGGTGTTCGACGGCGCGCACGAGGGCGACGTTACGGCGATGCTCGAACTGGCGGGTCTCGACCCGTCGGGGCAGTCGGACCTGTTCGACGGCCGCACCGGCGATCAGTTCGATCGCAAGGTGACGGTGGGCATCATCTACATGCTGAAGCTCCACCATCTGGTTGACGACAAGATCCACGCGCGTTCGATCGGCCCCTACTCGCTCGTCACCCAGCAGCCGCTGGGCGGTAAGGCGCAGTTCGGCGGCCAGCGCTTCGGCGAAATGGAGGTCTGGGCACTGCAAGCGTACGGCGCCGCCTACACGCTGCAGGAGATGCTGACGGTGAAGTCGGACGACGTCGTCGGACGCACCAAGGTCTATGAGGCGATCGTCAAGGGCGACGACACGTTCGAGGCCGGCATCCCGGAGAGCTTCAACGTGCTCGTCAAGGAAATGCGCTCGCTGGGCCTCAACGTCGAACTCAAGAACGACGAACCCGGCGTGGATTCGGACGGCGTGGTGATCGCGGCCGAGTAAGCCATTAGCCCTCTCCCGCTTGCGGGAGAGGGTTGGGTGAGGGTCTTCTTTCTTCTTTCTTCTTTCTCGTCGCACTGATCGAAGAAGGAAGAAGACCCTCACCCTCCCACCGCCTGACGGCGGCGGGCCCCTCCCTCTCCCGCCCGCGGGAGAGGGGAAAGAATTTCAAGGAAGGGTTCATTCCCATGAACGAACTGACCAATTTCGCGAACCCGGTCGCCAAGCCGGAAACCTTCGACCAGATCCAGATCGGCATCGCGTCGCCAGACCGTATCCGCTCGTGGTCGTTCGGCGAGATCAAGAAGCCCGAGACGATCAATTACCGCACGTTCAAGCCCGAGCGTGATGGCCTGTTCTGCGCGCGCATCTTCGGTCCGATCAAGGATTACGAATGCCTGTGCGGCAAGTACAAGCGCATGAAGTACAAGGGCATCGTCTGCGAAAAGTGCGGCGTCGAGGTCACCGTCTCGAAGGTCCGCCGCGAGCGGATGGGCCATATCGAGCTGGCCGCCCCGGTCGCGCACATCTGGTTCCTGAAGTCGCTTCCGTCGCGCATCGGCCTGCTGCTCGACATGCAGCTCAAGCAGCTCGAGCGCGTGCTGTACTTCGAAGCCTATATCGTGATCGAGCCGGGCGTGACGCCGCTCGAGCGCTTCCAGCTGCTGACCGAGGACGAGCTCCTCGAGGCGCAGGACGAATATGGTGAGGACGCCTTCACTGCCGGCATCGGCGCCGAGGCAGTCCGCATCATGCTCGAGCAGCTCGACCTGGTCGGCGAGCGCGAGCAGCTGCTCCAGGAGCTGGCGACGACCAAGTCGGAGCTGAAGCCGAAGAAGATCATCAAGCGCCTGAAGGTCGTCGAGAGCTTCATCGATTCGGGCAACCGCCCCGAATGGATGATCCTCGAGGTCGTGCCGGTCATCCCGCCCGAGCTGCGCCCGCTGGTGCCGCTGGACGGTGGCCGCTTCGCGACGTCGGATCTGAACGACCTCTATCGCCGCGTGATCAACCGCAACAACCGCCTCAAGCGGCTGATGGAGCTGCGCGCGCCGGACATCATCGTCCGCAACGAAAAGCGCATGCTGCAGGAAGCCGTCGACGCCTTGTTCGATAACGGCCGCCGCGGCCGCACGATCACGGGCGCCAACAAGCGTCCGCTGAAGTCGCTGTCCGACATGCTCAAGGGCAAGCAGGGCCGCTTCCGTCAGAACCTGCTCGGCAAGCGCGTCGACTATTCGGGCCGTTCGGTCATCGTGACCGGTCCGGAGCTCAAGCTGCACCAGTGCGGCCTGCCGAAGAAGATGGCGCTCGAACTGTTCAAGCCGTTCATCTACGCGCGCCTCGACGCCAAGGGTCTGTCGATGACCCTGAAGCAGGCCAAGAAGTGGGTCGAAAAGGAGCGCAAGGAAGTCTGGGACATCCTGGACGAAGTGATCCGCGAGCATCCGGTTCTGCTGAACCGCGCGCCGACGCTCCACCGTCTGGGTATCCAGGCGTTCGAGCCGGTGCTGATCGAGGGCAAGGCGATCCAGCTTCACCCGCTGGTCTGCTCGGCGTTCAACGCCGACTTCGACGGCGACCAGATGGCCGTGCACGTCCCGCTGAGCCTCGAGGCCCAGCTGGAAGCGCGCGTCCTGATGATGTCGACCAACAACATCCTGTCG
The DNA here is from genome assembly GCF_001598415.1 of Sphingomonas mali NBRC 15500. GTDB lineage: Bacteria > Pseudomonadota > Alphaproteobacteria > Sphingomonadales > Sphingomonadaceae > Sphingomonas > Sphingomonas mali. The sequence goes on from NZ_BCYX01000039.1 coordinate 10,478, forward strand.
CCCGCCAACGGCAAGCCGATCATCGTGCCGTCGCAGGACATGGTGCTGGGTCTCTATTACCTGTCGATGCTCAAGGAAAACGAGCCCGGCGAAGGTATGCTGATGTCCGACATGGCCGAAGTGCATCAGGCGCTGCAGGCCGGTGCGGTTACCTTGCACACCAAGGTGATCAGCCGTGTCCCGCAGACCGATGAGGACGGCAAGACGTACCTCAAGCGGTTCGAGACCACGCCGGGCCGCATGCTGCTCGGCGAGTGCCTGCCCAAGTCGCACAAGGTGCCGTTCGACACCGTCAATCGCCTGCTGACCAAGAAGGACGTCGGCGACGTGATCGACGAGGTCTATCGTCACACCGGCCAGAAGGAGACCGTGCTGTTCGCCGACGCGATCATGGCGCTGGGCTTCAAGCACGCGTTCAAGGCGGGCATCTCGTTCGGCATGGACGACATGATCATCGCGCCGGACAAGGACAAGCTGGTCGACGAGACGCGCGAGCAGGTGAAGGACTTCGAGCAGCAGTATCAGGACGGCCTGATCACGCAGCAGGAGAAGTACAACAAGGTGATCGACGCCTGGTCACGTTGCGGTGACCAGGTCGCCAACTCGATGATGAACGAGATCAAGGCGGTGAAGAAGGATCCGGTGACGGGTCGTGAAATGCCGATCAACTCGATCTACATGATGGCGCACTCGGGTGCCCGCGGTTCGCAGGCGCAGATCAAGCAGCTCGCCGGTATGCGCGGCCTGATGGCCAAGCCGTCGGGCGAGATCATCGAGACCCCGATCATCTCGAACTTCAAGGAAGGCCTGACCGTCCTTGAGTACTTCAACTCGACCCACGGCGCCCGCAAGGGCCTCGCGGACACCGCGTTGAAGACCGCCAACTCGGGCTACCTCACTCGCCGCCTGGTCGACGTGTCGCAGGATTGCGTCGTCATGGAGGAGGATTGCGGTACCGAGCGGGCGCTCGAGATGCGCGCGATCCTGCAGGGCGGGTCGACCATCGCCTCGCTCGGCGAGCGCATCCTGGGCCGCACCACGGCCGAGGACGTGGTCGATGCCAAGACCGGCGAAGTCGTCATCCCGTCGGGCACGTTGCTCGACGAGGCGGCGGTCGCGAAGATCGAGGCCACCGGCATCCAGGGGATGAAGATCCGCTCGCCGCTGGTCTGCGAAGCCAAGATCGGTGTCTGCGGCAAGTGCTACGGGCGTGACCTCGCCCGCGGTACCCCGGTGAACATCGGCGAAGCGGTCGGCGTCATCGCGGCGCAGTCGATCGGTGAGCCGGGCACCCAGCTGACCATGCGTACGTTCCACATCGGTGGCGCGGCGCAGCTCAACGAAACGTCCAACCTGGAGGCGCATGCCGACGGTACGGTCGAATTCCGCGACCTGCGTCTGATCGTCGACCAGCGTGGTCGCCGCGTGGTGCTGAGCCGCTCGGGCGAGATCGCGATCAAGGACATGGACGGCCGCGAGCTGTCGGTCGATCGCATCCCGTACGGTGCGTACGTCATGTTCGACGATGGTCACATCGTCAGCAAGGGCGACCGGATGGCCGAGTGGGATCCGTTCACCATGCCGCTGATCACCGAGACCGGCGGTACGGTGAAGTATCAGGACCTCATCGAAGGCAAGACGCTCACCGAACAGGCCGACGAAGCGACGGGCATCACCCAGCGCGTCGTCACCGAGTATCGCGCCGCCACCAAGTCGAAGGAGGACCTCCGTCCCCGCATGACCTTGACCGGTGTCGATACCAACGAAGCCGCGCGCTACATGCTGGCGCCGGGTGCGGTGCTGTCGGTCGAGGACAATGCCACCGTCCAGGCCGGTGACGTGCTTGCCCGTGTCGCTCGCGAGTCCGCCAAGACCCGCGACATCACCGGCGGTCTGCCGCGCGTCGCCGAGTTGTTCGAAGCCCGCAAGCCCAAGGAAAACGCGATCATCGCGAAGGTCTCGGGCCGCGTCGTGTTCGGCAAGGACTACAAGGCCAAGCGCAAGATCGGGATCCAGCCCGAGGACGGCGGCGAGGTCGTGGAGTATCTGATCCCGAAGTCGAAGGTGATCGACGTTCAGGAAGGCGACTACGTCAAGCGTGGCGACAATCTGATCGGCGGCTCGCCCGATCCGCACGACATTCTCGAGGTGCTCGGTATCGAGCCGCTCGCGGAATATCTCGTGTCGGAAATCCAGGAAGTCTATCGACTCCAGGGCGTGAAGATCAACGACAAGCACATCGAGGTGATCGTTCGCCAGATGCTGCAGAAGGTCGAGATCACCGACGGCGGCGACACCACCCTGCTCGCCGGCGAGCAGGTCGACCGCACCGAGATGGACGAGACCAACGAGAAGCTCGCCCCCGGCCAGCAGCCCGCCCAGGGCAAGCCGGTGCTGCTCGGCATCACCAAGGCGTCGCTGCAGACCCGCAGCTTCATCTCGGCGGCGTCGTTCCAGGAGACCACCCGCGTCCTCACCGAGGCGGCGGTCCAGGGCAAGCAGGACACGCTGATCGGTCTCAAGGAGAACGTCATCGTCGGCCGTCTCATCCCCGCCGGTACCGGTGCGGGCATGAACCGCCTGCGCGTGGCGGCCTCCAGCCGCGACGCCGCGCTCCGCGTCCAGCAGCGTGCGCTGCAGGAAGTGCTGATCGCGCCGAACTCGGCCGCGGAAGAGCGTGCCGCCGAACTGGCGCGTGACGTCCGCGACGACACCGGCAGCGATGCGCTCGCCCGGGTCGCCCCGAGCGGCCACGGTACCGACGCGGATGCCGGAGAGTATCTGAACGAGAGCGAATAAGCGTCTCGTTCGACACTCTATGGTCGACAAGAAAAGACCGCCGTCCGGGCCATCCGGGCGGCGGTTTTTCGTTGTGGCGGCTGTTGCGCAACCGCATCACCGCGCGGCTTTTCGTCGCGTCGCCTGAGACTTGGCGATCGCTCGGTCTTTTGGGCCCATGACGGTCATGTTACGACTTTGCGCAAGATCCGGGACACACGGAGTCGTCAACGGCGGGGATGCCGATCTTCGATTCAGGGGGATTCATGAACTCGTTGTCCAACCGCTCGCTGGCGCACATCCTGCTCCTGGGCGCTTCGCCCGCCTTGCTCATCCTTGCCGCATCACCCGCCATGGCGCGGGCCGACGAGCCCAAAGCGACGCCCGCAGCCGATGCCCCTGCCCCGCAGGACGATGCCGCCAACACTGCGGACAAAGGCCTGGGCGACATCGTCGTCACCGCGACCCGCGTGTCTGAATCGTCGAAGAACGTGCCCGTGGCGGTCACCTCGATCACCGGCGAAAAGCTTGCCGTGATCAACTCGGGCGGGCTCGACATCCGCTTCCTGTCGTCGCGCACGCCGAGCCTCCAGGCGGAATCGTCGTTCGGCCGCACCTTTCCGCGCTTCTACATTCGCGGCCTCGGCAATACCGATTTCGATCCCAATGCCGCGCAGCCGGTGTCGGTGGTCTATGACGACGTCGCGCTCGAAAATGCGATGCTCAAGTCGTTCCCGGTGTTCGATCTCAAGTCGGTCGAAGTGCTGCGCGGGCCGCAGGGCACCCTGTTCGGCCGCAACACGCCCGCCGGCGTGATCAAGCTCGATTCCGCCAAGCCGACCGACGACAAGATCGGCGGCTATGGCAGCGCGAGCTGGGGCACGTTCAATACCGTCAATGCCGAGGCCGCGCTCAACCTGCCGCTCGGTGGCGGCTTCGCCTTCCGCGCGTCGGGTCTGCTCCAGCGGCGCGACAATTGGGTGACCAACACCTCGACCACGGGCTTTGCCGACAAGAAGCTGGAGGGGTATCGCGACCTCGCCGGCCGCTTCCAGCTCGGTTATTCGAGCGGCAATTTCAACGCGCTGATCAACTTCCACATCCGCGACCTCGATGGCACGCCGCGCGTGTTCCGCGCCGGCCTGTTCAAACAGGGCAGCAACGATTTCTCGCCCGGCTTCGAGCCGAGCAAGGTCGCGCTCGACGGCTATACCAGCCAGAGCATGACACAATGGGGCACCAACCTGCGGTTGGATTACCATTTCGACGGTGCCGGCACGCTCTATTCGGTCACTGCCTACGAGAAGGCCAAGGTCGAGAGCACCGGCGATATCGATGGCGGCAACAATTACGTCTTCCCGGCGCTCGGGCTGAACAACGCTTTGTTCCCGTCGAATACGGGCGGGATCACGCGGCCGGCGGAGTTCAGCCAGGAACTCCGGTTCGTCAGCGACGAATTCAACGGATTCCAGCTCCAGGGTGGCCTCTATTATTTCCACCAGACGTTCAAATATCACGAATATGATTACAAATTCCCGGCCACCGGTAGCCGTGCCGCCGATCTCGACCAGGACCTGTTCCACGACAACAAGAACGAGAATTGGGGCGCGTTCGCCTCGGTCGAATACAAGCCGGTCGACAAACTGACGTTGCGCGCGGGCGGGCGCTATTCGCACGATCATAAGGAAGACCTGATCACCGGCTATTCGCCCAATCTGTTCGGCGCCGTGCTGCCGAGCCGTGCCAAGGTGAGCGGCGGCGATTTCACCTGGGATGTCAGCGCGACCTATGCCGTGTCGCCGCAGGTCAACCTCTATGCGCGCGCCGCCACCGGCTATCTCGGTCCGGCGATCCAGGACCGCGTGACGTTCGGCAGCCGGCAGACCACTGCGGGCAAGCAGACCACGCTGTCGGGCGAAGCAGGCCTCAAGGGCGAGACGGCGGATCGCACCGTCCGTTTCTCGTTCGACGGCTATTGGTGGCGCACCAACGACCTGCAGATCACCGCGGTCGGTGGTTTGTCGAACTCGGCGCGCCTGCTCAACGCCAAGCGCGCGATCGGTTATGGCGTCGAGGCCGAACTCGACATGCGCCCGATCCCGCAGCTGACGCTGACCGCGAGCGGCAGCTACAATTTCACCGAGATCCAGGACCCGAATATCACCGTCGGCGTGTGCGGATCTTTGTGCACCGTGACCGATCCGCTGGCGAGCCCGGGCCAGGCGATCATCGACGGCAACCGCCTGCCCCAGGCGCCGCGCTGGGTGGCGAATTGGACCGCGCGCTATTCGATCCCGCTCGGTGACGGCCGCGAAATCTATGCCTATACCGACTGGGCTTACCGCAGCAGCATCAACTACTTCCTCTACGAAGCGAAGGAGTTCCGCGGGCGGCCGATGCTCGAAGGCGGCCTCAAGATCGCCTATTCGACGCCGCGTTACGAAGTGAGCGCGTTCGCACGCAATATCACCAACCAGTTCCGCGCGATCAGCGCGATCGACTTCAACAATCTGACCGGCATGATCAGCGAGCCGCGGATCATCGGCGGCGCGTTCCGGGTGAAGTTCTGAGGCGCCGACGATTGTATCCAATATCCAATCGCTGATTGCGGGCGCGAGCGCGCATCGCTCGCTCTCTTTCGGCCAGTTGATCACCGAGCGCCGTCCGGAATTTTTCCGGGCGGCGTTCGTTTTTCGGGAATAATCCGCCGCGTGCCCCTGTCCTGATCCTCGAACCCGAATGGAGCGAGGATATGGGACACGAAATCGAGCGCCGCGAGGCGTTGAAATGCATGGCCTGGGCGGGCACCGGCGCGCTCTATGCGCTAAGCGGCGGCATCGCCCGCAGCGCGATCCTGGACGGCGCGGGCACTGGCGCCGCACCGGCGGCCGGGTTCACCTTCCTGCAGCTGAGCGACAGCCATATCGGCTTCGACAAGGCGGCCAACCCCGATGCGCGCGCGACCTATCGCGAAGCGATCGCCAAGGTGAAGGCACTGGCGGTCAAGCCCGACTTCATCATCCACACCGGCGACATCACGCAGCTGTCCCGCGATAACGAATTCGACGACGCCGATCAGATTCTGCGCGAGACCGGGATTCCGGCTTTCTTCGTGCCGGGCGAGCACGACATGGTCGACGAAGGCGGCGGCAAGGCGTTCCTGACGCGCCACGGCAAGGGCAGCAAGGGCGCCGGCTGGTTCAGCTTCGACCATCAAGGAGTGCATTTCGTCGGGCTGGTCAACGTCGCCGACCTCAAGCCCGGCGGCATGGGCAATCTCGGTGCAGCGCAGCTCGCCTGGCTCAAGGCCGACCTGGCCGGCCGCGGCGCGTCGACCCCGATCGTGGTGTTCGCGCATATCCCGCTCTGGACCGTCTACGAACAATGGGGCTGGGGCACCGGCGACGCGCAGGCCGCGCTCGCTTTACTCAAGCGCTTCGGGTCGGTGACCATCCTCAACGGCCATATCCACCAGATCGTGCAGAAGGTCGAAGGGCGGATGACCTTCCACACCGCGCGATCGACCGCTTTCCCGCAGCCCGCGCCGGGCACCGCCCCCTCGCCCGGCCCACAAGTCGTGCCGCCGGGCCAACTCCGCTCGGTGCTGGGGATCACCGACGTGACCTTGCGCCGCGGAGATCAGCGGATCGCGCTGATCGATTCCACGCTCGCCTGAACCTTTGGAGATCCCAGATGCACTCTCGTTTGATGATTGCCGTGCTCATTCCTGTTGCGGCGGTCACGACCTCGCTTGCCTCGGGCCGCGCCCATCCCCCTGTCGCGGCATCGGCCCGGGGCAAGACCTTGTCGGCTCGCCCCGCTGCGCCGACAGCTGCCGCCGGTCCGGTCGCGGTCCATATCTCCAACTTCACGTTCGGCCCGAAAATGGTGACGGTGAAGGTCGGCCAGACCGTCACCTGGACCAATGACGACGACATTCCGCACACCGTGGTCGCCACCGACAAGAGCTTTCGCTCGAAGGTGCTCGATACCGGCCAGTCGTTCAGCTTCACCTTCACCAAGCCGGGCCAGGTCGCCTATTTCTGCTCGCTCCATCCGATGATGACGGGCAAAGTGACCGTCGCGGCGCGCTGAGGCGGAGGGCGAAGAGGTGATCGGCGGCTTTCGCCCGAGATTGGTCGGCGGTCGGGACGCGAAGCCCGGTCCCGAGCTGCGCTTTCGCGAGCTGATGCTGCCACACCTCGACGCGGCCTATAATCTGGCCCGCTATCTGACCAGCGACGCGAGCATCGCCGAGGACGTGGTGCAGGAAGCCTTTCTGCGCGCATTTCGGTCGTTCGAGACCTATCGCGGCGGGCCGCCTCGCGCCTGGCTGTTCGCGATCCTCAGGAATTGCTGGCGCGATCGCGTCGGCGAGCAAATCCGGCGCGAGCGCGTCCTGGTGTCCGACGCGAGCTTGTCCGAAGCGCAGTCCGAGGCGGTTGCCGGAATTCCGGCGGATAGCGATACGCCGGAGGAATCGCTGGCCCGCGCGCGCGAGGTCGATACGGTGCGCGGGGTGATCGCCGCCCTTCCCGAGCCTTTTCGCGAAACCCTGATACTGCGCGAGATGGAAGACATGTCGTATCGCGAGATCGCCTCGGTGACCGGCGTGCCGATCGGCACGGTGATGTCGCGCTTGGCCCGCGCCCGCGAGATGCTGGCGAAGCTGTTGCTTCCAGCGCGCGCCGCCGGGCAACAGGAGCGCCAGGCATGAGCTGTCCCGACCCGATGCTGCTCCAGGCGCTGCTCGACGACGAGCTCGACGCCGCCAATGTCGCGGCGGTCGAAGCGCATCTGCGCGCCTGCCCCGATTGCGCCGCCGAGTTCGAGCAATTGAAGCATCTCCACCAGATCGTCGCCGATCCGGCGCTGCGCCACGCCGCGCCCGAAGGCCTGCGCGATCGCGTCGACGCCGCGCTGCCCGCCACTCAGGGCACTGCCAATCCGTGGCCCGCGCGGCTCGGCTGGGGCGCCGGCGGGGCGATCGCCGCAGGCCTGGCATTGACGCTCGGCATTCCGCAACAATCGGCCACGAATGGGCTTGAGCAGCAGATGGTCGCGAGCCATGTCCGTTCGCTGCTCGCCGACCATCTGGTCGATATCCCGACCTCCGACCGTCACGTCGTCAAGCCGTGGTTCAACGGCAAGATCGACTTCTCGCCGCCCACCCCCGATCTCAAGGCCGCCGGTTTCCCGCTAGTCGGCGGACGGCTCGATTATATCGGCGGGCGCGTCGTCCCGGCGATCGTCTATCGCCGCAATCTCCACACGATCAACGTCTTCGCCTGGCCCGCGGGCAAGGCGCCGTCAAGCGAGACGATGGCGACCGACGGCTATACGCTCGTCCATTGGCGCCAGGGCGATCTCGATTTCTGGGCGGTGTCGGACGTCGCAGCCGGCGATCTCGACCAGTTTCGCACAGCGTTCGTCGCCGCCACCCGCTGAATTTTTGGCGAAACGGTAAAAAACCAGCCGGGACGGGTTTTCATTCGCAACCCAAGTCCTATCTCCTGCGCGCGGGCGCCGATCGGCAGTCCGTTTCTCTAGGGGAGAATCCAGTGGCTACCGAACTTTACGCCCTTACCGCGCCTGTTTTCGTGCGCGCGCTGACCAATCTCGACAAGATCATCGACAAGGCCCGCGCCTTTGCCGCCGACAAGGGGATCGACGAGCAGGACCTGCTCGACGCCCGGCTGATCGAGGACATGGGCAATTTCATCTCTCAGATCCAGCGCGCGAGCGATTCGGCCAAGGGCTGTATGGTACGCCTGGGCGGGGTCGAGAACGTCGCGATGGAAGACAATGAAGCGAGCTTCGACGACGTCAAGGCGCGTATCGCCAAGACGATCGACTTCGTGAAGTCGGTGCCCGCCGACGCGATCAACGGCAAGGAAAATGCCGAGGTCGTGCTCAAATTCCCCAATGGCGAGTTCAAGTTCGCCGGGCGCGAGTATATGCTCGGCTTCGTCCATCCGAATTTCTATTTCCACGTCACCACCGCCTATGCGCTGTTGCGCATGAAAGGCGTGCCGATCGGCAAGATCGACTTCCTGGGCGGCATCTGATCCTTGGCCGGCCGCCGGCGTCACTGATGGCGTCGGCGGTCAGTGTCCGAACAAGAGACGGTCGCGCAGATACTGGCTGTCGGCCACGTAATAGCGGTCAAACCAGGCCGGCTTGCCACTCAGCGCAGTCGGCTTGGCAAGCGCCAACGGTGTCGCCTCGGCGGGCTTGGCACCCTTGGGCTTGACCTTCGCGTCCTTCATTTTCGAGCGGAAGTGCAAGTGATCGAATAACCGCACCGCCTCGATCGCATATGCGGTGGCGACAATCGGGTCCTGGATCATCACGAGGTGATCGCCGTTACCGCCCTCGCCGCTCGGTGAGAGGTTGGACGATCCGGTAAAGACCTTGGCGGTCGGCAGGCCGAAATCGGTGACAACGAATTTGTTGTGCAGGTTGATGCCTTTCCCGCCCTGCCATTCGGCACCGAACGGCGGCGGCGCGTTCTTCGCGAGATAGCCGAAGTCGACCACGCCGATTGTGCCGTCGGGCTTGTAGACATCGAGCTTGCTCGGCTTGGCCTCGGCGCCCGGTTTGGGCTCGGCGCTGGCCTTGTCGACCACGCCGTAGCTGAACAACGGTCGGGTCGCGAGACGATCGATTGCGGTGCGCACCGATCCGCTCTTCGTCTGGTTGAGAAAGGCGATCGAGAAGAAGACCGACGAGGTCGCCTGATCGATCGCCGCGCCAACCGGGGACAGCCCGATCTCTTTATCGGAATGCGGCGACAGCGCGATTTGCACGATCGGCTTGCCCGGCGTCGCAAAGGCGTACCATTTGCGAGCCATCTCCGATGCCGAGAATGTCTCCGGCTGGTGAAACGCTGCGTCGAAATAATCGCCGAACAGCCCGGCGATATCGAGATCGCTGAACAGCAGTGCGTTGTTCGCCTGGATGTAGAAGCCACGGTAGCTGAAGTTGGTCGACCCGAGCAACACGCGCTGCGCCACTCCGTTGCGCCGCAGGATGATCACCTTGTTGTGCTGCAGGCCCTTGAATTTCATCCGCACCACCTGGCCACCGGTGCTCGCCAACAGCCGCGCGGATGCCTTCCCTTCGGCGCCGTCGGGCTGATTGTGGTCCTTGGGGCTGTCGTCGATCACCGCGCGCAGCCGCGGCCCGAGTTTCTCGAGACGGTCGACCAGCCAGCCGAGATTGAGGTCATAGGCAAAGAAATCCACCGTCAGCGTCGTGTCCGCGACTGCCTCGTCGACCAGCGATTGTACGATCGCCGCCGCTTCGAAGCCGAGCCAGGTATAAGGGTTGTCGTCGCTCGCCGCTGCCGGGTCGAACGGCGGCGCGAACTCCAGGCCGACAGCGTTGGTCGCCGGCAGGATATCGGCGCGGTTCCCGAACTTGTCGCGATAGGCTTGCGACGAAGCGAATGCGCGAGTGAAACCGATGTCGAGGAACCCCGGATGAGTGACGGGATTGAGGTTGATGGTGGCGACCAGTTGCGTTCCGGCGACCAGCGACCCCTCCGCCGGCATGTGCATCTTGGTCACGCGATAGGAATAGAGCCCATCGATCGGATCATAGGGGAAATGCACCCAGCGGAACTTCTGAAAGGGCGCCTCGGTCGAGGGGAATTGGACGTCGCCATTGACCTTGCTTCCCACCGGATAGGAAAAGGCCAGGCGATTGCGCAGCGGCGCGAAGTCGGTTCCGCCCGGGCGCAGGACTTCGATCGCGAAGCCGACGAGATCGGGTTCCGGCGCGTCGACGTCCATGCCGATCAGACACATGCGTTCGCCGCGCCACAATTTGAGGTGGAATCCGTCCTTGCTGGCGCTGTCCATCGCGTCGCCCCCTGCCAAGTGAGATACGGGCCGTTTTATAGCATCGGACGATGACAGACCCGCGAATTCAGGTCCGGATCGGGTCGATCTCCACCATCGTCGTCGCCAGCCGCTCGGCCTGGAGACGATCGTGCGTCACCATCAGGATCGGCAAGCGCAGTCGGTCGCGGATGTCGACGATCGCGCCCTCCACCTCGGCGGCTCGACCGCGATCGAGCGAGGCGGTCGGTTCGTCGAGCAGCAGGAAGGCGGGATCGCTGAGCAATGCGCGGCCGATCGCGACGCGTTTCGCCTCCCCACCCGATAGCGTCCGCGGCCAGCGGTCGAGCAAATGCGCGATGTCGAGCAATTGAACGACGTCATCGATCGCCGCCGCCCGCCCCGCGCCGTAGCGGAGGTTCGCCGCCACACTCAGATGCGGGAACAGCCGCGATTCCTGGAAGACATAGCCGGCGCGCCGGCGCTCCGGCGGCACGTCGATACCGTCGCCGAACAGCTCAACCCCACCGACCCGGATATGGCCACGATCGGGCCGCAGCAGCCCGGCCACCATATGGAGCACGCTGGTCTTGCCCGCGCCCGAGGGGCCGAACAGCACAGTCAGGCCTTCACCCGCTTCCAGCCGCAGCGCGATCTCGGCATCGCCGAGCCGCTTCGAGACATGGAGATCAAACGCCATGAACCATCGCCGCGCGCATCCGTCGTGCGAGCAATTCCGACGCTACCAGTGCCGCCAGCGCCACGGCGACCGACAGTGCCGATAGTCTGAGCGCGATCGCGTCGCCGTCGGGGCGTTGCAGCGCGGCGTAGATCGCCAGCGGCAAGGTCTGGGTCTGGCCCGGCACGTTGGAGACGAAGGTGATCGTCGCGCCGAATTCGCCGAGCGACCGCGCGAAACCGAGCACGGTGCCGGCCAGCAGGCCCGGCAGGCTCAACGGCAAGGTGATCGTCCAGAAGACGCGCCACGGACCGGCACCCAATGTCCGCGCCGCGCCTTCGAGCCGGCGGTCGACCGCTTCGATCGACAGCCGGATCGCGCGCACCATCAGCGGCAGTGCCATGACCCCGGCGGCGATCGCCGCGCCGGTCCAGCGGAACAGCACGCTATCGCTCAAGAAACCGAGCGGCCCGCCCGGTGCGAAGGCCAGCAGCAGGAACCAGCCGGTGACCACCGGCGGCACGACCAGCGGGAGATAGACGATCGCCTCGATCAGGATTTTGCCCGGGAAGCGGCCCCGCGCAAGCAGCCAGGCGATCGCGAAGGCGATCGGCAGCGCCGCGAGCGTCGCGACGAGGCCTACCCGTAGCGACAGCGCGACGATTCCCCATTCTTCGGGGGTCAGCGCAGCCTCCCCGGCGTAGTGAAACCGAACCGCGCGAAGATCGCACGGCCGCGCGGCGACAGCAGGAAGCGGCGGAACCCCTCGGCCTCCGGATTGGTCGACCGCGCCAATCGGGCGATCGGATACAGGATCGGCGGATGGCTGGCCGGTGGAAACACGCCGGCCACGCGCACTTTGGACGATGCCTTGGCGTCGGTCAGGTAGACGATCCCGAACGGCGCCGCGCCGCGCTCGACCAACGCCAATGCCGCGCGGACATTCTCCGCACGCACGACCCTCGGGGCGACCGCAGTCCAGGCGCCGAGCTTCTCGAGCGCCGTCTTGCCGTATTTGCCTGCCGGCACGCTGTCGGGGTCGGCCATCGCCAGCGGCCCCGCACCCAACAGGCGCGCGAGTCGAACTCCGCCGTTCGGAATCGACGAATGCCGTCCGGCGGGTTCGACGACTACCAGCCGATTGCCGACCAGGTCGGCGCGCGTTCCCGCCGCGAGCAGAGCTTTGTCCGCGAGTGCGTCCATCCACTCCTCATCGGCCGAGACGAACAGATCGCCCGGCGCGCCCGCTTCGGCCTGGCGCGCCAAAGTCGACGACGCGGCGAACGAGATCACCGGCCGAGGATGCCCCGCCTTTGTCCAGACATCCGCCGCAGCGGTCAGGGATTCCTGCAGGCTTGCCGCGGCCAGCACGATCGGCGCTCGGGCAGCGGACGCGGCACCGATCGACCACGCGGCCAATCCGGCCAGGACGAGACGGCGCGTGAACGACTGCATCATGCCGCCGCGCATACACCGCGCGGCGGACGCCTCAAAGCACGCGATAGGTGGCGATGTCGGCGCGAATACCGTGCGTGGCAAAAAAGGCGTTGCGATCGAACCGCCGCTTCGCCTGGTGGCGCGCGATCGCGGCGGCGACGATCGGGATCACCTCATCGCTTTCCCATTCGGCGACGGTGACGAAGTTATACTCGCCCGGGCCGCCGACCTGTTCGAGCAAATCGTGGCGCACGAAGCCGGGTTGCGTGCGCATCACGGCATCCGTCTCGTCAACGGCGTCGATGAACGCCTGGCGCGCCGCATCCGGCACGATGAACTTGTCGACGCGATAAAAGGGAGCAGTAGCCATGAACAATGTCTCCTGATGGTCTGAACCAGGCGCCGAGCCGATTGCCGGCACCGGGAGACGCGCCTATGCAACCTCAAGCTTGGTTCAGGTCAAGGGACTTTTTGGCATGCAGGACATTCCCGCGATGCTGTCGGTCGGAGAGGTCGCGAAGCGCAGCGGCGTCGCGGTTTCGACGCTCCATTTCTACGAGGCCAAGGGGCTGATCACCGCGGAGCGGTCGGGTGGCAACCAGCGCCGGTTCCGTCGCGGCGTGCTGCGTCGGGTGGCGGTGATCAAGGTAGCGCAACGCACCGGCATCCCGCTCGGCGAGATCAAGGCGGCGCTCGACAAGCTGCCCGTCGATCGCCCGGTCTCGGGCGAGGATTGGCGGCGCATGTCGGCGGCATGGCGCGACGATCTCGACCATCGCATCGCGCAGCTCACTGCGTTGCGCGATCAACTCGGCAGTTGCATCGGCTGCGGCTGTCTGTCGATGGAGGATTGCCCCTTGCGAAATCCGGCCGACCGCCTCGGCAAGGATGCGAGCGGCGCACGGCTGATCGAGTAGCGCCCCTACCTCGCGGCTTGCACGCGACCCGTGCGCTGCAGCTTGCCCCAGCCGACCAGCGGCCCGCGCAGCGCCTGGGTGATCGCTTTCAGCACGACATAATACATCACCTGGCGGTACCCGATCCGCTGCGGAATCAGCAGCCACAGCAACGACCATTTCTCGCGGCGTTCGAGGGCGAAGGCGACGATAGCCGAAAGCAGGTCGATCGCGGTGAAGATCAGCCAATAGGCCAGCATCTTCTCGATACTGTGCTGCGTCTGATCCCAGCCATGTTGTTCGACGGCGAGCCAAGTCAGTGCGAAGCTGACGATCAGCGCTAGGTCGATGATCGGGCTGATCGCGGCAAGCACGATCTGGAACACGATCGCCTGAGGAAGGCCAATCCAGGCCAGCCCGCGCGGCTTGCCACGGCCGATGATCGTGCCGTGCTTCCACAAACATTGCAGCGTGCCATAGGCCCAGCGGAACCGCTGTTTGGCGAGGCCCTTGAAGTTCTCCGGGCTTTCGGTCCAGGCGACGGCGAACTGGTCGTAATGGACTTTCCATCCGGCGCGCTGGATCGCGATCGTCAGATCCTGATCCTCGGCCAGCGTGTCGTCCGGATAGCCGCCGACCGACCGGATCGCCTCGAGCCGCCACGCCCCGACCGCGCCTGGCACCACGGTCATCGCATTGAGGCTGGCAAGCGCGCGGCGCTCCAGATTCTGCGCGGTGATATATTCGAGCGCCTGCCATCTGGTGACCAGATTGACCCGGTTGCCGACCTTGGCATTGCCCGCCACCGCGCCCAGTTTCGGATCGCCGAACCAGCGCGCCAGCCGCGCGATGGTGGTCGGCTCGAACTGGGTATCGGCGTCGAGCGCGATGACGATCTCGCCGGTCGCGAGGTCCAGGCCCTGATTGAGCGCGCGCGCCTTGCCGCCATTTTCGAGCGTCAGCAATCGGACGCGGGGATCGCCGGCAAAAGCATCGCGCACGATCTCGCTGGTGCGATCCTTCGATCCGTCGTCGATCACGATCACTTCGATCCTGACGTCGGTCGAGGCGAGCACCGTCCGGATCGACCGCTCGATCACCGCTTCCTCGTTATAAGCGGGGATCATCACCGTCACGAAGCGGTCGGGATCGATCGCCGGGAAGACCGTCCGCCCCTCGCGCCGCGCCTGGATCAACGCAAGCGCCGACAGGACCACCGCGCGCAGGATGCCGATCGAGATCGCGAAGAGGAAGATCCAGCCCAGCGCCGTTACTACCGCGCCGATCGTGCCGAACAGGAACAGATCGACCTCCGCGGCGGCTCGGTCGCCGGGCGAGATCAGCGGCATCGCCTGGTCGCGCGACAGGCCGGCGAGCGCCGAGACGGGGACCAACGTGAACCCCATGGCGCGTAGTTTTTCGATGATCACCGGCAGCGCCTCGACCGTCTGCTGACGGTTGCCGCCCGCGTCGTGGAGCAGCACGATATTGTGGCTGCACTGCGAATCGTCGCCCGACGCGCAGCCAGTGCCGCGCTTCGCGACCCCATCGACGACATTGTCGATGATGGCCTGGACGCCCGGCCGCTGCCAGTCCTCGGCATCGACGTGCAGGCCGACCGAGATATAGCCCCGCTCCTGCGCGCGATATACCGGCCCGAGTTCGTCCGCCGTGGTCGGCTCGGCGTCGCCGAAATAGGGCGCGCGGAACAGACGCAACGAGCGCCCGGTAAAGGCCTGGAACAGCCGCTGATTGGCATTGAGTTCGATATCGGTATCGGTCGCCGAGGCACCCGCGAGATTGGGGTGCGTATAGGTGTGGCTGCCCACCTCATGCCCCTCACGCACGATCCGTTCGAGCAGCCCGCGTTCGGTCAGGCCGTTCTCCCCGATCATGAAGAAGGTTGCCGGCGCATTGTAACGCTTCAGGATGTCGAGGATCTGTGGCGTCCATTGCGGATCGGGTCCGTCGTCGAAGGTCAAGGCGACCTTGTTCGGACTATAGCCGGTCCGCTGGATCATATATTGGCTGGGCAGCTTAAGGAAATCGACAGCAGTGATGTAGCCGTCGCGCAGGGTCGTTACCTTGCGCTGCCCGGCGGCAGGCGTCGCGCCGACCTTGAGGATTTCGCCGCGGCCCTCGATGTCGACATCGGTACCGTTCGGAATCGCCTCGATCACATTGGCCGGCGGCAACGTCGGATGCGATCGACCGAAGATCGACCAGATGCCGGGATCTTCGGACCCCAGCCGCCACAAGGCGATGCCGCCCAGGCCGGCGCGCCGCAAAAAGCCGATCTGGTTGTAGGCCGATGCCGCATCGAGGAACCAGACGACGTGCTTCTTGCCGTCTTCCTCATACGAGAAGCCGGAATTGCCACTGGCCGGGTCGAAGCTCGGCATGGCGTCCGAATCGCGCGCGATCTGCCACGCTTCTTCAACCGTGACCGGATCGGCACCACCGGGGTACCAATTATAACCGTAACTGCCGATCGTCACGACCAGCTTCGATGCCGAGACGCCGCGCGCCGCATCAGCGACAGCACGCGCAAACCAGGCCTGCGACGCAACCGGCCCGGGATCACCGGAATTCTCGTGCTCGTCATACGACATCAGGAAGATGCGATCGACGATCTTTGCGTAGGCCGGCAGGTTCCACGACCTGTCCCCTACCGGCACCGCGATCGTTATCAGCCAACCGTGCCGATCGAATCGGGTATTTGCCTCGTTAAGAAACGCGAGATAGTCGTGTTGCGCCGAGGGCGGCAGCTGCTCGAAATCGAACATCGCGCCCGCCGCGCGGTTGGCGAGCAGCCAGGGTTCGAGCTTGTCGAGGAACGCCTTGCGCAGCTTCGGATTGTGAAGCATCGCCGCCATACCCGGACCGTCGAACTGCCCCTGGATCGCATTCTGGATCATCGGCAGCACCAGCGGACGGCGCGCGGCGCCATTGATCACGGCCCGTCCGGCGGTATCGCTGAACACGGTGATCGTATGCTTCGGCCCAGTGACCGAAACCCAACCGGGAATGACCCAGTCGAGATCGTTGATATGCCGACGCAGCGATTCGGCGCTCTGCGCATCCCACGGCACGTGGAAAGCGATCGCCAGCGGCACGTTGCCGACGGTCTTGGCTTCCTTCGATCGCGTCTCGCCGGTCAGCTTACGCCCATACCAGTCGACCGTGCGGCTGGTGCGCTTGAGCAACGTGTCGTGCGGCGGGGCCAGCCGATGCAGCGGCCGTTCGGAGTTGATCGGCAATAGCGGTTGTGTCGGCACGATCCCGATCGACGCGGCAAACACCACCGCGGACAGCAGCAGCAGCGCGATGAAGGCCGCGACGCCGAGCGCGAAGCGCCGCCGTCGCCGGCCCGAGGGATCATAGAAGATTGGCGCGCCGGCTGTGGTCATCGGATGCGCGTCGTGGCACTGCCCGCGCCCGCCTTCAAGTGGGTGCGTTCGATCGGCTCGACCGGCCGCGCATCAGGCCGCCGCACGCACGACCGACCGTTCGTACACCGTAAACAAGTCGGCGAAATGCGCGTCCATCAACCGCACTTGCGGTGCAAGCGCCGCGGCACGCCAGCGCTCGGCCTGGAGGTCTTCGCCCAGATAGGCCGTTAACCGCTCGCCCAGATCGCGCGCGTCACATGCGGCGTAGCGAATACCGCATCCCGGCCGGTGGTGGTCGGCGGCGCCTCCGCGGTCCGGCAGAATCAGCGGCAGGCCGCTTGCCGCGCCCTCTGCCGCGACCATGCAGAACGTCTCCGCCTCGCAGCCGTGGATCAACGCATCGGCGCTGGCCAGCATCCGCGCCAGCCGGGCGCGATCGGTGATTGCCGGCGCGACAATGATATGCGGCGACCCGCGCGTCGCGCGAATTACCCGCGCGCGGTCGCGTCCGGCGCCGAACAGGACGAGGCCGACGGCATGGTGCGACCCCGCCGCGAGCACCGCCTCGCAGATCATCGGCCAGCGCTTTTCGGGCGCCATGCGACCGAGTCCGACCAGCAAGGTCGCCTCGGGCGGCAAGCCGCATTGCTCGAGCATCTCGCGACGCAAATCCTCGTCGCGCAGATCGGGCGAGAAGACGTCCGGCTGCACGCCCATTGGGATAGTCTGCGCCTTGGCCACGCCGCCGGCGCGCAATCGGCGCGTCAGATCGTCGCTGGCGCTCACCACGAAATCGAACTGGCGATCGAGCCGGCGCAAATGCCGCCAATACCATTCGAGCCGGCGGTCGATCGTCGAGATCGAGAACATCCCCTGCAGCCAGCGATAGGGATAGGCCGACAGGAAGTCGCAATGCATGATCAGCGCGCGCGGGGCGTCGCCACGCCACCGCCCGACCATCGCCGCGCTGGTCCAGGGCGAGGCGACCTCGACCAGATCGGGCCGCCATTGGTCGAGCGCGGCGTGCAGCCGGTCCTGATCGTCGAAATAATGATAATTGCGATCGAGCGGAAACGGCGCTGCGGCGATCGTCGCGATGATCGCGCCGGGCGCCACTTCCTCGATTCGATCCTCGTCGCCTGGCGCCAGGATGATCATCTCGTGCCCAGCCGCGGGTGCTGCCTGCAGCTTGCGCTCGACATAGGTCTTCACGCCGCCTCCGGCGGGCGTGTAGAAGGCGCAGACATCGACGATGCGCATCAGCGTGCTCCGACGTTCAGGGCCTCGCGCGCCAGGTCCGTGACGGCGAGCGCTGCGCCGATCACGACCTGCCCGGCAAAGAGCACGCCCGCGACCAAGGCGACCGTATCGGCGACGTTGGGGACGTCGTGCAGCATGCCGGCAGCAAGCCCGGCGAACACCAGATCCTTGTTGGGCAGGAACGGCAAGCGGGTGACGAATTGGCGTGCTGCCGACAGCAGCAGCCACCAGCCGAGCGACACGCCCGGCATGACCATGGCCCACAGCAATCCGAACATCAGCGTCACCGCGATCGACCGCGCCGTGTGGATCGCCGCGATCCGCCAGAATTGCGCGCGCGACACCGCGAACAGGCGGTGGCGGAACAGCATCACCACCATCGACGAGGCGACCAGGATCACACCCGACCACAGCACCGGCGCATTCATCGCACCAAATTCGAGCGGCCCGGGCACCGCGATCGCCGCCAGCAGCAGAACCAGGGTGACGATATTGCCGGTCAGCGCCGACAGCACCGCGACGTCGCGCACCGCCCCGAATGGCGAGCCGGGGATCGACGCATTGCGGCGTGCCCAGAGGTAGAATTGCAGCTCGCCCGAATAGCCGCACAGCAATTCGTTCGACGCCGACTTGCGCAGCAAGGCGGTGAGCCCGCCGATCAGCGGCAACGGCCACAATCCGCGGAAGATGATATAGTCGGCGATCGGCTGGATCGCGAGCAGCAACGCCATGCCCACCCAGAAGGCGGCCGATACCGGCAGCAACTGACCGAGCGCGATCAGGTCGGCCCGACCCAAGAAGCGGGCAACGACGAAAATGATCGCGATCGAGAGGATGGGCCCCGTCCAACGAAGCCAGGGGGCAGCGGCGCGATCCCCCGCGCTTCGTGCCCAATCGGCAACCGTGGCGGCCTCCATTCCGCGTACGGCCCGTGACATATCGTTCATTCGATCGCTACCTTACTCGTCCCTTTCCCTTGTTGGTCCCTGGCCGTTCACGCCCCCATGGCCGGCAAAAGCTCGCGGTATCGGGCAAAACGCGCCCCGCGCGACAGACTGGCAACCGTGCGCGCGATACTGTCGGTCAGTGCCGGTACGTTGGTGTCTCCAGGATGAACGGCGAGCCGCATCCATGGACGGCGCGGCAAAGCGGCGCGCGCCAGAGCCGCAACGGTAAGCGACGAGGCGATCCGCCAGCGGCTGCGGCTGGCCCAGGTGATCACCGGTCCCTTGGCGACGACCTCACCGGTGGCGGGGCGCCATACCTTCATGTGATCCTCGGCAAGCGCGAAGCCTTCCTCGCCCAGCGCGCGCATCGCGCCCTCGCCATAGAGCCAGGCAGGCGCGATGAATCCGGTCGCTGGCCGGCCGATAATGTCCTCGATCAGCTTGCGCCCATCGGCCATTCTCTCGCGCGCGGTATCGTGATCGAGGCCGAGGAACTCACCCTCGCCCGCGGTCATCCGTTTCGCCTTGAACTTGGCCAACGCACCTTCGTGCTCGCTGCGGTCGATGTGGAACCAGCCATGGACGAACATGTCGACCCCGGCGTCCGACCAGGCGCGCAGCCGCGAGGCGAACGGCGTGCCCGCGCGGATGGGGGAATCGCCCCAGTGATCGGGCACGACCAGCATCGCATAGCGTGGCCCCGGCATGCCGCGCGATACGAGGTCGGCAAGCCGATCGACTTTCCCCTCGAACTTGGGGGAGACGTCGTGGATCGAAACCAGCAGGGAGGGTTCTGGGCGGGGCATAAGCGGAATAGGGTACAGCGTCACAACGGGTTGCGCCCGCTAGGCCCGTTCCGGACGGACCGCAAGTGCAGGAATGTCGCAGTCTGTCGCCGTCATTTGCATGCGGAAAGCTATGCGGCGCTGCGCGTCCCGAACCAAAGCACGTGCCGCGGACCCTTGCCGTTGCTACGGGCGCGGGTCACGACCTCGTCCACGGTAAAGCCGCACGAGCCGAACTTGCGGGCGAACCGCGGGTCTGGCGCCGCCGACCAGATCGCCAGGATGCCACCCGGGCGCAGCGCGCGCCATGCCGCTTCCAGCCCGCGTTCCGAATACAGTCGGCCGTTGCTCGCGCGGGTCAGGCCGTCGGGGCCGTTGTCGACGTCGAGCAGGATGGCGTCATACTGCCCTTGCCCGTTGTCGATCAGCGCCGCCACGTCGTCGCCGACGACGCTGACGCGCGAATCGTCGAGGCAACCGGCGGCCAACTCGGCCATCGGGCCGCGCGCCCAGTCGATGATTTCGGGCACCAGTTCGGCCACGGTCAGTTTTGCATCGGCACCCAGCGAGCGAAGCGCGGCGCGCAAGGTGAATCCCATGCCATAGCCGCCAATCAGCAGATGCGGTGCCTTGCGGGCACCGAGGCGTTCGCACGTCGCGGTCGCCAGCACTTCTTCCGACCCGCTCATCCGGCTGTTCATCAGCTCGTTGCGGTCGAGCACGATCATGAAGTCGGCGCCTCGGCGGAACAGGCGCAATTCGTCGTTAGTGCCGGGGATGCGCGCGACGTCGATCAGTTCGCGAGGGATCATTGTGTTTCTCCGGCCTAAATACGGCATCTCAACGTCACCCCGGCCTCGTGCCGGGGTCCAAGGTGCAGCGATGGAGGGCCTCGAACCTCTTGCCCTTCGGCCTGCCGCCCGTTGGGCCCCGGCACAAGGCCGGGGTGACGGCGGGATAAGGAGACCGATGTCTAGCTCTCGTCGCCCATCCTGAGCGCAGCGATGAAGGCTTCCTGCGGAATCTGCACGCTGCCATATTCGCGCATCCGCTTCTTGCCTTCCTTCTGCTTTTCCAGAAGCTTGCGCTTGCGGGTGATGTCGCCGCCATAACATTTCGCGGTAACGTCTTTGCGCATCGCGGCAATCGTCTCACGCGCGATGACCTTGCCGCCGATCGCCGCCTGGATCGGGATCTTGAACAAATGGCGCGGGATCAGGTCCTTGAGCCGCTCGCACATGCCACGCCCGCGGCTTTCGGCGGTACCGCGATGGACGATCATGCTGAGCGCATCGACCGGCTCGTTATTGACCAGGATCGACATCTTGACGAGGTCGCCCTCACGATAGCCGATCTGGTGATAATCGAAGCTGGCATAACCACGGCTGATCGATTTCAGGCGATCGTAAAAGTCGAACACGACTTCGTTGAGCGGCAGTTCGTACGTCACCTGCGCGCGGCCGCCGACATAGGTCAGGTTCTTCTGGATACCGCGGCGATCCTGGCAGAGCTTGAGGATCGAGCCGAGATATTCGTCCGGGCAATAGATCGTCGCTTCGATCCACGGCTCGCTGATCAGCGCGATCTTGTTGGGATCGGGCATGTCGGCCGGGTTGTGCAGCTCGATATGCCCCTGCCCGTGCGTCAGCTCGATTTGATAGACGACGGACGGCGCAGTGGTGATCAGGTCGAGATCATATTCTCGCGTCAGCCGCTCCTGGATGATCTCCAGGTGGAGCAGCCCCAAGAAGCCGCAACGGAAGCCGAAGCCGAGCGCGGCCGAAGTCTCCATCTCGAACGAGAAGCTGGCATCGTTGAGGCGCAATCTCGAAATGCTCTCACGAAGCTTCTCGAAGTCGTTGGCATCGACCGGAAACAGCCCGCAGAACACCACCGGCTGGACTTCCTTGAAGCCCGGCAGCGGCGCGGCGGCGGGCCGCTTGGTGTCGGTCAGCGTGTCGCCGACGCGTGCCTGCGCCACGTCCTTAATCTGCGCGGTGATGAAGCCGATCTCGCCCGGGCCGAGGTCGGTCAGTTGCTCGATCTTGGGCCGGAAGCAGCCGACGCGGTCGACCAGATGCTGGGTGCCGGCCTGCATGAAAGTGACCTGCTGGCCCTTTTTGAGCACGCCGTCGATCACGCGGACCAGGATGACGACGCCGAGATACGGGTCGTACCAACTGTCGACCAGCATCGCCTTGAGCGGCGCCGAAGCATCGCCCTTGGGATGCGGGATACGCTGGACCACCGCCTCGAGCACCTCGGCGATGCCGATTCCCGATTTGGCCGAAGTCAGCACCGCGTTCGACGCGTCGAGACCGATGACCTCCTCGATCTCGAGCTTGACCTTCTCCGGCTCGGCGGCGGGCAAGTCGATCTTGTTGATCACCGGCACGATCTCATGGTCGTGCTCGATCGACTGATAAACGTTGGCGAGCGTCTGCGCCTCGACGCCCTGCGCGGCGTCGACCACCAGCAGCGCGCCTTCGCACGCCGCTAGGCTGCGCGAGACCTCGTACGCGAAGTCGACATGGCCTGGCGTGTCCATCAGGTTGAGCGTGTAGGTCTCGCCGTCCTGCGCCTTGTACGACAGCCGCACGGTCTGCGCCTTGATGGTGATGCCGCGCTCGCGCTCGATGTCCATATTGTCGAGCACCTGCTCGGACATTTCGCGCTCCGACAGCCCGCCGGTCGCCTGGATCAGGCGGTCGGCAAGCGTCGACTTGCCATGGTCGATATGGGCGATGATCGAGAAATTGCGGATTTTGTCGAGCGGCGTGGACACGATGATCTTTGCAATGAAGAGGGATTTGCCGCGCCGATAGCAGGCATGCGGCCAAACACCAAAGGGCTCAGGCGCCCGACAGCGACTTCTCGGTACCGAGGATGGCGCGAAGTGCGGTCAGATAGCGCTGCTCCCCCTCTCCGCTCACCATCGTCCAGCGCACGCCGCGACGCTCGAGCACTTCCATCGACAGATCGTAGAAGCGCTGCCGCTTTTCCGGCGTGCCGAACATCCGCGTGCCGTCGTCGACCCAGGGAAGGTCGATGTCGAACAGCAGATAGAGATCGGCGAAGCCATTCCACGAATCGAACCATGGGTCGTGGCGACCGAACAGCATTTCCGCCCAGACCTCTGTCATCAGCGGATCGGTGTCGAGGATGACCGGCGTCCGCCCGCTGGCGATCGCCTGGCGCGTCTGGGCGTCGTGCGCCTGCGCGATCGCGACCAGATCGGCCATCGTCCAGTTGGTGCCGAACGCCTCGGTATAGGTGCGGCCATATTCGACCACGCAGGCCGAACCGAAATGGCGCGCCAATTCGGGCGCCATCGTGGATTTGCCGGTGCTTTCGGGACCGTGGAGGCAGATCGAGCGGAGTTTCATGCCGCCGCCCCTTGCCGCGCGGCTCGCCAACGCGCCAGCCCCCAGATCGAAATGCCGAGCAACAGGACGTAGAGCGCCGTGGTGATCCACAGCCCCTTGGTCGCGTAGAGCCCGATCGACAGGATATTGGCGGCGATCCACAGCCACCAATTTTCCAGCTTGCGCACCGACATCAGGATCTGCGCGGCGACGCTGGTCATCGCGACCGACGCGTCCCACCAAGGCAATGCGGCGTCGGTGAAGCGGTGCATCAGCCAGCCCCAGCCCGCGACCGCCAATATAATGCCGGCGAGCCAGCCGAGCCGCGCGCTCGCCGTCAGCCGCTCGACCACCACGTCGCCCGCGTCGATCTGCGAGCGGCGCCATTGCCGCCAGCCATAGAGCTGAACGATCAGGAAAAAGACCTGGAGCAGCGTGTCGCTGTACAGCTTGGCGCGAAAGAATACCGCGCCGTAAATCACGACCCCGGCGATCCCAAACGCGTAATTCCAGATGCTGCGGCGCGCAACCAGCCAGACATTGGCGAGGATCAGCAGCGCCGCCACGCCCTCGACCGGCGACATCTCGCTCAGGAATTCGCGCACAATGCCGAGCGATGCCATCGCCGCCGACGATAGCGACGCGTGCTGGTTCGACAAGGATTTCCGCGCCGTTCAATCGGCATCTCAGCGCAAGCATATGGCGGAAAACGCCTATTTCAGGTCGTTACGCTCTGCTAGAGATCATCGAGGATGCAGGGTGGGTAGCATCTCCCGCATCGACACGGGAAGCGCTACGGCAAAGGCCGGACGCGCACGAATTGGGTCATCCGCTGCCGGACCGCGCGAGGGGCACCGGCGCTTGGGGAGGTTTAGATGCGTAAGTTGATGATGGCGGCCGCTGCTGCGGCGATTGCGCTAGTTACGGTTGTGCCCGCGAGCGCGGCGCAGGACCGCTCGTCCGGCCGCAAGGATCAGGATCGCGGGATGCGCGAAATGCCGCATTGCGCCAAGCCACTCGGCACGATCGCGATGGTTGAGCCCGAAAACCAATGGTGGCGTCAGTACAATCTGGGCAGCCCCGAGGCGATCCTGAAGGTCTTCGTCCAGGAATCGCATTGCTTCACACTCGTCAATCGCGGCCGCGCGATGCAGAGCCGCGCGATGGAACGCGCGCTCGCCGACAATGGCGAACTCCAGCGCGGATCGAACATGGGCAAGGGCCAGGTCCGCGCCGCGGACTTCCTGCTCGAACCGAACATCGTCACCACGAACGACAATTCGGGCGGCAGCAATGTCGGCGGTGCGATCGGCGGCGTGCTGAGTCGCTTCGGTGGCGGCGGCGCGCGTGCGATCGGGTCGCTCGCGGGCGGCATCAACATCAAGAAGGGTGAAGCCAACGTCACCCTGTCGGTGGTCGATTCGCGTACCACCGAAGAGAGCGTCGTCGAGGGCTATTATCGCAAGACCGATGTCGGATTCAGCGCGTCAACCAGCGCGAGCTGGTGGGGCGGCTTCGCCGGGGCCGGCGGCGGTGGCTATCAGAACACGCAGATCGGCCAGGTCATCGTGCTCGCCTATCTGGATGCTTACATCAAGTTGGTCGACCAACTCGGCGGCCGATAACCTTCTAACCCTCTCCCGCTTG
>NZ_BCYX01000040.1 GCF_001598415.1 Sphingomonas mali NBRC 15500
AGTTTTTCAACACAATCGGCCCAGATCCGGTCGTTCGATCACTGCAAAATAGGAATGGCAGGAAGTGGGCCGCGAGGAGACCGGCAGGTTTCGGGCAACCAACGCAGGATTGCTGCCGTTACAGACGATAGTACGGCGGCGTCGGCTGCCGACCAGCATACGCCGTCCGGCAATCCGGATATTAGCGGCAGGTACTGCTGGAAGCAGCCGTTCGGCACGCGATTTTTCATGTCAACGAACCTGAGTTCAGCACCCGAACAAAGAGATCGAGCGTCGCGGTGGATGCACGTGCAGCGGCGGAACGCCCGTCAGGGCCTCACCGGCCCCTTCTTTCCCGCCGCCTTCCCCGACGCCGGTTTGGTAGCCTTTTCCGCGGCCTTGCGCGTCTCGCTCTTCTTCTTGACCGTCTTGGTATCAAGGCCACGACGGGTCAGGTCGATCCCGACGACGGCGAGATCCTCGACATCGGGATATTGGCTCGCAAGTACAGCCCAATGCTGGCGCAGCGCCGCGAGCAGCGCCTCGAAAGTCTCGGCGCGGCCGCCACCCGGGAGATCCCAGCTCTGCTTGATGCCGACATAGACAAGCAGGAAAATGCCCCGGCTCGAGCGAGCATCGCGCAGATAGTCACCGCCGAGCTGGACCTCCATGCGCTCGAACAGATGCGGACCCGTCCAATTGTCGGCGACCTTCAGCTCGACCGGGACTGGCGCGTCGAACCCTGCGCCGCGGAACCGCAAATCGGGGCGCTTGGCATCGGCAAGCTCTTCCTCGGGCGGGATGCTGTAGCGTCCTCCGGCCCGATCGCGCAGCCAGCCGCCGATGAACTTGCGGAATTCGGTCTCTTGGTCGGTCCCCTGCAGAATCGAGGCGATGCTCTCGTCGCCATGCTCGAGATCGTGTTTCAGCGCCTCGAGCCGCTCCACGCCGAAATACCAGAGCTCGCGGTGATTGGTCGGCGTAGCGACGCGCGCGTCGTTGAATTCCTTGACCTGGCCCGGAGTCCACGGCGCGAAGTCGGCATCGAGGGTCGCCTTGGTCTTAGCGTGAAAGCCCATCCACGGCCGTGACTTCACCGCCGGGTGCGCGCGCTCCATTTCCATGAGCGCGAGATAGGCTTCCTTGCCCGGCGTCTCGCGGATGAACGAGAAGAGCGCGTTGCGCGCATCCTGGGCGTCGTCACGCAAGCCCGGCGAATAGACGCCGCCGCCGGACCGCTCGATATCCTCTTCCTCGCGGATGTATTTCGCCATGAGCAGGTAGAGCGTCTTCATGTGCTCGACGGTGCGATAGGCGAGCCGCGCCCGGCCCTCCTGCTGGCGGCCGCCGAGCAGCGCGACGACGAAGCGCAGCGCGAGGTTGGTCTGTTCCGCGGGATCGTTCAGCGCGGCGAGGCGCGCCGCGACGGCAGGGATCGCGGCGTCGGGATCGACACCGACCCAGGTCGCGTACCAGGTCGGGGTGAAGTCCGGGTCATATTTCGCCGCCGCCTTGCGCGCGGCGATCTTGGCGATATCCGCGTCCGGCACCGACGAGCCCTGCACGACCGACAGGAGATAGCCAAGATTGCGCGGATTGATGCGCTTCGCGCGCAAGGCGGGCAGCAATGCCGGGGCAATCTGATCGCGCGCGAACGCGCCATGCCAGGCCATGTCGTACAAGACATAATGGCTCTCGCCGTCGGTCTGCTCAACCTTGAGCTCGTGCCGGATCTCGGTCAGCAACACGTCGGCGACCGCATCGGGAAATGCAGAATAGAGGTCCGGCAGCCAGTCCGGAAAGCCGTTCAGCTCCGCCAGCCCATAGCGCGCCGCCTTCGCGGCATCTTCCGGCGTCAGCGTCGTGAGCCAGTCCTCCGCCTCGCGCGCCTCGATCGCGATCCCGGTCAGGCCGAAGATCACCGTATAGGGCGTCTGGTTGGTCGACGCGCCCTGGGATTGGGTGAGGGGCTTGAACTCGCGCCAGAAGCGGACGGCGGCGTCGCGGTAGGCACTCGCGACCGGCTCGCCATAGGTGTTGACTAGCGAGCGCCAATTGCCATCGGTCCAGTGGTTGTGATCGTCCCTGCCCGCGGAACGCATCCGCTCCATCAGGTAGGCCTGGTCCTGGGTCATGATCGCGGGCTTGCCGGGATGCCGGATCTGGTCGACGCGCTCGGCCAGAAGCCTCTTGTCCTGCTCGAGGCGCTTCTTCTGGGCAGCCGCGATCCGGGCGTCCCGCCGTTTCCACTGCGCCTCCTGCTTGCGGAATTCCGCAAGCTGGTCCGCAGGCGGGTGCAAGAGCGATTCCAGCTTGGCGGCGAGGGTCTCATCCGTAGCGGCAAGCCGCTTCAGCCGTTCGCGCAATTTGCGCGGCCGCTTGGCCGCGACAAAAAGCCAGAAGGCGAGGGTCAGCGCAACGAGGCGATCGTCGAGCAGCGCCCGGTTCTCGATGTCGACCGCAATGGTGTCGATGCTATCCGGCGCGAAGGCCCAGTAGCGACCGAAGATCGCGACGTGCCACCAGTCGACAAGGCGCTGATCCTTCTTGGCCTCGCGCCATGCCCGCTCCTGTTCGACCGAGTGCCAGAACAGCGTATGGTTCAGCTCTGGCCACCCCTGCACGAGCTCGGGCAGGTCCTTGCGGATCTCCTCGAAATGGCTGCGACCATAGTCGCTGGCGATCGGGAGCAGTCGGAGCGCGGTCAGCGTCGATGGCGCCAGCGCCGCCGGATCGCGCACCTCGATCAGGCGCACGGCGGCGCGCGCGACCGTCGCGGCGAGCCAGCCATAAGCCTTCGAAATCTCGCAATGCCGCTCCTCGACCACAGGTTCGCGGAGCAGAAGCTCGACAAGGCCAGCCATCAGCCCGCCGAGCAGCGCGACCGGGAGCTCGTCGACCAGATGGCCGAGCGGATCGGCTAAGGGATCGACCGAATGCGGGTTTTTCCACGCTGTGGCCTCAAGCGCCTGCAACAGCCAGGCGATCGCCGCTTCCTCATGGGGGAGATCGGCCAGCAGCTCGCCGAGCCAGTCGCGGCACAGCCCCGGCCCCTCCGCGAGAAAGGCCTGTCGGATGTCCGCGGCGTCGGCGGGCGTGCCGACCGAGAGGACTGCGCGGATTGCCGCGATGCGCGTGTATTTCGAGCGCGACGTCAGCGCGAAATGCTTGGCCTTGGCGGCAAGCGCGTCGATGCCGCCCTGATAGACCATGCGCAGCAGGAACCAAGTGATGTCGTTGTCCGCAGCGTATTGGTCGAGGAGCGCACCGATCTCGTCTGCGAGATCGGGGTTCGCGAAGCGCTGGACCGCCTGATATTCCATCATCGTGCGGCCATGCGCCGGCTGCGCGACCTGTTCGCAGGTCTGCCGCAGGATGTGACGCCGCGTGTCGAAGGGCAGCTTGGCGGGGTCGCCGCCTTCGAACAGAATCTCGGGCGCGAGCGCCACGACCTTGTCGAGGATCCGCCGATCGAGCGCCGCCAGCCAGGGCAGCACCGGTCGCATCGTCGGCACGATCACCTCAATGCCGTATTGCTTGCGGAAGAACAGCCCTTCGATCTTCGCGCGCGAGCCTTCGTCGACCAGCAGCGCGTGCAGCCATTCGGCGGTCAGATATTCGCGCACCGAGCGATGGTGGAACCGGACCGTCCCGTAGATGCCGGGGTCGAAAATCGGCCGGGAAAGCAGGGTCGCGCAGTCCTGGTCGTTCCAGTCGGTGAGGACGTCCTTGATCGGCAGGCCCTTGCTGTTCTGATTGCCATCGGGAACCCGGACGGCGGATTCTTGGCAGAGCGTGGTGGCAGCGGCGACGAGGCGGGCTCCCCCGCGGATACGGTCGACCGCGATCGGCCGCGCGTCCGCGCGGTCCTGGTCCCGCTCCTCTAGACGCTTCGTGATGCTGCTCGTCATCAGGTCGAGCCGCGAGCCGATCCGCTGGTGATCGTTCCAGAACTCGACCGTCTCGGCGAGATCGAGCGGCCTGGTCGTGAACGACCACGCTTCGGCGCGCTCCAAGGCCTTGGTGAAGGCCTTGATGTCGGTCACGCCCTTGGCGACCGCGAAGATCTCGATCTGGGCGCCGTGCAGATCCTCGAGGGTCACGATGCGGAACGGGGCGTGCTTATTCTCTTGCTTTGCCGCGGTCTCGACCGCGACGGCATATTCCCCCTGTGGCGCGGGCGCCTCGTCGGGCGCCTTCGCCGGCGCATCCCAGCGCAGGTTGGTCCGGCACAGGAGGAGGTCGGTCGCAGGGCGCCACGCCTCCGTGCGA
Source organism: Sphingomonas mali NBRC 15500 (assembly GCF_001598415.1). Classification (GTDB taxonomy): domain Bacteria; phylum Pseudomonadota; class Alphaproteobacteria; order Sphingomonadales; family Sphingomonadaceae; genus Sphingomonas; species Sphingomonas mali. The sequence continues at coordinate 4,252 of NZ_BCYX01000040.1, forward strand.
CCCGTGATGACGATATGAGTGCGCTGCAGGGCGCGCTCGATCCGCTTGCCGATGCGGCGGATGGCGCGCTCAAAATCCTTGGGGTCGCGCAGGCGCGCCTCGTCGACGGAATCGAGGAAAAGCCAGCCTTGATCGCCCGACTTGAGCCAGGCCTCGAACTCCTCGAGATCCCCTTCCTCGAAGCTGGTCTCGAAATCGTCGACGACATGCTCGATGCGCAGGAAGAAGGCCGGCTTCCCCTCGCTGCGCTGGCGACGGCAGATATGCCGGATCTCCTCGGTCTTCCCCGAACCGGCCTCGGCCAGCACGATGACGCGCGGCTCGGCAAGGAGATCCGTCCAGCGCGTAGATGCCTCGCGCGCGAACAGGTGCACCATCTTCGCCTCGTCACCATCCTCATCGGAGGTGGCGAGATCGCGAAAGGTACGATCCAGTTCAATGAAGTCGTCGAGGTTTCCAGACATGGCAGGGATATAGTCGTTACGGCCCTAATCCACACGGGGGGATACCGCGAAAAGCGCGCCGAAATGCTAATCTCGGACGATCGAAATAGATCGGCGCCGGCAGCGCGAGCATCGTCCCCGTATCGCTTTCCGACGCACCTGGACGGGTCGCTGACTGACCGGCAGGTTATGCGCCGGAAGCCGCCATACAGCGGTGCCGCAAGGAAAGGCAGATTTGTCCCAATCTCAGCCGTTCCCGCACGCGCTGCGAGCGAGATGAATGAACGACGGCTTTCGGGATCGCAGGCCGACAGGTTGGATGGCTGGTGTTGGGGCGCCAAGCGGACGATCAGCTAAACCAATCCGCGACGACCTTCGATGAACGCTTTGAGCGACGCGAAGATCACCAGGGTCGAGCTTCCGACCTTGACCACGTCGATCTCGCCCGCGGCGATGAGCTCGTATAGTTTGCTGCGGCCGATACCGGTCAGCTCGACGGCACGGCGAATACGCACCGTGATCGGCTCGCCGGGTACCTCCTGCACGAGCTCGGCCTTGGCGCGCGCCGTGGCTGCCTCGACCTGGTCACGAAAGCTGGCGCCAGGCCCTATCTTCCCGGAGGTCATTGGACAGTCCGTTCCTTATCGAGTGTGAGCAGTTCGGCGTCGAACGACGACAGTCGCTCGGCGATCTCGTTGATGAAAGCAGCGTGCAGCTTTGCGCCGAGCGCGTGCGCTTCCTCGCTGATCGGCGGCAGGCTGGCGGTTACCACCAGCTGATGCTTGATCAGCCTCGACACGCCCTCCCAAAGCAGATCGAGGCTATGCCGCAGGCGCGCAACGTTGCGCTCCATCCGCGTTATCCGCGCGAGCACCGCCTCGCCCGCGCTCGGCGCGTCGCGCCGATCGAACCATGCCTCCAGCGCCTCGACCAGGATCTCCGACCGGGCGCGGCCCGAACTCTTCGCGACCATGTCGAGACGCTTCGCGAGCTGTTCGGTGAGGAAAAGCTGGTGGCGGGTCTTGAAGGTCTTCATGGGCGGCGTCCTGTCGGTGCGGATCGCGCGGATGATGGTGTTATCATGCACTCGCGCGAAGAGCGCTGTGGGGAGGGCTTCGGCCATTTACGGCTATTTGCGGTGGGTCAGCCGATGCTTGGACCCGAGCGCTGGCGCCCGAAGGTCCAGTTCACGCCGCCGTCGCGGACGATGCCGCCGACCTGCTGCCCGATCCTCCGCTCAAGCACATCTGACCACGGCACCAGGGTGAACTCATGCGAGCGCTGGACGAGGCCGAACTTCTCCGAGCCGATGGTGACCTTGCGCGCGAGCACGCCGCGCACTTCCTGACCGCGCCTGGCTTCGGCGAAGTCGAGCCCGAGCTCATCGCTCAGGCGGCTCGCAACCGCGGCCAGTTCGCGGGTGCGCAGCCGCGCGACAAGATCGGCCGGCATGAAGGCCTCGCCGCCCCTCTCCTCGCCAATCCCTTCGCGCAACAGCCAAAGCTGCCGGGCTCTCAGTGCCTCGCGCAGCTCGGTACCGAACCCGTGGTCGACAAGGGGGAGCGGCTCGGTGCTGACGAGTTCCTGGTCGAGCCAGGTCGGGCCCGAGCGATGCGCCAGATTACTCACCCGCTCGTCGACCAGCGTCTCGATGGTGAGCGGCGCGTCGACGATCCGCTTGCGCTGATGCGCTTCGAGCCGGTCGAGATGATCGGGCGCGATCTTCCAGCTGCCGTCCGGCAATCGTTCGACCGACCCGCCGGCCCGGCGCAACGCTTCGAGCCGGCGGATATGCGTTTCGGCAAAGCGGTCGGTCGCCATCGCATCGTGCTTCAGATGATGGTCGACCGAGTAGATTCCGCCACTCGCGGTCGCGACCTCGGCGATGGTGCGATCCGAGGCGCGGATATCGAGGGGCCTGGGTGCGAGCCTGACGAGGCTACCCACCATCGCCGCATCACGCGTCGTGCCGATGTCTACATAGTGCGTCCGGCCATCGATCCCGTCGACCAGCAGGAAGCGGCGATCGTGATGCGCGTCGGCGGCCCCGAACCGGACGACCTTGCCGACCAGCACCGACTGATCGAGCGGATCGCGGATGTCATAGAGCTCGGGCCGGCGGTCGAGCCCAGTCTTTGCCATCTCGTGGTGCATCGTGCGGATGATGTCGCCGCGACGGCCCATCGCCGTCAGCGTCGCCTCTGCCGCCGGGTCGAGCGACCAGACGAGCGGCCTTTCCCGGCTCGCTATCTCCATCGTTTCGAGCGCGCGCGCGCGTGCGACCAGCAATTGCTGGAAGCTCGGGTCGGCGCCGGTCGCCAGCGACAGATCGACACGACCTTCATGCGCGCGCTCTAACAAGGCCCGGTCGAGCCGCGTCAGCCGCTCGGCGTCGACTTCCTGCCGGAGTTGCTCGTGGACTTCGCGCTCGGTCTGGGGTCCGAGCGCGCGCGTCATGATCTCGGACGCGCGATGACGGATGCCGTGCGCGATATAATCGCCGGCGATGTTGAGCGTCTTGCCGTCCTCGGTCCTGCCCCTGACCAGGATATGCGTGTGGGGATGGCCGGTATCGTGGTGGTCGATCGCGATCCAGTCGAGCGTCGTGCCGAGATCCCGTTCCATCTGCGCCATCAGGTCGCGCGTGAACGGCTTCAGGTCGGTGAACTCGCGGCCGTCCTCGGCCGAGACGATGAAGCGGAACTGGTGCCGGTCGCCGCTGCCGCGCTCGAGGAACGCCTTGCCGTCGGCATCGTCATTGAAGGTCGAATAGACCCGCCCCTCCTCACCGTCGCGCGCGATCCCGTCACGTTGGAGATAGCGGAAGTGCGCGACCGTGGCTGGCCCCTTCCCCGCGAGCTTCACGACCCGCGCCTTGACCGTCACCCGGCGGGGCCGGACCCGCATGCCCAGGCCGCGGTCCAATGACCAGCCAGACCCGCGCGAAAAGGTCGCCGCGAGTTTCGCGCCGCGCCCGCGCGCATTGAAGCGGCCGGATGGTTGTCGGGCGGAGCCATTGGCGGCGCTGTTCGCGCCGAGCGATACCCTGCCGGCACGCGTCGCGCGGGCAAGGATTTGCGACCGCAGTTTCGGCGCGCGCGGCTTGCCGCCGCGCGACCGCATGCGCCCGAGCCGGGGCTCGAAAAGGTCGGTGTCGTCCGTCATCAGCGAGGATATGGCGCACCGTTCGGATCGGCTAAAGTATCTCGCGCAGAACTGGCGGAACAGCGCCATCCGGCAGGTGCCATGGGCCTGACAGTCTCCCTGAGGCGCGCGCCGCGAGACAAACCGGCTCTACATAAAACGATGTGCAGACAATCATTTAGCCCGCTAAATACGGCGAGCCGTTGCGGGCTTTATCTTGCTGTCCCTTTTTCCCTCTCCTGCCGGCCTTTCACCCCTTTCGCCCGCCCACCTTCTCAACTCGCCGAGGACACAAAAAGCCGGGACGCGATGCCTGTCGACACCGCGTCCCGGCCCTGGTCTTTCGCTGCCATCAATGCCGCGTTTCGAATGCTTTTCGTGCTGCCGTGGCATCCGAAAACGCCTGCCGGCCCATCATTCCATGCGCCATTCCCTCGCCATCGACGATGCACATTGCGACGAACCAACGCCCATCGATCACGCCCAGAACTGCGACCCGATCGAGGTCGAAAGCATCATCATCCTGCGCTTCGTACGACCCAATCCAGCGCTCCTCGATCCGTGCTTCCCAGTGAAAATCCATGTCCTCCGCCTCGATGAAGCGCTGCGCCAGGCCTTCGGCCGCGCCGCGCCCGAACTCCAGTTCGAGCCCTGCGATCAACGTTGCCATCACGCGATCGACATTGTGCGAAATCGGTTGAAACATGGTCATGCGAACCTCCGTTCAAGACGTCCTCATTGTCGAAGACGCCCTCTCGACGGCGGTCGGCGGCGCGGCTGTCAGGGCCGCTGGAGCGAAGCGGAAGCGCCGCGTCAGCGGCGGCGGAGGAACCGATTTGCGCAGCAAATTGGAGGGGCCGCCGGCCTTGTACAGCCGTGCCGCCGGCCGCCATGCTCGGACGAGCCGAGACGAGCCCTCCCACCCTAGGCACAAAACGATGTCCGCTATTGCGTGGAACGCTGTCCTTGCCGATGGTGTCAGCGCGCAGGGGACAGGACGTTGGCAACCGATCTTGGAGAACAACAGGCCCCGGATACGCCAGCTCTGCGGCGCCGGGTCTGGATTATCGTCGGCCTCGTTTTCACCGCGATCATGTTCTTCCTGGATGACGTGGTGGGCTGGATCAATGGCGGTGGATTGTTTTCCATTGTGGCTGCGAGTCACGCCATCGCTGATCGTGCGAGGTTGATTGACGTCGACGAGAGCGCCCTCGCGACGATATTTTTCGTGGTCGCCTGCTTAGTCGTAATGGGCTTGTGCGCTTGGTTCGACTTTCGGCCGGAACGACGCCTAATCCAATTTTTGACAGTGTTTGCCATCTTAGGCGGTGGGTTTGTGCTCAACCATGTTTGCGGAGAGAGTTTGATCAACAGCTATATGCAGCGGCAAGGTTATAGCCGCTGCCCCATCCGAGACCATGAAGTTGGGAATGGCAAAAGTCGGGTGTGGTTCGAAAATTACGTTCGTGCCGCGATCGATTGCACAGCGTCGTTGCCATCCTCTTCCCGTCGCTAGCCCGACGTCACGAAAGGATCGCGGACGAGCAGAATCAATAAAGTTCAGTGCCGGCGGGCGGTTTCACCAGCAGACGTATCGACCGGCCTCTGAGCCCCGGCGCGATGTTCGCGCCGGGGCCGCCAGCATCAGTCGGCAGGGTTCCAGATGACCGCGAAACGATCCTCCGGACCGCCCGCGGCCTGGCCGAGATTGGCGTAGAGCCGGCGAGGTCCGAACTCGGGCGCCGCGAGGCTGAGCGACACGTAATCGCGGCCCGAGGTCTCGGAGCGGCGGTTCCAGCCGGCACCGATCTCGACCCCGTCGGACAATACCCGATAGTCGGGCTGGGTGTCGGCGGACTTGCTGCGGTTGCTCACGATGGCGATCTCGGCCGAGATGCTGAGCGTCTTGAGCTGACCCTTGAACGAGCCGTCGTCGTTCTTCGTTACGTATCCGATGGCAGGCATGTGACTTCTCCTTCGTATTCGACCGGGACCATCCCGGCGACACGCCGATCGAAGGACCGGGACAAGGAGACGGCGAACCGCATGCGCGGCTGAAGCGGAGCGTAGGACCGGAGCGCGGACGCTATTTTGCTTCGCGAGGAAGGCGCATCAGCGCCGGGGAAAATAGCGGCCGCGCGATGGTTTCGCCGGCTCCGACCGGTCCCAGGTCGGGGCGTTTCACAGCCGGGTGCGTCGCTGTCGATCTGGCGAAGGACGGCCCAGTGACTGCCCGAATGCTGGCGTGAGAAGCCTATTCGGCGGCGTGCTTCAACTCGTCCAGACGCTCCGTGCAGAGCGCGACCACGATCTCACGCAGCAGCGCGACGGACGCGGCCAGCGCTTCGAGGTCCGGGCCACTGATCTCGTAGCTGGCGGAATAGCGCGCCTCGACATAAGCGCGCTTCAGCCGCTCGAACCGCGCGCGATCGAGCTTGGTATCGCGCGGCCATGCCTCGACCAGACGAGGCTCCTTGTCCTCGGAAAGCGAGCGCAGGATTTTGATGTTGTGCGAGCGCGGAAAATAGAGCGTCCGCACGAGAAGAAAGCAGGCATACGCCGTTTCTGCGGCCTGATGGAGATTGAAAGCAGCCTTGTTACGCCAGTCGCGGTCATCCCCCTGCTGCGCAGCGAATTCTGCCAGCCTCATCCAGTTGGCCAGGGAATGTGATTGGTCATCGAAATAGCGGCGAGCCATCCCATAAGCGTCGCTCGCGCTAAGGGGATTCGGCGCGGCCAGCGGATGGCGCGGAAGCTCATAAAGCGCGATCCCGTCGCGGGCGATGTCGGTCCAGAAATACTCGCCGCGCTTGAGTGCCGAATTCACCTCGTCGAGCGAATGGACGATGATGTTGACCGGGCGCGCGATCCCGGGATCGCGCGCGGTGCGGTCCTCGGCGACGTACCAGTAATCGGCGATATCGGTGAGGTCTTCGTGGCTGACGACGATCAGCAGGTCGAAGTCGGACTGGTAGCCGTTCGCCGGCTCGTCGACCCAGTCGTCGCGCGCGTAGCTCCCGAACAGGATGATCTTGTAGACCTTGCCATCGCGCTTGTGCGGCTTGGTCGCCTGCGCGATCGCCTTGTCGAACTCCTCGAGCAATATCTCGCTGAGCCGCGCGAGTTCGCGCTGCTGACGCTCCGGCAGATGGTCGATTTCCGTCTTCATCGCCGCCAGCCTTGCGGCAATTTCGCGCGAAGCCAAGCGCAAATGCGTCCACCATGGCGGTGACCGGAGCGCCGCCCGGCCTGCCGGGCGGCAGCGTCGAGCGCGAGGATCGCGCACGCGACACCGCGCTCGACCTCGGGCATGGACATGCCGAGATCGAGCGCGATCCGGGCATAATCCCAGCCATCGAACCTGTGCCGCGCGAAGATCGTGCGATCGGGGTCAGGCAGCGCGTCGAGCGCGCGCTGCATCGCGCGCAACACGCGACGGGGTGGCGGCTGATCCATCGAACTCGCTCCGGACGATGACGGGCGGCGAGGTCGCCCGTCAAAAGGATCAGGCCGCCAGCCGGTCGGTGGGAGCGTCGCTATCCGCGATCTCTGCCCCGTCCGTTTCGACTGCCGCGTTGCCATCCGGCGTTGCCGCGTCGGGTTCCGGATTGGCGGTTTGCGGAAGGCTGGTGGCGGCATTGGCACCTGTATCCTGTGCGGCGTCCGCCTTGGCGTTCGCGACGATACGATTGGCGCGGACGGTGGCGACCCCGCCCCGCTCGGTATAGGCAGCGGGCGGGAATGCCATCCAGCGCGGCACCCAGCGCTCGACCTTGGGGCGTCCGTCCCTGCCCTCAAGGTGGTCAGCGATGATGCGCTTGAGGGTCGCGCCCTTCTCCTTCGCGTTGGCCGAAGCCACCGCCTCGCCCGCCACCTCGGCGACCATCGCGCCCAGTACCTCCTTGTCGCGGACGAGGTCGAAGAATGCCGGATCGGCTTGCCAGTAATCGGCCATATCGACGCCCAACGTCAGCCCGATGGCGTCGACCGCAGCGCTGCCGCTGGCCAGCGTCTCGCCCATCACGATCACCACGACATCGAGGATCGCGGGGTCCGGCAAGTCGAGCAGGCGCAGGAACAAGGCGACCAGTTCCTGCTCGCCGCCCGACCCGAATGGCGCGCCGCCGCTGACGGTCGGACGCTCGGGGTCCATGCCGAGCAGCGCCAGCACGGCGCGACGGCGCTCGTCGAACGACGTCTCGGCGCGGCACGTCTCGACGCTTTCGGCGGTGCCCTCGTCGCGCGCGGCCTGCGGCTCGCGCCGTACGGTCCAGAGCGGCGAACCTACCATCGCGTGCGCGAGCATCAGCCGCAGCGCGACGCCCGGTCGTTCGGCCAAGGCGGCGCGCGCGGCGGCATGGCGGTGGAGATCGACATAGGTCTGCATGGCCGTGGTCACCTCGGCGCGCTGCGCCTTCGTGTCAGACGACCCACTATTCTCGCCGCGCATGGCGCGCTCGGCCTCGCGGCGGCTGACATAGCCTTCGTGGAAAGTTACCTCACCGGTCGAGCGCACATCGATATAGACGCGCCCGCTTTTGCGCTTGGGCCGCTTCTCATAGTCCCAGGACTGAAAATATTCGTTCGCCGGAACGACGCTGACCTCGGCCCAGCCATCCGCCAAGTAGTTGGCGCGGCGCTCGGCGATCGCGGCCTCCTGCGCGGCCCAGAAGGCGCTCGCATCGGCGAAATAGCGGTCCTCACCGAACAGGTCCGAGACGGTGGCCAACCCGCTGGCCTCGACATCGAACAGCGCCAGCTTGACCGGCACGGTCTGCCCGCCGAGCAGCCACGCCTTGACCTGTTGGCCGGTCGGCGCGCGTTGCTCGGAGTCGTCGGCCAGCGCGATCCATTCGGTCTGCTGGCGCTTGCTGGCGAGCGTCAGGTGGCGAACCGTGGTCCGGTCGATCTGCTCGGCGGCATACATCGCGCGGATGCGCGGGAGGAGATTGCCGAGCGCGAGCACGCGTTTCACCATCAGATCGGGCAGGCCGAACGTGGCGGCCACGTCCTCGACGCTGCGGCCTTCCTTCACTAGCCGCGTGAAGGTCGCCCATTGCGTCACCTCGTCGGCATCGAGCCGCGCGATATTCTCGATCAGCGAGGCCTCGACCGCGTCGGCATCGTCGCTGCTATCGAGGATCGCGCACGGCAATGGCTCGGGCGGTCCCGCCTCGCCAGCGGCGGCACGCTCGTCGGCGACGATCCGCGCGGCGGTGAATCGCCGCGCGCCCGCGACGATCTCGAACGCGCCGGGTTCGCAATTGGGCCGGACAACCACCGGCTGGATCACGCCGCGCTTGCGCACGCTCGGCAGGATATCGGTCACGTCGGGCGCGCGTTTCGCCCAGCGCATATTGGCCTTGCTGATGCTCAGACGGTCGAGCGCGATGAAGTCGAGTTTCATGGCATTGGTCCTTCTCACTGCCACACCCGGCTCCCGGAAAGCGGGGGCGGGCGGCGACCAGCGAGCGCAAGGGACCGCCACGAGCGGGGCCGGCACCTGACAGGGCCGCAACGAAGTGGAGGAGCCGGCGAAGCCGGCTTGCCGGGAACGCGTGCGGTCCCAGCAGCGAGTGCCGCCCTTCCCCGCTTGACCGGGAGGCCAAGCGCCGCCGCGCCAGCGGCGTCCGCCTGTCCGGCGCGCAGCGCCGCCCAACGAAAGCCGGTACTCCGGAACGAGGCCGGCGGAGAAAGGTGCAAGGTCGGGCTTCGCCGGGCCGCCCGTGCCGGAACGGCGCCAGAGGCCCGAGCGAAACCGGGCGCACCGGCCGACGGCCGAGCCGGCGTGCCCGCGGGGCAAGTCAAGGGCGCCGCACCCTGTCCGGTTGCGCCAGCAAGCCGGCAGTGTGCGTCATCAGCCCCGCTCCATTTTCCCGGGGCGTTGCGGGGCGCCCAGCCCCGCTGACTTGATGTCCGTTCCTGGATGGTCGCCACACCACCGTGTGTCACCATCGCTCAGCGCCGGCGGCCGGCGCTGATTACGGAGAGGAGACGAGTCGGTGGAAAAAGATGTCTACGTCGGTCTCGACGTACATAAGGCGACGGTCGCAGTCGCCATCGCACCCGGAGGACGATCGAGCGAGATTCGATACTATGGATCAGTTCCCCATTGCCCAGGAACAATGGCTGATTTGGCGCGGAAGCTCGCGGGAAAACATCCCGGTCGCCGCATTACTTTTTGCTATGAGGCTGGTGCTTGCGGATACGGCCTTGCGCGCGAATTGACTGAAGCCGGGCACGAATGTCTCGTCGTGGCGCCTTCGCTGATTCCATCGCGACCAGGCGACCACATCAAGACCGATAAGCGCGATGCCACGACTCTGGCGAAGATGCATCGCGCCGGGGAGCTGACGTCGGTTTGGGTGCCAGATACGCAGCATGAAGCGATGCGAGACCTCGTCCGGGCGCGCGAAACCTCAATGTATTGGCGGAACAAGGCGCGGCAGGCGCTGTCGAGTTTCCTGCTGCGGCAGGGCTATCGATATAACGGCACCAAAGCTTGGACGGTAGCCTATTGGCGCTGGCTGGCGACGCTGGAGATGGAGCATCCTGCGCAGCAGATCGCGATGCAGGAATACATCCTGGCGATCCAGGAAGCCGACGCCCGTCACGATCGCCTCGTCCAGCAGATCGAAGCGGCTGTGCCGAACTGGTCGATGGCGCCGCTCGTGGCGGCTCTGCAATCTATGCGTGGGATAGCGCTGATCACAGCGGCGACGATCGTGGGCGAGATCGGCGACGTCTCGCGCTTCGAAAACCCACGAAAGCTGATGGCCTATCTCGGCCTCGTACCCGCCGAACACTCCAGCGACATGAAGATAAGGCGCCGGGGCTTTACCAAAGCCGGGAATGCCAGGGTACGCCGGCTTCTGGTCGAGAGCGCGTGGACCTATTGCAGGGCGCCCAGGGTCAGCCAGAGCATCCAGCGCCGGCAGGAGGGACTGGATCTCGACATCGTCAAAACCGCCTGGAAGGCGCAGCTCCGGCTGCACGATCGCTATCGCCGGCTATCGACCACTGGCAAGCCAAAGAACGTCGTCGTCACCGCCGTCGCTCGCGAGTTCGTGGGCTTCATCTGGGCGATCGGCCGGCAGGTTGCCGCCAGCAATCAACGAGAGGAGCAACTGGCCGCGTGACCGAACGAGAAGCACGTCGGTGCGCAGCATCGGAGGCGGGGCCGGTCAGGAGAACTCTCGGCCCTTTCTTGTGGCCGGTCATGGAACCGACGCCCGCCCGCTGACAGAGGAAGCTCCGAGACGAATACCGTGGTCCTGCGGTAACCAACCCGCGCATGAGTGTCTGATCGACCGTCGTCTTGAGCCCCGTCTCCGACCCTGCGCATGGACGTTTATCACCATGCTCGGCAGTCCGCCGAGTGCATCGCCATGCCTTTGCTTGACAAAAACGGACATGAGAGAAAGGGTAGGACGAGACCATCGGAGCTCGTCGTCAGGGGAAGACCTTCCCCTACGACCGCGCAGCCGATTGTAGCTGGAGATTTACCGCGGTCTGCGTTCGAGAATGTTCATCGGAACATTCGACCTAAAATGCGGGCAATCCCCGGACCCGGGCTGGGATCGGTTCACTCGCCGATTGCGTCATCCTATCATGGATAGTCAATCACGAGGACCGCAACTCCTCCAGCCATAAACCGGGGCTCTGGTAAGACTGACAAGCCCGCCGATCGTCCGGGCCTTCCACCTCAGCTTTATCAACTAAGGACCAAGCTACGACCAATCGCGCCCGGCGTTTTGATCAAGGCTTTATGACGCCGGTAGTATATTTGACTATTTTCCCGACCATGATCGCCGGCTTGCCATTGGGCGCTTTCGTATCGACGAGATCGGCAATCACATCCATATCGACATGGCGGGGCCCGGAAGAATTCCCACCGATGATGAATGAAAGAAGATTCTTGTACTTATCAGTATATAGATCGCTCTTCGCGAATCTGACGTCCAACGTTCTCCCGGGGCACCTCAGATCTTCACCGTACGATCCCTCCAGACCCGGGTGAAGTCGTAATCCCTTAATCGAGACATGTTGGGCGGACCTATCATATAAATGGCAGGCCGGGTTTTCCGGCGAGCGAGACTGACTGCTGACCTGAGCCGCAGAACACGACGCAGCGCAAACCCGGACAATCGACCCTGTCAAAAACGCCCTCAGCGTGCACCTAACAAATCGAGGTTTTAGGCTTCGAAAGCGCCACAACAACCACAGAAAATAAGATTTTTCTACGCCGCGTAGAAAACAAATGCCGTAAAGGCACCCGCCATCGACAATAAAGAGAAAATCATAGAGGGGATAAATCTCCCTTGAGCTCGCAACACCTCAGCTAGAATGACGGATAACACCAACAATGAAAACTGTATGTTGGGGTGAGACAACATTATTCCCTTGGAGGCCATCCAACCAATGATATGATACACAGATGCCACCGACAATACGACAGATACAACTGCGCATATACACAATATCGTGGCAGCACTCTTGCCAATGTTAGACATAACTTTTCACTCTAATTCGAGAACAACTTTCCTATTGGTCCGGTAACTCTGTTGATCAGCCAATTTGGATCATCTTTGGTGTTTCCATATTTAAAATAGGGAACGACATCGTATCTGAAGTGGTTGAACCCGTCTTTTGGACCATAGTAATTATATGTTCCAATGTTTCTCGGGTCGGTTACTAAGCGTCCTCTGGAATCATAGACGCCCTCCTGTTTCCCGTCCGGGCTGACATACTTCTGATTTGATCCACCTCCTGGACCAAAATGATGCCACCACGACTGGCCCCAAGACAAATGCGTCCAGTGCGCTTTTATAGCCCCATCCTCGGTACTAGGCGGATGATTTTTTGCATTTCTGTTCCAATTTGCCTTGGCATCCTTATCCCACTTCTCTCGTCCAGCCTTTGCCGCATCTTCTCCCGATTTGACGCTAAAGTTTCCGCTCTCATTAGCCTTCGGAGACAGACTCTCTTTCTGAAACTGGCCCGCATAGGTAGTGTTAGAGCCATCGGGATCAGTGCTATAACACGCGCTACCCGCCGGGCATCCGCCCATGATGGCAAGCGCCGTCCCAGTGGGATCCGTACCGTCTATCGGGTCATTGCCAACATATGCGTATAGGTTGTTCTGATCCTTGTACCCAATCGGGTCAGTCTGCATGAAGCGCCCTAGTGTGGGCGAGTACATCCGTGCCTTGTAGTAATAGAGCCCGAGCTGCGAGATCCAGGCTTGGCCCGTATATTGGAAGAGCCCATAATTGCCTGTCGGCGTGATGCCGTATTCGTCAAACGTGTTGATCCCGAACTTGGCCCCGGTCGCGTCCGCCAGCGAAACGATCGACCCTTGGTAATCGGGCTCTAGGCTGTAGCGTGTGGCATAGCCGGTACCATTGTATTGGATCATCGGGTCGTCGTTGCCCGGACCATGAACATATTTGTATGGATTGACCCCATCCATCTCCATGACAACCGAGTCGCCGTCATAGGTGAATTCGAGCGTCTTGCTCGGTGCCACAACCTGCCACAACCGACCCGAAGGATCGTAGTTGAGTGTAGCCCCCGCCCCGGCGACGACGGCTCCCTTCATCCGGTTTTCGACGTCGTAAGTATAGGTATTGGTGCCGTCGCCGGTTAAGTCGCCGTTGTCGTCGTAAGTAAAGGCGGCAGAGCCGGCAGTTGCATACTGATTGAGGCCATTGACTGCGTAAGGCCGGCTGACATTGACATAGCCGGTGAACCGGTAAGCGTCGTTCGAACGCGTCTTGGTGACGATCTGGCTGGCGGGATTGTAGGCGAATGTGGTGGTGACGTCGCTTGTCGTCGCCGCCAGATCGTCGGTCCATGTTATCGGTCGCGACACGGGGTCATAGCTTAGAGTGGTCGTTACCGCACCGCGTGTCTGGCTCCCCAAGCGTCCTTGCGCGTCGAACACCGATGACACGATCGCTGTCGTGCCCGCCTCTTTTATGGTCGTCAGCCGGTCGAGACCGTCATAGACGTAGGTGAAGTACGAACTGTCGGGATAAGTCAGCTGCGATCGGTTGCCATCCGCGTCATAGGCGTAGCTGAGCGTCCGAGCGATCGCTCCCATATTGTTGGTAGTCGACTGAAGGCGATCAAAGCCATCATACGCGTTGGTAATCCCCAGCCCGCTAGTCGAGACGAACCGCGCAAAGGTTTGCAATCCGCGCAGGTCGTAGCCGTAATAAACGTCGGACGCCGTGCCACCCGGGACGTCTTTGATCGTTATGCGGTTCAGCGCGTCGAACGCAAAGCGGATGACGTTGCCGTCGCGCTTCATCAGTTTCGCGCGATTACCGTCGCGATCATAGGAATATTTCTCGCAATCGTCTCCGGCGGTCCGCGTTTCCGATGGCCCCACGACCGTATTTCCGAAGCCGTCAGTCGTCTGCGCGATCGTTCCGATCGTGCAAGTGGCCGAGCTCCCGGTCACCGCCTTCGACGGAAATGCCCAGGCGGCCAGCCGGTCGTAGCCGTCATAGGTGTAGGTCGCCTTGTTGCCGTTGGCGTCGACGACGGTCTTCTGTTTGCCGCCATCGGTATAGGTGTAAGTAACGTAATCTTGCTGGAGCCCGACCACGCCAAACGCCTTGATCACTCTCAACAACTGTCCCGCATCATCATAGACGTTCTTGGTGATGCGGTCGGGTCCGTAGCTCGTGCTGGTCGTCGCCAACGTGCACGCCGAGGTCGGTAGCCCCGACCATGTTGTCGGATTCATGCGTAGCGCGACGCATTCCTGCCGCCCGACCTGATCATAACTATATTGCGTTACGCCGGTCTCGACCCACGCCGACGTGGCACTATTCCAGCCCCAGATAGCTTCCGTGACCTTGCGGTCGAGTATGTCGTAGCTCGTCTCGATCTTACTGAATACGGAGAAGCCGGCCCAAGCCGCCGGTGCCACCGCCTCAGACTGCCAACTCGAAAGCTCCCCCTTTTCGACGCGGATCAAATTGCCCGCCGCGTCATAGGTGCTTCTGATGGCCGCATAATGCAGAGCGCCCGCGCCATCCGGATCGGCTGCTATCGTCCCGACCACACGTCGCTGCTGATCGTAGCGCGTCGCGTTGGTGAAGTCCGACGGCGACGTCTGGGCTTGCGCGACCTGCGGGGCGACCATGGTCGCGAGTGCGGTGGCGAGTGTCGCAATCAGCGTGCGTCGAATTGTCGCCGCGCCCCTCACTGGCAGCTCGTCAGGTTGGCGCGCGGTTTAGTCTCGGATATCTTGTTGCCTTGCCAATCATAGCCGTAGCACGTTCGCAAGCTGACCGGATTACTGGGACTGCCCGGCACGTTGGCCGTCACCACGACGCCGCGGAGGAGCAGGTTGTTAGGCCCTGAGTTCGGGCCATAATCATAAGTCGTGACTACCTCATCGGTGGCGCCCGCGCTGCAGGCATTACCGACCGTGGCACTGGTCGCACAGCTGCGCGTTTCGAGCAGCAGCCAGACGGGCGACGCGACCTGCGAATAGCCGCCGCCACTATTCTTGATCCAGGCATAACGCTGACCATAGCTATTCCGGACGACCGCCTGGACACCGTTGCTGTCGGCGGGCTTGGTTTCCGTTAACACGCCGCCGTGCGTGTAGTCATAAGTGTAAACGGTCGTGTTGCCCTTTGCGTCCGTGCTTGTCAGCGGCAGGTTGCAGGAGAGCGTCGTGAACGACGAGTAAGCCGGGCATCCCGTGGTTGGGAACGTCCTGGTCTCGACGGCCAGGTCTGGCAGCCCCGAACCGGTCTTTGCCTTGATGGTGCGGCTGCTCAGCACGCGCCCGTTGGTCGTATAGCCCCATTGATAACTGTAGCCTTCCGGCGTCGTCATCGCGTGCGGAAGGTCGTCATAGCTGATCGGGAAGTATCTGTGGATCTCGTCATAAAAGGATATCGCCACGCCGGGCGTCGGCAGTTGCGCCGACCCGACATTGAACGCCGTCACAGCCGTCGCACCGCCGGGCTCGGTTACGGTCGTTGCCTCTGAGTCCGGATTTAGATTGTCAGGATCATTTGCGGCGTTGTCGCCGCAGGTGCAAGCGAACTGCCACGTTGTTCCATCCGCCAATGTTTGGGACGAAATGACAGTCTTGCCCCTCTTAGTGAACGTCGCTCGAAAGGCGTTGGTAATCTTGCACGTGGCTGATCCCGGATCGCGTACGCAATTCAAAATACCGGCGCCATTACCGGTGGATTGATATCCGTAGGTGGTAACACTGCTGCT
This sequence comes from Sphingomonas mali NBRC 15500, assembly GCF_001598415.1. Taxonomy (GTDB): domain Bacteria; phylum Pseudomonadota; class Alphaproteobacteria; order Sphingomonadales; family Sphingomonadaceae; genus Sphingomonas; species Sphingomonas mali. The sequence continues at coordinate 20,094 of NZ_BCYX01000040.1, forward strand.
GACGTCAGTTACCGTCTGGAGGACTGTCTTGCCGGCAACGGTCGCGTAGCCATAGGAGGTTTTCAGCGTTGCGCCGGCACATGTCGTGCTGGTGGTGATGTACGTGACCGCAAGATTAAACCCGCACGCCGCCGATACTTGGCTACCCGAATAGTCGAGAACGATGCCGTAACCGAGATTACTGACGATCGTCTTCGGCATGCCCGAGACATTGGTAATCGTGATCACAGTGCCGTTCGTATAGGCTATGGAAGAAACGGTCTGATAATTTACGTTACTCCCAATCGGCTGAAACGTATAAACCGTCCCATCTCTATTTGTGAAAATCATCGATGTGCCGACGATAGTTAACTTGGTTCCATACTCATAGTCGCTTGGAAAGTTCTGACTGGGCTGGCCATCATAAACATGTGTTTCTCGACCAAGTATAACCGTACTCTTCGCCTGACCTGCAGTTATGGAATAATATGCCTTCATGTCGAAGTTGTGTGTCCAACCCCTGCCAAAATAGGCACCGGAGTCTGGATCAGAAGAGACATATGATCTGGAAAAGGTGAGTGACCCGACCGAAAAATCCTGAACGTTCTGCACGAAGGTCGTATCGAGAAGGTTGAGGCCGGTAGGGCTCATCATGAACGTCCGTTCGGGTGGATTGTTCTGTGCATGGGCCACACCGACGCTCATCGGAGAAATCAGCAAGGCGATTGCCGCACCGATCGAGCCGACAAATATCGCCAGGTTGCGCAATTTCATCAATGGTCCCCACATGTTTCCGCCACTTGCTCCACCAGCCGCCCGGCTCATGATCCGAGGCACGTGAGCTTGCCGTTGAGATCGCTTACCGTGATCGTCAGCGTGCCGGATGCAGTCGCCCCCAAACTGTCCTGGACGACATAGGAATAGTCGAATGTGCCAGCAGCCGATGCTCCAACAGTGACCGACGTAGAACTCGTCACGCTTCCCCAGGCCCAGCTCGGACTCAAACTAGTAATACTCACCAGCGAAAGTGGCGTGTTGTTGTCTGGATCGGAATCGTTGGCGACGAGGTTGACCGCCTTTTCCACACTGCAGTTAAACGAGGTGCTGTCGGCTGCCGCGACTGGCGGCAGATTGGTTGGGTCGTTGTCGTTGATGGCGCCCGAACCTTGCGCCGTGGTAATCGTCGCCCCTCCGGAGGGCGATGACAGGTTCACCAGCACTGTCTCTATCGATTCTGCCGTGCTGTCGTCAGTCGTTGGCACCGTAATCGTCTTCGCCGTATCGCCAGGAGCAAAAGTCAGTGTCCCCGATGTCGCCGTGAAGTCGACGCCCGAGGTCGCCGTACCGCTCGCGGTCGCGTAGTTGACCGAATAGGTCGACACGGCAGCGCCACTTTTGGTGACGGTGAATGTCAACGCCCCACCCTCGGTGACAGCGGCCGCGTTGCCGATGGCAAAGGACGGCGGGGAGACATCGTTGTCGTTGATGGTGCCCGAGCCCTGTGTCGTAGTGATCGTCGCGCCACCGGACGGCGAGGACAGGTTCACCAGCACCGTCTCCGGTGACTCGACCACACTGTCGTCAATCGTCGGGACCGTGATCGTCTGGGTCGTCGTGCCACCCGCAGGGAAAGTGAGTGTGCCGGACGTTGCGATGAAATCGCTACCCGATATCGCGGTGCCGTTCGCTGTCGCGTAATTGACCGAGAAACTCGCCGAGGTCGTACCGGTCTTGGTCACTGCGTACGTCAGCGCGGCACCCTCGGTCACCGCGGTCGCGTTGCCGATCGCGAAAGACGGCACGACGGAATCGTTGTCATTGATCGTGCCCGAGCCCTGCGCCGTGGAGATCGTGGCGCCGTTGGTTGGCGATGACAGGGTCACCAACACCGTCTCGGCGGATTCGACGACACTGTCGTCGATCGTCGCGACCGTGATCGTCTTAGTCGTTTCGCCGGCCGCGAAGGTCAACGTGCCAGATGTCGTGGTGTAGTCGCTGCCGGCGGCGGCGGTGCCGTTCGTCGTCGCGTAATTGACTGAATACGTTGATGCCGTCGTGCCTGTTTTTGTCACTATGAAAGTCAGCGGACTGCCCTCCGACACCGCGGTCGCGTTGCCGATGGCAAACGACGGGGGGATTGGGGTTCCGGTAACGGTATAGTTTGTCCGGTTGCTCGCGGGGTCAAAGCTCGTGCCGGTCTGCGTGCCGTTGTTCGGACCACCCGAAATCGACGATGTTATGAGGCGCCCAAGAGCGTCGTAGGTATAGGTCGTCGTTTCCTGTGCGATCGAAGGCGCCACGATGAGGATCGCAGCAAATGCAGCGCAAATAAGTCTCCGCCAACGCCTGCCCAAAGCCGCCCTCCCCACTTAGCGAGCCACGGTCCGAGCCGCATTTCACGTTAGACAGTGGAACTGCCCGGCGCCTCACGGCGCGTCAAGTAATTCCTTCAACAGTGACTAAAATTTTCATCACACCGACAATATACATCCATTTTGGACTTATTTCATTCTGGTTCGTCAACACCCGATTTTCCCAGAATTGAAAGCTCATCCGGGGACGGTGCCACATGCTGAATCAGCGTCATCTTTGACGCAGCGACACGGTCACTTACAATCAACGTCCCGGCTTCATTCACGTCGACGCAACGATACGTCCTACATCGCAGCAGTCGGGGCTGCGATGAGCGGCACGATGGCGCGTGCGGCCAGTTCGTCCAGCCCTTCGGTGATCCACCGGGAATAGTGCCGCTCGATCATGACCACGGACGTGTCATGAAGGGCGGCAACCAGGCGGATCGGAAGTCCGAACCTCAAACCTCGTACGATCGAACTATGGCGAAGCGCATAAGGTATTGGACTGTAAACGCCCACTATTATTAGCCTGGCACTGTTTTGGCACTCTTGCCAGCGAATTTGGCGTCTCAAATGTATCGACGGGGAGCGATTGGAACTCACGCGACACAGGACAATGCCATGCCAACCGACACGCCCGACCGCATTCTTCGCCTCAATGCCGTGCTCGATCGCACCGGCCTGAGCCGCTCGACGCTTTACCGGAAGGTCCAAACCGGCACGTTTCCCAAGCAGGCGCGCAATTGCTTTTCCAGCCGGAAAACGCGTCTGCGCGCCAAAGCACGCCATGGCCGATCGGCACTGTCTTCCATACTCTCGTGACAAGAAAATCGGGCTCTCGGGTTGCCGGCTGGGAGCGATGGAAATCACGAGATACAGGATTGTGCCATGACCGCCGGGGTCCCCGACCGCATCCTCCGGATCAAGACCGTTCTCGAGCGGACGGGTCTGAGCCGTTCAACCTTGTATCGAAAGATTCGCGAAGGCACTTTTCCGCGTCAGGTGAAGATCAGTGCTCAATGCGCCGGCTGGCGGGAGTCGATCGTCAATAGCTGGATCGCCGAGCTGCCCGGCGACAAACAGTCATCCGCGGCCGACACCGCTCATTGAAACACAGCCTCCGCCGATGCGAGGCGTCAGAGCAGCAGCCCGGCGGCCTCCTGAATATCAAGCCAGTCGGCCCACCACTGCATCATCCGGCGCCGCGGCCCGATCCATTCGGCGGCATTATAGGCACCCCGGACCTCGTCCTCCTCGACGTGGGCCAGCTGACGTTCGATCCAGTCGGAATCCCATCGCCGCACCGCTTCGCCGCTTTCGTCGAAACGGGTTTCCTCGTTCAGCACCGTGGACGCCAGTCCGCGAAAACCGTGAACCGTCGCCGTCCCCTTATATCCCAGGCGATACAGGCAATCGAGCATCCGGTTCTCGGAGATGACGCCCTTCTTCGTGCCCGGCACCGGGAACAGCCACGGACTGTTCCCTGACAATTCGAGGATGCGGGGAAGCAGGGCCACCGCCTGCCGCGACAGCGGTACGATGTGCTCGTTCGACATCTTCATGCGTTCCGGGGGTATGCGCCACTGCGGGGTGGAACCGCCGATACCTTCAAGCTCCGCCTTGAGCGCGAACCGCGTCTCTTGGGTTCGGACCATCGTCAACATGGTCCAGCGCAAGGCGAGATGGGTCAGCTCATGGCCCTGATCCTTGGCCAGGCGCGAGAAGAACAAGGGCATGCCCGATGCCGTGACGCGTGCGCGGTGTTTCTTCTTCCTGGGTTTGGGCTGCGCCTCGGCGATCCCGGCACTCGGATCGATCTTCGCCTTGCCCTCGGCCATCGCGTAACGAAACACGCATCCGCAGTGCGCACGAATGCGCCGCGCGAATTCGATCGCGCCACGATCTTCGACGATCTTGAGGGCAGCCCGGAGCGTCGGTCCGTCGACCTCGGTGATGGGAAGATGGCCAATTTGCGGAAAGACGTCCGCCTCGAACCGACCGACGACCAGTTCGGCATAGCGCCCCGACCAGTGCAGCTTCGCGTTGGCGAGCCATGCGCGAGCGAGAATCTCGAACGTGTCCTGTGCTACCGCCCGGGCCCGCTCTTCCTCGGCGATCGCGACCGCGCGGGGATCGAGACCTTGCTCCAGCTGTGCTTTCGCGTTGTCGCGCCAAGCACGGGCATCAGCGAGACCAACATTCGGATATTTCCCGCCAACCAGCGTCTTCTGCTTGTCGTCGAACCGATAGGCCAATCGCCACAGTTTCGACCCGCTCGGCTTCACCAGCAGGTGCAAGCCACCCGAATCGGCCTTCTTATACTCCTTCTCACCCGGCTTGAGCGCGCGGATCGCGGTATCGGTCAGCATGTTGGTCTCAATACCACGCGGCGAGCCCGAGACCAACAAAAAGACCAACAAAATTCTGAGCTGCCCTGGGTCGAGCTAGCACTCGCTGAGACGCAGTTTCACAGTTTTGTATGCAAATTCAGCAACTTATAATCTCGCCGAGACAAGCTGGCACAAGCTGAAACGTGTGGCTGGCTGGGGCGGCAGGATTCGAACCTGCGAATGGCGGCACCAAAAGCCGCTGCCTTACCACTTGGCGACGCCCCAATATTCCCCGCCGACATGTCCCGGCGGGAGCGCGCGCTTATAACGGCGCGCGCGATCCTGCAAAGCCCTGAAAAAGCCCTTATGCGATCCGGTCGAGCCAGCTGTAGGGATCGGGCGCCGCACCGGTCTGGATCGCGACCAGCGATTCGCGCAACGACATGGTGAGCTGGCCCGGGCCGCCCGACCCGATGGTGAAGTCACCCGAGCTCGCCTTGACCTGACCGATCGGCGTGACCACCGCCGCGGTGCCGCAGGCGAAGGCCTCGACCAGCCGCCCGCTCGCCGCATCGGCGCGCCATTGGTCGAGCGCATATTTCTCTTCGCGGACGGTGATGCCGCGGTCCCGCGCCAACGTAATTAGCGAATCGCGCGTGATACCCGCCAGGATCGTGTCGCTGAGCGGCGGCGTCGCGAGCGATCCGTCGTCGAACACGAAGAACACGTTCATCCCGCCCAGTTCCTCGACATAGCGGCGTTCGACCGCATCGAGGAACACGACCTGGTCGCAGCCCAGCTTGATGGCCTCGGCTTGCGCGATCAGGCTGGCGGCGTAATTGCCGCCGCACTTGGCCGCGCCGGTGCCACCGGGGGCCGCGCGTGTGTACGTCTCCGACGCCCAGATCGACACCGCGGGCGCGCCGCCCTTGAAATAGGCGCCGACCGACGAGGCGATCACCATATAGATATAGTCGGACGACGGCTTGACCCCGAGGAACGTCTCACTGGCGATCATGAACGGGCGCAGATAGAGCGACCCGCCCTCGCTGGTCGGAATCCAGTCGCGCTCCGCGCTGACCAGCGCGCGGCACGATTCGACGAACAGTTCCTCGGGCAATAACGGCATTGCCAGCCGCTCGGCCGATTTGCGGAAGCGGCGGGCATTCGCCTCGGGGCGGAACATGGTGATGCCGCCGTCCGCGCCACGATAGGCCTTGAGCCCTTCGAAAATCTCCTGCGCGTAATGCAGCACGGCGCAGGCAGGATCGACCGTCAGCGGCTGGCGCGGCGCGATGGCGAGATCGTGCCAGCCTTTCTCGTCGTTATAATGCGCGATCGCCATGTGATCGGTGAACACGCGGCCGAAGCCCGGATTGACGAGTTTTTCGGCGCGGACCTCATTGGGGGTGGGCGACGCGGTGGCGTTGAGCGGAAAATGCGCGGCGATATTCATGACAATCGGCCATAGCGCGACAAATCGCGCGCGTCCAAGGCTTGCCGTAGATTAATCCCGGTGGCAAAACCGGTCAACATGACTGCCCCAACACCAGCCGCTTCGGCCCAATTCCTCCGCGAATCCGAAATTCGCCGAGGATCCGAAATGCTCTTTTTCGCGTACAGCCGCCTGACCCGGGCGGTTGACCAGAATCTGGGCGAGCGCGGAATCGGCCGCGCGCACCATCGCGCGCTCTATTTCATCGGCCGCCATCCCGATATTTCGGTCAGCGAATTGCTGTCGATCCTGGGCGTTACCAAGCAATCGCTGGGACGCGTGCTGACGGAACTCGAGGAGCGCCAGCTGGTCGAAACACGGATCGGCGATCGTGACCGCCGCCAGCGACTGTTGCGGCTGACCGACTCGGGCTACGACCTTGACGGCGAGTTGTTCAACCATGCGCGCGACATCATCGCGCGCGCCTATAGCGCGGCGGGGCAACAAGCGGTGACGGGCTTTTGGGCAGTGCTCGAGGGGCTGATTCCCCCGGCGGAGCGCGATCGGGTACATATCTGGCGCGAGAATTCGGTGCCGCCGGGACAGCGGCGCTAATCAAAAATCCGCCGAATCAGCGCTTGGCGGCGGCGGCCATCTCTCGGCCGCGGCGTTCGGCGGCCTGAAGCGTCTCGGTCATCAGCCGGACCAGCGCATCGTCGCGATCGAGCACATTCAGTCCCTGCCGCGTCGAGCCGCCTGGGCTGGCGACGCGGTCGGCGAGTGTCGCCGGGGTCACATCCGAACCCGACGCCATCGATGCCGCGCCATCGACCGTCGCCAGCGCCAACCGCGCGGCCTGGTCGGCGGGAACGCCCAGCGCTTCGCCGGCCTTCGCCAGCGCATCGATGAAGCGGAACAGGAACGCCGGGCCGCATCCTTCGAGCGTGCCGACCGCCCCGAACATCGCTTCATCCGCGGTCCATTCGACGAGCCCGAGCGGCGCCATCAACGCCGCTGCCGCGTCCCTGGCGGATTGCGGCGCGCCGTCGGCATAAAGCGCGACCACGCCCTTGCCGAGCGCGACGGGCAGGTTCGGCATCGCGCGAATGATCGCGGGGCCGGGAAAGCGCCCAGCCAGCGTCGCTTCCTCGACCCCCGCGAGAATCGAGATCAATATCGGCGCCTGACGGATACGCTCGCCATAGGCAGCGACGATCTCGTCCAGTTGTTGCGGCTTCATCGCCAGCATCACCGCATCAGGCGGCGGCCCATCGGGCAAAGAGCGCGCCTGGCGCACGCCATCGGACAGATCGCGGTCGTGGCGATTGACCACATCGACCGCGTCGCCACGCACCACGCCGCTCTCTATCCAGCGCGACAGCATTGCGCCGCCTATATTGCCGCAGCCGATCAGCCACAGCCGACGAGGAACCGCGGCCGTCATGCTCACGCCTCGCCCTGCGTCTCCGTCAGCGACGCGGCCAGCGCCTCCTTCGGGGTCTTGCCGCCCCACAGGACGAACTGGAACACGGGGTAGAAGCGCTCGCATTCATCGATCGCCGATTCGATCAGCAATTCGGCGCCTTCCAGGGTCAGCGTTCCACCATCGGTGCCGTCGATCATCGCGGCGTGGCGATACAGGACGATCCCGCTCGACGACCACAATTCGAAATGGCCGATCCACAATTGCTCGTTGATCAGCCCGATCGCCTCGTAGATCGCGACGCGGCGATCGTCGGGCACGCGGATGTCCGGGAAAGCGAGGAATTGCAGCACGCAATCCTCCTCTCGCCACAGCGCGCGCAGCTCATATTCGGTCCAACTGCCCTTGACCGTCGCGACGACTTCATCGTCGTGGCGCTGATGCTCCCAGCCATGCGCGGCATAATAGCTTTCGATCATGTCGATCGGCGCCGCGTCCTCGCGCTGGAAATCGCTCTCATCGAGCATCGTGGGTCTCGCTGGTCATCTCATGCGAATCTGCCCGTTGCGGCCGAGACGCGCAACGGGATCGTGGAGAAAGCTGTGGAAAATCGGTTCAGGCCTTTGTGGATTTCGGCTTGGCCGCGGGCGCTGCCTTGCCTTCCAACGCGTCGAGTCGCGCCTTGAGCGCCTCGGCCTCGTCGCGCGCCGCCGCCGCCATCGCCTTCACTGCCTCGAACTCGTCACGGCTCACGAAATCGAGCCCGCCGATCCATTCCCTGGCGCGCTCCCGCGTCGCGGCTTCGGCCTCGCGGCCCATTCCCGCCAACGTGCCGGCGGCACCGTTCACGAACTTGACGAGGTCGTCGAACATCCGGTTCTCGGATTGCATGTCTGGTATCCCGTAATCTTGATCAAAAACTCATCTGGGCGCTCGGCGACGACGGTACAAGCGTCGATGCATTTGGGTTGAGCTTCCCGATCTCCCAATTGAGCACGCCGGCGAAGCACAACCAGACCAGATATGGCGCCATCAGCCACGCCGCCGCGCTGCGAATTCGACCGAATACCAAGGTCGTTGCCAGCGCCGCGACGAAGATCGCGATCAGCAGGATCAGCGCAGAAGACACCTGGTGCATGCCGAAGAACAATGGCGACCAGGCAAGATTGAGCAGCAGCTGAAGCACGAACAAGGCAATACCGAGGCCTCGCAACCGCGATCCGCGCGCATTGATGATCATCGCCAGCGCCAGCCCCATCAGGATGTAGAGAGCGCTCCAGGCGACCGGAAAAACCCAATCGGGCGGCGTGATTCCGGGGCGGACGAGCGCGGCATACCAGCGGTTCTCTGCTCCGGCGGGTGCGATCCGGCTCGAGCCGAAGCCGAGCAACAGGATCAGCGGCACCGTCACTACCGCCCAGCGCAGAAACGCCCCGCGCAATTGTTCCTTGGTCGCGATTTCCATCAGCAATCCTCTTGCGCGCTCGACGCGCGCGTTCGCTCAGTGTTGCCGCGATGCAGCATGATGACAAGCGGTGACCTGCATTCCGGGTAGGACCACCGTCTTGGAAATGGACGGCCTAATCGGGCCGATATGCCAGGATCACGAATTCAACATTTCCCTCCGGACCGGTGATCGGGCTCTGGACGACATCCTCGACCGTCCAGCCGCTCGCGGTCAGCCACGCCGCGACCTCGTCGCAAACCCGTCGATGGACGGCGGGATCACGCACCACGCCACCCTTCCCTACTTCCTCGCGCCCGGCTTCGAACTGCGGCTTGATCAGCGCCGCCAGCCGCGCGCCCGGTTTCGCGAAGCGCAGCGGCACCTCCAGCACTTTGGCCAGGCCGATGAAGCTGGCGTCGCACACGATCAGGTCGACCGGCTCGGGGATATGCGCCTCGGTCAGGATGCGCGCGCTGGTCTGTTCGTGAACGATGACGCGGTCGTCCTGCCTGAGTTTCCAGGCAAGCTGGTTGGTGCCGCTATCGACGGCGTAGACCCGCGCCGCGCCCTTCGACAGCAATACGTCGGTGAATCCGCCGGTCGACGAACCGACATCGATCGCGACCGCGCGCGCCACGTCCCAACCGGCATGGTCGAGCGCGTGCGCCAGCTTGATCCCGCCGCGCGATACCCAAGGGTGATCGCGTCCCTTGACCTCGATTGGGGCATCATCGGCGAGCATCTGCCCCGGCTTGTCGATTCGCTTGTCGCCGGTGAAGGCGAGGCCTGCCATGATCAATGCCTGCGCGCGCGTGCGGCTCTCCGCGAGCCCGCGGTCGGTGATGAGTTGGTCGGCGCGAAGCTTTGCCATCCTTCCCCCATGACCGCGATTTCCGTCTGTCGCAATCCGACGGCATTTGGGCGCAAGGCATATTCCCATCAATGAACTAGGAATTAGATTGATCGTTGGGAAGGAGGCGAGGAAACAGCGCGGTCGTCCCCCTAGAGCGCCCACGCCGTCTTCTTCCCACCCTCTCACGGAGAGAAACGATGGGACAGTTCACGCATCCCGACGGCACGCTTCCGACTATTCTTACCGTCCCCGGACTGGGCGGGTCCGGCCCCTCACATTGGCAAAGCCTGTGGGAGACCGCGCGTCCCGACACGCACCGCATCGAACTTGGCATGTGGGACCAGCCGCACCGTAACGCCTGGGTGACCAAGATCGACCAGGCGGTGCGCGCGGCCAAGGCCCCCGTCATCTTCGCCGCGCATTCGCTCGGCTGCCTCGCCGTCGCCTGGTGGGCCGAAATGAGTCCGCAGCCTTATGGCTGGCCGGTCGCCGGCGCGTTGCTCGTTGCCCCCGCCGATCCCGACCGACCCGACACCGCTCTGGAACTCAAGGGTTTCGCCCCCACACCGCGCAAGGCGCTCCCCTTCCCGTCGATCCTCGTGGCGTCGACCGACGATCCCTGGATCGACATCGGCCGCGCGCGCGGCATGGCCTCGTTCTGGGGCAGTCATTTCGTCGACGCCGGGCCGCAAGGGCATCTTAACGCCGCCAGCGGAATCGGCTGGTGGGAGGAAGGGCGTCGCCTGCTCGACCGCGTGATCGCCGCGTCCGCCGACCGCTCGGGTCATCCGTTGCGCCCGGGTGAAGCAAAGTCGATCCTGGCGATCAACGCCACCGACGCCGCGCAGGAATATTATCTGCACAAATGACCCATTTCCCCGCGCTTATCGGGCGCGGGGGCGATGCCGATCGTTGGGACGGGCGCCGCCTGCCGGCGCTCGTTTGCTCATGCCAAACCGTCAGATGGGCCTGTCCGCGCATCGATTGCCGCGCAGGGCTTTAACTTGTTGGCAACCACAATAAGTCCGATCTGATCTATATTTATTGACGCCGAATCATTGACTTCTGGCACGCCAAACGTTTCAATATAAACGTGAGTCGTATCCACGACCGCCGGTAAATTCCTTGTAAACCTTATTGTATCCGCAGGATTTATTCGGCGGATTACTGTCGCGCATGCCCAGAACTATTCCATAGCGAGGGAACAACATGTCTTCTATTACAAGCAACACGCTTCAGATCGTCGACGACTCCCGAACACTGATCGGTGTAACCTATATTTCCGGCTCGGCCGTGGTCACGTCGGGCGAGAGCTACATCGACTCTGCCGCGATCGGCGTCAGCGGGAACGTCTGGACGATCACTTTCGCCGCCGACCGCAAGGGTTCGAGCGATGTCGCGACGTCGTTCAACAACGCCAGCGGCGGGACTGCCTATGTGTATGCCGCCTCAGGCGGCGGCGGCACGCCGGAAAAGTTGAACTTCTATTTCACGCTCGAGCTGACCTTCTCCACGGCACAGGGCAATGCAACCGTTTCGCTCAACACTGGTCAGGGCCATTTCGCGCTCAGCAACAATTGGTGGCTCGGCGGATCGATCGTGACCAGCAGCGTGCCTTGTCTCACGATCCCTGTCGGCAGCGCGGCCACGCTGGAGCTGCCGCTGTCGGGATCGACCAGCAGCTTCACGTTCGGACCGGGCACGATCGCCTGAATCGGCGCGCGCCGCCGCTCGAACAGCTCCCCATCCAGGCAAAGGAATTCGTATGTCGATTTCCACCAACGTCCTCACGATCACCGACAATTCCGGGACGATCACCTCGATGACCTATGTCGCCAATTCGGCGACCGTCACATCGGGAGAAGACAGCTCGCCCCCGCCGACCGTCCAGAAGAACGGCAGCGTCTTCACGATCACGTTCGTTTGCGATCGCAAGAAATCCACTCCCGTGGCGACGGCCTTCAATAACAATTGCAACAATAACAGCCTCAACGCTTACGCCGCATCGGGCGGCGGGGGCCTGCCCAAGGAGCTCAATTTCTTCTTCCAGCTGGAGCTCCAGGTCACCACCGCCAGCGGATCAGGCAGCGCGATCCTCAATATCGGCCAGGGCAGCTACGGCCTGACCAACAATTGGTGGCTCGGTGGATCGATCGTCAACAGCAGCCAGCCCGGCCTCAACATACCGGTCAACAACGGCGCGTCGAAGCTGAACCTGCCGCTGTCGGGCACCAACAGCAGCTTCGTGGTCGCGGCGGGCACGGTGAAGCCCTCTTATCCGATCAGCCGCATCTTCGTGCTGATGCTGGAGAACCATTCGTTCGACAACATGTTCGCCTTGTCAGGGATTCCCGGAATTATCGCGGCGACGACCAGCAACAGCAACATCTATAACGGCACGACCTATTATGTAGGCGGCGGCGCGCCGTCGAGCATGCCGACCGATCCGGGGCACGAATTCCCCGACGTGGTCGAGCAATTGGGCGGCGCCGGCGCCACGTATCCGGTCAATGGGCCCTATCCTACCATCGACAATTCCGGTTTCGCCGCGAACTATGCCACCACCAAAACCGAGGGGTCACCGCCGGCGCCAGATAAGATCGGCGACATCATGCTATGTTTCGATACCGCGACCGATTTGCCGGTGGCCTATCAGCTCGCGACCAGTTTCGTGCTGTGTGACCAATGGTTCTCGTCGCTGCCGGGGCCGACCTGGCCGAACCGTTTCTTCCTCCATGGCGCGTCGTCCAACGGCCTCGATCACAGTCCGACCGACGGCGAGATGGGCAAATGGGAGCTGGCCGACGGCTTCACCTATCTGCACGGATCGATTTTCGACGCGCTGAACAATGACGGCGTTTCCTACCGGCTCTATCACGATACCAACGGACCGCTTTCCGGGGACATCCCGCAGGTCGCCTCGCTCAAGAATATCTTCCTGACCGAGGTGCATTCGGTGAACAATTTGGCGAAGGACCTGTCCGGGGATTATCCATATCAATATACGTTCATCGAGCCCAATTACGGCAACATCGTCAACGGCTCGTACGAAGGCGGATCGTCGCAGCACCCGATGGACGGAGTCACCGGCGGCGAGGCTCTGATCAAGACCGTCTACGAAGCGATCCGCAACTCGCCGTTATGGTATGAGAGCCTGTTGATCATCACCTATGACGAGCACGGCGGCTTCTATGACTCGGTGGCGCCCGGCACCGCCCCGCCGCCGAATGATGGCAGCTCGAATACGCCGGGGGCGAAGGACAGCCTGAGCGATTTCGGCTTTACCTTCGACAAATATGGCGTGCGGGTACCGGCGATCATCGTCTCGCCCTGGGTACAGGCCGGCGGCGTCGACCACACGATCTACGATCACGGCTCCGCGCTGGCGACGATCGAACAGGTGTTCGGTGTCCTGCCGCTGACGGCGCGCGACAAGGCCGCCAACAGCGTCCTGGGCTTGCTGCAGAGCAGCGCGCGGACCAATTGCCCGACCACGCTCAACGATCCGGCGCCGCTGCCCGCCGCCGTTGCCGCCAGCCTGGCGACCGGCGCGGAAGCGCTCGACGCCACAGCCCTGATCCCCGAACGCGACAATCTGCATGGGCTGCTGGCGATCATGCTCAAGACCAAATACGAACTGTCCGACAGGTCCGAAGCAACCAAGGCGGCGCTCTATGCCGAATTCAGGGCGATCAAGACCCGCGGACGCGCGGCAGCCTATATCGAGGAAGTGATGACCGAGGTCGAAGCGATCAGGGCCGCACGCAACGCCGCACCCCCGGACACGAACTGAGCCGGCGATGCCCCCTCTCCGCCGGGAGGGGGCCGCCTAGCGTCAGGCCCTTGCTCCGTCCGCCACGCTCGCATCGTTATAGCGCAGCGCCTTCAAG
>NZ_BCYX01000041.1 GCF_001598415.1 Sphingomonas mali NBRC 15500
TAGGGGGTGGGGGATGCCTCGCAGAGCACATCGCCTGTGACTGCCCCACCCCAACCCCTCCCCTGAAGGGGAGGGGCTTTATTTGCCTCACCTAAACCTTCAACACCCACCCACGCGCACGCAGCAACAGCGTGATCACGATCGAAACCCCACCAGCAATCACCGCATACAGCATCGACGTCCAATCGAGCGGCAAGCCGGTCGCCGCGATCGCCGCCAGCAGCTTTTCGCCGAGATGCACGCCGCCGATCGGCACCATCATCAGCACGATCGCCACCGCATCGTGGACCACATAGAGCGTCAGCGACACCGCGCCGAGCGCGGCGACGGTCTGCGCGATCCGCGACGCGCCGATCCGCGGCCAGACAATCTTGAGCAAGGCCAGCAGGCCGAGTCCGATCGCGGCGTTGATCAGGGTGAAGGTCGGCGTCCACAAATTCTTGTTGATCGGCCAGAACCAGGCGGCGCCGAGCGTCAGGCCCAGGCACAATACGGCGACCGCGACGATCATGATCACCGGCTTCTTGCGGCGCACCGACATGCGCTGCACCGCCATCCCGATCATCGTCGTGGCGATCGCCGACAGCGTCGATAGCGGCCCTTCGGGATCGAAGGGCGGGCCGTTATCGGGCTGGCCATAGAGCCGCGTCCCGCCCAGGATCGTATGGTCGAGCCAGCCGCTCATCCCTTCGCCCGGCGCCATGCTGGCGATCAGGTCGCCCGGCGCGGGCAGATGAAGCAGGACGCCATGGACCAGCATCAGCACGCCGGCGGCGATGGCGGGCGCTTTCCAGGTCGTCGTCTGGCGGCAGGTGATCGCGCAGACCAGATAGACGATGCCGATCCGCTCGAGCACGCCGGTGAAGCGGATCTCCTCCAGCTTGAGGCTGAAATGGACGATCATGCCGATCGCGAAACCGATGAACCACAATAGGGCCGATCGCCGCACGATCTTCGTGATCGACGGCCGCGGCATCCGCCCGTCCATCGTCAGCGGCAAGGCGAGGCCGACCGCGAGCAGGAACATCGGGAACACCAGATCGGCGAAGGTCAGGCCGTTCCACGGCGCATGGTTGATCCACCAGAAAGCGTGCTCCTCCGACCCTTGCAGATTGGCGAGCACCATCCCGAAGATGGCGATCCCGCGCAGCGCATCGAGTGGTTCGTCGCGGACGCGGACCGGTTTCGACATATCCATTGACCCTGTCCCTAATCAGCCCGCGACTACCGTGCCACCCTTCATCACCATCCGCACATGGCGGACCGCGGCGATGTCGGCAGTGGGATCGCCATCGACCGCGATCAGGTCGGCGAGCAGGCCCGGTTTGACCGCGCCGAGCTTGCCGTCGAGGTGGAACCAGCGCGCATTGCCCCAGGTCGCGGCGATCAGCACGTCGGCGGGGCTCATCCCGCCGGCGACCATCAATTCCATCTCGCGCGCGTTCTGGCCATGCGCGAACACGCCGACATCGCCGCCCATGCAGAGATGGACGCCGGCCTTCAGCGCCATCTGGAAGCTCTTGCGGTTGATCTGGACGGCTTCGGGCGCCGGCTCGGCACCGTTCCAGCCGCGATAGCGCGAGGTCGCGTCCGACGCGGCGAGCGTCGGGCAGAGCGCGATGCCCTTCTTCGCCATGTCGGCGAAAATCTCGGGCGTGCCGCCATAGCCATGCTCGATCGTGTCGACTCCCGCGGCGATCGCGCGGCGCATCCCTTCGGCGGTGGCGGAATGGACCGCGACCGGGCGGCCGGCGTCGTGCGCGGCGGCGACCGCGGCCTTCATTTCCTCCAGGCTGAGCGTCGGGCGGCTGTCCTCGCCGGGGCGCCAGCGATAATCGGCATAGAGCTTCACCCAATCGGCACCACCCGCGATCTGACGGCGGACCGCGGCGACGATCGAGTCGACTCCCGACACTTCCTCGGCGCCCTGCGGAATGGCGATGCCGGGCTCGAACCCCTTGGGGCCGTACGCGCCCAGCGCGACGATTGCGCGCGTCGCGACGTTGAGCCGGGGACCCGGCACGATCCCCTGATCGATCGCCGCCTTCAACCCTACATCGGCATAGCCCGCGCCCTCGGTGCCGAGATCGCGCTCGCTGGTGAAGCCGGCGAGCAGGGTCGCCTTGGCGCTCGCCACCGCGCGTGCGGTCCTGAGCGCGAGCGGCTCGTGGAGCACCTGATCGTCCCAGCTCGTCTCGTTATAGGGGTGGAGGAACAGATGGCCGTGCCCCTCGATCATTCCCGGCATCAGCGTCTCGCCGGGCAGGTCGATGATCTTTGCGTCGGCGGGCGCCGACAGGTTCGGGCCGACCGCGGCGATACGATCGCCCTCGACCAGCACTTGCCAGCCGGCATGCGTCTTGCCGTCCAGCCCGTCGAACACGCGCGCCGGTTTGATCAGCACGGTCTGGCTGGGCGGTTCGGCGGCGGGGAGAGCGGCTGCCGGGCCGAGCAACATCGCCAATATAAGAGCCAGCCGGCGCATGGTTTTCTCTCCGTCGTCGCGTTACGCTCCCGGCATGGATAGAACCCTCCGCCTCCCGCTCCTAGCCCTTGCGGTGCTGACCATGGCGCCGACCGTGCCGGACCCCGCTGCTGCCGACATGGCGCGCTGGCGAGCCGAGGCCGCGCGGGTCACGATCACGCGCGACGATTGGGGCATCCCCCACGTCCGCGGGCAGAGCGATGCCGATGCCGTGTTCGGGATGATCTATGCCCAGGCCGAGGACGATTTCTCGCGCGTCGAGGCGAACTATCTGACCGCGCTCGGACGCACCGCCGAGGCGGAGGGCGAAGACGCGATTTGGGGCGATCTGCGCCAGCGGCTCTATGTCGACCCCGCCGAGTTGAAGATGCAATATGCCGCGAGCGCGCCGTGGCTGAAATCGCTGATGGACGCCTGGGCCGACGGGCTCAATTTCTACCTCGCGACGCATCCCGGCACCAAGCCCAAGGTGCTGACCCGGTTCGAGCCGTGGATGGCACTCAGTTTCACCGAGGGCAGCATCGGCGGCGATATCGAGCGGATCTCGCTCAGCGACCTCAAGACCTTCTACGGCAGGCCGACCCCGCCGACGCCCGAGGAACTGGGCATGGTGCCGCGCGAGCCGTCGGGATCGAACGGCATCGCGATCGCGCCCAAGCTGACATCGGGCGGCAAGGCGCTGTTGCTGATCAACCCGCACACCAGCTTCTACTTCCGCTCCGAAGCGCAGATGTCGAGCGCGCAGGGCCTAGATGCTTATGGCGCGTCGACCTGGGGACAGTTCTTCATCTACCAGGGGTTCAACGCCAAAGCGGGGTGGATGCACACCTCCTCCACCGTCGACAATGTCGACGAATTCGCCGAGCGCGTGACGAAGCGCGGCAACGGCTATGTCTATCGCTACGGCGCTGCCACGCGGCCGGTAACGAGCGCGACGGTGACCTTGCGCTATCGCAAGCCCGACGGGTCGCTGGGGGAGCGCCGCTTCACCACCTGGCGCACGCATCATGGCCCGATCGTCGCCACGAAGAACGGGCGCTGGATCGCCGAGGCCTTGATGTGGAAGCCCGTGCCGGCGCTCGAGCAGAGCTGGCTTCGAACCAAGGCCAGCGACCTCAAAAGCTTCCTTCAGGTCGCCTCGCGGCGGGCGAATTCGTCGAACGACACCTTGTTCGCCGACAGCAAGGGCGAGATCGCGTTCCTGATGCCGCAATTCATGCCGCTGCGCGACAATCGCTTCGACTATACCCGGCCGGTCGATGGTGCCGATCCGGCGACCGACTGGAAAGGGCTGCATACGCTGCCCAGCTTGCCGAGCGTGCTCAACCCGCGCGTCGGCTGGGTGCACAATACCAATGACTGGCCATGGGACGCGGCGGGGCCGGACAGTCCCAAGGCTCGTGATTACCCACATTATATGGATCAGACGGGCCCCAATGCGCGCGGGACGCATGCCGACCTGCTGCTCAAGGGCAAGAGCGGCTGGACGCCGGAGAAACTGCGCGTGGCGGCGTTCGACAGCTATTTGCCCGCCTTCGCCGAACTGATTCCGGGGCTGGTCAGGGCATGGGACGCGCTGCCGGCGGACGATCCGCGTCGCGCAAAGCTGGCCGAGCCGATCGCCTTGCTACGCGGCTGGGATCGCCGCTGGGGCTACGATTCGACCGCGACCAGCCTCGCGGTGTTCTGGGGCGATCAATTGTGGCGCGAGGTTGGTAGCTTCGCCCAGGCCGAGCGGATGAACGTGCCCGATTATATCGCAACCCGAGTCAAGGCATCGGACAAGCTCGACGCGCTGACGGCCGCCACCGATCGGTTGAAGCGCGACTTCGGCGAGTGGCGCGTGCCGTGGCAACAGATCAACCGTTTCCAGCGGCTTGACGACGCCATCGCGCCGCATTTCGACGATGCCCGGGATTCGACCCCGATACCCTTCACCTCGGCGCAATGGGGCAGCCTCGCCTCGTTCGGCGCGAAGACCTGGCCGGGAACCAAGCGCTATTACGGCACCAGCGGCAACAGCTTCGTCGCGGTGGTCGAGTTCGGGCCAAGGGTGAAGGCGATGGCGGTGATGGCCGGCGGGCAGAGCGGCGATCCCGCTTCGCGCCACTTCGCCGACCAGATCGGCCGCTACGCCGAAGGGCGGCTGCGCCCAGTCTATTTCTATCCGGACGAGCTCAGGGGGCATGTCGAGCGGCGTTACCGCCCGGGCGAATAACGTCAGGCGCCGATAGCGTTGGAATCGGGCGAGCCCTCCGACGGCGACGCCTCGGCCGGTGTCGCGTCCGCGGGGCCGGTCAGGCTGCCCTGCGGCAGCGCGATGCGTATGAGTTTCCACGCAAACAGACCGCGCCGTTCGAAGACGAGCTTCACAGGGTCGTCGGTCGCGCCCTGACGCCGCAAGGTGACGTCGAAACGATTGAGCGCGGCATAATGAAAGCCGTAGTCGACCCGACGTGGCGGGGCCGAACCCGTTTCGATATGGCCGACCTTGCCCGCTCGGACCAAGGCGGCGATCCCCTCGGGAGTCACGACACTATCGATCATCCGGTCGAGGATCGAGGGCATCAGCATCGCGCCAAGCCCGGCGAGCGGATTGCCCCGCATCGCTGGATCGCGCTCCATTCGCGTCGTCACCGCCGCGGCGAGCTGGGGTTTCAGGTCAGCGCGCACCGCCGGAAAATCGACTGAGCCGCGCAGCTTTTCCGCGTCGCCCTGTTTCGCGGCGGCGACGAAGCCGCGCACCGCGAGGTAAGGCGACGCGCCATAGGCCAGCACGAACAATGCGACCGCGGCGCCGATTGCGATGATCCAGCCCTTGCGCATGCAATCCTTTCGGCCCCGTGCCCAACCTAGGGCGGCGGATTCCTCCCGGCAATGCGCTGGCACATCCGGGGCGTGCCGGCGCAGTGCGTGATTCTACGATAGTAGATTCCCAGCGTGGCGCGTTAACCATCAATGCCCCGATACGACTCCCCGACATTGCAGCGAGTCGGGGGAAACGGTCATGAGCTTTATGGACACTATCGAGGCGGTGATGCCGCGGATTGCCGTTTTCGGGGTCGGCGGCGCGGGCGGGAACGGTGTTGCCGGTCTGGTCGATGAGAACCTGCCGAACGTCGAATTGATCGCCGCCAACACCGACGCCCAGGCGCTGCGCACGTTGGGAGTCCGGCAGCAACTGCAACTCGGGCGGATGGCGACGCAAGGGCTGGGTGCGGGCGCCTGGCCAGAGGTCGGTCGCGCAGCCGCGCAGGAAGTCATGGATGAAATCGATGCGGCGCTCGAGGATGTCGATTTCTGCTTCATCGCCGCCGGGATGGGCGGCGGCACCGGGACCGGCGCGGCGCCGATCTTTGCCGAGCGCGCCCGGCTGCGCGGCATTCCGACCGTCGCGGTGGTGACCCGTCCGTTCGAGTTCGAAGGATTGCGGCGAGCGAGCCGGGCGGATCAGGGCATTGCCACGCTCGAGCCGCTGGTCGACGCTATGATCGTCGTTCCCAACCAGCGGCTGCTGGGGATCGGCGATCTGGAGATGACCTTCAAATCCGCGATGCTGGAGTCCAATGCGGTGCTGGCCGATGCGGTCGGCGGAATCGCCCATCTGCTGGTGGCACCGGGGCTCAAGCAGATCGGTTTCGCCGAAATGCGCAACGTGATCGCCGAGATGGGTCGTGCGGTGATCGGGTTCGGCGAAGCTACCGAGCACATGGACCGCGCCGTCCTCGCGGCGGAACGGGCGATGGCCTGCCCGCTGATCGACGACGAGATTGCGGGCGCGGGCAAGCTGATGATCTCGATCAGCGGCGGTACCGACATGTCGCTGATGGAACTCGATGCGATCGTCGCGACGATCGCCGACCAGGCGTCGCCGGATGTCGAGCTCGCCTGGGGAGCATCGGTGTCGGAGGCGCTCGACGGCGTCATTCGCGTCGCGCTGATCGCCCAGGGCCATCGGCCCCAAGTGCGTCCTCAGGCGGCGCCGGCCCGGACCGCACCGGTGCCCATGGCGGCGATCTGCTCGCCGGTTGCCGTGCCGGAAGCCGCCGCTATTGCGCCGAGCACGACCATTGCGGTCGAGCAGCCGGTACCGGTGGTCGCCGCCGCGGTCGCGCTGGCCGAGCCGCTGGCCGTCGCACCGCCGGTGACCGACATTCCTGCATCGTTTGCCGCAGCCCCGGCGTCTGCTCCTGCTCCTGCGCTGCCACTCGGCGCGACGCAGGCGAGCAGCCCGAGCGATCTCACCGCAGCGCTCATCGAGCCGGCAGCGAGCGACGCGCCGCTGCTCGACCTGATCGCTCGGCTGCCGCACCCGGCAGACGAGCCCGCGGCGGCCCAGTCGCGCGACGAGGCACCCATGGCGGTCAACCTCAAGGCCTGCACGATGGACGAACTCTGGCTGGGTGATTTCGAACTGGAGGATCCCAGGCGCGCAAGCCTGGTCGAGCAGATCTCCGCCGCACTCAAGGAGTGGTTTCGCTCAATGACTTTGCGGATGGGCTTCGGGCGCCATTCGATGATCACCTATCGCCGCGGCTCGGCTCCCTTGGCGACGTAATTGCGCCCAGAATGGACTCTTTTTATTCCGATAAACACAGCGAGGTTATTGAATTTCCGGAATCATTACGTGATGCTACGAAGCGGCCAGTAAATACGGCTGTCCGCATGGGCGGGTAGTATAAGGACGGGGACAAATGCCTGGTCGAATGCGTCGGGCGCACGACGCATCGAGGCGTGACAAAGTTGCATTGGTGTTGGCTGCAATCGCCGCGCTGGTTGCATCTCTGTCATTATTGGGCTGGCTGTTTGGGGTTCCGGCGCTCGCCTCGTTCGGAGCCAGCTACGCACCGGCATGGCCGCTGACGACTGCGGGTCATTTGCTGTTATCCTTCGCGATGTTGATGGCGATTCTTGGGCGGCGTGCCGCGACGGTGCCGGCGATCGCAGTTCTGATCCTCGTCGCGATAGTGGTGGCCGAATCCGCGTCAGGAATCCGGCCCGGCATCGATCGATTGCTCTTCTCGGAACAGCTCGCGCGTTCGGCCGCCCCCAATCCGGGTCGTCCGGGATCCAACTCGCTCCTATCCTTCGTGTCGCTGGCGGCGGCGATAGTGCTCGCGCAGCGGCAGTCGCCTCTGCTCGACCGGGCCGCGAACGTGCTTGCCGCGCTGGCGCTTTGCCTCGGTCTCTATTCGACGACCGCGCTGATGTGGATCGATCACGCGACTCCGCTCAACCATTTTTTCGTCGCCCCCTTGCCGGCAGGTCTGGCGTCGCTGGCAATTGCTTGTTCTTTCCTGTGGTGGAAGCACGAGGCGGGCTGGACCGGCCTCCTGTCGGGCGATCGAATGCGTCAGCCGTTGGGCTGGTTGGTCCTGCCGATCCTTTTCGTTCTGCCCGCGATCCCCATCGTCCTTGAACAATGGTCGATCGCGACCGGCAGCGCGCCGCCCGAAGGCGCCGCCCTGATTGCAATCCTGGTCAACATGCTGATCATCGGTACGATCCTGTTGCTGGTCGCCGATCGGCTGACCCGTCAGCGCATGGCGCTCAGCGATCTCAACGATGCACTCGACAGCGCGGCTATCGCTCTGGTCGGATCGGACGGCACGATCCTTCACTGGACGCAGGGATGCACCGAACTCTACGGCTGGTCGGCCGATGAGGCGGTAGGACGTAACAAGCACGCCTTGCTCCAATCGCGCGAAGTCGAAGGTCATGACATTGACGTCGCGCCGGGCGACGGCTCGCCGCCCGACCGACTGGAGACCGAGTTCGTCGAGCGTCGACGCGACGGCACGAAATTGCACGTAGTAGAGCGCCGCCGGCCGCTGCATCGCGCGGGGCGCAACGACGTGGTTGTCCTGAAGATGCTCGACATCACCACGCGGGTCGAGGCCGAGGAGGAACTTCGGGTCAGTGAGAATCGCCTGGCGATCGCTGCCGAGGTCAATGAGATCGGCGTGTTCGATTGGGACGTCGTGAGCGGGCGGATCAGCTGGTCGCCCGGATCGGAACAGCGGCTCGGTCTGCCCGCCGGTGCGATCGACACCTTCGATATGTGGCGCGATCATGTCGAGCCGGCGGATGTTTCCAATGTGATAGCATCGATCGACAGCGCGGTCGCCGATCGGCGCGATCGTTTCGCCTTTCAATATCGCTTCCTTCCCGACACCGGATCGCCGCGCATGCTCGAAGGAACGGCGCGCTGCCTGTATGACGAGCAAGGCAATCTGGTGCGATCGATCGGCTCGATCGTCGATGTGACGCAGCGTAGCCGGCGCGAGGCCGAAATGCGGCTCGAATCGATCATCAGGACGGTGCCCGACGCGACGATCGTCATCGACGACCATGGCATCATCAAGAGCTTCAGCCCGGCCGCCGAAGCGATGTTCGGCTATTCCGCCGAATCCATGATCGGGTGCAACGTCAAGATCCTGATGCCCGACATGCTTGCGTCGCGCCACGACGCGGCGATCGCCGATTATCTCCGGACCGGGGAGCGCAAGGTGATCGGCATGACTCGCGAGCTGACCGCGCGCCGTGCCGACGACACGCAGTTTCCGATCGA
Source organism: Sphingomonas mali NBRC 15500 (assembly GCF_001598415.1). Taxonomy (GTDB): domain Bacteria; phylum Pseudomonadota; class Alphaproteobacteria; order Sphingomonadales; family Sphingomonadaceae; genus Sphingomonas; species Sphingomonas mali. The sequence goes on from NZ_BCYX01000041.1 coordinate 9,057, forward strand.
GCTCAATGTCGGCGAGGCACGCATCGGCGAAGAGCGGATCTTTACCGGAATCGTCCGCGACGTATCCAAGCGGTTGTTCGAGGAGCAGCGATTGTCCGAACTCAGCGCGGAACTGGCGCATATCTCGCGCCAACGCGCGATGAGCGAACTCGCCGCCGATCTAGCGCACGAACTCAATCAGCCGCTCAGCGCGACGGCTAATTTCATCGCGGCGGCGCGGATGCTGATCGAACAGGGCGCCAGCGGCGAGCGCGTCGCCGATCTGCTCTACATGGCGGAGGAGCAGACCCAGCGGTCGGGCGACATCATCCGGCGATTGCGCGACTTCCTGGCCAAGCGCGACATCGAAATGCGCCCCGAATCGCTTGACGATGTGATCAGGGACGCGGTCGCGCTAGTGTTTTTCGGCAGCGGGCGAGAGGAGATCGAGCTCAGCTACGACCTGGATTCAGCGAGCGACACGATCTTTGCCGACCGCGTGCAAATCCAGCAGGTCCTGGTCAATCTATTGCGCAATGCCGTCGAGGCATTGCGGTCGGTGGACGCCGGTCGTCCACGCCGGATCGTGATCAAGTCGCGGTCCAGCGGTGATGACATGGTCATGCTCTCGATCATGGACACGGGACCCGGCATTCCCGACGCGCTGAGCGAACAACTCTATGCGCGCTTCTCGACTACCAAATCGGGCACGGCGATGGGGATCGGCCTGTCCATTTCGCGACGTATCGTCGAGGCGCATGGGGGCGTCCTGACGGCGAAGAGCCAACCGGAGGGAGGGGCGGCGTTCAGTTTCACCCTGCCGGTGTTCAAGGAGCTGGAAGATGATCCGGAACATCTATCTGATTGATGACGATGATGCCGTGCGGGCGTCGCTGCACGGTCTCCTTTCGCTGCGCTCCGATCTCGTCGTGCGCAATTTTCGCTCCGGCGACCAGTTTCTGGAGCGCGTTGCCGACCTGGAATCGGGCGTGCTGCTGCTCGATTATCATATGCCGGGGAAAAACGGGATCGAGGTCCTGCAGGAGCTCGGCTCGTCTTCGCCTGCGCGGTTCCTGACCATCATCCTGACCGGCGAGGGCAATATCGATATTGCGGTGCAGGCGATGAAGGCCGGTGCGTTCGATTTCCTTGAAAAGCCCTACAAGGCCGACGCTCTGATGGAGGCGATCAACAAGGCGTTCGACCGCATGGAGCATGACAGCGCGGGGTCGGCGCAGATCGAAACCGCACGCGCCAAGGTGGCCGTGCTGTCGCCCAGGGAACGCGACGTCCTGACCGGGTTGATCGAGGGTAGATCGAACAAGATCATCGCCTACGACCTCGCGATCAGTCCGCGCACCGTCGAAATCTATCGCGCCAATCTGATGACCAAGATGGGCGTGCGCAGTCTGTCAGAGGCGCTCCGCGTGGCATTCGCCGCCGGCCTCATTGCGACATAGGCGCGCCCCAGCCGTCTAATAGCTCGACCAGACGGCGTAGGGCGCCACGCCGCGATAGGCGAACCGGGCGATCGTCGGGACCGCCCGACGATCCGTTGAGGATAACGACCTGCATCCAGGCCGGGAATGCTTCACTGGCGACCTGCCCGATCGAGCCGTCGTCAGTGACGAGCACGGCCGTTTTGATCGCCATGCCGGGCATGCCCTGAACAAGTTGATCCGCTCCGACCGTGACGACATTGATGCCGATCATGGTCAATCGTGCGGTCAGCGCGCTGCGCAGGTCGCTTTCGGAGATCAGTAAGACGACGAGATCGAGGGACAAGGTGCGACGTCCGGATAGAGTGGGGCTGTCGGAGGCTATCCTGCCCTTGCCGGCAAGTCGGCTAGGGAAACCTACGTAACAGCGTTCCTGTAAGGCCATCTTCGCTCGACCGCGGTTACCACGCGGTACCACCGCGTTAGGTATTTCACCGCGCTGCCGAACAATCGTGAAAAGGCCTAGTTCATGATCTTGCGGTTCGAATGCTGACGTCGAGGATGCAAAGTCATGACGCGTGTCGCGGCAAGTCGATCGATGGTGTTGACGGTCTCGCGCGGCGCGCTGACACCGATCGCTGCCATCGCCGGCATCGCGCTGGTCATGGTGCAGGCGGCCACCGCCGTTCGAGGTGGGCTGAACCTGGAATGGTGGGCTTCGTGCCTGTTCGCGATAACCTTGGTAACGACAAGCCACATCGCGCAGCGATCATGGCAAAGCGGGCTTTCCGCTGACGTCGGGCAACCGAGCCGACGACCGCTCACCCTCCTCAAGGATAACATCCGGCGCGCGATCGGCCGCGGCGAGTTCGTGCCTTTCTATCAGCCGCTGGTCGAACTGCGCGACGGATCGGTCATCGGGTTCGAGGCGCTCGCTCGCTGGCGCCATCCCGATCGCGGGCTGATCTTGCCGGATCAGTTCATCGGAATCGTCGAGGATGCCGGGCTGATGGCCGAATTCGGCGCGTCGATCATGCGTCAGGCGTGTCGCGACGCCGGGGCGTGGCCGCACCATCTCATCCTGTCGGTCAACATGTCGCCGGCGCAGCTCGGCGGATGTGTCGCCGCGCGGAGGATGCTGGATCTGGTGCGCGCGACGGGCTTCGACCCGCATCGGCTGATCGTCGAGATCACCGAGAACCGATTGATCGAGGATGTCGCCACCGCCCGCGCGACGCTCGGCGTCCTGCGCCGTGCAGGCGTGCAGGTCGCGCTCGATGATTTCGGCGCGGGCTTCGCCAACCACCATATCCGCGACGTGGAATTCAACGCGATCAAGATCGACCGCGGCCTGGTACAGCGCGACGGAGCGCTCGAAGGCGGCAATGTCGTCGAAGCGATCCTCGGCTGGCGCGGTGCATCAGGATTGCCGGTCATCGCCGAGGGGATCGAGACGGTCGACCATGCAGGCGCGCTGCGCGATCTCGGTTGCGATTATGGCCAGGGCTATCTGTACGGCCGGCCGGTGCCGGCGAATGAGGCATGGCGGCTCGCCTGGGCAAGTCAGTAAGCATCGCGCGCCTGGCGATGCGCCACGGCGCCGTCTCTATCGAGTTCCAGAGGCTGTAAGGAATGGTGCCCAAGGGCGGAATCGAACCACCGACACTGCGATTTTCAGTCGCATGCTCTACCAACTGAGCTACTTGGGCATATCCGGCGAAGCGCGGAAGCGCGCGCTCTAATCGCTCGAAACCTCTCTGTCCAGTGCTTCCGGATCGGCGGGTCCCGCCGGGATGCGATATCCTTCGCCCAGCCATTGCAGCAGGTCGCGGTCCTTGCAGCGGCGGCTGCAGAACGGCTTGTGCGCCGGGTCGGTGATGTTGCCGCAAAGCGGGCAGCTATTGGCCTTGGTCATGACGCGAATGAGATGGGGACGCCGGTCCGCCGCGACAACTCGTCGATCAGGTCGGGATGCGCGGCCAGCCAGGCGGCGACTCGCGGCCCGGCGACCTGTACCGGCGGCACCGGCGGGGGCGTTCGCTCGATTGCGCGTAGCAGGGCCAATGCGGCCGCCGCGACAGGATCGGCGCGAAGCAACTCAGGGAGCGAGGCGCGGCGGCGCGGGCGGACGATCTGGAGGAACCCGAACCCGTTGATCGCGGTGCGCTCGAACGGTTGGGGCAGGACCGCATCGATCGCCTCGGCCGCCGCCTGGCGCTCGGCCTTGTTGCCCAGGGTCGGGAAGTCGACCCCGATCGATCCGCCGATATCGAGCCGGATGATCGCCATCGCCGTAGCACGCGCCGCCGCGATCGCGAGCGGGGCAGGGGCGCCGGGGCCGTCGACGTCGAACAAGGTCATCGCCGGGGTGGGCGACATGCGCAGCGATCCGCCTGCAAAGGCGATCTCGCCAGTCTCCGCTTCGTCGAGCACTTCGGACCAGCCTGCGGCCTCGAGCGCGTCGGGCTCATGAGCGCGCAGGATGCGAACGGGAAAGCCGCTTGCCCGGCATCGCGCCAGCAGGTCGTCGGCATCTCGCGGCTCGGCCTCGCTTGCCGCTACTTTGGCCAGCTTGGGGCGACCGGGTTCCGGGATGGCTTCCCGCACGACCTCGACCGTCAATCGCGCGCCCAGCGTGATACCGGGCGGCAAGCGCTCGATCACCGCCGCGCCGTGCGGCGTTTCGATTCGGCTCAGCCCGGCGGCGGCGCGCTCGATGAGCTGGCCTTCCAGCACGGCGCCCAGTTTCAGCCCGCCCGGCCGCTCGATCCGCGCCTCGATGATCCGGCCGTCCTCGACCAGGGCGGCGCGTGCTTCGCCGATCCCGGCCTCATAGAGCCACTCAGCCAAGCGGAAGACCCGCCGAGGTCAGCAACGCGCGCGTCTCGAAGATCGGCAGGCCGACGACGTTGGAATGGCTGCCCGCCAGATACCGGACGAACGCTTCGGCCTTGCCCTGGATGGCATAGCCGCCGGCCTTGCCCATGCCTTCGCCGCTGGCGACGTACCAGTCGATCTCGGCGGGAGAGAGCGCCTTGAACGCGACGATCGTGTCGGAGACCCGGACGCGCGGACGGCCGTCGGGACCGATCACGCACACGCCCGAAAAGACATGGTGCCGCCGCCCCGACAACAGCCCGAGCATGCGGCGCAGATCGGCCTCGTCGACCGGCTTTTCCAGGATCCGGCGCCCGACCGCGACGGTGGTGTCGCCCGCCAATACGATCTCGTCGGAGGCGCGCTCGACCGCCAGCGCCTTGTTCTCGGCGAGGCGCGCGACATAAGCGCGCGGCGCCTCGGCCTTGAGCGGCGTCTCATCGATATCGGGTGCGGCGAGGCGCGCGGGCACGATCCCGATCCGCGCGAGCAATTCGCGGCGGCGGGGACTGGTCGAGGCTAGAACGAGCTTCATCGGGACGAGCTCTGCGGCAAGAAACCCCAGCTTTCGCCGGGGTGACAGGGCATTATTGCGGCCCCGGTCCGCCGCGGCCCGGCATGAAGCGATACGTGATGCGACCCTTGGTCAGGTCGTAAGGCGTGAGCTCGACGAGAACCTCGTCGCCGACCAGCACGCGGATGCGGTTCTTGCGCATCTTGCCGGCGGTGTGACCCAGGATCTCATGGTCGTTTTCCAGCCGGACGCGGAACATGGCGTTGGGCAGCAGTTCGACTACCTGGCCACGCATTTCGAGAAGTTCTTCTTTAGCCAAACAATGCCTCATGAGTATGCGGGCCGCGCCGCGTGACGCGCGCCCTTAGCGGATGGGGAACGAAAAGGGAAGCTGCGCTACCGTGCCCAGTCGGCGAACGCCTCAGCGATATGGCGATGGACGTTCCAACCGGCAAGAGCACGACCAATCGATCGAAATCATCAGCGATGACGCAATCTTCCTAGGCAAGGTGTTGGCGGCGTGCCATTTTTGCCCCTCGTCATCCATCGGGGGTCTTAGTCATGCGTCGTCTTTGCGTTTCGCTCGCCGCTCTCGCGGCCTGTTTCGCAGTGCCGCTTCCCGCCGACGCCAGCGGCGATTTCGGGTGCTCGCCGAGTTGGCGGCTGAGCCACGCCAATCTGACCGGCTGTGACGACATGGCGATGCTCGGGCCGGGCAACGACACGCGAACCAACCTCACGATGTTGCTGTTCGATCGCCGCGGCTCTCTGCCCAAGCCAGGCGAGGGAGCGCCGCCGCAACCACTCGGCGCTTTGTTCGACTGGCGTACCTTGTCGGGTTGGCTGGCGGTGCGCCCCGACAATAGCGACAGCGATTATTCTTCGGGCGAAGGGTCGCGCTGCCGGACCAATGGCAGCGGCGCGGCGGCGTTCGAGGCGGCGGTCAACGCGGCCAAGCTGCCGGGCGGCGAGGGTGCGGCGCTGATCGCGGCGCGTCGGGCGCTCAGCCCCGATTGCGCCAAGCCTGGCGCGAGCGTGAGCGCGGCACTCGACGGGCAAGTGAAATCGCCCGCGGGCAAAGCGTTCGCCACCTATCTCGCCGGCGCGCAGGCTTTTTACGACGGCGATTTCGATGCGGCGGGGACGCGGTTTGCCAGCCTGGGTGGGACGCGCGATGCCTGGGTGCGCGAAACCGGGCGCTACATGGCGGCGCGGGTCGAGGTGAACCGCGTCCAAGTCGACCTGTTCGACGAATATGGCATTCCCAAGGACTTCAAGACGGTCGATCAGAAGGTCGTCGCCGCGGCCGATGCCGGCTTGCGCGGCTATCTGAAGGACTATCCCAAGGGGCTCTACGCGGCGTCGGCGCGGGGATTGCTGCGGCGGGTCTATTGGTTCGGCAGCGAGCGCGATCTGCTCGCGCAGCAATATGTCGCCTTGTTCGCGCAGCCGGCGGCAGTGCGCGGGCTGAACGACGTCGATCTTGCGGAGGAGATGGACACCAAGCTGCTGCCCGAGCTGACGATCGGCGATACGCGTGATCCGACCCTGCTCGCGGTGCTCGACCTGCGGCGGATGCGGACGGCCGACGACGAAGTCAGTGCGGGATGCTGCACCAATCCGATCACGCTCGAGGAGATCAACAGTCAGCGTGCAGCGTTCGCCGGCAATCAGCCGCTGTTCGACTATCTGGTCGCCGCGCACCAATTCTATATCGGCAGGAAACCCGCCGAGGTGCTCAAGCTGATCCCCGATGCCGCGCGCCAATCGAGCTTCACCGAGGTGCAGTTCAGCCGTCAGATGCTGCGCGGCATGGCGCTGGACGCGGTCGGCGATCGCAATGCGCGCGGCTTCTGGCTGGAGATGCTGCCGGGCGCGAAGGTCGATGCGCAGCATTCGGCGATCGAGCTCGCGCTTGCCTGGCATGACGAGCGCACCGGCGGGCTGGCGCGGGTGTTCGCGGCCGGCTCGCCGGTCGATGACGCGTCGTTGCGCGGTATCCTGCTGATGAACGTCGCCGATGCCGGATTGTTGCGCAAACAGGCGACCGGGGCGAAGGCGCCGCACGAGCGCCAGCTCGCGTTGTTCACTCTGCTCTACAAGGAATTGAGCCGCGGCGCGTATCGCGATTTCGGGGCCGACCTCGCGCTGGTGCCGGCAGGCGCAGCGAGCGACACCAATTTCTACGATTTGCTGGGATCGGAGGCGTTGCCGCTCGGACTGTTCCTCAAGCCGACCCAAGCCACCGATATCGATTGCCAGACGCTCAAGCGCACCGCCGCCGACCTCGCAGCAACACCCGGCAGTCCGCATGCGAGGCTCTGCCTGGCCGACTTCTTCCGCGCCAACGGGTTCGACCAGTTCGTGCTCGACACCCAACCGCCCAAACAGGATCTCGGCGGGACGAAGACCCTGTTTGCCGGGCCGGTCTATTCGCGGCTGGAGGTCTACAAGTCGATCATCGCCGATCCCAAGGTGCCGGGCGACGACAAGACCTATGCCTTGTTCCGCGCGGTCAATTGCTATGCCCCGTCGGGCAACAATTCGTGCGGCGGCGTCGATGTCGACAAGGCCGTGCGCAAAGCCTGGTTCGCGCGGCTGAAGAGCGATTATCCCAAGTCGCGCTGGGCGACGGGCCTGCGTTATTATTGGTAGACGGTGATCCGCGCCGTCATCGCCATCGCGGCATCGGGGGTCGCGCTGCTGCCGGTCCCGATTGCGCGCGAGCCGAGGGTCGCGCCGGTTTATGACGCGGTGTGGCTATGGGCGGGGGTGAAGGCTCAGCCGGCGCTGGCGACGGCCAAGCGATTGTATCTGCTGCAAGGGCAGGTCGAGGCGACCGATCCGGTTCGTTATGCGGCGCAGCGCGCGGCGATTCCGCGGCTGGGCAATCGCGAAGTCTGGATGGTGGTGCGGGTCGAGACGCTCGCCTGGTCGCCCGCCATCTACGACCAGCTGCTCGCGGCGCTGGAGCGCTGGCGCGCGGCGGGCAACCGCGTTGTCGGCGTGCAGATCGATTTCGACGCGCGCACGCGACATCTGGAGGATTATGCGGCGTTCCTGCGCGGATTGCGCGCGCGGTTGCCGAGCGACTGCCGCCTCGGGATCACTGGACTGCTCGACTGGAGTGCGAACGGCGATCCCAAGGGGCTCGATGCGCTGGCCGGCATGGTCGATGAGGCGGTGTTGCAGATCTATCAGGGACGCCACGTCATCCCTGGGTATCAGGCGTATCTGGCCAAGCTCGATCGGCTCAGGCTGCCGTTTCGGATCGGCTTGCTTCAGGGTGGCGAGTGGGCGCCACCGCCGGGGTTGGAGGCCAACCCCTGGTTCCGGGGGTATGTGACGTTCCTGCGGAATCCGGATTAAGCGCTTTGGGCTTTTTTAGCCCCTCCCCTTCAGGGGAGGGGTTGGGGTGGGGCAGTACCACAGACAATGCGCTCTGCGAGACATCCCCCGCCCCTAACCCCTCCCCTGAAGGGGAGGGGCTTGTCTTAAGAAGCCGGACACACTCGCCCAGTCGCCGCTTTTTGCAGCAAGCTCGCCCGGTTCGCCCGCAGATCGGCGCCGCTGCGCGCCTGCGGCTCGGGACCATCGGCGAGCCCGCGCCACAACGCCGCGTTGAAGCGCGGCGTGTCGAGCCGGTCCTCGCTGGTGAAATCCTGGCCCTGCATCGCCGCCGCCCACCAGCCGGCATCGCGCGGCGGGCAGGTGTTAGCGGCAGTAGCCTTCGCGACGAAGCGATCGGCGGGGATCGGCAGCTTGGTACCGCGCAGCACGTCGGCTGCCTTCGCGCGGAAGCTCCAGTCCTTCTGGTTCAGGTCGAACACATCCGCCATCGGCGCCGCGAGCGCGTCGTTGAGCCCGAGCGGCGGCAGGCCAAGCACCGCCTCGATCGTGCGCAGCATGCTGACCGTGGTGTAGCGGGTCGTTACCAAAGCGTGCTGTTTGACATACGGCCCGACGACGAACGCGATGCTGCGCCGCGCGTCGACATGGTCGCCGCCATTCTGGGCGTCGTCCTCGATCACGAACACCAGGGTCGAGTCCTTGAACGAGCTGTTGGCGATGCGTTCGAGCACCATGCCGACCGAATAGTCATTGTCGGCCATCTCGGCCTCGACCGTGTTCACGCCGTCGACCGCTTCCTTGAAGTCGCCGAAATGATCGTGGCTGAGGCGGAGCAGGGTGAGGGCGGGCATCGTCCCGGCCTTGTCCTGCTGGTCGAACTCGCGCTGCCATTCGAGCATACGCCAATAATCCGGCAGCTTTTGGTCGAAGCCGCGGAAATAGGGATCGCTGCGGCTGGCGAGGTCGCGGTCGGCGGGCGTCCAGATCGTGTGCTTGTCCTTGAACGGCTCGCGCAGCAGCGGGACGAACCCCGGCGACTCGCTGTCGTATACCGAGGCATCGGCGAACCCGTAATTGCGCACGGTCAGCCCGGCGCGGATCGCGGCGTTCCACAAATAGCCTTGCCCGGGCAGCTTGTCGTCATCGGCATCGGGCGCGTTGAGCAAAGCGGGGCCGGGCATCAGATCGGGATCGTCGGGATGGCGGGGATCGGCTTTGCGGCGCTCCGCGAGGCTGAGGCTGGTCGCGACGTTGCGATCCGCTTCCTCCGATTCATAGGCCAGCCCGCGCGCTGCGTAATTCACCGGCGCGGTCTTCTCGAGCAGATCGGGGACGCGGGCGGCGGTGGTCCAGGTCCAGCCGGTGCTCGATTGCTCGCCCGAATCGTAGAAATTGTCGAGCGTGACGAAATCGCGCGCCATGTTGTGATGGTTGGGGCTCAGCGCCTCGCCCAGGATCGCCAGGCGTGGATCGCCATTGCCGATCTCAAGGTCGCCGAGCACCTGATCATAGGTGCGGTTTTCCTTCACGATGAAGACGACGTGCTTGATGCGCTTGGCGACCTCCGCCATCCGCGCCTCCGCGGCGCGGCGCGCTGTGGCGTTCGACAGGCCGATATTGTCGGCGACCTGCAACGTCGTCTTCGCCAGCGCTTGGCCGTCGGGCATCGCGAAGTGGAGCAGCCCGGCCTTTTCGAGCTGGAAGACATATTGGTTGGCCGCGCCGCACGCGCTCGGCTGGGCCTTCTGCACCGCGATTTTGGGGGCGCAGCCCTGGGGATTGGGGCCGGGCGGGCTCTTGCGGTTGACGACGAAGACGCGCCCACCGTCGGCGCTGGTCGCGACCGCGCTGGGATACCAGCCGGTCGGCACCACGCCGACCACCTCAGCCGTTGACGTGCTCGGCGTGACCATCGCCACCGCGTTGATCCCGCCATAGGTGACCAGCAACGTGCCCGCGGGCGTCAGCGCGAGGCCGTTGGGATTGATCCCCTTGCCGAGCGGCCCCGCCGACAGGCTGTCGGGCAGGCCAAGTCGTGGCTCGCCGGCGAGCGTGTCGCTGGCAAGATCGACCATCGCCAGGCGATCGGCATTGTCCTCGGTGGCGTAGAGGCGGTGCGTACGGGACGCGATCAGCATCGCGGTCGGCTCGCCGGTCGTGGCGATACGTTTCGCGACCCGGATCGCGCGGCCGGCGACATCGAGCGCGACGATCTGGCGGTCGCGCGGCGCCGAGACATAGGCGCGTTCATTGTCGCGCCACACGATCGTGAAGGGGAACTCGCCGCCGGGCTTGCCGGCGTCGGCGGGGTCGATCTTGCCCGGCCGCAGATCCTGCTCGGTGATGATCGCGCGCGTGGCCAGATCGATCAGCGTGACCGAATCGTTATAATAATTGGCGACCAGCAATCGCTTGCCGTCGGGGCTGATCGCGACACCGGCCGCTTGCGGCTTGACGTCGACGCCGTTGCCCGCCTGGTGGCCGAGCTTGATCGGGCTTCCGGCGGGCGCGAACCCCGTCTTGCCGCGGCGGAACAGATGGACGACGTCGTCCACCCCGCCACCGACCGCAAAGCCTCGTCCGTCGGGCGTCCAGGCAATGCCAGAATAGGCGTTGGGCACGACCAATGTCTGCTCGAGCCGCGCGCCGGCGCGATCGATACGATAGGCGAAGACATATTGGCCCGATTGCGCGGCGACGATTTTGCCGTCGGGTCCGTTGAACCGGTTGAAGCCGCTGGTCAGCACCAGCATCTCGCGGCGATCGGGGCTGACCGCGATCGCCGCGGCGCCGTCGGCGACGTAATCGGGATGCGGGCCGACGCGCGACACCAGCGGACGGAACACCGCCCCGGGCGCGGCGAGCGGGGAGAGCGACTGGCCGGTCGGCAATTGCTGGGCGGACGCCGCGGCTCCAACCCCGGCGAGCAGTCCGATTAGCGCGCGCACCCTCATTCACGTCTCCCCTTCATCCGGGGCGGATAGGACGCGGTTGCTACGCTTCGATGACGAAGGCCCTATTCGGCCTCGCCCGACCCCTCGTCCGAGTCCGCACTGGTATGAAAATACGCCTCGACCGGGCCCGACAGCTTGATCGTCAGCGGGTTGCCGTGGCGATCGACCTTCTTGCCGAGCGCGACGCGGACCCAGCCTTCCGAGATCGAATATTCCTCGACGTCGGTGCGCTCGGCACCCTTGAAGCGGATGCCGACGCCGCGCTGCAACGCGTCCTGGTTGAAGAACGGGCTGCGGGGATTGCTCGACAAATGATCGGGGGGCGTATCGGTCATGGCGCGGGCTATTGCCGCGAGCGCGCCCAAAAAGCAAACGGCGCGGGAGAGCCGAAGCCTCCCGCGCCGTCCCAGTCATGCCTGCGTCGGCTTAGTTGCAGACGCGGACCCGTACGCTGCGATCCCAATAGGGGTCGTAGCGGCGCTCGACCCAGCAATGGCGATAGTCGCGGTAGCGGTAGGCGTAATAGCCGTCCGGCGGATAATAGCCGCGCTCACGATAATAATAGTCATCGTAATCAGCGCGATAGCCGCGGCTGCGGTAATAATAATCGCGGTCGTAACGGTTGTTGGCCGACGAAGCGATCGCCGCGCCGAGTGCCAGACCGACGATGCCGCCCGCGATCGCGACGCCGGCGTCGTTGTCGCGATGCCAGCGGCGATAACGCTGTGCATCGGCCGGAGCGGCGGCGGTCAGTGCGGTGGCTGCGAGCGTGGTGCCCAGCACCGCCTTGGTCAGGAACTTGTTCATGTGAAACTCCATCGTCAAGCACTCGGAAACCATACGCTAAACGCAGACTGTCCGAGCCTGTTGCATCCTTCTATGCGAGTCGGTCTGAATGGCCGCTGAGGCGGGCGTTCACTTGGGATTTAGGTAGGGAGATATCGGATGGCGTATTGGTTCCTGCGGTCGGAGCCCGAAGTCTATGGCTGGGATCACCTGGTCCGCGACGGCGGCACCGAATGGGACGGCATCCGCAACTATACCGCGCGCAATTTCCTGAAGGAGATGCAGGTCGGCGATCAGGCGATCCTCTATCATTCGAACACCGAAAAGGCCTGCGCGGGCATCATGGAGATCACCCGCACCTGGAAACCCGATGGTGAGAAAGGCGATTGGGCATCGGTCGCGGTCAAGCCGGTCAAGCCTCTGAAGCACCATGTCACGCTCGCCGAAATGAAGGCCGAACCGCGCCTCGCCAAAATCGAGGTGCTACGTCAGTCGCGGCTGTCGGTGACGCCGGTGCGCGACGACGAATGGGCAGTGCTGATGGAAATGGCGCAGGGATGAGCGTCGGCGCTCTCCATCTGATCACCGGGAAGATCGCCGCAGGCAAATCGACACTCTCCGCGAAGCTGGCGGCGGAAACCGGCGGGCTGGTGTTGGCCGAGGATCAGTGGTTGGCGACGCTATATCCGGCGCAGATCACCTCGCTCGACGATTATCGACGCGAGAGCGGGCGGCTGCGGGCGGCGATCGCGCCATTGATCGTCGATCTGTTGCGGCGCGGCTTGACGATCATCCTCGATTTTCCGGCGAACACCGTTGCCAGCAGGACGTGGATGCGCGGGCTCGCCGATACGGCGGGAATCACCGCGACGCTGCATTTCCTCGATCTGCCCGACGATGTTTGCCGCGCCCGTCTCCATGCGCGAAACGCGGCGGGGACGCACGCTTACCAGGCGAGCGATGCCGAGTTCGACCAGTTCACGGCACATTTCGTGCCGCCGCGGGCGGACGAAGGCTTTATGATCGTTACGCACACAGGGGAGTAGCCCCCGCGAAGGGTTTCGCGCCATCGCGCGTTAAGCTGGCAAGGACCAGACTGGATGACGTGCTGATGAGGTTCACCAGCGCCGCGCGGGAGGCCGCGGCGGCTGACAACGACGATGCGGTGATGGCGCGCATCGCCGGGCGCGATGCCGTGGCGTTCGGCCGCGTGGTCGACGCCCATGCCGCGATGCTCCACCGCATCGCCTATCGCATGATCGGCGATGCGGTGGAGGCCGAGGATATCGCGCAAGAGGCGTTGCTGCGCTTGTGGGCGTCGGCCGAACGCTGGCGGCCGGGCCAGGCGGGGATCGCGGCCTGGCTGACGCGGGTTGCGGTCAACCAATGCCTCGATCGCCTCAGGCGACGGCGTTTCGCCAGCGACGAGGAGCCGCCCGAACGCGCGGATGACGCACCAGGGGCGGAGGCTCAGGTCGAAGAAGACCAATTGCGCCACGCAGCGCGGGCGGCGCTGGGCGATCTCAGCGAGCGGCATCGCGCCGCGATCGTGCTGACATATTACGAGGAGTTACCCAATTCGATGGCCGCGGACGCGCTGGAGCTGAACCTGAAAGCGTTCGAGTCGCTGTTGCTGCGCGCGCGCGGCGCGATGCGGGCCGCGCTGATGGCGCGGGGGCTTACCTCGTTGACCGGGGAGATCGCGTCATGAACGCGAACGGGATGGATTTCACCGCCGCCGAACGCGCCGCGCTCGACCGCGTTTCGGTGCCCGCGATGCGGCCCGGTTTCGCCGCCGATATCGTCTCGGCGGCAACCGCCGGGGTCCGTGTGCCGCCGCGGCGGACCGCGCGCAGCGGCTGGCGCGCGCAGAGCCGCGTCCTGATCGGCGCCGGTGCGCTCGTGCTGGCGAGCGCAACCGCGGCGGCGACCGGCTGGTTCGGCAAGCTGCCGATCGCGATCCCGGGCATCACCCGGACCGTCGTCGTGCCCGAGGTGAAGAAGCCGAAGCACGTGGTGCGCAGGGATAAGCCCAAGACGCCGGTCGGGCAAGCAGAGGTAGCGACCGCGGTGCCCGAGGCCGCGCCGGTTTTACCATTGGAATCGGCACCGCTCCCGCAATGGCGCGTCCAGCGCCAGGCGCGCATCGCGGCGGGGCTGCCGGTTAAGCGGCCGCTGGTGCGCCGTGCGTTGATGGCGCGGTTCCGCGCCATGCCCGCGGCGCAGCGTCAGGCGGCGGTCGCCGAATGGCGGCGGATCAGGGCGCTGCCGCCGCCCGAACGCAAGGCAGAGATCGCCAAGCTCAAGGCAGATTATCTCGCGACCCACCCGCGCGTCGCCGCGCAAGTGGAAAGGCGGCTGGAGGCGAGGTCCGCGCTGGCCGCCTCCGCGGGCGATCCGATCAAGCCGGGCGCCGCGCTTCCGGGCGGCACGACCGGACCCGACGCGGCGATGGCCAATCCGCTTACGCCGCAAGAGCGGTTCGAACGACGCCAGGCCCGCCGCCAATGGTGGATGCAGCGTCGCGCGATGCGATTGCGGTCGGGTCAGCCGTTGCCGGGAAGCGGGCCCGACGAAGGGCAGGGCGCGCCCGACCGTTGAAGGCGAAGACGGGGCTGCCTTCCTCCAATTTCGGCAGCTCCGTCGCCCGCCTGTTCAGGCATCCCCGGGCTGGCGCAGCGTCACCGCGATCTCGGACAACGGCACGCCGGTCTCGGCGTCGACCACCAGCGGCGTGATCGTCCGCCCGCTGCTCGTCTCGACCAGCTCGCTCATCGCGCCTTCGCCGAAATGCTTGCGTGCCCAGCCACCCAGCGCCTGCAGCACCGGCAGATAATCCCGCCCTGCTTCGGTCAGGACGTACTCGTCCCGTGGCGGGCGTTCGCTATAGCGCCGACGCTCGAGCATGCCCGCCTCGACCAAGGCGGCGAGCCGCCTGGTCAGGATATTGGGCGCGATTCCCAGGTTTTTCTGAAAATCGTCGAACCGCGTTCGGCCGAGTCCCGCATCGCGCAGGATCAGCATGCTCCAGGCATCGCCCGTGCGCGCCAGTCCGCGGCCGACCGGGCAGACGCCAAAGGATAATTTCTCAGTGTCCATTGCAAAACGATAGTCACATAACTATCAAAATGCAAGTCGCTCGACTCGGTGCCGGGCGTGAAGGAGAAATTCGATGACTCAAGCTCTCAACCAGACCGCCCTAATCACCGGCGGGTCGACCGGCATCGGCGCGGTCTACGCCGATCGCCTTGCCCATCGCGGCTATGATTTGATTCTGGTGGCACGCGATCAGGCCAGGATGGAGGCGCTGGCCGAGCGCCTGCGCGGCGAGACTGGCCGCACGATCGAGGTGGTTCGAGCCGACCTCACCGATCGCGCCGACCTGGTGCGTGTGGCGGGACGGTTCGCAAGCGATCCGACCATCACGTTGCTCGTCAACAATGCCGGCCTGTCGATGACCGGGGATGCGATTTCGGTCGATCCGGTAGAGATCGAGCGGCTGGTCGCGCTGAACATCACCGCGCCGACCGTGCTGGCGGGCGCCGCGGGCAAGGCATTCGTCGCGCGCGGAGAGGGCGCGATCATCAATCTCGCCTCGGTGTTGGCGCTGGTCGCGGAAATGTTCGACGGGGTGTATTCCGGATCGAAGGCTTTTCTGCTCAATCTGAGCCAGAGCCTGGCAGCGCAATATGGCTCCAAGGGCCTCTATGTGCAGGCGGTATTACCGGGCGCGACGCGGACCGAAATCTGGGAACGGTCGGGCAAGGACGTCAACGCCTTTCCGCCCGAATGGGTGATGGATGTCGATGATCTCGTCGATGCGGCGCTGGTCGGGTTCGATCGCCGCGAGACCGTCACGATCCCGCCGCTAGCCGATGCCGATTTGCCGCAATGGGAAGCAATGCAGGC
Organism: Sphingomonas mali NBRC 15500; assembly: GCF_001598415.1. Taxonomy (GTDB): domain Bacteria; phylum Pseudomonadota; class Alphaproteobacteria; order Sphingomonadales; family Sphingomonadaceae; genus Sphingomonas; species Sphingomonas mali. The sequence goes on from NZ_BCYX01000041.1 coordinate 24,866, forward strand.
GTCCCGCATGGCGCTGGGCGGCAAGCTCAGCAACCGCGCGGTCGCGGAACGCTATCGCGAGACTGCCTTGGCCTGAACCGGACGGGCGCCCGTTCGTCGGGCGCCTGCCGACACTGGCAATTGCCGCGAGGCATGGTTAGGCTGCGCGCCATTCCAGGAATAGGAGAGGCGCATGGCAGAGTTTTCCCGGCGTGAGGTCGGCGCGATTTTGGGAACGTTCTCAACGATGGCGGCGGCAAGCCCCGCGCTGGCGGCCGGAGCGGTTGCCGAGCGTCGTTTCCCCAAGGGATTCAAATGGGGATGCGCGACCGCCGCCTATCAGGTCGAGGGCGCGGTCAAGGAAGACGGCCGCGGCGAAACCAATTGGGACATTTTCTCGCACACGCCGGGCAAGGTCGCGAACGGCGACACCGGCGACGTCGCCTGCGACAGTTATCATCGCTATCGCGACGATCACCAGTTGCTCAAGAATCTCGGCGTCTCGACCTATCGGATGTCGCTCGCCTGGTCGCGCATCTTCCCGGAAGGGCGGGGCCAGCCCAATCAGGCCGGGATCGACCATTATAACCGCGTGGTCGACGACCTGTTGGCCAACGGCATCACGCCGTACGTCACCTTGTTCCATTGGGATCTGCCCGCCGCATTGCCCGGCGGCTGGCAGTCGCGCGACACCGCCAAGGCCTTTGCCGATTATGCCGGGTTCATGGCGGGCAAGCTCAGCGATCGCGTGAAGCATTTCATGACGACCAACGAATTCGTCTGCTTCACCGATCTCGGCCACAGAGAGGGTATCCACGCGCCTGGTCTCAAGCTCGATCCGGCCGGGGTCAATCAGGTCCGCCATCACGGCGTCCTGGCGCATGGCCTCGGCGTCCAGGCGATCCGCGCGAGCGCGAAGGCGGGGACGCAGGTCGGGCTGGCCGACAATCCCTCGATCACTGTGCCGGTGATCGAGACCCCCGAGCATATCAACGCGGCACGCAAGGCGATGCGTGAGGTCAATGCCGCGGCGCTGACCGCGGTGATGGAGGGACGCTATATCGACAGCTATCTGACGGCGCAGGGCGCGACCGCGCCAAAGGTCGAGGACGGCGACATGAAGGCGATCGGCAGCCCGCTCGATTTTATCGGGATCAATGTCTACGCGCCGCAATTCGTCCGGGCCGATATCAATGCGCAGGGCTATACGGTCCTGCCGATGCTGGCGTCGTCGCCGCGCATGGCCTCGCCCTGGCTGCGCGTCGGACCCGAATCCGCTTATTGGGCAGTGCGCAACGCGACCGAGCTGTGGAAGCCGAAGGCGATCTACATCACCGAAAACGGCTGTTCGGCGGACGATCCAGTGACCGACGGACGGATCGACGATGCCGATCGCGTGATGTACCTGCGCAATTATATCGGACAGGCGCAGCGCGCCACCGCCGAAGGCCTGCCGCTCAAGGGCTATTTCCTGTGGAGCCTGATGGACAATTTCGAATGGGCCGACGGTTACGGCAAGAGGTTCGGGCTGCACTATGTCGAGTTCAAGACGCAGGCGCGCATCCCCAAGCTTAGCGCCGCCTGGTATCGCGAGCTGATCAGGCGCAACGCGCTCGTTTAGCGGCGAACGGGGGGTTTCTCCGGGCGGCGGATCAGCTATCGGCGGCTCCTGTATATTTTGGAGACGTGACGTGCGGTTCGCGAAACTGACGGTTCTGGCTTTGGCATTCGGAGCGACGGTTTCGGCGGCGGCGCCGCAGAAGGCGGCTGTTCCCAAGGAGCCGCCGATCGTCCGCGTCCGGATGACCACGTCGGCCGGCGTGATCACGCTCGCGATCGATGTCCGGCACGCGCCGAAGACAGGAGCCAATTTCCTTGCCTATGTCGATGACGGCCGGCTCGACGGCACGCGCTTCTATCGCGCGGCGAGGCGCAAGGGCGCGCCCAATCTCGGCTTCGTCCAGGGCGGGATCGACACTGATGCGCGGCGCAGGCTCGAGCCCGTGCCGCTCGAACCGACCAGCAAGACCGGCCTGCATCATGTCGACGGCGCGATCTCGATGGCGCGCTACGACAACCCCAATTCCGGGACGGCCAATTTCTCGCTGATGGTGGGGGCGAGCCCGAACATGGACGCGCGGCCCGGATCGCCCGGCTACGCCGTGTTCGGCCGCATCGTCGGCGGCATGGATGTGGTGAAGCGGATCTTGGCGATGCCCACCAGCCCCGGCGGCGACGGCGCGATGAAAGGCCAGATGCTCATCCGGCCGGTGACGATCATCCGCGCGCAGCGGCTCGACGGCACGCCCAAACCCAGCGGACGCCCGAAAGTGTGGGAATTGTTCGCCGGGATGAAGTGAAAGGCAAAAACCCCGCGCGATGCGAACCGCGCGGGGCCTTGCTGATCGACAGGTCGGATCGAAGGATCAGCCTTACGCTGCCTGCTTCGCCCGGCTGGCCCGCTTCCGCTCGTGCGGATCGAGATAGCGCTTCCGCAACCGGATCGACTTGGGCGTCACTTCGACCATCTCGTCATCGTCGATATAGGCGATCGCCTGTTCCAGCGTCATCTTCTTCGGCGGCGTCAGGCGGATGGCATCGTCCTTGCCGCCCGACGCGCGGAAGTTGGTCAGCTGCTTCGCCTTCATCGGATTGACCTCGAGGTCATCCGGCTTGGCGTTCTCGCCGACGATCATGCCCTCGTACAGCGCCTCGCCATGTCCGACGAACAGGATGCCGCGCTCTTCGAGCGGGCCGAGCGCGTAGCTGTTGGCCTCGCCCGATCCGTTGGAGATGAGCACGCCGTTCTTGCGGCCCTCGATATTGCCCTTGTGGGGCCCGTATTTCTCGAACAGCCGGTTCATGATGCCGGTACCGCGCGTGTCCGACAGGAACTCGCCGTGATAGCCGATCATGCCGCGGCTGGGCGCCGAGAAGGTGATACGGGTCTTGCCGCCGCCCGACGGACGCATGTCGGTCAGCTCGGCCTTGCGGATCGCCATCTTCTCGACGACCGTGCCCGAATATTCCTCGTCCACGTCGATGATGACGGTTTCGTAAGGCTCGGTCTTCTTGCCGCTCTCATCCTCGCCGAACAGCACGCGCGGGCGGCTGATGCCGAGCTCGAACCCCTCGCGGCGCATCGTCTCGATCAGCACGCCGAGCTGGAGCTCGCCGCGGCCGGCGACTTCGTAGCTGTCGCGATCGGCGGCTTCGGTCACCTTGATCGCGACGTTGCTCTCGGCTTCGCGGAACAGGCGGTCGCGGATCATGCGGCTGGTCACCTTGGTGCCCTCGCGGCCCGCCATGGGGCTGTCGTTGACGGCGAAGCGCATCGACAGGGTGGGCGGATCGATCGGCTGCGCGTGGAGCGGCTCGGTCACGTCGGGGTCGCAGATCGTGTTGGACACGGTGGTGTGCGTCAGGCCCGCGATCGAGATGATGTCGCCTGCCTGCGCTTCGTCGGTCGGCACGCGCTCGAGCCCGCGGAAGGTCAGGATCTTCGACGCGCGGCCGGTTTCGACGACGTTGCCGTCATTGTCGAGAGCGTGGATCTGCTGGTTGGTCTTGACCGAGCCCGAGAAGATCAGGCCGGTCAGGATGCGGCCGAGGAAATTGTCGCGATCGAGCAGAGTGACGAGGAACTTGAACGGCCCGTCCGGATCGGCCGAGGGGGGCGGAACATGCTCGACGATCTTTTCGAACAATGGAGCGAGCGTGCCTTCGCGCAAGCTCGGATCCTCGTTCGCGTAACCGTTGCGGCCCGAGGCATAGAGGACCGGAAAATCAAGCTGTTCGTCGGTCGCTTCGAGGCTGACGAACAGGTCGAACACTTCGTCGAGCACTTCCTGGATGCGCTCGTCGGGGCGATCGACCTTGTTGACGACGACGATCGGGCGGAGACCCAGCGCGAGCGCCTTGCCGGTGACGAACTTGGTCTGGGGCATCGCGCCTTCCGACGCATCGACCAGCAGGATGACGCCGTCGACCATCGACAGGATGCGCTCGACCTCACCGCCGAAATCGGCGTGACCAGGCGTGTCGACGATGTTGATGCGAGTCTTATGCCCGGCATGATCGTCCCACTCGACGCTCGTGCACTTGGCGAGGATCGTGATGCCGCGCTCTTTTTCGAGATCGTTCGAATCCATTGCGCGCTCTTCGACGCGCTGGTTGTCGCGGAAAGTGCCGGACTGACGGAAAAGCTGATCGACGAGCGTGGTCTTACCATGGTCGACGTGGGCGATGATCGCCACGTTGCGGAGGCTCATGAGATATCCTGATTGGAGCGCCCGAAGGCGGGTTCGGGGGCGCGCATAGCGTAATTTGTGCGGTGCGGGAAGGGGCGCGGGCATCTGCGCCATCATTCGGCGGCTGCCGAAGCATCGAGCGGTCCGCCCTCGCTATCCGTCGGGCGTAGCAAAGGAAGATGCCCATGCACGCTGATGACGACGCCCGCCGCTATGTCGAGCGCTGGTTCTGGACGCTCGACGATCTTGCCGAGGCGGTCGGCGTAGCGCCGGCGCGGGTCGAACACTTGATCGCCGCCAGATGCGCGCCAGGGCCGATCTACGCCCGGGGCGCCGAGGGCTGGTGGAGTGCACTCGGGGCGGACGGCGCAGCGCCCGCGGGCGAGCACTGGTACAGCCCGGGCGCCGCCTGGGGCCTGCGTCAGGCGGAAATGGCGACGCGCGGCGGGAGCTCCCTGGCGGAGGCGGCAGCTATGTTGCGCGACCGTTTCGCCGACCGGTTCGTGGTGGCGCTCCGTCATCAGCGATATGCGCGCCTGGCCTTTCCGGCCTGTTTCTCGGGCGATGCGATCGATCCCGACGCTGCCCGGGATGCCGCCCAGGATGAATGGGCGTCGTGGATTCAGGGCGGCTATGGCGTCTGCCTGCGCGTCTTCATCGCGGAAACATGTGTCGCCAAGGAATCACTGGGAGCGTGGCTGAAGGCGGCGATCGCCGAGCCCGATTACGATGGCGCCGCCTTGCTCGCCGACGCGGAAGCTCTGGCGGGGCTATTGCTACCCTTTGCCCCCTGGCAGCGCGCGACCGGAACGCCCGGGCGGACGATTGATCGCTTGTTGCGCGAACAGCGCCTCGGCGACGACCGGCCCTACGCCTGACAAAGGCTGACGCTTGATCCTTTTGCGAGGCGCGGCGATGACGGGCTATCAAATGAAAGGCAGTCATGGCGCAGCTCAGGATTTCAGTGATTGTCGGCAGCGTCCGCGATGGGCGCATCTCGTTGCCGATCGCCACTTGGGTGATGGACCGGATCGCCGCGCGCGCCGAGTTCGATGCCGAGCTGCTCGACTTGGCCGAATGGGACCTGCCGATGTTCGCGGAGCCCAATCCTCCCGCGACCGGTCGTTATACCGGGGAGAAGCAGCGCGCCTGGGCGGAAAAGATCGGCACGGCGGACGGCTATATCCTGGTCGCGCCCGAATATAATCACGGCATGAGCGGGGCGCTGAAAAACGCGCTCGACACCGTCTATGCCGAATGGGGCCGCAAGCCCGTCGCCTTCGTTGCGCATGGCGGGATGGGCGGCGCGCGATCGGTCGAACAGCTTCGACAGGTTGCCGTCGCGCTGGCGATGGCGCCGCTCAGCAGCGCGGTGCATCTCCAGGGTGCGGCAAAGCTGCGCGAGGGCGATCGGTTCAATGCGGGTGAAATAGAAGACAGGCGCCTCTCGGCACTGTTCGACGAATTGCTATGGTGGGGTCGGGCGCTCAACGCAGCCCGTGGGGGAAATTGATGCCGAAAATCGCCACTGCAGCGCTGACACTGCTGGTCGCCCTTGCCGCGCCGGCATTCGCGCAGCAGGTCGTCGATCCCAATGCCGATACCGCCGTCACCGATCCGGCCTTCGCACCGGGCAAGGGACCCGTAGTACTGGTCGATTCGGGCCATGACGAATTCCAGACCCTGGCGAAGAACTATGCACCGTTCGGGGCAGTGCTGACGCATGACGGCTATGTCGTGTGGGATTTCGACAAACCGATCTCGGCCGCCAATCTGGCCGGGGCGGGAATGCTGGTGATCGTGGATCCGGTCAATCCGGACGATCCCCCCGGCCGGCCCAAATACCAATCGACCTCGGCCTTCACGCCGCGGGAAATCGCGACGATCACCGATTGGGTGAAGGATGGCGGCGCCTTGCTGATGATCGCCGACCATCCGCCTTATGCCGGCAGCCTGCGTGCCCTGGCGTCGTCGTTCGGTTTCGATATCGAGATGTATGCCGCGCAGAAGGATCCCAATGCGGAGTTCTTCAGCTTCGCGAACGGCGGCCTGGTCGACGGCCCGCTGACGCATGGCCTGCCGCAGATCCAGACCTTTTACGGAACCGCCTTCACCGCGCCCGCCGCCGCTACCCCGTTGCTGCGGTTCGATTCGACCTGGAGGATGCTGGTTACCGACAAGCCGCCCCGGCCGATGACTCCAAACGACCTGCGCGGTGCCACACTGCCGGTTGGGAAAGGACGCGTCGTGTTGCTCGCCGAGGCCGGTGCCTGGTCGGCCCAGCTCTCGGGTCCCAAAAAGCGCTTCATGGGCTTCGACGCGCCGGGCGCGCTCGGCAACAAGCGTTTCATCCGGAATGTGGTCTATTGGCTGGCAACCGGCGCCGCGCCGACCGCCCAAGCCGCCAAATAGCGTCGGAGGCCCGGCACCAAGCGGCGCTTGTCTTTCGGTGCATGCGTGTTACATAAGCAACACACTTGAACGCGCGGCCATTCGTGGCCAGACTCCACGAACCACCGCGAAAAGGGACTGAGAATGGCGACGACCCCGACCGAAACCGTCACGGCCGAACCCGATCTGGTATTGACGCCGCCCGAGCCCGTTGCCGCGGTGACGACGGCCAAGGCGGCGGGGCTGGTGCCCGTCGACGACGCCAAGCGGACCGAACTCGAACGCCGGGTCGATGCGTTCGTCGATGATCTGGTCGCACAGGACGTCGACTCGCCCGAATTCGGCAAGCGCGTCGATGCCATCACCAGCATGGGGCAGAAGGAGATCCGCGAGGCGGCGTCGCAATCGAACCGCTTCCTCGATCGTCCGGTGCGCGCGATGGACAAGGACACCGGCGTCGGTGCCGACCTGATCCAGCTGCGCCAGACGATCGAAAAGCTCGATCCGGGCAAGAACGGCAAGTTGATCTCGGGCGGCCGCGGCCTGCTTGACAAGATTTTCGGCGGCGGGCTCAACACCTATTTCGACAAGTACAAATCGTCGCAGACGCACATCTCGTCGATCCTCAAGAGCCTCGGCTCGGGCAAGGACGAGCTGTTGATGGACAATGCCGCGATCGAGACCGAGCGCGCCAATCTGTGGGCTGCGATGGGCCGGCTCGAACAGATGATCCATCTCGCCAAGACGATGGACGCGAAGCTCGAGGACAAGGCCAACGACCTCGACGCGACCGATCCGGCCAAGGCCAAGGCGTTGCGCGAAAGCGCGTTATTCTATGCGCGCCAGCGGACCCAGGACCTGCTCACCCAGATGGCGGTGACGGTGCAGGGCTATCTGGCGCTCGATCTGGTCAAGAAGAACAATGTCGAGCTGATCAAGGGCGTCGACCGCGCGTCGACCACGACGGTTTCGGCGTTGCGCACCGCGGTCACCGTCGCGCAGGCGCTGACCAGCCAGAAACTGGTGCTCGAACAGATCACCCAGCTCAACACGACGACCGCCAACATCATCGATTCGACCGGCCAGTTGTTGAAGTCGCAGACCGCGCAGATCCACGAACAGGCCGCCGCCTCGACCATCCCGGTCGAGACGCTGCAGCGCGCGTTCCAGAATATCTACGACACGATGGACGCGATCGATGCCTTCAAGATGAAGGCGCTCGATTCGATGAAGACGACGGTCAACACGCTGTCGACCGAGGTCGAGAAGTCGAAGGGCTATATCGCACGCGCCGAAGGTCAGTCGCAGGCCGCGTTGCAGGGCCCGCAGGCCGACAGTTTCAAGCTCGAGGCGGTGTAAATGTCCTCTACCGACGATGTGATCGCACGGGCGCGCGAGACGCTGGACCGGACCTCCGAACGCTATCGTGCGGGGCCGGGCCGGAGCGTGCGGGTCAACGATGTCGGCCAGCGCGTAACGCGGGCGGCGATCGCCGATGCGGCGATCGTCGGGCTGGCCGTAGTGTTCGGCCTGGTCGTCGGGCCGATCGGCATGTTCGGCTTCCTGCTGATGATCGTCGCGATGGTGGTGGCGACGATGGTTCTGCTCGCGACCCCGGCGCAGCGTGCGCCGACGTTCGAGAAACTACGCCAGGTCGATCTGAAGGCACTGCCCGCGCAGACCGGGCGCTGGCTCGATTCGCAGCGCCCCGCGCTGCCCGCGCCGGCGATCAACCTGGTCGACCAGATCGGCCTCAAGCTCGACGCGCTGACCCCGCAATTGGCCACGCTCGACGAGAATGAGCCTGCCGCGGCCGAAATCCGCAAGCTGGTCGGCGAGCAATTGCCCGAATTCATCAAGGGATATGAGCGTGTTCCCTCGGCGCTGCGCAGCGTCGAGCGCAACGGCAAGAGTCCCGATCAGCAATTGGTCGAAGGATTGAGCGTGATTGGGCGCGAGATCGACGAGATGGCGGCACAGCTCGCGCAGGGCGACCTCGATGCGCTGTCGACGCGCGGGCGGTATCTCGAGATCAAGTACCAGGGCGACAAGAGCACGGTTTGATCGGGCGGGAGAGGCCTAAATCTCCCCCTCACCCTTCCGCCGCTTCGCGGCTCCCTCCCGCATCAGGTAAACAGCGCCCCGCGCTGTTTAGGC
>NZ_BCYX01000042.1 GCF_001598415.1 Sphingomonas mali NBRC 15500
CAGCGGCTCATCCGCGAGCAGCCATTGCGGCTCGCCCGCCAATACGCGCGCCAGCAGCACGCGTGCGCGCTCGCCCCCCGACAGTTCGCCGACGCGGCGTTCCGCGAACTGCTCGGTGTCGGTCGCCGCCATCGCCGCGAGCACCGCGGCGAGGTCTTCCGCCACACCGGCGCGGTGCGGCAAGCGGCCGAGCGCCACGACGTCGCGCGCCGGCATGTTCCAGGCAACGTCACCCGATTGCGGTAGGTAGCCGATCGTCCGTGCGCGGTCGTCGCGGCGCATCGCGGCGATCGCGCGGCCGTCGATCGCGATCTTGCCCGCGCTCGGCGCGATCAGCCCGGCGGCGGCACGGAGCAGACTGGTCTTGCCCGCGCCATTGGGCCCCAGGATCACGGTGATGCGGCCGGCGGCGAACGCGGCACTGGCATCGGCCAGCACCCGGCGCCCGCGCAGATCCAAGGTCACACGGTCGAGAGTCAGCGCCATTGCTTGGCTCCCTCGCGGAACAGCAAGGCCAGGAAGAAGGGCGCACCGATCAGCGCCATGGCGACGCCCAGCCGCACCTCGCCCGCGCCCGGCGCGAGCCGGCACAAGCTGTCGGCGGCGAGCGTCAGCGCGGCGCCACCCAATGCGCTCGGCACCAATAACGCCGACGGCTTGGCGCCGAACACCGGGCGCAACAGATGCGGCACGACCAGCCCGACGAACCCGACCACGCCGGTCACCGCGACTCCCGCCCCGACCGCCAGCCCGGTGCCGATCACCACTTGCCAGCGCAGCCGACCGAGATTGGCACCGAGTGACCGCGCGGCATCCTCGCCCAGCGCCAGCGCGTCGAGCGCTGGCCCCGTGAACAGCATCAACAGCACACCCGCACCGATGAATGGCGCCGCCATCAGCACGTCGTCGGGTCCGCGATCCGTCAGCGCGCCCATCAGCCAGTCGATCGCCTCGGCAATGGCATAAGGATTGGGCGCGATCGAGATCAGAAAGGCGGTCAGCGCGCCGGCCAGGCTGGCGAGCACGGTGCCGGCGAGCACGAACACCACCGGCGTCTCGGCGCGCGCGGTCAGCATCGCCAGCAGCGCCATCGCGCCGCCTGCCCCCGCCATCGCCCAACCGAACTGGCCGAGCCAGCCGGCGCCGAATCCCAGCACGATCGAAGCCACCGCGCCCAAAGCCGCGCAGGACGACACGCCGATCACCGTCGGATCGGCGAGCGGGTTCCTCAGATAGCCCTGCAATACCGCGCCGGACAGGCCGAGCGCGGCCCCGAGCAGCACGCCGAGCACCGCGCGCGGAATGCGCAATTCGGCGATGATCGCCCAGCGCGGATCGTGGCCGAACCACGCGTCGAGCGGGATCCATTGCTTGCCGGCCATCAGCGACAGCGCGAACAGCGCCGCGGTTAGCAATGCGAGCAGCCCAAGGCGAAGCGCGCGGCTCATGACAGCGCTCGCGCCCGGATCGCAGCGAGCGTGCGCAGCGCCGGGATGATGGTCGGCCCGCCGCAATTGACCAATTGGCGCGGGAACCGCTCCTCGATCACCTGGTATCCCGCCATGCCGAGAACGCGGCGGCGCAAAGATGCGGTGCGGCCATCGGGGTCGGGATCGAGCACGATGCGCGGCGGATGCGCGACCAGGCTCTCGATCGGCACGTTACCCGAGAAAGCCAGGCCGAAATCCTTGCTGGCGTCGCCCAGCCCGGCGAGGCCGACCATCTCGGTCAGCAGGCTGGGACCGGCATTGGCGAAACTGTCGGAAATGTAGAGCAAGGTCGCCGGCCGGCGGCCGTCGCGCGGCGCGGCGGCGGCCACCGCCTGGTCGATCCGCGCGATCAACCGCTCGCCCGCCGCTGGTTCGCGCACTGCCGCGGCGACGCTGCGGATCTGGTCGCGGCTGGCGGCGACATTGGTCGGCGAATCGAGCGTCAGCACCTTGAGCCCGGCGCGGCGATAGGCAGCCAGCGTCGTCTTGGGGGTGAAGCTCGACGCCACCACCAGATCGGGCTTGAGCGCGATCACCTCCTCGGCGGTCCCGGCGGTGGCGCGATAGCGCCGCGCGAGCCCGATCGGGATCGAGGTCGCGCCCTGTTCCTGCGAATAATGGCTGATCGCCGTGACCTTGCCCGGCGCCAGCGCGAGCAGCAATTGGTCCGAACAGGGATTGGTCGAGACGATCCCCCCGGTCGTGGCGGGCTGCGCGCTCGCGCACCCCGCCAGCCCGAGGGCGATCAAGGCGATCAAAGGCTTCAATTGAACTTCAAGCGAATGCCGCCATAGGCCGCGCGGCCCGGTGTGCTGTAGCCGCGCACCAATGTGTACTTCTCATCGAACAGATTATCCACGCGGCCATAGATCGAGAATTTGTCGCCGATCGGGAAGTCCGCGCGCAACCCCACGATCGTATAGCCGTCGAGCCGGTTGAGATTGGCGGCATCGTCGAAGCTGTCGCCTACGGTCAGCACGGTCGCGCCGACGCCGAGGCCGATCGGCGTCTTCCAGTCGATCGACGCGCTGATCGACTGGTGCGGCCGCCGTGCGAGGTCATTGCCGAAATTGACGTCGGCCCGGGCGCGGTTCTTGGCATCGATGAAGCTGTACGCCGCGCTCAGCGTCAGCGTGCTGGACGGCCGCATGTTGAGCGCCACCTCAACACCCTCGGCGCGCGCGCGATCGATATTGCCATAGCTGAACGTGCCCGGGTCATAATCGATCTGGTTGATGGTATCGCGATGGAACCAGGTCGCGCTGGCGCTGACCGTATTGCCGATCAGCTTCTGCTCGATCCCGATATCGTAGCTGCGCGCAGTCTCCGGCTTGAGGTCCTTGTTGCCAAGCCCGAACGGGCCGTAGAGTTGATAGAGCGTCGGCGCCTTGAACCCCTCGGCGTAACTCGCACGAATCGTCGTCTCTGTCGGCAGCGTATAGACCGCATTCGCGCCCCAGGTGGTGTGCCCGCCAAACGCCGAATCGTCGTCGTAGCGGAGGCCGCCGGTGATGGTCAGGCGATCGATCGGCGAGAGGATCGCCTCGCCATAGAAGCTGGTTACCCCGCGCGACTTGAACAGGGTGCCGTCATTGAACCGCGTCGTCTCATGCTCGGCGCCGGCGACGAGGCGGACCTGGTCGATCACCTGGAAGTCGCCCTGATATTGATATCGCTCGCTGCGACCGCGCGCGAGGAAGCTCGGCGTCGTGCTGCTGAACGACGGATCGAAATTGTCGCGGTTGATATCGGCGATGGTGAAGGCGACGCGGTTCTTGAACCGGCCGTTCAGGAAGGCTGCATTGAGCCCGGCATAACCGTAGAGTTCCTGGGTTTTTGCATATTCGGCATCGTCTACCGGCAGATAGGGGGGGACGAAGGCGAAGCCGTCGATATCGACCTTGCTGTGGGCGTAGTAACCTCGCAGATCGAGGCTGATATTGTCGGAGAGGGCGATTTGGACGCGACCGGTCGCGCCGAACTGGCGATAGCCATCGGGCTCGGTGCCGGAAGCCGCAGTGGAAATGCCGTCAGTCTTGAGATAGCCGGCATTGAGCGACGCAGCGATGATCCCGCTTTTCCCCGACACGCCGCCATTGGCGAAGACCGTATCGAAGCTGCCATATTCGACATTGCCGCGCGCCTGGAGGCCATAGCCGGGCTGCATCGTGGTGACGTTGACGACGCCGCCGATCGCCTGGCTGCCCCATGGCACCGAGTTCGGGCCACGCAGCACTTCGACGCGGTCGATCGACCCTGCGAGCAAATTGGCGAAGTCGAACGCGCCGCCTGGCGACGAGGGGTCGTTGACGCGGACGCCATCGATTAAGGTCAGCGTCTGCGAATCCTCGGCGCCGCGAATGCGGACGGCAGTCAAGGCACCGAGCCCGCCGTTGCGCGACACGGTCACGCCCGGTGTCGTCGCGAGCAGATCGGACAAGGCGACGGTCTGGCGCTGCTCGATCGTCTGGCGGTCGATCACGGTCACCGCCTGACCGATATCCTCGGGCGACTGCGGCACGCCGGTTGCGGTGACGACGATATCGTCCTTGCGAATGGTAGGGAGGAGGACGATGTCTTGGTCAGCCGGCGTCTCCTGCGCCCAAGCGGGTATTGCGGTGGCGATCGCGGCAATTGCCGACGTCGCGAGAATCGAAAACTTCAACATTGGACATGCCCCTTTGGTGGGGCCGCGGAGTCCGGGCGCCTGAACGCGACACCCGGACCTTACGGCCCGGTTCATGTCGCTCACGCGAGGGATATCCCTCGTTCGCCCGGCACACCCCGTCCGCGCAAAGGATCGACCGTGGCGGGCAGGTCTCCTGGCTTCCGGGTCATCGCGTCCGCCCCGCCTTCCCGACCGCGAGGTCAGTGGCATTATTGGGGCGACCGCTCTCCGGTCACAGTTGCGGGGGCAGCGCCGGCATTTCGACCGGACTTCCCTTTTGCTTCCCCTTGCGGGGAACCCGTCACGGCGCGGCGTCTATGCCGCAGCGCGGCAAAGCGCAAGCGGCGCCTGGTTTTAGAACTCGAACGCGGTCTGCGCGGCGGGAGGCGGCTCGGTCGCAACCCCCTCGATCTCGAGCATGCGGACCTTGGCAAGCGCGCCGCCGGGCGCCGAGAAACCATGGACCCGACTGCCCGCCGCAAGCACGCGATGACACGGAACGATCAGCGGGATCGGATTCCTCGCCATCGCCTGGCCGACAGCACGCGCCGCTTCCGGCCCCGCGCCCAACTCCCTGGCGACCGCGCCATAGGTCATCGTCTCGCCGCGGCCGATCGCGCGGACGCGGTCATAGACCCGCGCAAAGAACGGCTCCTGCTCGCCGAGATCGATCGCGACCGCGTCGAAGTCGACCGGCTCGCCGGCGAAATAGCGGATCGCATCGGCGATCACCGCGGCGATGGCGGGCGGCGGGTCGCCAGCGACGGCGTCGGGCAAGCGGCGAAGCAACGACCATTCGGCGTCGCGCGCGGACTCCCCGGGCAAGCGAAAGGCAGTGACCGCATCGCCACTCCACGCGATCGCGGCGATGCCGTGCGCGGTCTCGAAGACGCGGTAGCGATGGAGCGTGGCCATGATAGCAAGATCGGCGACCGGATCGCTCAAATCAACCGTGCGCATGAGCCGCGCTGTTCGATAGTTTACCCGGCTTCCACCTTGGCCGATTCGGGCAGATCGTAGCGGCGCTTGTCCTCATCCTCGACGCCATTCTTGACCCACGCCCCGTGCGCATGCGCGGTCGCGACCACGTGCCAGTCGTCATGACCAGGCCAGCTCTTCACGCGGATCACCTGGTGCGCGAAGGCGCGGTCGGGCTCCATCATCACCCAGGCGAGCGGGCGGTCGAGCGTGGCGCGGTCACCCGCCGCCTTCATCGCCGCGCGAATACGGGTGGCGCTGTCCTCCGGCAGATATTGCCACACTACCGAATGCATCAGCACGCGCGTCACCCCGACTTGTTGCGGTTCGGCGAGTCGCGCCTCGATCCAGTCGGCGGCGTCGGCCTGGACCAGATCGACCGGCTTTGCGCGCTGCATCGCGATCGCCTTGCGCAGCCGCTCGGCGCGGAGCGGCGTTTCCGCCCAGACATAGGCGGCCAGCCGCGCCTCGACCGCGGGATCGGTGGCGTCGAGCGGGCGAACGTCGCAGCCCCGCACCGAGACGATCTCGATCGGCGCCGCCACGGGCGGCTCACCGCGCCATTCGGGCGCAATCGTCACCGGCGCAGCGGCGGGGCCGACCCTCACGCCGCCAAGATCGAAGGCATAACGATCGATCAACAGGTTGAGCCCGGCGCTCGATCCGATTTCGAGCAGGTCGATTTTCGGGCCATATCGCCGCGCGATCTCGAGCAACCCGACGATCAGCGCGCCCGATCGGCCCGGCTCGTTGGTCTGCGGCGGCCCATCGAGCCAGGGCAGCAGGAAATCGTCATGCACGGCCAGCGCAGCGTTCACCGCCGCCGCAATCGCGTCCTGGTCGCTCGTCTCGCCGCGAAACACCGCCGCCAACCCCGAATCGGCACCTGCCTGCACCAGTGCGTGCAGCCCACCGATGAACCTGAGCGGTAGCGCGTCGCGCGTCGGCTCGCCCGGCCAGTCGAGGATGCGGGCGCCGGTGCGGCTGTCGTGTGTCAGGCCGTCGGCGATCGCGGCACACAATCGCGCATAGATCGGCGCGTCCATGTTGCGGCAATAGAATTCCTGGATCCGGAACGCCTCGCGATTGCCCGCCTCGTCGGCCATGCCGCCTCCTCATATCCAGTCCCGGCGCGCTAACCCGCGCGACCTTCCATAGATTGCTGTCCTTCGGAGGGTCGGGCGGGGAAGCGCGCCGGCGCGGCAGAGCCGCTGAAAGCGGAGCCACCAGGATGCATTGCGCCTTCGCAGGTGCACAAGTAAAGCCCCGCCATGGCGCAACCCCTAGTCATTGCCGTCCCCAAGGGCCGCATCCTGTCGGAAGCCGTACCGCTGCTCGTGCGTGCCGGCGTCGAGCCCGAGGCGGCATTCTCCGACGAGGACAGCCGCGCGCTGCGGTTCGCGACCAATAATCCCGGCATCGATTTGATCCGCGTCCGCGCGTTCGACGTCGCAACGTTCGTCGCGCATGGTGCCGCGCAGATCGGCATCGTCGGCTCCGACGTGCTCGCCGAATTCGACTATCCCGAGCTCTATGCGCCGGTCGACCTGGGCATCGGCCATTGCCGCTTGTCGGTCGCCGAACCGGCCGAAATGGCTGCGGCCGACGATCCTCGCGGCTGGAGCCATGTCCGCGTCGCGACCAAATATCCGCATGTGACGCAGCGCCATTTCGAGGCCCGCGGCGTGCAGGCAGAATGCGTCAAGCTGAACGGCGCGATGGAATTGGCGCCGACTCTGGGGCTCGCACCGCGCATCGTCGACCTCGTCTCGTCGGGCCGCACGCTCAAGGAGAATGGCTTGGTCGAGGTCGAGGTGATCGCCGAGGTCACCAGCCGCCTGATCGTCAACCGCGCCGCGTTCAAGACGCGGCCGGAACTGGTGCCGTTGGTCGATGCGTTCCGGCGGGCGGTGGAGAAGCGCGATGCGGCATAAGCATGGTCTTAGCCCCTCCCCTTCAGGGGAGGGGTCGGGGGTGGGGCGGCGCCTCGCAGAGGGCATCGCTTGTGACTCCCCCACCCCAACCCCTCCCCTGAAGGAGAGGGGCTTTTAGATGATCAAGCTCTCCACATCCGAACCCGGCTTCGATCGCCAGTTCCAGGCCCTGGTCGATGCGCGGCGCGAAGCCGACAGCGATGTCGCGCGCGACGTGCGCACCATCGTCGCCAGCGTGCGCGACGAAGGCGACGCCGCGGTCCACGCCTTCACCCGCAAGTTCGACCATCACGATCTCAACGAGACCGGCTGGCGGATCGAACGCGCCGAATGGCTCGCCGCGCACGAAGCGCTGGCACCCGAATTGCGCGACGCGCTCGAACTCGCCGCCGAGCGGATCGCCGCCTACCATATCAAGCAGAAGCCCGAGGACCGCGACGAGATCGACGCGGTCGGCGCGCGGCTCGGCGCGCGGTGGCGCGGAGTCGACGCGGCGGGGATTTACGTCCCCGGTGGCCGCGCGGCCTATCCCAGCTCGGTGCTGATGAACGCGATTCCCGCCAAGGTCGCGGGCGTCGAGCGATTGGTGATGGTCACCCCGACCCCCAATGGCGAGGTCAATCCGCTGGTGCTCGCCGCCGCGCACGTCGCCGGTGTCGACGAGGTATGGCGAATCGGCGGGGCACAGGCCGTCGCCGCGCTTGCCTATGGCACCGGGCGGATCGCGCCGGTCGACGTGGTGTGCGGCCCCGGCAATGCCTGGGTCGCGGAGGCCAAGCGCCAGCTCTACGGCGTGGTCGGGATCGACATGGTCGCCGGCCCGAGCGAAATCGTCGTCGTCGCCGACGGCAAGAACGACCCCGATTGGATCGCCGCCGATCTGTTGAGCCAGGCCGAGCACGACCCGTCGAGCCAGTCGATCCTGTTCACCGACGACGCTGCTCTGGCGCGCGCGGTGGCGGAAGCGGTCGACCTTCAGATCGGCGAGCTGGCGACCGCCAAAGTCGCACGCGCGAGCTGGGACGCGAACGGCGCGATCATCGTCACCGCCGACCTGGTCGAGGCGATGCCGCTGGTCAATCGGCTCGCGCCCGAGCATCTCGAACTCGCCTGCGACGAGGCCGATGCGCTGTTCGACATGGTCAAACATGCCGGATCGGTGTTCATCGGCCGCTACACGCCCGAAGCGGTGGGCGATTATGTCGCCGGGCCCAATCATGTCCTGCCGACCGGCCGCCGCGCGCGGTTTTCGAGCGGATTGTCGGTGCTCGACTTCATGAAGCGCACCAGTTTCCTCTCGCTCGATCCGGCCTCGCTCGCCGCGATCGGGCCCGCCGCGGTCACCTTGGCGGAAGCCGAGGGCCTGCCCGCCCACGCCCGCTCGGTCGCGCTGCGACTGCGCTGAACCCCCTTCCCTTCGACAATCACCCGCCGAACGGTCTAAAGGCACCGCAATGACGACTCATGCTACTTCTCGCACCGCCGGCCGGTCCAAGGCGCGCTCCGCCGCGCGGCTCGCCGCGACCCAGGCGCTCTATCAGCACGACATGGACGGGACGGCCGTCGTCTCGTTGCTCCACGAATTCCACCAGCACCGCCTCGGCGCGACGATCGAGGACGCCGAATATGCCGAGGCCGATATCGACTTCTTCGACGATCTGGTGACGGGCGCGCTGGCGCGGATCGGCGAGATCGATGCGCTGATCTCGGCCAACGTCACGGCCGACTGGAAGATCGAGCGGCTCGACAAATTGATGAAGGCGATCCTGCGCGCCGGGACCTATGAATTGCTCGCGCGCAAGGACGTGGCGGTCGGCACCGTTATCAACGAATATCTCGATGTCACCGACGCCTTTTACGAACGCCGCGAAAAGGGCTTCGTCAACGGCATTCTCGACGGCGTCGCCAAGAGCGCGCGAGCCTGACCGGCGGCGCGGATGGCGAAGATCGTCAATCTCAACCGCGCCCGCAAGGCGAAAGCGCGCGACGAGGCCCAGGCGACCGCCGCCGCGAACCGCACCGCACACGGCCGCACCAAGGCCGAGAAGCAGGCCGCCAAGGCGGAAGCCGAGCGGCGCACCCGCGAGCTGGACGGCGCGAAACGTGAGCCATGAAGCGGCGCGCGTGACCGAAGCCGATTTCATCGCCGCACTGCGCAAGCTTCCGCTTCACCCCGGCGCGCATGACCTGCGCGACGATAATGCGACGATCGGCGGGTTGACCGTCACCACCGATACTATCGTCGAGGGCGTCCATTTCCTGCCAGACGATCCGCCGGGCGACGTCGCCTGGAAACTGCTCGCGGTGAATCTGTCCGACCTCGCCGCCAAGGGCGCGCGGATCGAGGGCGTGCTGCTCAATTATCCGCTGTCGAGCGACGCGTGGGATCGTGCGTTCCTCGATGGCCTGCGCGCGGCGCTCGACGCGTTCGACTGTTCGCTGATCGGCGGGGACACGGTGTCGCTTCCGGCGAACGCGCCCCGCGTGTTGACGCTGACGGCGATCGGGCGCGACGCGCCCGCGCCACTACGCTCGAGCGCTCAGGCCGGCGACGCGCTTTGGGTCACGGGGACGATCGGTGACGCCGGAGCAGGCCTTCGGATCGCGCAGGGAGCGCCAGGCCCGCAAGCGCTGCTCGCTCGCTATCGTCGTCCGATGCCGCGTCTCGCCGAGGGATTCAGGCTGGCCCCAATTGTCCATGCGATGATGGATGTGTCGGACGGGTTGTTGATCGACGCGAGCCGCATAGCCGCAGCCTCGGGCCTGGCGGTCACCATCGAACTCGCCGCTTTGCCCCTCTCTCCGGACTATCTGGCCTTTGCCGGCGCCGATCTCGCTGCGCACCTCGCTGCGGCAACCGCTGGGGACGATTATGAACTTCTGTTCGCCTTGCCGGCCGCCGACGAGCCGCCTGTCGGCGCGTTTCGGGTAGGCCACTTCTATGAAGGCAATGGAATCGTGCTCACTTGGCAGGGCGAGCCCATCCCACTGCCCTCCAGACTGGGGTTTCAGCACTGAACTTTAGGGCGCTTGCGCTCTCTCGATCCCCGCTTATACCTCCTGCCCACCTTCGGGAAAGTTCGCGAGCGCCATTCGGCGCTACGTGTCTAATAGGGGAAGAGGAATGACGATTGTCTATGCGGCCATCGTCTGCGGCCTGATCGCCGTAGTCTATGGCTTCATCACCAGTCAGCAGGTGCTCCGCGCGCCGGCCGGCAACGAGAAGATGCAAGATATCGCCGCCGCCATTCAGGAAGGCGCCAAGGCCTATCTCGGCCGCCAATATACCACCATCGCGATCGTCGGCGTCATCGTCGCCGTGATCCTGTTCTTCACGCTCGGCCTCTTGTCGACCGTGGCGTTCCTGATCGGCGCGGTACTGTCGGGCATCGCCGGGTTCATCGGCATGAACATCTCGGTTCGCGCCAACGTGCGGACCGCGGAGGCCGCGCGCACCTCGCTGCAGGGCGGGCTGACCATGGCGTTCCGCTCGGGCGCGATCACCGGCATGCTGGTGGCGGGCCTCGGTCTGCTCTCGATCGCCGGCATCTTCTGGTACCTGACCGGGGTCAAGCATCTCGAGCCGGGCGATCATGAGATCGTCGCCGCGCTGACCGCGCTGGCCTTCGGCGCCTCGCTGATCTCGATCTTCGCACGTCTGGGCGGCGGTATCTTCACCAAGGCCGCGGACGTCGGCGCCGACCTGGTCGGCAAGGTCGAAGCGGGCATTCCCGAGGACGATCCCCGCAACCCTGCAACGATCGCGGACAATGTCGGCGACAATGTCGGCGATTGCGCCGGCATGGCCGCCGACCTGTTCGAGACTTATGTCGTCACGATCGGCCTGACGATGGTGTCGATCGCGCTGCTGCTGTCGGGCGCGCCCAATCTGTTCGCGCTGATGGCACTGCCGCTGATCGTCGGCGGCGTGTGCATCATCACCTCGATCATCGGCACCTATTTCGTCCGGCTCGGCAAGGGCGAGTCGATCATGGGCGCGTTGTACAAGGGGTTCTGGACCACCGTCGTCCTCTCGGCCTTCGCCATCTTCGGCGCCGAGAAATGGGTGCTCGGCGACCTCAACGCCGCGATCGGCACGGTCGGCGACAAGAGCTTCACCGGCATGTCGCTCTTCTATTGCATGCTGATCGGCCTGGCGGTGACCGGCCTGCTGGTGTGGATCACCGAATATTACACCGGCACCAATTATCGCCCGGTCAAGTCGATCGCCAAGGCGTCGACCACCGGCCACGGCACCAACGTCATCCAGGGGCTGGCGATCAGCCTCGAATCGACCGCGCTGCCGACGCTCGTCATCGTCGTCGCGGTGATCGCGACGTACCAGCTGGCCGGGATCATCGGTGTGGCCTTCGCCGCCACTTCGCTGCTCGCGCTCGCCGGCATGGTGGTCGCGCTCGACGCTTACGGCCCGGTCACCGACAATGCCGGCGGCATTGCCGAAATGGCGGGGCTGCCCGACGACGTGCGGCACCGTACCGATGCGCTCGACGCAGTAGGCAACACGACCAAAGCGGTGACCAAGGGCTATGCGATCGGATCTGCGGCGCTCGCCGCACTCGTGCTGTTCGGCGCCTATACGACCGACCTCGATCGCTATGCGACGCAGCTCGGCATCGGGAAGATCAACTTCGAGCTGAGCAATCCCTATGTCATCGTCGGGTTGTTGCTCGGCGCGCTGCTTCCCTATCTGTTCGGCGCGTTCGGCATGACCGCGGTCGGCCGGGCGGCGGGATCGGTGGTCGAGGACGTTCGTGCGCAGTTCGCCGCGGACAAGGGGATCATGGAAGGGACCAGCCGCCCCAATTACGGTCGCACCGTCGACATCGTGACGAAGGCGGCGATCAAGGAAATGATCATCCCATCGCTGTTGCCGGTGCTGAGTCCGGTCGTGGTGTTCTTCGTCATCCAGGCGGTCGCCAATCGTGAGGAGGGCTTCGCCACGGTCGGCGCGATGCTGCTCGGCGTGATCGTCTCCGGCCTGTTCGTCGCCATCTCGATGACCTCGGGCGGCGGTGCCTGGGACAATGCCAAGAAGTATATCGAAGACGGCAATTACGGCGGCAAGGGCTCCGAAGCCCATAAGGCCGCGGTCACCGGCGATACCGTGGGCGATCCGTACAAGGATACGGCCGGCCCTGCGGTCAACCCGATGATCAAGATCACCAACATCGTCGCGTTGCTGCTGCTCGCGGCGCTGGCCGCGCACGGCGTCGGCTAAGCGATAATGCCCCGTCCGGCCGTTGCGTCGGACGGGGCATATCGTTCTTTTCGGACATAAAAGTGGATCAGGGGCAGCTTGTCTGCCCCTTTTTCGTTGCTAGACTGGCATGGGGCACCGGGGGGAAAGCCATGTTCGGACGTATCATATCGATTGCGGCGGCAGCCGCGCTGTTTCCAGCCATCACCGCGGCGTCGGCGCAAGACGCCAAGCCGGTGGCACCGTCACCGGAATCAAAGCCAGCATCGGCCGCGGCCAACGCTGGCCCACCTCCCGCCGCCGCCTTCGCGCAATTGCCGTTCATCGAGGCGCCGTCGCTGTCGCCCGACGGTACGCGCATCGCCGCGCGGATCGCGATCCAGGGCAAGATGCGACTGGCGATCATCCCGCTCGCCGACACCACCAAGCTCAAGCTGCTCGATCCGGGCGATTTCGAGCTGACCAGCTGGAAATGGGTCAACAACGACTGGCTGTTGCTCCGCGCCGGAGAGATGCAGCCGGTTGAGGGCGACAGCTGGTATGTCAGTCGCGCGTTCGGTGTCCGAGCCGATGGCGGCAAGATCAATGTCCTGGCGACACCGACGACCGGCCAGAATGGCGCCGATATATTGTGGATCGCGCGCGACGGCAGTCCACATGTCCTGATCGCAATGCAGAACTCGATCTATATGGACGAGAATTTCTGGCCGCAGGTGCGCGACTTCGACGTCTCGACCGGCAAGAGCAAGATCGTCCAGGCTTCGACCACCAACGTGATGGACTGGTATGCCGATACTGCCGGAACGGTCAGGATGGGCATCGCCTATGACGATGATCGGCGATCGTACCGCACGCTGTACCGCACACAAGCCGGAGGCTCGCTGAAAACGATCGCTCGCACCACCGGCAAGGGCAGCACGCTCAGCACCTTGCCGGCATTGATCCTGCCGCAATCGGGCAAGGCGATTGCGATCGATGATGCCGACGGGTTCGACGCGGTCTACGATTTCGATCTCGACACGATGAAGATCGGCGCCAAGATCTTCGATTCCCCAGGCTATGACGTTGACGGGCCCTTTCTCGACCCGACGGGCACGAAGCTGATGGGATTCCAATATACCGACACGCGATCGCGCACGAAGTGGCTCGACCCGACGCTGGCGCAGGTTCAGGCCGATCTCGACAAAGCGGTCCCCAATCTGTGGCCCGATATCGTGTCGTGGAGCAGCGACCTCAGCGTGTTGATCGTGCATATCGGCGCGGCCGATAGCGCCGGGGCCTATTATCTCTATCGTCCAGCCGACGGGCGAATGTCGGTCTTCGCGACGATCAACTCTACGCTCGGCACCAGGACCTATGCGCCGGTCAAGACCGTCCGCTACACCGCACGCGACGGGACCGAAATGTCCGCGGTGCTGACATTGCCCAGGGGACGCGAGGCGAAGAACCTCCCACTGATCCTGATGCCGCATGGCGGCCCGGCGGTTCGCGACGACGAAGAATGGGATTGGTGGACGCAATTCCTGGCGAGCCGCGGTTACGCCGTGCTCCAGCCCAATTATCGCGGCTCGACCGGCTTCGGCACCAAGTTCAACAAGCTCGGCGAAGGCCAATGGGGCCTGAAAATGCAGGACGATCTGGTCGATGCGGTCGGCTGGGCCGCGAAACAGGGGATCGCCGACCCCAAGCGCGTGTGCATCGTCGGTGCTTCCTATGGCGGCTATGCGGCATTTCGCGCGGCGCAACGCGACAAGGGCGTCTATCGCTGCGCGGTGTCCTTTGCGGGCGTGTCCGACATGACGGCGATGCTGCGCTACGACGGATCGTTCCTCAACGGCGGCCGCAACAAGGACTATCTGCGCAAGCAGGCTCCCGATTTGAAGGCGGTCTCGCCGATCAACTTCGCCGCGGATTTCTCGACGCCGATCCTGATCATGCACGGCAAGACCGATCAGGTCGTGCCGGTCAAGCAATCGCGCGAAATGGTCGAGAGACTGAAAGCCGCGGGCGCGACCTATCGCTATGTCGAGCAGCCTCTGGGCGACCACCATTTCACGCGCCAGGCCGACCGGCTGCAATTCCTGGAGGAACTCGAGGCGTTCCTGACCAAATATAATCCGTCGTGACGGCATATCCGACGTGGGCAATATGTTGCCTGTCACGGATGTGCGTTACTAGTCGATCATTGATAGAGGCAGGGGGCAGCCTTTCATGAAGACACTTCATCGCGTGGTGCTTGGCGCGGCGGCATCGATCGTCTTGGCCGGGACAATGGCGTCGGGGCAAATGCCGCCGGCAAGTAGCGATTGGGCGACCAAGACCGTTCCGCTGGAGGTCCTGGCGCAGTTTCCGATGATCACCCAGCCGCGCATGAGCCCCGACGGCAAATGGATCGCAACGCGGATCAGGGCCAGCGGCGAACAAGTGCTCGCGATCGTGCCGGTGAAGCCGGGCGAGGCCAAGGCCGAGGTCATCGCCCGCAACGGTGAGGCGATCAAGGACAAGGAAGGTGATCGCCAGATCGTCGACTATCGCTGGGCCGACGCCGATCATCTGGTCATCACATTCGATACACGCGAGAATTTCTACGGACGTTGGATCGACGACGTCCGCTACGCTTCGTACAACCGCACGACCAAAAAGATACTCCCCCTCGGGTGGGACAAGTCGATCGGCTCCACCGAAATGTTGTGGCTGTCCAACTCGGGCAAGCCGCACATGCTGCTTCAGCGTATTCTATGGGACACCAACTCGACGCGCGGTCCGGATACCGAACTGACCGGAAATCCGGAAGTCATCGACGTGGATCTCGATACGGGAAATACGACGACCGTGATGCCGCATAACGCGGTGATCGAAGACTGGACCGCCGATGCCGACGGCGTCGTGCGCATTGGCACCGCCCGCGACGCGGATTCGGGCAAAATGCAGGTCTATTATCGCACCGGCACAAGCCAGCAGTTGAAGAAGATCTTCGACGGGACGCCCGATCGCTATGGCGAACTCGCCATACCCTCGCTTTTCCTGGCGGGCGGCACCAAGGCCTACGCTTATGGCAAGGACGGCGGATATCGCTCGCTGTACGAATTCGACCTTGCCACGATGAAGCTGGGCAAGAAGGTCTTCGGTGTGCCGGGATATGATATCGGGGGGGCTGCACTGACCCCCGATCGCTCCGCGTTGCTCGGCGTGACCTATACGACCGGTCGCGAGCATTGGACCTATTTCGATCCGCGGATGAAAGAGATTCAGGGCCTGCTCGAGGAAAGCTTCGGCAAGGACAACGTGTTGATCGCGACCGCCGATGCCAAGCGCGAGACGATCCTGTTCCGCGTCGCGAAGATGGGACAGGCTGAGACCTGGTACATTTTCGATACGGTGTCGGGAGGCATCGGGCGCT
The DNA here is from genome assembly GCF_001598415.1 of Sphingomonas mali NBRC 15500. Taxonomy (GTDB): domain Bacteria; phylum Pseudomonadota; class Alphaproteobacteria; order Sphingomonadales; family Sphingomonadaceae; genus Sphingomonas; species Sphingomonas mali. Next base: position 15,689 of record NZ_BCYX01000042.1, read on the forward strand.
TCGCTTACGGCAACGACACGCTGAAGGACGCGATGCTCAATCCGGTGTCGGTCGTGACCTATCCGGCATCGGACGGGAAGAAGATCGAAGCGATCCTGACCATGCCGCGCCATCGGTCCGGTCAAAGGAATCTGCCACTGATCGTGTTGCCGCATGGCGGTCCTTGGGCTCGCGACGATGCCGACTGGGATGCCTATGGCTGGGCGCAATCGCTCGCCGAGCTCGGCTATGTCGTGATCCAGCCCAATTATCGCGGCTCGACCGGCTATGGCAGCGATTGGGAGAAGGCGTCCGAAAAGGCCTGGGGCTATCGGATGCAGGATGATCTGAACGACGCCATTCCCTGGCTCGCCGGCCAGGGAATCGCCGATCCCAAGCGTGTCTGCATGTTCGGCTGGTCCTATGGCGGCTATGCGGCATCGCGTGCCGCAGAGCGGGATGGCGACAAATATCGCTGCGCTATCAGCGGCGCCGGCGTCCACGACCTGATCGCGATGCAGCGGTACGACAAATCGTATCTCGGCCGCTATGGCGCGAAGATGGGCATGGGGTCGGCGAGCGGCGACCTGGAAGACGCGTCACCCGGTCTTCATCCGGAAAAATATTCGATCCCGATCCTGATCGTCCAGGGGGCCAAGGACGTCCGCGTCCCGCCCGCCCAGGCGCGCGATCTGGTGGCGCGGCTGAAAAAAGCGGGGAAAGTGGAAGGCAAGGACTTCTTCTACCTCGAACAGCCGCTCAATACGCACAATCTGTTGCGCGAAGCCGATCGCGTGCAGCTGATGCAGGAGGTCAAGAAGTTCCTCGACCGTTTCAACCCGGCGACCTGACCGCAGCCGGTTGACGCCCCGCCGGGGTTGATCGAAGGAGGGGTGCTGCCGGTCGCGGCCGCGCTCCTTCCCTTTGTCCTGTGAGGATCCATGGCCGCCCCGTACGACCGCGAAGCCCTTCGCACCCTTCTTGCAACGCGCACGCTGAAGCGCGGCGATTTCCTGCTTGTCTCGGGCAAGCGCAGCCGCATCTATTTCAACATGAAGGCGACGATGATGACGCCCGAAGGCGCCGCGCAATGCGCGCGCGGGCTATTGTCGGTGCTCGACGGGCTCGATGCCGATTATGTCGCCGGGCTGGAAATGGGCGCGGTGCCGCTGCTCGGCGGGATCGCGGCATTGAGCTGGGACGTCGGTCGCCCGATCGGTGCGGTGTTCGTGCGCAAGGCGGCCAAGGCACATGGCACGTCGCTGATGGTCGAGGGCCTCGACGATAGCGGCGGCGAGACGCTGCAGGGCAAGCATGTCGTGCTGATCGACGACGTCGCGACCAGCGGCGGATCGATCCTCAAGGCGGCCGAGCAGATCGAAGCGGCGGGCGGCATCATGAAGGATGCGATCGTCATCCTCGACCGCGAACAGGGCGCGGATGCCAATCTCGCCGAGCGTGGTATCACGCTGCATGCGTTGTTCACCGCGACCGATCTCGGCGTGACCGAGGCGGACAAGCTGCCGTTGGACTAACTCCTCATTCCCCTCCCGTTTACGGGAGGGGTTAGGGGGAGGGCGCGTCGGGATATCAATGCGGTGGAGGAAACAGGCCCTCCCCCAGCCCCGTGCGAGGTGAAGAGCGCCCCGCGCTCTTCACCTCGCACGCGCAAGCGGGAGGGGAGATCAGCCTTTCCAATCGATCGCGGCTCGCGCGTGCTCTTCCAGCCAGGCCATCGCGGCGAACCACGGGCTGCCGCCATAGCTGACCCGCGCGACGCCGGCATCGGCGAGCGGCTTGGTCGGCGCGCCTGGGCCTGGGATGACGTTGATCAGCGCACCGGTGCGCTTGACGATCTCGGCGATCGCTGTGGTGTCGCGCAGGCCCGGGACGAAGATGCCGCTAGCGCCCGCCGCCATATAGGCCGCCGCGCGGTCGACGGTTTCGTCGAGCATCGACGCGTTGTGCTGCTCGGCCGGCGCGCGCAGATAGAGGTCGATCCGCGCATTGATGAAGAAAGCAGGGCCCGCGCCCTTGCGCGCCGCGGCGACGCGGTCGGCCTGGGTCGCGATGGGATAGACGCCATCGCCGCCGATCACCGAATCCTCGAAATTGCACCCGACCGCACCGGTCGCGGCCAGGCTCGCCAGATTGGCCGTGATTCCGGCCTCATCCCGGGCGTAACCGCTCTCGAAATCGATCGAGACGGGCACGTCGACGACGTTCATGATCCGCGTCGCATTGTCGAACACGAGGTCGAGTGGGACTTTCTCGCCATCGCCGAAACCGAGCGATCCGGCGGCGCCGTAGCTACCCGTCGCGATCGCTTTCGCGCCCGCCTTGGCGATCGCCACCGCGCTGCCCGGATCCCAGCAATTGTAGATGATCAGCGGATCGCCAGGAACGTGAAGCGCGGTGAAAGTTTCAAAGGCGGACATGACGATTCTCCCGTAGGCACCGGCATTTGTTGCCAATTTGTTCCGCACTGGTCAAGCGACTGGAATCCGGTGGAGCGAGCGGGGAGAGCCGATGCGACCCTCCCCGCTCGGCTCTAGTGGACGAACCGCGCCACCACGTCGCGATAGCTGCGGCTCACCTTCACCTGGCCGCCCGAATCGAGCACCAGGAAGCATTCGCCATTGGTATGCGGCTTGACCTGGCGGACGAGGTCGAGATTGACGATGGTCGAGCGATGGACGCGCTGGAACCGGCGCGGGTCGAGCCGCTTTTCCAGGTCCTTCATCGTCTGGCGCAGGATCAGCGTGTTGTCGCCGGTCTTGATGCACATGTAATCGCCCGCCGCTTCGACCACTTCGATCGTGTCGACATCGACGCGGAAGATCTTGCCGCGATCCTTGATGTTGATGAGCTTCTCGAAGCGGTTGGACGATACCTCGCCACCATCGGCAATCTCTTCGGCTGCTTCGGGCGCGACCTCAGCCAGCGCTTCCTTGTATTTTCCGACTTCCTCAGCGGTGCGCTTCTCGCTCAACCGCTGACGTACGCGGTCGAGCGTGTCGGCAAGGCGGGATTCCTCCACCGGCTTGACCAGATAGTCGGTTGCCTGCGCCTCGAACGCGCGAATGGCGTGGTCGGAATAAGCGGTGACGAAGACGAACAGCGGCGGCTCGACCTCCATCAGGCCCTGGATCACCGAAAAGCCGTCGAATCCCGGCATCTGGATATCGAGAAACACCAGATCGGGTTTATTGGTCTTGATACTGCGGATCGCCTCGCGCCCGTTGGCGCAACGGTCGATGATCTCGACATCGTCATGCGCCTGAAGGCGGAGTTCGAGCCCCTGGATCGCGAGCGCTTCGTCGTCCACCAGGATGGTTCTTATGGTCATGCGGCCTCTCTATTCGGATCTTCCAACTGGTACGGAATCTCGATCTCCACAGCAAAGCCGCCCCCTGGTGTAGACCGAGCATCGAAACGGTGGTCAGGTCCGTACGCCTGAGCCAACCGATCTCTTATATTGGCGAGCCCCACGCCAGTTGAAAGGCTCGGCCCTAACTTGTTCTCGATCAAGCCGGGGCCAGTGTCCGACACGGTAATCCGGACCCGTTCGCCGACGAGACGTGCCGAAACTGCGATTTCCGCCCCCTCCTCGCTCGGCGTGACCGCATATTTGATCGCATTTTCGACCAATGGCTGGAGCAACAGCGAGGGCAATCGCGCGCGTTCGGCGCGGGGATCGATCTCGAATACCGGGCGCAGGCGCTTTTCGAACCGCATCTTCTCGATCTCGAGATAGAGTTTGAGCGTGTGCACCTCCTGCGCCACCGTCACGTTCGCGGTCGGCTCGTAGATCAAGGTGAAGCGCAGGAAATCGGCCAGCCGCGACAGCATCGCATTGGCACGCTCGGTTTCCTTGAGCAGCACCAGGGTCGAGATCGAATTGAGCGTGTTGAACAGGAAATGCGGGTTGAGCTGATAGCGCAGCATCGCGAGCTGCGCCGACGACGCCTGGTTGCCGAGCACCAGCAGCTGGTCCGCTTGCTGTTCGACGATCAGGTAGAAATTGATCCCGAAATAGAGCGCCGACCAGCCCGCCAGCACGGTGAAATTGAGGAACAACTGGCCGAACACCAGGCCGAGATTGAGCCCCGGATTGTCCTTCATGATGCTGTAGGAAAAGCCGTTGAGCACCGCCGCCAGGAAGGTCGCACCGGCCAGCGTCACCACGGTCAACAGGATCGCGCTGATCCGCGGCAGGCGGCGATAATAACCGTACAGCGTTGAGAGCAGCAACGTGATGCAATAGCCGACGATCGATTCGATGATCCCCGGGATCAACGCCGACATCGGTGCGCCGTTCGACACCGACGATACCGAGCGGAGCAGCAGATAGCCGCCCCAACCCACGCCCTGCAGCGTCCAGAAGGCGCGGCTCTTGTCCTCGAAGAACGGGCGCGAAAAGATCGCGGGAGTCCAGAAGCGGCGCTTCTGGTCCGTCAGTGAGGTGTCGGCCGCAGCCGGCACGGGGGACGAAATCGTGGCCATCGGGCTGGCCCCTTTATACCGGCCGGACCGGTCACGCAAAGCATCGCCTGTGCGCGGCTGTCCATGGGTAGGAATACCCATGGCGTCGGCGCGGTCTTTTGCCTAGGAGCAGCCCCGTAATGAATCCCGCCATCCGCCCCGACACGCTTGGCCGCCGCTTCGGCTGGCTGCTGTTGCTGGTGGCCGCGTTGCTGGCGCGCAGCGTCGCTCCTGAAGGGTGGATGCCGGTGGTCAACGCCGCCGGCGGGATCGAGATCACCGTCTGCAACGGCACCGGACCGGACGACGCGATGGTGTTGTCCCCGGACGGCAAGCTGCACCACAAGGCGCCGGGCAAAAGCCAGCCCGGCGATCATGCCTGCGCCTTTTCGGGACTCGGCACCGCCGATGCGCCGCCGACGCTCGTTGCGCTGGCCGCACCGATCTTCACTCCCGAAGCCGCACCGACGCTCGATCCGATCGACGCCGTCCCCGGCCGCGGCCTCGCCGCGCCCCCGCCTCCCGCCACCGGACCGCCTTCCCTCACCTGAACCGACGCTGCCTCCGGCAGCTTGAGCGATTCAGTAAGGGGAATGATTGTGACTATTGCCAAGCGCACCCTGTGGTGCGCCTCGCTCGCCGTGATGGCGAGCAGCATCGCGCTGCCCGCGCATGCCGCCGACGAGCCCGCGCCGGGTGACGACCGCCGCGACGACATATTGATCACCGCGCAACGCCAGCAACAGACGATCGAGAACGCGCCTTCGACCCGGGCGTCGGTCGACGCCGACACCATCGCGCGGACAGTCAACGCGATGAACGTCGAGGACACGATCAAATATCTGCCCAGCCTGATCGTGCGCAAACGCCATATCGGCGACACCCAGGCGCCGCTGGCGACGCGCACCGCGGGCCTGGGCGCCAGCGCGCGCAGCCTGGTCTATGCCGACGGCGCGTTGCTCTCGGCATTGATCGGCAACAACAATACCTCGGCAAGCCCGCGCTGGAGCGCGGTCAGTCCGCAAGAGGTCGCGCGGATCGACGTGCTGTATGGGCCATTCTCAGCCGCCTATCCGGGCAATTCTATCGGCGCGGTGGTCAATATCACCACGCGCCTGCCCGACGAACTCGAGGCGACGGCCACGGGGGGCGTGAGCGTGCAGACGTTCGACCTCTATGGGCGCCGCAATACCTATCCGGCCTATCAGGCCGGCCTGACGATCGGCGATCGCTTCGGCCCGCTGGCACTGTTCGCGAGCTACGATCACGTCACGAGTCGTTCGCAGCCGATCGGCTATGTCACCGGCGCCGCGGGTCCGGGCGTGGTCGGCGCGATCCCCGACCGCAACCGGACGGGACAGCCGATCACCATCCTGGGATCGAGTGGGATAGAGCGCCAGGGGCAGGATCGCCTCAAACTCAAGGCCGCGCTCGACCTGAGCAGCAATATTCGCCTGACCTATGTCGGCGGCCTGTTCCTCAACCGCACCAATGCCAGCGCGGAGAGCTATCTGACGGCGACCGCGACCGGCCTGCCCGTTTATCCCTCGGCGTCGTTCGCCAGCGGAACCTATGCGTCGCGCCAGCGCCACTGGTCGCACGCTGTGTCGCTCGGCGGATCGGCCGGCGGCATCGACTGGCAAGTGATCGGAACGCGGTACCGCTTCGCCCATGACGAACAGCGGGTGCCGACCGGCGCCCTGCCCGCCGCCTTGTCGGGCGGCGCCGGCAACGTCACGCGGCTCGACGGCACCGGCTGGGACACGCTCGATGCCAAGCTGGCCTGGAGCCGCGGCGGCAACGTGCTGAGCGCCGGCGCGCATTGGGACCGTTTCGTGCTGGCAAGCAATCGCTATGCGACGACCGACTGGATCAAGGGCGCCGACGGCGTGCTGAACCAGCAATCGCTGGGCAAGACGCGCACCGCCGCTCTATGGGCGCAGGACGCGCTCGACCTGCTGCCCAAGCTGACGCTGACGCTCGGCGGGCGCTACGAATGGTGGCGCGCCTATGACGGGGTCAATTTCTCGGCCTCGCCGATTGTATCCAATATCCAATCCGAACGCTCGACCGCCCGCTTCTCGCCCAAGGCGTCGTTGGCCTGGAAGCCCGCTGACAAATGGAAGGTGCAGCTGTCCTATGGCGATGCCTGGCGCTTCCCGACGGTCGGCGAACTCTATCAACTCGTCACCAGTGGCGTGCTCGGCGCTCTCCCCAATCCCGACCTCAAGCCCGAACACGCGCGTTCCGCCGAACTCGCGATCGAACATACCGACACAAAGGGATCGATCCGCCTGTCCTTGTTCAACGAGGTCGTGACCGACGCGCTCATCTCGCAGACCGGCACCATTGCGGCGGTCGGCGGCGGGACACTGACCGCAAGCTTCGTCCAGAATGTCGACCGTACGCGGGCGCGTGGGGTGGAATTGGCCGTCGTCCGCAACGACCTGATCCCCCGCGTCGACCTGTCGGGCAGCGTCACCTATGCCGACGCGACGACGCGCGCCGATCCCGGTCTTCCCGCAGCGGTCGGCAAGCTGATCCCGACGGTGCCGCGCTGGAAAGCGAACGCGGTCGCAACCTGGCGGCCGGTCGACGGCGTGTCGTTGTCGGCGGCGGCACGCTATTCGAGCCGGCTCTATGGCACGCTCGACAATAGCGACGTGGTCGGGAACACCTATCAGGGCTTCTACAAATTCTTCGTCGTCGATCTGCGCGCCCAATTTGTCGTCGCGAAGAAGTATATGCTCGGGCTTGGCGTGGATAATGTCAATAATGACAAATACTTCCTGTTCCACCCCTTCCCGCAGCGCAGCTTCCACGCCGACCTGACGATCAAGCTATGAGCGTCAGGCTACCCGGCTCGCGTTGGTACAATGCAGTCTGGCGCTGGCATTTCTATGCGGGGATGTTCTGCGTCCCTTTCGTGCTGTGGCTGGCGATCACCGGCAGCATCTATGCTTGGCGGCCGCAGATCGAGGCGTGGCTAGACCGGCCTTACGATTCGGTCGTCCCCACCGCGGCCCGCGCGACGCCCGAGGCGATCGCCGCGGCCGCCGTGGCGGCAGTGCCTGGATCGCGGCTGCACAAATACGAACTGCCGCCATCGGACAGGTCGGCCGTGCGAGTCCTGGTCGGCACCGATGGCGGCGATCGGCGTGTCTATGTCGATCCCTACAGGCTCACGCCGCTCAAGGTCGTGACCGAAGACGATCGACCGATGCAAATCGTGTCGCGCCTGCACGGCGAATTGCTGGCCGGCGCCTGGGGCAGCTACATCGTCGAGATCGCCGCCTGTTGGACGCTCGTGATGATCCTGACCGGCCTCTATCTCTGGTGGCCGCGCGGACGGAAGGGCTTGGCGGGAATCCTATATCCCCGCCTGTCGGGCGGCCGCCGATTGTTCTGGCGCGATTTGCATGCGGTGACGGGTATCTGGGTGTCGCTGCTGGCGCTGTTCGTGATCGCCACCGGCCTACCCTGGGCGAAGGCATGGGGCAGCTATTTCAAGGAGATACGGTCGGTGACCGGCACGCTAGACGGGCCAGTCGACTGGACGATCGGCGGGCGCAAGCCGTCGGACGACGCGATGCTCGACGAGCATGCCGGCCATATGGGCATGGCGATGGTGCACCAGGGTTATCGCGCGGGAGAGCTGAACCGCGCCGTCGCCGCGGCGACCGCGCTGCACTTTGCGCCGCCGGTTTTGGTGTCGCCGCCCGGCAAGGAGCCGCGCGGCTGGACCGTCTCATCCGATGCCGCGGATCGGCCGTTGCGCGCCCAAGCAGTGGTCGACGGTGCGACGGGCGCGGTGCTCGCCCGCAAGGACTTCGGTGAGCGCCACTGGATCGACCGTGCGGTTGGGTACGGCATCGCGACGCATGAGGGGCAGCTATTCGGCATCGCCAATCAAGTGCTGATCACGCTCGGCGCGCTGATGCTGATGACGCTTAGCGTATCGGCAGCGATCTCGTGGTGGCGGCGGCGCCCATCTGGACGGCTCGGCGCGCCCTTGCCGCTCTCGCGCCCGCGCTTTGGTGGAGCGCTGATCGCCACGGTCATTGCGCTTGGACTGGCGATGCCGCTGTTCGGCGCTTCGCTGCTGGTTGTGCTCGCGGTCGAGCACGGGCTGAAACGCTGGTCGGGCATCGCCCGCTGGCTGGGATTGCGAACGATCCGAGCCTAACGCTCCCATCATCGCGCAGCGGCGGACGATCCTCAGACTGTCCGTCACCGGGAAAAAAGAAAACGCCGCCCCTGTCGGAAGACAGGAACGGCGCTCTTTAGTGAGTCGATCGGTCGGATCAGAACTGAACGTTCAGCGAGACCGACGCGGTACGCGGCGAGCCGAGGTACGCGAACGGCACGCTGGTGTACGAGCTGTTCGGGTTGCCGAGGTTGCCGACGTAGAACTGGTTGAACAGGTTGGTCACGTTGAACTGGACGTAAGTCGTCTTGTTCAAACCGAGGAAGCCCAAGTTAACGCGGGCATCCAGATCAACGACGGTATAGGCTGGCGTCTTCGCACCATAAAGGACGGTCGTCGTCGGATTGCCAGTGTCGATCGAGCTGTAGATCGCCACGTTCTGATCGTTGACGTAACGCGGGCCGGTCCGCTTCACCTGCATGCCGAGTTCGAACGGATCGACATCGACCTGCGCACGCGCGCCGAGCGTATAGGTTGGTGCACCCGCCTCACGCTTGCCCGCAGTCCTCAAATAATAGTCGGCACCCAACGTCGAGCACCCGAAGGTATGATAGGTCACGTTCGACGCAGAGCAGACGCCGCCCAGCACGTCGTCCTTGATCTTCGACTTCAGGTACGAACCGAAGGCATAGAGCGTCAGTTGCTCGATCGGGCGATACGAGATGCTCGCATCCACACCATATTTGTCCACCTTGCCCAGGTTGCGATAGACCGTCTGGTCCAGCACGGGATCGTAGGACGACGCCAGGCGGTTGGTGAAGATGGTGTACCAGCCACCGACGAACGCCTGGACCTTGCTGGTCGAATAGCGGAAGCCGGCATCGAAATTGTCGGTCGTTTCCGGCTTCGGCGTGCCGACGCCGACCGGATAGTAGAACTGCTGATACAGGTTATCCGTGCCCGGAACCTGCAGGCCCTTCGAATAGCTGGCATAGACCGAGAGACCGCCGCCAAGCTTGTAGGTCAGGCCGGCGCTGGGCAGCACACGATTATAGGTGAACTGACGGAATTGCGGCGCCTGATAGCCGGTCACCACATTCGTCGTCGCATTGTACGAATACGGATTGGCTGTCGCATAGGCGGCAACGTCGGCGCTGGTGCCGGCGATGCAATCGACGAAACCGCTCGCGCTGGTGGTGAAGCAATTCTGGTGCAGATTACGCTTAAACCACGGCGCGCGGACACCGAGGTTCACCGTCAACCCACCGAATTCGCCACGATATTCGCCCGACACCTGATCGAGGACCGCGTACGACTTGCGATTGCGCTTTTCCATCAGGCCGCCGTTCGCAGCGGCGATCGGCGAGTTGATCGGGAACACATCGAACGGCTGACCATTGGCCTGCAGCTTGCCGAGTTCGCCCGTCTGCCGGTGACGACCATAATCGTGCGTATAGGTCAGGCGGAAGGTCTGCGTATCGGTGATATCCCAGCGCAGCGAGCTCAGGATCGTGTAGCGATGCGTAATCGTCTGGCTAGTGCCGTCGAGCTCCACTCGATCGAGCGTGTCACCGTCCCCATTCAGGTCGACGCCAGTGTAATAGGTGCCACCGATGAACCCGTAACGACCGGCCGGCCCGGCCTGCTCGCGGCCGACGACGCCGTACAGACCACCGTTCGCCTTGACGTACTGGATCGTCGGATCGACGGTCAGGACGAGGCCATGAGCCAGCGTGAAGCGCGAGCTGAACCGCAAACTGCCGGTGTTCGACGGGTTGACGTTCTGCTCGAACAGCGTGCCGCAGGTGTTCGGCGTATCTGCCAGGCCCGGTCGCGCCGCGGCCGTCTGGCAAGGAGAGGTGTGCAGCCAGGCTTCATCGAAATTACGCGGGAAGCGATTGCCGGTGCCGCTGCCGACGACACGGGTCGGATCCAGCCGCAGCGGATAGTCGGGCGTGTTGGTGTTGCGGTTCACGTTCCAGTTGCCGGCGACCGCGATGAAGTCGCCATTGCTGCCCAGCGGCTGATAGATCTTGAAGTTATAGGCGTTCTTATTGATCTGGCCGAAATTGCTGAACAGGACGTTGTTGGTCGCGCTGGTGGCCGAGAACCACGCCTTGGTGCCGAACGAGGTGAAGGTACCCGTGTTGACCAAACCGAAGACGCGGAAATAATTGAGGTCGCCGATCGAGCCGACCACCCGGACGCCGAACTGGTCGGTCGGCGTGATGGTGCGATAGTTGACCGTCGAACCCGAGGCCGACGCGGTCGGGCTGTCGACGTCGGTCGAGCCGAGGCTGACGTTGACGCTGTCGATCAGTTCGGGATCGATCTGCTGGTTCGAATAGATCGCATAGTTGCCGGTATCGTTGAGCGGAATGCCGTCGACGGTCTGCGAGATGCGGTCCGGACCGAAGCCGCGGATGGTCAGGCGGCCGCCCGACGAGCCGTACGGATCCTGGCTCTGAAAGCTGACGCCCGGAAGCGAGTTGATGATTTCGTCGATCGACTGGCCGGGAGTCTGGCGCGCGATGAACGCCTGATCGAGTTGAACCTTGGTCTTCGGCGTATCGGGAATCACGACTCCGCCGACGCCCTTGGTCTTGGTGGCGGTGATGACGATGTCGCCTTCGAAGTCCGCCGTACCGGTCGACTGCGCATAGGCTGCCCCCGGAAGCATGATCGCGGCCGCAGCCACGCCAATTAGAAATTGAGTCCGCATTATATTCCCCTTTGGGCGCGAGTCGCTGTTGAGCGCGGCGTTGTTTCACCGTCGCGAGGGCCCATGGAGACTGAATATTTCGGTTCAATGACAACGCAAGAGCGCGATGAGATTACTGTGGATTAAGCCATGCTGCGTTGCAAAAAAGCATCAACTCGCAGCTGCGACGATTGCGGCCCATCCGGCCTCATCAATGACCTCCACATTGAGTTCGGCTGCCTTCTTGAGCTTCGACCCCGCGCCCGGCCCAGCGACCACCAGATCGGTCTTCGCCGACACCGAACCCGACACACGCGCGCCGAGCGCTTCGGCCTGCGCCTTGGCCTCGTCGCGGCTCATCGTTTCCAGGCTGCCGGTGAACACCACGGTCTTGCCGCTGACGCGTGATTCGCGCGCCTTGAAGACGAACGCGGGCGGGCTGACTTCCGCCAGCAGGTCATCCCATACCGCGCGATTGTGCGGCTCATGGAAGAAATCGGCCAGCGCATTGCCGACCGCGGCACCGACATTGTCGACGCCGATATGCTCGGCGATCGCCTTGTCGCGCCGCGCACGGAATTTCTGTTCGTCCTCCGCCAGCGCAGGAACGATGCTGTCGCGGAGCGCGATGATCTCATCGGCCAGTGCCTTGATCTCCGGCAGGGTAGCATGGCGCTTGAGCAGGTCGCGCGCGGTGACCACGCCGACATGCCGGATACCGAGCCCGAACAGCAGTCGCACCGGATCGGGTGCGCGCTTCGCTTCGATCGCGTCGAGCAGATTGTCGACCGACTTCTCTTTCCACCCCTCCCGGCCAAGCAATTCCTCGCGATGCGCGGCAAGACGGAAGATATCGGCCGGCTCGGCAATCCAGCCGAGATCGAGGAATTCGCGGATGGTCTTGTCGCCCAGCCCCTCGATATCGAGCGCGCCGCGGCTGACGAAATGGCGCAGCCGTTCCTGCCGTTGCGCCGGACAGATCAGCCCGCCGGTGCAGCGGATATCGACTTCGCCTTCCTCGGCCAGGGCTTCCGAACCGCATTCCGGGCAATGCGTCGGAAACGCCCAGGGTTCGCGCGGCTCGTCGCGAGTGAGATTCTCGACGATCTGGGGAATGACGTCGCCCGCGCGCTGGAGCACGACGCGATCGCCCGGGCGCACGCCGAGCCGCGCGATCTCGTCGGCATTGTGCAACGTCGCATTGGTGACGACGACGCCGCCGACGGTCACCGGCTCGAGCCGTGCGACCGGGGTGAGCTTGCCGGTCCGCCCCACCTGGATGTCGATTCGCTCGAGCGTGGTCTGGGCGCGCTCGGCCGGGAATTTGTGCGCCAGCCCCCATCGCGGCGCGCGGCCGACAAAGCCCAGTCGCGCCTGCCAGTCGAGCCGATCGACCTTGTAGACTACGCCGTCGATGTCGAACGGCAGATCGGCGCGCTCAGCCTCGATCGCCTTGTAGGTCGCCAGCGCTTGGTCGAGCGTTCCGCCCGGCTGGAATTGCCGCGTGACCGGAAAGCTCCAGCCGCGGATCGTTTCGATCACCGCCGATTGCGTATCGCCCGGTAGCGCGCTGGCATCTCCCCACCCCCAGGCAAAGAAGCGCAATGGGCGCGACGCGGTAACAGTCGCGTCCTTCTGACGCAGCGATCCGGCCGCGGCGTTGCGCGGATTGGCGAATTGGCGGGCTTCCTTGCCGGTCTCCTCGGCTTCGGCCAGCAAGCGCGCATTGAGCGCGGCGAACGCCTGTTTCTCCATATAGACTTCGCCGCGCACCTCGAACACGTCGGGCGCGCCGACGGGAAGCGTGACCGGGATATCGCCGATCGTGCGGACATTGGCGGTGACGTCCTCGCCGATCTGGCCATCGCCGCGCGTCAGTGCCTGGACCAGCCGCCCCTTCTCGTAGCGCAGCGAGCAGCTTAGCCCGTCGATCTTGGGCTCGGCGGTCAGCGCGATCGCCTCGTCCTCGCCCAGATTGAGGAAACGGCGGACGCGGCCGACGAAATCGCCGACCTCCTCGTCGTCAAAGGCGTTATCCAGGCTGAACATCGGCCGCGCGTGGGCGACCTTGGCGAGGTGCCCGGCGGGCGCCGCACCGACCTTACGGCTGGGCGAATCGTCGCGAACCAGGTGCGGAAACGCAGCCTCGATCGCGCTGTTGCGGCGCATCAACGCGTCATAGTCGGCATCCGAAATCTCGGGCGCGTCGTCGGCATGATAGAGCAAATTGTGGCGCGCGATCTCCGCCGCGAGATGCTCGAGTTCCTTGGCGGCGGCTTCATCGTTGGCGGGCAGCGGAATCGTCATGTGCCTTTCTTTAGCAGCCAATCCCGCGCAGGAAACCGCGCCGCTTTGCCGTAATTGCGCCACGCGCGTCCCGCAGCTTGTGCGGCGATGCTGATCGTCCTCCTTGCGATGCAGGCGGCGCCTGCCACCGGCGATCAGACGAGCTTTCGCGGTTCCGATCTCAGCGGGTTCGACCTCGCCAAGGCAAGGCCCAAATCGACCGACAATGCGTGCGGCATCGACAATCCCGGCGGCGACATCGTCGTTTGCGCGCGCAAGAAGATGATGGACATCGACATCAGCCGGATGCCGGACTTCACCGAAAAGCCGGTCCGCTCGGTCGTCGACCTTCCCGGAGGCGCCAAGGCCGGCGTGGGGACAACCTCGCGCGATGTCGGCGGGTTCACCTCGAAAGCCATCATGGCGAAGGTGAAAGTCCCATTCTGAATTTCCTCTCCCGGCAAGGGAGCGGAGTTCGGTGGCGATCTAATGCCCGACCACCGTCGCGATCACGAGGACGACGATCCCGGCCAGCGACAGCAACGACAGTCGGACCGTCCGCTCGATCCAGAACGACCGCCGCCGCGTGAGCGCGAGCGTGGCCGCGATTTCGCGAGAAAATGTCCTGAAGTCGGCAACATAGCCCCAGCGCGCCCGGAACAGGAAGAGGCAGATCGCACTGGAGCCGGCGAGCAAGCCCATTAGCAGCAGGACCGGCACCATATGCATCTTCGCGACATCGAGCTTCGCGGTGTCGCGCGCGATCAGGCCGAGAAAGGCCAGGATCAAGCCATCGAACGAGAGGATTCCGCGCGCCTTGGTCAATTGCCGGTCGACGATGCGGTCGACATAGGCGATCGCCGCATCGCCATAGCTTGGATGATCGTCGATCGCACCGTCGTCGCTTTTTTCGTATCGCGCGGTTAGCGCTTCGTGATGCCCTTCGGTGCCGCCTGGAATGTCGGGAAACCACGTCATCGCCCAGATCGTCGCGGCGATCAGCACGATGGCGAAGATCAGGTCGAACGTTCCCATCAAACCGCGCCGAGCGTCCCGGCGGCGCGCAAGAATGACTCGCTCATGCCGCCTCGAGCAGGCGCTCGGCCTGGGCGCGCGCCTCGTCGGTGATCGTCGCGCCCGACAACATCCGGGCAATCTCCTCTCGCCGCGCCACGCTGTCGAGCGCGCTCACGCCGGTGCGAGTCACCAGGCCGTCGGAGGACTTGGCGATAAAATAATGCTGGCCGCCGCGCGCCGCGACTTGCGGGCTGTGCGTCACCACCAGCAATTGCGTGCGATCAGCCAGTCGCGCCAGCCGTTCGCCGATCGCGGAGGCAACCGCGCCGCCGACGCCACGGTCGATCTCGTCGAAGATCATCGTCGCGGCGCCACCTTCCTCGGCCAGGCTGACCTTGAGCGCGAGAATGAAGCGCGACAATTCGCCGCCCGACGCGATCTTGGTCAGCGGCGCGAACGGCGCGCCGGGATTGGTCGCGATCTCGAACTCGACTCGGTCCTTGCCGCCCGGCCCCCATTGCTCGTCGGGCAAGGTCTCGATCATCGTACGGAAGCGCGCGGCATCGAGCTTGAGCGGCGCAAGCTCGCCCGCCACCGCCGCGTCGAGGCGCGTTGCAGCGGCATGGCGTTCGGCGGACAGCGCGTCGGCCGCGGCTTCATAGGCCTTGCGGGTTTCCGCCACCCGGCGATCAAGCTGAACGAGCCCTTCCTCCCCCGCCTCGATCGTCGCGAGCCGGCCAGCCATGTCCTCGGCGAGTTGCGCCAGTTCGTCAGGCTGGACGCGATGCTTGCGCGCCATCGCGCGGAGATCGAACAGCCGCGCCTCATCCTCTTCGAGCGCGCGCGGATCGAACATCAAAGCGGCGCGGGCTACCGCGAGCTGATCCTCGGCCAGCGCGCCTTCATTGATCGCGCGGTCGAGCGCCGCCAGCGCCTCGCTCAGCGCGGGATGCGCATCGGCGACGCGTTCGAGCACGCGCGCCGCCTGTCGCAGCCGGGCCAGGCCGCCATCGGAGCCGCCGAGATACTCGTCGAGCGCCACCATGTCCTCGGCGATCTTCTCCGCGCGCTGCATCGAGCGGCGGCGCTCGGCCAGCGTTTCCTCCTCGCCAGGCTCGGGCGCGAGTTGCCGGAGTTCGGCGACGGCATGGGCCAGATAGTCGCGGTCGCGCGCCGCGGCATCGATCTCGGCGCGCGCCACCGCCAGCGCATCCTCGGCGTCGCGCCAGGCGCGATAGGCTTGCGCCACCAACCCGGCATGGCAACGCCCGAACGCATCGAGCAAGGCGCGGTGACCACGTGGATTGAGCAACCCGCGATCGTCGTGCTGGCCGTGCACCTCGACCAGATATTGCGCCAGTTCGCGCAGCAACCCGGCCGAAGCCGGCTGGTCGTTGACGAACCCGCGGCTGCCGCCATCGGCCTTGACGATCCGGCGGATGATCAACGGTTCGCCGGGATCGACCTCAAGCGCGTTTTCGGCGAGCAGCGAGGCGATTGGGCCGCCATCATGTGGGGTATCGAAGCTGGCAGTGACCACCGCCTGCGCCGCGCCCTGGCGGACCAGCCCGCTATCGGCGCGCGCGCCGAGCGCGAGCCCCAGCGCATCGAGCAGGATCGACTTGCCCGCGCCGGTCTCTCCGGTCAGCACGCCCAGCCCGGCGCCGAAATCGAGTTCGAGCGCTTCGATCAGCACAACGTCCCGAATGGCGAGCGAGGTCAGCATCGCGCCATCCTTAGCGGCAAAAATGATGCCGGGTCATCATGCTAATTTGTCTCGCGCGAGCGAGAAAGGAGCGCTCATTTCCCTCTCCCGCTTGCGGGAGAGGGAGGGGCCCGCCGCCGTC
>NZ_BCYX01000043.1 GCF_001598415.1 Sphingomonas mali NBRC 15500
CATCACCCCGAGCGAACCACTCTGCGAGGCACCCCCCACCCCTTGCCCCTCCCCTGAAGGGGAGGGGTTTGAGGAGTGAACAACCTCAACATCGAACTCCGCCAAACTCCGGTTCACGTCGGGCGGCAGAATGGCGACGTCCAGCCGCCGCATATCGTCGACGAAGATCGCGAGCTTGTCGGTCAGATGGATGTCGTAGCACATCGACGCCGCATAGAATTCGTGCGGATGGTGCGCCTTCAGCCAGGCGGTCTGGTAGGCGAGCAGGGCATAGGCCGCGGCGTGCGACTTGTTGAAGCCATAGCCAGCGAACTTGTCGATCAAGTCGAACAGTTCGTTGGCCTTGGCAGCGTCAATCTTGTTGTGGGTCGCGCAGCCCTCGACGAAGGTGGCGCGCTGGGCGTCCATCTCGGCCTGGTTCTTCTTGCCCATTGCACGGCGCAGCAAATCGGCGCCGCCGAGCGAATAGCCGGCCAGCACCTGGGCGGCCTGCATCACCTGTTCCTGATAAACGAAGATGCCGTAGGTCTCGGCCAGGATCGGCTCAAGCAAGGCGTGCGGATAGGTAATCGGCTCCTGTCCGTTCTTGCGCCGGCCGAACGACGGGATGTTGTCCATCGGGCCTGGACGGTAGAGCGAGACGAGCGCGATGATGTCGCCGAAATTCGACGGCCGCACCGCGCTCAGCGTGCGCCGCATGCCTTCCGATTCCAGCTGGAACACGCCGACCGTGTCGCCCTTCTGGAGCAATTTGTAGACGCCCTCATCGTCCCAGGTCAGCGCATCGAGGTCGCAGGCGATGCCGCGCTTGGCGAGCAGCTGGACCGCCTTCTTGAGCACCGACAACGTCTTCAAGCCGAGGAAGTCGAACTTCACCAGCCCGGCGCCCTCGACATATTTCATGTCGAACTGGGTGACCGGCATGTCCGATCGCGGATCGCGATAGAGCGGGACGAGGTCGGCGAGCGGACGGTCGCCGATCACCACGCCGGCGGCGTGGGTCGAACTGTGGCGCGGCAGCCCTTCGAGCTTCATCGCCAGATCGAACAGATGGCGGACGTCCTTGTCGCCGCGATATTCGGCGGCGAGTTCGCTGACGCCGTTGAGCGCGCGGTCGAGCGTCCAGGGATCGGTCGGCAGGTTCGGGACGAGTTTGGCGAGACGGTCGACCTGGCCATAGCTCATCTGGAGCACGCGGCCGGTATCCTTGAGCACGGCGCGCGCCTTCATCGTCCCGAAGGTGATGATCTGGGCGACCTGGTCGCGGCCATATTTGGCCTGGACGTAGCGAATCACTTCGCCGCGCCGCGTTTCGCAAAAGTCGATGTCGAAGTCGGGCATCGACACGCGTTCCGGGTTGAGGAAGCGTTCGAACAGCAGGCCGAGCTTGATCGGGTCGAGGTCGGTGATGGTCAGCGCCCAGGCGACCACCGAGCCGGCGCCCGAACCACGGCCCGGCCCGACCGGAATGTCGTGCGCCTTCGCCCATTGGATGAAGTCGGCGACGATCAGGAAGTAACCGGGGAACCCCATCTGAATGATGACGTCGAGCTCGAATTCGAGCCGATCGCGATAGGGCTGCTGCCAATCCCCCTCGCCCGCATTGCCGAGCTCGACGATGCGATCGAGGCGTTTGCGCAATCCCTCTCGTGCCGTCTCACGCAGTGCCTGTGACTCGCCCTCGCGGTCGCCGGCCAGGCTGGGCAGGATAGGCTTGCGTTTCGGTGCCGCAACCGCGCAGCGCTGCGCCACGACCAGGGTATTGGCGATCGCCTCGGGCAAATCGGCGAACAGCGCGCGCATGTCTTTGGCCGGCTTCATCCAGGCGTCGGGAGAACTCTTGGGACGATCGTCGCTGGCGACGTAGGACGAATTGGCGATGCACAGCATCGCGTCGTGTGCCTCGAGGAATTCCTCGTCGGCGAAACAGCATGGATTGGTCGCGACGATCGGCAAGTTGCGGGCATAAGCCAGCTCGAGCAATTCGGCTTCGGCCTTGGCTTCGACCGGATCGAAGCGGCGGGCAATCTCGATATAAAGCCGGTCGCCAAAGATCGCCTGCAGCCGATCGACATACGCATTGGCGCCATCCGGCTGATCCTCGGCGAACAGCCGGGCAACCCCGCCCTCGCCCCCCGCGGTCAGCGCGATCAGCCCCGCCGAATTGGCTTCGAGCGTGGCGAGATCGACATGCGGATCGAGATCGAGCGGTCGGCCGAGATGCGCCTCGCTGACCAGGCGGCAGAGATTGAGATAGCCCGCCTCGTCCTGGGCGTAGAGCGCGATCCAGTCGGTCTGCACCGGCTGGCCCTCGGGCAGGTCGGGACGTGCCACCCCCAGCATCGTCCCGATGATCGGCTGCACCCCGGCATCGGCGGCCGCGCCCGAGAACGACATCGCGGCGAACAGGCCGTTGCGGTCGGTCACTGCTGCGGCAGGGAAACCCAACTCGCGCGCGCGCTTGGCGATCGCCTTGGGCTCGATCGCGCCGTCGAGCATCGTATAAGACGAAAAGATCCGGAGGGGCACGAAGCCGGAATGGGGCATGTGGCCAACCTAAGTCGCCCGCCCCGCCTTGGCCACCCCGGCGGCAAGCTTACCCACAACTTTCGGCGGGAAGCGCGCTCAGAGCAGCTTTTCGATGTCCGCGGCGATCTCTTCGGGCTTGGTCGTCGGCGCATAGCGCTCGACCACTTGGCCATCGCGTCCGACGAGGAACTTGGTGAAGTTCCACTTGATTCCTTCGGTACCCAGGAATCCGGGAGCCTGTTTCTTGAGTTCGCCGTACAGCGGGTCGGCGCCCGAGCCGTTGACATCGATCTTGGCGAAGACCGGGAAAGTCACGTCATAGGTCAGCGAGCAGAAGTTCGCGATTTCCTCGGCATTGCCCGGTTCCTGCGCGCCGAACTGATTGCAGGGAAAGCCCAGCACTTCGAACCCGCGATCTGCATATTTCCGGTGGAGTGCTTCCAACCCTTCATATTGCGGGGTGAAGCCGCATTTCGACGCGACGTTGACGACCAACAGGACCTTGCCGGCATAAGTCGAGAGGTCGGCGTCGCTGCCATCCGCCGCCTTGACGTGGAAATCGGTGATCGCGGTCATGCGCCCTTCCCCTCATATCGGGCCATCAAGGCGGCGATGTTGCTCTTCACCCCGGGCCATTCGTGTTCGAGGATCGAATAGAGCACGCTGTCGCGATAATGGCCATCGTTGAGGATGAGATGGCCGCGGATCACCCCGTCCATCCGCGCGCCCAGCCGCTCGATCGCCGCGCGCGATTGGCGGTTGAGGAAATCGGTGCGGATTTGGACGCAAAAGCAGCCCAGCGTCTCGAAAGCATGGGTCAGCAGCAACATCTTGGCTTCGGTATTGAGCCCAGTGCGCTGGACCCGCGTGGCATAAACCGTGCCACCGATCTCGACCCGACGATGCGGCTCCGCCATGCGCAGGAACCGGGTGACGCCGGCGATCTCCCCCGCAGCGTCGCGGACGGTGAACGGCATCGAGCGCCCAGCTGCCTGCTCGCGTTCGATCCGCTCGTACCAGGCATGGATCGTCTCTGGGTTGGGCACGGTCGTATGGAACGCGCCTTCGAGCCCCGTCGCGAAAGCCGCCAGGATGCCGTTCCGGTCGGCGCGCGTCGTCGGCGACAAGGTGACGTGGTTTCCCGTCAGGGTCGGCGTCGTGCGCCAGGCGTCGCTGGAAATCTTTTGCTCGCTCACCTGATCGCCGTGACCCCTAGTTTAGCTCAAATGCCCTTCGTGCAGGCGTAAGACGCGGTCCATTCGCGCGGCCAGTCGCTCGTTGTGAGTCGCGACCAAAGCCGCCGAGCCTTCCTGCCGCACCAGCCTCAGGAATTCGCCGAATACGATCTCCGCGGTCGCCTCGTCGAGATTGCCGGTGGGTTCGTCGGCGAGGATCAAGGCGGGTCGGTTGGCGAGTGCACGGGCGACCGCGACGCGCTGCTGCTCGCCGCCCGACAATTGGCTCGGCCGATGCGTCAGGCGGTGTCCAAGGCCCAGTGTCGTCAGCAATTCCGCCGCGCGCGCATCGGCCTCGGCGCGCGAGGCCCCCTTCACCAATTGCGGCAGCACGACATTCTCGATCGCGTTGAAGTCGGGCAGCAAGTGGTGGAATTGATAGATGAAACCCAGCATGTCGCGACGCGTCGCGGTACGCTCCGAACTGTTCATCTGCGCCGCTTCGGTGCCGGTGATGCGGATCGATCCGCCAAACCCGCCCTCGAGCAGGCCGACCGCCTGGAGCAAGGTCGACTTGCCCGAGCCCGACGGGCCGAGCAACGCGACGATCTCACCAGGCGCGATCGAGAGGTCCACGCCGCGCAGGACGTGGATCGTCTCCCCGCCCTGTTCGAAGCTGCGGGTCAGGCCGGTGGTGGCGAGGACTGCTTCACTCATAGCGAAGCACCTGGACCGGGTCGGTACTGGCGGCGCGCGACGCCGGATAGAGCGTCGCGAGGAAGGTCAGCAGCAAGGTGATCGCCACGACCATCGCGATCTCGACCGGGTTGGGCTTGGACGGCAGCTCGGTCAGGAAGCGGATCTGCGGATCCCACAGATTTTGCCCCGACAGTTTCTGCACGAAGTCGACGATCGGCTGGCGGAAATAGAGCAGGACGAATCCCAGGATCAGCCCCGCGATCGTGCCGAGAATGCCGATCGTCGTGCCGACGGTGATGAAGATCCGGACCATCGCGGCGCGTGGCGCACCCATCGTGCGCAGGATCGCGATGTCGCGCGTCTTGGCGCGGACCAGCATGATCAGTGACGAGGCGATGTTGAACGCCGCGACCAGGATGATGATGCACAGGATCACGAACATCGACACCTGCTCGATCGCCAACGCCTCGAACAACTGCGCGTTCATCTGGCGCCAGTCGCTGACCGCGGCGGTCTGGCCGAGCGAGGCGCGCAGCGGCGCCAGGATTGGGCCGACCTGATCGGCGTCCCTCGTATTGATCTCGACCATCCCCACCGTATCGGGATCGAGCAGCAGCAAGGTCTGCGCATCCTCCATCGGCATCACGACATAGGCCTTGTCATAGTCATAGACGCCGATCTCGAAGATCGCGCCGACCGTATAGGACACCATTCGCGGCACGGTGCCGAACGGCGTCGACTGGCCTGCCGGGTTCCAGATCGTGACCTGGCTGCCGATATCGACGCCGAGCGTCTCGGCAAGCCGGGATCCGATCGCGATCCGGTTGCTGCCGGCGGTCACATTGTTGAGGTCACCGGCGATAACATGACCGGCGATCGTCGAATTGCCGCGAATATCGGGAACCGTCAGTCCGCGCAGGATGATCGCTTCCGCGCGGCCATTATTGGTCATCATCAGCGGCTGTTCGATCATCGGCACCGCGCTGGTGACGCCGGGCGTCGCCTTGGCGCGCGCGAGCAATTGCCGCCAGTCGTTGAGTGGCCGGCCGCCATAGCCCTGGATCACGGCATGGCCGTTCAGCCCGACGATCTTGTCGAACAACTCGGCACGGAAGCCGTTCATCACGCTCATCACGATGACCAGGGCCGCGACCCCGAGCATCACCGCGCCGAGGCTGAACCCGGCGACAAGAACGATGAAGCGCTCGCCCTTGCCCGGCAGCAAATAGCGGCTGGCGATCAGGCGTTCGTAGCTCGACAGGAGAATCAATCAGGCCTCGCGATCCGCCCCCGGAATGTTCGCGTGCCTAGACCGCGTGGGTCGGGCTGGCAACCAAGGCGACGCTGTGGCGGATTCGACACATGCGCGCCGCAATCGTGCGGCGACCCGTTGTTTGGCGATGACAAGACACCAGTCGCCGCTTAGCAGTTTGCTTCGCGAAACGCAGGTCAATGGCCGTGGTTCGGGGATCGCTTCCAGCTCCGCCTTAAAAGAGGCGCGCGGGCGGAAGTTACAAGGGGGCTGACGAGCAATCGTCACGCAGGCGCCCGGGTCGGAAACGGCCCGGGCGTTTGTCATTTCAGCGAAGCGGAGGCGCGTAGCGAAGCTGCAAGCCGGTGCGCAAGCACCGCTTCGCCCGGCCGCCGGGCTGCGACAGCGGCCCGAGCGACGGCGGCTTCGCCGACCGGCGCTTTTCCTCACGCTTCCCTCTCCCGCTTGCGGGAGAGGAGCGAGACTTGGTGAGCGAAGCGAGCCTAGTCGCAGCGGTGAGGGTCTTCGTTCTTCTCCGGCCGCACTAAGCAAAGAAGAAAGAAGACCCTCACCCAACCCTCTCCCGCTTGCGGGAGAGGGCTAAAAATGGAGAGGGCTAGCTAACCCTCAAAAACTGATCCGGAACGTTCCACCATAAGTCCGCGGATCGCCCGGCTGTCCGACGATCAGGCCGGTGCTGCCCGATTGCGTGCTCAGCAGCTCGAAATAATTCTGATTGAACGCGTTTCGCACCCATCCATACAGGTTCCACTTGTCCTTGCGGAAACCGAGTCGGAAGTTGGACAACGAATAGCCGTTGATATCGGTGTACAACGAGCGCGACGGGTTGGACGAGAATTTCGAGCGATAGCTGCCGTCATAGCCGAGATAGACCTGGCCGCCGCTGACTGGCACGTTCACTTCACCGCCGAACGAGAACGACCATTTCGAGATGCCCGGCAGGATCGACCCCGAGATATCGCAGACCAAGGGGCTGAGGCCCGGCGTCCCGGGCGCTGCCGGCGTCTGGCCGGGAAGCGCCGCGGTGCCGCCGGACAGCTCGGGCGGGCACGGCGCGTTGCGGAATCGGACGTACTTGGCATCCGTGAAGGCGCCGTTGCCATACAGGCTCAGCCGCGCGCTGGGTCGGAACGACGAGTCGAACTCGATGCCCCGCACGCGAACGCGCGCCGCATTGGCCAGATAGCCGCGGATGACGGTCGTCTGCCCGTTATTCACGGTCGCCTGGTAATCCTTGATGTCGGTCCAGAACGCCGCGAGGTTGAAGGTCACTCGACGGTCGAGGAACTGCGTCTTCAACCCGAGTTCGAAGTGATTCTCCTTCTCGGGCTTTACCGTCTGGGTCGACAGGTCGACGCCGGTATTGGTCGCATTGAGTGGCAATCCCGACAGGTTGATCCCGCCCGACTTGAAGCTGCGCGCATAAGTCGCATAGCCGTGAATGTCCCTGGAGAAGTCGTAGGACAGCGTCAGATCGCCCGATAGGTTCCAGGCGCTGAATTTCGGACTGTAGCGTTGCGGCGCCAGCGTATTGAGCTGGTCGGCGAGCGCGGTGCCGTTCTTCAACAAGGTCGCGACGTTATCCGCCGTCGCGACGAAATTGTATTGCGCGTTGTGGATGCTGACGACCGACTCGTAAAACCCTGATTTCTTGTCGTAATTGACGCGCAAACCGGGCTGGATGTGGAAGCCGGGCGCCGCTTCCCAATTGAGCTTGCCGAACACCGCGAAACTTTGGTTGCTGAAATGGATCGAGTTGGTCGAGGTCAGCCCGTCGAGCACCAGCGGGTTCTTGCCGTTCGCGCTGGTCGGATTGAGGAGCCAGGCACTGGCGGCGGGGCCTTGTACCTGCGACCCCTGGGTGTCGATCGTCTGATCGAAGAAAAACGCGCCGAGCGTGTAATTGAGCTTGCCGTCGCTGTTCGAGGCGATGCGCAATTCCTGCGACCATTGCTTCTGCTGCGAAGGATTTTGCGAGACGGTGGTGATTGGCAAGCCGACGAAATCACGGTCATTGGCCGGCTGCCAGTCCCAATAGCGCCAAGCAGTGACCGAGGTGACCGTCGCCCCGCCGACGTCCCAATTGCCCACCAGAGACAGGCCCCCGACTTCCTGACGCGAATTGATCGAAGCATCCAGGTCGGTGACGCGGTCGAACGGATCGAAGCTCGGCGGCTTATACCCCGCTGCGGCGGCCAGCGCGGCATATTGGCGGTTGAGGGGCCGCTGCGTTGCGCCGGTCCGCGCATAATATTGCACGCAGCAATAGGGGTTCTGCAGGCTGAAATCGGCCGAGAAATTGAAATCAAGATTTGGCGTCGCTTGCCACAGCAATTGCCCGCGCACGCTGAAATTGTCCTGCTTCTGCAGATTCTTGTCGATCGCGGTGTCGTAGATCGACCCGCCGCGCTTGGTCACCGAGCTCGACAGGCGCACGCCCAGTTTGCCGTCAGCGATCGGTGCCGATGCCGAACCTTTCAGCTGGACGAGGCCGTAATTGCCGGTGCTGACTTCGAACGTCGCTTCGGGCGACGAGAGATTAGGCTTCTTGGTGGTGATGTTGACCGCGCCGGCGGTGGTGTTCTTGCCGTAGAGGGTCCCCTGCGGACCGCGCAGGACTTCGACGCGGTCGATATCGACGAAATCGAACGTCGAGGCACCGACGCGACCGATATAGACCTGGTCGATATAGAGGCCGACGCCTTGCTCGATACCGTCGTTGGTCAGGCCGAACGGCGCGCCCAGGCCGCGGATATTGATCGCCGAATTGCGTGGATTGCTCGAATAGAATTGCAGCGCGGGCTGGAATTGCTGGAGCCGGTTGACGTTGAATGCCCCGGCATTGGCCAGCGTCTCGCCGCTCAGCACCGCCACCGCCAGCGGCACGGTCTGCAAGCGCTCCGAGCGACGGCGCGCGGTGACGACGATGTCGCCCCCCGGCGTGGGCGCGGCTTGCGGATCGGCCTGGGGCTCGGGCGCCGGTGCGGGTGCATTGGCGGCCATATCGTCGGGCGCAACGGCCGGCGCTGACGGGCGGGCGGCGTTGTCGGCGAGCGCGATGCTTTGCGGCGACGCGGCGGCTAGCAGGAGCGGAAACGCTGCGAGCATGATTCGGTAATCCCCTGGACGATCGATGAACGCCTTAATCCCCACTGAGTTGCTGGGATTAAAAGCAAGATCGTCTCACCCGCCGCGCAAGCCAAACTTTATCACCGTTGAAAGATAAAGATATTCTGTCTGATGCTCACTCTTGAACCGGCGCCGGAACGCCCCAGATATGCGATGACGCGACGCCCATCCGGGGTCGTGTCGATGTGACATCGCTCAATGGAGGATGATTAAATGCGACAGTTCGACCTTACTCCCTACCGCCGCTCGACGATCGGCTTCGATCGCTTGTTCGACATGCTCGAGGCCTCGGCGCGGCAAAATGGCGGGGACAATTACCCGCCCTTCAACCTCGAGCGGATTGCCGAGGATCATTACCGCATCACGATCGCGGTCGCCGGCTTCCGCCGCGACGAGATCGAGATCGTCGCGCAGCAGAACCTGCTGACCGTCAAGGGCAAGAAGGACAAGGATAGCGATCAGTCGGCCTATCTTCACCTCGGCATCGCGACGCGCAGCTTCGAGCGCCGCTTCGAACTCGCCGATTTCATCCGGGTCGACGATGCGCGGCTCAATGACGGCCTGCTGACCGTCGACCTGGTGCGCGAGGTGCCCGAGGCGCTGAAGCCGCAGACGATCGCGATCAAGACGGGCGCCCCGCTCGCCGCGATCGAGACCAGCCCGGCCGACGAAACCAAGGCGGCCTAAACAGACCGGCGCTTTCTCGCTCCCTCGAAAGCGCCAATGGGCGTCCGGGCCGACAGGTCCGGGCGCCTTTTTCTTGGCGATGGCGCGGCCGGCTAATTTCGCTTCGGGGTGAGGTCGCGCGCTGCTACCGCCGCATCAATGGCTCGCATGACCGTCATCGTGAACCGCAACGGCGGCGCTGCGGCCAAGATGGGTGACGCGCTGCCCAAAGCACTGGAACAGGCCTTCGCGGCCGCCGGCACGACCGCCGACATCAGCTTGCTGGACGCCAAACAGATTCCGGCAGCGATCGAAACCGCCGCAAAAGCCGGCCGGGTGATCGTCGCGGGCGGCGACGGCACCGCCGCCGGTGCGGCGCAGATCCTGGCGGACAGCGATACCGAACTGGGCCTGCTGCCGCTCGGCACGCTCAATCATTTGACGCGAGATCTCGGTATCCCCGCCGATCTGAGCGAGGCCGCCGACGTTGCCGTGAACGGCCAGCCCGCCGCGATCGATGTCGGCGAGGTCAACGGACAGATATTCGTCAACAACGCCTCGATCGGGCTCTATCCCCTGATGGTGCGCAAGCGCGAAGGGCTGCGACGCGCCAAAGGCTGGCCCAAATGGCTATCGACGCTGCCGGCCGCCTTCGCCGTGCTCGAGCGGTTGCCGCATCACCGCTTGCGGCTCGATTGGGGCAAAGGCGAGCGCGCGATCGTCACGCCGCTGCTGTTCGTCGGCAATAACGTCTATTCGCTCGATCGCGGCGAGGTGGGCAAGCGCGGCACGCTGACCGACGGGAAATTGTCGGTTTATGCCATCACGCGTCGGCGCCGCGCCGCGCTGATCTGGTTCGCCATGCGCGCGCTGGTCGGACGCGCCGAACGCTCGCTCGATTTCGAGACGCTCGGCGAATGCGAGACGCTGACCGTCCGGTCGAGCAGCGGATCGATCGAGATCGCCCTCGACGGTGAACTGAAGCGGATGGACTCCCCGCTCGAATTCCGGATCCGCCCCGGCGCGCTCACGGTGATGACACCGAGCAACCCACCACAAGCATAGCCTCAGGCCGCCGCCGCCGTGCCTGCCGGCTCCTTTTTTTTCGTCAGCCTTGCGATCTTCCAGGCCCGAATAGACGAACTCGGCTCCATTGAGGTCGATTTGCGGGATCTCTGATTTTTCGCGCCAGTAATCCTGGTTATGCGCCCATTCGGGCTTGTCGCCGCGCCGGGGCAATTCGTCGAGCCCGCGCATCAGATAGCCCGGATTGAAATTGTCGCGATCGATCCAGGGCAACAGCTTCATGCCTTGGTCTTCCGGTCGCAGCGCGACCTCCAAGCGGTGCGCGCCCTTGCGCTCCATATGCTGCAGCAGTCCGCAGACGAAATCACCCAGCATGTCGACCCGCAACGTCCAGCTGGCGCGGAAATACCCCATCACCCAGGCCATATTGGGCACGCCGGTGAACATCATCCCGCGATAGGTGACCGTGTGCGCCCAATCGACCGGCTGCCCATCGACGAAGAACGGGATGTCGCCCATCACCGAGAGCCGAAACCCGGTCGCTGCGACGATAATGTCGGCCTCGATCACCTTGCCCGATTTGGTGCGAACGCCGGTTTCGACGAATCGATCGATCTCGTCGGTGACGACATCGACTTTGCCCGCTTTCACCGCCTGGAAGATGTCGCCGTCCGGACAGAAAGCGAGCCGCTGCTGCCAGACGCGATAGTGCGGCGTGAAATGCGGCTCGAACTCGAAATCGTCGCCCGCATAAGCGCGGATCAGCGCCTTGAGTTCCTCGAACACCGCCTCGGGCTCGGCCTGGCACCGCCGCGTTAGCTGATCCTGATCGAACATGATCTGCGCCCGCACCACGCGGTGGATGGTCGGCTCGTCGATGCCGATCTGGCGAAGCCGGTCGGCAAGTTCGTTGCGGTTGGGGCTGCAGAAGAAATAGGTCGGTGAGCGCTGCAGCATCGTGACGTGCGCGGCCTTTTCGGCGAAGGCGGGAATGATCGTGGCCGCGGTCGCGCCCGAGCCGATCACCAGGATGCGCTTTCCGGCATAATCCGTGGCCGGGTCCCACAGTTGGGCGTGGACGAACTGCCCCTTATAGTCGCCCAGCCCAGGCCAGGCTGGAATATAGGGGCGCTCGTGGTCATAATAGCCCTGGCACATCCAGAGGAATTCGCAGGTCAGCCGGACCGTGTCGCCGTCGGACGCGCGCACCGCCTCCACCGTCCAGCGATTGGTCTCGCTCGACCAGCGGCAGGCGGTGATGCGGTGTCCGTATCGAATGTGCGGGCCGATCCCGTTCTCCTCGATCACGTCGCCGATATATTTCAGGATCTCGTCACCGCTCGCGACCGGGGCGCCGACCCATGGCTTGAAGCGGTAACCGAAAGTGTAGAGGTCCGAGTCCGACCGCACGCCGGGATATTTGTGCGTTTCCCACGTTCCCCCGAACGTGTCCTTCATTTCCAGGATCAGATAGCTTTTGTCGGGGCATTGGTTCTGTAAATGCCAGGCCGACCCGACCCCTGAGATACCGGCACCGACGATCAGGACGTCGACATGCTCGGCCGGCGCCACCTCGCCCTCGAGCGCGATCGCATTTGCCATGGTCCCTCTCCTTCTGCGCGCAATAATGCCTGTGCAGAATGGAGCGGTCCAGCGTCACTAACCTTGACGCCGGTCAACTTTCCGGGGGCGGAATCGATTAGTTCAGACCAGCCGGCTCTGCCGCAACGCGGCCGCGATGAAGCTGGCGAACAGCGGATGCGGGTCGAACGGCTTCGACTTCAGCTCCGGATGGAACTGCACGCCGACGAACCAGGGATGATCGGGCCGCTCGACGATCTCGGGGAGCATGCCGTCGGGCGACATACCGCTGAACACCAGCCCGCCCTTTTCCAGCGCGTCGCGATAGCCGGTATTGACCTCATAGCGATGGCGATGCCGCTCGCTGATGTCGGTCGAGCCATAGATCGACGAAACCACGCTGTTGCCGTCGAGCTTCGCGTCATAGGCGCCGAGCCGCATTGTGCCGCCCAGATCGCCGCCGGCCTCGCGTTTCTGGACGCCTTCGGCCGACATCCATTCGGTGATGATGCCCACTACCGGTTCCTCGGTCGGGCCGAATTCGGTCGATGACGCCTTCTCGATCCCCGCCAGGTTCCGCGCGCCCTCGATGCACGCCATCTGCATCCCGAAACAAATGCCGAAATACGGAACGTTGCGTTCGCGCGCGAACTTGACCGAGGCGATCTTGCCTTCCGCGCCACGCTCGCCGAACGCGCCGGGGACCAGGATGGCATGGCAGGGTTCCAGGCTCGCCGTGACGTCGCTGTCGGCATGTTCGAACAGTTCGGCGTCGATCCAGCGGACGTTGACCTTGACCCGGTTGGCGATGCCGCCATGGACCAGCGCCTCGTTCAACGACTTATAGGCGTCCTGCAGGCCGACATATTTGCCGACCACGCCGACCGTCACCTCCCCTTCCGGGTTGGTCAGGCGATCCATGATGTCGGTCCAGCGCGCGAGATCGGGCCGGGCTTCGGGCTCGATCCCGAAGGCGTTGAGGACAGCGTCGTCGAGCCCTTCCTCATGATATTGGACCGGCACGGCGTAGATGCTCTTGGCGTCGAGCGCGGGAATGACGGCTTCCTTGGGCACGTTGCAGAACAACGCGATCTTGGCGCGTTCACTGGCCGGGAGCGGCTGCTCGCAGCGGCATACCAGCACGTCGGGCTGGACGCCTAAGGCCGCCAGCTCGCGCACGCTGTGCTGAGTCGGCTTGGTCTTCAGTTCGCCGGCGGCGGCGATATACGGCACCAACGTGACGTGGATGCTGACCGAATTGCCGCGCCCCAGATCGTTGCGGATCTGACGGATCGCTTCGATGAACGGCAGGGATTCGATGTCGCCGACCGTGCCGCCGATCTCGCACAAGACGAAATCGAGATCGTCGGTCTCTGCCAACGCGAACGCCTTGATCGCGTCGGTGACGTGCGGGATCACCTGGACCGTGGCGCCGAGATAGTCGCCACGCCGCTCACGCTGGATGATCTGCTGATAGATCCGGCCCGAAGTGACGTTGTCCGACTGCCGCGCGGCGACACCGGTGAAGCGTTCGTAATGGCCGAGATCGAGGTCGGTTTCCGCCCCGTCGTCGGTCACATAGACCTCACCGTGCTGATATGGGCTCATCGTGCCCGGATCGACGTTGAGATAAGGATCGAACTTCCGGATGCGGACGCGATATCCGCGTGCCTGGAGGAGGGCAGCCAGTGAAGCCGCCATCAAACCTTTGCCCAGCGAGGAGACCACGCCGCCGGTAATGAAAATAAACCGCGCCATGGGAGTCATCGCCTAGCTTGGAATGGGGGCGTGCCGCAAGCACGCGACTCCGCCCGCGCGAACAAAAAGTCCGC
Organism: Sphingomonas mali NBRC 15500; assembly: GCF_001598415.1. Lineage (GTDB taxonomy): Bacteria > Pseudomonadota > Alphaproteobacteria > Sphingomonadales > Sphingomonadaceae > Sphingomonas > Sphingomonas mali. The sequence continues at coordinate 13,911 of NZ_BCYX01000043.1, forward strand.
GCGGGCGATTAGAACGAAATGGATTTAGCGGACGGGAACCGCGCCGTTGCTGGCCGGAGCCACCTTGTTCTCGCCCGGCGCCAGGGCGCCCGGGAAGGTCAGATTACCACCCGCACCCGCCGCCGCATTGGCGGCCGCGCCACCAAAGGCGCCACCCGCCGGCTGTGGGGCAGTGCCCGCCGGTGCGTTGATCGGCGCCGCGCGGTTGAGCGAGGTGTCGATCGAGGTCGCATGCCGCGTCGCCGCCATTACGGCCAGAAGGATGGTCAGCGTGACGAAGATCGTCGCCAGGATCGCAGTCGACCGTGTCAGGAAATCCGCTGCGCCGCGCGCGGACATCAATCCCGCCGGGCTGCCGCCGCCGGTCAGGCCGCCGCCTTCGGAGCGCTGCATCAGGATGATGGTGACGAGCGCCGCGCCGACGAGCAACTGAACGACAAGGACAAAGGTAAAGAGCATCGAACGACTGTGACCCGCAAAACTGGAGAAAGCGGGCACATAGGCGACCCCATCCCCGCGATCAACCGCTCATCGGCCGGACGACACGTGGCGTTTCCATGACATTTCGTGTCCGCACTGAAACTCAATCGCCTCGGCGCACGTTGTTACGCCTGCGATAGCGACTGCCCTTTGAGCCTGTGGACAACCAGTGAGCACCGACATGAACATTGCCAGCACTTTCGACAGCTCCCCGCTAGCGCGGTGGATGAATACGCTGGTCGATTATGTCCGATCCGGCGAGCCCGATCTTACCAACCGACAGATGGCGTTGCTGCTCGTCGTCTATCTCAGCCCGGGACCGCATACGGTGCGCGGATTGGCCCGCGCTTTGAACGTTTCCAAACCCGTCGTGACACGCGCCTTGAACAGATTGGGGGCGCTCGGCTATCTGCGCCGCCAGCGCGACGATACCGACAAGCGCAACATCTTCATCGCGCGTACCACCGAAGGGGCAGGTTTTCTTGAAGAATTCGGACAATTTGTGGGAGAAAGCGACCCGCCCCGCGCCCGCAGAGCCACCGCGTAGAACCTTTGCGCTGACCGGTCCGTCGATATCGATAGACCCGCGCCATAACGCGATTCGCCCCGACCTCGCCGACGTCCGGCTCGCCGAATACGTATTCGCGCCGCATTACGCCGCGCCTCTGCCCTGTGTAGTAACCCGCGCCGTGACCTTGCACGCCGAATCATCCTCCACGTCCGAGCCACTCGCCGAGCTCGCGGTCGGTGAGAGCTTCGAAGTTCTGGAAGTATCGCGCGAAGTCGCTTGGGGCGTATCGCCCGAACGCCGCCTCGCGGGCTATGTCGACCGCACGGCACTGGATCTGGCGGCATGAACGTCAACGTCTTCATCGATGGCGGTGCCGGCACCACCGGGCTCGAGATCCGCGATCGCCTGTCCGGGCGGAGCGATGTCACTCTGGTCACGCTGGACGACGCGGTGCGCAAGAGTTCGGCAGCACGCAAACAGGCGCTGAATGACGCCGATTTCGTTATCCTGTGCCTGCCCGACGACGCTGCGCGCGAAGCCGTGGCGATGATCACCTCCGAAAAGACGCGGGTGATCGACGCGTCGACCGCGCATCGTGTCGCCGAGGGTTGGGCTTATGGCTTCGCCGAGCTGGAACCCGCCCAGCAGGCAGCGATTGCCGAGGCGCGCTTCGTCAGCAATCCCGGCTGTTACCCGACCGGATTCCTTGCGCTGGTCCGGCCGCTGGTCCGCGCCGGGCTGATCCCGCACGATTGGCCGCTCAGCGCCAATGCGATCTCGGGCTATTCGGGCGGCGGCAAATCAATGATCGCCGAGTTCGAAGAGGGGAAAGCCGATACGAGCGCCCGGTTGTACGCTTTGGGTCTGGCGCACAAGCACGTCGCCGAGATGCAGAAGCATGCCCGCGTCGCGCATCCGCCGATTTTCACGCCGGCGGTCGCCAACACCTATCGCGGCATGATCGTCGAAGTTCCGGTGCCGCTCCATGCACTGCCGCGCAAGCCGTCGCTGACGCAGATCGAAAGCACGCTGACCGAGGCCTATAAGGACAGCCCGTTGATCCGGATCGGCGCCGCCGACGCGCAATTCGTGACGATCGAGGACGATGCCGGCAGCGACCGCCTGACTTTGCGCGTCTGCGGCAATGCGGAGGCCGGACAAGCCCGGTTGATCGCGACGCTCGACAATCTGGGCAAGGGCGCGGCGGGGGCGGCCGTGCAGAATCTCAACATCATGGCGGGGTTCGACCCGGTCGCGGGCCTGACTTTATGAGCGCGCGCGCCTAAATCCCGTCGGTCTCCACCCACATCGCCCTGCAATGAAAGCAGGGCCAACGGTCTAAACGAGGAAAACCAGATGCCCGGAACGCGCCAGCCGCTCGACAAATTGCTGTTGTTCGGTGCGACCGGGGACTTGTCGCAGCGCATGCTCCTGCCCTCGCTCTATGGCCTCGACGAAGACGGACTGCTGCCCGCCGGCATGACGATCACCGGCACCGCGCGCACGGTGTTCGAGGACGGCGCCTTCCGCAAATTCGCCAAGGAAGCGCTCGAAAAATACCTGCCCGAGGATCGCAAGGACAAGGACAAGATCGCCTCTTTCCTCAAGCGACTGAACTATCAGGCGCTCGACGCGACCCAATCCGACCATTTCAAGGATCTGTCCGACGAGCTCGGCGATACGTCGAAAGGGCTGGCGATCTTCCTGTCGACCGCGCCGAGCCTGTTCGAGCCGACGATCAAGGGGCTCGCTCAGGCGGGTCTAGCGCACGGCAATGTCCGCATCGGGCTCGAAAAGCCGCTGGGCTATGACCTCGCCTCGAGCCGCGAGATCAACGATGCGGTCGCCGCGGTCTTCCCCGAGGACCGGATCTTCCGAATCGACCATTATCTCGGCAAGGAAACCGTCCAGAACATCCTGGCGCTGCGCTTCGGCAATTCCTTCTACGAGCCGGTGTGGAATGCCCAGGGCATCGACAACATCCAGATCACCATCGCGGAGACGGTCGGGCTGGAAGAGCGTGCCGGTTATTATGACGGTGCCGGCGCGCTGCGCGACATGGTCACCAACCATATGCTGCAGCTTCTCGCGTTGATCGCGATGGAGCCCCCTGCCCGCTACGACAAGGATGCGATCCGCGACGAAAAGGCCAAGGTGTTCCGCAGCCTGCACGTCATGACGCCCGAGGAAGTGCCGCATCTGACCGTTACCGGCCAGTACGGCCCCGGCGCGGTCGACGGCAAGATCGTCAAGGGCTATCTGGAAGAACTCGGCAAGCCGTCGACCACCGAGACATTCGTCGCGATCAAGGCGAGAATCGAGAATTGGCGCTGGCAGGGCGTGCCTTTCTATCTACGCACCGGCAAGCGCATGGCGGTCCGCCGCAGCGAGATCGCGATCCAGTTCAAGCCAGTGCCGCATTCGATGTTCGCCGGCCGCGGCGGCCTGCTCCAGCCCAACAAGCTGATCATCCGCCTGCAGCCCGAGGAATATATCTCGATGCTGGTGATGGCGAAGGAGCCGGGCCTCGACCGCGACGGCATCCATCTGCGCGAGGTGCCGCTCAATCTCAGCCTAGACGCCGAATTCGCCGGCACGCGCCGCCGCATCGCTTATGAACGGCTGCTGCTCGACCTGATCGAGGGTGATCAGACCCTGTTCGTCCGCCGCGACGAGGTCGAGGCGCAATGGGCCTGGACCGACGCCATCCGTGCCGGCTGGACGGCCAACGATACCAAGCCCAAGAGCTATGCCTCGGGCAGCTGGGGGCCCTCGACTTCGATCGCGCTGACCGAGCGCGACGGCGTGACCTGGCAGGACGATTGAGTTTCTAAAACCCTCTCCCGCTTGCGGGAGAGGGAGGGGCCCGCGAAGCGGGAGGGTGAGGGTCTTCTTCCTTCTTCCGGGCGAGTCGTAAAGAAGAAGAAAGAAGCCCCTCACCCAACCCTCTCCCGCTTGCGGAAGAGGGCTAATAGAAAAAGATAGAGAGCGAGACATGGCGACCAACGAAGAAATCGAATGGTGGGAATATGACGATACCGACGAGATGGCCGATGCCGTCGCCGGCGATATCGGCTTCATCATCGAAAGCGCAATCGAAGCGCGCGGCGGAGCGGTCATCGCGCTGGCCGGCGGCAAGACGCCGGTTCCGATCTATCAGCGGCTGGCCAAGGCGAAGCTCGAATGGAAGCGGGTGACGATCATCCCGGGCGACGAGCGCATCGTGCCTTTGGGCGATCCGCTGTCGAACGTGACGATGATCGCCAAGACCTTCCTGCCGCTCGGCGCGCGGGTGATGCCGATCGTGCCGCAAGCGACGGCGGACTATAAGGCGGCTGGCCGATCGGCCGATGCGCTGATGCAGGATCTGCATTGGCCGCTCGACCTCTGCCTGCTCGGCATCGGGGCGGACGGCCATACCGCCTCGATCTTCCCGGGGCCTGATTTCGACGAGGCGCTGAACGGACCGAAGGAACGCCGGATGCTCGGCGTCATGCCCGATCCGCTGCCTCCCGAAGCGCCGGTCGCGCGCGTGACGCTCAGCCGCGCGGCGATCGTCTCGTCGGCGGCGGTGATCATTGCGATCACCGGTGCCGAGAAGAAGAAGGTGCTGGAGGACGCGATCAGCCAGGGCCCGAGCTCGTCCTATCCGATCGGACGCGTTCTCGCCGATACCGAACTTCCCGTCGACATCCACTGGGCGCCATAGGCACGGTCAGGCCACGGGGAGGCGGCCCCGGGTTCAGCGCATACGAATTTCCATGGCCCTGTGAGGCGCGCGGGCTTGCCCAGACGTTGGGTAGGTCTAGGACGAAGTTGAAAGAGCTGGCACGTCCTGCTCCTGGCAAACGGACCCCGAGACCATGAACCCGGCAGTATCCGCCGTCACCAACCGTATCGTCGAGCGCTCGCGCCCGACGCGCCGCGCCTATCTCGACCTGATCGAACGCGAGCGTGACCGCGGCTCACGCTCGCGCGCGACGCTCGGCTGCGCCAACCTCGCGCACGGTTATGCCGGGACCGAGGAAGATCGCGACGCGATGAAGACCAATGCCGCGATGAACATCGGCATCGTCACATCGTATAACGACATGCTGTCGGCGCATGCGGTCTATTATCGCTATCCCGAGCAGATGAAGGTCTGGGCGCGCGAAGTCGGTGCGACCGCGCAAGTCGCCGGCGGCGTGCCAGCAATGTGCGATGGGGTGACGCAAGGCTATCCGGGCATGGAATTGTCGCTGTTTAGCCGCGACACGATCGCCCTGTCGACCGCGATCGCGCTGACTCACGGGCTGTTCGAGGGCGCCGCTCTGCTCGGCATTTGCGACAAGATCGTGCCCGGTTTGCTGATGGGTTCGCTGCGTTTCGGCCATTTACCGACGATACTGGTCCCCGGCGGACCGATGCGCACCGGCATCCCCAACAAGGCCAAGGCAGCGGTCCGCGAGCAATTCGCCGAAGGAAAAGTCGGCCGCGAGGAACTGCTCGAAGCCGAGATCGGCGCCTATCATTCGAAGGGCACCTGCACCTTTTACGGCACCGCCAATACCAACCAGATGATGATGGAGGTGATGGGCCTCCACATGCCCGGTGCCGCCTTCGCCAATCCCGGTACCAAATTGCGCCAAGAATTGAGCCGCGCGGCGGTGCATCGTCTCGCCGAGATCGGCTGGGACGGCGACGATTACCGTCCGCTCGGCCATTGCGTTGACGAACGCGCGATCGTCAACGCGGCGGTCGGCTTGCTCGCGACGGGCGGATCGACCAACCATCTGATCCACTTGCCCGCGATCGCACGCGCGGCGGGAATCGTGATCGATTGGGAAGATTTCGATCAGTTGAGCCGCGCCGTTCCCTTGGTCGCGCGCGTCTATCCCAACGGATCGGCCGACGTGAACGGGTTCGAGGATGCCGGCGGTATGCCGTTCGTGATCCGCGAATTGCTCGGCGCCGGGCTGCTCCATGGCGATATCCTGACCGTCGCGGGCGATTTCGCCGATTACGGCAAGCGTCCGGTAGTCGAGGGCGACGGCCTGCGCTGGGAAGATCCCGGCGCGAGTGGCGATGAGACGATCCTGCGCCCTGCGGCCAATCCCTTCTCAGCCGAGGGCGGCTTCCGCATCCTGACCGGCAATCTCGGTCGCGCCTGCATCAAGGTGTCGGCTGTCGACCAGGATCGTTGGATCGTCGAAGCACCGGCCCGCGTGTTCCACGACCAGGCCGACGTCCAGGCGGCGTTCAAGGCCGGCGAACTCGATCGCGACGTCATCGTCGTAATGCGCTTCCAGGGGCCGCGTGCGAACGGCATGCCCGAGTTGCACAAGCTGACCCCGCCTTTGGGCGTGCTCCAGAACAAGGGCTATCGCGTGGCGCTCGTCACCGACGGCCGCATGTCGGGAGCCTCAGGCAAGGTTCCGGCGGCGATCCATTGCTCGCCCGAGGCTCTGGGCGGCGGTCCGCTCGGTCGGGTGCGCGACGGCGACATCATCCGGCTCGATGCGGTCAACGGCACGCTCGATGCACTGGTCGATGCGGTGGAATGGGATGCGCGCGATCTCGCCGAGTGTCCGCCGGCCGCCGAGGGCATGGGGCGCGAATTGTTTGGGCTGTTCCGTGGTGCAGCTGATGAAGCGGAATTGGGCGCCTCGGCGATTTTCGCAGGAGCCGGGTTATAATTTGACTCGCACGAAGACACAAAGGCGCAAAGCCATCTCTCTTCTTCGCGTCTTCGCGTCTTTGTGCGATCAAAAACTAGAGCCGTCACCCCAGCGAAAGCTGGGGTCTCAAGCATGTGCCCGATAAGGCATGAGATCCCAGCTTTCGCTGGGATGACGAGTTGGGGAGGTTGAGGAACCACATGGAAGTCGTCGCAGTCGATATCGGGGGCACTCACGCCCGCTTCGCCATCGCGGAAGTGGCGGACGGCAAGGTCGTCTCGCTCGGGCCGGAAGTCACCCAGAAGACCGCCGAGCACGCCTCGCTCCAGACCGCCTGGCAGGATTTCGGCCGTCAGCTAGGTCGCGACTTGCCCAAGGCGGCGGCGATCGCGGTCGCGTCACCGGTCGGCGGCGACGTGATCAAACTGACCAACAATCCCTGGATCATCCGCCCCGCGCTGATTCCCGAGCGGCTCGGCGCCGACACCTATGTCATCGTCAACGATTTCGGCGCGATCGCGCACGCCGTGGCGCAGCTGCCGGACGAGGATTTCCAGCATATATGCGGCCCCAAGCGGGCATTGGCGCGCGATGGCGTGACGTCGATCTGCGGACCGGGCACTGGCCTGGGTGTCGCGGGAGTGCTCCACGCCGGCGGCACCTATCACGTGCTCTCGACCGAGGGCGGGCATGTCGATTTCGCGCCGCTCGACGCGTTCGAGGACGCGATCCTCAAACGGTTGCGCAAGACGTTCACTCGCGTGTCCGCCGAGCGGATCTGCGCGGGACCGGCGATCGTCGCGATCTACGAAACCCTGGCCGAGATCGAAGGACAGGCGATCCGCCACCTCGACGACAAGACGATCTGGACGATGGCGTTCGAAGGATCGGACAGCCTGGCGATCGCCGCGCTCGACCGCTTCGTGCTCGCGCTCGGCGCGTTCGCGGGCGACCTCGCGCTAATGCAGGGGGCGAAGGACGTCGTCATCGCCGGCGGGCTGGGCCTCAAGCTCAAGGAGCATTTCGCGCGGTCGGGCTTTTCCGAACGCTTCACCGCCAAGGGGCGGTTTCAGCAGATGATGGCCGCTATCCCGGTCAAGCTGATCACGCATCCCCAGCCCGGCCTGTACGGCGCCGCGGCCGCCTTTGCCCAGGAGCATGCCAAGTGACCGACACCGTCAATCCGATCGAACACATCATGCTGGCGGCGCCGGTCATCCCGGTGATCGTGATCGAGGATTTGGCCACTGCACGGCCACTGGCCGAGGCGTTGGTCAAGGGTGGCCTGCCCGTGCTCGAAGTGACGATGCGCACGCCTGTAGCGCTCGACGCGATCCGCGAGATGAAGAAGGTGCCCGGCGCGATCGTCGGCGCGGGCACCGTTATCAACCCCGCCCAGTTCGCGCAGGCAATGGAGGCGGGCGCCGAGTTCATCGTCTCGCCCGGCCTGACAGAGCGCCTCGCCGAGCCGATCATCGCCAGCGGCGTCCCCTATCTGCCGGGCATCGCCAATTCGGCCGACCTGATGCGCGGGCTCGATCTGGGGCTCACGCATTTCAAGTTCTTCCCGGCCGAGGCGAATGGCGGGTTGAAGGCGCTAAAGAGCCTCGCCGCGCCCTTCTATCAGTGCAAATTCTGTCCGACCGGCGGGGTTAGCGAGGCGAATGCGCGCGAGTGGCTGGCGTTCGAACCGGTGCTGTGCGTCGGGGGAAGCTGGGTGTGTTCCGGCACGCCCGAAGAGGTTGAGGCGAAGGCGCGAGCAGCGGCGGCGTTGCGATAATCACGTCACCCCAGCGAAAGCTGGGGTCTCAAGCCGCATCGCGCCATCGCCTGAGATCCCAGCTTACGCTGGGATGACGACCCGAATCACATCTCCCCGCGCGCCCTACGGATTGCGTACCATTTCTGCACGTTGGCATTATGCTGTTCGAGCGTGTCCGCGAACACATGCCCGCCCGTCCCGTCCGCGACGAAATACAACGCCTGCGAATCGGCGGGATTGAGCACCGCATCGATAGACGCCCGTCCCGGATTGGCGATCGGTCCCTTGGGTAGCCCGGTCATCGCATAGGTATTGTAGCCGTTATTTGCCTCAAGCTCCGAGCGCAGGATGCGGCGCCCGAGCGGCTTACCCTTGGTCACCGGATAGATCACCGTCGGATCGGCCTGGAGCGGCATGCCGCGCTTCAGCCGGTTCGAATAAACCGCGGCGACCATGCGCCGTTCCGACGGCTTGCCGGTCTCCTTCTCGACGATCGATGCAAGGATCAGCGCCTCGCGCGGTGTCTTCGCCACTGTCGTGGGCGAACGCTTCGCCCATGCCTGGTCGAGATAGAGCGACATCGCGCGCTGCATCCGCTCGATGATCGTTTCGCGGCTGTCGCCACGCTCGAAACTATAGCTGTCTGGCAATAGCGATCCCTCGGCGGGCACGGCGATCTTGCCGGTCAGCTCGGGCATCGCCATCAGCCGTTCCTGCGCCATGATCGACGGCCAGCCCTCGGGGATGGTGATGAAGCGCTGGAGCGTCTTGCCGCCCTGCAGCAGCTTCAGGATGTCCGACTGGCTGAGATGCGCGGGGATGCGATACTCGCCGGCCTTGATTCCCCCGCCGCCGCCCAAGAACTTGGCGAGCAACGTGAAGCGGCTGGCGGATGAGATCGCGCCGGCATGCTCGAGTTGCTCGGCCGCCTTGTTGAGGCTGGTGCCCGGTGCGATCGAGACGGTGACGTTCTTCTGCAGCGGCCCGCGCCCGCCCCAGCTATGGACCAGCCAGAAGCCGCCGGCGAACAGCAACAGCGCGGCGACGAGCCCAAGGCATCCGAACCGGCTGCCGCCGCGCTTCTTCCGAGCCATGACGGGGTCAGACCGCCTTCATCACCAGGCTGGCGTTGGTGCCGCCGAAGCCGAAGGAGTTATTGAGCACCGCCTTGACCTTGCGCTCCTTGGCGACGTGCGGGACGAGGTCGACGCCCGCGCAATTGTCGCTCGGATTGTCGAGGTTGAGCGTCGGCGGCACGATCTGGTCGCGCAGCGCGAGGATGCAGAAGATCGATTCGACCGCACCCGCGCCGCCCAGCAGATGGCCGATCGCCGACTTGGTCGACGACATCGACAGATTGGCGATATTGTTGCCGAACAGGCGACGCACGGCGTTGAGCTCGAGCTCGTCACCAAGCGGGGTCGAGGTACCGTGGGCGTTGATATAATCGATATCGCTCAGGTCGAGGCCCGACTTGCGCATCGCCATTTCCATCGACCGGAACGCGCCCGATCCCTCTGGGTGCGGCGCGGTGACGTGGTAGGCGTCGCCCGACAGGCCATAGCCGATCACTTCGGCATAGATTTTGGCGCCGCGCTTCTTGGCGTGCTCATATTCCTCGAGACACACGACACCGGCACCCTCGCCCATCACGAAACCGTCGCGGTCCTTGTCGTACGGGCGGCTGGCACGCCACGGTTCGTCGCGGAATCCGGTCGACAGCGCGCGCGCCTGGCCGAAGCCGGCGATGCCGATCGGGCAGATCGCCCCTTCCGAGCCGCCCGCGAGCATCACGTCGGCATCGTCCATCGCGATCATCCGCGCGGCGTCGCCGATCGAATGCGCGCCGGTCGAACACGCGGTCACGACGGCATGGTTGGGGCCCATCAGCCCGTATTTGATCTGCACCTGACCGGTGATCAGGTTGATCAGGCGTCCGTGGACGAAATGCGGCGAGACGCGCTTGGGCCCCTTTGCGGCGAGCACCAGCGATTCGCTTTCGATGCCCGGCAGGCCACCGATGCCCGATCCGATCGAACAGCCGGCGCGAAAGCGTTCTTCCTCGCTCATCTCGGTCAGGCCGGCATCTTCGAGCGCCTGGCCGGCGGCATCGATGCCATAGACGATGAACGGATCGACCTGGCGCTGGACCTTGTGGTCGACGCGCTTATCCGGATCGAAACCATATTCGTGGTCGGCCGGTTTCACTTCACAAGCATAATTGCTGTGGAAGTCGGTCGCATCGAACTTGGTGATCGTCCCCGCGCCCGATTTGGCCGCGATGATGTTCTTCCAGGCCGTTTCGACGTCCGCCCCCAGGGGGGTCACCAGGCCCAGGCCGGTCACGACTACGCGCCGCATGGTCTTCTCCAATCCAAGTCTCTTACAGCGAAACGGCCCCCCGCCCTGGGTAACCCTGGGACGGGGAGCCGCTCGTTACTCTATACGCCCGCGGCCGTCAGCCACGGAAAGAGGGCTCAGCCCTGATGTGCGTCGATATAGGTGATCGCGTCGTTGACAGTCGTGATCTTCTCGGCGGCATCGTCCGGGATTTCGACCCCGAACTCTTCCTCGAACGCCATGACCAGCTCGACGATGTCGAGGCTGTCGGCACCGAGATCGTCGATGAAGCTAGCCTCAGGCGTCACCGAACCGGCTTCGACACCCAGGTGCTCGACCACGATCTTCTTCACCCGGTCGGCAGTATCGCTCATTCGTCAGCTTCCCTCTATTGTTTCCGGAGTCCACCCCGGGGAGTTTCCTGAACGCACGTAGAACGCGAGGGGTGCCCGCGCAAGAGGCTCTACCGCTCGCCGAGGTCCAGCCCCCGCATTGGGCGATCCTCGGCGAACGCAGCCTCAGCTTCATCACGCATGATCCAGCCGGCGAACACGTCTCCCGTGGTACCGGTCATCACACCATCGTCCTCTGTGCCATTGCCGTCGAACCGGAACCCGCTTTTTGCCAAAAAGGCCCTCAGCTTGTCGGCGGCCGCGGAATCTTCCTTCACCATTGCGACACGCTCTTCAAAGCTCAGCGTCTGAAAGTATCCGTATAGCTTATCGTACGCGATGGCTCGCGACCCTAGAGAAGCATATTTCTTTCTGCCGCTGAGGACTTGGACCTCTGTGATGACATGCATGACCGCCGCGGCGGTTCGATTTGCCGACCATTTATGGCTGGCCGCGCACTTCACCAGCGCGTCTCTCGCCGCCGCCTGCGCCAAATCCTTGTCGGCTTGGCTGCTTGATTCGTCGCCGAGCGCCGACAGTTTTTCGGGCTCCAGTCCGTACTCTGTATCAGGGCAGTTGATCTCGGTGCTGACCGCGGCGGGGCTCGCAGCCTGAAACGCTAGTGCAAGAAAAATCAACATCGCCGCTCCATCGCCTCCGCCCACGTCAAACCGATCAAAGGCCCGCAAACTCCGCCGGATAAAACTCGATCGCCGCAAGCGCCGAATAGAATAAGAGAACGTGCCGCCGCGCGCGTGCGCTATTCGTTGCCGCGGTTACGCCCGCCAGTGCGCCCGGAGATGCCTTTTCAATCAGACTCTTGCGGTCCTGGGTCGGCAAGGCGGCATAGGCCGCAGCGAGCTTGGCGGCGTCGAGCCCGTCACCCCTGAGCGCTGTTTCGGCGCCCAGTTTCGTGGCCCTGCCTTGCGTATAGGAAACGGCGACCTGAACCGCGGCTGGCGACCAACTGGAGGAGGCGCGGCAGGCCTGGCGCGCGGCGAGCAGCGCATCACGGTCGACATCCAGGGCGGCCGCGGGATTCTCTCCCTTATCGGCCGCGGCGACGACACCGTTGCCGATCCGTTGCATCGCGGTCGGGCCGAGTTTCGCTTCGATACAGCCGATATCGCCAGATGCCGCCCACGCGGTGCCGGGCGCGAGCAGAGCCGCGGCGATCAGGAGAATCCTCATAGCATCGCCATCCCGCCATTGACGTGGATCGTCTGGCCGGTGACGTAACCGGCTTCCTTAGACGCCAGATAGACCACCGCGGCGCCGATATCCTCGCCGGTACCGAGATCGCCGGCCGGGATGCGCCCGAGCAACGCCGCCTTCTGCGCCTCGGGCAGCACGTCGGTCATCGCCGAGCGGATGAAGCCCGGCGCAACGCAATTAACCGTGATGCTGCGGCTGGCGAGCTCCTGCGCCAGCGCCTTGGACATGCCGACCAGTCCGGCCTTGGACGCGGCGTAATTGGCCTGGCCGGGATTGCCGGTGGCGCCGACCACCGAGGTGATCGAGATGACGCGACCGTAGCGCGCCTTCATCATTGGCCTGGCGGCGGCGCGGACGAGGCGGAACGCGGCTTCAAGGTTGACCTTGATGACCTGTTCCCACTCTTCGTCCTTCATCCGCATGGCGAGGTTATCGCGCGTGACGCCGGCATTGTTGACCAGGATATCGAGCTTGCCACCCAGCGCCTCGACCGCCTGGGGGACCAAGGCGTCGACCGCGGCACCATCCGACAGGTCGCATTGCAACGCGACATGATCGCCGCCGAGCGACGCCCGGAACGCCTCCAGCTTGTCGGCATTCGATCCCGACACCGCGAGCCGAGCCCCCTGCCCCGCCAGAGCCCGCGCGATCGCCGAGCCGATCCCGCCGGATGCGCCGGTGACCAATGCGGTCATGCCTGTGAGGTCGAACATCATCTTATCTCCGGATTTTGATTAATTCAGATTCACGCAAAGGCGCTAAGGCGCAAAGGGTTTGTAGTCATTGACCACCCGACGGAGTCCCTCCTTGAGCGTCTCGCCGCCGAAATTGATCAGCAGCCCAAGGGGCTGCTTGGTGAGTCTTAGATACGTCAGCAACTGCTTTCCATGAGCCCCGTTGAGGCGCTCAACCGATTTGATTTCCACCAAAAGCCGCCCACCGACCAACAGATCGATACGAAACGCCCCTTCGAAATGCAGCCCGTCATAGTCGATCGAAACGGGAACTTGGCGGGCGACCTCGATACCACGCTGCGCCAACTTCCCGGCGAGAATCATCTCATAGACGCTTTCAAGCAGGCCCGGTCCCAACTCCCGGTGCATTCGCAATGCGTCGTCAATGACGGCGGACGCCAGAGCCTCTAGGTCCTGCAATCTTCGCGCCTCCGCGCCTTCGCGTGAATCAAAGAGATTTCGCCAGCGCCTCGATATCCTCCATCGAGATCACGCTCGACGCGTCGACATCGGGAACGATGCGCTTGACCATTGGGCTGAGTACCTTGCCGCCGAATTCGACGAAACGCTCGACGCCGGTGTCGACCATGTTGATCACCGATTCGCGCCAGCGCACCATGCCGGTGACCTGTTCGACCAGCAGCTTGCGGATCGTGTCGACGTCGCTGACCGGCTGAGCGGTGACGTTGGCGAAGACGGCGACCAGCGGCGTGTCGATCCGCGCTTCGGCCAGCGCCTTGTCCATCGCGTCGGCGGCAGGCTGCATCAGCGGGCAGTGGAACGGCGCCGACACCGGCAGCGCGATCGCGCGCTTGGCGCCATAGTCCTTGGCGATCTCGATCGCGCGGTCGATGGCGGCCTTAGCTCCGGAAATGACCACCTGCGACGGATCGTTATCGTTGGCGACGGTGCAGACTTCGCCCTGCGCCGCCGCGTCGGCGATCTTTTGCGCGATGGCGAGGTCGGCGCCGAGCAACGCCGCCATCGCGCCCATGCCGACCGGTACGGCTGCCTGCATCGCCTCGCCGCGGTGGCGCAACAACAATGCCGTGGTGGCGAGATCGAGCGCGCCGGCTGCGCAAAGGGCGGTATATTCGCCCAGGCTGTGCCCCGCGACGTAATCCGCCTTGTCGGCCAGCTTCAGCCCGCCTTCCTTCTCCAGCACGCGCAATGTCGCGATGGCATTCGCCATGATCGCGGGCTGGGCGTTCGCAGTCAGCGTCAGTTCGTCGGCAGGTCCTTCGAACATCAGCGCCGACAGATGCTTGCCGAGCGCCTCGTCGACTTCCTGAAAAACCTCGCGCGCGGCGAGGCTGGCGTCGGCGAGCGCCTTACCCATGCCGACCGCTTGGCTGCCCTGCCCCGGAAATATGAAAGCGCGCATCATCCTCTCCCGATTGAGGCTGCGCCACTAGGAACGCGGCGCTCATTGCGCAAGTTCGGTCGACCTCCATCGTCTCGTGAACAGGGTCGAGACGGGCTCCCGGCTTCCCGCGGACCTGCTTCCGAACGGGCATTGATCGCCGCCCCGCGCTTGCGACATTATGATACACAATCTCCCGCCTGTCGCGACATCTCAACGACATGCGCTTCCCAGATTGGATCTCGACGCCGTTCACGACGTCGACCGACTGGAGGCTACAATGAAGAAACTGATCATCGCCGCCGCCGCATCTTTGCTGGCGAGCCCGTTTGCCATCGCTCCTGCGTCTGCCGAGCCGCAGCGCCACGAAGTCACCCGGGTCCAGACCGGCCCTCATGGGCGTACCGTAGTGACCAAGCGTGTGGTGACCCCCGCGCGTCCGCAATGGCGCAAGTGGAACAAGGGTCAGCGCTTCGATCATCGCTATGCGCAGAATTATCGCGTGGTGAATAATTGGCAGCAATATCGCGGCCGCCGCCTCTATGCGCCGCCACGCGGCTATCACTGGGTGCGTTCGGGCAACGACGCGGTGCTCGTCGCGATCACCGGCGGACTGATCGGCGCGGTCATCGGCGGCGCGTTCAACTGATGTAAAACCCCTCTCCCGCTTGCGGGAGAGGGCTTTTCGTTCCCTAACCTTGCTTTCCGTCCCGAAACCTGTATGGGAGCCGCCATCGGGGTGGAGGGACGCGTTCTCTCCGCCCCGGTTGTTTTGAAGACGATAGCCGGAGGGGCGACCGCATGGTGCGGCGTCAGCGATCGGCCAAGATAGAGGTAAGACATGGCTCTTTACGAGCACGTGTTCCTTGCGCGCCAGGATCTGGCACAAGCGCAAGTGGACGCACTGGCGGAAGCCGCCACCAAGATTATCGAGGACAATCAGGGCAAGGTCGTCAAGACCGAGACCTGGGGCCTGCGCAGCCTGGCCTATCGCATCGCGAAGAACCGCAAGGCGCATTACGTGATGCTCGAGATCGACGCACCGGGTTCGGTCGTCGCCGAGCTGGAGCGCCAGACCCAGATCAACGAAGACGTGATCCGCTACATGACCGTCAAGGTCGACGAGCACGAGACCGGCCCGTCGGTGATGATGCGCAAGAATGAGCGTGATCGCGAGCGTCGCAGCGAGCGCGGCGATCGCAACGACCGCGGTCCCCGCGGCGGTTTCGACGGCGAATAAGGAGCAACGACCATGGCACGACCCTTTTTCCGCCGCCGCAAGAGCTGCCCCTTCTCCGCGAAGGATGCCCCCCGGATCGACTATAAGGACGTCCGCCTGCTGCAGGGCTTCGTCTCCGAGCGTGGCAAGATCGTTCCCTCGCGCATCACTTCGGTGAGCGCGAAGAAGCAGCGCGAGCTGGCCCAGGCCATCAAGCGCGCCCGTCACCTGGGCCTGCTGCCCTACCTCGTTAAGTAAGGAGCGCCCGCAATGGACGTTATTTTGCTGGAGCGCGTCGAGAAGCTCGGCGCCATCGGCGATGTCGTGAAGGTCAAGGACGGTTTTGCCCGTAACTACCTTCTGCCGAACAAGAAGGCGCTGCGCGCCAACGAAGCCAACCGCAAGGTGTTCGAGGCCAACCGCGCTCGCATCGAGGCCGACAATGCGTCGCGCCGCACCGATGCCGAGAAGGAAGCCAAGAATTTCGACGGCGTGGCGATCACCCTGATCCGTCAGTCGTCGAACACCGGTCAGCTCTACGGATCGGTCGCGGTCCGCGATCTGGTCGAGGCGCTCGAGGCCGATGGCCACAAGGTCGCCAAGTCGGCGATCGTGCTCGCCAAGCCGATCAAGGCGATCGGCGTGTATGACGTGAAGGTCCAGCTGCACCCCGAGGTCGCGGTGACCGTCAAGGTCAACGTCGCCCGCTCGCCCGAAGAGGCTGAGATGCAGTCGAAGGGCGTCGACGTCATGGCACAGATGTTCGAGGAAGGCCGCGAGGTCACCGGCTTCACCGAGGATTACGATCCCAACGCCGAGCCGGGCGCGACCGCCGAGGCTCAGCCTGAAGCCGCTCCGGCCGCCGAAGAAGCCTCGGAAGCCTGACACTTTAGACTTCAGACACAGAAAAAGGGCCGTCCGGGAAATCCCGGGCGGCCCTTTTCTTTGCGACCCTTCGGGGGGATCAGGGTCGGCTAGCGACGTACCGGGGGGGGGGGGTTCAGTACGTCGAAACGCAGG
>NZ_BCYX01000044.1 GCF_001598415.1 Sphingomonas mali NBRC 15500
GCCCCTCGGGATGTCGTAGATTTGGAGAGCCCCCCTCCACCCCTCGGCTAGCGCCGAGCGGTCCCCCTCCCCGTAAACGGGGAGGAATTATCATCCCTCTTCCACAAGCCCACCTTCTCACCCCATGAGCGATGGGGCTGGTGACGTAACGACCGTGCCCCGCTATCGCCCGGAACATGCCGCGCAGTCCCGCCTTCGTGTTTTCCATCGCGGTACTCGGCATCGCCGTCTTCTCGTCAATGGACGCCGTGATGAAGGTGCTGGTGATCGAGATCGGCGCCTATGACACCTTGCTGTGGCGGACCCTGGCCGGCGCGATCCTGACCGGCCTGATTTACCTGCCGCAGCGGAGCGGCTGGCCGTCGCGGGCGACGATCCGTGTCCACCTGATTCGCGGATCGGTGTCGGCGGTGATGGCGGTCACGTTCTTCTGGGGTCTTGCCCGCGTACCCATGGCGCAGGCGATCGCGCTCACCTTCATCGCTCCCTTGCTGGCGTTGTTCGGCGCGGCGTTCCTGCTCAAGGAGCATATTTCGCGCCGGGCCATCATCGCCTCGCTGGTCGCCTTTGCCGGAGTGGGCGTGATCATGCTTGGTCAGGCGGCCTCGGCGCCGTCGCCGGACCGATTCCGCGGCACGATCGCCGTGCTCCTCTCCGCGGTCTGCTATGCCTATAACATCGTGCTGATGCGCCAGCAGGCCCTGGTCGCGGGGCCAAAGGAAGTCGCCTTCTTTCAAAGCGTGATTGTCCTCGTGATCCTGGCGGCCGGGGCGCCGTTCATGGCGCATGTGCCCGAAGTGCGGCATGCACCCGCGATAATCGGGGCGGCGATACTGGCCACAGTATCGCTGCTGCTGCTCGCCTGGGCCTATGCGCGCGGCGAGGCGAACTACCTCGCGCCGACCGAATATACCGCCTTCATCTGGGCGTCATTATGGGGCTGGGTCGTGTTCAGCGAGCGAATCGCTCTCTATACGCTCGCTGGCGCCGCGCTGATCATCACCGGTTGCCTGATCGCCGCGCGGCGGCGGTCGGTCGAGAATGTGGAGGCTGCGTTTTGACCCTGACCATCCGTCCCGCCACGCCGCAGGACGTCGCGCTGATTCTACGCTTCGTCCGCGAACTGGCCGAGTTCGAACGCGAGCCGGACGCGGTGAAGGCCACCGAAGAGAGCCTGAGCTATGCCTTGTTCAACGAGCGGTCGGCCGAGGCGGTGATCGCCGAGCAGGAGGGCAAGCCGATGGGCTTCGCTCTGTTTTTCCACAATTTCTCGACCTGGACGGGGCGCAAGGGCCTCTATCTCGAAGACCTCTACGTGACGCCGGAGGCGCGCGGATCGGGCGTCGGCACAGCCTTGTTGCGGCACCTGGCGGGCATCGCGCTCGACCGCGCCTGCGCGCGATTCGAATGGGCGGTGCTCGACTGGAACACGCCGGCGATCGATTTCTATACGGCGATGGGCGCCGACAGCCTGGACGAATGGAGGATCCGGCGCGTCACCGGCGACGCGCTGGTCAAGCTCGCGGGCCGCGGCTGATGGCCTGGGCCTGGCTGATCCTGGGCGGCCTGTTCGAGGTCGGGTTCACGACGTGTCTTCGCCATGTCGATGGATTTCGCAATCTGTGGTGGACGCTTGGTTTTCTCGCGTCGGTAACCCTGTCGATGGCGCTGCTCGAATATGCCTCGCGCTCGATCGCGATGGGCACCGCTTATGCGGTGTGGGGCGGGATCGGCGCATTGGGCACGGTCATCGTCGGCATTGCATGGTATCAGGAACCGGCGAGCCTGCCGCGACTCCTGCTGATTCTCGGCGTCGTCGCGTGCATCGCCGGATTGAAGATCACGGGAGCGCGCTGATGGCGGCGGATGAAGGGCTGATCGAGTGGGTGACCGAAGCGATGGAGCCGATCGGCCGCGTCACCAAACGCGCGATGATGGGCGGCGCCACGCTCTATTGCGACGGCACCATCTTCGCGATCGTCGCGAGCGGTGGCGGGCTGTGGCTCAAGGCGGACGCCGAAAGCGATGCGGTCTGGGACGAAGCGGGTTGCGAGCGCTTCACCTACGACATGAACGGCAAGCCCGGGAGCATGAACTATCGCCGCGCGCCCGACGACGTCTATGACGATGCCGACGAGCTACGGCGCTGGGCGATGCTGGCACTCGAGGCGGGAAGGCGTGCGCCGAAAAAGGCCCCGCCGAGGCGGACGGCGCGGGCGGCGACGCGGGGACGGGCGACGCGAAAATAGCTCAGAAACGGTGTCCGCTATTGGCGGTCACGATCACATCCGCTGCAGACGTTTTTCGCATTCGGCTTCAGTCTTCATCTTCTTCATCATCTTTATCTTGGTGAAGATAAATTGCTGATCGGCTGGCCACATATTATTCGGCTTCCGCGGGGCAACATAACCTTCCCCGACTATTTCAAAGCAGGGAGTCTCACTCGGCCGATATTTACGGGCGTCCTCATCCGTCACTGAATACACATCCATCCACTTCTTTTCTTTGATCTCAAAAGGTAACGCCCTTTGGTCGCGAAGGTCGTCTGGGAGAAAATTGGGATATTCCCAGTGAGCGTCCAAGAAGCCATGAACGAGTCGAGGTTTGAAGTCAGAGGGCTGCGCGTCCGTGATCGGCGAGCCTCCGAAGAGGGCGACGAAGGTAAGTGCGAGCATCGACCACATTGCGCTAGATTGGCATGTCCGACTAGCATCCGCCAGTGCGTCGGTAGCGCACTCAGCGTGATATCCGCGCCACCCTCGGCGCAAAGGTTCCGGCTGCAAATGACGCAACAATCGCCGTCACCAGGATCGCGAACCAAGCGTAGGTAAACCCCGCCATCATCATCGCGTTGGGCAGTATCCAGAACCCATAGACCGCCGCCGCGCCGCCGACCGCGATGACCAGCCCGAACAGCATTGGCCACAGCTTGAACGCGCGGATCAACGCGAGGCCGATCAGCGTCGTGCCGATCGCGAGCAAGCCGAACTTGACGTGGACGGCCCACCACAGGCCGTGAAGCTGTGCCGACGTCCCGGGCAGATTGCCCAGGATTCGCCACATGAACATGCCTTCGATCTCATCGCTCAATCCGGCAATGAGCAGCATCGCGACGATCGCGCGCTGCGTCCTGCCACGGCTGGCGGCGATCGCGGCGAGCGCCAGGAACGCCGTGTAAGAGGGGATGAAGCCGAGCGCGTCGAGCCACAGGCCCTTGTCCTGGGCGCCGACCAGCGTCGCTCGGCACGCGCCGCTGCCGAACAACGCCGCGACGTCGCCTGGCGTCCGGGCAAGCTCGAAGGCCAGGATCGGCCCGAGCTGCCCGGACCCGGCGAACGTCCCGCAGGCGACCAGCCCGGGGATCTTCCCGAACGCAAAGGAACAGACAAACGCGATCAGTCCCGCCAGCACGCACAGGCGCCAGGCGGTGCGTGGCCTCACGCCGCTTCGGTTTCCTTGGCGCGGGCGATCGCCTCGATCACGATCTGGCGCGCTTCGGCTGCGTCGCCCCATTTGCCGACGCGCACCCACTTCTCGGCCTCGAGGTCCTTATAGTGGGTGAAGAAATGCTCGATCTGCTGGAGCACGATCGAGGGCAGATCCCCCCGCTCGCCGACGTCCGAATAATAAGGAAAGGTCGAATCGACCGGGACGCAGATCAATTTCTCGTCGCCGCCATGCTCGTCCTCGAGATTGAGCACGCCGATCGGCCGCGCGCGGACGACGCAGCCGGGGACGAAGGGCGAGCGCGCGATCACCAGCGCGTCGAGCGGATCGCCATCGGGCGACAGCGTATGCGGCACGAAACCGTAATTGGCCGGATAGCGCATCGGCGTATGCAGGATACGGTCGACGAACAGCGCGCCCGATTTCTTGTCGAACTCGTACTTCACCGGCTCGCCGCCGACCGGCACTTCGATGATGACGTTGAGGCTCTCGGGCGGGTTGTCCCCGACCGGTATCAGATCGATCTGCATGTCATTCCTTATATGGCGTGGCGCGCCGCCCCGTCTCAGCGGGGCTGGAGCAGCAGGTCGAGACCGCTCTCCCCGGTCCCGGTTTTCACCAGATGCGGATAGCGCAGCCCGCCATGATAGTCGATGCTCACGCTGCGGACTTCTTCGCCCGCCTTGACCAAAAGAACGATAGGCGCCTTGCTGCTCTTGGCTTCGGTCACCGCCGCCTTCAGCCGCTCGTCCGAATAGGCCAGCCCGTTGACGGCGACGATCGTGTCGCCGACGGTCAGTCCGGAGTCGAAGGCAGGGCTGCCCCAGAGCACCTGGCTCAAGGCCGCCTCGGCACCGACCTGGAAGCCCAGCGAATAATAGAAATCGGAAAACTTGCGCGCGCGCTCGGCCTGCTTGCCGATCGCCGGCTGCACGTCGGTGTAGACGAGCTTGTAGCCATTGCGCTCGAACCCGCCGAGCGGCGCGGGCTCGCCGACGCCGTAGAGACGCTTGGTCAACAGGCCGCGCCAGTCATAGGGCTGGATTTTGTCGAGCGTCGCGACGACATCGTCGAACGTATAGGTGACCTCGCCCCAATCGCCGTCGTTGATGCCGAAAAAGGCGCGGGCGAAATCGTCGATCGACTTGCTGCCCTTCGACTGCTGGCGGAGGATCGAATCGACCTCCATCCAGATCAGCAGGCCTTCGTTGTAATAATCCTCCGACCGCTGGTTGCTGGTCCAGCCCTTGGGGCGGCGGTTGGAGATGATCGGGTCGTTGGTCGTGTCGATCATCGGACGCCAGTTGCGGCCCGGCGTATTGTCGAGATTGGCCATGATCGCGGCATAGCCGTCGAGCGTGTCCTGCTTCGATACCAGGCCCGACCGCGCCTGGAGCACATAGCCCCAGAATTGGGTCTGCCCCTCATAGACCCAGAGCAGGCTGTTGCGCATCGGATAGAGATAATCGGGCGTCCACAGGTCGGCGCCGCGGCGGAACTTGCCGTCCCAGCTATGGGTATATTCGTGCGGCAGCAGGTTGCGCGCGCCGGCATTCGCTTCCCACTCGCTGAAATAGCCCATCCGCGTGCCGTTCTCGGAACTGCGATGATGCTCGAGGCCGATTCCGCCGAGCTCGTTCGAGATCGACAGCAGGAATTCGTAATGGTCGTAATGCTGCGCGCCGAAGGTCTTCACCGCCTGATCGACCAGACGCTTGTGCGCGTCGATCATCGTCGGCGTGGCGGAGTCGAGCTCCTTCTGCGTGTCGGCGAAGACGTTGAGGTTGACGCGCTCGCTGAGCGGCCATTTCTTGTAATAGCGCCCGGCCAGCATCGGGCTGTCGAGCAGGATCTCGTAATTGGTCGGTTCATAGGCATAGGTCGAGCCCGTCACCTTGGCGTTGAGCGCCGAGGCGGCCGACCAGCCGTCGGGATATTTGGCCGTCATGCGGATCGGGATTTGGCGCACGAAATAGCCCGCCGGGTAGAAACTGACCCCGATCGGCTCGAGGCTCAGCAGGTTGCGCGTGACCATCATCCGGCCCTGGTCGCCCTTGGTCGAGGTGACATATTTGAACGAGACCTCGATCGACTTGGCGCCCTTGGGCACATCGAGATGGAACGCATAGACCTCGGCCGGATCGCGTTTCCACGCGACTGCCTTGCCGGCGGCAGTGATGTGCAGGTCAACGACCTTGTCGATCTCGTTGCGCGGCGTGTGTCCGCCCGGCACCCACTTCGGATAAAGCAGCACCATCTCGCCACTGCCCGAAACCGGGATATTCTCCTTGATGACGTAGATGCCGCGCGCCGTGTCGGTCGCGTCCACATCGAGCGTCAGCGTTCCCGGATAGGGTTTGTCGACCGCGACGGGGATCGTGTTCTCCACCGGCGTCGGCTGCGGCTTCGAATTCTCGGCGAGGGCGACGGTAGCGACGGTGGAGGCGAGCAGGGCGGCAAGAGCGGCGCGACGGAGCATGGAGAGGGACCCCTTTTTGATGTGCGGCCGTCCTAGGACGGCGATACACCCGCCGTCCAGTAGCTAACGCCACGGAAACAGTAGAATTAACTCCCGCCGATCGAATTGATCGTGAACGCCAGCACGCCGAGGTTGAAGACGAAGGCGGCGAGGCAATGGCCGGTGACGACGCGGCGGACGCGGCGGCTCTTGATGTCGACGTCGCTGGTCTGGAACGTCATGCCCAGGGTGAAGCTGAAATAGACGAAATCCCAATAATCGGGGTCGTCGCAATTGGGGAACTCAATCCCGCCGCTGTCTTCGTTATCCTCTGCCGGCAGATAGTAGAGATGCGCGTAATGAAGCGCGTAGATCATGTTGGAAAAGGTCCAGGCGAGCACCAGCGATACCAGCACCAGCACGATCGCGAAAGGCGTCGCCTTTTCGAGCTTTTCGGTGACCACCGAGACCATGATGATGATCGACGTCACGACGGTGAGCAGCAACAGGAAGGCGCGATTGGCGTCGTTGCGCTGTGCCGCGGCGCGCATCTGCTCTGCCGTGCCCCGTACAAACAGCGGCATGATCGAGATCAGGAAGATGCCCGCGGCGATATCGAACGCGATCATCGCGCCCCGTCCGTAGCCCTGGGCGGGGATCGTCACGAACAGGCCCGCAACGAAGATCGCGACAAACGCGATGAAGCGGGGAGGCGCGAGCCGGTGACCGAGATGCATGTTCGCCATGACGAAACGCTAGCGTAGGCCGCCCGCCTCTACTAGAGAGCGCCGCCAACATGGCGCGTATCGAGACACCCCGGCCGATCAGAGGCACCCAGGACATTTTCGGCGACGAGCAGCGGCGCTTCGCGCGCGTGCTCGAGGCCTTCGATCATGTCCGCCGGCTCTTCGCTTTCCAGCGCGTCGACTTGCCGGTGTTCGAGGATACCCAGGTGTTCGCGCGCTCGATCGGCGAGACCACCGACGTCGTCTCCAAGGAGATGTACACGTTCGAGGATCGCGGCGGGGACTCGCTGACGTTGCGGCCGGAATTTACCGCGGGCGTGTGCCGCGCGTATCTGACCCAGGGATGGCAGCATTATACGCCGCTCAAGCTGGTCACCTCGGGCCCGCTGTTCCGCTACGAACGTCCGCAGAAGGGGCGTTATCGCCAGTTCCACCAGATCGATGCCGAGGTGATCGGGGCGGCCGAGCCGGCGGCGGATGTCGAGTTGCTCGCCTTCGCCGACCAGTTGCTCCACGAACTCGGCATCGCCGATGGCGTGACGTTGCAGCTCAATACGCTGGGAGACGCCGAGACGCGCGATGCCTGGCGTACGGCATTGGTCGCGCATTTCGAACGGCATCGCGGGGAACTGTCGGAAGACAGCCTCGTCCGGCTCGACAAGAACCCGATGCGTATCCTCGACAGCAAGGATCCGCGCGACCGCCCGATCGCCGACGCTGCGCCGGATATCGACGCGCATCTGACGAGCGAGGCCGGCGCCTTCTTCGAGAAGGTGACCAAGGGGCTCGACGCGGCGGGCGTCAAATGGACGCGCAACGGCCGGCTGGTACGCGGGCTCGATTATTACCGCCACACCGCGTTCGAGTTCGTCACCGACCGGCTGGGTGCGCAAGGGACCGTTCTCGCGGGCGGTCGCTATGACGGCTTGATCGAATCGCTGGGTGGACCAGCGACTCCCGGCGTGGGTTGGGCGGCCGGTATCGAGCGGCTGGCGATGTTGCTCGAAGCGCGGCAGAGCGAAGTGCCCGACATCGCACTTATTCCTGTCGGCGAAGAAGCAGAGCGCAAGGCATTGGGCTTTGCGGCGGGTCTGCGATCGTGTGGCGTAGCCGTCGAAATGGCCTATCGCGGCAACCTCAAGAAGCGATTGGCTAGGGCCAATTCGGCGGGCGCTCACTATGCGATCATCGTCGGCGAGGATGAGCTGAAATCGGAAATGGCTACCGTCAAATGCCTTGCCACGGGGCAGCAGGGGCGAGTCGCATTTCATCAGCTTGACGAGAATATCTTCGCTTTGACGGATGCACGCTGGAAAATGCGGGGTATAAACCAATTGCCGGCGCTGAAGGACTTCATGTCGGTAGCTGAGCCATCGGGTTCGGACGCAGGCTGATGACCTCCATCTCCCCCGAACGGATCGCGCAGATCGAGGCGCGGCGCGACGAATTGTCGGCGCTGATGGCGACCGGCGATCTGTCGGGCGAGCGCTTCGTTCAGGTGTCGAAGGAATATGCCGAGATCGAGCCGGTGGCGAAGGCCGCGGGGGAAGTGCGGCGCCTGCGCGCCGAACTCGCGACCTTGAGCCATATGGCCGAGGACGATGCCGCCGACGGCGAGTTGAAGGCAATGGCGCGCGAAGAGATCGAGGAGATCCGTGCGACACTGCCCCAGGCCGAACGCGCGCTCGCGCTGTCGCTGTTGCCGCGCGACGCCGCCGACGAACGCGCGGCGATGCTCGAAATCCGCGCCGGCACCGGCGGTGACGAGGCGTCTTTATTCGCCGGCGACCTGTTCCGAATGTACCAGCGTTATGCCGAAGGGCAGGGCTGGAGGGTCGAACTGATCTCCGCCTCGACCTCCGAAGCGGGCGGGTTCAAGGAAGTCGTCGCCTCGGTCGAGGGCAAGGGCGTGTTCGCCAAGCTGAAGTTCGAAAGCGGCGTCCACCGCGTCCAGCGCGTGCCGGTGACCGAAAGCGGCGGGCGCATCCACACGTCGGCGGCGACCGTCGCGGTGCTGCCCGAAGCCGAGGACGTCGACGTCCAGATCGACGAGGCGCGCGACTTGCGGATCGACGTCTATCGCTCGTCGGGTCCGGGCGGACAGTCGGTCAACACCACCGACTCCGCGGTTCGCATCACCCATTTGCCGACCGGGCTGGTGGTGATCCAGCAGGACGAGAAGTCGCAACACAAGAACAAGGCCAAGGCGCTCAAGGTGCTGCGCACGCGGCTCTACGAGGCCGAGCGCGAGCGGCTGGCGGCGGAACGATCGGGGACGCGCAAGGCGATGGTCGGCTCGGGCGACCGATCGGAGCGCATCCGGACGTACAATTTCCCGCAGGGGCGTGTGACCGACCACCGCATCAACCTGACCTTGCACCGCCTGCCGGAAATCCTCGAAGGCGATATGGACGAACTGATCGGCGCGCTGATCGCCGAGGACGAGGCCGAACGCCTGGCGACGCTGGATGGCTAAAGAAAAAGCCCCTCCCCTTCAGGGGAGGGGTTGGGGTGGGGCAGTGGTTACAGAAGCTGAGCTCATCGAAAGAGCTAAAGAGCTACGGCGCAAACCCACCGAGTGGGAGGTTAGGCTCTGGCGCCAACTCTCCAACTCGCAGCTCAACCATTATAAATTCCGCCGCCAAGCGGTGATCTTTCCCTATATCTGCGATTTCTTTTGCCCAGCGAAGGGTTTGATCGTCGAGGTCGATGGGGATTCGCACGACGTGCCATACGACGCTCGCCGAGACGCCTATCTCGCGGAAAAGGGATTCGAGACGATCCGGATCACGAACATAGACGTTCGTGACAGTATCGAGGGTGTGATCGGTCTGATCGTAGCGTCGCTAGCGCAGCGGCCTGATCGCTGGTCCGGGCCCCACCCCAACCCCTCCCCTGAAGGGGAGGGGCTTTGAGAGCCGCCCTCGCCGAAGCGACTCGGCGTCTCGCGGCCGTCTCCGACACCCCGCGTCTGGATGCCGAACTGCTCATGGCCCACGCGCTCGGCACGACGCGCGAGCAATTGCTGCTCCGCCATCTCGACGACCCGACGCCTGCCAACTTCGAGCCACTGATCGACCGGCGCCTCACGCACGAACCTGTCGCCTATATCACCGGCACGCGCGATTTCTGGACGATCAGCCTGGCGGTCGGCCCCGGCGTCCTCATCCCGCGCCCCGACAGCGAGACACTGATCGAGGCGGCAGTCGAGCACCTGCCGGATATCGAGGCGCCGCTGAGGATATTGGACCTTGGAACAGGACCGGGGACGTTGCTGCTCGCCGCGCTTGCGCAGTGGCCCGAGGCGCGTGGCCTGGGGATCGATGCCTCGCCCGACGCGCTCGATTATGCCCGGCGCAACGCCGAGCGACTCGATCTGGCCGATCGCGCCTCGTTCCGCCTCGGCAACTGGGCCGAAGGAGTCGCGGGGGGTTTCGACCTGGTCCTCTGCAACCCGCCCTATATCGCCGCTCACGAATCGCTTCCGGCGGAGGTGCGCGAGCATGAGCCAGGCGCGGCGTTGTTCGCCGGCTCCGATGGTCTGGACGATTACCGCATCATCGCTAGCCAGCTCCCGCGCCTGATCGCGCCGGGTGGCATGGCAGCGATCGAGATCGGCGCCACGCAAGCCAAAGCGGTTTCCGCACTGCTGACTGCGCAGGGCCTGAAGGTCGCGGTTCGCCGCGATCTTGCCGGGCGCGACAGATGCGTCATCGCCACACCTTGAAAATGACACACTCCGGTTACATATTTCTTCTTGGACAAACGCCCTGCACCCGCTATTGAGCGCGAAGGGGCAGACGATCTCAATCGACAAGTCGTTGAAATCGCGGGCCTGCCCAATCCATCGTCATTAGGCCGCTCGTCCGGCGGCCATGACAGGCCTTTCGCGCCTCCACCCATGTTTCGGGCTCGGCGCGGGTGGCGCGTGGGATTTGCATCCTCTTGGAGCAAGGCCGGGTTTGTTTTGAACACAAGGACCACAGGACTTTGAACATAAATCGTCAGGCCGGCCGCCGTCGCGGCCGTGGTGGCCAGCGCCAGGGTGGCGGCGGTAATCCCAACGGTAACAATGGGAACCGCATCGACAACCGCGCGCGGGGCAATGCGAACCAGCTCTATGAGAAGTACAAGACGCTCGCCGCCGAGGCGCAACGTCAGGGCGACCGCGTCAACACCGAATATTATCTGCAGTTCGCGGATCACTATTTCCGCGTGCTTGCCGAGAATCGCAACCGCTTCGAAGAGCAGAACCCGAACCAGGCTCAGCAGCGCCGCGGCCGAGAGGACGCGTTCGATGATGAGGATGAGGGTTATGAGGAGGATGGCGCCGAGGGTGAGACCCAGGAGCCACGCCGCGAAATCCAGGCCGAGCCGCGCCGAGAGAGCCGCAACCGCGACGACCGCGGTAACCGTGAGGATCGCGGCAATCGCGAACCGCGCGGGGATCGCGGAAACCGCTATAACGGCAATGCCAATACCAATGCTGGGGGCAACGGTAGCGGCAACGTCAACGGCTATGCCGAGAACGATACCGACGACGTGAACGGCGTCGAGGTGGCAGAGGTTGCCGCGCCGGTCGAGGACCGTCCCGAGCGCCCGTCGCGCCGTGGCCTTCGCCCGCGCCGCGAACCGCGCGCAGTCGAGGCAACCGAAGGCGAAACCTTCGATGCGTCTTTGCTGCCGCCGTCGCTCGGCATTTCGGCCGGCACCGAGGGCGAGGAAGAACCCGCTCCCAAGCCGCGCCGTCGCCGCACGCCGCGTGTGGCCGCCGCGGAGCCGGCCGCCGACGCAGCCGAATGACAGCCGTTGCCCCAGCGAAAGCTGGGGCCTCGTGCAGTATCTCGATTGTCTGAGATCCTGGCTTTCGCTGGGATGAAGGAAATGAAACGCCCGGCCGGATCCGCTCCGCCGGGCGTTTTGTTTTGGGGAGGCCATAAGGCGAAGCCGGTCAGCAATGGCCGCTCGCGCCAAGTGCAGGCATTTAAGACGGCCGGTGGGGCGCCAGCGATCGCCGGTGCCGGGAAGGGAGCCGGTGGTTCCGGCTCCCATCACCATGTCATGCCAGCGCGGGTTCGGCGTTCTCGGCCTGCGGGGAAGTCACCTCTCCGCTGATAAAGGCGAGGATATCCGCATTGATGAGGTCTGGGTGCGTTGTCATGCATCCGTGCGGCAGGCCTTGATAGGTCTTGAGCGTGCCGTTTCTGAGCAGCTTTACAGCCAGTGGGCCGCTGTCGGCATAGGGCACGATCTGATCGTCCTCGCTGTGAATCACCAGCACCGGCACGTCGATCTGCTTCAGGTCCTCGGTGAGGTCGGTCTCCGAGAAGACCTTGATGCAATCATATCCCGCATTGGCGCCGCCCATCATTCCCTGGCGCCACCAATTGTCAATCAAGCCCTGGATAGGTTCCACGCCCGTTTTGTTGAAATTGTAGAATGGGCCAGAGGCGACATCGAGGTAGAATTGCGACCGGTTCGCCATGAGCGCGGTGCGAAAGCCATCGAATACCTCGATCGGCGTGCCGCCGGGGTTCGTGTCACTCTTCACCATCACCGGCGGGATGGCGGAAATGAGCACTGCCTTCGATACGCGGCCGGACTCGGCGCGCGCGACATAGCGGGCGACCTCGCCGCCGCCGGTCGAGTGGCCAACATGGATCGCGTCCTTGAGATCGAGCGCCCGCGCGAGTTCGATGACATCGGCCGCATAGGTATCCATATCGTTGCCGATGTCGGGCTGCCCCGAACGGCCATGGCCGCGGCGGTCATGCGCGACGACGCGGAAGCCCTTGCCGCGGAAGAACAGCAACTGGTTGTCCCAATAGCGGCCAGCCGTGGTGGAACACGATCGTCTGCGCGCCGCGCGGGCCCCAATCCTTATAGAAAATCTCGGTGCCGTCGTCGGTGGTGATGAAAGGCATGGGGGAATTCCTCTCACAAAGAGGCGTGCCGGCCGGCAGGACCGGTGCTGCTGTCGCGCGATAGAGTCGTCGAGGGGCCCAGCTACGCTATCCGCCGAACTCGGATCCGACTCGGTCACGGGGACTAGGTGACTTTACAGCTGCAAAGGACAGGGGTCACTTCATCAATGCCTGCTTTCCGCCAAATACGCGGTTCGGCGGCCCGGCCCTCGTCCAGGCAATTGACGATTACGCCGGAACGGATCCGACGCCGCAGTCTCGACCATCTTTCAGCTTCCGTTCACCGCCCAACACGCTAGCTTCGTCCCAAACAAGACAAGGGGATGAAGATGCGCGTACTGGCGGTTTCGGTCTTGTTGCTGGCGCCCGGCGCCGCCCTGGCGCAGACCGCGCCGCAGCCCTCGGCGCAGGGCGATGTCTCGGTTACGATCTATAACAATGGCCAGGCGCTGGTGCAGGACACGCGGCGGCTGACCCTGGCCAATGGCGTCAATCGCCAGGAATTCCCCGACGTCTCCGATCGCATCCGGCCGGAGACGGTGCGGCTGTCGGTCGATGGCGCATCGATCCTCGAGCAGAATTTCGATTACGACCTGTTGTCGCCGAGCGCGTTGATCCAGAAAGCGGTCGGCCAGACCATCACACTGGTCCGCACCAATCCCGCGACCGGTGCCGAGACGCGCGAGCGGGCCAAAGTGCTGGCGACCAATGGCGGCGTGGTGCTGCAGATCGGCAGCAATATCGAGGTGCTGCGCGACGACGGGCTGCCGGTGCGCGTGGTCTATGATTCGCTGCCGCCCAATCTGCGCGCGCGGCCGACCCTGTCGATCTCGCTCGATGCCAGCGGCGGCGGTACGCGGCCGGCGACGCTCAGCTATTTGACCACCGGGCTCGGCTGGAATGCCGATTATGTCGCCTTGTTCGATGAAGCGAAGAGCACGATCGACGTTCAGGGCTGGGTGACGCTCCGCAATGACAACAATGTCGCCTTCACCAACGCCGATACGGTGCTGGTCGCGGGAGCGCCGGGGCAAGGGCGCGGCGGCAATGCCGGCATGGCCCCCGGAACCCTTCCGGGCACCGAGAACGCCAGGCGGGCGCGGCTGGGCGACTTCTACCTCTATCCGGTCGGGCACCGGATCACGATCGCGCCCAACCAGCAGAAGCAGGTCAGCTTCCTGTCGGTCGGCGGCGTGCCGGCGAAGAAGCTCTATCAATATCGCAACGACTGGTACGGATCGTCGAGCGATCCCGTCAGCGCCGCCACGGTGCTGAGCTTCTCGAGCTCGAAGGATGGCGGGTTGGGTGACGCGCTGCCCGCGGGCACGGTCCGCGTCTATATCCGCGACGCCAAGGGCCAGCCGCAATTCATCGGCGAGAATCGGATCGACCATACGCCGATGGGATCGACCCTGGCGATCCGCACCGGCGAGGCGTTCGACGTCAAAGTCAAGCCGGCGGTCGACAAACGCGAGAAGATCAACAGCGGCGAATGGGAGCGGACCGAGAAATTCCGCATCTCGATCGACGGCGGCAAGCCGACCACGGTCGAGCGCGAGGACGAAGTCACCTATTGGCGGACGACGATGAGCTACACGGTGACCAACGCGCGGCCCGAGCCGGTGACCGTCGACCTGGTCCAGGCCGGGCTCGACCGCAGCTATTGGCACGACACCCGCGTCTCGAGCGAATCGATCAAGGGCGAGCAACGGTCGCTCGACGAGCGGCTGTGGCATGTGACGGTGCCGGCCAACGGCTCGACCGTACTGACCGTCGCGTTCGACACTCGGTACTGACGACGGGGTCCGCGCGATGCGCGCCGCCTTGCTGCTGCTGCTCGTGCTGGCCGGCGCGTTGCCGGCGCGCGCGCAGACGGTCGTCACGTCCGCCGGCCCCGACAAGGTCTCGGTCACGCTCTATCGCGACCCTAACCGCGGCACGCAGAGCGCGATCAACCGTTCCTATCCGCAAGGCTTCGCGCTGATCACCGAGACGCGCACCGTCACCATTCCGGCCGGGCCCGCAGTGATCCGGTTCGAAGGCGTCGCGGGCAATATCCTGCCCGAGAGCGCCCTCGTGTCGGGACTGCCCGACGGAGTCGAGGAGAAGAATCTCGACGCCAATCTGCTGTCGCCGCGCTCGCTGTTCGACCGCGCGCTGGGTCGCCGCGTCCTCGTCCGTCGCACCAATCCCGCGACGGGCAAGGCGCAATTGCTGCAGGCGACGTTGCGCTCCTCGGCCGATGGTGCGGCGGTGCTCCAGTTCGGTGGTGCCTATGGCGACCTCAGATGTTCCGGTCTGCCCGAGGCAATCGTCTATGATGGCGTACCTGAAGGCTTGTCGGCCAAGCCGACATTGTCGGTGAAGACGACGGCGAAGGCCCAGCGCCAGGTGACGTTGACCTTGTCCTATCTGTCGGGCGGGTTCGACTGGCAGGCGGATTATGTCATCGCGATGCGCAACAACGGACAAAGCGCCGATCTGTTCGCATGGATCACGCTCGCATCGACCGACGTCACCAGCTTCGTCGACGCCGATACCCAGGTCGTCGCGGGCAAGATCAATCGCGTCGCGAACAGCAATTACGGCCCGCGCAACTTCGCCTCGGCGAGCTATCTGCCACTGCAATGCTGGCCGCTGCCGGAATATGATCTGTACACCAGGGAGCGCTTCGCCGCCCGGGGCGGACCCCCGCCTCCGCCGCCGCCGCCTGCACCGGTGGCGCCGGCGATGGACATCATCGTCACCGGTAATCGCGTCGCCGCGGGCATGATGGCGGAGGCGAAGATGGCAATTGCGGAGGAACTCGGTGACCTCAAGCTCTACCGCTTCCCCACCCGCGTCACCGTCGCCTCGCAATCGCAGAAGCAGGTTGGGCTGATGAACAAGCCCGGCGTCAAACTCGCGCCGGTCTA
The DNA here is from genome assembly GCF_001598415.1 of Sphingomonas mali NBRC 15500. Lineage (GTDB taxonomy): Bacteria > Pseudomonadota > Alphaproteobacteria > Sphingomonadales > Sphingomonadaceae > Sphingomonas > Sphingomonas mali. The sequence goes on from NZ_BCYX01000044.1 coordinate 15,491, forward strand.
TGTCAGCGATATCGTGCGCGAGAATACGCAGACGGCTTTGCTGCTGCGCGGCAAGAACAATGCCGCGAACGGGCTCGGCGCCGCGATGCCGGCGGGCAAGGCCGCGGTCTTCAGCGACGTGGGCGGACAGATGCTGCTGGTCGGCGAATCGGCGATCGACGACAAGGCCGTGGACGAGGTGGTCGAATTCCGCATGGGCCGGCCGCAAAGCGTATCGGCGCAGGTGGTGGGAACACGCCGCCGCCCCGACGACCGCACCACCGCCTACGTGCTGACTGTCACCAACGACCAGCCCTGGCCGGTGACCTACGAGGCCAAGATCCATCTCTACGATTACGAGAAGATGGCGCGGTCGAGCGGCCGGCTGGGGAGGAAGGACGGCGCGTCTTTCTGGATGACCGTGGTTCCGGCCAACGGCACCGCGACCCTATCCTATGCGGTTCGCGACGATCGCAAACGGTAGGATATTCCAGCTTTGCTCAGATGCCGTCGGGTAGAAATGGCGGACCGTTTCAGCTGGCTGAATTCGCGGCTAAGGCAAAATGATGCAACGCCTCGCCATCTACGACATGGACAAGACGATCACCCGATCGCCGACCTGGATGCCGTTCCTCCGCGCCTGGGCCAGGCGACGGCCGTGGCGGTTCGCGGCGCTGGCGGCCAGCGCCGCGCCAGCCGCGCTCTATCTCGGCAAGCGCATCGATCGCGCGCGGTTGAAGGAAATGACCCAGCGGTTGGTGATGGGGCAGGGGGCCGCAACCGCCGCGGTCGAACGCGTGGCCGGGCGCTTCGCCTCCAACATCGTCACCGGAAAGGTGTGGGACGATGCGCGCGCGCGAATCGCTGCCGATCGTGCAGCCGGCTATCGCGTGGTGATGGCGACCGCCTCCTATGATTTCTACGTCCGTCCGATTGCCGCCGCCTTGGGCATCACCGACGTCATCGCGACGCCATCGACGCTCGAGCATGGCCGCCTGCGGCCGCGCATCGCGGGTGAGAATTGCTACGGCGACGCCAAGCTTCGTATGATCGAGGCGTGGATGGCGCGCGAGGGGATTGCGCGCGCCGATGCGCATGTCCGTTTCTATTCGGATCATGTGTCCGACGCCCCGACGCTCGACTGGGCGGACGAGGCCTTCGCGGTCAATCCGCACGCGCCGTTGCTCGCGCTGGCCCGGGAGAAGGGTTGGGCCGTGCTGCGCTGGCGGTAGAGTCGGTTCTCGCTGCTTGGCGAGAGGGGAGTGGCGATACCCTAAAGCAGCACATCCACCGCATGGATGACGAGCCCGACCAGCCCGCCGACCAATGTGCCGTTGATGCGGATATATTGCAGGTCGCGCCCCACCGCATTCTCCAGCCGCCGCGTGATCGTCTGCGCGTCCCATCCACGCACCGTTTCCGACACCAATCGAACGATCGCGTCCCCGTAATCGGCCGCAGCGCCGACCGCGGCGCGGCGCGCGAAACGGTTGATCGTGCTGGCGAGCTCGGGATCCTCCTGCAGCGTCGTGCCGAGTTGGTGGAGTGCCTCACCGAACCGCCCGGCCATCATCGCATCGGGATCGCGCGCGATCTTCAGCATGGCGCCGCGCATCTGCTCCCAGATGCCCTGCCACCAGTCCGACAGTGCCGGATTGTCGAGCATCTCCGCTTTGAATCCCTCGACCCGCTCGCGCATCGCCGGGTCGAATTGCAGGTCATGCGCGAGCTGCGCCAGGCCTTCCTCGGCCTTGGCGCGCAACGGGTGGTCAGGTTGCGACGCCATGTCCTGGATCATGCCGTCGAGCCCGGCGATGATCTTGTTGGCCAGGGTCTCGTCGAGCCCGGTCCAGCGCATCAGCGATCCGGCGCGCTCATGCACCATCGCGCGGATCACCGGCTCGTTGGCCGAGAGCACCTTGGCCGCCCATTTGATGATCCCGTCGAGCAGGGGCACGTGGCGGTTTTCGGCGATAGCGGCGCTCAGGGCGTTGCCCAGCAACGGCGAGATTTTGAGCGAGCGCAGGCGTTGCGCCAAAGTCGTCCGCACCATCCCGCCGAGCCGTTCCTGGTCGAGCGACTCGAGCATGTCGGCGGCCAGGCGGGACGCCCCGCGCCTCAGCCGGCCTTCGCTCGCTCCCTTGGGACTGGCGAGCCAGCGGCCGGCGGCACCGGCAACGTCCACGCGCTGCATGCGCCGCGCTACGACGCGCGGGATCAGGAAATTATCGCGCAGGAATTGGGCGAGCGTGTCGCCGATCCGGTCCTTGTTCCTCGGCACGATCGCGGTGTGCGGGATCGGCAAGCCGAGCGGGTGGCGGAACAAGGCGGTGACCGCGAACCAATCGGCCAGCCCGCCGACCATCGCCGCCTCGGCAAAGGCGCGGACGAATCCCCAAACGGGGTGACGATCGCCCAGCGCGCGCGCGACCAGATACAGCGCGGCCATTGCAACCAACAGCGCGGTCGCGACCAGCCGCATCCGCCTCAGGGCAGGTGGCGCGGCGGTCGGGCCGGGAACGGACAGTCGCGCCAGCTTCATACCCGAAACAATCCCCCAAAGCCGGGATTGTTCAAGTCCTACTTATACGCCCGGTGATCATTCGGCCGGTTGCGGCCCGTGTTCGCCATGATCATAGCCGATCGGCTTGGGCGCATCGGGATGGTCGAGCACCGGCCTGGTATCGTCGCCGGGACGATAGGTCAGCAGCACGCGGCGCAGCCACGGTCCGGCCCATTCCTCGATACCGATCGCCAGGCTGAAGCTGGCCGGCACGATCAGCAATGTCAGCGCGGTCGACAGGATCAGACCGCCGATCACGACGATGCCCATGGGCGCGCGCCACGACGCATCGCCCGACAGCGACACGGCGGTCGGCACCATGCCCGCGACCATCGCGACCGTGGTCATGACGATCGGCTGAGCGCGCTTGTGACCGGCATCCTCGATCGCGGCCAGGCTGGGCACGCCCTTGCTCATCTCTTCCAGCGCGAAGTCGATCAGCAGGATCGAATTCTTGGCGACGATACCGATCAGCATCAGCAAGCCGATATAGACCGGCATCGAGATCGGCTGACCGGCGATCCACAAGGCGATCAGGCCGCCCAACGGCGCCAGCAGCAGCGAGCCCATGTTGACGAACGGCGGCAGGACGCGGCGATAGAGCAGCACCAGCACGGCGAACACCAGGAACACGCCGGCCACCACGGCGACCAGGAAGTTGTTGATCATCTCGGCCTGCCACTTGGCCTGACCGAGCGTCAGCTGCTGCACGCCGTTGGGCAGATGCTGCATGATCGGCAGCGCGTTGATTTCCTTCCACGCCTGGCCCGACACCAACGGCTTGCCGGTCTTGGGGTTGAGCCCCAGATCGGCGCCGATCGTTAGCTGGCGCTGCAACTGGACGCGCTCGATCTTCGACGGACTGGCGCCGAAGCCGATATCGGCAACGGTCGACAGCGGCACCGAGCCGCCATTGATCGTCGATACCGGGATGTTCTCGATCGTCGACATCCGCGAGCGCGCCGATTGTTCGAGCGCGACGGTGATCGGCACCTGGCGATCGCTCAGCGAGAATTTCGCCTTGTTCTGATCGATGTCGCCCAAGGTCGCGAGGCGGACCGCGCTCGACAGCGCCTGGGTGGTTACGCCGAGATTGGCGGCGAGGTCGAACCGCGGGCTGACCACCAGTTCCGGCTGTTGCAGATCGCCCTGGATGCGCGGCGCGGTGACCGATTTCAGTTTCGACAATTGCTGCACGATCGTCTGCGCGGTCGAGGTCAACAATTTGGGATCGTCGCCGCCCAGCACGATGGTGAGGTCGCGCCCACTGGATCCCCAGCCCTGCTGCGAGCGGAACGAGACGCGCGCGTCGGGGATCGCGGCCAGGGTCGGCGCCAGCTGACGCTCGAACTGGACGCTCTTGAGATCCTTGTCCTTCTTGAAGATTGCGGTCACGCGGCCGTTGCCGACGAAGGCGCGCGAATAGACGTCTTCGACCTGGGGCTGCTTCTTGAGGATGGCCGCGACTTTGTCGACCACCGCCTGAGTCTGGGCCAGGGTCGTGCCGGGCACCATTTCGATGCTCGCCGTCGATGCGTCCTGATCCTGATCGGGCTGGAACGATTGCGGCAGGATGGCGAAGAAGAACACCGTCATCGCCAGTGCCGTCGCGCCCGCCACGATCGACGACCAGCGGTGGCGCAGCGTCCAGCGCAACGCCGCCATATACCAGTTCATCATCCGGCCTTCGCCATGCGAGGCATGGCCCTTGGCCTTGAGGAAATAGGCCGCGATCATCGGCGTCAGCAGACGCGCGACGGCCAGCGACATCAGCACCGAGGCGACGACGGTCAGGCCGAAATTCTTGAAGAACTGACCCGACACGCCCGGCATCAGGCCGACCGGCAGGAACACCGCGACGATCGACATGGTCGTCGCGAGCACCGCGAGGCCGATCTCGTCGGCGGCGTCGATCGCGGCCTGATAGGCGGTCTTACCCATGCGCATGTGTCGGACGATGTTCTCGATCTCGACGATCGCGTCGTCGACCAGCACGCCGGCGACCAGGCTCAAGGCGAGCAAGGTCATCTGGTTGAGCGTGAAGCCCAGTTGCTGCATCACGAAGAAGGTCGGAATCGCCGATAGCGGGATGGCCAGCGCTGAGATCGCGGTCGCGCGCCAGTCGCGCAGGAACAGGAACACGACGAGGACGGCCAGGCCCGCGCCTTCGTACATCGCCTCCATCGCCGAGTGATATTGCATCTCGGCATATTGGACGTTGTTGAAGATCAGCTTGAACTTGACCTTGGGGTTCTTCTTTTCGAGGTCGGCGAGCTTCTTCTCGGCGCCATGGAAGACGGTGACGTCCGACGCGCCCTTGGCACGCTGGAAGTCGAACGAGATGACCTGGGCGCCGTTGAGCTGCGACGCTGAGCGCTGTTCGGCGAACTGGTCGACCACGGTCGCGATGTCGGTCAGGCGCACCATGCGGCCACCACCGACCGAAATCTGCGTCTGGCCGAGCGCATAGGCGTCCTTGGCGTTGCCGAGCACGCGCACGGTCTGTTCGGAGCCCGCAATCTCGGCGCGGCCGCCCGCGGCGTTCATGTTGACCTGACGCAGCTGGGCGTTGACCTGGCTGGCGGTCAGGCCGAGCGACTGCAGCTTGTCGGGGTCGAGCTTGACGCGGATCTCGCGGCTGACGCCGCCATTGCGTTCGACCGTCGCCATGCCCGACACCGACTGCAATTCCTTGGTGACGGTATTGTCGATGTACCAGCTCAGCTGCTCGATCGTCATGTCGGTCGAAATCGCGGCATAGTTGGCGAGGTCGTTGCCGGTGGTGTTGGCGCGTTCGACCTGCGGCTCGAGGATGCCGTCGGGCAGGTTGCCGCGAATCTGTTGCAGCGCGCTGCGCACGTCCTCGACGGCGCGGTCGATCGGCGTGCCGATATCGAGCTGGACGATGGTGACCGAATTGCCTTCGGTCACGTTCGAGTTGATCTCATCGATTCCCGACAGACTGCGGACCGCCGCCTCGACCTTCTGCGTAACCTGGTTTTCGAGTTCGGTCGGCGCGGCGCCTGGCTGGCTGACCGAAACGATCACGACCGGAAAGTCGATGTCCGGATCGTTGTTGACCTGCATCGTGGCGAAGCTGACGAGCCCCGCCACCGTCAGCATGAAGAACAGGACGAGACTGGGGACCGGATTGCGGATCGACCAGGCGGATATGTTGCGGAAGCTCATGCGAACGTCCTCTTCAAAGCTTGCGCAGCTGTGGCTTGACCTTCTGGCCAGGACTCAGGAACGCGCCCGCCGACAACACCACGCGCTCATTGCCGGTCAGGCCCTGGACGATCGCGACGCCGCGGTCGGTGACTTCACCGGTCTTGATCGCGCGGCGCTCGACCTTGTCGTCCTTGCCCAGGATATAGACGAAATTGCCGGTCGCGTCGGTCTGGATCGCCGAGTTCGGCAGGATCGGCGACGTGTTCGCGCCGCCGTAGATCGTCGCCGAGGCGAAGCCGCCGGGGCGCAACGTGGCGTCGAACGGGATCGCGATGCGGACGATACCGCGGCGAGACTGCGGATCGATGACCGGGGGCAACTGCCACACCTGGCCGGCGAACGACTGGCTGCCGCCGACCGGCGTCACTTGGGCGCGCGAGCCGACCGAGATGCCCTTGATGTCGCCCTCGGCCACTTCGGCCCTGAGCTCCATCTCGCCACCCTTGGCCATGCGGAACAACGTGCCCGAGCCCGAGCTGACGATCTGGCCGGGTTCGACCATGCGCGCCAGCACCAGGCCGGCGGCCGGAGCGCGGATATCGAGCCGGCCGTTGCGTGCCTGAGTCTCGGCGAGCTGCGCCTGCGCGACCTTCACCCGGGCATTGGCTGCCGCGAGCGTCGCTCCCTTGCGTTCGAGATCGGCCTTGGAGATGAAGCCGCGGTCGACCAGCGCCTTGGCGCGGTTATATTCGCTGAGGGCGATATCGGCGTCCGACTTGGCCACCGCGATCGAGGCGGCAAGGCTGCTGGCGGTCTGTACCTGGACAGAGCGGTCGACGGTCGCGAGGGTCTGGCCCGCGGCGACCCATTGGCCCGGCTGTACCAGCACCGCGGTCACCCGGCCGCCTTCGCCGGCGACGCCGACAGGCATATCGACCCGCGCGGCGAGCGAGCCCGTCGCCGACACCATGCGGTCGACCGAGTTGCTTCCCGGCGACCCCACCGACACGGTCGGCATCTGGTCCGCGGGCGCGCCGCTGGCGGTCGTGCCGCCGGTTCCCGCCGCGGGCTTGGCGGCCGGGCGCATCATGAAGAAGGCGGCGATCAGCACGACGATGATCGCGGCAACACCGGCCAGGATCAGCCAGCGACGCCGCGGCGTCGCGGTTTCGTCGGTGAGCGCGTACATGCCGCTCGACTCGTAATTCATGTCAGCCACGATCCCCATGTGCCCTGTCATTGAGGCACCATCAGGGCCTCCGTTGGAACTGTATTATAGAAATAAAGCACCGACCTCAAGAGGCTCGGTGCGCTACTCTTATAATGTCCTTTTCGGCCCCGAATCGCAATCGGTAACGCTATTTCGTGTCGGAAACGGTTGCATTTGCCGGCGCTTTGGGCGGACGATGCGGCACCGCCGATTAAAAAGGCGGAAAGGAGGGAAGTTCGATGCCCGAAAGATCGATTCTGGGATGGCTGCTGATCGGCCTTGTCGCCGGCATATTGGGCAAGTTCGTCATGCCGGGCAAGGATCCCGGCGGGTTCATCGTCACGATCCTGATCGGCATCGCCGGCGCCTTGCTGGCCGGCTTTGTCGCGCAGACGATGAACTGGACCTTGGTCGGTGGCTGGCAGAATTACGCGGCGGCAACCGCCGGCGCGATCGTGCTGCTCGCCTTGTACCGGCTGGTGGTCAATCGCCGCGTCTAGGGGGGTCGTGTAAGGCCGCGGCCTCGTTCAGGTTGGTGTAGTCCGCCCTGTGGCACGGCCGCCGAGGACGGAATAATCTGTCATGTCTGGAGGACATATGCGTTTGCTTGCCACTGCTGCCGTCATCACCCTGTCATCGATCGCGGTCGCTCCCGCGCTCGCTCAGACGATGCCCGTCGCTCCGGCGATGATCCCGGACGGGACACTGCTCGACGTCACCGCAACCGGAAAGACGACGCGGGTTCCCGATCTGGCGACGATCCGCGCCGGCGTCGTCACCCAGGCGGCGACCGCAGCGGCGGCGTTGTCGGACAACGCCAATCGCATGAGCGCGGTCCTGTCGGCGTTGAAGCGAGCGGGAATCCAGCCGCGCGATATCGCGACCGCCAATGTCTCGCTGCAGCCGCAATATCGCTACGAAGACAACAAGCCGCCGGTGATCACCGGCTACCAGGCGACCAACACCGTCTCGATCCGCTTCCGCGACATCGCCAAGTCCGGCCAGATTCTCGATGCATTGGTGGCGCAAGGTGCCAATCAGATCGATGGACCGAATCTCTCGCTCGACCAGCCCGATGCGGCGCTCGACGAAGCGCGAGTCGACGCGGTCAAGCGTGCCCAGGCGCGCGCGCAGCTTTATGCCAAAGCGGCGGGCCTGTCGGTGTCGCGCATCCTGACGATCGCCGAAGGCGGAGAGATTGCCGGGCCACCGCCGCCGATGCCGGTCTATCGCATGGCCGCCGCCAAGGCCGCGGATACCCAGGTGATGCCGGGCGAGAGCGACGTCACCGTGACGATCACGGTGCGCTTCCTGCTCAAGTGACAAAAAAGGGGCCGCTCCCGATGCGGGAGCGGCCCCTCTATTGCCGTCACGTGTCTGCTTCTTGCGACGCTAGCGAAACCTGCCACGGTTGATCAAAGATAGGATCGCCAGCAGGATGATTGCGCCGACCACCGAATAGATGAACGTCTGGATCGAGATCGCTTCGTTGATCCCGGCGCCGAACAACCATCCGGCGATGGCCGCGCCGATGATGCCAACGACGACATTGACGACGATTCCCGATCCGCCGCCGCGCACGACCAGGCTGGCCAGCCAACCCGCGAGGCCGCCGACGACCAGCCAGATGATGATGTTCTCAAGCATGTGCCGATCTCCCGCCAGTTATCGTGCGCGACCGCGGTTGATAAGATTGAGGAGGAGCAGCAGGACCACCGCACCGACGAATGCGGCGACCAGTGCACCGATTGACGGCGGCCAACTGGCGATCGATCCGCTGCCGGGGAAGAGCGGGGCCAGCAGATAATTGCCGATGAACGACCCGACGATGCCGACGACAATATTGAGAATAAGGCCCTGCTGGGCATCGGTGCGCATGACGATACTGGCCAGCCAGCCGATCACGCCTCCGATGATGATCAAAAGAATCCAGTACATCGCAACCCTCCTATTCGACGCGAGCCGATACGGTCGGTCTTGGGGTTACGACTCTTCAGAGGGAATAAATGTTCCGCCCCCGTTTTGAACGGGGGCGGCCGGTCAGTATTTCTGCTGGCGTTCGTAGAGGCTCTTATAATGCTGGATGCGCGTCACGCGCAGTCCGGGCATGCCCGAACGATCGATCGCGCGCTGCCAGCCGGCGAATTCCTCGACCGTGAGATTGTACCGGTCACATACTTCGTCGACGCTCAGCAGGCCGCCATTGACCGCCGCCACGACCTCGGCCTTGCGGCGCACGACCCAACGCGTCGTGTCCGCCGGAGGCAGCGTCTCGAGAGTCAGCGGTTCCCCGAGGGGGCCGATCACCTTTGCCGGGCGTATTTTCTGGTTCTCAATCATTCACTACCTCGATTGGGGCGGGGGGCCCCCACTCACTTTGGCTAAAACGACCGTTAGCGGCCGGACTTGAACATCGTTTGAAGCGTCTAGGTAAACACGCCCTTCATTCTTGGCCCCAATCCGCGATCCGCGCGGCGACTTGCGCGTCGAACGCGCCGGAGGGTGGGAAGAAGACCGAGGATTCAATCACTCGCGGAAATTGCCGAGTCTGAATGAGCGCGGTCGGGCTCGCTGCCTGGCGCGCCGAGATGCCGACCATCAGCACGGCCAGGTCGGGTGGCAACACCGCGACCGACGCATCGTGATCGAATCTCAGATAACTCAGGTCCACGCTTTACTCACCCGCGTTTCAACAGAATCGAGGGTCTACCCACTTTGCCCTAAAGGTCGGTAAATACGGCGTTCGCGGGAGCTTAACCTCGCACAGCGCGCGGGTTCCCTAGGCAAAGCGGGCCGGCATCCCTATTGAGCGCGGCACAAGCAATGACCGAAACCGATTTCCAACTGGGCCCCGATCTGTCGGGCAAGCGCATCGTCGTCGCCATGTCGGGCGGAGTCGATTCGTCTGTCGTGGCCGCGCTCGCCGCGCGGTCGGGCGCGGAGACGATCGGCATCACGCTCCAGCTCTACGATCATGGCGAAGCGGTCGGACGCGCGGGCAGCTGCTGCGCCGGGCGCGACATCCGCGACGCGCGCGCGGTGTGCGACCGGCTCGGCATCGCGCATTATGTCCATGATCATGAAAGCGCGTTCCGCGACGCGGTGATCGATCAGTTCGCCGATGAATATGTCGCCGGACGCACGCCGATTCCCTGTGTCCGCTGCAACATGGGTCCCAAGTTCACCGATCTGTTCCGACTCGCGCGCGACCTCGGCGCCGATTGCCTGGCCACCGGCCACTATGTCCGCCGTGTCGTTGGCCCCGAGGGCGCCGAACTTCATCGCGCCGCAGACCCGGCGCGCGATCAGAGCTATTTCCTGTTCGCGACGACGCGCGATCAGCTCGATTTCCTGCGCTTTCCGCTCGGTGGGCTACCCAAGCCGCGCGTCCGCGAGCTTGCCGCCGAACTGGGTTTGGGCGTCGCCGCAAAGCCCGACAGCCAGGATATCTGCTTCGTTCCCGACGGCGATTATGCGAGCCTGGTCAAGAAGTTGCGGCCCGAGTCGGAAGCCGGCGGCGATATCGTCGATCTCGCGGGCCGCAAGCTCGGCGAGCATAAAGGGCTGATCCACTTCACCATCGGCCAGCGCCGCGGGCTGGAGATCGGCGGCAGCCCCGAGCCGCTCTACGTCGTCCGCCTCGATCCGGCGACGCGGCGCGTCATCGTCGGGCCGCGTGCCGCGCTCGGCGTCGCCTCGGCGCGGCTGTCCGACATCAACTGGCTGGGTGGCGATTATCACGGCCCGATCACCGCCAAGGTGCGAAGCCTCGCCAAGCCCGTCCCTGCGCGGCTCGTCGGCGACCGGGTGCTGTTCGACAGCCCCGAATATGGCGTCGCGCCGGGACAGGCGGCGGCGCTCTATGCCGGCGACCGTGTGCTCGGTGGCGGCTGGATCGAGGAAACGCAGGCGGTGGAAGCAGCGCTCGCAGCCTGATTGCCGCTATTCGCCTTTCGGAAAGAACCGCTCGATCACGCTCGACGCCAGCCGCGCGGGGCGGAGCGTTTGGGCGTCGATGCAGCACCAGCTCGATTTGACCTCGGCCAGCACTTCCTCGCCGCGGTGGATGACCGTCTGATAGAAAGCGCGCGCGCCCTGGACCTTCTCGAGCAGGACGGTGGCGATCACCTCGTCGTCGAGGAAGGTCGGCTTGCGATAGGTGATCTCGTGCTTGAGCGCGACCCAGAGCAGGCTGGCGACGGCGTCTGCGGGCGCGATCTTCTGCCAATGGCTCAGCACCGCGTCCTGCACCCACTTCAGATAGGACGCATTGTTGACGTGCCCCATGAAGTCGATGTCGGCGGGGTCGATGCCGATCGGAAAATCGTGCGGGAGGGCATGGTCGGTCACATGGAGAATATAGTGCTTGCGGCGAAAAATAGCGAACTTTCCGGGTAATGAGCGGACGCTACGGAAAGCGCGATCGAAACGCGGGCGGAAAAATTCCTCCCAGTGTCGGGGAGGATCTTTTGGTCAGCCCAGCAAAAACGTCCCTTCCAGCACCGTCACGCAATTCCCACCCAGAATCACGCGGTCCCCCTCCAGCCGGCAGTCGAGATACCCGCCCCGGGTACTCGCTTGAAAAGCAGTGAATTTGTCGCGCCCAAGCCGCTTCGCCCAATAGGGCACCGCGACCGCGTGCGCGGATCCGGTCACCGGATCCTCGTCGATCCCGCCGCCGGGCGCGAAGGCGCGGCTGATGATGTCGGTCTCATCGCCCGGCGCGGTTGCGATGGTGAGCAGGTCGCCGCCCGCCGCCAGCGCGCGGAAATCGGGCGTGAGCGCGCGCACCTGATCGGCATTTTCCAGCACGATCAGCGCATAGCGATGTTCGTGCCACAGGGTTTCGACCGCGCGCTCGATGCCCAGTCCCGCGACGATGTCGGGCAGCGGCTTGGGCGACGGCACCCAGGCCGGCAGCGCGAGTTCGTAGATGCCGCCGGCCCGCGCGACCTCGAGCATCCCGGCCTTGCGCGTGCGGAACCGGATACGCTCGCGATCCGGGTCCGACGACAAGATGAAATGCCCGCTCGCCAGCGTCGCGTGACCGCACATCACCACTTCGACCGCTGGCGTGAACCAGCGCAGGTCGAAATCGGCGCCGTCATCGTCCGACGCGACCAGAAAGGCCGTTTCCGACAGATTGTTCTCCGCGGCGATCTTCTGCAGCACATCGTCCTCGAGCCAGCGGTCGAGCGGCATCACTGCCGCCGGATTGCCCTCGAACGCGTGGCGCGCGAATGCGTCGATCTGCGCGATCGGTAACCTCATTGGCGTCTCCTCAGATGCGCTTGCCGAACCAGTGCGGCGTCACGTCGGCCTCGACCAGCGGGTTGTCGGTATCGACATGTCCTTCTGGATCGACATGGATCAACACCTCGACTTTGGGGAAAGCCTTGTGCAACGCATTCTCCACCCGTTCGACGATCTGGTGCGATTGCGCGACAGTCAGGTCGCGGCTCACTTCCATGTGAAACTGCGCGAAATCATGGCTGCCTGCCCGCCGCGTGCGGAAATCGTGGATGCCCTTCAGTCCCTCCTGCCGCGCTGCGACCTCGATGAACGATCTGCGCTGCTCCTCGGACCATTCCTTGTCCATCAACTGGTCGATCGCGGTCGACGACGCCTGGAACGCGCCCCAGGCGAGCCAGGCCGCGATGATGATGCCGAACACCGGGTCGGCGCCGCGCAGGCCGACATATTGGTCGAGCACGATCGCGACGATCACCGACAGGTTGAGGAACAGGTCGGATTGGTAATGGACCTTGTCCGCCATGATCGCGACCGATCCGGTCTTGCGGATGATGCTGCGCTGGTAGGCGAGCAGCGCGAACGTGGCGAGGATCGCGACGATCGACACGCCGATCCCGAATTCGGCTTCGGCGGTCTGGCTATTGTCGCCGAACTTGAGGATCGCGCGCCAGGCGATGCCGGCGGCGGACAGCGTGATCAGCCCAACCTGAAACAGCGCGGCCAGCGCTTCCGCCTTGCCATGGCCGAAGCGATGGTCGTGATCGGCGGGCTCGGCGGCGATCTTGACGCCGTAAAGGGTGACCAAACTGGCCAGCAAGTCGAGCCCGGTATCCGCCAGGCTGCCCAGCATCGCGACTGACCCGGTCGAATAGGCCGCATAGCTTTTGAGCGCGAGCAGGAACAACGCCATCGCCACGCTGGCCAGCGCGGCGCGGATCGCGAAGGGAATGATGCGACGGCGTTCGCTCTCGGTCATCATGGGTAGAGCAGTCCTTCGGACCAGGTCCCGTCGCCAGCAAGGTCGAACACACGCCGCTCGTGGAGGCGATGCGCACGGTCCTGCCAGAATTCGATATGGGTCGGGGTCAGGCGATAACCACCCCAATGCGGCGGACGCGGCACATCCTGGCCCTCGAACCGCGCCTTCGCCTGCTCGTAGCGTGCTTCGAACGTCTCGCGCGCGTCGAGCGGACGCGACTGGTCCGATGCCCAGGCGCCGAGTTGCGAATCGCGCGCGCGGCTGGCGAAATAGGCGTCCGATTCGGCGTCCGAGGCCAGGCTAAGGCTGCCTTCGATGCGGATCTGCCGGCGCCGCGACTTCCAGTGAAAGAGCAAAGCGGCATGCGGATTGGCCGTCATCTCGCCCGCCTTGCGGCTCTCTCGGTTGGTGTAGAACACGAAGCCGTCGGGACCGTGCCCCTTGAGCAGCACCATCCGCACCGACGGACGGCCGTCGGCATCTGCGGTGGCGAGCGCCATCGCGTTCGAATCGTTGGGCTCGCTCTCGCGCGCTTCGGCGAACCAGGTGTCGAACAGGGCGAAGGGGTCGGTGGTCATGAACGGGCCTTTAGCCGATCCTCCCCGGGACGGGGAGGGGGACCGCGCGATAGCGCGGTGGAGGGGGCGGGCCGTGAATGATGATATATATGGCCC
>NZ_BCYX01000045.1 GCF_001598415.1 Sphingomonas mali NBRC 15500
GGGAGAGGGAAGGGGCCCGCTCGGCGCAGCCGAGTGGGAAGGGTGAGGGCAGCGCTCTTGCCGGAATCTCTGCCCTCACCCTTCCGGCGCTTCGCGCCTCCCTCCCTCTCCCGATGGGAGAGGGAATATGAGTGAGACGATGACCGACACTACCGAAGTCCCCACCACCTCCCGCATGAACATGATCCAGGCGATCAACTCGGCGCTCGACGTGATGATGGCGCGCGATCCCAGCGTGATCGTGATGGGCGAGGATGTCGGCTATTTCGGCGGCGTGTTCCGCGCGACCGCCGGGCTGCAGAAGAAGCACGGCAAGACCCGGGTGTTCGACACGCCGATCACCGAATGCGGCATCATCGGGGTCGCGGTCGGGATGGGGGCCTACGGACTGCGGCCGGTCCCCGAGATCCAGTTCGCCGACTACATCTATCCCGCGCTCGACCAGCTGGTGTCCGAAGCCGCGCGGCTGCGTTATCGCTCGGCCGGCGAGTTCATCGCGCCGATGACGATCCGCTCGCCTTATGGCGGTGGCATCTTCGGCGGACAGACGCACTCGCAATCGCCCGAAGGCATCTTCACCCACGTCTCGGGCGTGAAGACGGTGATCCCGGCGACGCCCTACGACGCCAAGGGCCTGCTGATCGCGGCGATCGAGGACAATGACCCGACCATCTTCTTCGAACCCAAGCGCATCTATAACGGCCCGTTCAACGGCCATTGGGATCGCCCGGCGGAGAATTGGTCGAAACATCCGGGCGGCGAGGTGCCCGAGGGCTATTACAAGGTCCCCCTTGGCAAGGCGAACCTGGTGCGCGCGGGCGAGGCGCTGACCATCCTCTGCTACGGCACGATGGTCCATGTCTGCCTGAAAGTAGTCGAGGAAGCCGGCGTCGATGCCGAGATTCTCGACCTGCGCACGCTCGTCCCGCTCGACATCGAGGCGATCGAGGAATCCGTGAAGAAGACCGGCCGCTGCATGATCGTCCACGAAGCGACGCGCACCTCGGGCTTCGGTGCGGAGCTCTCCGCGCTCGTCCAGGAACGCTGTTTCTACCATCTCGAGGCACCGATCGAACGCGTCACCGGGTTCGACACGCCATACCCCCACAGCCTCGAATGGGCCTATTTCCCCGGCCCGGTCCGCATCGGACAGGCGCTCAAGAAAATCCTGAAGGACTGACCGCGATGGCGCGTTTCGAATTCCGCTTGCCCGATATCGGCGAAGGCATTGCCGAGGCCGAGATCGTCGCCTGGCACGTAAAGGTCGGCGACACGGTCGAGGAAGACCAGCAGCTTGCCGACATGATGACCGACAAGGCGACCGTCGAGATGGAAAGCCCGGTCGCGGGCACCGTCGTCGCGCTGGCTGGCGAGGTCGGCGATCAGATTCCGATCGGCTCGACTTTGCTGGTGATCGAGGTCGAGGGGGATTCGTCTGCCGTCGCGGCGCCAATCGAGGACTTCGCCGAAGAGGCCGCCGCAAAGCTCGGCACGAAGGGCGAGGAAGAGTTCGAGGCGGAAACGCCGGGTTTCGAGGAAATCGCCGAGAACGCCACTGCTACCCCCGTTCGCCCTGAGCCTGTCGAAGGGCGTGAACGCGATACACGTGCTTCGACAAGCTCAGCACGAACGGAGGAAGTTAGCCGATCCCAGCCTTCCAAACCTGTCCTCGCTTCCCCCGCCGTCCGCCAGCGCGCGAAGGAGCTCGGTGTCGACCTGTCGCAGGTCAAAACCGACGGCGACCGCATCCGCCATGCCGATCTCGACGCGTTCCTCCGCTACGGCTCGGGGCAGGGCTATCATGCTCCGCACGCGAGCCGCGCGCGCGAGGACGAGGCGATCAAGGTCATCGGCATGCGCCGCCGCATCGCCGAGAACATGCAGGCGGCGAAGCGCAACATCCCGCATTTCACCTATGTCGACGAGATCGACGTGACCGCGCTCGAGGAAATGCGTGCCGACCTCAACGCCAATCGCGGGGCACGGCCCAAGCTCACCATGCTGCCATTCCTGATCGTCGCGATCTGTCGAACGCTTCCTGACTTCCCGATGCTCAACGCGCGCTACGATGACGAAGCGGGCGTGGTAACGCGGTCGGGTCGGGTCCATCTCGGCATGGCGACGCAGACCGATGCCGGGCTGACCGTTCCCGTCATCCGCGACGCGCAGGACAAGAATGTCTGGCAACTCGCGACCGAGATCACGCGGCTGGCCGAAGCGGCGCGCGCCAACAAGCTCAAGCCCGACGAAATGGGTGGCGGTACGATCACCGTGACCTCGCTCGGTCCCCTGGGCGGTATCGCGACGACGCCAGTGATCAACCGGCCCGAAGTGGCGATCATCGGGCCGAACAAGATCGTCGAGCGCCCCGTCTTCCGCGGCGACGACATCGTCCGGGCCAAGCTGATGAACCTGTCGATCAGCTGCGACCATCGCGTCGTCGATGGCTGGGATGCGGCGAGCTACGTCCAGGCGGTGCGCAAATATCTCGAGACGCCGGTCCTGCTGTTCGCCGACTGACCGACTGTGCCGGAGTATCCGTAATGGCCCGACATAGTTGTGCGACAAAGCGCGCCTAGCGTCCGGCCCTCGGACGTTGGGGCGGAGTATGGGCGATGGGCTTCTGGCTGGGATTGATGCTGATGGCGGGCGGGCAGGCCGTGCCCCCGATACCGCCCCTGGCCGGTAAGCTGCCCGACGATGACAAGCCCGCTGCGGCCCCGCGGGAACGCCCACGCGGTCGACTGTTCATCAGCCCGATGGGCGAGCCGTTTCGCGGTCCCGATCCGATCGGGATGTGGTTCGACGGGGCCGACACCAATCATGACGGCGAGTTGACGCTCGCCGAATTCACCGCCGATGCGGACCGCTTCTTCCTGCGGCTCGATCGCGGCCATGATGGCGAGATCGACCCCGACGACATCGACTATTACGAGACCGTGCTCGCGCCCGAAATCCGTACCGGCGGCGAAGGCAGCATGGCGTCCGGCCGACCCAGCGGCGGCGGGCGGCGGGGGGGCGGGGGTGGTCGACATGGCGGCGGTGGTGGTCGCGGGGGCGGAGGTGGCCGCATGGGCGGTGGTGATAGCGGCGGAGACAGCCCTTCGAGCGGGGGCGATTCGCAGCCGCGCTATGCAGACGTCAAACGCGGTGCCGCGCGCTTCTCCTTCTTCGATTATCCCGAGCCGGTGACCGTCGCCGACACCAATTTCAATCGCGGGGTGGATCCCAAGGAGTTTCGCGACGCCGCGGCCGAACGCTTCGCGATGCTCGACACCAATCACGACGGCAAGATCACTCGCGCCGAGCTCCCCAAGCTGAGCGCGCCGGCGGCAGGCCAGTTCGGCGGCAAAGGCAAGCGAGGTGGCGGCGGACGCTGGCCGCGCGGGGACGGCGGCAGTGGTGCGCCCCCGGCGGGCAAGGACGGCGGCGACTCGGAACCCTGATCGTCGGCACCGCGCGCAAAGCCTTCCTTCGCGCTTTCGTGCCGTTATGCAGCGCAATGTCGAGAAGCCCACGGGCCTGGTCTGTTTCGACGTGATGGTTTGAACCGCGCGAGCGACGGCGCTACAGCGCGGCGATGCGGTTCGCGTTCGTCAAATGCCATGGCTCGGGCAACGATTTCCCGATGATCGATGCACGCGCCATCGAGTTGCCCGATGCCGCCTGGGCCCAGGTCGCGCTGGCGCTGGCCGATCGGCGCGGGCCGGTCGGCGGCGACGGCTTGTTGCTGCTCACCGACGGCGACGCGCGGCACGATTTCGGTTTCCGCATGTTCAACAGCGACGGGTCGGAGGCCGAAACCTGTCTCAACGGGCTGCGCTGCGTCGCGCGCGCCGGTTTCGAAGCGCTGGGAATCGACCATGCGCACGTCCATCTCAAGACCTCGGTGGTGGAGGTGACGCGCGATCCCGATCTCGCGCCGGGCGTGGTGACGGTTCGCGAATTGGCCGGTCCGGCATCGCTCGACATCGCCGACTGGCCGATGCCGATCGGCCGTCAACAGAATGTCCAGATGGCGATCCCCGGATTGCCCAGCGCTCGGCCGTTCACCGCCGTCTCGATTCCCAATCCGCACCTGATCGCGTTCGTCGACGCGGTCGATGAACAGGAACTCTTGGCGGTCGGTGAGGTGTGTGAATCGGCGCCTGACTGGCTGCCCAACCGCGCCAATGTCAGCTTCGTCGAAACGCGGCCGGGTGGGCTGTTCGTTCGCACTTTCGAGCGCGGAGTCGGGCTGACCGACAGTTGCGGCAGCGCGATGGCGGCCTCGACCTTCGCCGCCTGCCTGACCGAGCGCGCGCGTTTCGATGAGGAAATCACCGTCTGGAACGCCGGCGGATTGATCAAGGCCTGCGCCGATCCCGATGGCATGGTCCGCCTATCGGGCAACGCCACATACGAATGGGAAGGGTCGGCCGACGTCGATCTCGATCGCGCTTTGGCCGGCGAAGTCGTCGTGACGCGGCATTTCAACGATGAGATCGCGGCCTGGGCGAAAGTAGCGGACCAGGCGATCGCGGCGCCTCGATCCGCCTGATCACGGACCGGCTACGGATTACGCCCTTTGTTTGGAGAACGGGGGCGTTCGGCGAAGCTGAGCGCGAATTTGCCCAAGGCGCGCCGTCGCGGCCTCGGTCGGGATGCCGAGCCGAACGTAGCGCGCCGCTGAGGCCGCCGTGTCGCGCCCGGCGGCGATATCGAAAGCGGCGCAGAAATCGTCCGATTCCCAACGCGACAGGTCGACCGCGCGCTTGGCGCAGCCTCGGCTATAAGCCGCGACCCCGCTTCGGCCATCGCGGCGGACGACGCGGCCATATTGGCGGACGGCAAGGCGGATGGTCGCGCGGTCGATCTGCGGAGCAGCGGCCGGCGCCGGAGCCGGCGTCGATGTCGGGATAGCGGGGCTCGCCGCAGCGCTGCCCGCGCCGAATCCGGCGGGGGTGAGCAGGCGGCGCACCTGATGGAAACTCGACCGCGCGAAGCTCGCGGCCGATCCACCGTCGCCGCCGGGCAGCATCGCCGCGACTTGTCCGGGCACTCCGGGCAAAGTCATCGCGACTGCCGGCAAACCGACAAAGGCGAGGATCAGCGCGAGCGTGGTGCCGGCGCCGCGTCGCGGTGGCATCGGATAGGGCGATGCCCAGCCGGGCCGCGTCTCGTCGTCGGGTGGCGCCGCGCGCTGCAAGTCATAGGCGATCCGGCTGTTGTTATTGCCCAGCACCGCCCAGGCCGCGTTGAACGCGCGGGTGCGGTCGGCGGCGTCGGGCACGCCGCGCGCGGTATCGGGGTGGTATTTGCGCAACAGCGCCTTCCACGCGGCACGGATCACCGCCTGGTCCGCGTCGGGCTTAACGCCGAGCATTGCGTAATAATCGGGCGCTGCCGCCATCGTCGATATTTGCGCCCAAAAGGCGAACTCGGCAAGCAGGTGATGAGCGATCTTTCCCGGGCTGATCGCGCCGTTGGCGCCGTCCGTCGCAGGCGGTGAGCGAGGGATGGTCGCACTGCTCTTGCGCCACACCGGCAAATGGGTGGCGAAGCCCGAAACCGGCGGAAAACCGGGTAAAAGTGTTGCTCCGCCGCCACAGCGGATCAGCTTTGTTTCGCTTGCGTGGAAACGAACCTTTGAGTAGGGAGTTTGCGCTGTCCGTAGTGACAACCGTGAAAGGGGATACAGATGCGCAAGCTTGCCATTGCCGTGGCGCTCGCTTCAACCGCACTTGCGACGCCCGCGCTTGCGCGCGATAAGGCGTGGTATGTTGGCGTCGAAGGCGGCGCGATGATTGTCGAAGACATTCACTTCGATATTGGTGCGGCGCCAGACGCCATGAAGATCGACCATAACTACGGTTATGATGTCGGTGGTCAGGTGGGTTACGATTTCGGCATGTTCCGGGTCGAAACCGAGGTTTCGTACAAGTCGGCTAACGTCGACGCGATCAGCTCGAGCCTTCGCATTCCAGCATACAACAGCGCTGGCGCGCTGGTTCAGTCCAACGCCGGCAGCTATAGCTATGCCGGCGGCCGGACCACCGCGTTGAGCTTCATGCTGAACGGCATGCTCGACTTCGGCGATGACGATAGCCTGCAGGGCTTCGTCGGCGGCGGTGTCGGTGTCGCTCGCGTGAAGGGCAAATATGCGCTCAACACGTACGGCAACTTCGTCGACGATTCGGATACGGTGTTCGCATGGCAGGCGATTGCGGGTATCCGTGCGCCGATCACCAGCCATATCGACGCGTCGCTGAAGTATCGCTTCTTCAACGCCGAGAACGTCAAGCTGGTCGACGTGACCGGCCGCACGCTGGACGGACGTTTCCGTTCGCACAGCATCCTGGGCGGCTTCACGTACAACTTCGGCGAACCGCCGGCCCCGCCGCCGCCGCCGCCGCCGCCGCCTCCGCCTCCTCCGCCGCCGGAACCGCCGGCGCCGCCGCCTCCGCCGGCCATTGTCTGCTCGCCGGGACCGTTCATCGTGTTCTTCGAGTGGGACAAGTCGGATATCACGCCGGAAGCGGCGTCGATCCTCGACAACGCGATCAGCCAGTACGCGAACTGCGGCAATGCCCAGGTCATGCTGGCGGGTCACGCGGACCGTTCGGGTTCGGCCAAGTACAACGTCGGTCTCTCGCAGCGTCGTGCCGACGCGGTGAAGGCCTACATGGTCGCCCATTCGGTTCCGGATGGTGTCATCAGCGAGCAGGCGTTCGGCGAGAGCCGTCCGCGTGTCGAGACCGCCGATGGCGTCCGCGAGGTCCAGAACCGTCGCGTGGAGATCACCTACGGCCCGTCTTCGGGTCAGTAAGTCTCCAACGACTGAAAGATTTGGGGAGGTCGGTTCGCCGGCCTCCCTTTTTCTTTGTGCAACGGCGGAGGAGATAGCGATGCTATTTCCTCCAGCCGATGCGCACGGCCGGCGGGCGTGACGCGTCCGACCGACGGCGCGGCTTTGCCGCGGCGGGACTTCCTTCTTTTCGACAATGCCTTCCTCCGCTCGCGGGAGCGTTGGATAAACCGCGCAAGGGCGCCGTTCGCCGGATGCTGGTTGGGCGGGGGCTCCTTCCTCGATTTGATGTTGAAGAAGACCCTCACCGTGCCGTCGTCTCAGCGGCGGGACCCTCCTTCTCCCCCGGAGGAGAGGAGTGATCCAGCGCGAGCGCTACCCCATAAGCGCCCCCACGTAGGGATGGCAAAACCCCCTACTTGCGATAGAGCATACACGTCACGATCTGGCGGTTCGCCGGACATGCCGTCTGCACCGAGGGACTAGAATGAAAATCACGATGATCGGATCGGGCTATGTCGGCCTGGTGTCGGGAGCCTGCTTTTCCGATTTCGGCCACGACGTGGTCTGCGTCGACAAGGATGCGAGCAAGATCGAGGCGCTCCAGGCCGGCCGCATGCCGATCTACGAGCCCGGCCTCGACCAGCTCGTCGCGACCAACGTCGCCGCCGGCCGCCTGACGTTCACCACCGATCTGGCCAGCGCGGTTGCCGGCGCCGATGCCATCTTCATCGCGGTGGGCACGCCGTCGCGGCGCGGCGACGGCCATGCCGACCTTACTTACGTCTTCGAGGCAACCAAGGAGATCGCCGCCGCGGTCACCGGCCCGACCGTCGTCGTCACCAAATCCACCGTGCCCGTCGGCACTGGCGACCGGGTCGAGACGATCCTTCGCGAGGAGCGCCCCGATATCGACATCGCCGTGGTATCCAATCCCGAATTCCTGCGCGAAGGCGCCGCGATCGGCGACTTCAAGCGCCCTGACCGCATCGTCATCGGCAGTGAGGATGCGCGCGCGCGCGAAGTGATGCGCGAAGTGTACCGCCCGCTCTATCTGAACGAGAGCCCGATCCTGTTCGTCAGCCGCCGCACCTCGGAGCTGATCAAATACGCCGCCAACGCGTTTCTCGCGACCAAGATCACCTTCATCAACGAGATCGCCGATCTGTGCGAAGCGGTCGGCGCCAACGTCCAGGACGTGTCGCGCGGCATCGGGCTCGACAATCGCATCGGTGCCAAGTTCCTCCATGCCGGACCGGGCTATGGCGGATCGTGCTTTCCCAAGGACACGCTGGCGCTGCTCAAGACCGCCGAGGATCACGAAAGCCCGGTGCACATCGTCGAGGCGGTGGTGAAGGTCAACGACAGTCGCAAGCGCGCGATGGGGCGCAAGGTGCTCCACGCGCTGGGCGACGAACCCCGCGGCAAGACGGTCGCGGTGCTGGGGCTGACGTTCAAGCCCAATACCGACGACATGCGCGATGCCCCCAGTCTGGCAGTGGTGCAGAGCCTGCAGGACGCCGGCGTGACGGTGCGCGCGTTCGATCCCGAGGGGATGGCCGCGGCCAAGGCGATGATGTCCGACGTGACCTTCTGCAAGGATGCGTACGAAGCCGCGACCGGCGCCGATGCGGTGGCCATCGTGACCGAGTGGGACACGTTCCGCGCGCTCGACCTTAAGCGGCTGGCGAGCGTGATGGCCGCGCCGGTGATGGTCGACCTGCGTAACGTCTATCGCCCCGACGATGTTCGCAAACTCGGCTTCGCTTATTCGTCGGTTGGGCGCTAAGCGACGAACGGGCCTCGCCAATTTGATATTTTTCACGCTAAGGCGCTAAGGCGCAAAGAAGTTTCGCGCAGAGGCCCAGAGGGCGCAGAGATTTTATGAGAGCCTCGCTATGCGAGGCTCATCGTTCAATCTTCGCATACGCATCTCACCCGCAGCCCAAAGCGAAAACGCTTCTGCGCCCCTCTGCGCCTCTGCGCGAACCTGATCTCTTCTTTGCGCCTTCGCGCCTTCGCGTGAATCAAATCTACCGCGTCAGGCCGCAGCCAGGGCAGTCGCCAGCCACGGTGGAACGATCGCATCGCCCAGCGCCTCGACCCGGCGCAGCTCGACCATCAGGCCGAGGTCGGGATAGACCGCGCGCGTCCGGTCACCGGCGGGTGCGATCGGCGCGACCACCAGCCGCCGGTTGACCTTGGCGCGGTAATGCATCCGCGCGGTATTCTCCTGCCCGACATAACAGCCCTTGGCGAAGCTCACGCCGTTCAGTTCGCCGGCATTGGCCTCCAGCCACAGGGTCTTGTCCTGGCCGAGTTCGGCGATGCCCTCGGTCACGCCGAGCGACAGGCGGTGCTCGATCCATCCTTGCGCAGGATCGTCCGGCATCCCCAGCCAGCGCCGGCCGAGTTCGGGCAAGCGCGGATCCGGCACGCCGAGTGTGCTTTCCAGCGCCCAGTGCACCGCTCCAGCGACGCGCTCGATCGTGATCGGCCGCCGCAGCCGGTACATTCCCAGTCGCCGCGCCAATGCCTCGGCCTCGGCCGCTTCGCAATCGATCAGCACCGAGTCGCCGTCCGCCCAGAGCAGAAAGTCGAACAGCGCCTTGCCCTGCGGCGTCAGCAGCCCCGACCAGCGCGGCGCGGCGGCGTCGAGCGTCAGCACGTCCTGCGTCACCAGGCCTTGAAGGAAATCGCGTACGCCATCGCCCGCCAAGCGGATTAGCGCTCGGTCGGTCAGCATCGTTCCGGTATCGCTCATGATGCCAAGCTAATGTGCGCCCGCCCGAATCCAAGCCATACTGGCGGATCGCGGCGTGCGATTGTAGGGCGAGCGTCATGACCGTTCGCCTGACCATCCGCCGCCCCGACGACTGGCATGTCCATTTGCGCGACGGCGCGATGCTGGAGGCGGTCGTCGCGCACACCGCGCGCCAGTTTGCCCGCGCCATCGTGATGCCCAACCTCACGCCGCCGGTCACCAACGTCGCCGCGGCCGAGGCCTATCGCGCGCGTATCCTCGCCGCCTTGCCCGCCGACAGCGATTTCACTCCGTTGATGACCTGTTATCTGACCGACGGCGCCGATCC
The DNA here is from genome assembly GCF_001598415.1 of Sphingomonas mali NBRC 15500. Lineage (GTDB taxonomy): Bacteria > Pseudomonadota > Alphaproteobacteria > Sphingomonadales > Sphingomonadaceae > Sphingomonas > Sphingomonas mali. The sequence goes on from NZ_BCYX01000045.1 coordinate 9,880, forward strand.
GGCGGAAATCGCGCGCGGGTACGAATCGGGCGCGTTCACAGCGTGCAAGCTTTACCCTGCGCACGCCACAACCAATTCGGCGCACGGCGTCACCGACATCCGCGCGCTCGGCGTGGTGCTCGAAACGATGCAGCGAATCGGCATGCCGTTGCTGATCCATGGCGAGGTCACCGACCGCGACGTCGACATTTTCGACCGCGAGGCGGTGTTCATCGACCGCACGCTGGCGCCGCTGGTGCGCGACTTCCCCGCGCTCAAGATCGTGCTCGAACACATCACCACCGCCGAAGCCGCCGAGTTCGTCGCCGATGCCGGCCCGCTGGTCGCCGCGACGATCACGCCGCAGCATCTCCATCTCAACCGCAACGCTCTATTCGACGGCGGCCTCAGACCGCATGCTTATTGCCTGCCGGTGATCAAGCGCGAGCGCCATCGCCTCGCGGTGCGGGCGGCGGCGGTGTCCGGCTCGCCCAAATTCTTCCTCGGCACCGACAGCGCGCCCCACGCCGTCGAGCGCAAGGAAATGGACTGCGGCTGCGCCGGGATCTTCAACGCGCCCTTCGCGCTCGAAAGCTATGCTGCGGTGTTCGAGGAGGAAGATGCGCTCGACAAGTTCGAGGGCTTCGCCTCGGAGCACGGCCCGCGCTTCTATGGGCTGCCGCTCAATGAGGGGACGGTGGTGTTGGAGCGCGTGGCGGTCGAGGTTCCGGCGCGCGTCGCAGGTCTGGTGCCGTTCCATGCCGGCGAGACGCTGGGATGGCGGACGGTGGAGGGGCCCACCTGCGAGAAGTTTAAGGCGGCCGCCTCTAAATATCGGTAGTCTCTGGACCCCCTCCACCACGCGCTGACGCGCGCGGTCCCCCTCCCCGTTCCGGGGAGGAATTGCTGGGGCGAGGTCAGACTTTCATGCCAGGCGCGGGCAAAGCCCGCGCTTCGTCGGTCGGCGCTTACGCGCCGCCGGCCGGGCTTGCGCGAGTCAGCGGGGCGTCGCCCGCTGCCGCGCTACGCCTAAAACGGCATCCACTTCGATTTGTGGGTGAACTTCATATATCCGGCATTGACCCCGGCGCGCCATCCGACACCGAGCCGGATCGGGATCAGCACGATGTTGCCGCGCCTGAGATAGGTCGCCGAAAACCCGCCGACGAAATACAGCCGTCCTTCGCCGCTCGGGAAGCGCTTGTAGATGTCCTCGGTGTCGTAGAGATTGTATACCAACACGAACACCTTGGTCGCGTCGCCGCCGACATCGAACCCGACCGAGGGCCCGGTCCAGTAAATCTTCTGGTCGCCCGCCACTTTGTGGCTGAGCGTGCCCGACCCATAGCGCAGCCCGACGACGAACGCGCCCGATGCCTCACGCCCGGCGATATAGGCGTTGGGGCGCCCTTGATTCTTCAGGACCTTTTCGACCATCCCGGCCAGACCCTTGGCACCCTTGCCGAACACGCCTTCGGCGGCGTCGAGCACGTCATCGTCGCCATAAGTCGGGCCGGTCGTCGGCGGAATCGGCGGCGGGGTCGTAGCGGTAGTGGTGGTGGCGGTCTCGTCCTGCGGAGGCGGCGCCTCGTCATAGGCCGGCACGCTGGGACTGGCCGGCGGCGGCGTGTACGGCGCGGACTGTGGCGGTGGCGGCGGCGATCGTTGCAGGTCGCTATCGATCGCCTTGTTGGGATCGATCGTGGTCACCTGCGCGGCGACCGGCCCGGTGATCGTCAGCATCGCCAACGATAGAATAGTCAATAAACGGCGCATCATCGCCCCCAACCCCAACCCATACATGCCATACGCTAAGCCCGGCGGAGATTGCCCGGCAATGAACGCAGCGGCGATCCGAGTCTATTCCGCGCCCGACCGAGTCGAAACCTCCGGTTGATCACCTAGGACACGCTCGCTATAGGCCCGCATTCTGCCGCAGCCGGAGACGTGGGTGAGTGGCTGAAACCAACGCTTTGCTAAAGCGTCATACGGGAAACCGTATCGAGGGTTCGAATCCCTCCGTCTCCGCCAAATCCTGGAAATCAGTGCACTTCGGCGAACCGCGGCAAACGGTGTGAACCGCAAAAATCTGCCCTGTGGCTAACGCGACGCGGGTTTCGATCCGACTATTGCTGAGCGGATCGAAGCAAAGGCCTGCAAACGAGGGCGCTAACAATTCCCGCGGGCATGCACGGTCACCGGACTTTTCGAAGGCTGTTGAGCTGCAGGACGGTCGCGAGCGCCGCGAGCGCGATTCCTAACCCGGACACAAAGGTCCAGCCGCCGGCATTCCACGCCACCGTTGCCGCCGCCGCGCCGCCGGCGCCGCCGAGGAACATCGAGCCCATGAAGATCGTGTTCAGCCGAGCCCGCGCTTCGGGCCGGAGCGCATAGACGATGTGCTGGTTCGAAACGAGCACGCTCTGCACGGCGAAGTCGAGCAGGACGCATCCCAGGACGAGCCCGATGATCGACGACCAGAGGCCAAAGACCACCCAGGCGGCAACGGTCAGGATGGTTCCGGCGAGAATGACCTTGCGGGGGCCTCGCTTGTCGGCAAAGCGGCCGGCAATCGGGGCCGCCAGAATCCCGATGGCGCCCACGATACCGAACAGGCCGGCGACCTCCGCACCCTGGCCGAAGCGAGGCTCTTGCAGGTGCAGCGCCAGGATCGACCAGAAGGCGGTGAACGCGCCGAAGAGCAAAGCCTGGGTGGCCGCTGCAAGCCGCAACGCGCCGAACTCGCGCCACAGATGGATCAGCGAACCCATCAGGCTGCCATAGCTATGGCCGCTGTCGGGATGGCTGCGCGGCAGCGAGCAGGCCATCAGCGCGCCGGCTCCCAGCGCGAGCGGGGCACCGAGCCAGAACATGGCGCGCCAGCCTTCGTGCGCGGCAACGAAGCCGGCAAGGGTACGGCTCAGCAATATGCCGCATAGCAGGCCTGACATCACCGTCCCTACCGTTGCGCCGCGTTTCTCCGGTGCCGAGAGATGCGCTGCGAAAGGCACGATCTGCTGGGCGACGGTCGAGGCGACGCCAAGCAGGAGCGACGCGACGAGGAGCAGCGACGCCGAAGGCGCAAGTGCGGCGACAACCAGGGCTAGCGCGAGCACCAGAAACTGGATCACGATCAGGCGGCGGCGCTCGACGAGGTCGCCCAGGGGCACCAGTGCGAATAACCCGAGAGCATATCCAAGCTGCGTCGCGGTCGGGACCAGCCCGGTCATGCCGCCCGGCAGATCCTTTTCCATGATGCCGAGCATCGGCTGGTTATAATAGATATTGGCAACGGCAAGGCCGGCCGCGACGGCCATGGCAAATGTGAGGCCGCGCCCGATCACCGAGGGGGTATCCACCCCTGCATTGGCTGTCGCGGTGTTATTCATGCGAAAATCCTCACGGAAATGCCCATGTCGGCGGCACCCCGGGTGAGTGCCCGTCAATCGGACGATCAAGTTGCGGTGGATATGGCTTTGCAACGCATACGGAGGTAGTGCCAATAATCGTTATGGCAGCATAACCAAGAGCGTTATAATGGACTTGGCCGACCTCGCCATTTTTGTGGAAGCGGTTCGCATCGGCAGTCTTGCCGGTGCCGCACGCAGGCTCGGCATCAATGCGATGGCGGCGTCGCGGCGGCTGGCGGCGCTCGAGGCGGAGGTCGGCGTTCGCCTCATTCATCGAACGACGCGGTCGCTCTCTCCGACCGCGGATGGCGAGGCATTCCTGCCCCATGCCCAGGCAATGCTCGACGAACAGGCGAGCGCCCTTGAGGCCTTGCGACCGACCGGCGGCGCCATTTCCGGACAATTGCGGGTGACTGCGTCGGCGGCCTTTGGGCGCAAGGTCGTCGCGCCGATGATCGTGCCCTTCATGCGCGACAATCCGGAGTTGCATGTCGACCTTCTCCTGACCGATGATCAGGTCGATATCGTCGGCCAGGGGATCGATCTCGCCGTCAGAATCGCCAAGCTGCGCGACAATCATCTGGTCGCGCGGCGCCTCGCCGACAATCCACGCCGCTTGTGTGCCTCCCCGGCCTATGTCGAGGCGCATGGCGTGCCCCGCACGCTTGCCGAGCTGTCGGATCATTGCTGCCTGCATGCGACCGCCACATCGCACTGGGCCTTTGTCCGCCGCGGCAAGACGGTCCGGCACAAGGTCGCCGGTCGCTTCACCGCGAGTTCGGTCGAAGCGCTGCACCTGGCCTGTCTCGGGGGCCTTGGCATCACCAATCTTTCGGCCTGGAACATCGATAGCGACATTCGCGACGGACGGCTCAAGCACATCATTCTCGACGATGCCGAGCCAGAGCCGCTCGCGATCTGGGCGGTCTATCCCACTGCCCGGATGGTTCCGATGAAGGTCCGGGCGTTCGTCGATGCGCTGGAGCAAACGCTTGGGCGCGACACGCACGAGGATGGCTAGCCGCCAAGGCTGATGGCGGACGGTTATTATGACGATCTGGCACCGTCCCGAAATTATCGTTATATTTTGAATGTATGTTGTCGGACTTTGTCTCCGCCAGATCCCGAGCTTTGGCGATTTGATCCGAACCAGCGCGACTGGCTAATGCGTTGGAAATCAGCAAATTCTACGGAGTGACGCCGCAGCCAGCCTTGCTGGTGCGCACCGAGCCTGCCCGTCAGGGAATAGTTCGAGGGGCGGCGCGGCGCCAGATTGTCGGTTGCCGGTCGATCGCCCGGCCGAGCGCGTCGGCGATCGTCCGGTCGTCGGCGGTCGAGGGATGAAAGTCGCAGCCGGTCATTCCCAGTCCGCGCATCGGCACGTAGTCGACCCGACGCTCGCCGGTCGCGCGCAGCTTGTCGACCACTTTTCGTACCTCGGCATCGATCTCTCCGCCGGCGAGATCGGTCGCCCATAGGACAAACCGCGCCTGGGGATTGCGTCGCCGCAGATCACCGACGAAGCGGACATAGCTCGCCTCGAAATCGGCGTGGAGGGCGTCGCGGCCCGGCCACTTCTCGCCCGTCTTGAGCGGCGTCGAGAAATCGTTGGTGCCCAGCGCGATGACGATGAGTTGCGGCTGCCAGCTCGCATCGGAATAGCGTTCGGCCTTATCGAACAGAAGGAAGGGATAGGCCATGGGCAGCGTATCGGCGGCAAACCCGCCATAGTTGCGAACCATGCCTCGGCCCGAAATCGCATTGACCTGATAATCCGCGCCATAACGCCGGGCGATCAGCCCCGCTATTCCCTGCGACGTGTCCGTGGTGGCCCAGATCTGGTCGGCGGTGCACTGGCGGCTGGGCGAGGTATTGCCATAGCCGACGGTATGCGAATCGCCGATGAATTCGATCTGGCGAGCGCGCGGGCGAAGCGGTATCGGTTTGGTGCCGATCGCCGGATAGAAGCCGCCGAAGCTGCTGGGACCCGTCTGCCCCTCGGTCACCACCTCGACACGTAGACGATGCGGCCCCGGTGCAAGGCCGTCGAGCAAATACAGTCCCTCTCCGGGCTTCACCAACGGCACCGGCGGACGATCATCGACCAGCACGTGCAGGATGACATCGCCCGCGCCGATCTTCAGATAGATTGCGGTGCCGTCGAATGCCGTCTCGAAATAGCTGCCGGGCCATTGGCGTTGATACTTGGGGGCCGCCGCCGTGCCCAGCCGTACCGCGCGGCCGCCGATATGGATCGGCAGCGGCGCGACCGCGATTTGGGCATCGGGTCGGGGAACGATCCGCACCTCCTGCGCGCCAGCCGGCACCAGGCTCACCATCGCCGAGAGAAGAACGAATAGTGCGTGCGGGGTCCTCATGCTCACTCCACTTTATTCAGATCGATCGCCAGATATCGTCCTGGTCAGGCGGCGTGTCGAATTACAGTAAGCGGGCAACATAGGCTATCGCGCCGGCAGCGGACGGGGAGCGATTTTCGGGGGCACGTCGACCTCCTCGATCTTCGAGCGCTTTAACGTCTTTCGATCGCCTCGGGTCAGGCCCGTTTCGCTGAGCGGCGTCGAGCGCGTCGATCGCAGATGATGCCGGACGACGTTGGCGGCCTCCGTCTCCGCTACGGGGCGATACCTCGGCAGACCTTGAGCGCCCAGGTTCGCAAAGGAAACGGCGCGCCCGGCTCGATGCCGAACGCGCCGTCAGGATTCGGGCCGCGTGCTATCCGGGGCGCGACCCGTACCGGTCGGTTATTGAGCGGCGTCTTTGACGTCGCCCTTGCCCATCGCCGAGACAAGCGCGCTGCCCGAACCAGAGAAGTTCGCGGCCGGCAAATCCGCCGTCTTCTTGCCGACGCGGACCAACACGCTCTGCACCGTACCGCCAGCGGTCGAGCGCACCGACTGAACGGTCCCGATCGCACGGCCCTTGGCGTCGGTGACGGCCATTCCAGGGTTCACCGGGAAAGCGCCTGCGCTCGCAGCACCACTGCCGGCCAGGGCCAGGTTGCCCGTGCCCGACACCGCGCCACCAAGGCCCGAGAGCGCGCCCGCGCCGGCGGCGTTGCCGCTGCCCGATGCACTGCCGCCGAGCGACCGAGCCTGGGACGATAGGTTGCCGGTTGCACCGCGCGCGCGCTCCGTCGCAGCGCCGGTGGCGTTCCGAGCGCGATCAGCCGCGTTGCGCGTCGCATCGGTCGCGCGGGATGCGGTCCCACGAAGTGTATCCGTGCCGATCAGCTGCGCGTCGATGCCCGTGCCGGCGCTGCCCGCCGCCGATCCACTGCCGCTCAGCGCGCGGTCGCCGATCAAGCTGCTGTTGCTCGCGGTCGTATCGGTCGAGCTCGCATTGGACGCGCTGACCTTGCCCTTGCGAGTATCGACGCTCTTGTGGGTCCTGCTCGAGCTGCGCGTCGAGGTGGCGGTGTCGGTATCGACCGGCATGCGATCGATCATACCGCCCAGCGAGCCATTGCCCGAACCGCCGAGCGATCCGGTGGCCCCGCCCAGCGTACCGCCGAGCGTGCCCCCAAGCGTGCCGCCGAGACCGCCGCCGCCGCCCAGCAGTTGCGCCGAAGCGGGGGTCGCGGCGACCGCGATCGCGAGCGTTGCCGCACCAAACAGGATCTTCATCATGATCGTTCTCCTTGTTTCTGCCCGGAGAACGGGGCCCGTTGCGGTTTTAATCCCGCGGTCCGGAAAATTATTTCGCGGGCGTCCGACAATCGCCGCAGACCAGGCCGCGACCATAGGCCTTGTCGGGCCCGCGCGGTCCCAGGTCGCGCGCGACGGCGTCGACACGTTTGAGCGCAGCGCCGATCGCGGCAGGCGATGGCGACGGATAGAAGCGAGCGATCGTCGCGGCCACCAAGGGCGCCGCGAAAGACGTTCCCCGCACACGAAAGGTCCGGCCGGCAATGCCCGCGGCCAGCATGTCCGCCCCGGGCGCCGCATAATCGAGATGGCTCGCGCGCCCCGCCTCGATCAGCACGCGGTTGCGGCCATCGACCCCGGTCACGGCGATCACGCCCGGATAAGAGGCAGGAAAGCCCGGCGGCGCGGCGGGTCCATTGTTTCCAACCGCCGCGACGATAACGAGCCCGCGCGCCTGTGCCGCCGCGACCACTTTGGCCAGCAAGGGATTGGCGGGGCCGACCAGGCTGACCGTCACGACCGACACGCGCTGCTGAACCATCCAGCCGAGCGCCTTCGCGATCGCGGTTGCGTTGCCGCCAGCGGGATCGCTGCCATAGACATCGGCCGAGGCGATCCGCGCGCCAGGCAAGCCGCCGCGCACACTGCCTGACCCGCTGATCAACGATGCGACGGCGGTGGCATGGTCATTGTCTCGCGGAGCGCCGGCGGCGAATCCGGACGAGATGGCAGCCCCGGCAACGCCGCCATCGATGACGCCGATCAGCGTGCCGTCACCGCTTGCGGCCGCAGCAGGGCGACCGTTCATCACTCCGCTTGGCATGTGGAGTTGATCCGCGCTTACCTCGCCGCCGAGCCTGCGAATTTCTCTTATAGCCGAGGCGAGAGACCGTCCGTCGGGAACCGCAAGGCGCGCGAAACCCACGCCCAGCACGTCGCCGCGCTCGATCACCCGATAGCCTTTGGCAATTGCCGCGGTGATCACGGCGTCCTTCGGATCGTCGACGACGATTTCCCCGGCGCGTGCCGGAAACCCGTCCGGGTCGAGTGCGATACGGTCGGGATTGTCGCGGACCAGTTGCGCGATCGCGGCGCGGCGCGCCTGATCGAGCATGCGCGCCGCCTCCGAGGGAGCGCGGAGCACGTCGTCGGCCAAGCCCCGCGCGGCCGGCAAGCCCGGCACGTCGAGCGGGAGGCCGGGAAGCCGGGGCACGAGTTGCGCGCCCGCCGCCGTCGCGCCGGCGAGCACGATCAGGGCAATGACCATCTGACGGAGCACGCAAATCCTTTCGCCTGGCAAAAATCATTCTGCGTGGATTAAACGGGCGGCGCCATCCGTTTCATCCAGACGAAGGGAATTGGCTTGGCCGCTTTCGAAAACGAGATGCTCGCCGTGCTGCCGCGCCTGCGGCGGTTTGCGCGCGCACTCGCCCGCGACGCGGCGGACGCCGACGATCTGTGTCAAATGACGGTCGAGAAGGCGTTGCTTGCGCGGGCCTCGTGGCAGCCTGGAACGAGATTGGACAGCTGGATGTACCGGATCATGCGCAATGCCTGGATCGATACCGCCCGTGCTCGCGGCAGAGCGTCGGAGACCTTTGTCGATGCCGAGGCCGGGGCAGGAGTGGGCGGCGACGGCGGGGCCGAAGCGCGTGTGGCGCTCGGCGAGGTCGAGGCGGCCATGCGGCGATTGCCGGATGAACAGCGAGAGGCGGTCGCGCTCGTGCTGGTCGAGGGCCTTGCGTACAAGGAAGCGGCCGAGGTGCTCGATATTCCCATGGGCACGCTCACCTCGCGGCTTGTGCGGGGCCGCCAGGCGCTGATGCTCGACCTTGGAGAAGCGGCATGACGATCGAGCCCGAAATGCTGATGGCCTATGCCGATGGCGAACTCGATCCGCTCAACGCCAAGCGGGTCGAGCGTGCGATCGCCAGCGATCCGGCGCTTGCCCGAGAGGTCGAACGTCACCGGGCGCTGCGCAAGCGGATCTCGGACAGCTTCGCGCCTGTTGCCGACGAGCAGGTTCCCGACCGGCTCGCCGCTTTATTGAACCCCAATGTCGTCGACTTGCCGGCACCCAAGACGCGCCCGATCCTGACACGGTGGCGCGAGGCGGCAGCATTGGCGGCGTGCCTAGTGCTTGGTCTGATGATCGGCATCGGCGTGTCACGTGGCCCCGTCTCCGCCGGTGCAGGCGGGCTATATGCCTCGGGATCGCTCGCCGCGGCCCTCGACGATCAGGTCGGTGGTGCCAACGGGTCGGTGAAGGTGGCGGTCAGCTTCCGCGACAAACAGGGTTCCTATTGCCGGGTGTTCAGCTCGAGCGCGGCGGACGGCATTGCCTGTCGTGACGCGTCCGGCTGGGCGCTCCGCCGCACGCAACAGGGATCGACGACACAGCGCGGCGCCTATGCGCAGGCGGGGTCGCCCGATCCCGAGCTCATGGCAGCAGCGCAGGACATGATGGCCGGCGAGCCGCTCGACGCCAAAGCAGAAGAAGCGGCGCGCGGAGCAGGTTGGCGCTAGGGACTCGGCTGACCCTTCGGCTGTCGCGCTCCGCGGCTCGGCGAACCGCGTGTCAGTCGCGCCGCAGTGCGACGAGCCGCGCGCCGCGCACGGTCGGAATACTCGCCACCTTGTTGATCAAGATTTCCGCGCGCGGGTCCTCCAGCCGGCCGAGGTCGATCGCGAGTTTGAGGCTGGCCCGGTGCCGGGTGAGCGCAATGCCGTACGGAATTTGGTCGAATTGCGCGACGAGGCCGAGCAGTCGCGGCAGCAGATTGGGGCAGATGTCGCCGCTGACATGCAGCCGGACGAGGTTTGGACGAGCAGTTTTGGGCGCACGTAGGGCGCGAGTTTGACCATGAGACACGCTGAACGACCTTCACGAAATTTGGCAGGAACGGCGGGGCGCTCGATCGCGCCCGGCCGACGACGCGCCGGATCAGCCGATCCGGCTGATGCTAATTCGCGCCTGGGAATCCCGCATTCGTGCGCGCGCAAGGTCCGGGCGAAGGCGCCCGGCCGCAACGTCGAGAATCGCGCGCATGGTCATGCCGGCCGTATAGAATCGCATTTTCGCTTTGGCCAGCCGGATGTCCGCAGATGGATAGCGCCCTGCGGCTCCGCTAGTGCGGAGGGCAACGACGGCGGCCTCGCGCGAAGGAGGGCCTGCTCTATCTGTAGGATGCTGGATGCCCCGTGAGCGGTAAAATGCTCCTCCCAAAACAGCCCAAGATGACCCTAGGTATTTGAGACGGCGTAGCTTTTTGCGAAGCTGACGCTCCATCGATTCCCAAGGAATTTCATCACATCCGCCGCGCGCTGTGGGAGCTAACGAGGGAGCAAAACCAGTGGGAAGATTGACTTCTGTCAGCGTCAGAAATGCCAAAGCAGGTCGGCACGGAGATGGCAATGGATTGTACCTTCTCGTCAAGGAGTCGGGCGCGCGATCGTGGATGTTGCGTGTCCAGCGCTACGGCAAGCGAAGGGACATTGGCCTCGGTTCGATCGCCGCACTAAACCTTGCTGAGGCTCGCGAGAAGGCAGCCGAGCTGCGCAAGCACGCGCTCAATGGTCGCGATCCCATTGCCGAACGTGACCGCGACCGTGGCCCCATCCCTACCTTCAAGGAAGCTGCAAGAGCTGCCCACCATGATCTGAAGTCCGGGTGGGCGCCAAAACATGCGGCGGCGTTTCTGTCTACACTCGAAGACCACGCTTTTCCCGCGCTTGGAAACCGACGTGTGGATACGATCGATGCCGCCGCCATACGCGATATGCTCGTCCCGATCTGGAACCAGATACCATCGACCGCTCGAAAGGTGCGACAGCGCGTCGGCATGGTCCTCAATTTTGCGCAGTCGAAAGGTTGGCGTGAACATGAAGCGCCGATGAAATCGGTTGCTTTGGGGCTCGCTCGACAGACCGCCAGGGGCAACTTTGCCGCGATGCCTTACGCTGAGGTTCCAGCGTTTGTCGCCGACATTAGGGGCAAGTCGGCGACGACCGGACGCGATGCTCTGCTGTTTCTCATCTTCACGGCAGCCAGGTCGGGAGAAGTGCGGAAGGCACGTTGGTCCCATATAGATTTTGCGACGCTGACCTGGAACCGACCAGCCGAACTCATGAAGAATCGGATTGCCCACGCGGTCACACTAAATAGGCTGGCGGTTGCTCTCCTACGTCGTCGTTTCGCCGAGGCTTCGCCCCGCCCGGACGATCTCATTTTTCCGGCCCGAGACGGCAAGCCGCTATGTGACATGACGATCACGAAAGTGCTCAAGGACGGAAAAATCCCATACACCGTGCATGGCTTCCGCAGCTCATTCCGAGATTGGGCGGCGGAAAAGATGCCCGCTATCCCCGACCCTGTTGCTGAGGCGGCGCTGGCCCATCTCGTCTCCGACAAAGTGATCGCCGCCTATAAGCGAACGTCCTTCGTGGCGATGCGGCGCGAACTCCTGGATGCGTGGTCCGACGCCTTGGTCACGTCATACATCTAGGCGTCCGGTTCGAACAGCCAGGCCATCGCCTCGGCGCGGTCGTCGAACACGCCATAGCCGGGAGCGATGCGGCGCGTCTGAAGCTTCGAGAGCGTGCTCGACACGAGCACCGCGATGCGGCGCGACCCGATCGACTTGTCCGCGGCCATGCCGGCGAGGTGCGTGGACACGTCCTGCGCCTGGACGGCATAACCGGTCGAATCGAACAGGGTGTTCTGCTCGCCGATCGGGCATCCTCCCCTGGGCAGGGCGGGCAACAGGCGGCGAAGTTCGCGGTCGAAGCGCGCGGCTGTGGCCGCGTCCCACAGGCCGAGCAGGCATATCTCGACATATTTGCGCGGCGGGTCGATCCGGATCGTGAAGGACGGGTCTGTGACCTGAGCCATGCAAATTCCCTAGCATGGGCCGCCCTAATCCTTGCTTACGCGATAATACGGATCGGCCCTGGCGGGCGCGGCCATCTGCGCGGCCGGACTACCGGCCGGCCTCGGCAGAGTAAAACATCGGGTTGCTCATCCAGGCGTTCACCGCTGACTCTCGCCAGCCAGCGCAGCGAGTACTGATCTGCACGTTCTTCGGGAAAGTGCCGTTCTGCATCTTTCGATACATCGTCGAGCGGCTGAGTCCGGTGCGTAGGAGGACGGTCTTCAGGCGGAGAATGCGGTCGGGAGTGTCGGTCATGGCATGATCCTGTCTGCGTTGCTTTGGCGCCCCGCGAACAGGATTGAGATTGTGGGGGCGCGCGCAAGGGGGCGGGTCCGAGTTGCACCGCATAGCGCCCCACAGCGCCTAAAAAGATACTCTGGCGTAGCGGCGTTTTTTGACGTCGGAATCCCAGGGCGTCTCACGCCTTCGGCATGACCGCGCTCTACGCCGCTTGCGCGTCGCCGAGTCGCCGTTCCGGCGTCTCGGTCCGTTCGGATAACGATCGCATGACGTTCGACGGAGCTTCGCTCCGGTCTGCGGACATCGCGCCAGCGCGATGGCGTTGTGCCTCCGGCACACGAACTGGCGGGGTGGGCGTCGCTTCCCTGTAATCCCGCCGCGGCGTGCCGCAACTCCGGCTGCGCCGGGGTCCTCCCCTTCGTTCCGGTCCTCCGGATGCGGCCCGCCTTGATCGGCGGGACTGCCGGTCCGCTCCTGCCGCCCACCCCGCCACTCCGGCGCCGGTTGCGGTGGTTTGGGAGTAAGGAAGATGGACAACAGGACCAAGACCAACCGGCAGACCCTCTATGCCGAGGTGACATCGCGCGTGATCGCCGAGCTGGAAGCTGGGCGGCTGCCCTGGGTGCAGCCCTGGGACAGCGCGGCGTGCGGTTGCACCATGCCACACAACGCCGGAACCGGGCGGCGTTACTCTGGGGTCAACGTGCTGATCCTGTGGGCGGCGGTGATCGAGGGCGGGTATTCATCGCAGCGCTGGCTGACCTACCGGCAGGCGCAGGTGGCGGGCGGCAATGTCCGGCGTGGCGAGCGCGGGACGGTCGTCTGTTACGCCGATCGCTTCACACCGAAAGACGAGGAGGCGCGGGCGCAAGACGAGGATCGCGACGCGCGGCAGATTGCGTTCCTCAAGCGGTTCACGGTGTTCAATGTCGACCAGTGCGAGGGGCTGCCCGAAGCGTTGACCAGCGCGCCCGACCTTCCGGCGGAAGTGGATATGATCCCGAGCGTGCAGGCGTTGATCCGAGCAAGCGGCGCGGACTTTCGGATCGGAGGCGGCGAAGCCTTCTATGCGCCCGGCGCCGACTTTGTCGCGGTGCCGCCACCAGCGGCGTTCGACGAGCGGATCAACTGGTATCGCACAGCCTTGCACGAGCTTGGCCATTGGACCGGGCATAGCAGCCGTCTCGATCGCAATCAGCGCGGTAAGTTCGGCAGCGCCGATTATGCGCGCGAGGAACTGGTCGCCGAAATGGCGAGCGCCTTTGCCTGCGCGTCGCTGTCGATCCAGCCGACCGTGCGGCACGCTGACTATATCGCGTCGTGGTTGGCGGTACTGCGCGAGGATGAGAAGGCGATTTTCCGCGCCGCGAGCGCTGCCAGCAAAGCAGCCGACTATCTGCTCGCCTTTGCACCGGAGGCGGTGTGATGCGCGAGGATTTGACCGACGCCGAGATGCTTGCTCGGCTGGAACGCGCGGTGCGTCGGATGCCGAGGCTCCAGCGCGAAATCTTCCTCGCAATCCGGCTCGACGACCTGAGCTATCCGGAGATTGCCGAGCGGACCGGGCTAAGCGCCAGGGAGGTGAAACGGCAGTTCGCCAACAGCTTGCTCTGCATTAACTATGCGCTCAACCAACCTGCGCGACAGCCGACCTGGAAGCGGCTGTTTCGATGGCTGAAGAAGTGGAAGTGTCGATGAGATGCAGACTGCCTGACCGCTTTGCCGGCGAGGCTGTCCGTACCGCGATCGTGCCGTTAGGATGAGCCGCAATGCGAACCGATCTCGATCATCTGCCCGACAGGAAACGCCGCGACCTCGAACGTATCGTGCAGATTCTGTTTGCCGAATTCGAGGACGCGACCGCGCTTGCCACCCAGAAATGGAAGAAGCAGGGCCGCATCCTCAAGGTGATCCTCTATGGCTCCTATGCGCGGGGCGATTGGGTCGAAGACCCGGTCGGCGGCTATTATTCCGACTATGACATCCTCGTCGTCGTCAACGACAAACGGCTGACCGATCCGGTCGAATATTGGGCCAAGGCCGACGACCATTTCCTGCGCGAGGTGACGATCTCGAAGCGCATCAGCGCACCGGTCACCTTCATCGTGCACAGCCTCAACGAAGTGAACGAGCATCTCAGTCATGGGAGGCCGTTCTTTATCGATGCCATCGAGCAAGGCATCGTGCTTTATGAGGCGGAAGGCTATCCGTTCGCGGCGCCTCGGCCCTTATCGAAACGGGCCGCCCAAGCCGAGGCGCAGAGGTATTTTGACGAGTGGTTTCCTTCGGCGACGAAGCGATTGCACATCGCCAAATTCGACATCGAGCAAGGCTATCTCAAGGACGCGGCGTTCGATCTCCATCAGGCCGCTGAACGCTTCTATCATTGCGTCCTGCTGACCCTCAGCCTCTACAGCCCGAAGTCGCACAAGCTGAACTTCCTGCGCAGCCAGGCCGAACCACTGGTGCTCGACCTGATCCAGGTCTGGCCGCGCGACACCAAGTTCGGCCGTCGCTGCTTCGAGCTGCTCCAACAGGCTTATGTGAACGCCCGCTACTCCCCTCACTACAAGATCACGCCGGAAGAGCTGGAATGGCTCGCCGAGCGGATCGAGCTTTTGCAGACCCTGGTGAAAGAGGCGTGCGAAAAACGGCTCGCGTCGCACGGCTAGGCCGCGCGACGCTCGCTAATTTCAGGCGGTCTTGGCTTTGCGCGGCGCGCGCTTAGCCGGCGCGGGCGCGGCGGCCGGTGCGCTGGCACGGGCAGCCCTGCCTTTCTGACCAAGGCCGATTTTGTTCGCCAGCGCCCGGCGCGTGGCCGAATAGTTCTCGGCAACCATCGGATAGTCAGCCTTGAGCTTGTAGCGCTCGCGATATTGCTCAGGCGTCAGGCCGTGGCCCGACAAATGCCGGCGCAATGTCTTGTAGGGCTTGCCGTCGATCAGCGAGATGATGTGATCCTTCGACGCGAGCGACTTGCGCACCGTGACGGCCGGCGTGAATTCTTCCACCGGCGCGGCTTCTTCTGCACCCTCGGGGCCCCCCGAAGATCCCGCCGCGAGGTCAGTCACGGTCGCGTGCATCGTGCGCAGGAATGCCGGCACGTCTTCGGCCGCGACCCGGTTGTTCTGGTTGCCGAGCCACGCGATCGTGAGTTCGGTCGCGAGTTCGACCGCGTTCAGGGAAGTTTCTTCTGACATGTGTAGTTCCTGCTGGTTTGAATGGCCGGCGAGCATTGGTGCTGCATTAGGCAAACACATCCATAATGGATGTTTCGGCCAAGTCGATGGCCAGCAGGTAAGGAGAACAGTTCAATCGACTTCACTATTCTCGAACATTCGCTTGCCGCGCCGCCGCCAAAGCAAGATGACCTGTTCGCGATTGTCGCTCCGAAGTTTTGCCGCGATCTCGCCAAGTGCCCCGAGGATCACCGCGCGATCGTCATCGGTCAGCTCGATCAGGCCCGCCTTGGCGACAAGCCCGCCAAGCTCGATCAATTGGCGCGTCCGTTCGCGGCGTTTTATCACCCAGGCTCTCTGGTCAGTTCTCGCGCGCTTCGATTCCAGGCGATGACGCAGCGCTATCACTCTTCGCAGTGCTGCCAGCGT
This sequence comes from Sphingomonas mali NBRC 15500, assembly GCF_001598415.1. Lineage (GTDB taxonomy): Bacteria > Pseudomonadota > Alphaproteobacteria > Sphingomonadales > Sphingomonadaceae > Sphingomonas > Sphingomonas mali. The sequence goes on from NZ_BCYX01000045.1 coordinate 25,713, forward strand.
CGCGGCGAGTGCGGTCCGCAGCGTTATCTGCCCTGCGCTGAAAGAAAGCGGCGCCGCGTTTGCGCCAACCCTCCTTGATCGCGGCGTCCTTGGTTTCGACCCCAGACAATAGCAGCCCCGCCAATTGCTCGACCGGGAACACATCGGCGCCGGTTGCGATCACCAGCTCGCCCAATTGATGAAGCTTGCGCTCCTTCAACTGCCTGGCCTTGTCGCCGAGCGCCTTTAGCTCAGCGTCGAAATCGCGGGGCTTGCGCATCGTCTGTCCTTCCGTTTCCGTGGATCGGACGGACGAGTTATCGCTGCGGTCGATCAGTCGCAATGCGCTGAAATGTCTTGGGATTACGCAGTCCCGAGATAGATGAAATCTTTCGAGGGCGCGCTTATACATCGTGCCGACGTGCTCGATTAGGAGTAATTGGACGATCGCCATGGCGATCTACCATTTCTCCGCGAAGGTCATCTCCCGCGCCAGCGGATCGTCGGCCCTTGCGGCTGCCGCCTACCGCTCGGCGTCGCGATTACACGACGAACGCCTCGACCGGCATCACGACTTCTCGAACAAGGCTGGTGTCGTTCATTCCGATGTGATGCTGCCGGACGGCGCGCCCGAGCACCTCGCCGACCGTGAAAAGCTGTGGAACGCGGTCGAGGCGACCGAGAAGCGGATCGATGCGCAGCTTGCCCGCGAGATCGAGTTCGCGATCCCTCGCGAGATGACGGAGGAACAGGGGATCGCGCTCGCTCGCGACTTTGCCCGCGAGGAGTTCGTCGACCGAGGCATGATCGCCGATCTCAATGTCCATTGGGACATCGGGGGGGACGGCATGCCCAAGCCGCACGCGCATGTGATGCTGACCATGCGCGAGGTCGGCGAGGATGGGTTCGGTGCCAAGAACCGCGACTGGAACCGCACCGACCTGTTGGAGAAATGGCGCGAACGCTGGAGCGAGCACGTCAACCAGCGGTTGGCCGAACTCGATATTGACGCGCGAATCGATCACCGGTCGCTTGAAGCCCAGGGCATCGACCTGGAGCCGCAACACAAGATCGGCCCGGCAGCATCACGGATGGCGGCGCAGGGCCTGGCATCCGAGCGGCTCGAAGAACACCACGCCATCGCTCGCGCCAATGGCGAGAGGATCATCGCCGATCCCAATATCGCGCTCGACGCGATCACGCGGCAGCAGGCGACGTTCACGCGTCGCGATCTCGCGATGTTCGTGCATCGCCACAGCGACGGGAAGGAGCAGTTCGACCGAGTGATGGGCGCGGTGCGCGCAGCGCCGGAGCTCGTCGCGCTTGGCAAGGATGGGCGCGGGGAAGAACGGTTCACCAGCCGCGACATGATCGAGACAGAGCGGCGGCTGGAGCGCGCCGCCGACCGCTTGGCCGAACGTGCGGGTCATGGTCTCCCGGCGGCCATGAAAGGGGGGATTATCGCGGCCGCCGGGAGTGGCAGCCTGCGTCTCGGTGAAGAGCAGCAGGCCGCGCTCGCGCACATAACCCGGCCGCGCGACCTGGCAATCGTCACCGGCTATGCCGGGACCGGCAAGTCAGCCATGCTGGGCATCGCGCGCGACGAATGGGAGCGCGCCGGCTATCGCGTCGTGGGTGCGGCGCTCTCGGGCATCGCGGCCGAGAATCTCGAAAGCGGATCGGGTATCGCGTCGCGCACGATCGCTAGCCTCGAACATCAATGGAGCAGCGGGCGAGAGTTGCTCAACGAGCGCTCGGTCCTGGTCATCGACGAGGCCGGGATGATCGGCACGCGCCAGATGGAGCGCGTCATCTCCGAAGCCGAAAAGCGCGGCGCGAAGGTCGTGCTGGTTGGCGACCCCGAGCAACTCCAGGCAATCGAGGCGGGAGCTGCGTTCCGCGCGCTTGCCGAGCGTCACGGGAGTGTTGAGATCACCCAGGTTCGCCGCCAGCGCGACGACTGGCAGCGCGATGCGACCCGCCATCTCGCGACCGGCCGGACGGCTGAGGCGATCGCCGCATATGACGACCGCGGGCAAGTCCACGCAGCTGATACTCGCGAGCAAGCGCGTGGCGATTTGATCGATCGCTGGGATCGCGATCGCGCTGCCTCACCGGGCGCGACACGCATCATCCTCACCCACACCAACGACGAGGTCGGCGCGCTCAATATCGCGGCGCGGGAGCGCCTCCGGTTGCGCCGCGCGCTTCGCGACGACGTAGCGATCCGCGTCGAGCGCGGCGAACGGAACTTCGCTCGCGGCGACCGCATCATGTTCCTCAGGAACGAATGCAGCCTTGGCGTGAAGAACGGTACGCTTGGAGAGGTACGCTCGGCCACGGCGACAAGGCTGGCGGTCCTGCTCGATGACGGTCGCTCGGTCGCATTCGACGTCAAGGATTATGCCGCCATCGATCACGGTTACGCTGCCACCGTGCATAAGGCGCAAGGGATGACGGTCGACCGCGTCCATGTGCTGGCGACGCCAGGTCTCGACCGTCACGCCGCCTATGTCGCGCTGTCGCGGCATCGCGAAAGCGTCGACCTCCATTATGGTTGTGATGACTTTGCCGACCGGGGCAGGCTGATCGCCACACTGTCACGTGAGCGCGGCAAGGACATGGCGTCGGATTATCTCGACCACCGGCCGCCCGCGCCGCTCAAACCACGCGATCTGCCGCGCTCGACGCTCGCCCGCACTGACCATGAAGAACGAAACATTCCGGCGCTATCGGACGCGGTCGCGCGTCATGGCAAGATCGTCAGGGCGATGCGGTTCGCCCGCTCAGTTGGCGATCCCTATTCCGCCGAACAGCGGAGTGAACTGGCGGCCAGCCGCACCGCGTTGAACAGTATCGTGCAGCACGGCGCGACCGACCTTGAAGCGGCATTCTCCGCCGACAAGCGACTAATCGGCGAAGCAGCGGCAGGACGGACGCAATCCGTGATCCGCGCCATGCAACTGGAGACCGAGATGCGCGGTGATCCCAACCTACGCGCAGACGTGTTCGTGCAGCGCTGGCAAGCGCTCGATCGCCAGCGGCGGTTGCTGATGCGCGATCGGGAAATGGGTAGGGCAGCGAAGATCGCGGACTCTATGGTCGGGATGGCTAAAAGCCTTGAACGCGACCCGCAGGTGGAATCGATCCTTCGCAATCGGCGTCAGGCGCTCGGCCTGCCGAGCGCGATCAAGCAAGGGGTGGGGAGAGAGCTTGCCGACATGATGGCGCGAACGCGATCGCGCGGTTTGGATATCGGTATCTGATCCGGCCGACGGCAGAAAAGCGCCCCTCAAATCGGACGTTCGAGCCCAGCCCGCTCTCATG
>NZ_BCYX01000046.1 GCF_001598415.1 Sphingomonas mali NBRC 15500
GGGCCAGTCACGGGCGACCCGCTCTGCGAGGCATCCCCCACCCCCAACCCCTCCCCTGAAGGGGAGGGGCTTTTTGTGGCACATCACCTTCACGCCGCAGCCTTCAAGGTCGACGTGCGGCACAGCAGCACGCGGCCGGCATCGACCTTAACTGGGATGGTGGGCGCGCAGCCTTTATCCTCGCCCTGCGCCTCGCCGGTCGCGAGCGCGATCCGCCAATTGTGCAGCGGGCAGGCGACGCTGTGGCCGTGGACGATGCCCTGGCTGAGCGGTCCGCCCTTGTGCGGACAGCGGTTGGCGAGCGCGAAGACGCGGTTATCGGCGGTGCGGAACACCGCGACTTCCTCGCCGCCCGAGACGGTGACGGTGCGGCTGCCGCGCACGGGAATCTGATCCAGCCAACCGATATCGAGCCAATCGCCGATCATTCCGCGACCTCCAATGCCAAGGGTTGAAAATGCGCCATATGCGCATGCTGCTCGCGCGCGGCGCCCGATGCGCGTTCGGCCCAGGGATCGTCCTGGCTGAATTTCTGCGAATACCAGAAGCGCTCGGCGAGCGCGTCGCGGCCGGCGACGTCCTCGACGACGCGGTCCTTGATATGTTGCAACCCGACGCGCTCGATCCACGGCGCGGTGCGCTCGAGATAGCGCGCTTCCTCGCGATAGAGCTGGACGAAGGCGGCGGCGACATGGATCGCCTCTTCCTCGCTCGCGACTTTGGTCAGCAGATCGGTCGCGCGGACATGGATGCCGCCATTGCCACCGACATGAAGCTCGTAGCCCGAATCGACGCAGACCACGCCGAAATCCTTGATCGTCGCCTCGGCGCAGTTCCGCGGACAGCCGGAGACCGCCATCTTGAACTTGTGCGGCATCCAGCTGCCCCAGAAGCCGCGCTCGAGCTTGACGCCCAGGCCGGTCGAATCCTGCGTGCCGAAGCGGCACCATTCGGATCCGACACAGGTCTTCACCGTGCGCAGCGCCTTGCCGTACGCGTGGCCCGAGACCATGCCGGCGGCGTTGAGATCGGCCCAGACGGCGGGCAGGTCCTCTTTCTTGATCCCGAAAATATCGAGCCGTTGGCCGCCGGTCACCTTGACCATCGGCGCGTCATATTTCTCGACCACGTCGGCGATCGCGCGCAGCTCCCGCGGACTGGTGATCCCGCCCCACATCCGCGGGACGACCGAATAGGTGCCGTCCTTCTGGATGTTGGCATGGAGACGCTCGTTGACGAAGCGGCTCTGCTGGTCGTCCTCATAGTCGCCGGGCCAGGCGCAGAGCAGATAGTAATTGAGCGCCGGCCGGCAGCTCGAACAGCCGTCGGGCGTCGACCAGTGGAGCTTGTGCATCACCTCGGGGATCGAGCGCATGCCTTGCGCGACGATCTCGCGCCGGACGTCGTCATGGCCGAAGCTGGTGCATTTGCACATCGTCTTCGGGCCTGCCTCGACATCCTCGCCAAGTGTCAGTGCGAGCAGGGTCTCCACCAGCCCGGTACACGATCCGCAACTCGCGCTTGCCTTGCAGCCTGAGCGTACCGCATCGAGGCTGTGCGCACCTTTGGCGATACAGGAGACGACTTGACCCTTGTTGACGCCGTTGCAGCCGCAAATCTCCGCTCCATCGGAGAGCGCCGCAACGGCCGCCTTAGGGTCCGCCTGCCCCCCTCCCGAGGCGAAGGCCTGGCCGAAGATCAGCAAGTCACGCGTCGCCGAGATGTCCTCGCCGCGTCGCATCAGGTCGAAATACCAGCCACCATCGGCGGTATCGCCATAGAGCACCGCGCCGACGACGCGGTCGTCCTTGAGCACGACGCGTTTGTAGACGCCCCGGCTGGCGTCCCGCAGCACGATATCCTCGCATCCTTCACCGCCGGCGAAATCGCCCGCCGAGAACACGTCGAGCCCGGCCACCTTGAGCTTGGTCGAGGTGACGCTCGCGCGATAGCCGCTGGGTCGCTCGACCAGTCCATCAGCTAGCGCGCGGCACATATCCCAGAGCGGCGCCACCAGCCCATAGACCTGGCCGTCATGCTCGACGCATTCGCCGACCGCGAGCACGTCCGGGTCGCTGGTGACCATATGGTCGTCGACCTGGATGCCGCGGCCGACCGCGAGACCGGCCTCGCGTGCCAGCGCGACCGAGGGACGGATACCGACCGCCATCACCACCAGGTCGGCGGGGATGTCGCGCCCGTCCTTGAGCCGCACCGCTTCGACCTTGCCGTCGCCCAGAATCTCTGCGGTGTCGGCGCCGGTCAGCACGGTCTGGCCGCGCGCTTCCAGCGCGGACTTGAGCAGCCAGGCCGCCGCTTCGTCGAGCTGGCGTTCCATCAGGGTCGGCATGAGGTGAAGGACGGTGACCTGCATCCCGCGCAGCGACAGGCCGTGCGCCGCCTCCAGCCCCAGCAGGCCGCCGCCGATCACCACCGCGCTGCCGCCGCGATCGGCCGCCGCCAGCATATGATCGACGTCATCCATGTCGCGAAAGCTGATCACGCCGGGCAGCTCCTTACCCGGCACCGGGATGATGAACGGATCGGATCCGGTCGCGATCAGCAATTTATCGTAGCGCACCGACCGGCCCGATCGCGACGTCACGGTCTTCGCGGCGCGATCGATCGCCGCGACCGGATCGCCGGCGACCAGCTCGATCCCGTTATCGGCGTACCAGGCGGCGTCGTTGATGACGATGTCGTCGAACGTTTTCTCGCCCGCCAGCACCGGCGACAACATGATGCGGTTGTAGTTCACGCGCGGCTCGGCGCCGAAGATCGTCACGCGGTAGCGCCCGGCGTCGCGTGCGATCAGTTCCTCGACCGCCCGGCAGCCGGCCATGCCGTTGCCGATGACGACGAGATGGGGAAGGCCGGGCTCCGGGCCGGACGGCGTGTCCGGCGTGGAGTCAGGGTCGGACGCGGAAACAAGGAAGTCCATCACAAGCTCCAATCGAGCTGCAGCCAGAATTTGCGGGTGTCGGTGGCGAAGCCGTCCGCCTGGTAATCGGCGTAGCGGGCGGAAAGGCTGGTCTTACCGAGCTTGGCGCTGGCGAGCAGGTCGATCTCGTCGCCATAACGGCGGGTCTGGCGATCGCTGGCGAAGCGGTGATAGACCGCCTGCAGCGTCAACGCCTTGAACGGCCCCGCCTGTTTCCAGCCATAGCCGAGATTGCCATAGAGATCGCGAACGCCGTCCGGCGGCGTCGTCAGGAACTTGTCGGCCCAGCCCTGGAACTTGAACCCGGTCGCGATCGGCGTCTCGAACGCGGCGAGCGCCACGCCCTTGTCGGCGCCGAGCACTTCATAGCCTGCACCGAGCTTGAACGCATGGAGATCGATCCCCGCGTCGACCAGGTAATAATCGGCGCGATAGCGATTGGGATTGCGGTCGTAATCGGACTGGGTCGCGTAGCTCAATTGGTAGGAGAACTTGATCCCCTTGCCGAGCGGACGCGCGCCCGCCAATCGCGCGCCATAGGTCTGGCTCGACAGGCGGAACCCCTGCACCGCGGCTTCGTCCTGGTCGACCAGATAGGCGAAGCCGGTGACCGTGCCGATCGGGCTGGCATAGGACAAATTGCCCAGCACATTGTCGCCGCCGATCGACCGCGGCCGCGCGCCCACGCCGTCGATTCCCCAGACGGTGTTCACCCGCCAGGCATAGGTCAGGTCCGCTTTAAGCCCCTTCACGCCGGTCCATTCGATTCGTGCGGCGTCAAAAGTCTGGCCGTTCTGGCGAAACGGCACCGCCCCGACGAAGCGCTCGTCGTCGAGTGCGATCCGCTGGCGGCCGACGGTCAGGGCGACGGCTTTGGTGCGGTATTGGAGTTGCGCGCGGTACAGTGCGATATTCTGCGGGTCGGCGATCAGCGGGCGCGTCGCCGCGCCATGCAACCCGTCATAATAATCGCCGGTCAGCGCCAGGGTGCCCTGCATTTCGACGATCGCGGAAAGCGGTCCGCTGCTCGCCTGCACCCCGCTGCGGATGCGGATCGTCGTCGCCTCCGCATCGTTGGGCAGCCCCGCCTGATCGACATTCTCATAGCGCAACCGCGCGTCGATCAGCGGCTTCAATTTGATGTCCTGCGCCATGGCTGGACTTGCCGCCAGCGCGCTTCCAAGGATCAACCAGGCAGGTTTCATCGGCGTGTCTCCCCTGCGCTCGTTCAGATCCGGACGCCTGCCGCCGCGCCCCAGCGCCGGCGCCAGGAATGCTTGGCGAGCTGGAGCCCGATGCCCGCCAGCACGGCGAGCCCAGCGAAGATCAGGAAGCCGGGCGAGAAGCTGCCGGTCAGCTGCTTGGCGACGCCAAGCGAGGAAGCGAGGTAAAAACCGCCGACGCCACCCGCCATGCCGACCAGCCCTGTCATCACCCCGATCTCGGCGGCGAACCGCTGCGGCACGAGCTGAAACACCGATCCGTTGCCGATCCCCAGCGCCAGCATCGCCAGCACGAACATCGCCATCGCGGAGACCAGGGTCGGCGCCACGCTGACCCCCACCAGCGCCAGCGCGGCGGCGGCGAACACACCGGTCAGCGCCTTCACGCCGCCGACCCGATCGGCGATCGCGCCGCCGAGCGGACGGACGAGCGATCCGGCGAACACGCAGGCGGCGGTGCAATAGCCCGCCGCGACCGGAGTCAGCCCAAAGCGATCGGTGAAATAGATCGGCAGCGACGCGGCGAGCCCGACGAACCCGCCAAAGGTCACCGCATAGAAGCCCATCAGCCACCAGGCATCGCCCGACTTGAGCGGATGGAGATATTCGGTGAGCGATTTGGGCGCGGGCCGGTTGGGCGCATCGCGCGCCATCAGCTGATAGGCGATCAGCACGACCGTCAGCGGAATACAGGCGAGCCCGAGCACGGCGTTCCAGCCGAACACCTTGGCCAGCAGCGGCGCGAACAAGGCCGCGAGCACAGTGCCGGAATTGCCCATGCCGGCAATCCCCATCGCCTTGCCCTGATGCTGCGGCGGATACCAGCGGCTCGCCAGCGGCAGCGCGATCGCGAAACTCGCCCCGGCAAAACCGAGGATCACCCCGAGCGCCAGGGTGCCGGCAAAGCTGGTCACGCCGGCCAACCAGGCGGTCAGCAATCCGGCGATGACGATGATCTGGCTGATCGTGCCCGAGCGCTTGGGACCGATACGGTCGACGAGCAGGCCGTTGACCACGCGCAGCACCGCGCCGGCAAGCGTCGGGGTCGCCACCATCAGGCCCTTTTCGGCCGGCGTCAGCGCCAATGTCTTGGCGATTTCCGGGGCGAGCGGCCCCAGCAATACCCAGACCATGAAGGCGAGGTCGAAATAGAGGAAGGCGGCGATCAGCGTCGGGACATGCCCGCTCGACCAGAAGCCGTCCTGCTGCCTGCCTTGTTCCCTGTTCCAGAATGCGGTCGCCATGCGGATCCCCTTCGCGTGCGATGGACAAGAAAAAAGCCGCCCTGACGGCGGCCAATATCGGCGCGTCAGGGCGGCTTCGTTGCCTTGGCGGATCGTCGGACCCGCCCCGCAATTACCCCCGTCGGTGGAGATCATCGCGGTTATTTCGTGCCGAGCGTCATTGCCCTGCGGATGGGATGATGCGTGATTCGCTCGCCGGGCGCAAGCTTATTTCGCACGTGCAGCAAAAAATCACGGGAGCGAGGCCAGATAGGCCTCCGCGTCGTCGGGATCGAAGGCGCGGCCGTCGAAGAAGCGGTCGGCGCCGAGCATCAGCCGCCCCTGCACCGATCCCACGCCGAGCGGATCGCCGATCGCGCCTTCCAGTTTCGAGCTCGCCCCCGGCAGGATCGCCGCCGACCCGGCCAGCGCGGCGCGATACAGGTCCGGCCTGAACACGCCTTCGGCGCGGGCAGCTTCCTCGGACGAGAAAGGCGTGCCGTCCCAGCGCGTCATTTGCGAATAAAGCCACGCCGCCTGGCTGCGCCACGGAAAGTTCGCCGCCTCTCGAAACTGGAACATGAAGTCGGGAATGTGGAGGGGCGTCGCACCTTGCGACAAGCGGACCCGATCGGTGATGGCGCGCAGGATCGTCTCCTCCGGCGCCGCCAGATAGGCAGGCTGCGCCAGGATCCGCGCATTCTCCTCAGCCGCATCCAGCTCGACGAAATGCGCCGCGGCATCGTGCAGCGCACGAATCAGCCGCGCGACCAGTTCGGGCGATCCGTTCACGGTCTCGCGTCGCATCGCGAGCACTTTCTCGACGCCGCGCCGCCAGATCTGCGCCGTCACCAGCGCGATTCGCCCGACACCGCGATCGACCGCCACGCTGTTCCACGGCTCGCCGACGCAAATGCCGTCGACCTCTCCGGCTGCAAGCGCGTCCGCGGCGAAAGGCGGGCTGATCGTGACGATCTCGACATCCATGTCGGGCCGGATGCCGACCGCCGCCAGCCAATAGCGCAGCATGTAATTGTGGCTCGAATAACGGTGGACGACGCCGAAGCGGAGCGGGCGGCCCGCTTGCGCCCGTGCCAGTGCGACCTCACGAAGGCGCTCACCAACCGTCCGCGGATCGCCGAGTTGGCCGCTCTCCAGCGTTTCCGCCGCGAGCGGGATCGAGAAGGTGATCGCATTGCCGTTGAGGCCGAGCGCGAACGGCACGTCGATCTCGACCGCGGGGCGGCCGCGGCCCAGCGCGGTGGCGATCGCCAGCGGCGCGATCATGTGCGCGGCGTCGGTATGACCATAGAGCAGGCGGTCGCGCACCGTCGCCCAGCTGAGATCGCGCACCAAGTCGATCTCGAGTCCGTGCGCCGCGGCGAATCCCCGCTCGCGCGCCAGGATCGGCAAGGCGGCGTCGACCAGCGGCAGGAAGCCGATCCGGATGCGGTCGAGCGTCACTTGTCGTCCCCCATCAATGCCGCACTGGTGATGATCGCTTCCGCCACGTCGGCGATGCGGCGGTTGGATTGCATCGCATGACTGCGCAGCAAGGCGTAAGCGGCGGGCTCGTCGATCGCCCGGCGGCGCATCAGGATCGCCTTGGCCTTGTCGATCGCGGCGCGGTCGGCCAGCGCGTTGCGCGCTTCGTGGAGCTCGGCCTGGAGCCGCGAAAAGGCGTTGAAACGCCGTACCGCGAGATCGACGATCGGCATGATCCGCTGTTTCGACAGGCCGTCGATGATATAGGCCGAGACGCCGGCGTCGATCGCCGCGGCGGTACTCTCCGGATTGCTCTGGTCGACGAACATCGCGATCGGTTTCGCCAGCGCGCGCGAGACAGCGAAATATTCCTCCAGCACGTCTCGGCTGGGGTTTTCGAGGTTGATCAGCACCACTTCGGGGTTGGCCGCCTCGATTTGCGCGACGAGCGCGTTCGCATTGTCGATCAGGACGAGATCGTCGAGTCCCGCCTCACGCAGACCTTCGGAAATGATCGCGGCACGGGTCGTGCTGGTGTCGATGATCGCGATCCGCATCCGGCAAGCATATGCTGCGCTGCAGCGGCGCGCCAGAGCTACCTATAGCTGAGGATCAACGGGACGACGATCCTGCCCCTCGATTTCCTCCCCTTGCGGGAGAACGGGCAGATTTAATCCTTCAACGACCTGAGCTTGCGATCGAGCACCAGCTCTTCGAACAGCCTTACATAGCGTTCGATCGAATCGTGCCCGCGTTCGGGCACCGGGTCGGGGCGCGGGCGGCCGGGCGCGAGCCAATGGTCGAACGCGGAGATCAAAGCGAGGGGATCGTCGGTCGGCACGACGCTGCCGAGACGCGGATGCGCGACGATCTCGCGGATTGCGACGCTCGAGTCGGTCGCGACCACCGGCGTGCCGAGCGCCAGCGCTTCCTGCAGCACGCCAGGCACGCCTTCGAAGTCCGACGTCAGCACCAGCGCACGCGCCTGGGCCAAAGCGGGGCGCGGATTGGTCGAATAGCCGGGCAGATGGACGCGCGCGCGCAGGCCCAACACGTCGATCTGGTTCTCCAGTTCGCCGCGCACTTCTCCCTCGCCGACGATCATCAGCTTGACGTCGCGGCGCTCGACTCGCGCCAGCGCGGAGATCGCGCGGTCCCAGCGCTTTTGCGGCGTCAGCCGGCCGATCCCGATCAGATAGTCGGCGCCCGGCAGCGGCGGGGTCGGCGCCCCGATCGGCTCGGGGCTCGGCGGATTGGCGATCACACTGACGCGATCGGCGCCGATTCCGGTCATCCGCACCGTTTCCTCGGCCATCGCCGGGCTCATCGCGATCAGATGGTCGATGAAGCTGGGATAGGACCGCAGGAACGCGCGGTAACCCTGCGCCACGGGAAAATGCTGGTCCTCGCGGTCGAGTCGGTTGGACACCTTGCCGACCACTGGCGGGCAATCGCGGCCGAGACGGAGCTTAAGCCACGCGACGGCGCTCGAATAATGATTGCCGGGGCAGAAAACGATATCGGGCGCTGCGCTCTTCACCGCCTGGGGAAGCGCGCGGATCATGCCGAGATGCGTCGTGCCGAGCTCGATCAGCCGCACGCCATCGGGGATTTCGGCCGCCAGCGGTCCCCGCGCCGAACTCAGCACCAAGGTGACCTGCTGCCCCATTTCGACCCAGCCGCGGATCATGCGCAACATCGCGCGTTCGACCCCGCCGCCCTGAAGGCTGTGAGCGAAAGTCAGGATTCTTACGGGTGCGTAAGGACTGAGCATGAGTTGGCGCGCTAACGTCGATTTGTGTCAAAAGTTTCTCGAAGGCGAAATAATTAGGGCAAAACCGACTTATTTGCCGCCGAAAGGATGCTGCACCGCAACATAGAGCTTGTCATTCGCCCTTTCCACCCCCAAATCGCGCGGCGCTCGCGGCAACCGGCTTGTCGCGGGCTGATTGTCGTGTTCGTCCGTTGCCGCTAAGCGGCCATTATTTCCGGGCACGTCCGATTGGATACTGAGCTGCCGCATTGGATGAACAGATTTTGGAGCGTCGATGAATAGCGGCTTTGTCGGGGCATCCAGCAATCCTGCCGCCGGTCTGGCGCCCAAGATTGTCGATGCGGCCGAGGATCTCGCCGGGCTCGAACCCGTCAGGAGCCTGAAAAGCCGTTGGCCGATGATCATTGCCGGCGTGCTGAGCCTCGCGATGATCGCGGGGCTGGCGAAGCAGCTGCTCGGCTCGGGCCTGGCCGGGTTCAGCCACGCCGCGCCGGACAACTGGCTTTACTACGTCGCCTTCGCGCTGCTCTACATCTCACCGCCTACCGGCGATTACATCATCTTCCGTCGGCTGTGGAAAATCCCGTTCGAGGGGTTCGGTGCGCTGATCAAGAAGCGCATCGCGAACGAAGCGGTGGTCGGCTATTCGGGCGATGCCTATTTCTACGCCTGGGCGCGGCAGCGCGCGGCGATGGTCGCGGCCCCGTTCGGGGCGGTCAAGGACGTCTCGATCCTGTCCGCGATCTCGGGCAACATGATGACGTTGGTCATGACCGCACTCGCGCTGCCGTTCGCGCTCGAAGTGCTGCCGCCGCGTTATTATACCGGCCTGGCGATCGGCATTCCCGTCGTGATCGCGATGTGCCTGCCATTCCTGATCTTCTCGCGCAAAGTGTTCTCGCTCGACCGCAAGACGCTTTGGTGGATTTTCTGGATTCATGCCGCGCGCCTGACGGTCGGCTGCGTGCTGATCGCCTTCGCCTGGCATTTCGGGCTGCCCAATGTCGGCATCGGCGCCTGGCTGATCCTGTCCGCCGTGCGCATGCTGGTGTCGCGCCTGCCCTTCGTGAACAAGGACCTGGTGTTCGCGACGATGACCAGCGCGATTCTCGTCCACAGCAACAGCAACGCGACCAATGTCGATCTCGCCAATTTGATCGCCTTCACCACCGCGCTGACGCTCGTGGTCCATGTCGCCTTCGCCGCGTTCTTCGCGGTCCAGGCGCTGATCAAGCGCCAGATCTAGGCCGCGCGCGATGCTGGTCGTCGACGTCAACGAATTCTACTCGCCGACCGGCGGCGGCGTGCGGACCTATATCGACCGCAAGATGTCGATCATGGCCGATATGGGCCACGAACTGATCTGCATCGCCTGCGGCAAGGAAGACCGGGTCGAGGAACGCGCCGGCGGCGGCAAGATCATCTATATCAAGTCACCGGGCCTGCCGTTCGACAAGAATTACGGTCTGTTCTCGCGCGCCGAGCCGATCTGGCGCTGGCTCGACCAATTGCAGCCCGATGTCGTCGAAACCTCGTCGCCATGGCGCCCGGCCTGGATCGTCGGCAAATGGCAGGGGGGCGCGCTCAAGTCGTTCTTCATGCATAACGACAATATCGCGGCCTATCCGATGCGTTGGCTCGAGGGGTTGGCCCCGCCCGAACAGATCGAGGAGGCCTGCGCCATCTATGCGCGGTACATGAACCGCTTTCTCACGCTCTACGACACGGTCGTCACCAATGGTCCCGCGCTCCAGAAACGGCTGACGCGGCGCGGCGTCCGCATCGATGCCGCGATGACGCTGGGCATCGAGCGCAGCCATTTCTCGCCCAGCCTGCGCGACGAAAGGTTGCGCGCGGCAATGCTGCGTCAAATCGGCTTGCCGCCCGAAGGGCATCTGCTGATCGGGATCGGTCGTCATCATGGCGAGAAGCGTTGGCCGTTGGTGATCGATGCGGTGCGTATGGCGGGCGACAAATTGCCCGTCGGGCTGATGCTGCTCGGCACCGGCCCCGAGAGCAAGCGGCTCGAGGTACGGATCGACGGCAACCCGCATATCCGGCTGTTCCGCCCGGTCTACGAACGCAACGAACTGGCGCGGATCATGGCGAGCGCGGACGCGCTGATCCACGGATCCGAGGCCGAGCCGTTCGGGCTGGTGCCGTCCGAGGCGATGGCGTCGGGCCTTCCGCTGATCGTCCCCGATACCGGCGGCTGCGCTGAGGTCGCCGATCCGTTGACCAGCGAAACCTACCGCGCGCGCGATACCGCCGCAGCCGCGGCGGCGATCCATCGCCTGTTCGCGCGCGAACCCGCGATCCTGCGCAAGGCGGCGATCGTCGCCGCCGGCCGCGTCCGCACCGACCGCGAGCATGCGGTCGACCTGATGGCCTATTATCAGTCGCTGATCGACGCCCGCGACGGCACCGGCGTCAGCGCAGCACGTAGAGCGTAAACCTCCCGTTCAACCGCGCGATGCCGACCGCGTGCGGCGCCGCCCATGCCGCGAGCTTCGCCTCGAGCGCGGGATCCCCGCCTTCCGCATCCGCGTCGCCGCCGACCAGCACGGCATTGGGCAGCGCCGCGCCGTCCAAATTCTTCGCCGATACCAGGGTGAGTGTCCGTTCGCTCGCGGGATCGAGCAGATCGTGGCTGCGGAAATAGAATGGCCCGGCGGCGAAGCGCGGATCGATCGCGCGTCCGGTCGCGGCGACATATTGCGGGGATAGTGTCGCCACCACCCCGCTCACCCCTTGCTGGTCCATCGCCGCGGTCAGCCGCGCCCCGTCGGTCACCGCATTGGCCATCGGTGCGCCATGCTCGGCGGTCAGCACCACCGCCTCGACGGATGGCGCCAGGCCGGCGAAGAAGAACACCGCGAACGCGATCCGTTCCCACCGTGCCGGTGGCGTGCGCTCCCACAACAAGGCCAGCCGCACGAACAAGGGTGGCAGCACGGGGAGCAGATATTGCCGCCAGGTCGGCTCGGGCAGCACTGCAGCGACCAGCCCGGCCAGGATCAGCATGTCGAGCAAGCGCGCGAGTCCCTGCTCGTCGCGTCGCCAGCGCGCCGCGACCGCGACGATCGCGGGCAAGGCCGTACCCAATGCGAGGAATTTGAGCGTATCGATCGCCTTGAATCCGAGCGACAATTTGAAGGCCCGCCCGGCATCGCGATACATCTGGTCGGGGGCGAGCGCGGGAAAAGTCAGCATCTCGAACCGCGCCGCTTCGGGCGCCTGCGCGACCATCCAGCCGATCAGCGCGATCACCGGCAACGCGCCGAGCGCGATCATCACCGGACGATGGCGGCGGTCGAGCAACGCCCAGATGAAATAGGCGGCGGCAGGAATCGCGTAGCTGATCTTGGCCCCCGCCGCGAGCGCGAGCAGGAACCCGGTCAGCAGCGCGTGACGCGCCGATCCCTGCCCTTGCGCCGCGCGAACGATCAACACCAGCGCGCCCGCTAGAGCGGCGGCGGGAAGCGCGTCGTTGCGCGCGGTCCCCGCACTGAACAGCAGGATGTCGGTCCCGGCGAACAGGCCTGCGACGATGATCGCCATTCGCGATGTCGCGCCCGCTGCCCGCGCCGCGCGGCCGACCATCAGCACCGCGATCGCGCCGAGCACCGCATTGAGCATCCGCAACCCTGGCCAGGCAAGCGTCCCCAGGCCGACCGCGAACGGCGCGAACAGCACCGGCTGCAACGGTGTCTGGAAATAAGCGAAGTCCCGCCACGGCAACGCATTGCGCGCCAGGATCGCGGCGGCGACATATTGGCTTTCGTCGTGATTGACCGGCCGCAGCACCGACAGCACCGCGAACAGGAAGATCAGACCCAGGATCAGCGGCGCGCCCGCTTGTCCTCCACGCATCATCCGTAGCAACATGGCCGCGTCCGTACCGGACCTGTCACGAACGCGCCACATGAAGCGCGCAAGGGGGCCGGCGTTTTAGATTGGTTTTCACGGTACCGGCCCGCTCCCCCACCCGGCCACCCAAAATATACTGCCGTAGGGTGGTCGGGTGGGGGAGCGGGCCGGTACCGCAAGGGAGAAACGCATGCTTCGGATCGACCGCCGTTCGCTTTTGGTTACTGGCACACTGGGGCTGGGCGCCTGGAGCATCCCGGGGTTCGCGCAGACCGACAATGTCGCGACCGCCACCGGCTTCACCCATTCGGTCGCTAGCGGCGAGCCGGCGAGCGACTCGATGCTGTTATGGACGCGCTACGTCCCCGCCGACGGCAAGCCTGTCCATCTGACCGTCGAGCTTTCCGAACAGGCCGATTTCGCCAAGATCGCGGGCAACGGCATGGCGATCACCGGACCATGGCGCGACTGGACGACCAAGATCACCGTCGACGGGCTCAAGCCCGGCACAAGCTATTTCTACCGCTTCATCGGTCCCGATGGTTCCAGATCGCCGGTCGGCCGGACCCGGACGCTACCGACCGGATCGCAGGCCAAGGCGTTCAAGGCGGCGATCTTCTCCTGCTCCAACATGCCATTCGGCTATTTCAATGCTTATGGCCACGCCGCGGCGCGCGACGATCTCGACCTCGCCATCCATCTCGGCGACTATTTGTACGAATATAAGACCGGCGGTTATCCCGCGCCCAAGGATGCGGTGCGTACCACTGAGCCCGCCAACGAATTGCTCCACCTCGCCGATTACCGCATCCGCTATGCCAGCTATCGCAGCGACCCCGACCTTCAGGCGCTCCACGCGCGGCTGCCGATGATCGTGCAATGGGACGACCATGAATCGGCCAACGATTCCTGGGAAGGCGGCGCCGAGAACCACCAGCCCGATGAAGGCGACTGGACGCTGCGCAAAATGGCCGCGATCCAGGTCTATCGCGAATGGATGCCGGTCAGCGACGAGCCGTGGAAAGCATATGATATCGGCGACCTCGCGACCTTGTTCCGCACCGAAACGCGCGTGCTGGCGCGCACCGAGCAGCCCGACATCGCGCCGCTGTTCAAGGCGGCCGACCCGGTCGCGGCGCTCAAGGCATTTCGCGATGGCCCCTGGATGGACCCTGCCGCAACGATGATGGGGACGCAGCAGGAGGACTGGCTGTTCCATGCGATGCGCCGATCAGTCGCGGCGGGACAGAAATGGCAGCTGGTCGGGTTCGGCACGATCCTGGGCGAGACGGTGATGCCCGCCGCCGCGCTCGCTTGGGTCGACCCAAATGCCAGCGAGCGGGCGAAGAATTACGTCCTCGCCGGCATTCAGGCAGGCAAAATCGGCCTGCCGTTCAATTACGACAATTGGGGCGGCTATCCGGCGGCACGCGCCCGCTTCCTCCGCGCGGCGCAGGGGACCAACGCCAACCTCGTGGTGATTTCGGGCGACAGCCACAACGGCTGGGCGTTCGATTTGAAGCAGGACGGCAAACCGGCGGGCGTCGAATTCGCCGGGCACAGCGTGACCTCGCCCGGCTACGAACACGAAGTGAAGATCGATCCCAAGACGGTCGCCGCCGGGTTGGTCGCGGGCAATCCCGAGCTCAAATGGTGCGACACCTCGCACCGCGGCTACATGGCGCTGACGATCACGCCGGAGAAAGTGTCGAACGACTGGCTGTTCGTGGACACGATCCGCGCGAAGTCGCGCAATGCGGTGGTCGGCCACAGCGCGACCGTGGCGCGTGGGCGGAATGTGATGGCGTGAAATTTCCTCTCCCTTTGGGAGAGGAAGGGAGCGGCGGAAAGGTGAGGGCAGGTTCGAACTGCGTGCTGCCCTCACCCTCCCGCGCCCTGCGGGCGCTCCTTCCCTCTCCCGGTGGGAGAGGGACCGTCAGCCCTCACTGCGGTCAGGAAATAGTCGAGCTTGGTGTCGTCGCTTACCGCGAATCCCTTGCCCGGCGAGAAGCTCAGCCCGCTGATATCGATCACCTTCATCCCCGCATCCTCGACCAATTCGGTCAGCTCCTCGGGCGTCACGAATTTGCTCCAGTCATGCGTGCCCCTGGGGATCATCCCGCTGCCCTCACCCACCGTGATCATCGCGAGGCGCGACAACGCGGTGCGGTTGGGGGTCGACAGGATCATCAGCCCGCCCTCGGCCAGCGCGCCCGCCAGCCCGGCGACGAATGCCGCCGGATCGGTGACGTGCTCGATCACTTCCATGCTGGTGACGAGGTCGAAGCGCTCGCCCGCCAGCAACTCGATACTCCCGGCGCGATAATCGATCGCCAGCCCTGACTGTGCGGCATGCACGCCCGCCACGGCGATATTCTCCGTCGCCGCATCGATCCCCGTCACATCGGCGCCGAGCCGAGCCAGCGGCTCGCACAATAGCCCCGCGCCGCAGCCGACATCGACCGCGCGCTTCGCCGCCAGCGGGGTGAAGCTCGCCGAATCGCCGCCCCAATGCACGTCGACCTGCCGCCTGATATAGCCCAGCCGCGGCGGGTTGAGCCGGTGGAGCATCGCCGACGAGCCCTTGGGATCCCACCAGTCGCGCGCCAATTTGCCGAAATGCGCGGCTTCACCAGGGTCGATAGTGGTTACAGACGTTACGGTTGCGCTTGCCATCGCGGCTTCCTATCAGGCGCGCCTCTCCAATCCAAAGGACTTCCGCTCCTCCGATGGCCGCGACCCCTGCCCGTATCGTCATGAAGTTCGGCGGCACGTCGATGGCCGGGATCGAGCGAATCCGCACCGTCGCCAACCGCGTCAAGCGCGAAGTCGATGCCGGCAACCAGGTCGCCGTGGTGGTGTCGGCGATGGCCGGCGAGACCGATCGGCTGGTCAATTTCTGCCGCGAGGCATCGTCGCTCTACGATCCCAAGGAATATGACGTCGTCGTCTCGGCGGGCGAGCAGGTCACCAGCGGATTGCTGGCGATCGCGCTCCAGGCGATCGGCGTGCCGGCGCGCAGCTGGCTCGGCTGGCAGCTGCCGATCCATACCAGCGACGCCCATGCCTCGGCCCGGATCGAGGAAATCGATACCGCCGCGCTCGACCGCGCGCTTACGTCGGGCGAGGTCGCCGTGATCCCGGGATTCCAGGGCGTCGCCGATAGCGCCGACGGCGAACAGGGCCGCGTGACGACGCTTGGCCGGGGCGGGTCCGACACGTCGGCGGTGGCGGTGGCGGCGGCGATGAAGGCCGATCGCTGCGATATCTATACCGATGTCGATGGCGTCTACACGACCGACCCGCGCATCGTGCCCAGGGCGCGCAAGCTCAAGAAGGTCACGTACGAGGAAATGCTCGAGCTCGCGAGCGTCGGGGCGAAAGTGCTCCAGACGCGTTCGGTGGGCCTTGCGATGAAGGAAAATGTCCGCGTCCAGGTGCTGTCGTCGTTTACCGGCGATGATGCACCGATGGCGGACACGTTGCCCGGGACGATGATCGTGGGCGAAGAGGAGATCGACGATATGGAACGCCAGCTGATCACCGGCATCGCGCACGACAAGAACGAAGCGAAAATCACGCTGACCAACGTGTCCGACACGCCGGGCTCGGTCGCGGCGATCTTCGCGCCGTTGGCCAAGGCCAATATCAACGTCGACATGATCATCCAGAACATCGCGCACCAGAGCGCGGGGCGCGCGGGATCGACCGACGTTACCTTCACCGTCCCCGCGGTCGACCTGGCGCGATCGATCCAGGCGCTCAACGAGGCCAAGGAATCGATCGGCTTCGAGGAACTGGTCCACGACACGCGCGTCGCCAAGATCTCGGTGGTCGGGGTCGGCATGAAGAGCCATGCCGGCGTCGCGTCGAAGATGTTCACGACACTGGGCGAGCGCGGCATCAACATCCAGGCGATCTCGACCAGCGAGATCAAGGTCAGCGTGCTGATCCACGAGGACGAGACCGAGCTCGCGGTGCGCGTGCTGCATACCGCTTATGGGTTGGATGCCGAGGAAGCGGCGGCCTGAAGCGCGCTGAATCAGCCCCCGGCACGGCGCACGCTTGACTGTGTGACGGCGAGCTGTGCTTGTTAGGTCGACTGCAAGATCGCTTCGGGGGAGAGGTTCGTGCCTGATTCAAACACCGTGCCGGCGCCAGCCAATCCCGCCGCCCTTGGCCTCGTGGGCTTCGGCTTCACGACGATATTGCTCAGCCTGATCAACGCCGGCATGCTTCCCGCGGGCGGCGAAGGCGTGGTCGTGCCGTTGGCGCTCGCCTTTGGCGGGCTGATCCAACTCATCGCCGGTTTGCTGGAAGTCCGGCTTGCCAACACGTTCGGAATGACGGCCTTTCTGAGCTATGGCGCTTTTTGGTTTTGGTTCGGCCTGCTGCAGATTTTCGCGCACACCAACATGATCGATATTTCGGCGGCGGGTCCGACCGTTGGCGTCGCGCTGATATTGTGGGGCGTGCTGACGCTCGGTCTTTGGGTCAGCACCTTTCGGTTGGCGCGCATCGTCTTCCTGATCTTCCTTACGCTCTGGCCCACTTTTTTCCTGCTGGGGCTGGGTGCGGCGCTGGGGCAGCCTGCGCTGGGTCATCTCGGCGGCTGGCTCGGCCTGCTTTGCGGATCGCTGGCGATGTACGGCAGCTTTGCCTTCGTCACCAACGCGTCCTGGGGTCGACCGGTCGTGCCCGTCGGTGGCCCTATCATTCCATGACATTAGGACCGTCCAGCGCAGGGCCGAGGCTCATTCGCCGATAAGATGAAGCGCGAGGTGCCGCCGATGCGGTGCCCGGCGGTGCTCGAACACATAGATCCCCTGCCACGTCCCCAGCGCCAGGCGACCACCGATCACCGGGATCGTCAGGCTGGTCTGGGTGAGCGCGGCACGCAGGTGCGCGGGCATGTCGTCCGGTCCCTCGTCGTCATGCTCATACTCGCGCGATTCCGGCGCGATCCGCGCGAAATAGCGCTCGAGATCGCGCCGCGCGGCGGGAGCGGCATTCTCCTGGATCATGAGCGATGCGGAGGTGTGGCGAATGAATATCGTCAGCAGGCCGCTATCGATGTCAGTGCCGCCGACCCAGCGCCGCACTGCGTCGGTGCAGTCATGAAGACCCTGACCGCGAGTGTCGGCCGTCAGTTCGGTGGTTTGCTGCCGCATGACGCGGGCTTGCCCCAAACCCCCGGGCAAGGCTAGGTCGGCGCATGACATCCCCTTCATCGATCGGCGCCGAGCGCCTCAAGCGGCGCATGGCGCGCGGCGTAGAGTTCCTCGGCTCCGAAGTCGCGATCCTGTGCGGCGCAATGTCCTGGGTCAGCGAACGCCACCTCGTGTCGGCGATGTCCAATGCCGGCGGGTTCGGGCTGATCGCGTGCGGCGCGATGACTCCCGAGCTTCTCGACCAGGAGATCGCGGCGACCAAGGCGCTCACCTCGAAGCCGTTCGGGGTGAATTTGATCACCATGCATCCGCAATTGTTCGACCTCATCGATGTCTGCAGCAGGCATCAGGTCAGCCACGTGGTGCTGGCGGGCGGCCTGCCGCCGACGGGCTCGCTCGACGCGATCAAGGGGAATGGCGCCAAGCTGATCTGCTTCGCGCCGGCCCTGGCGCTGGCCAAGAAGCTGATCCGCTCGGGCGTCGACGCGTTGGTGGTCGAGGGCATGGAAGCAGGCGGCCATATCGGCCCGGTGTCGACCAGCGTGCTGGCACAGGAAATCCTTCCGGAAGTTGCCGAACAGGTGCCGGTGTTCGTTGCCGGCGGGATCGGCCGCGGCGAGGCGATCGCCGCTTATCTCGACATGGGGGCAGCCGGCGTGCAACTCGGCACGCGTTTCGCCTGCGCCACCGAATCGATCGCCCACCCCAATTTCAAGAAAGCCTTCTTCCGCGCCAATGCCCGCGACGCCGTCGCCAGCGTCCAGATCGACCCGCGCCTACCGGTCATCCCGGTCCGCGCGCTCAAGAATGCCGGGACCGAATTGTTCACCGCCAAGCAGCTCGAAGTCGCGCAATCGCTCAACGACGGCACGGTCGAGATGGCCGAGGCGCAATTGCAGATCGAACATTATTGGGCGGGCGCGCTGCGCCGCGCGGTGATCGACGGCGATGTCGAACATGGCAGCCTGATGGCCGGCCAGTCGGTCGGCATGGTGACCAAGGAAGAGCCGGTCGCCGACATCATTGCGCAGTTAATGGCCGATGCGGCGCACGCGCTGGAGAAGCGCGCGGCCTAGCCGGCGCACAGCCCGGTTACCCCGCTGCTGACCGCCGCAAACCCCAACGGACGATCATGGCGACGATCACGCCGAACACCAGCATCGCCAGGACGTTGAGCAGCAGCCAGACCAGCGAGATATGCGCGGGCTTAGGGCCGAACGCGGACAGCGGCACGACGATCAGGTTCATTACGACGAACACGCCGAGACCGAAGGCTAGACCGGCCGAAACGGGGCGCGACGATACCCAGGCGAGGCGTGTCGCGGCGACGGCGTAGATGCCAGCGATCGCGATCGACATGGCGAGCTGGAGCGCGAGTCCCAGGGTCACGGTACCCGCGCCGCCGGCATAGGATTTCATCCCGATCAGCCCGCTCGCGATCCCCTGAAGGATCAGCGCCGGGCCGACATGGTTGATGAGCGCCGCTGCGCCGATGTCGATCGTGCCGGCGACGATGCCGGCGATCACCGCCGCGCGGATGAGGTCGATCGTCTTGTCCATGGTTCGAATTCCCTCACGAAAACGGATATTTGGTCCCTGCCCCGCCGACTTTGGCAAGATCGCCGGCACGGATGCGATCGGCTTTGGCTTGCACTTCGCGATGCGGTGCCGACAATGGCGTGTGCTCGACTCAAAAACATACATACAGTCTGTATGAAAAAAGAACGCCGTACGCAAGCCGAACGGACGACCGCCACGCGCGGGGCGTTGATCGCGGCGGGGCGGGCGCTGTTTACCGAACGCAGCTATGCCGAGGTCAGCGCCGAAGAGATCGTCGCGGCAGCCGGCGTCACGCGCGGCGCGCTTTACCATCATTTCGAGGACAAGAAGGGCCTGTTCGCCGCGGTGTTCGAGGCGATCGAGGAGGAGACGATCGCCCGCATCGGCGCGGGCACCCCCAACGGCACCCCGATCGAGCGGATACGCGCCGGAACGAGGACGTGGCTGGAAATCTGCCGCGAGCCCGAAGTGCATCGGATCGCGCTGATCGAGGCGCCCGCGGTGCTCGGCTGGGAACGCTGGCGCGCGATCGGCGACCGCTACAGCCTGGCGCTGGTCGAACATCTGTTGTCCGGCGCGATCGCGGCTGGGGAGATCCCGTCCCAGCCGGTGCCGCCGCTAGCCCATGTCCTGCTCGGCATGGTTCGCGAAGGCGCGCTGTTCCTGGCGACCGCCGCCGATCCGACACAAGCGCAACGCGATGTCGGCCGCGTGGTCGACCAATTGCTGCTCGCGCTGAGCCAGCCAAGCGGGACTGCGGTCGAACCCACCTGACGAATATCACCTCCCCTGCCGCTCCTTCACCGAGAGGATCTTTATGCCATTACGCGGACTATCGTTGATCGCCCTGATGCCGTTGCTCGTCGCCGCCGCCGGCTCCGCCCCGGCCGATGCGCCGGTCCCGAGCCTGTTCGCACCCGATGTCATTTCGGGACCCGCCAATGACGGCGCGCCGAGCTTCACCCCCGACGACGCGACTCTATTCTACGAGCAGTCGAACGGAACCTGGTCGACGATCGTGATGTCGACCAAGGTCAAGGGTGCGTGGACGCGGCCCGTGCTGGCGCCATTCGCCGATCAATATCCAAGCCAGCAGCCCGCTGTGTCGCCCGACGGGCGCTACGTGATCTTCGAATCGACACGGCCCGCGCCAGCTTTGGGGGTCGGCAAGAAATCGGCGCATCTCTATCGCGTCGATCGCACTGCGCGCGGTTGGGGCCAGCCGATCGAACTGCCGCCCAGCGTCAATATCGCGCGGCGCGTGTTCAAGCCGAGCATCGCCGCCAATGGCGACCTCTATTTCATGGCCGATGCCGGCGGCGGCGCGGGCGCACCCGCCTGGCGCCTCTATGTCTCGCGCCGGACTGACGGAACCTATGGACCAGCGACGCAATTCCCGTTTAGCGACGGCACCTATTCGGACGTCGACCCCTATATCGCCCCCGACCAGCATTATCTGATCTTCAGCAGCAAGAACCGCCCGCCGTTCGACGACGATCACGAACATCTGTTCATCGCCTGGCGCACCGCCGCCGGATGGTCGGCGCCCACCGCGATCCGCTATGCCGGCGACGGCGGCGCCGACGATGGCGAAGCGAATGTCGGCCCCGACGGCCGCACGCTCTATTTCACCAGCGGCCGCACGATCGCGCCGAAAGACGGTCGATCTCGCGCGCAGGTCGTTGCCGATTTGGCGCGGATGCAGGGCTGGAACAACAGCAACGCCAATGTCTGGATGCTGACGATCGACGCGCTGCGGGATCGTCGCGACAGCGCGGGTTGACGCTGGCAACGGGCGCGGCGGTCGCCCACCGCATTCAGTTCAGGCAAAAAAATCGCACGCCGATGTCACATTCGGAGGGTCGCCGATCGTCTTGAGGGCGTCACCAATCAGGAAAGACCCCCTCCCATGAAGAACACCATCGACCTGTTCGGCGCCGCCCCGACGCTGATGCGCGATTATCAGCGTGCTCAGCTGGAAATCGCCGCTGCCGCCAATTTCGATCCCGCGCTGACCGAATTGGTCAAGCTGCGCGTGTCGCAGATCAACGGCTGCGCCAATTGCATCAACCTGCATACGATAGAAGCGCGCGAGAATGGCGAGACCGAACAGCGGCTGTACCTGCTCGCCGCCTGGCGCGAGGCGCCCTGCTTCAGCGACCGCGAGCGTGCGGCAATCGGCTGGGGCGAGGCGATGGCCCGGTTGTCCGAGGGACGCGATCGCACGGACGCCTACGAAGCGCTCAAGGCGCATTTCACCGAAGAAGAACAGATCAAGCTGACCATCACGATCAACGTGATTACCGGCTGGAACCACATCGCGGTCGGATTCGGTTTGTTTGCTGACGCCGCCACTATCCGCGCCGCACAGGCAGCGCAGAAGGCGTTGGCGGCAGCGGCCTGATGGGCGATGCCGGGCTCGACGGCGCGGCAGCGGCGTTCGCGCCGCTGCGGCCCAAGCTGATGCGGATTGCGTACCGCATGCTGGGCTCGGTCTCGGACGGGGAAGACGTAGTGCAGGAGGCCTTCATCCGCTGGATGAAGGCCGACCGCGCCGAAGTTCGCTCGCCCGAGGCGTTCCTGTGCCGCACGGTCACGCGGCTATGCCTCGACCAGCTGCGCGTCGCGCGGCGGGTGCGCGAGGACTATGTCGGCCCATGGCTCCCCGATCCGATCGTCGAGGAGGATAGCGATGAGGACGTTACGTTACCGCTGATGCTGGTGATGGAGCGCCTGTCCCCGCTCGAGCGCGCGGCGTTCCTGCTCCACGACGTGTTCGGCGCGCCGTTCGACGACGTCGCCGCGATCCTGCAGCGCGATGCCGCCGCCTGCCGTCAACTCGCGGCACGTGCCCGGACCCGTGTGCGCGACGCCCGGCCGCGGTTCGCGGTCGAAAAGAAGCATGGCGTCGAACTCGCCGAGGCGTTCTTCGCCGCGTCGCGCAGTGGCGACGTGCGCGCGCTGGGCACGATGCTGAGCGCCGATGTCAGCATCCACGCCGATAGCGGCGGCAAGCGCCCGAGCGCGTTGGTCCCGATCCTCGGCCGAGACGCTGCTATCGACCTGTTCACGCAAGTGATCGGCCGGTTGGGGCCGGATTATTCGACCCTGGTCCGCCTGGCCTTCGTCAACGGGCTGCCCGGTTTCGTGACGATCGAGGCCGGCGGCCATCTCCAAACCACCGCGCTCGATATCGAGGACGGGCGGATCGCGGCGATCTATGTGATGCGCAATCCCGACAAGCTGCGGCATCTGCAATAGACTCGGCACACGCCGAACGCGGCGGGACGCTGCCGCCCCGCCGCTTTCGAGCGCTAACCCGAGAGCGTGGTCAGATAGCTTTCACAGTTATCATCCCCGGGCGCGAAGTAGCGAGGCGCCACAATTCCTGGAGGCATTGGAACACCGTGATCGCGCCGACCGCGACGATCGCCCAATGGATGCCGATGTTCACGCCGTGATCGATGTCCGCCAGTTGATCGGCGGGGAGCGTGCCGCTCGCGGTGAGCCAATGGCCGGCCTGATAGATCACATAGGCCAGGCCGAGCCCGCCCGCCGCGGTGGCGACCGACAGCACCGCCAGTACCGCTTTCCAGCGCGGCCGCAGCCACTGGATGAGGTTGTAGACGAGCCGCGCGACCATCAGCGCCAACACCGGCCACCAGACCGCGGCCCAGACCGGATCGGGCAAGAGGACCAGCCCTTTCACGTTGCCGTAATAGGTCGGGAAGGGCACCAACCCACACCACCACAGGATGAAATAGACCCCGATCGCGACCTCGAACGCCGATCCCCAGACATTGGGTTGCTTGTCCTTGACCTCGGGCAGGTCCTGGGGCCGCCATTTGGCGAGATGGTCGGCGGGGAAACCGGTGCGTTCGAGCGCATAGAATATCACGGCGACCGTGCCGAAGGCGAGCATCGCCGAACTGAACAGGTTGGACATCGCGCGGCCGAGGGCATGGGCGATATCGGCGTGGCCGAACACCACGCTCGACGCCGCCGTGACCGCGAAGGCGAGCACCAGCACCATCGCGACGATGCGCAGAGTCGCGACGAAGAACGGGAAGGCGTCGGGCCCGATCAGATATTGCTGCGGCCGATAGCGCGACGCGACGACCAGCGGGTGACCGACATCCTTGATCAGCGCCGACACCTCGCTCTTGTCGAGCGGACGACCGAGCGCGTCCTCGCGCGCTTCCTGGCGGGTCAGCAGGTCATCGCGAATTTCGGCGACGATATCGTCGGCCTTGTCCGCGGGCAGGCGCCGCGCGATCGCGGCGAGATAGCGGTCGATCAGGTCCATCTCATTTGTCCTTTTCGGTAAGGCGCAGGATCGAATCGGAGATCGCATTCCATTCGTGGAGCAGCGCGGCGAGCGTGTCGGTGCCGTCGACCGAGAGGCGGTAGAAGCGCTTGGTGCGCTTGGCCTCCTCGCGCCATTCGCTGATCAACAGGCCTTGCGATTCGAGCCGACGCAGCAGCGGATAAAGCGCGCCTTCGTCGATCAGCAGCCCGGCATCCTCGAGCGACTGGCGCAAGGTATAGCCATAGCGCTCCTCGCGCAGCGCCCCGAGCACGGCGAGCACCAGCGATCCCCGCCGAAGCTCGACGCGCAATTTTTCGAATATGTCATCATCGACTGGCATGAGCTGTGCTTCACATAGTGTGTGACATACACTGTGTGATACACAGTAATTGAGCTGTCAAGTCGCGCCATGCCAAGAGGAAGCGAAAGGGCGGTGGAGACAGAAAATGGAAGCCGAACGCGGCGGGTTACCGGTGCTGGACTTTGCCGATGCCCAGGCGTGGGAGGCCTGGCTGGCGGCGCAGGGTGGGAAGGCCGCCGGCATATGGCTGAAGATCGCCAAGGCAGGGAATAGCGCCTCGAGCCTGACCAAGGCGCAGGCGATCGACGCCGCCTTGTGCCATGGCTGGATCGACGGCCAGATCGACAAATATGACGAGGCCTGGTTCCTGACCCGCTTCACCCCGCGCAAGCGCACCAGCAAATGGTCGGAGAACAACCGCAAGCGCGCGGAGCAATTGGTGGCGGACGGTCGCGTGGCGCCGGCGGGACTGGCGGAGATCGAGGCAGCCAAGGCCGATGGGCGATGGGATACGGCCTATGCCCCAGCCTCGACCGCGGAAGAGCCGGAGGATTTGAAGGCCGCACTGGACGCGGAGCCGGCGGCGCGGGCGTTCTTCGACACGCTGACCGGAGCCAACCGCTATGCCATCCTGTATCGGGTGCAGACGGCGAAGAAAGCGGAGACGCGGGCGGCGCGGATCGAGAAGTTCGTCGCGATGTGCCGCCGGGGGGAGACGGTTCATTGAGCGGGGTGGATGTGGAAAGGGCCTCTTTTGGCCAATGGCCTTCCGCTCGTGGAGGGCGGCAGCCCGATTCACGATCGACCGCCGCTCAGCCAGGGCAGTCGAGCGGCATGCCATGTTCATCTGGCCGTCGGTGTGGTGAATCTTCCCGTGCGCCGAGCTGCGGAATGATCTATCGCTACACCCGGCCGCGGATGATAATCCCCGGCGCAGTGTTCGTGCTGGAATTGTGTGCGTGCCCGGAACCGGGGTAGCTCCCGACCCGGGCGTTTCGCATCCACTAGGATAGGCGAAAGGCAGGTCGATGCCCGAGTTCACGATCAACGGCGAAAAGCGCGACGTCGACGTTCCATCCGATATGCCGTTACTGTGGATGTTGCGCGACGTGCTGGGGATGACCGGCACAAAGTTCGGCTGCGGGATCGCCCAATGCGGAGCATGCACGGTTCATCTCGACGGCGTCGCCGTCCGATCGTGTCAGCTCCCGGTCGGTCGCGTCGGCAACCGCGCGATCACGACGATCGAAGGCATCGGGAACACCTCCGCAGGCGCGAAGATCCAGAAAGCTTGGATCGATCTGGAGGTCATCCAGTGCGGCTATTGCCAGCCGGGACAGATCATGTCGGCGGCCGCCCTGCTGGCCGGCAATCCCGCGCCTGACGATGCCGATATCGATGCGGCGATGGCCGGCAATCTCTGCCGCTGCGGCACCTATGTGCGCATCCGCGAGGGGATCAAGCATGCCGCCCGCTCCTGAGGCCGCCGCTGGGCTGTCGCGCCGCTCGATCCTCTCGGGCGGGGGCGCGTTCGCTGCCGGATTGCTGATCGCGATCGAGCTGCCCTGGGCCGCGGCGCGCGCGGCCACCGCGAGCGCGCCCGAGCCGGTGCCGACCGGCCAGCGCTTCAACGCCTTCATCCATATCGCACCCGACGACCGTGTGACCTTCACCCTGCCGGCGGTGGAAATGGGCCAGGGCGTCTATACGTCGCAGAGCCAGTGCATCGCCGAGGAGCTCGACGTCGCGCTCGACAAGGTGGTCGCCGCGCACGCACCGCCCGATCAGGCCAATTACGGCAGCCCGGTGTTCGTCGTGCAGGCCACCGGCGGATCGACCACGACCATGGCGTGGAGCGCGCCGCTGCGAAGAGCGGGCGCGACCGCACGCGCTCTGCTGGTGGCGGCCGCCGCTGCGCGGTTGCGGGTCGACCCCGCCAGCCTCTCTACTGAAAATGGCGTGATCACGCATGGCCCGAGCGGCCGTTCGCTGCGATATGGCGAGGTGGCCGACGCCGCTTCGCGGTTGAAACCACCGACCGAGGTCGCGCTCAAGGATCCGGGCCGGTTCCGCCTGATCGGCAAGCCGGTGCATCGCATCGACACGCCGGACAAGGCGATCGGCAAGACCGTCTACGGCATCGACGTGATACTGCCGGGCATGAAGTTCGCGACGTTGCGGTCTTCGCCGGTGCTCGGCGGCAAGGTCGGCAATGTCGATCAGGCGCCGGCGCTCGCCGTCCCCGGCGTCAAGCAGGTGATCGTGCTCGACGATCTCGTCGCGGTCGTCGCCGACAACACCTGGTCGGCGATGCAGGGGCTAAACGCGCTCGCGATCGACTGGGCGCCCGGGGCCAATGCCGGGCTCGATCAGGCGACCTTGTGGTCCGACCTGGAGAAGGCATCGCAGGGCCCGGGAGCCGTGGCCAAGAAGGAAGGCGACGCGCTCGCCAAGCTCAAGGACGGCACGTTGTTCGAAGCGAGCTACGAGCTCCCCTATCTCGCCCATGCGCCGATGGAGATGACCAATTGCACCGTGCATGTGCAAGGCGGTGCTTGCGAGGTCTGGACGGGGACGCAGGTGCCGGGCTTCGCCCAGGCCGGCGCCGCCAAGGCGCTGGGCATCACGCCCGACAAGGTAACGATCAACAATCATTTGATCGGCGGCGGTTTCGGCCGCCGGCTTGAGGTCGACGGCGTGATCAAGGCGGTGCGGATCGCCGCCAAAGTCGATGGGCCGCTCAAGGTGATCTGGTCGCGCGAAGAAGATATCCGCCAGCAACTCTATCGCCCGCTCTATCACGAACGATTGAAGGCTCGGCTGGAAAACGGGCGGATCACGGCCTGGCATCATCGCGTCACCGGCGGATCGGTCCTGGCGCACTGGCTGCCGCCGGCGTTCAAGGACGGTGTCGATAGCGATGCAGTCGATGGGGCAGCCGAGGTGCCCTACGCTGTCGGCGATCGACTGGTCGAATTTGTCCGCCACGAAAGCGCTGTGCCGGTGGCTTTCTGGCGTGGTGTCGGCCCGAATGGCAGCATCTTCGCGATCGAATGCTTCATGGACCTGATCGCGCGCAAGACCGGCGTCGATCCGCTCGCCTTCCGGCGTGGTCTGCTCGAAAAGAACGCGCGGGCGCTCGGCGTGTTGAATCTCGCGGCGGACAAGGCCGGCTGGGGTACGCCAGCGCCATCTCTTCCTTCCGGCGCACGGCGCGGGCGGGGGATCGCGCTGATGAACGCCTTTGGCAGCTATCTCGCCGCTGTCGCCGACGTGGCGGTGAGCGACGAGGGAGACGTAAACGTCACCCGCCTCGTGATCGCCGCCGATGTCGGCAAGGTCATCAACCCCGATATCCTTCAAGCGCAGATCCAAGGCGGGGCGGTCTTTGGTCTGTCGGCGGTCTTGTTCGGCAAGATTACCTTCGCTGGAGGCGCCGTCGAGCAAGGCAATTTCAACGATTATCGCATCCTCCGCATCGACGAGATGCCGGCGATCGAGGTGCACATCGTGCCGAGCACGGAGAATTCGGGCGGGATCGGCGAGCCGGGAACCGTGGTCACGCAGCCGGCGGTCGCCAATGCGGTCTATGCGGCAACCGGCGTGCAGCTCACGCGCATGCCGATCGACCGAGCGCTCATCGCGAAGGGAGCCTGAACGATGCGGCGGAACCTGTTGCTTCTGGCGGGCGCGATCGTCGTGCTCGTGGCAGCGATCGTCGGCCGCATGGTCTTCCAGCCCGGTCCCTACAGCTTTGCCGGCGGCACCCAGGTGGAGCTGGCCAGCTATCCGGACAAGACGCTGACCGGCGTGCCGGCCGAACTTGCCAATGCCGATCCGCGGACACGCGCCGACTATCTCACCCGGATGGCCGATTGCGAGGCGTGCCATACGGCAAAAGGCGGGAAACCGTTCGCGGGTGGACGGCCGTTCGTCCTTCCGTTCGGGACGATCTATACCCCGAACATCACGCCGGATCCGGAAACCGGGATCGGCAAATGGACCGACACGCAATTCCTCAATGCCGTGCACAAGGGCATCGCGCCCGATGGATCACATCTCTATCCCGCCTTTCCCTACGCTTCCTATACGATGATGACCGACGCCGACGTGCTGGCGATCAAGGCCTATCTGTTCTCGCTTCCCCCGGTGAAGCAGCCGAACAAACCCAATACGTTCGGCTTCCCGTTCAATCAGCGCTGGCTGATGGGAGTCTGGTCGGCCTTCTTCAACAGCGACAAGCGCTTCCGCCCGGTGCGCGAGCAGGGCGCCGTGTGGAACCGCGGCGCCTATCTGGTGGAGGCGACCGGGCATTGCGGCGAATGCCATACGCCCCGAAACCTGATGCAGGCGCTCGACCAGCGCAGCAAGTTCGCGGGCGGGGTCGCCGAAGGCTGGAATGCCTATAACATCACCAGCGACCGCGTCAGCGGCATCGGCGGCTGGAGCGATGCGGCGCTCGCCTCTTATCTGTCGACCGGTCACGCGCAGGGACGCGGCGGCGCGTCCGGCCCGATGGGCGAAGCGGTGTCGCTGAGCCTGTCGAAACTGACCAGGTCCGATCTCGTCGCGATCATCACCTATCTGAAGACGGTGCCTGCCATTCGCAGCGATCGCTCGCCGCAACCCGCCGGTCCGGCACCCGCCTCGCCCAAGCTCGCGTCGATCGACAACCCGGTCGGCAAGCGGGTGTTCGAGGGCAGCTGCGCCAGTTGCCATGCCTGGACCGGCGCCGGAGCGATCGTCGAGGAGGCCCGACTGACCGGCGTGCGCGCGGTCAACGATCCGACGGCGGCAAACGTGGCGGCGATGATCCTCAACGGCACCGGCAACCCCGGCACCGGTCGCCCTTATATGCCGGGCTTCGCCGCATCCTATTCCGATACGGAAATCGCCTCGGTCGCCAACTATGTGACAGCTCGTTTCGGCGCCGCAAAGTCGAGCATTACGCCAAAGGAGGTTGCTCGTTTGCGGCGGCAAAACTGAAGGACGGCGGCGCCTTTCCTTTACGCGATACGCAAAATTCTCGGATCCCAACCCGTAGAAAAGGGATGCTGCCCATGTCACCATGGTCCCCATTCAGGAGCAGGGATCGTGGCCGACCTAAAGCGTGATGACGTGAGTTTGCCCC
>NZ_BCYX01000047.1 GCF_001598415.1 Sphingomonas mali NBRC 15500
TTCCCAGTTTCACTGCAATCTTAAAGAAGCGAATCGATCATGAAGATCCGCAATTCCCTGAAGTCGCTCAAGGACCGGCATCGCGACAACCGCGTGATCCGCCGCCGTGGCCGCACCTACGTCATCAACAAGACCAACCGCCGCTTCAAGGCCCGCCAGGGCTGAACTGCGGACGGTTCCGCCCTTGTCGTTCGTGACATCGGCGGTCTGTTGGACGACCGGAACTTGTGAGTTCCTGACGAGCGCCCGATCGACGAGATCGGGCGCTCTTCGCGTTTCTACGCGATTCGTCATGCCGGGCTGGTCCCGGCATCCGCCGTGCCTCTTGGTGTTGGTCTGGAAGCGCTAGCTCTCAGTCCGCCTCCCGGTGGACCCCGGCACAAGTCCGGGGTGACAACGGTGCGCTATTAGGCGACGCTCAGCTATACCCCTTCAACTCGTCGCCCATGATTCGCACGACGTGGAGCACATTGGTCGATCCCGGTGTCTTGAACGGCACGCCGGCCATCACGATCACGCGGTCGCCGGCCTCGGCCAGATGGTGGCGCAGCACCATGCGCTTGGCCTTGGCGACCATCTCCTCGAACGAATCGACGTCACGCGTGTGGACGGCATAGGCGCCCCATAAGAGGCCCGATCGCCGTGCCGTCTCCATCTTGGGCGTCAGCACCATGATCGGCACGCCGGGACGCTCGCGCGCAATTCGCCGCGCGGTGGAGCCCGAACTCGTGAAGCAGACGATGATCTTGGCATCGATCGTCCGCGCGATGTTCTTGGCCGATTCGGACAGCGCGTCGGCAGTGGTCGGGTCGGAGCGGATCACGGTGAAGTGGATGCGGTCGCCATGCGCGGGATCGCTTTCGACCGCTTCGCCGATCGCATTCATCATCGCGACCGATTCGATCGGCCATTTGCCCGCCGCCGATTCGGCCGACAGCATGATCGCGTCGGCGCCGTCATAGATCGCGGTCGCCACGTCGGAGACCTCGGCGCGCGTCGGCGACGGCGATTCGATCATCGATTCGAGCATCTGGGTTGCGACCACCACCGGTTTGCCCTGGCGGCGCGCGCTTTCGACGATCCGCTTCTGCAGCGGCGGCACGGTCTGCGGCGGCAATTCGACGCCGAGGTCGCCGCGCGCGACCATCACGCCGTCGCACGCCTCGATGATCTCCTCGAGCCGTTCGATCGCCGCGGGCTTTTCGATCTTGGCGAGCAATGCCGCCTTGCCGCCGATCAGCTTGCGCGCCTCCATCAGATCCTCGGGCCGCTGCACGAAGCTGAGCGCGATCCAGTCGACATTCTGCTCGACCGCGAAGGCCAGGTCGCTGCGGTCCTTTTCGGTCAGCGCCGCCATCGGCACGACCACGTCGGGGACGTTCAGACCTTTGTTGTTGCTGAGCGGCCCGCCGACCTCGACATTGGTGACGATCCGCCTGTCGTCATGCTCGATCACCCGGAGCACCAACTTGCCGTCGTCGAGCAACAGGCGCGCGCCCGCCTCCATCGCCTCGAAGATTTCCTTGTGCGGCAACTCGACCCGGCGTGCGTCGCCCGGCGTCTTGTCGCGGTCGAGCACGAACATCGAATCGGTCTTGAGCTCGACGCGTCCCTCGGCGAACTTGCCGACGCGCAATTTCGGTCCCTGCAGGTCGGCTAGGATCGTCGTGGGCCGGCCATATTTCTTTTCGAGCCCGCGGATCGCCTCGATCACGGCGACCTTCGATGCCTGATCGCCATGGCTCATATTGACGCGGAACGCGTCCGCGCCCGCCTCGAACAATTTCGCGATCATCTCGGGCGTGTTGCTCGCCGGGCCCAATGTCGCGAGAACGCGAACCTTGCGCGAGCGAGGAGCGATGGCCTTGGTCATCCTGGGGAGGTTCCTCTGCTTGTCGAGCGCATGCCCTAGTGCCTATCTCCGACGGATCAACCTTGGAGCGTATAATGGATAAGCTCGACCAACTCGACGACGCATCGGCAGCCGCGGCGTTTCGCCGCCTGGTGCGCCTGCTCCGGCACCGCGAAGACGCACAGAATATCGACCTGATGGGGCTCGCCGGCTTTTGCCGCAACTGCCTGTCGGACTGGGTCGGCGAGGCCGCCGGCCTGTCCAGGGCCGAGGCGCGCGAGATCGTCTATGGCGAGCCGTATGACGCGTGGAAGGCGCGTCAGCCCGAGGCGACGCCCGAGCAATTGCGGCGGATGGACGAGAGCATGGCGAAGAACGCTGCGCTCGACGAAGCGCTCGACGAAAGTTTTCCGGCAAGCGACCCGCCGGCGATGACCGAACCCAATCGCTAGGTAACCGGTCGAATAGCGGTTGAGGGTCCGGCCTCGACCGCTTAGACGGCAGCGCAAGCGCGCTGGCCGCGCCAATGCGATATCGCAATCCATTCGAACAGGCGGGGCATGGCGCTCGCCTCACAGTGAGGACTTATGGCTGAAGAACGTGTGGCTGAAGAACGTGGCGAGGGCATGGGCGGCGGTCGCGTCGCGGCGGACGAGCTTCGGCTGCTGATCGAACGCGCCGAGCGTCTGGAAGAAGAGAAGAAGGGCATCGCCGACGACATCAAGGACGTGATGGCCGAAGCGAAGAGCCGCGGCTACGACGTCAAGGCGATTCGCAAGATCCTGGCGATCCGCAAGAAAAAGCGTGAGGAATATCAGGAGGAAGAGGCGATCCTCGAAACCTATCTGCACGCGCTGGGCATGCTCTGATCGGCAGTAGCGTTCCCTCGTTGTACCAACACGCCTCCCCGGCGAAGGCCGGGGCCCAGTGTCGGGCCGGCGAGTTGGCTAAGACAAACCTCCACTCACATTACCCTTCGCGACTGGACCCCGGCCTCTGCCGGGGAGGCGTGAAGGGGTGAGCTCATCGCAAACCCACGATGCGATCATCCTCGGCGCAGGTGCCGCGGGAATGATGGCGGCCGCGGTGGCGGGGCAGGCCGGCCGGCGCGTGCTGCTCGTCGATCACGCCGATGCACCGGGCAAGAAGATCCTGATTTCGGGCGGCGGGCGGTGCAACTTCACCAACATCCATACCGCGCCCGACCGCTATCTTTCGGCCAACCCGCATTTCGCGCGCTCGGCGCTGTCCCGTTACACGCCCGCCGACTTCATCGAGTTGGTCGATAGCTACGGCATCGCCTGGCACGAGAAGACGCTGGGGCAGCTGTTCTGC
Source organism: Sphingomonas mali NBRC 15500 (assembly GCF_001598415.1). Lineage (GTDB taxonomy): Bacteria > Pseudomonadota > Alphaproteobacteria > Sphingomonadales > Sphingomonadaceae > Sphingomonas > Sphingomonas mali. The sequence continues at coordinate 3,188 of NZ_BCYX01000047.1, forward strand.
GACGGTTCGGCCAAGCAGATCGTCGCGATGCTGCTCGATCAATGCGAGCAGGGCGGGGTCGAGCTGAGCCTGGGACGCGCCGCGAGCGAGATCGGCCATGCCGATGGGCTGTTCAGCGTCGGGCTCGGCAATCGCACCGTGTCGGCGCCGAAACTGGTGATCGCGACCGGCGGGCCATCGATTCCGAAAATGGGTGCGACCGGCTTCGCCTATGACGTTGCGCGGCGATTCGGATTGAAGGTGATCGAGCCGCGCCCGGCGTTGGTGCCGCTGACCCTGGGCGGCGACGATGTGCTGTTCCGCGATCTGTCGGGGGTCGCGACCGAGGTCGTGGCGACCGCGGGGCAGGGCCGATTCCGCGAGGCGGCATTGTTCACCCACCGCGGCCTGTCGGGGCCGGCGATCCTGCAAGTCTCGTCTTACTGGCGAAGTGGCGAGGCGGTGACGATCGACTTCCTCCCCGATCGCGATGCCGGCTGGCTGCTCGCCGAAAAGCGCGCGCGGCCGCGAGCGACGCTGCGATCGGCCCTGGGGCAGGCATTGCCCGACCGCCTTGCGGAAACGCTGGCCGAGCGGCTGGCGCTTTCCGGCAACCTGGCCGATCTGCCCGACAAGGCGCTGGCCGCGGCGGAGGCGCAACTCGCCGGCTGGACCTTCCATCCCAACGGCACCGAGGGATTCGCCAAGGCGGAAGTGACGATCGGCGGCGTCGCCACCGACGTCCTGTCCCAGAAGACGATGGAGGCGAAGGCGGTGCCTGGGCTCCATTTCATTGGGGAGGCGGTGGACGTCACCGGCTGGCTCGGCGGCTATAATTTCCAATGGGCCTGGGCCTCGGCCGTAGCGTGCGGGGAAGCGTTGTAAATTTTGTTCGCGCAAAGGCGCGAAGGCGCAAAGAGTGAGAATTGCTTGGGCACCGCTCTTTCTCGATTGGCGAAGTCTCCCGACTGCCGCGTTGGTGCACTCTTCTTCGCGCCTTCGCGCCTTTGCGTGAATCAATTCGAACCCACCGCTTTGACCACGCCCGCCACCCGGTTTAGAGACCCGCGCATCATCCAAGAGGACCCGATGGCAGGCCATTCCAAGTTCAAGAACATCATGCATCGCAAGGGAGCGCAGGATAAGAAGCGCTCGGGCATGTTTTCCAAGCTCAGCCGCGAAATCACCGTCGCCGCGAAAATGGGGCTTCCCGACCCCGACATGAACCCGCGCCTGCGCGCCGCGGTCAACGCGGCCAAGGCGCAGTCGATGCCCAAGGACAATATCCAGCGCTCGATCGACAAAGCGAGCCGCGGCGACGCCGAGAATTACGAGGAAATCCGCTACGAGGGTTTCGGCCCCGGCGGCGTGTCGCTGATCATCGAGGCGCTGACCGACAATCGCAACCGCACCGCGACCAACGTGCGCACCGCGGTGAGCAAGAATGGCGGCAATCTCGGCGCATCGGGATCGGTCAGCCACGCCTTCGACCGCATGGGGCTGATCACCTATCCGGCCAAGGCCGGCGACGCCGACAAGGTGTTCGAGGCGGCGCTCGAGGCCGGTGCCGAGGACGTGACCTCGTCCGACGACGGTCATGAGATCTGGACCTCGAACGAATCGCTCCACGAAGTCGCCAAGGCGCTCGAACCGGTGCTGGGCGAAGCCGAAAGCGCCAAGCTTGCCTGGCGTCCGCAGACGATGGTCGAAGTCGGCGAAGGCGATGCCGCGACGCTGTTCAAGCTGATCGACGCGCTCGACGACGATGACGATGTCCAGACCGTGTGGGGCAATTACGAAGTCTCCGACGCGGTGATGGAGAAACTGGGTTGATCAACTTTCCCTCTCCCGATGGGAGAGGGAAAGGGCCCGCTCGCGAAGCGAGTGGGAAGGGTGAGGGCAGTGATGCTCCTATCCCTATCCTCACCCTTCCGCCGCTGCGCGGCTCCCTCCCTCTCCTAAAAGGAGAGGGAATTTGATCATTCTCGGTCTCGACCCTGGCCTCGGCACTACCGGCTGGGGCGTGATTCGCGCCGAGGGCAATCGCCTGTCGCATCTCGCCAACGGGCAGTTGAAAACCGACGCCAGCGAAAGCCTGCCGCGCCGGCTGGCGCATCTCGACACGATGCTGGCGGCGCTGATCGCCGACCACGCGCCGGACGCCGCGGCGGTCGAGGAAGTGTTCGTCAACATGAACCCGCAATCGACGCTCAAGCTCGGCCAGGCGCGCGGCGTGGTGCTGCTCGGTGCCGCGCGAAGCGGCATGGAGGTCGGCGAATATGCTGCCCGCCTGGTCAAGAAAGCGGTGGTCGGCGTCGGCAACGCCGAAAAGGCCCAGGTCCACGCGATGGTCGGTCGGCTGTTGCCCGGCGTGAAGATCGCCGGCTCCGACGCCGCCGACGCACTGGCGGTCGCGATCTGCCACGCGCACCACCTCGCGAGCGCGCGGCGGCTGGATTATCCTTAACGTCTAATTGAATATCTCCGCCGCATCGGCGGGCCGCAGGTCGATTCGACCCAGTGCGCGGATACCGCGCAGGCCATTGATCACGCCGATGAGCAGGATTGTGTCAAGCAGCACACCCACAATCGCAAACGTTAGCAGCTTTATCGCAAGTTCGATCACGAGCGCCATTGCGGCGACCGAGCCCCAGACTGAGCCTTTGCCCGCGCGCAAACGAACCCCCGCCACCACGAACAGTACGATCTCAACCAGCATCGCCGAAGCGTCGAACAGTGCTGCTCGCAGTTCGCCGCTGCCTGCTCCCAGTCCAAGGATCATCATAGCCCCGAAGAATGCGAGCGTGGCGCCGATGAAGCAGGCCAACCCGCCGAGTTGCGCGGCGTTGAGCGCGCCATCCTCCGTCGTCAGGTCGACGTTCCAGATTGCCATGCGAGTTCCCCCTTTTTGCCGCTAAGCGAAGGATAGCACGGAGCGGCGTATCGTCGAGTGCCGGTACGGCGTTCGCATGCGCCACGGTGGGTCTCGCGATTTTGCTTCCCTAGCGCCGTCTGTTCCGGATATGTCCCGGTCATGATCGCGCACCTCCGTGGCCGCCTCGAAGCGACCGGCATCGACCATGCAGTGATCGATGTCGGCGGCGTCGGCTACCTGATCGGCGCCTCGGCCAAGACGCTCGCCGCGATCGGTCCCATCGGCGAGGCGGCGACGCTCTTCACCGAGATGCTGGTCGCCGAGGATTCGATCCGGCTGGTCGGCTTCGCGCGCCCCGACGAACGCGACTGGTTCCGCCTGTTGACCGGCGTCCAGGGCGTCGGCGCGCGTGTCGCGCTGGCGATCCTCTCGGTGCTCGAACCGGTCGAACTGGCCAAGGCAGTGGGCGCGCAGGACAAGGCGATGGTCGCGCGCGCCAACGGCGTCGGGCCCAAGCTGGCCGAACGCATCGTGCGCGAATTGAAGGACAAGGTTGGCGGCGTGATCCCTGGCAGCCTCACCCCGGTCGCGGCGGCGATGGGCGCGGCGCAGGACGCGGTGTCGGCGCTGCTCAACCTCGGCTTTCGCCCGGCCGAGGCAAACGCCGCGGTCGGCGCGGCGGAAGAGGAATTGGGTGCGGATGCGAGCCTGGATGCGCTGGTTCGACTGGCATTGAGGAAAGCCGCGAAATGACGGATGACGCCCCAATCGTTCGCCGCGCCACCTGCGCTTGCGGCCAACTCGCCATCGAGTGCACCGGCGAGCCCGTCCGCGTTTCGGTCTGCCATTGCCTCGACTGCCAGCGGCGGTCGGGAAGCGCGTTCGCGATGCAGGCACGGTTCCCCAACGATCGCGTGACCATAACCGGGCAGTCGAAACAATGGACGCGGGTGGGCGACGAAGGCGGCAAGGGCATCATGGACTTCTGCCCCGATTGCGGCTCGACCTTGTTCTACCGGGTCGCGTTCGACCCCGACATGGTCGCGGTGGCGGTCGGCGGCTTTGGCGATCCGAATTTCCCGGCGCCGATCTATTCGGTCTATGAGTCGCGCAAGCACCGCTGGCTCGAAATCGTCGGCGACAATATCGACCATTACGAATGACCGCCTATGTCATTTCCAGGGTAACGATGAAGCCCGGCCCCGCGCTCGAGGCGTATCGGCGGCTCGCGGCAGCGTCGATCGCGCGGCATGGCGGTCGGTATCTGGCGCGCGGCGGAGCGATGACCGTGCTCGAAGGAGAGTGGCGCGCCGGAGCGGTGTTGGTGGCTTTCCCGAGCATGGAGGCGGCACGTGCCTGGTATGCCTCTCCCGATTATGCCGAAGCGCTGGCGCATCGCGACGACGCGGTGGAACGCGATCTGATTATGGTCGATGGGATCGATTCCTGATTGCGTCGCGGCAGAACGTGCCCCGAGCGTGACGACCGGCTTATTGGCATAGCGAAACAATTATTCGGCCGGGCGATCCGGGCGTAGGCTCACCTTCCCAAACGATGGGAGGACGTATGAAGCGACTTCTGTTGGCTACCAGCGCGTTCCTGCTGATTTTACCCGATATCGGTGCCGCTTTCGCTCAGGAGGGGCCGAAACTGCCCCCCGGTGCGACGACCAAGCCAGGCCGCCCCGGCGGTCCACAGATCCAGCCGCCGCGACCGCAACCGCCCAAGCCGCGGCCTCCACGGCCACGCCCGCCGGGTCCCGGCAATGGCGGCGGCGTCGTTCGCCCGCCCCGCCCTCCGCGCCCGCCCATTACAAAGCCGTTGCCGCCGCTGCCCCGGCCGCCCAAGCCCGGTAAGCCGCATCGTCCTGGTGCCGGCCGCCCGCCCAATTTCCGACCGATCCACCGGCCGGGTTGGATCTACCCGCCGGGCTGGCATTATCGTCGCTGGACGATCGGCCTGCTGCTGCCCGCCATCTTCGTCGGCCATCATTATTATTACGACGATTGGTGGCAGATGGGCCTCGAGCCCCCGCCTCCCGGCTATCGCTGGGTGCGCTATGGCCCCGATCTGCTGTTGGTCAATGTCCGCACGCGGCGCGTCGCCGACGTGATCTACGGCGCATTCTACTGACCGCGTGACAAATGGGGGCGTGAACAGGTAGGGAACGTTCGATGGACGAACCCGCCCGCCTGATCACGCCCCAGCGTCAAGCCGAGGATGTCGACGCGGCGTTGCGTCCCAAGACGCTCGACGAGTTCGTCGGGCAAAAGGCGGCGCGCGAGAATCTCCGCGTGTTCATTTCCGCGGCGAAGGCGCGCGGCGACGCGCTCGACCATGTTCTGTTCTTCGGGCCGCCCGGACTCGGCAAGACCACGCTCGCGCAGATCATCGCGCGCGAAATGGGGGTGGGGTTCCGAGCAACCAGCGGGCCGGTCATCGCCAAGTCGGGCGATCTCGCAGCCTTGCTGACCAATCTCGAGGATGGCGACGTCCTGTTCATCGACGAGATCCACCGGCTACAGCCGGCGGTCGAGGAAGTGCTCTATCCGGCGATGGAGGACCGGGCGCTTGATCTGATGATCGGTGAGGGCCCCTCGGCGCGGTCGGTGCGGATCGACCTGCCCAAATTCACCCTGGTCGGGGCGACGACGCGCCAAGGATTGCTGACGACGCCGTTGCGCGATCGCTTCGGCATTCCGGTGCGGCTCAATTTCTACACCGTGGACGAGCTTGAGGCGGTGGTGACGCGCGCGGCACGCTTGCTCGGCCTCCACGTTTCGGCGGATGGCGCGCAGGAGATTGCGCGGCGCGCGCGCGGCACGCCGCGCATCGCCGGGCGGTTGCTGCGCCGGGTACGCGATTTCGCCAATGTCGCGGGGCGCGAGACGGTCGATGCGATCGCCGCCGACGCTGCGCTCAACCGGCTCGAGGTCGACAAGCTCGGGCTCGACGCGATGGATCGGCGCTATTTGATGATGATCGCCGACATCTATCGCGGCGGTCCGGTCGGTGTGGAGACGCTGGCGGCGGGGCTGAGCGAACCGCGCGACACGATCGAAGAAGTGATCGAGCCCTATCTGATTCAGCTCGGCCTGGTCGCCCGCACTGCGCGCGGACGGTGCCTCAATGCGACCGGTTGGAAGCATCTCGGGCTGAACCCGCCCGCTGGGTCGCAGGACGGATTGTTCGATCAGCCGATGAAATAGGTGATCGCCGCGGCGCCGCCGCCGAAGATCGCGGCGACGATCATCCCCAGGATGCCGGCAATCGCACTGCCGCCGCGCCGCTTGGCGAACGCCGAACGCTGACCCGGCTTGGCCAGTTTGAGCTCGATATACCCCGCGATCGTCCCGCCGATCGCGGTGGCGATCAGCGATACCAAGGCACCGAGCGGCGATCGGCCCACCGTCGCGATCGCGATCGGCAGCAAGGCGGCGATCGGTGCCGCCATCAGCAGCGCGGCGGCGAGCTTCGCCTGATCGACGCGCTGTTTATCGACCGGCGCCACCGCGATCAGTTCGGGCGCATCCTCGCCCGACACCGCCAGCCAGGCAAAGCTGCCGGTGAGCTGAGTCGCCACCAGCACGCTGGCAAAAGCGAGGCCGGGCGCGATCAGCCCGCCGCCGCCGCGAAACGCCACCAGCATCAGCGGGATCAGATAGACCAGGCGCAGGATGACCTGAAACACCAGGCCGGGATCGCGCGCGAGCAGGCGCCATTCCTTGGCGAGGACCGGCCGGAACAAGCCGGCATGGAACAAACGTGCGCTCGCCTTGCCGGTCGGCCGCGACCGGCTCAACCGCATTCCGGCGTCCTGATAGCCGCTCAGGAACAAGCGCTGCAGCACCGCGCCGGTGCCGGCGAACAGCGCGACGCCGATCGCCAGCAGGATCGCGAGCGACACCGGATCGCCGAACGCGGCATGGCCGGGCACGCCGCTCCATCCTGTCTCGCCCCATCCCCAGGCGCGCAGATCCTCGAAGATCACGACAAAGGACGACTGTCGGCCCTCACCACGATGCGATAGCTGGCTGAACAGGAACAAGGCGCCACCCAGCACGGCTGCAGCAAACTGACCGACCGTGCGCGCCGCGCGGGGGCCGGCAACTTTGGCGAGCGCGAGCGTGATGGCGATGCCGATCGCGGCCGCGGTCAGCGCCAAGGCCAGCAGCAGTACGACGACGCCCAACAGATACGGATGACCCAGGATCGCGACCGGAACGACCACCGGCAGCAACAGTCCGGCATAGGTCAGCACGAGCGCGCCGGCGATTCACGCCAGCTTGGCGAGGAGCACTACGCGGCCCTCGATCGGTGCGGTCAGCAGCAGATCGAGGTCGCGGCTTTCGTACAAGGTCTGTTGGCTGCCCAGGATCGCCTGCGTGGTCATGAACGATAAAGCGACGACCGAGGCAGCCAGGATCCCGATCCCGATCTCCGCGCGATAGTCGATCGGCACGCCCATCAGGACGTAGGCGACCGCCGTGCCGGCCACGAGGTAGAGACCGAGCAACACCAGGGCGAGCACCTGACGCTTGCCGCCGCGTCTGCGGCCGCGCCAGGCGAGGCGCAATTCGTGCCAGGCCAGCCAGGCAAAGCTTCCGGGAGCCAATCGGGTCACGCCCCGCTCGTCAGCCGGATAAAGGTGTCCTCCAGCGTCATGCCCTCCGTGCCCGCACGATCGCGCAATTCGTCGAGCGTGCCTTCCGCGAGCAATTTGCCGCCGCCGATAATGCCGATGCGATCGGCCATGCGTTCGGCGACTTCGAGGATGTGGGTTGTCACGATCACCGTCTTGCCGCGGTCGACCTGCTCGCGCAGCGCATCCTTGACCGCGCGCGCCATCGCGGCGTCGAGCCCGGTCAGTGGCTCGTCGAGGATCAGCAGCTTGGGGTCGTGGATCAGGGCGGCGGCCAGCGCGACCTTCTGCTTCATGCCGCGCGAAAATCCTTCGCACCGCGTGTCGCGCTGTTCCCACAGGTCGAGCCAGTGGAGCAGCCGTTCGGCTTCTTCCGACGCCACATGCGGGTCCATCCGCCACAGCCCGGCGACGAAGGCGAGATATTCGAGCGGGCTCAATTTGTCGTAGAGCATCGGCTCGTCCGGCAGCCAGGCGGTGATCGCCTTGGCGCCGATCGGATCGGCCAGCGCATCCACCCCGAAAATCTCAATGCTGCCGGCATCGGGCCGGGTCAGGCCGGTGACCATCCTGAGCGTCGTCGTCTTGCCCGCGCCGTTCGGGCCGAGCAGCGCATAGAGCTGGCCGCCCGCGATATCGAGGTCGAGGCCGGTGATGACGGGCTTGTCGAACGCCTTGGCAAGGCCGCGAATCCGAAGGGCTTCTGTCATTCCGCCGAGGGTTTAGCCCCGCTCGCCGCGCCGTCCAGCACGAAAGCCGGGACCAATTGAGTTTGCCTTGGCGGCCGGGTTCGGTAGAGCGTGGTGTTATGACGGCAATCGGTATCGACCAGCCGGTCGAAGGACGCTTCGACGGACGCGAGCACCGATTCCCGGTGCGCGTCTATTTCGAGGATACCGACCTGTCGGGCGTGGTCTATCACGCCAATTACCTGCGCTACATGGAACGCGCGCGGTCGGACATGCTGCGGTTGGTCGGGATCGATCAGCGCGCGGCGATGGAAGCCGGGGAGGGCGCCTATGCAGTGTCCGACATGGCGATCAAATTTCGCCGTCCCGCGAAACTTGACGACGCGTTGGTGGTTGTTTCGCGACTGACACGGATTCGCGCCGCGGCGGTACATATTCATCAGAGAGTCATGCGGGGACCTGAATTACTGGCAGAGGCGGACGTGACCGCAGCATTGGTCGCGCCCGACGGACGCCCGAAACGCCAGCCGGCAAGCTGGGCGTCGGCCTATGCAGGGCTGATCTGGACACCCGAAGAACAAGGGGACTGAAGACGTAATGCATTGGAGTTTGGACCTTTCCCCCGGATCGACCTCACCGCTTGCGCTGTTGCTGCATGCCGACATCGTGGTCCAGATCGTCATGGCGGGGCTGCTGATCGCCAGCATCTGGACCTGGGCGATCATCATCGGCTTCTCGACCAAGCTGGGCGGGACACGACGCAAGATCGACAAATTCGAAAAGGATTTCTGGAAAGCGGAGGATATCGACGCCTTCTACAAGCTGCACGGCGATGACGAATTGCCGGTGGCCCGCGTGTTCGCGGCCGGCGTGTCCGAATGGCGCCGTTCGACCGCCGGCGGCGTGGTCGATCGCGAGGGCATTCGCGAGCGCCTCGCCACCGCGATGGGATCGGCCGTGGCGGGGGAGGCGGACAAGCTTGCCGACCGGCTCAACATCCTGGCCACGGTCGGGTCGGTCGCCCCGTTCGTCGGGCTGTTCGGCACCGTCTGGGGCATCATGTCGAGCTTCACCGGCATCGCCGCGGCGCAGAATACCAGCCTGGCGGTGGTCGCTCCCGGTATCGCCGAGGCGCTGTTCGCGACCGCGATCGGTCTGTTCGCGGCAATCCCCGCGGTCATCGCCTATAACCGCTTCAGCCATGGCGTGAATCGGATCGAGGCGCGGCTGGTCCGTTTCGCCGACGGATTCCATACGACGCTCAGCCGCCAGTTGGAGGCGAAAAGGTGAGGGTGATCCGTTCATTCCCCTCCCGCTTGCGGGAGGGGTTAGGGGAGGGCGTGTGCCTTCCCGTAGACCGACATGCCCTCCCCCCACCCCCCTCCCGTAAACGGGAGGGGGAGTTCTAATGGCCATGAATCTCCCCTCCGGCCGCGCCAAGGGGCGGCGCGCGCCGATGGCGGACATCAACGTCACGCCGCTGGTCGACGTCATGCTGGTATTGCTGATCATCTTCATGGTCACCGCCCCGCTGATGACCGCGGGAGTGCCGGTCAATCTGCCCGACAGCCGCGCCAAGGCGCTCGATCAGGACCAGAAGCCGGTCGACATCGCGGTCGATCGCGACGGCACGATCCATATCGGCGAGGATGCCGTGACGATGGAGGAACTGCCTGATCGCCTGTCGGTGATCGCCCGCGAGCGCCGCCAGGGCGACAAGCCGCCACAGGTCTTCCTGCGCGCCGACAAGGCGCTCGATTATGGCCGCGTGATGGAAGTGATGGGCGAGCTGAACCGCGCCGGTCTCAACCGCGTAGCGCTCGTGTCCAACGCCAAGGAGCGCCAGTGAGCGGCATTGCCGTTTCCCCTATCCTGCGCCCGATTCCCCGGGAGCGCGACGACCGGTTGTGGATCGCGATCGGCCTGTCGCTGCTTGCGCATATCGTGCTGTTCACGATCCTGTCGCTGCTGCCGCCATCACCGCCGCCGCCGCCGGTGGCGCCGATGGACGTGACGATCGCCGACGATGTCGGGCTGAAGGCCGGCGCGCCCAACACGACCGTCGATCCGGCCGAGAGCAAGGCGCCCGATATCGGCAATCCCGAGGATTCGGCGCCGCCCGCGCCGGCCGAGGAAAAGGCCGAACCCGCGCCGCCCAAGCCGCAGCCCGAAGCCGCGCCGCCGCCCAAGCCGGCGCCGGTCGCCAAGCCCGAGCCGAAGAAGCCGGCGCCGCCTGCGCCCAAGCCAGCGCCGAAGGCGCAGCCCAAGCCGGCCGTCGCGGCGCCGGCCAAGCCCGCGGCCAAGCCGGGCAAGGGCACCGGCAGCACGGCGAACGCGATCAAGCCCAAGGCGCGCGGCCTCAATTTCGGGTCGGATTACTTCAAGGGCGCTTCGACCAAGCCGAGTCCCGCCACCGGCACTGCGCCCAAATCGGCGACGATGAGCCAGCAGGCGGCGATGGATATCGGTCAGAAAATCAAGCAGCAGGTGCAGCCTTGCGCCAACCGCCAGGTCAATCCCGGTCCCGGTGCGGAACGCATCCGCGTGACCATCCGGCTCAAGATCAACCGCGATGGCACGCTGGCGTCGCGACCGGTGATCGTTGGGCATGACGGCGTCGACGACGACAATCGACGCTACCAGCGCCAGGTCGACGATCGCGCGATCGCGACCTTCATGGGCTGCCAGCCGCTGCGCGGCCTGCCGCCCGAATTGTACGACGTCCCCAATGGCTGGAGCGACTTCTCGCTCCGCTACAAGCTCCCGGGTTGAGAGAGATAATGATGACCAAAGGCCTTCCGCTGATCGCGCTGATGATGGTGCTGGTGCCCGCCGCCAATGCCCAGACGACACCGCCGGCACCAACGCCAGCGCCTGCTCCCGCTCCCGCTCCTGGCGCGACGCCGGCGCCCGGCCAGTCGGGCGGTCTGGTGGTCGATGTCGAGGGCGGCATCTCGGCGCCGATGGGGATCGCGATTCCCGTCCTGCCGACCCCCGAGGCTGTATCGACCGCGGCCGGCCCGACCGATCAACTCGGCAAGCAATTGTCCGACGTCATCACCGCCGACCTCAAGAATTCGGGGCTGTTCAAGCCGCTGCCCGCCGGCCAGTTGATGCCGGTACCGTTCGCCCAGGCGACCGCGCCCGATTTCACCGGCTGGACGTCGCGCGGCGCGACCGCTCTGGTCCAGGGCTATATCCGCGCCAATGGCAACGGCACGGTCACGGTCGGCTGTTATCTGTATGATACCGCGGCGCAACGCGAGCTTGCCCGCCAGGGTTATGTGCTGACGGTCAACGAATGGCGCCGCGCCGCGCATAAATGCGCCGACATGGTCTATACAAGGCTGACCGGCGAAGGGCCGTATTTCGACAGCCGCGTCGTCTATGTTTCGGAGACGGGACCCAAGGGCAAGCGCATCAAGCGGCTGGCGATCATGGACCAGGACGGGTTCAACGGCCGCTTCCTGACCAATGGCCAGACGATCGTGCTGACCCCGCAATTGTCGCCCGACCAGCGTCGCGTCGCCTATCTGTCCTATCTCGACAAGAAACCGACCATCTATGTTCTCGACATCGCCTCGGGCAAACAGCACCGGCTGGTCGACAATGTCAGCTTGGCGCTGGCGCCGCGCTTCTCGCCCGATGGCCGCTGGATCCTCTATTCGATGTCGCAGGCGGGCAATACCGATCTCTACAAGATCCCCGCCGATGGCGGGACGTCGCAACGGTTGACCAGCGCGCCGGGCATCGACACCGGCGGCAGTTGGTCGCCCGACGGCAGCAAGATCGTGTTCGAAAGCGATCGCTCCGGCACGCAGCAACTCTATGTGATGAACGCCGACGGCTCGAACCAGCAGCGGATCAGCTTCGGCTCGGGCCGTTATGCAACGCCGGCCTGGAGCCCGCGCGGCGACCTGATCGCCTTCACCAAGATCGGCGGCGGCTTCCATGTCGGCATCATGTCGCCCACGGGCGGCGGCGAGAAGATGCTGACCGACGGCTGGCAGGACGAAGCGCCGAGCTGGGCGCCCAATGGCCGCGTGATCATGTTCTTCCGCTCGACCCAGGGCGGAAGCGGCGTCGCGGACTTGTGGTCGGTCGACCTGACCGGCGTCAACGAACGCCGCTTGCCCACCCCGTTCGACGGATCGGACCCAAGCTGGGGACCCATTCGCAAGGACTAACGTTTCGTATCCGGACCGAATACGCGCCCCATGCATTCAACAGCCAAAAGTTAGGGAGAACCAACGATGGCACGCACGACGACCAAACTGATCCTGCTCGCGACGCTCGTCGCGGCCGCGGGCTGCGCCCATAAACGACCGCCGGTCCTGCCGCCCGCGGCGGGCGACCAGCCGTCGGGGTCGACCGGCAACGGCGATGCCGGATCGATTGTCCCCGGCTCGGCCGAGGATTTCAAACGCTCGGTGATGAGCGACACGATCCACTTCGCGCTCGACCAGTACGATATCGACGCGACGTCGCGCTCGATCCTCGACAGTCAGGCCGCCTGGCTGATGAAATGGCCCGACCGCCGCATCACGATCGAGGGTCATGCCGACGAACGCGGCACGCGCGAATACAACCTCGCGCTCGGCGATCGCCGCGCCAACGCCGCCAAGAACTACCTTGCGGCGCGCGGCGTCAACGCGTCGCGGATCAACACAATCAGCTACGGCAAGGAACGCCCGATCGCGCTCGGCTCGGACGAGGCAAGCTGGGCCCAGAACCGTCGCGCGGTGACCATCGTTCTGCAATAGAACGTCCAGGGTTCAGCGAACGAGGCCGGGAAGCGATTCCCGGCCTTTTTTCGTGGTCATATTTCCCATTTATCCAGCGCGCGGCGATAGGTGGCTTCCTTGGCCGATCGCTCCTTTTCCAGCCTGTCGATTTCGGTCTCTTGCGCCCTGGCGAGCTTGCGTCGTTTCTCCTGCAGGAGCGCCAGCTGATCGTCGATATCGGCAAGCTCGCAGTCATACTTCTCGCGGGCGGCGCTCAACGCTTGCTCCGCCGTTTCCAGCGGTTTGCGATCGGGCGGAGGCTTGCGCTTGGCCGATTTACGTTCGGGCGTTGATTTCGCGTCGCTCGCCGGTCGTTCCGCCGACCCGGCTGCCTTGCGATGCTCAGCGGCCGATCCTCTCGGCCGTTTGATCACCTCGCCCGGGCTGGCGAGAGGCTCCTTCGTCAGCTTGGGATCGGTGACCAGTTCCGCCGCGCCGCGCGCGAACAAATTCTTCTCGGTGCCCCAGGCCTTGAGCGCGGCCTTCATACTCGGCGCGGCGACATAGGCGTCGTGGAACCCGATCGGGGTGCGATAGACCTTCAGCTTGGGCATATCGCTTCGCCAACGCAGAGCGAGCGAGTTCGTGCCGAGATACGCCGCCGGCGCCGTCAGTCACCGGATCATCGAATCCGCTTGCGACTCGCACAAAGCCGATATAAATATGATATCATCTTTAACGGGAGGGTCCCATGGCTATTCAGGCCTCGGATGCGAATGTGAATGGTATCGGGTTGACCTTGTCGCGCGAGCGTCCGGCGGCGACGTCGAGCGGTTATCTGATGCTGCTCGTGCTGCTGATCGCGCTCGCGACGGCGATTTATGGCGGGTCGACGGTGGATACCGATCCGGCGCTCGGCGCATCGCTGATCGTCGGCGGGACGATCGTCTTCGCCTTCGTGCTGTGCGGCTTCTACATGCTCCAGCCGAACCAGGCGGTGGCCGTCACCCTGTTCGGCAGCTATCAGGGCACCGACCGCAAGACCGGGCTGCGCTGGCTGCTGCCCTGGCTCGGCCGCAAGAAAATCTCGGTCCGCGCCAACAACATCATTTCCGACAAGATCAAGGTCAACGACCTGCGCGGCAACCCGATCGAGATCGCGGCGCAAGTGGTATGGCGGGTGACCGATACCGCCCAGGCGTTGTTCGACGTCAACGATTACAAGGCGTTCGTGATGGTCCAGATCGAAGCCGCGGTGCGCACGATCGGGTCGCGTTACCCCTATGACGATTTCGCCCATCAGGAAGTGACGTTGCGCGGCAATCACGATCAAGTGGGTGTCGAACTTCGCCAGGAACTGATCGCGCGGCTGGTCATGGCCGGGATCACCGTCGACGAATGCGGCTTCACCCACCTTGCCTATGCCCAGGAGATCGCCGGTGCGATGCTTCGCCGCCAGCAGGCCCAGGCGGTGGTCGCCGCACGGCAGACCCTGGTCGAAGGCGCGGTCGGCATGGTCGAGATGGCGCTCGATCAATTGAGCAAGAAGGGCGTGGTCGAATTGGATGATGAGCGCCGCGCGGCGATGGTGTCGAACCTGATGGTCGTCCTGTGCGGCGAGCGCGACACCCAGCCGGTCGTCAATGCGGGTTCGCTCTATCAGTAAGGCGGTACGATGGGCGCTCCTCCCAAAAAGGCGTTTCCGCTGCGCCTCGATCCCGCGCTCTACGCGGCGATCGAGCGCGCGGCGGCGAGCGACCTCAGGAGCGTCAACGCTCAGGTCGAATGCCTGTTGCGCGAGGCTCTCGCGCGGCGTGGCGTGAAGCTGGCGGATCCGGTCCGCGCCAGGCGTGGGCGGCCGCCGAAGCAGGGAGATGAGGAATGAGCGACGGCGACTGGTTCGCGCCGAAGAAGCTCGGCTACGGCGCCGGCCTGCCGATCACCTGGCAGGGGTGGGTGCTGACGATCGGCTATTCGCTGACTGTGATCGTCGCCGCGGGAACGTTGGTGCCGCGCCATCCGGCGATCGCGATCGGCGTTATCGTGCCGCTGACCTTTGCCTTCATGGTGCTGTGCGCGCAACACACGCGGGGCGGATGGAAATGGCGCTGGAGGGGAGAAGAATAGGATGAAACCGATCGCTCTTGCCGTCGCCGCTTTGCTTGCGACCGCCGCTTCACCTGCGGGTGTCGAGGTCACCATTTCCGGGCCACAGGGAGCGCTCGCGGGGACGTTGCTCGATCCCGGCAAGAATGCACCTGCGATCCTCATCATCCCCGGGTCGGGGCCGACCGATCGCGACGGGAACAATTCGCTCGGTGTGAAGGGCGGCGTCTATCGCCAGCTGGCCGAGGGGCTGGCGGCGAAAGGGGTGGCGACGTTGCGCATCGACAAGCGCGGCTTGTTCGGCAGCAAGGCCGCGGTCGCCGACCCCAATGACGTCACCATCGCGGCCTATGCCGCCGACGCGCACGCCTGGGTCGACATGCTCCGCGCGAAAACCGGACGGTCGTGCGTCTGGCTGCTCGGGCATAGCGAGGGATCGCTTGTCGCGCTCAAGGCCGCGCAGAATCCCAGCGGTATATGCGGCGTCATCCTCGTGTCGGGCGCCGGCCGCCCTTATGGCGAAGTCATCCGCGCGCAGCTCCGCGCCAATCCCGCCAACGCACCATTGCTCGCGGCGGGCGAGGCGGCGATCGACCAGCTCGAAGCGGGCAAGAAAGTGGATGGCGGGACTTTGCCTCCACCGCTCCAGCCTTTGTTTCGCGACAATGTTCAGGGGTTCCTGATCGAGGCCTTCTCCTACGATCCCGCTAAACTGGTCGCTGCGGTCAGGTTGCCGGTGCTGATCGTCCAGGGCGACAAGGATCTGCAGGTCGCCGTAACCGACGCCGAGCTGCTCAAGCGCGGTCAGCCGGCGGCGACGCTCAAACTCCTGCCCGGGGTCAATCACGTGCTCAAGCCGGTGGACGGCGATGACCGGGCGGCAAACGCCGCGACCTACGGCAATGCCGATTTGGCGATCGCCCCGGTCGTGACCGACACGATCGCGGCGTTCGTCAGGAAGTAGCGATCAGCCGAGCGCCTGGTCGAGCAACTTCGCCAGCCGCAGCCCGCCGCGTTCGACTTCCAACCGCACCGTCGGCACCAAAGATGCGATTGTCGCATTGTCGAGCTTTACCCGTGTCGGGGTCGGCCCGCAGGGGTCGCCGCCGATCGCGGTCTTGTAGGTCACGTCGCGCGCGACCGCCCAGCTTTCGCGGCTCCAGTCGAGGACGTTGCCCGCGGCGACCCGCTTGCGATCGGCGAGCGAATAGCGGCGAACCAGGCTCGGGCCGGTCGAGATCGCGCGCTCGGCGAGATAGCCGTCCCAGATCGAATGGAGATTGAGCCGGCTGGCGGCATAAGTGCCGTAGTCTGCCTTCACGTCGTTGCCGCCTTTGTCGCCTTTCTCACCGGCGTGGAGCGGCTGGTGGAGATCGCCGACGAAATGGATCAGGAAGACGAGCACCTCGACGCGCTGCTTGGTCGGGGTGCGGCGATCCTTGAGCAGTTTTACATCGCGGACGATCTGCGCCGAGACGCAATCGCCGTCCTTGCATACGCTCTCGACATCGAACGGCGAGCAGATGTTGACGTCCTGATAGTGCCAGGCGCTGGTGTAACCGAACTTCTGCTTGCCGTTCTCGTCCTTGATCCCCTTGATGCAATCCGCCCAGATCGCGGCATCGTCCAGCGTCCCGGCTTTGCATTGCGGCGTGCCGAGCAGCGCCTGCTGGCGCAGCAGCCGCTTGATTTCGAGCCGCGCCTTGGGCGTGATGTTGGCCCAGGCGATCTGCGCGATCGTCTGATGGCCATATTCCCAATAGGCATTGGCGGGGGAGGCGAGGACGAGCGCTGCCAGCGCGGCGGCGACGGGAAGAAGGCGCTTCATGGGCGTTGCCTTACGCCGGGGCGGGGGTGGGTTCCAATCGTTTTGGAACAATCATTTGCGCGGGGTCCTGTCGTCACCTCGGACTTGTTCCGGGGTCCAACAACGGAATTCGGCCGTTGCTGCACGTTGGATGCCGGGACAAGCCCGGTATGACGGTTACGGAGGGTCAGCCCTCATCCTCATATAACGCGACCTTGCGGTTGCCGTCCGACGCCGCACATCCGCGATACATACTGGCGGTGGTGAAGCTCCATGCCATGCCGCCGTCGGTCGCGGTGACGATCACGCCGCCGGTGCCGCCCAGCGCCTTCACCTCGGCCATCACCGTATCGGCCGCCACCCGTAGGCTCTCGCCCAGGAAGCGAACGCGCGCGTTGATCTGAAAGGCGACGCTTTCGCGGATGAAGAATTCGCCCGCGCCGGTGCACGATACCGCGGCGCCGCGATCATCGGCATAGGTGCCAGCGCCGATCAGCGGGGAATCGCCGATCCTGCCCCAGCGCTTGCCGGTGACACCGCCGGTCGAGGTCGCCGCGGCGATATGCCCGGCCTGGTCGACCGCCACCGCGCCGACCGTGCCGTATTTCATGTCGACGTCGAACTTGCCGCCGTTCGACAGCAATTCGTCGAGCTGGCGGCGCCGTTCGGGCGTCGCGAACCACTCGGCGTCGGCCTGGTCGAGCCCATGTTCGCGGCTGAACGCGTCGGCGCCCTCGCGGCCGAGCAGGACGTGCGCGCTTTGCTCCATCACCGCGCGCGCCAGGGTCACCGGGTTCCTGGTCGCGGTGACGCCGGCGACCGACCCGGCGCGCAGGGTCGCGCCGTCCATGATCGCGGCGTCGAGCTCGTTATTGCCCTCGAACGTGAAGGCGGAGCCGCGCCCGGCGTTGAAATGAGGGTCGTCCTCGAGCACACGAACCGCTGCCTCGACTGCGTCGAGCGATGCACCGCCCGCTGAGAGGATCGTGCCGCCCGCATCGAGCGCGGCATTCAGCGCGGCACGAACGCCGCTATCGGTCTCAGGCCGGGTCTGGCTGCGCTCGATCGCGCCGGCGCCGCCATGGATCACCAGCGACCAGGGTATCGGGCTTGTCGTCATGGCGGTGAGCGGTAGCCTTGGCAGGGCGCCGCCGCAATCCGATCAACGGCCGCAGCCAGTTCACTTCGCGCCCGATCAGATAAAAAGCCCAGCATCCCGCGATCGTCGCCGGCACCAGGATGAGGAATTCGCCGAGCGCGCCGATCCCCAGCGGTCGCAGCCAATATTCGACCACGACGATGATCGTCTGATGGATCAGGTAGAAAGGGAACACCGCCTCGGTCAGCGTCGGGCGCCATGCGCCGTCGCGATTCCAGAAACGCTCGGCGATCCCGATCAGCGCCGCGACCGCAGCCCAGCATTGGATCTGGTGCGCGACCATCATCTGGTCGCCCAGCCATTGCGGCGGGACCAGGTCGCCGGGATAGGCGATCTCCACGCCAGCACCGAATGCGTAGCTGAGCACCGCGATCAACGCCGCCGGCTTCCACCAGCGCACGAACGCGGCGAGCACGACGGGCGACCGCGCGAGGCCGAAACCGAACAGGAAAGCCGGGAAATAGGCGAGGTGCGCGACGCCGTCGTTGATCAGGTCCTGAGTGTCGGTCCAGCGGTGGAAGATGACGACCTGGCTCAGCACCAGATAGACGACCGGGAGCACCAGCGCGCGCCAGCCGCCGAACGCCGCGTCGAACCATGATTGTAGTCGGGCCGGCCGCGGGATCAGGAGCAGCAGCGACAAAGCCGCGGTATAGGTCCACAGATAGCCGACGAACCACAAATGGTTCCAGGTCGGCAGGAACACGCCGTCAATCGCCTGGAAGCGGAAATAATCCTGAGTCAGGAATGTCCCGAAACCCTGGGCATAGCCATGCTGGGTTACGAGCTCGACCCAGCTTTGCGGCGGCACCATCACGGTGACGCCGAAGGCGAGCGGAATGAGCAGGCGGTTCGACCGGCTCGACATGAACTTGGCGATGCCGCCCGACTTGGCGAGCAGCGCGCGGCTGGCATAGCCTGAAACGACGAACAACAGGGTCAGCCGCCACGGGTTGGTCAGCAACATCAGGACCGAAAGCCACTCGACCGGCTGGGCGGTCTTCACGTGGAAACCCCAGGGCGTGAACACCATCGCGGTATGATAAAGGATCAGCAGGGCAAAGGCGCCCACGCGAAGCCAGTCCATGCCGTAATGTCGAGCCATGCCAGTCCATGTAACGATTAAGGGCGCGATGACTACCCATCGCGCCCTCAGTAGTTCCCCTTAGACGGTCGGAAGGGGCTCAGGCGACGTCGGGCCGAGCGCGAACCGTCTCCATCCAGTCGGCCGAGGCGGCCCGTCTTGCGGCCTTCGCCCGCGCCTTGAGGCCGATTAGCGGACGCAGCACGTTCACCTCGCGGCCGATCAGGTAGAAGGCCCTGCATCCCGCGATCGTCGCCGGCACCAGGATGAGGAATTCGCCGGCCGCGCCAATGCCGAGCGGCTTCACCCAGAATTCGACCAGGATGATCACGGTCTGATGGATGATGTAGAAGGGGAAGGTCGCCTCGGCGAGCGTGGTGCGCCATTGATGGTCGCGATTGAGGAAACGCTCGGCGATCCCGATCAGCGCGGCGATGGCGACCCAGGTGTCGATCTCGCGCGCCAACCGGAAGACGATCGTCACGTTGTGCGTCGGGAAACTGAAATCGGGATAGGCGACCAGCAGTCCGGCGATTACCGCGTAGCAGCCGATCGCGACCGCCGCCGACGCCGCCCACCAGCGCGACAACCCGTCCATCACCACGCGCGATCCCGCCAGGCCGAAACCGAACAGGAAAGCGGGAAAATATTGCAGATGCGCCAGGCCGTCGTTGAACAGCTCGTGGGTGTCGTCGTCGCGGTGGAACAGCCAATATTGCGTGACCAGCAGGAACATGACCGGCACCCAAACCGCGCGGCTGCCGCCGAACACGCGGTCGAACATGGCCTGCAGCTTGCCCGCGCCGGGAACCAGCATCAGGAGCATCAGCGCGAGCGTGTAGACCCAGAGATAGACGACGAACCACAGATGGTTCCAGGTCGGCATGACGATCCCGTCGAGCTTGCTGAAGCGGAAATAATCGTGGGTGAGGAACCAGAGATAGCTCTGACCATAGCCATGCTTGCCGACCAACTCGACCCAGGTCTGCGGCGGGACGACCACGGCCATGCCGAACACGAGCGGGATCAGCAGCCGCGAACTGCGATTGCCCAGGAAGCGGCGGATGCTGGGCGATTTCGACCACAAGGCGCGGCTGGCATAACCCGATACCACGAACAGCAGGGTCAGCCGCCAGGGATTGGTCAGCAGCATCGGGATCTCGACCCAGTCCATCGGCTGCGCGGTCTTGATGTGAAAGCCCCAGGGCACGAAGACCATGCCGATATGATAGAAGATCAGGAGAGCGAACGCTCCGATCCGCAGCCAGTCCATTCCGTAATGCCGTTCCATTGCTCGCCTCCATTCCTTGCGATGCGGTGACGGCTAGTCGGGGCCCGCCGGGACCGGTATCGGAGAGGGTCGGAAGGCGGCTTCACGGGGACGATCGCACAAGTGGCTGGGACGAGTGGCGGGTGGCGCGGGATGAACGGAACGCAGCGCAAGCTGGCGCTCGGCTTCGCCGCGGGATTCCTCCTGATCATCGTCGTCATCATGATCGCCAACGCCGAATCCTCGGTCGCCGATCTCCAGGCGTCGGGCGCGCATATCCGGCCAGATCTGATCTGGTCGTGGGAATGGACCAGCATGCTCGCGTGGCTCAGCATCTACCCGCTGCTGTGGATCGGTGTCGCGACCTTCCGGCCGCCGCGTTTCTCATGGCCGCTGATCGTCGCCGCTTTCGTGGTCGGCAGCCTGATTGCCTCGGGGTGGCATATCGCCGTGATGGTCGTGTTGCGGAGGATCTATTACGATGCCGTGGGGCAGGGGCCCTATCACTTCTTCGGTATCATCGACGATCGCTTGCTCTACGAATTCCGCAAGGATTTCGCGACTTATCTCCAGTTCGTCATCGTCGCCGCAATTGGGCAGTGGCTGATTACGCGCGCGGCGACGCCGCCAAGCACCAGCGCGCCGCCCAGGACGCTGGCCGTGGCCGACGGCGCGGTCACGCACCTGATACCGCTCGAAGAGATCGAATCGATCGCCTCGGCGGGCAATTACGTGGAGATCGTTTGGGGACCGCGCACGCTATTGCATCGCGCCACGCTGGCGGCGGTGGAGGCCGAACTGGGCGATGCCTTCCTGCGTATCCATCGCGGCCGGCTGGTGCGGCGCGCCGCGATCCGTCGCATCGAAACCGACAAATCGGGTGACTTCACGGTCGAAACGGCGTCGGGCGCGACGTTACGCGGAAGCAGGCGCTACCGTCCGGCGGACTGACCGCGGGCTCAGGCCGATCAGCGGCCGCAGCCAGTCGACCTCACGGCCGATCAGGTAGAAGCTGACCGCGAACGAAAAGGTGCCGGCCAGGATCAGCGCGAACTCGACGAACGGGTTGAGGTTCAGCGGCAGAGTGTACCAGGCGAGCAGAATGATCGCGGGATGGTGGGCGATATAGAGCGGAAATACCGCTTCGGCCAATGTGGCGCGCCATTTGTGATCGTGATCGAGGAAGCGGGTCGCCAGCTGGAACAGCACCAGCATCATGCTCCACGCCATCGCCAGCCGCGCCGCGCGGTCGAGCATCATGATGGCGTGCGGCGGGACATTGTGCCCTTCATAGGCGAGCTCGATGCAAACCACGGTCACTCCGGCGACCAGCGCGACCGCCGCCGCCGGCCATTGCAGCCGCGCGATCGTCGGCCACAATTTGCTGTCGCCCGCCAGCGCGAAGCCGAACAGGAAGATCGGGAAATAGGCGAAATGCGCGTTCCAGTCGGTGAACAATCCCTGCTTTTCGGGAAGTACGAACATGACCGACAGCTTGAGCAGGACCAGCACGACGATCGGCGCCCAGAGCAACCGGGTACCCGACGCCAGGCGGTCGGTGGCGCGGGTCAGCCGTTCGGCACTCCAGCCGGGCACGAGCAAAAGTGCCGCGAGCACCATAGTATAGGCCCATAGATAGGCTACGAACCACAGATGTTCCCAGCTCGGGAAACCATGGCCATAGACCGGGGTGACGCTCCAATAGTCCGTCAGCCAGAAATGGAGCAGGCTGCCCGGATAGCCCTGTTCGCGCGCCCTCACCCACATTTCGGGCGGGATCAGCGCGACCATCGCGAATCCCCAGGGAATCAGCAGTCGGCGGTTGCGCGAGTCGGTAAAGGCGCGGACGTCGCCCGACTTGGCGAACAGCTTGCGGCTGGCATAACCCGACACCGCGAACAGCAGCGGCAGCCGCCACGGCGTCAGCAACGCCATCGGCGCGGTCAGTTCATGATACGTGATCGGCGATTTGATCACCCAATCCCAGGTCGAGAAGACCATGGCGACATGGTACACGATCAGCAGGCCGAAGGCGCCGATCCTGAGCCAGTCCAGGCCATAATGTCGTCGCTGGGGAGTCATTGACGCCGTTCGTGTCCGATTTGTCTCGGGTCAAATAGCGGACCGGCCCTGACCAAAAGGTTATCACGGGTGAAACCTCGGTTGCTCAAAATGGGTGTTATCGGCGCTTTGTCGTCCGGAATCATGATCTTGCCGGAAGAACGGCGGATACTCGGCGAAGGGCGGGAATTGCAGTGGTGAGTGCGTTGCCGCCTTCCTCCGGCTGGAACGGACGGGAATAGCCGCTCCCGCTCAGGTTTGAATGCCGATCCTTGCCAGGGCGCTAGGTTTCGCGCGCCGGCAACGCTATATGGCGGGCGACCCAAGAGGATTTCGAATGTCAGTCCGTCCCTGGCGCGACATCACGCGCCGCAAGAGCCGTCAGATCATGGTCGGTAACGTCCCTATCGGGGGCGATGCGCCAGTCACCGTCCAGACGATGACCAATACGCCGACCAGCGACCCACGGGCGACGATCGACCAGATCCGACGCTGCGAGGATGCCGGTGTCGATATCATTCGCGTGTCGTGCCCCGACGTCGAGTCGACCGCGGCGCTCAAGCAGATCGTCCGGGCGGCGCGCGTGCCGATCGTCGCCGACATCCATTTCCACTATAAGCGCGCGCTCGAGGCGGCCGATGCCGGCGCGGCGTGCTTGCGTATCAATCCGGGCAATATCGGCTCGGCCGAGCGGGTGAACGAAGTGGTCGCTGCGGCCAAGGCCAACGGTTGCGCGATCCGCATCGGCGTCAACGCCGGCAGCCTCGAACGCGACCTGCTCGAAAAATATGGCGAGCCGTGCCCGGACGCGTTGGTCGAAAGCGCGCTCGATCACATCAAATTGCTCCAGGACCGCGATTTCCACGAATTCAAGGTCGCGGTGAAGGCAAGCGACCTGTTCCTTGCCGTCGCCGCCTACCAGCAGCTCGCCGAGGCCGTCGATTGCCCGCTCCATCTCGGTATCACCGAGGCCGGCGGGTTCGTCGGTGGCACGGTCAAGTCGGCGATCGGGATCGGCAGCCTGCTCTGGTACGGAATTGGTGACACGATCCGCGTTTCGCTTTCGGCCGAGCCGGAGGATGAAGTGCGCGTCGGGTTCGAGATCCTGAAGGCGCTGGGCATCCGCAATCGCGGCGTCCGGGTCGTGTCGTGCCCGAGCTGCGCGCGCCAGGGCTTCGACGTCATCCGCACCGTCCAGGCGCTGGAGGAACGGCTCCAGCATATCCGCACGCCGATGTCGCTGTCGGTGCTCGGCTGCGTCGTGAACGGGCCCGGCGAAGCGCGCGAAACCGATATCGGCATTACCGGCGGCGGAAATGGCAAGCACATGGTCTATCTGTCGGGCGTGACCGATCACCATGTCCAGGACGCCGACATGATCGAGCATATCGTCAAGCTGGTCGAGGCCAAGGCGGCCGAGATCGACGCCGCCGACGAGGCGAAAGCGGCGTGAAGTTCGCGCTCGGGCTTGTCGCGGCGGCTATCGCGCTCACCGTGCAGCCCGTGACGGCGGACGTTGCGGCACCAGCCGCGGCACCAGGTCACCCCGAGGCACGCCCCTTCGGCGATCCCGATCGTGCCGGGCACGACGTCGCCGATGCGATGGTGCGCGCCAAGGCCAATGGCCATCGCGTGATCCTCGTGTTCGGCGCGAACTGGTGCCACGACAGCCGCGCACTCGCCGGCTGGTTCGCCAGTCCGCGCTTTGCCGCGATGCTGGCGCCGCGTTACGAAATCGTCTGGATCGATGTCGGGCAGAAGGATCGCAATCTCGACCTCGCGCGCCGCTTCGGGCTCGACGGGATCAAGGGAACGCCGACCGTGCTGATGCTCGACGCCACGGGCAAGCCGCTCAACCTCAAGGACGCGCCGCGCTGGCACGAGGCCTCGACGCGCAGCGAGGACAAGATCTACCGCTATTTCGCCCGTTAGGGCGAGGGGAGGGGGAAATGACCGACGGACGTTTTCGCCTGGCGCAATTGCTGGTCGGTATCGTGGCGATCTTCGCGATCGGCTTTGGCGCGTACATGCTCGCCCAGCCGCTGCTCTGGTATCGCGCGCTGCCGACAGTGGTGTTCACCGGCCCGTTCAACCAGCATTTCGTTCGCGACATCGGGGCTGCGTATCTCGCCTGCGGGCTGCTGCTCGGTTGGGCGGTGCTCGACCTGCGTGTGCGGCGGCTGGCGGTGCTGGCGGGGGCATTGTGGCTGAGCCTCCATGCCCTGGTCCACCTGTACGAGGTGATCACCGGCATTTGCGGCGTCGCGATCTTCTGGCGCGATTTCCCGGGCGTGTTCGGACCGCCGGCACTGGCGCTGCTCGGCTGGTGGCTGGCACGGCGGTAAGCTATTCTTAGGCATCACTATTAGCCAAGCCGCAATCGCCGCGCGGTAGAAGATCAGCCATGAAATATGCGCTGCTCGTCGTGACCATCATTGGAATCGCGATCGGCCTGGCTCTGCCGGGGGCGAAGCGCGCGCCGATCGCCGCCGCTCCGCCAGCCGCCGCGGCACCCGCCGACCAGCCGCAGCCGACCGTGCTCGATCGCGCGGATAACGGCCATTTCTTCACCGTGGCTGACGTCAATGGCGAGCCGATCAAGTTCGTCGTCGATACCGGTGCCACCGAGGTGGCGCTGACCCAGGACGATGCGCGGCGGGCCGGGGTGAAGTTCGATCCCGGCCGGTTCGACGTCGTCGGCACCGGCGCGTCGGGCGATATCCGGGGACAGGAAGTCGAGCTCGAAGACGTCGTGCTCGACGGCAAGCGCGTCAGCGGCATCCATGCCGTGGTACTGGACGGGCTGACTATCTCGCTGCTCGGCCAGAACTATCTGCGTCGGCTCGACAGCGTGGCGATCAGCGGCGACAAGATGACGTTGAAGTAACGGTCATTCCTCCCCGGGACGGGGAGGGGGACCAAGACGCGCAGCGGCTTGGTGGAGGGGGCGGGCCCCTCGGGATGTCGTAGATTTGGAGAGCCCCCCCCCCCCCCCCCCCCCCCCCCCC
>NZ_BCYX01000048.1 GCF_001598415.1 Sphingomonas mali NBRC 15500
GGGGGGGGGGGGATGCCTCGCAGAGAAGGTCGTCTGCCGCACTGCCCCACCCCAACCCCTCCCCTGAAGGGGAGGGGCTTTTCGACGGATCACCCCCTGATCCGCGCCACTTCGCGCTCGAGCTTGTCGAGCGTCGTGCGCCAGCCTTCGGGTGCGCCGCCGATCATGGCCTTGGCCGCCTCATCGTAGATCTCATATTCCTGGCGCACCGACATCAGCGAGCCGTCGCCGTCGTCGGTGAAGGTCACGTAGGTCCGTACCGCGAACGGCGCGTTGCCGCTGTCGTCGACATGGGCGCCGGCCTCGAACGACAGGCTTTCATTCTCGACCACGTCGATGAAGCGACCATGGTTCCAGAATTTCTGTCCATCGGGCGCCTGCATACAGAGGTCGAAGCGGCCGCCGGGGCGGCATTCGATCACCGCTTCGGGCGTGGTGAAATGTTCGGGGCTGAACCAGTTCTTCATGTGCTCGGCCGTGGTCCAGGCCTGGAACACGATGGCGCGCGGCGCATCGAAATGGCGCTCGATCACGAGCGGTTCCGGACGGATGATCGTCTTCTCGGTCATTTATGCTGTCCTTTCAGGGTGTTGATATAGTCTTCCAGCTTATCGAGCCGGCCTTCCCACTCGCTGCGGCAATCGGCCGTCCAGCGTTCGACCAGGCCGAACGTCTCGGTATCGATGCGGCAGGTGCGGACCCGCCCGGCCTTGTGCGACCGGACCAGCCCCGATTCCTCGAGCACCGCGAGGTGCTGCATGACGGCGGGAAGCGACATGGCGAAGGGGGACGCCAGTTCGCTCACCGACATCGGCCGAAGCGCGAGCCTTTCCACCATCGCTCGCCGCGTGGAATCGGCGAGAGCGTGGAAGACGCGATCGAGAGAAGGTGATTCGTTAAGCATGTACTTAAGTATCCCGAGTCCAACACTTTAGCAAGTGCTTTAGTGTTCGGGCGCGAAACTTTTTTGCTCCGTGAGCGCTGTGACATTGATATTTCAGGGAGATACTGCGTGATCGGAGACCTCATCGCCGCTGCCATCGGCCGCAACATCGATCAGCGAGACGGGAAAGGCGGGACGCTCGGCGCGCTTGCCGGGGTCGCGACCTGGAAGGTCGCCAAGCGAGTCGTTCCCGCTGTGATCGTGCTTGGCGGCGTGGCGCTTGGCGCACGTTATCTGGCGCGCAAGTTCCGGAACGAACCCGCCAGCGCTTGACGCACCCCCTGCGCGCACGCCAGTAGCGCGCATGGTCGATCACCGTTCCTCGCAGCCGCCGGGCTTCAAGCGCCGTGGCCTGATGTTCGTACTGTCCTCGCCATCGGGCGCCGGCAAGTCGACCATCGCCAACCGGCTGCTCGCCGAAGAGGACGGCCGGCTCAAGATGTCGATCTCCTATACGACCCGGCCGATGCGGCCGGGCGAGCAGGAGGGGCGCGAATATCATTTCGTCGATACCGACACGTTCAAGAACATGGTCGACGACGACGCCTTTCTCGAATGGGCGCGCGTGTTCGACCAGCGTTACGGCACGCCGCGCGAGACGGTGTTCAAGGACCTCGAAGCCGGACAGGACATCCTGTT
The DNA here is from genome assembly GCF_001598415.1 of Sphingomonas mali NBRC 15500. Lineage (GTDB taxonomy): Bacteria > Pseudomonadota > Alphaproteobacteria > Sphingomonadales > Sphingomonadaceae > Sphingomonas > Sphingomonas mali. The sequence continues at coordinate 1,583 of NZ_BCYX01000048.1, forward strand.
CGACATCGACTGGCAGGGCGCGCAGCAATTGTTCCAGCTCGCCGGCGGGGACGTCGTCCGCGTGTTCATCCTGCCGCCGGGCCTGAAGACGCTGCGCGAACGGCTAGAGGGTCGCAATACCGACAGCAAAGAGATCATCGACCGCCGCATGGAACGCGCCCAGGCCGAGGTCAGTCACTGGGACGGCTATGATTATGTCCTGGTCAACGACGATCTCGACGATTGCTTCGCCTGCGTTCAGACGATCCTGACCGCCGAACGGTTGAAACGCTCGCGCCAGCGCGGGCTGATCGGGTTCATTCGGAAACTGCCGGATAATTGAGCGTCAGTGCTGGGTGATGGAGTGTTCACCCGCCACAATCCCACTCGTCACCCCGGGCTTGTCCCGGGGTCCACTGTGCCACACAGCCCAAGCCGTGCGGATTTGTTGCACGGTGGATGCCGGCACGAGGCCGGCATGACGAAATAGAGGCTAACCGACGAGGCTCAGGAACCGCACCGCGGCGTCATAATCGCGCTGGTGGGCCTCACGAGTCTTTACCGCCAGATCGTCCTCGCCCCACTGCTCGGCCTGCCAATCCTCGTCGAGATTGGCGGCGGCCCAGGCGGCATCGGCTGGCATCGCGCGTTCGGCAAGCGCGAGCGCGAGCACTAATGACCCGGTAATCGTGACGATCGGCGACAACGGCGCAAGCTCGAACGCAGGCCGCGCGGCGATCGCGGCGCCGAGCCGCTCGATCGTCGCATCGGGCTGCGCTCGATGCATCACGCCAGTGACGATCTCGAAATGGACGTCATACCGGTCGCGCGCCCAATCGAGCGGCGGATCCCACAGGGCAGCCTGGCGGGCTGTCAGATCGGGCGGACTGTCGGCGCGGTAACACAGCAGGTCGCTCTCACCATAAGCGGCAAGGCCGGCGGCGAACGCAGCGGGATCGGGCGCGATACGGTCGATCGCGGCATTGGCCAGGCCGGTCAGTGGCATCGCGCGGGGATCGATATCGTCGGCGACGGCGCGCCATTCATTCGCGACCGCTTCGGCCAGGGCGGCGGTCGGTAGCAATAGCGGGACGCGGCCGGGCGTGCGCACCGGCCGGTCGTCGAGCCGCACGCCGAGCTCGGCGTCGACCGTCACGTCCTTCCAGAACCGTTTCATCGCCGCGTCTTGGTCGTCCGCTTGGGTGCCTCTTCGGGCGTGCGCCAGCGATGCGCGAGCGAGGCGGGAACGGCCCAGGACATGTAGAGCGCCGACAGCACGATCGCGACGCCCAGCACTTTGGGCGGCCAGGTTGGCGCGCGCCCGATCAGGATCACCGCGAACACCGCGCCGGCGATCGCAAGCAAGCGGACGGCGGTAATGATCAACCAGCGGTTGCGGGACTGGACTGCGGAATCGGTCATCATGCCTCCAGATGATGCGGCAGGTCGGCGACTGCAAGCGCCACGCCATGCGCGCCTGCGGCGACGAGTTCCTCGGTGGGATGATAGCCCCAGGCGACACCCACCGCGCGGACCCCGGCATTGACCGCCATCAATATGTCGAAGCTGGTGTCGCCGATCATCACCGTGCGCGCCGGGTCCGCGCCAGCTTCCGCGATCGCCGCCGCGATCATCGACGGGTGCGGCTTGGACGGGTGGCGGTCGGCGGTCTGCAGCGTGACGAAATGGTGCTTCAGGCCATGCGCGGTCAGGATATGGTCGAGCCCGCGATCGGATTTGCCGGTGGCGACGCCCAGCATCCAGCCGTCGCCGGCGAGTTGCTCGACGATCGCATCGATGCCGTCGAACAACGGCTCATCGGCGAGCGCGCCACTCGTCCGCATCGCGAAGAATTTGTCCTTGTAAGCCTGGGCCAGCCGGCGGTGATCGACATTGGTGGCCTCGGGCAGCAGCGCCTGCATCGCCTCGACCAGGCTCAGCCCGACGATGCGGCGGATGCGGTCGCGCGACGGCACCTCGACCCGCGCCTCGGTCAGTGCCTCTTCCACCGCGCGGCAGATATTGGCCTGGCTGTCGACCAAGGTCCCGTCGCAGTCGAAGATCGCCAGTTTGGTCATCGGGCTGCTCATGCGTTGCGCATCCAGTGCGCGATGCCGCGGCGCCCCGACGCCTCGACCCCGTCGGCTGCGGCGAGTCGCGCCGCCTCGGGCTTGTTCTGGCCGAGCTTGAGCGTGCCACGCCAGGCGGTAACCTCCAGTCGGAAGCCGACGATCGCGCTCGTCATCTTGTCGAAGATGGCCGGATCCATCTTGCCACGCGTCCATGGCGTCTTGTCGAGCCGGTCTTCCTGTTGAGCGGTCAATTGGTCGACCTGCGCGATCAGCGCGTCATGCTCCATCCGCCGCATCGTGCCCTCGAGTTCGACCGCGACATAATTCCAGGTCGGTACCTGATTGTCGTCGAGCCCGTACCAATCCGGGCTGACATAGCCGTCCGGGCCTTGCGCGACGAACAAGGCGGTCGCGCCATCGAGATGGCGGACGATGCCGTTGCCGCGCGCGAGGTGGAGACCGATGGTCGCGTCGTCGAGCCACACGACCGGCACATGCGCGACGCGCAGGCCGTCGGGCGTGGCGCAGAACAGCGCACCGAAGCCGAGCTCGGTGACCAGCGCGCGCATCGCGTCGCGATCTTCCCAGCGGAACGCGGCATTGGGATGCATCAGCGGCCCCTGCGAGGCGGGCCCTTGGGGCTTGTGGACCTGGGCCCCGACGACGGAGGGCCGGAAGACTTGCGACTGCCGGGCTTGGGACCCGCCGATCTGGAACCCACAGGCTTGCCACCCGAAGGCTTGGGACCTGTGCTTTTGGGACCCGCCGTCTTAGACCGCGGCCCGCTTTTGCGTGGTTCGACCGCGGCACCGCGGCTGCGGCGTTCGCCCTTGCGTTCCTTACGCACGGTCTTGGCGTGCGCTTTTGCCCAGGCCTTTTTCACCTGTTTGGTCGGCGGGGCCGGTTCGTCGAGCGGCATCATGTTGCCCGCCATCTGGTCGAAGCCCAGTCCGGCCAGGCTCTCGGCGAAATGGGTCGGCAGTTCGGCCTCGACGTCGATCTTGCCGCCATCGGGATGGTCGACCGAAATGCGCCGCGAATGGAGGTGCATCTTGCGGCTGATCCCGCCGGTCAGGAAGGCTTCGGGGCCGCCATATTTACCGTCGCCGACGATCGGATGGCCGATCGCCGCCATGTGCACGCGCAACTGGTGCGTGCGCCCGGTGAACGGCTGCAACTCGACCCAGGCGGCGCGATTGCCGGCGCGCTCGATCACGCGATAGCGCGACCGCGCGGGCTGGCCCTCGGCCTCGTCGACATGCATCTTCTCGCCGCCGGTGCCCGGCTGTTTGGCGATTGGCAGCTCGATCATGCCGTCCTCGATCGAGGGGACGCCGACGACCAGCGCCCAATAGACTTTCTTGGCGGTGCGGCCCGAAAACGCCTTGGCGAAGAAGGCCGCCGCGCGCGAGGTGCGGGCGACGAGCAGGGCGCCCGACGTGTCCTTGTCGAGCCGGTGGACCAGCTTGGGCCGGCCTTCATTGTCGAACTGCAGCGCGTCGAGCAGGCCGTCGACATGCTGGAGGGTCTTGGTGCCGCCTTGCGTCGCCAGCCCCGGCGGCTTGTTGAGCACGAAGGCCTGGGCGTCCTGGTGGATCACCAATTCGCGCGCGAAGGCGATCTCATCGTCGGTGAGGGGAGGGCGTTCGCGCTTGGGCTTGCCGGCGACGGGGACCGGCTCCGGCGGCGGGAAGCGCAATGTCTGGCCCGCCGCGATGCGGTCGCCGGGCGCCGCGCGCGCGCCATCGACGCGCAACTGGCCGGTGCGCGCCCATTTGGCGACGGTCGTGAAGCTTGTGTCGGGCAGATGCCGCTTGAACCAGCGATCGAGCCGGATGTCGTCGTCGTCGGGGGCGACGATAAAGGTGCGGATATCGCTCATGCCACTGCCCGGATCAGGTGCAGGCCGCCGAACAGCGCGAGGATCGAGCCGATCGCCGAAACCAGGACATAGAGGATCGCCACGCTCGATTGGCCGCGCTCGATCATCAATACGGTATCGAGCGAGAAGGAGGAAAAGGTGGTGAAGCCGCCCAGCACGCCGACGCCGAGCAACAGCCGGGTATGCTCGCTGCCGCCGGTGCGCGCGAGTACGCCCGCCAACACGCCCATCAGGAACCCGCCGATCAGGTTCACCGCGAGCGTGCCCCAGGGATAATCGGGCCCGAACCAGTCGAGGGTCAGCTTGCCGACCAGATAGCGGCCCGCGCTGCCCAGGGCACCGCCCGCCATGACGAGAAGGAAATTCATTCGCGCGCTGTAGCCGCACGCGGGCAGATGAACAAATGCGGGGTTGGGGGAGGGATTGCGGGCACCAGGCTAATCGTCGCACCACACGTGTTCCGGGGGCCAACCTTCCACATCGGAATCCAGCCGTTGTTGCCCGTTGGATGCCGGGACGAGCCCGGCATGACGAAGTTTTGGTTGGGTGCTTGCGGCGCCAGACCCCGGCCTTCGCCGGGGCGATCACCACTTCGCGGTGATCGGTTTCAACATCGACGCGAACGGCGTGACCCTTGCTGTCCGTTATCGGGAGGGTGAGCTCGCGTCGATGCTGAAGCGGCTAGAAGTGATGAGAACCCAATCAGTTCCCGTTATTTGCGACTAAATCGACTTCGGTCCTGCCGTCGCCGCGCTTTTCCACGTAAATGACATAGGCGCCGCCGTCCTTGCCGCGCACGCCGCCCAGCACATGCTGCCCGCCATCGGCCTGATGTTCGGCCGAATAACCGGCTGCGGTGACGCGGCCGTAATAGAAATCGATCACGCTCTGGACCGAGGCGCCGGTCGAGAAGCTGACGACGCGGAGCGCGCAGCCATTGCCCGCGACGCCCGCCGCCTCGTCGACGCGGGCATCGGGATAGAGCGGGATGTCGCTGGGCAGGCGCTGCACCCAGGCGGTCGAATATTGCAGGCTACGCGCGCAGCCGGATGTGCGCTTGTCGGCCTGACGCTGCGCCAGCGCGCCGAGCGTCACCGAATCGCGCTTCACCTTGCATTGCGGGCAATCCCGGGCCGGGGCAGGGGCCGGCTTGCTGCCGCCGCTCGACGATCCGGTGCCGTCGGCGATGTTGCTACCGTCCGTCTTGGACGGCGCCACCGAATCGGGCGGAGTCGCGCCCGAATAAGGCTGTTGCGGCGGACGGACCGCGTCGTTGTTGGCCTGGCCCGTCAGCGCCGGATCGACCATGATCTGGTCCTGAAGCGCGCTCATCATCGCCGGGTCTCGGCTGTTGCCCGTCGTATTGCCGCCGGCGAGTTCGGCATCGAGCGAGTCGATATTGCTGTCGGCGGGCGGCTTCGATCCGCACGCGGCGAGCGCGAGCGGCGCGAGCGCCCAGGCCAGGTTGCGAAAGGTGATAGCCACCCAAAAACTCCGATCGGTTCGGCGCCGGCCATGCCCCCGAATTGGTTAAGAAACGGCCTACGATGATGACATTGGGCTTGCGTCCGAGGTGTATTGCCCACATATGACGCGACATGCTCAATGTGCTCTCGATCATCATTGGCGTGATCCTGCTGGTCGTCACGCTCGTCGCCTTGATCCCGTTCCTCGGCTGGCTGAACTGGCTCGGGCTGCTGATCGGCGCGGTCGGGCTGCTGTTCGGCGCGCTGTCGAAGAACAAGGCTGGGCTGATCATCAACCTGGTCCTGATGGCGATTGCCGCGTTCCGCCTGTTCCTGGGCGGTGGTATCCTGTAAGATCGTCCCGCGCGCCCGTCCGCTAAGAGGCGGGAGGCTTGAGGGGACGTCATATGCGCTACCGTTTCGGGGTGGCCGTCGCGATGCTGGGGCTGGCCGCCCCCGCTTATGCCGACGCTTGGGATTTCATCCTGATCAACAATTCCGGCAAGGAAATCACGCTGATCGAACTGTCGCCGGCAGGCGCCAATCAATGGCAGAAGAACAAGGTCGACGAAGGCGAGAAGCCCAAGAACTTCAAGGTTGGTGGCCGAAATACGGTCCATTTCGACAAGGCCGCGTCGCAGTGCAAATGGGAAATCAAGGCGACCTTCGCTGATACGACTTCCACCGTCTTCCCGGCGGTCAATCTGTGTGACGCCTCATTCGTCACGATCCGCTTCAACGGCACGACCCCGGCATCGAGCGGAAGCTGATGCGCGACGAGGGCCCGGCTTGCCGCCGGACCCTCGCCTTCCTCTCCTGAACGCTTCGCCTGTCTAGCGGCAGACCAGGCGACCGCGATCGATCGAGGAGCCTAGCGCCGCACCACCCGCGGCGCCCAGCAGCGTGCCAAAGGTTGCCGAGCGTCCGTTCGACAACGCGTTGCCGAGAAGCCCGCCCAGCGCCGCGCCGGCGATCAAGCCGGTCGTGCCGTCCGACCGGCGGCAATAATAACGGCCGTCATTGCCGCGATAGACGCGATCGTTGCGGCTCAGGCGATAGGGGCGATAATAGCGGCCGTCGCGATAATAGCGGTCGGCATAATAATAACGCTGGCCCGGCTCGGTGCGGTTCCAATCGTACGAGCGATACCGGCGCCAGTCGCGGACGTCCCGGCGATAGTCCTTGCGTGCGTCGCGGATTTCGCTCCTGCGTTCGCGGTTCGCGCGCTGGACGTCGCGCCAATTGTCGGCATGGCGCAGATCCTTGCGATAGTCCTTGTTGGCGTCGCGAACCTCGTCGCGATATTCCTTGCGCGCCTGGTTCGGATTGTCCTGGGCCGTTGCCGCGATCGGAGCGATCGTCACGCTGCTGGCCAGGGCGGCCATGATTAGCCGTCGCATCATCATTCTCCCTTCGTTTTCGGGTGCGGGTAAAACAAACCGGCCCCCGGGGAGGTTGCGTGAACGTGAAACTACCTCGCGTTCATCCAAGCGACAGTTGGGGCCGAATCAGCCGTTGAGCGTGTGGGTCAGCGTGATCTCGGCGTTGAGGACCTTCGACACCGGGCAATTGGCCTTGGCGTCGGCGGCGATCCGCTCGAACTGCGCGCCGTCGATGCCCTCGATCCGTGCGGCGAGCGTCAGGTCCGAACGCGTGATCGCGAAACCTTCGCCTTGTTTGTCCAGCGTCACCTTCGCGGTGGTTTCGAGCGTACCGGCGGTAAAGCCCTCGCGAGCGAGCGCGAAGCTGAGCGCCATGGTGAAGCAGCTGGCATGCGCCGCCGCGATCAATTCTTCGGGATTGGTGCCAGGTTCGTCGCCGAAGCGCGTGTTGAAGCCGTATTTCTGGTCGTTGAGGACGCCCGATTGGGTCGAGACATGGCCGACGCCGTCCTTGCCGAAGCCTTCGTATTTTGCCGAGCCGCTGCGTGTAGGCATGGTGAATTCCTCATAGAAGAAGGGCGCGGTCCTTGCGAACCGCGCCCCATTCAATCGTATCGCCTTAGCGGCAACGGCGCTTCTTGGTGATCGTCTTGTCGATCGCCTGGCCGCCGAACGCGCCGGCGACACCGCCGACGATCGTGCCGAGGGTCTTGTCACCGCGGCCGGCAATGCCATGGCCGACCAGCGCGCCGGCCACACCACCGACCACCAGACCGGTGGTGCCGTTCGACTTCCGGCAATAAACCCGGCCGTCGCGGCCTCGCCATTCGCGATATTGATGCCGACGAGCGTCGGCCTGGGTAAGCGGCACAACCATCGAGGTGACCATCGATGCCGCGCTGAGCGCGAGCAGAACTTTACGCATATTGTTTCCCTTGCTTCCTTGTAGATGTGATTCAATGCCGGGTGCGTAACGTTCTCGCGACGATTGGGTTGCATGGCGTGCCGAATCCGGGACGAATTGAGCGCGCGACACTTTGTTTCAACGCCGCCGCCATCTGTGCACGTTATCCACGTTATCCACAGGGGCCGGTAGGCGTTTCGTGCTTGGTGCGACTCGGCTTTGGTGACAGCATGATGACATCGAGAACGAGAGCGGTTCACCGAGAAATCGGACGAAAGTTCAAGAACTTGATCTTCGAGAAAGTGCATCCGACCCGCAAGGGGAGGAAGGCGGTTTCGAAGTAGGGACGGCAGCGCTGCTGCGTCCGAATGGAGCGCGCAAGCGCGACGGCCGGACCATGCATCTGACGGACCGCACGTGATCAGACAGCCTTCGGGCGGATTGATCGCGGTCGCAACGGAACGCTGTTCATCGAACCGGGCAACCGGGGAAATGAAAGGGGCGCCGAGGCGACAAAGCGAGGACAGAATGCTTCGGCAAACTATCTTCGTAGGCCGCCGGTGGCCGGGTTGCTGAGACTCTTCGGAGGATCGCGCCCGGCGCCGACGACCGACCCGGGAAGCTCAGGTGGGTCTTCGGATCAAACCGAGTGGAACGGAGCGATGCCAGGGCAGCTTTCGGGCCAGCCGGGTGGAGCAAACCGCGATGGACGAAATGCCTTCGGGTGGTTCGGCCGGATCGGTGCCTAGGGAAGAACGTCGCAAGACGATCCGAACGAAGCAAACGCGAGATTCCAGAGACTTTCGGGTCTGAGGGGTGGAGCGATCCGGGATGGGAGAAGTGTCTTCGGACAGTTCGACCGGAACGGTGCAAAGGGAGGAACGTCGCAAGACGATCCGAACGGAGCAAAGCGCGAAACCTGGCGCCGTCTTCGGACAGCACGGGCGTAGCGAGCCGCCGAAACCAGAAAGCGCGGTCAGGTCGCAAGACGTGATGAGCGGATCGAAGTCCGGCGACAGGGGAGTCGGTGGCAACACCGGCTCCCCAATTGCGTTTGGGGGACTATCGCCGGCGTATGCGTGATTATTCGTCGCGCGGATTGTCCCGTGTCCCGCCCGGCCGTCTATGGTGGAGCACGAAGGTTTGGCCGTCATGCCGGGCTTGTCCCGGCATCCACGGTGCAGGATAGCGCGTAGCAGGAGCTTCCTTTCCCGGGCTTGCCGCCCGGTGGACCCCAGCACAAGGCCGGGGGGACGTTCAGCTTGGTTGCATTCGATACTAGCGCAGCTGATCGCAAGACGGGCCGGGATGACGGTCTGATTTTTAGCTCGCTCGGAATTCTTGCCGCTGATCCAAACCTCGGTGGCGGAGCCAGGCGCGTCGCGCTACCCATCGGCCAATGCTCCCCCACACGCCCGAATGGCTCCCAGCGATCGCACCGTGGCTCGACCTGGCGGGGCTTGTCGTGTTCGCCGCGTCGGGCGCGCTTGCGGCGGCGAGGCGCGGGCAGACGATGGTGACGCTTTGCTTCTTCGCGCTCGTCACTGGCGTCGGCGGCGGGACCGTGCGCGACCTGTTGATCGGGGCGCCGGTATTCTGGATCCATGACAGCCGCGCAGCGGCGGCGTGTCTGGCGGTTGCCTTTGCGGTGTGGCTGACTCCCGTCAGATGGTGGCGTGGGGCGGCGCTCGACTGGTTCGATGCGGTCGGGCTCGCCGCTTATGCCGTGTTCGGCGCGGCCAAGGCGATCGGGTTCGGCGTACCCCCGGTGCCGGCGGCGTTGATGGGCGTGGTCACCGCCTGTGTCGGCGGGATTATCCGCGACGTGCTGGCGGGCGAGCCGTCGATCATCATGCGGCCTGAAATCTATGTCACCGCGGCGGCGCTGGCGTCGGGCTCCTACGTTGCGTTGGGGCTGCTCGGCGTGCCGTTGCCGGTCGCCGCCGGCATCGCGGCCGTCGCCGGGTTCACCCTGCGCGCGGCGGCGCTGCGCTGGAAGCTCGCGCTGCCGGCCTATCGCAAGGGCGAGGCTGGCTAGCGCGCTTCGCAGGCCGGGACTGGCCGATGCGGCGCAAAGCGCAGCCCGGTGACGAATGCCGCTGCGGCCAATACGAGCATGACGGCGGCAAAGATCTCGCTGGCCCTGACCGGTCCGGCGACGGCACCGACCATCGCGACGCCGATCACCGGAAGCGAATTGCCGATGAAACAGATCACCAGATAGACCGACACCAGGCCCGCGCGGCGATCGGCGGGTGCGATCGCGTTGACGATCTCGAGGCTGCCGCGATAGCCGAGCGCCAGCGCGACGCCGCCGCTTGTCGTTCCCAGCATCAACAATGCGAGGCTCTGTTGCGACTGCGCGAGAACCAGCAATGCGAGCGCTGGCGCGATGGTCATCAGCCCGCTCAGCATCGCCATCCGGCTCGACAGGCGGCGCGTCGCCAGCATGGTCGCGGCGGCGACCGCGAACAATTGAGCCAGGATCGCGCCACCGATCGCCGGGCTGGAGAGATGCATTGCCTGGTGGAGGATCGACGGCAGCAGCGCCGCGTAGAAACCGACAAAGGCGAACGCGGTGAACGAGGTGACGGCGGGCGCGACGAATGCGGCGCGTGCGTTGTGGGGCAGGGCGAATTGCGGGCGGAACAGCGCGGCGTCGATCGCTCGGGTCGAGACCGTCTCGCGAGTCCGCGTCACCATTAAGGCGACCATGGCGATGGCGGCGCCATAGACCAGGAAAGGCAGGATGAGTGGCCGCGTCGCATAGCTCGCGAGCAACCCGGCGATCAACGGCCCCAGGCCGATCCCTCCCAAGTTGGCCTGGATCGCGAGCAAGGTCGCGCGAGGGCGGTCGTCGGGCCGGAGATCGACCAGCCAGGCCGTGCCGGTACCCGATGCCAGCCCGACGGCGAGGCCGCTGACGACACGTCCCGCGAACAGCCACGCGGTGTTCTGCGCCATCAGGAAGACAGAAGCCGCGATCAGGCACAAAGCGATCGCGGCGAACGCGATCGGGCGTCGCCCGATACGATCCGACAAGCGGCCTAGGAACAGCAGGGCGGAGAGATTGCCGATGACATAAGCGGCATAGACGATCGTCAGCACGACGGCGGAGAAACCGAACTGGGCCTGATATAAGGCATAAAGCGGCGTGATCATCGTGCTGCCGGCAAAGCCGATTGCGATCAGTCCCATCGCCGCCGCGGTGCCGTGCGGGGCCTGGGTTTGCGAGGACAGGTGATTCATGCCGGAGACAACGCGCCGACCTGGTGCAGGTGCCGACACTTAGGTCGGGACCGAACTATCGCAATATCAGGCGCGGACCAGGCCAACCTCGCTGAACGGCTTGGGCTCGGCCGGCGGGATCGCGGCATCGTTGAGCTCGCGCTGCCAGAAGCCGACATCGATCCAGCGACCCTGTTTGAAACCGAGCTCTCGCAACACGCCCTGGCGACGGAACCCCGCCGCTTCGTGCAGCCCGATCGTATAGTCGTTGGGTAGCGAAATCACGCTCACCGCCTGGACGAATCCCTGTGCGCGCAACGTATTGATCAGCGCGGGATAGAGCAGCCGTCCGACACCTTGCCCCTGGACCGGCCCCGAGACGTAGATCGAAGTCTCGACGACGTAGCGATAGGCCGGCCGTTCGCGGAACTTGGTGGCATAGGCATAGGCAAGGACGGCATCGCCATCCTCGACGCCATTGGTTGCGACGATCCATGGATAGAGCCCATCGCTCGCGGCCATGCGGCTGCGCATCGCCCGCGCGTCGGGCGCCTCAGTCTCGAACGAGACCGTCGCGGTCAGGACGTAGGGTGCGTAGATCGCCGCGATCGATGCTGCATCTTCGGGGCGCGCCGGGCGCAGCGCGATCACTGCCAGATCGCCTTGATCAGCATCTGCGCCAAGGTGCGGTCGTCCTCGTCGGCGCGAGCGTCCGAGAAGCCGACGCATTCGAGGCAGCGTGCCTGCACCGAATTCACCGTCGCCAGTCGCTTGGCGTCGCCGAGGGCGCGGGCGAGGACGTCCTGACGTTGCGCGGCGAGCATCGCGAAGAGATCGCCCGCCTTGGTGTCGTCGGCCGCACCGGCATCGTCATCGTCCTTGTCGGCAAAACCCTGGACCAATTGGGCGAACCAGCCCGGTTGTTTCTCTAGATAGACGCGACGGACGTTCTTGGGGTCGATTCCGGCGCGCTTGGCGGCTTCGGCGACGGCGTCGTCGAGCGTGCCGAAACGATCGACCAGCCCGAGCTGGCGCGCGGTGCCGCCATCCCAGACCCGGCCCTGGCCGATCTCGTCGACGCGCTGCGGCGTCATCTTGCGCGCCGCGGCGACGCGGCCGATGAACTCGGCATAGCCATGCTCGATCGACGCCTGCAGAATCGAATCGACCTGCTTGTTGGTCCCGCCATAAATGTCGGGCTGGCCCGACAATGGGGTGGTCTTCACGCCATCGGTGGTGATGCCGAGCTTCTTGAGCGAATTCTCGAAGGTCGGGATGATGCCGAAGATGCCGATCGACCCGGTGATCGTATTGGGTTCGGCAAACACCGCGCCGGGATCCCCGACCGTCGACACCCAATAGCCGCCCGATGCGGCGAGCCCGCCCATCGAGACGACGATCGGCAGCTTCTGCGTTTTGGCTTCGAGCACCGCCTTGCGGATCCTCTCCGACGCCAGCGCCGACCCGCCGGGCGAATCGATGCGCACGACGAGTGCCTTCAGGTCCTTCTTGGCGAGGCCATCGAGTACGGCCTTGGCAATCGTGTCGCCGCCGGCGGTGCCGGGGCCGGCCTTGCCGTCGACAATATCGCCGGCGACGGTCACGATGCCGATCTTGTCGCCCGAGCTGGCCATCGGGTGCGCGGCGACGAAATCGTCATATTTGATTGTGGCGAAGCTGCCCGCGACCTTCTTCGGGCCATCACCGGCCAGCTGGGCAACGCGCTTGCCGAAAGCGAGCCGGTCGCCGAGCTTGTCGACCAGGCCAGAGGCGAGGTTGGCATGGGCGATATCGCCCTTGGTCGCGGCGATCGCCTGGTCGGGCGCGGTCAGGAAGGTGTCGATCTGCGCCTTGGGGCGCGCCTTGTGGACCAGGTCTTTCCACTGGCTAAAGATCGATGCGTAGAGCGCGGTGAGCGCTTCCTTCGCTTCGGGCGACTGCGCATCGCGTTCATAGGGTTCGACGAACGACTTGAACTTGCCGACGCGATAGACGTGGACGTTGACGCCGAGCTTGTCGATCAAGCCCTTGTAATAAAGCTGATTGCCGCCCGGGCCCATGAACAGCGTGCCGCCCATCGGGTTGAGCCAGACCTCGCTGGCATTGGCCGCGAGCAGATAGCTGCCGTCGGTATAAGCGGTGGCATAAGCCAGCACAGGCTTGCCCGACGCCTTGACCCGACCGAGCGCATTGGCGACCTCGGTCACCGCGGCGGGATAGCCGCCACCATAACCGTCGAGATCGAGCACCACGACCTTGACCCGCGAATCGTCCTTGGCCGCGTCGATCGCGCGGACCAGGTCACGCAGGCGGAATTGATGCTGTGCGCGTCCCCCCTGCATCGCGGCGAACGGACTGACGTTCTCCGGCTGTTCGACGATCGGACCGTCGAGCTTGAGCAGCAGCGCCCCGTCGCGAACCGTGCCGTTTGGCTTGGCCGACAAGGCGGCGAACAGGATGCCGAAGAACAGCAGCATGAAGATCAGCACCAAGCCGTCCTTGATGCCGACCAGAATCTTCCAGGCGCCGCGTACCAATTTCACGTCGATCGTCTCCCACTGCGCCATGCAGCGTGTCGTAAAGCCGCGATAGCCGCAAGTGTGATGGTTGAGCAATACGCATGATTTGGACTAGAGGCCGCGGACTTATGGTCGCGTTAGCTGCCCCCATGCCGCTGGCCGGCCCTGCCCCTGCCTCGACGCGCGCAGAGCTGTGGGCGTTGTTGCGCCTGTCCGGCCCGCTGGTCGCCGCCAATCTGTTGCAGATGGGCGTCTATGCCGTCGACGTGATGTTCGTCGCGCGGCTGGGCGCGATCGATTTCGCCGCGGCGACCCTGGGCGTGTTCCTGTTCAGCCTGATCATGTGGGCGATGATCGGCTTCACCGGCGCCTGCGCACCGATCATCGCCGCCGAACTTGGCGCACGCGCGCATGCCGTTCGCCAGGTGCGGCGGTCGTTTCGCATGGCGATGTGGCTGGGCCTGATCAGTGGGCTGTTCTTCATGGTCGTGCTCGCGTTCGGGAAGGAGATCCTACTGCTGTTGGGGCAGGACCCGCGGGTGGCGGCGCGCACCGGTGCGTTTCTCGACATCCTGCTGTTCATCATGGTGCCCAATATCTGGGCGGGCGTGATGCGCACCGTCGCTGCCGCGCTCGGCCGGCCGGGCTGGGCGATGCTGGTGACAGCGGGCGCGCTCGGCATGGGCGCGCTCGGCAATTGGTTGCTGGTGTTCGGCCATGCCGGCTTCCCTGCGCTGGGGCTCGAGGGGTCGGCGATCGCCAGCCTGATCACTGCGATCGCGATGATGCTGGCCTATGCCGCGATCCTGGCGTTCGACGGCAGGCTCCGGCGTTATCGGCTGTTCGGCAAATGGTGGCTGCCGCATTGGCAGCGGATGGGCGAGATCGCGCGGCTCGGCGCGCCGATCGCCTTGACCTTCACGCTGGAGGGCGGGCTGTTCGGTGGCGCGGCGTTCCTGATGGGACTGATCGGCGTGACCGAAGTCGCGGCGCACGCGATCGCGCTCAACATCGCCGCACTTGCCTTCCAGGTGCCGTTCGGCATCGCGCAGGCGGCGACGATCCGGGTCGGCATGGCCTATGGCGCGCGTAATCGTGTCTGGATCGGTCGCGCTGGCTGGGCATCGATCGTCACCGGCACCGGCTTCATGGTGCTGACCGCGACGACGATCTGGATCGCGCCCAAGCTGATCGTCGGCATTTACGTCAATGTCGACGATCCGGCGCGAGCGCGCGAAGTGGCGCTGGCGATCCAGTATCTCGCGGTCGCCGCGATGTTCCAGCTGTTCGACGGCGCCCAAGCCGTCGCGGCGGGCGCGCTACGCGGGTTGCAGGACACGCGCATTCCGATGGTCGTTGCGGCATTCGGCTATTGGGTGGCTGGGTTCGGCACCGCGATCCTGTTCGGGTTTCATCTGCATTGGCAAGGCGTCGGCATCTGGGTCGGACTCGCGGTCGGGCTGGCCGTCGTGTCGGCGCTGCTGGTGGCGCGCTGGGCGATGCGCGAGCGACTCGGGTTACTGCCGGGCTGACCGACCCGTCGCGGGTTCGAGTGGTCTCGGCGCGCGAATGGAAAAGAATCCTCCAACCCCGTTGACGAGTTGGAACACGAGACACATATGCGCTGCGTTGGCACTCGGGGGAACTGAGTGCTAATCCCAATTCAATACTATTGAGGGACTCACGCAAATGAACTTTCGTCCGTTGCATGACCGCGTCCTCGTTCGCCGTGTCGAGGCGGAAGAGAAGACTGCGGGCGGGATCATCATCCCCGACACCGCCAAGGAAAAGCCGCAGGAAGGCGAAGTCGTCGCCATCGGCACCGGCACCAAGAGCGAGGACGGCAAGGTCACCCCGCTCGACGTCAAGGCCGGCGATCGCATCCTGTTCGGCAAATGGTCGGGCACCGAGGTCAAGGTCAATGGTGAAGACCTGCTGATCATGAAGGAATCCGACATTCTGGGGATCGTTGGCTAACGCCAGCAGGCTCGGGATCGTCGGCTGGTTTCCTTCGAACTCCAATTTCTCAATTTCATTTAATCGGAAAGGTCAGCCAACATGGCAGCCAAAGACGTTAAATTCAGCCGCGACGCGCGTGAGCGCATCCTGCGCGGCGTCGATATCCTGGCCGATGCGGTCAAGGTCACGCTGGGGCCCAAGGGCCGCAACGTCGTGATCGAGAAGTCGTTCGGCGCTCCGCGCATCACCAAGGACGGCGTCACCGTCGCCAAGGAAATCGAACTCAAGGACAAGTTCGAGAACATGGGCGCGCAGATGATCCGTGAGGTCGCGTCGAAGACCAACGATCTCGCCGGCGACGGCACCACCACCGCCACGGTTCTGGCCCAGGCGATCGTTCGCGAGGGCATGAAGTCGGTCGCGGCCGGCATGAACCCGATGGACCTGAAGCGCGGCATCGACCTCGCCGTGATCAAGGTCGTCGAGGACGTGAAGTCGCGCTCGAAGCCCGTCTCGGGCTCGAACGAGATCGCCCAGGTCGGCATCATCTCGGCCAATGGCGACACCGTCGTCGGCGAGAAGATCGCCGAAGCGATGGACAAGGTCGGCAAGGAAGGCGTGATCACCGTCGAAGAGGCGAAGGGTCTCGAATTCGAGCTCGACGTCGTCGAGGGCATGCAGTTCGACCGCGGCTATCTGTCGCCTTACTTCATCACCAATCCGGAAAAGATGACGGTCGAGCTCAACGATCCGTACATCCTGATCCATGAGAAGAAGCTGTCGAACCTGCAGGCGATGCTCCCGATCCTGGAAGCGGTCGTCCAGTCGGGCCGTCCGCTGCTGATCATCGCCGAGGACATCGAGGGCGAGGCTCTGGCCACGCTCGTGGTGAACAAGCTGCGTGGTGGCCTGAAGGTCGCCGCCGTCAAGGCGCCGGGCTTCGGCGATCGCCGCAAGGCGATGCTCGAGGACATCGCGATCCTGACCAAGGGCGAGATGATCTCGGAAGATCTCGGCATCAAGCTCGAGACCGTCACCATCGGCATGCTCGGCACCGCCAAGCGCGTTTCGATCGACAAGGACAACACCACCATCGTCGATGGCGCCGGTGATGCCGACGCGATCAAGGGCCGCACCGAGGCGATCCGCCAGCAGATCGAGAACACCACGTCGGATTACGACCGTGAGAAGCTCCAGGAGCGCCTGGCCAAGCTCGCGGGCGGCGTCGCGGTGATCAAGGTCGGCGGTGCGTCCGAGGTCGAGGTCAAGGAGCGCAAGGATCGCGTCGACGACGCGCTGCACGCCACGCGCGCGGCCGTCGAAGAGGGCATCGTCCCCGGTGGCGGTACCGCTCTCCTCTACGCGACCAAGGCTCTCGAAGGTCTCAAGGGCGCCAATGACGACCAGACCCGCGGCATCGATATCGTCCGCAAGGCGCTCTACGCGCCGCTGCGCCAGATCGCGCAGAATGCCGGCCATGACGGTGCGGTGATCTCGGGCAAGCTGCTCGAGGGCAACGACCCGTCGCAGGGCTTCAATGCCCAGACCGAAGTGTACGAGAACCTCGTCACTGCCGGCGTGATCGACCCGACCAAGGTCGTTCGCACCGCGCTGCAGGATGCGGCTTCGGTTGCCGGTCTGCTGATCACCACCGAAGCGGCGGTGTCGGAGTTGCCGGATGACAAGCCCGCCATGCCCATGGGCGGCGGCGGCATGGGCGGCATGGGCGGGATGGACTTCTGATTTCGGACGGGGGCAGCGAAAGCTGCTCCCGACACGAAATCGGAACGGACGGCGGGGCTTCGGCTCCGCCGAAGATCCCGACCGACGGCAAGCGCGGGCTTTGCCCGCGCCCATCCGAACGAAAAGAGAAAGGCCGACGGAGCAATCCGCCGGCCTTTTCTTTGCATAAACCCTCTCCCCTTGTGGGAGAGGGAGGGACCCGTCGCCGTCAGGCGGCGGGAGGGTGAGGGGGCGACCGCGTCGCGGTCGCGCGGCGCTATTGCGCCGCTCCCCTCATCCAAGCTTCGCTAGGCAGCAAGCTGCCAAGCTGCGCTATCCTTCTCCCACAAGGGGAGAAGGATTTAGGCCCTCTACCTCGCTCCCCGATACAGCATCGCGACATTGCACCGCGCATAGCGCTTGCCGAATTCCTCCATGATTCCGGCATCGTGCACGAAGCCCGCTTTCTCATAGAGATGCACGCCCGCCGCGCCCTTGGCGTTGCTCAGCAGATACAGTCGGTCGCAGCCCAATGCGAAGGCGCGCTCGATCGTCGCATGGAGCAGGAATTCGCCAGCCTTGCGCCCGCGCGCCTCCGGGACGACACCCATCTTGGTCAGCTCGAACTGACGCTCGCCGGTCTTCTGCAGCGCGCACGTCCCGACGATGCCGAGGTCGGGATCCTCGACGAACAGCACGTCGCCGCCCGGTTCGATCAACCGTTCGCGCGGATGCGTCAGCACGTCGATATCGGTCGGTTCGAGCGTGTACATGTCCTCGATCCACTGCGCGTTGATGCGGTAGAAATCAGGTGCGAGCGCGTCGCTGAACCGCCGGATCGCGAGCCCGCCGCGCGGGCGCTGGTCGAGCGGCTGTGCCGCAAGCGCAGTTTCGGCCAGCGCGATCTGCGCAAGCAGCGTCTCGGTGTCGCAGACTTCGCCGACGGCGGCGCGCAGCCTTGGCCACAGCAAGGTACGGGCTGTCTCCATCGTTTGCCGGCCATAAGCCGTCAGCGCGATGGTCCGGGTGCGCTGGTCGCGTTCGTCGCGGCTCGCTTCGACCAGGCCGAGTTCGACCAACCGCGACAGGATGCGCGTCACCGCGGGCTGGCTGATCCCGATCCGGTCGGCCAAGTCGCCGACGCTCTGCGGGCCATGCCGATCCAAAGCGGTCAGCAGCGGCATCTGGCTTGGCTGGGTGGGAAGTCCGCAATCCAGGGCGATCCGCTCCGCGCCCGCCTGGAACCGTTCGGCCAGCCGCTTCAGCCGACTTCCCAGCATCACCGCGCCTTCCAAGGCGATCACGTCGTCACTCATCGTCCCAGCTCCATTGATTCGGTATACATATAACGTGCTATATAACGCGTTATTCAGTCAAGCGGTGGCGATCGGTTAATCTTTACCTCACCATGATATGGCAGCAGCAGGATGATGGTCGGGAAGCTCATGATCGATCGGCGAATGACGCCGTTCCTGGTGATCGCGGCCATCGCGATCGCGTTGCGTATCGTCGCCTTCGCGCCATTCGCGATCCACCATCCCGACGAGGCGCTGCAATATCTCGAACAGGCGCACCGGCTGGTGTTCGGTACCGGCTTGGTGCCGTGGGAATATCGCGCCGGAATGCGCAGCTGGCTGGTGCCGGTGCTGCTGGCCGGGCCGATGGCGCTGGGCAAGATGCTGGCGCCCGGATCGCTATTGTATCTTCTGCTCGCACGCGCCTTCGCAGCGTCGCTGGCGTTCGCTCCGGTGATCTCCGCCTGGGCGATCGGGCGCCGCGTATCGCGGGCGCATGCACTGGTCGCCATGGCGGTCATCGCGGTCTGGTATGAGAGCGTCTATTTTTCGGTTCATGTCCTGACCGAGCCGCTGGCGGTCGCCGCCTTCCTATCCGGTGCCGCGATTGCCGTGCCAGGAGCGTCGCGCCGACGGCTGATCGCGGGTGGCGCGTTGCTGATGCTCGCGGCGATCCTGCGCATCCAATATGCGCCCGCCATCGCCGCGTTTGCGCTGGTCGCGTTCGGCTTGCGCTGGCGCGACTGGCTCTGGCTGGCGATAGGCGGTCTGCTGGCGGCGGCGGCGAGTTCGGCGGTCGATCTCGCCATGGGGCAATGGCCGTTCGGCTGGGCCTGGGCCAATGTCGAGCAGAACCTGATCGCCAACAAGGCGGCGCAGTTCGGCGAGTTCGGGGTCGAAGCCTATGCCGAGATGCTGTGGCTGCACTGGCAGGTTGCGATCGTGCCGATCCTGTGGTGTGCGATCCTGGGCGCTCGCCGATCGCCGGCGCTGGCGACGGCGGCGCTGGTCAATCTCGCGGTGCATCTGGCGATCGGGCATAAGGAATATCGCTTCATTCTGCTGACTGGCGAGATCACGATCCTGCTCGCCGCGATCGGCTCGGTCGATCTCGTCGAGCGATTGCGCGGACGGGTCCCGGTCCGTACGGTGATCGTCGCGCTGGTCGCTTCATGGGGTATCGCGTCGGCGGCGCTGGCTGCATCGGACGTCGCCGATCTCGGCTGGCATCGGTTCGAGAGCGGCAACCGGCTCGCGCGCGAAGCAGCGCGCCGGCCGGCTTGTGGGGTGGCCCTGGTCGACGGCAATTATTGGGCGACGGGCGGACAGACCTATCTCGACCGCATCCCGCTTTACTATGTCCTCGGCCGCGACGCCGCCGCTGAGCGCGCCCAGTTCGCGGCGACCGCGCAGGCCTATGACGCGATCATCGCGGCGCCCGGCCGCAGCACTATTCCGGCCAACTATAGGCGCCTTGGCTGCAGCGGCGAGGGCGGGGAGCGCCTGTGCCTTGCCGTTCGCGACGGCGGTTGCCGCCACGATGCGGTCTCGGACGCCCGATTGATGCAACGCATGATGGAGGCGAACGGCCGCTAGCGAACTATTAGTGCGCTAGGCCGGTAAGACACTCTTCCCTTTGGCCGTTCGTCGCGGCAGGATGGACGCGTCCACTCGATGCCGGTCCACCGGCGCGCTCAAAGGGAAACAGCATGACCGAATTTTCGCGCCGTGAGGCGCTCACCGCTGCAGCGATGGTGTCGATTGCCGCGGCGATGCCGGCCTGGGCGCAGGAAGCGGCGCCCGGCGCGATGTGGGACCTGACCGACCTCTATCCGAACGATGCGGCCTGGGACGAAGCGCGCAAGAAAACGCTGGCCGAGGTGCCGAGCCTGGCCAAGTACCAGGGCAAATTGGGCGAGAGCGCCGAGACGCTTGCCGCCTTCCTGGTCGCGCAGTCCGATATCGGCCGCGCAGCGAGCAAGGTCTACACCTATGCCAGCCTCAATGCCGATGCCGATCTGCGCGTCTCGGCCAATCAGGAGCGCCAGGCGCAGGCGATCGACCTGTTCACCGCGCTAGGTGAGGCGACCGCCTGGGCGACGCCGGAGATACTGTCGCTCGGCAAGGCCAAGATCGAGGGATTCATCGCGTCGAACGAGACGCTGAAGAAGCGCTTCGACTTTGCGCTAGCGGACACATTGCGTCAGGCCGAGCACACCTTGTCGCCCGAGGGCGAGACACTGCTGGCGGGCGTGGGCTCGCCTTTGTCGGGGCCAAGCGACATTCGCGAGCAACTCGTGGCGTCGGACATTCCCTGGCCGAGCGTGACCCTGTCGACCGGCAAGCAAGTGCGGCTCGACGACCAAGCCTATACGCTCAACCGCGACGCGCCCAATCGCGCCGACCGCAAATTGGTGTTCGACACTTTCTGGGCCGAGTACGGCAAATTCCAGAATTCGCTCGGCGCGGCTTATGCCGCCAAGCTCAAGGCCGATGTGTTCCGCAAGAAGGCGCGCAAATATCCGACCTCGCTCGCCATGTCGCTGTCGAGCAACAATGTCCCTGAAGGTGTGTACCGGACGCTGGTGGCGGAGACCAACAAAGGCCTGCCCGAGCTGCATCGCTATTTCGAGCTGCGCCGCAAGCTGCTCGGCCTGCCCGACATGGCCTATTACGATATCTATCCGCCGCTGGTGAAACTCGATCAGAAGGCCGAGCTCGCCGACATGCGGACCAACACGCTGGCGGCGACCAAGGTGCTCGGCCCCGAATATGTCGAGCTGCTCGGCAAGGCGACCGCGGGCAAGTGGATGGATCCGTTCCCGCGGCCGGGCAAGAAATCGGGCGCGTACATGAACCCTGGCGCGGCCTATGATCTGCACCCCTACCTGCTGCTCAACCTGGGACACAATTACGAAGGCATGACCACCTTCGCGCACGAATGGGGCCACGCGATGCACACGCTGCTCGCCAACAAGAACCAGGTGTACGAGAAGTCGGATTACCCGTTGTTCCTGGCCGAGATCGCCTCGACCTGCAACGAGCAGCTGCTCGCCGCGTACATGGTCGCTAACGCGAAAACCAAGCAGGAGAAGCTTTATTATCTCGGCATGCAGCTAGAGGGCATGCGCGGCACTTTCTACCGCCAGGCGATGTTCGCCGAGTTCGAGCTCGCTGCGCACGACAAGGCCGAAGCGGGCGAGGGGATGTCGGGCGAGAAGTTCAGCGCGATGTATCTCGACCTGCTCAAACGCTATCACGGGTCCAAGGTCGCGATCTCGGACACCTACGCGTCCGAATGGGCGTATATCCCGCATTTCTATTCGAGCTTCTACGTCTATCAATATGCGACCTCGATCTCGGCGGCGTCGTACTTCGCACGGTCGATCCTGAAGGGCGGCGCCAAGGAGCGCGACAATTACCTGAATGTGCTCAAATCGGGCGGATCCGATTATCCGACCGAGATCCTCAAGCGTGCCGGCCTCGATATGGCGAGCCCGGCGCCGTACCAGGCGATTATCCAGACCTTCCGCGAGACGTTCGACGCTTGCGAGAAACTGATGGCGTGATCGCGATGGGCAGCGGCGCCGTAAATCCGGCGGCACCGTAGATCGAAGGAGCGAGGATGGATTTGCCGTCGTTCAAGCTTGATCATTGGCTTTCGAAATACGATTTCGCGACCCCGCCGATCACGCACAACCTCGCCTCCAGCACGGGTCCGCGCTGGACGGTCGGGGAACTGCGCGCGCTCGGCGACGGAGTGTCGGTCGAGGACACGATCCTGAGTTACGCGCCGCCCGAGGGTGGTCGAGCATTGCGCGAGGCGGTGGCCGATTTCCATGGCGCCGATCCCGATTGGGTCGTCACGACCACGGGCGCATCCGAAGCATTGTCGATCCTGTTCTGCCTGTTCGAGCGCCCGGGGGCCACGGTGCTACTCCCCGACCCTGGGTATCCCGCTTACGCCGCCATGGCGGAAGCCTGGCGGCTCGGGCCGCGCGTCTATCCGCTGGACCGATCGGATCGGTTCAGCCAGCGCGCCGACGCCGTGCTTGCTCGCGTCGACGCATCGACGTCGGCGGTCGTGGTCAATACGCCGCACAACCCGTCGGGGTCGGTAATGCCGCGCGCCGACCTCGTCAGGCTGGCCAAGGCTCTGGGCGAGCGCGGCATTCCGTTGATTGTCGACGAGGTATATCACCCGCTCTACTTCGGCGAATACCAGGCGTCGGCAGCCGGCATCGAGAATGTCATCGTGACAAGCGACCTGTCCAAGGCGATGTCGCTGCCCGGCCTTCGGACCGGCTGGCTGATCGACATGGATCCCGCGCGACGGGCCCGCATCGTCGATGCACGCAGCTACTTCACCATCAGCGGGTCTCCTCCGCTCGAATGTCTCGCGGCCCACGCGCTCCGCCATAGTGCCGCGATTCTGGCACGTCTTGAAAAGGTTGCCGGTGCGAATCTCGCACTCCTTGATCACCTTTTCGCGGATGACAGACACGGGCTTCGCTGGGCGCGACCGCAAGGTGGCACTACCGCCTATCCCTGGTTCGAGGATGGCCGCGACAGCCGATCGTTCTGCGAGGCGCTCGCCGTCTCAGGTGTCTTGTTTGCCCCCGGAGACTGTTTCGGCGATCCGAGCCATGTCCGTATCGGCTACGCGCAGCACGACGAGGACTTCCAACAAGCCCTCGCGATTGTCTCGGACACGCTTCGCAAGGAAGGGCAATAACTGCGTCTCCGGTACGGGAGCCCTTATTTCGAGTTCGGCGATTTCGGTACTGCCCGCTTTTCAACGCCCGTCACATCACCGTCATTGAACCGCAACCGCAACGACGCGCGGTCGTAGCCGAAGAGTCTCCGAACACGCCTAGGCGGCCTATCGAAGACGCGCCGCGCCAGGCGCGCAACTGGGGGCCTTCGATGATCAGCACCAAGCTGCGCGGCACTGCGTCGCGCTTCGCTCTTGCCGTTATCGCGCTGTGCGCCGCGACGCCGGCCTTCGCGCTCGACGGGCAGACCGCCGCGGCGTCGCCGACCCCGAGTGACGCGCTGCAGGCCAATGACGGCGGCGCGGCGCCGACCGACAAGCAGGGCGGCGACATCATCGTGACCGGCAGCCGCGCCGCGTTGCGCGCAGCCACTTCCGAGAAGCGCGACGCCGACAATTTCGTCGAAACGCTCCACGCCAACGATGTCGGCAAGCTTCCCGATCAGAACGTCGCCGAGGCGGTCAAGCGCCTGCCCGGACTGTCGGTTGCCAATGACCAGGGGGAAGGGCGCTACGTCGTCATTCGCGGTATCGACCCGAGCCTCGTCAACGTCACGCTCAACGGCCAGACCTTGCCCGCGCCCGAGCCGGACGGCCGCGTGGTCAAGCTCGACGATCTTCCCTCGGCGATGATCCAGTCGGTCGTCGTCACCAAATCGCTGCTCGCGAGCCAGGATGCCAATGCGATCGGCGGCGAGGTCAATGTCCGGACCAAGACCGCGTTCGACAGCAAGGCCCCGTTCTTCTTCGACGCGCGGGGCGCGATCGGCCTGTACGGCATCAACAAGAAATCGCCCTATGAGGTGGACGGCACGATCGGCGGCCGCTTCGGCGCCGGAGAGACGTTCGGCGCGGTGCTATCGGTCAATTATTCGCGGCGCCCGATCGAATCGGAGAATTTTCAGGGCTCTTCGGATTGGACCAATAACGTCGGCGGCGTGTCCGTTCCGTCGGGTGGCGGCTATCGCGACTACAATCTGTTCCGCACGCGGCTGGGGGTCGTCGGCAATTTCGACTGGCGGCCCAGCGACGACGTGAAGCTCTACATCCGGTCGAGCTATTCCAAATATCAGGACCACGAGACCCGCGACCAGAACCTGCTCGCGATCAATTTCCCAACGAAGGGCAGCGCGGCCTATAACGCGCTCACGCCGTCCACCCTCCCGGCCACCGCGACAATCCTGGTTCGCCATCGCGAAGAGGACGACAACACCAAATCGGTGACCCTGGGCGGCGACTTCAACGTGGGCGGCGGCAAGCTGTCGATGTCGGGCGGCTGGACCCGCGCCGAAAAGGTCGACCCGATTCGCAGCGAATTCACTTTCACCTATACGCCGCCCAAGACCAACCCGCTCTTTGCGACCTATGACCCCTCGACCTATCCCTATACGCTGGTGCCGAGCGGTGCGAACGCGGGGATCTTTTCGGATCCGACCAATTTCATCCAGAGCAAGCTGAAAGCCGAGCATCGCTTCACCTTCGAACGCATCTGGCAGGGCAGGGCCGATTACAGCCACCCGCTGGCGATCGGCACAGATTCGTCGTTCCAGATCGGCTTCAAATATCTCGATCGCCACAAGAATGACGACCACGACCTGACCAGCTACAAGAGCACCAAGGGCGCCAATTGGACGCTCGATACGGTCGGGTTCCTGGGCGACAGCGATTTCTACAACGGCCAGTTCACCTTCGGTCAGCGGATCGACTGGAACAAGGCGCGAGCCTATCTCGCCGCGCATCCGAAAGTTGCGACCTTCGACTATGCCGGCAATCTGGGCGGCTCGCTTGCACCCGATTACGACGTCAAGGAACGCATCCTGGCGGGCTATGCGATGGTGACGCTGAAGTTCGGCAAGTTGGTCATCATCCCCGGTGTGCGCGTCGAGAATACCCGGGACCAGACCGCGGCCAAGATCGTTGGTCCGGCGATCACCGCGATCGGCAAGACCATCACGACCGACGCGGCCTATGCCGCCGCGCTGGCCGCCAATAACGGTTTCAACGCGCGCGCCACGAACAGTTACACCGACTGGTTCCCCGGCCTGAACGTCAGGTTCGAGGCGATGCCCGATCTATTGTTGCGCGGAGCGGTTACGACCTCGATCGGCCGTCCCAATTACAGCACGCTGGCGCCGTTCATCACGGTGACGCCGAATGATCCCAATCCGGCCACGGTCGCCGCCGGCAATCCTTTCCTGAAGCCCTACAAAGCGGTCAACTTCGACGCCGCGATCGAATATTATCCGACCAGGGACAGCCTGTTCAGCGTCGGCTTCTTCTACAAGGACATCAAGAACCCGATCTATCAGATCGTCCAGAAGGGGATCGCCAATCCGGGCGACATTCCCGGCGCGTCGGCAACCGACTATCCGAAAATCGACCTCACCCAATATACCAACATGGACAAGGAGTTCATCGGTGGCGTCGAGGTCAACGTCCAGACCCAGTTCACCGGGCTGCCGGGCTTCCTCAGCGGCTTCGGCCTGTCGGCCAATTACACGCATGTCTGGGGCCATGCCACCGGACCGGGGTTCCGCGCCGGGGCGATCCCGCTCGCCTATCAGTCGCACGACCTCGGCAATGTCAGCGTCTTCTACGAGAAATACGGCCTGACCGCGCGGCTGGCGTTCAATTACCGTTCGGCCTTCTCCGACGTGGTCGGCACCAGCGCCGCGACCGATTCCTATTGGGATGCGCAGGGACAGCTCGACCTGCACGTGGGTTTACAGGTCACGCCGCAATACACGATCTATGTCGACGCGGCCAATCTGACGGACGCGCCCTGGCGTCATTACCAAGGGGAGAAAGACTTCCTGGTCGAGCGCGAGCGTTATGGGTCCACCTACCGTATTGGGGTGCAGTTGCATTTCTAGGGGCTGAAAGCCCTCTCCCCTTGTGGGAGAGGGAGGGGCCCGCTCGACGGAGCCGAGTGGGAGCGACTATCTGGATTGTCAAAGCGCATGAGCGAGTTCGGCGC
>NZ_BCYX01000049.1 GCF_001598415.1 Sphingomonas mali NBRC 15500
CCGCTCCACCGTCGACACCAATGCCAGCATCAAGGCGACCGTTGCCGAGGTGCAGGAATCGGCGTCGCGCATCCGCTTCGCGATGGAAGCGCAGGCACAGACGGTGACCGCGATCACCGCCGCGGTCGACGAAACCGCGCTTGCCGCCGATTCGATGTCGAACACCATCGCCACCATCCGCGAGGACACCGAGGCGGTCGCCAGCGAAATGGGCGCACTGGCCAGCGACGTCAGCGATGTCGACGACCGGCTGGGCGGGCTGAAAGACGCGGCCGATCAGTTTTCGACGAGCGTGGCGGCGTGATTCTCTAAATTCCTCCCCGGCACGGGAGGGGGACCAAGACGCGAAGCGGCTTGGTGGAGGGGGCCTTCCCTCCGCTAGCCTCCTGGCTTGTTGCCCGTTTGCCGCGGGCCCCCTCCACCATCGCTGCGCGATGGTCCCCCTCCCCGTTCCGGGGAGGATTTGGCTCCCCCCTCTTCCGGGGCATTGCCCGCCGCGGGCCCACCCCGTAATCGCCTCCCATGACCAACATCCTCCTGACCGGCAGCAGCCGCGGCATCGGTGCCGCGATCGCCCAAGTGCTTTCCGCCAGCGACGGCATCCGCCTCGTCGGCCATGGCACCGCGAGCGGAATCCCGGCCGATTTCGCCGACCCAGCCGGCCCGCGCGCGCTGTGGGACAAGGCGCTCGTCGAGCTCGGCACTATCGACGTCCTGATCAACAATGCCGGGGTGTTCGAGGATAATCCGATCGACCGGTCCGACGATGACTGGGTTGCCGGCTGGGAGCGCACGATGCGGATCAACCTGACCGCGAGCGCCGAATTGTGCCGGTTCGCGGTCAGGCATTGGCAGGAGCGGCAATCGGGCGGCCGCATCGTCAACGTCGCCAGCCGCGCCGCCTATCGCGGCGACAGCCCCAATCACTGGCATTACGCCGCGTCCAAGGCGGGGATGGTGGCGATGACCAAATCGATCGCGCGCGGTTATGCCGCCCAGGGCATCCTCGCCTTCGCGGTCTGTCCGGGCTTCACCATGACCGGGATGGCCGAGGATTATCTGGCGAGCCGCGGCGGCGAGAAGTTGCTCGCCGACATCCCGCTCGGCCGCGTCGCCGATCCCGAGGAAGTCGCCAATGCCGTCGCCTATCTCGCGACCTCCGCTCCACCGTCGATGACCGGTGCGGTGATCGACGTGAACGGGGCGAGCTATGTCCGCTGAGGCCGAGCGCAAGGTCGACAGCTGGCGGCTGACCCTGCCCTGCACGCGTGCCGAGGCCGAAGCGATCGACGCCGCCGAGATCGCGATCGACGCGGTGCTGATGACGACCGAGGAAGTCGAGGACGATGTCGAACGCTGGCGGCTCGACGCCTATAGCGAGGCCAAGCCCGACGCGACGATGATCGCGGCGATCCGCGCTCTGGTGCCGAGCGCGGCCGACGTCGCGCCGCTGGTCGAGCCGCTTTATGACGAGGATTGGGTGACGTTGAGCCAGGCCGGGCTCGAACCGATCCGCGAGGGCCGCTTCGTCGTCCATACCAGCGCGCATCCGGTCGATCCGCCGGCGGGAGGGCGCGCTTTCCTGATCGACGCGGGCCGCGCCTTCGGCACCGGGCACCACGCCACCACCTCGGGCTGTCTCGCGATGCTCGATGCGATGGCCGATCGGCGCTTCGCCAATATCATCGATGTCGGCACCGGCACCGGCCTGCTCGCCTTCGCCGCGCGGCATCTGTGGCCCGAGGCGCGGGTGTTGGCGACCGATATCGACCCGATGGCGATCGATGTGACGCGCGAGAATGCCGAGGCTAACGGGATTGCCGGCGTCGAGCTGATCGTCGCCGACGGCGCGCTCGACGACGCGATCACCGCGGGCGCGCCTTATGATCTGATCATCGCCAACGTGCTCGCCGGGCCGCTCGTCTCGATGGCGCCCGAACTCGCGGCGATCGCCACGCCGGGGGCGACGATCATGCTGGCCGGTCTGCTCGAAACGCAGCGCGATCAGGTGGTTGAAGCCTATGCCGCCTGCGGTTGCACTCTGCTACAAGCCGACCGGCGCGGCGACTGGACGATCCTGAAGCTCGAAGCCGGCATGGTGCGCTACGTGCCGACCAAGCCGTTCGATCCCAAGGGCCGCGACGGCTGGGCGTTGGATATCTGAGGTCGAAGGGGGATTTATGACTCGCGCCGTTCCGCTGACCCTGGCCATGCTGATCCTCGCCGGTTGCAGCGGCGGCGGTTCCGCCGGCAATTCGAGTTCGAGCTTCGACAAGGGGTTCGTCGATTCGTTCCGGCCCAAATTCATCGCCGAGTGCCAGGCGGGTGCGCAGAAGACGTCGGGCACATCCAAGGACTTCTCGGTCGTGTGCGGTTGCGTTGCCGACAAATTGATCGCCAACAAGAGCGTCGGCGAACTGATGACCGGCCCGTCGCCGGAAGATTCCAGGCGCTATGCCGACCAGTGCATGCGCGAGCATCCGGTTAGTTAGCCGCTCCGGGAAGATCGAATTTAAAATCCTTGGGGACCGGGATTTGCTCGATCGTCTCGACTTTCTCGAGCAGAACGCCAGTGTGTGCGACCCCGAAGTGACCATAGGCCCCATAATAGTTCGACTCTCGGCCGAGAAAGCACAGGTGATAAGGGGCACCGTCGCGTATCGGGGGCAGTCCCGTCGCGTCACTCGCAACGTCCAGCCATGGAAGCTCGTCATAATAGACCGAGCCGACGCCCCTCAAATCGTCGATGTCATGCAGAAAGAGGGACTGTTCGAAACCCGGTATCCACACGCCGCAAATCCTGCTTCGCGGTAGGGTGCGGTAACATCGTTGCTCGCCGCGAAATAATTTGATCCCCTTTGCTCGGAACCAGCAATCGCCAGCGGCGGGGACGTCCGGCCGCGGTGCGGAAACCGGTTGCAATCGGACAAGCACGATGCAGCCGACGACGAACGCCGCCAGCGCCAACCAAAGTAGATATGGGGACCTAGCCAACCACCGCCGGGCCCTTGCCGCGGGCATAATCCTGCGTGCCTCGGGTGATCACACGATCCTCCGCCAAGATTTCCGCAATCGGAATATCGGGCTGCGCCTTGAGCTCCTCGTAGAGCGGCGCGAAATCGGTCTCCACCGTCACGCGCAGCAATTCGTCGAAGCTGGGGATGACGAAATAATTCTGCTGGAAATCGTCGATCCGATATTCGGTCCGCATCACCCGTGCGAGGTCGAAGCCGATCCGGTTGGGGCTGGGGTCGTCGAGCGCGAATTGGCTTTCGGCATAACTCGACACGATTCCCGAGCCATAGATGCGCAGGCCCTCAGGCTCGGCGATCAGGCCGAATTCGACCGTATACCAATAGAGCCGGCCAAGATATTTCAATGCGTCCAGCCCCAAGGCGCGCTGACCGCCTTGGCCATAGGCGACCAAATAATCGGCGAACACCGGGTCGGCGAGCATCGGCACATGGCCGAACACGTCATGGAAGACGTCGGGTTCCTGGAGATAATCGAGCTGATCGGGGCGGCGGATGAAATTGCCCGCGACGAAACGACGATTGGCCATATGGTCGAAGAACACGTCATCGGGAACGAGGCCGGGGACGGCGACGACCTGCCAGCCGGTGAGCTTCATCAGCCGCTCCGACAATTCCTCGAAATCGGGAATGCCGGGCTTGCTGAGCTTGAGCACGTCGAGCCCGCGCAGATAGGCTTCGGACGCGCGGCCGGGCAGCAATTTCGCCTGGCGGGCGAACAGCGTGTCCCAGGTGGCGTGCTCTTCGGCGGTGTAGTGCGCCCAATCCTGCGGAATCGTCCAGTCGGACGCGGCACCGGGCGGCGGAGAATCGAGAACGTGCGTTTCAGTTGCCATTGAAACCATCTATCACGATGGCCGTGGGGAAAGAAATCGTGTCGCGCGCCTCGAGCGTCCTGGGATGGTTCGGCCGGGCGCTGATCTTCGTCCTCCTGGCCTATGTCGCGGCCGGCATGGTCGGGGGGTCGATCCCGGCCAATGCCGGCTGGACAGCGCCGGCACAGGGCGTGCGCATCCTGGTCGAGGATAACGGCATCCATACCGGGCTCGTCCTGCCGATCCGCGCCGCGGGAATCGACTGGAGCCAGGATTTCCCGGCGAGCGACATCGCCGATCCGCGTTATGCCCGGTTCGGCTGGGTGGCGATCGGCTGGGGCGATCGCGCTTTCTATGTCGAGACGCCGACCTGGGGCGACGTCAATCCGCTCACCGTGCTACGCGCCGCGACCGGCAGCACACGCACCGTCCTCCATGTCGAGCATGTCGACGAGCCGCCGCTCGCCCCCGACACCCGCGAGATCATGCTGAGCGACGAGCAATATCGCCGGCTGGTCGCTTATATCCGCGCGACCCGCGGGCCGGGCGGCAAGGTCGCGGGCGGATACGACGTCAACGATGTCTTCTATGACGGCCGCGGATCGTACAACGCGATCCGGACATGCAACGAATGGACCGGTGGCGCGCTTAGAGCCGCAGGAGTGAGAATAGGCGCATGGACACCCTTTCCGATCGACGTGATGGCATGGTTCTGACCCCGCCGAGCAAGGCGCAATGGGCGGCCGAATTGCCGCGCATGGTCGGTACGATCGCGCGCATTCCGGTCGAATGGGCCGAGCTGATGAAGGCGCCGGCGGGTGACGGGCGGCCGATCATGCTGCTGCCCGGCCTGTTCAATTCGGACCGGTCGAATGTGGTGATGAAACGCTATCTGACCGCGCTCGGCTATCGCGTCGAGGGTTGGCGGCTGGGGCGCAATCGCGGTGCCAAGGCGATCGGATCGGAAGGCGAGAAGCTGCTGGCGCGGCTCGACGCCTATCATCGCGACGCCGGCGAGCCGGTGACGTTGATCGGGGTCAGCCTGGGCGGGATCATGGCGCGCTTCCTGGCGCATCGCGAGCCGGAGATGGTGCGCGAGGTGATCACCGTCAGCTCGCCCTTTGCCGGCGATCCGCATGCGACCAACGTCTGGCGCGCGTTCGAATGGCTGACCGGCGAGAAGATCGATTCGCCCGATGTCGTCGCGCGGCGCGAGGAGATCGCGCAGCCGTTGCCGGTGCCCTCGACCGCGATCTGGTCGGCGAGCGACGGACTGCTCAACGGCCATTTGTGCCACGATCCGCAATGCCGCGAGATCGAGATCGTCAGCAGCCATATGGGGGTGCAGATGCACCCGGAGACGCTCCGCGCGGTTGCGGGAGTGTTGGGTGGGGAGCGGGGGTGACCTCATTAGTCCATCCCCTTCAGGACTGGACTATCGCATATGGAATTCGGGCAGCGAACTGAACCGTGCGCTTTCGCTTCACCCGTTCGTCACCCCGGACTTGTTCCGGGGTCCAACCCTCCACAACGGAATCCAGCCGGTGTTGCACGTTGGATGCCGGAACAAGTCCGGCATGACGATTGAAGGGCAGGGATTTTAGGTCCGGCTAGTTCCGCGACCCCGGATCGCCCGCGCGGTAACCATCATATTGCCCGCATTGCGACGGATCCTTCTTGCACGCCTCCGCCGCTTTCTTGCGTTCGCGGCCCTCGCGCGCTTCCTGCTTGCGCATCTTGCGGCCGTAATTGCGGTCGGCTTCCGACTGGCTGGTGGTGGTCCAGTCGACCGCCTTGCCGGTCGCCTTGACCGGCAGGGTCACGACGTCGACCGCGGTCTTGGCGAGGCATCCGCCGGTCAGGAGCGGCAAGGCGGCCGCGGCGGCGATCAGGATTGTACGCATCTACTCGTCCCCAAGGGTCATTTGCCCGCGCTCGCCCGATAGGCAGCACGCGCGGTCGATCCAATTAGCGGAAAATCGGTGAAAAAGCCATCGATGCCCGCCGCAAGCTGGCGCCGGATGGCCGTGTCGACATCGCCATGCGCGCGGGGATCGGCGCCGCGCTTGAGGCCGGCGGGCAGGAAGAAATTCTCCGCGCGGAACGTCCAGACGTGCACGCGCAGGCCGGCGGCATGGGCATCGGCGACCAGCGCCGAAGGCTCCCCCGCACCCTTGTCCACCATGTCCTTGTTGGGGCCGATGCCCCAGGCATAGGTCGCGACCTGCTTGAGCCCCTCGGGCGTGATCATCGCGGCATAGCTTGGCGCCGCCTTGTCCGCGGGACCGCCGGTCGAATCCATCAGCTGGATCAGGCGGATCTTGGTGATCGTATGGAGCAGCTTGAGGTTGTCGACCTCGAAGCTCTGGATGAATACCGGCGCGTCGGCCGAATCCCAGCCGGCTTGCTTCAGTTCGGCGACCAACTGGCGCTCCATCGGCTTGCCGATCGAGGCGAAATAGGTCGGGTGCTTGGTCTCGGGATAGATGCCGATCGTCCGCCCGACCTCTTTCGAGCGTTGCTTGGCCAAAGCGATGATCTCGGCGAACGTCGGAATGTCGAACTTGCCGTCATAGGCGGCATTGGCCGGGCGCAATTGCGGCAGCCGCTCCTTCGCGCGCAAGGTCTTCAGCTCGGCGAGGGTGAAATCCTCGGTGAACCAGCCGGTATGGCTCTCGCCGTCGATCAGCTTGGTCGTCTTGCGGCTGGCGAATTCGGGATGGTCGGCGACGTCTGTCGTGCCGGTAATGTCGTTCTCGTGGCGAGCGACGAAGACATTGTCCTTGGTCAGGACCAAATCGGGCTCGATGAAATCGGCGCCTTCGTCGATCGCGAGGTTGTAGCTTGCCAGCGTATGTTCGGGGCGTTCACCGCTCGCCCCGCGATGGCCGATGACGATGGGATCGGAAAGCGGCGTCATCTTTCCACCTTGCCCCGCCATCGCCGATGATGCCAGCGCGGCGATGGCCAGCACCGTTACAACGCGAATTCGCTTGAAAACCGTCATGCGCAACCCGATTCCTCTATCTGCAGACGCCCGGCCCTATCGGCGTTTTGTGACCGGGAGGCGACGATGAACGACCATGCCATGGACGCCCCCTATCGCCCGGCCGCGCTCGACAAGGGCGTGCAGGGCCTGATCGGCAAGGGGATCGACCGCTACGAAGGTCCGCTCAAGGTCAGCGGCACCGCGCCTTATGCGGTCGAAGGCGCGCCCGACGGAACGCTCTATGCGCATATCGTCGGGGCAGCGATCGGCGCGGGCAAGGTGCTGAGCATCGACACCAAAGCCGCCGAGGCCATGCCGGGCGTGGTCAAGGTGATCGTCGAGCATCCCGATTTCCCGTCGAGCGGCGGCAGCAGCCGCGAGCCGATGAGCGACTGGACCGACGCGATCGATCATTTCGGCCAGCCGATCGCTTTGATCGTCGCGGAAAGCCTGGAAATCGCGCGCGACGCCGCGCTGGCGGTCGCGGTCACGTACGAAACGCGCGAGGGGCGGTTCGATCCGGCCAAGCAGCCGCCGGTGGTCGACCACAAGATCGGTTTCCTGCCCAACATCGTCAAAGGCGATGTCGATGCGGCGATCGAGGCGGCTGAGGTACGCTTCGACCAGAGCTATTCGACCCCGCCGCATTTCCCCGCCGCGCTCGAGCCGCACGCGACCACCGCCTGGTGGGAAGGCGGCGACTTGATCGTCCGCGCCTCGCTTCAGGTCCTGAACGGCGCGCGCGAGACGATCGCCAATCAATTGGGGCTCGATCCGGCCCGCGTCCGAATATTGGCGCCCTATGTCGGTGGCGGGTTCGGCGGCAAGACCGGGGTCGGGCCCGAAACGATTCTGGCTGCCGTCGCGGCGCGCGAGATCGGGCGCCCGGTCAAGATCGCGCTGCCGCGCCGCCAGACCGCTGCCTTGGTCCATCATCGCGGCGACACGGTGCAGCGCATCCGCATCGGCTGCGACGCCGACGGGCATATCGCCGCCTTCGCGCATGACAGCGTGACCTCGCAAAAACCGGACAGGAGCTTTCTTGAGCCCGTCCATTTCGGCACGATCCCGCTTTATGCCGGCGAGCATCGCCGCCTGACCACCGCGCTCACCGTGGTCGACCTGCCCTCTTCGGGCGCGGTGCGTGCACCGGGCGAAGCGGTCGGCACTTTCGCGGTCGAATGCGCGATGGACGAACTGGCCGAGCAACTCGGGCTCGATCCGATCGAGCTGCGCCGTCGCAACGAGCCCGAGACCGACCCGACCAGTGGCAAGCCGTTTTCGA
Organism: Sphingomonas mali NBRC 15500; assembly: GCF_001598415.1. GTDB lineage: Bacteria > Pseudomonadota > Alphaproteobacteria > Sphingomonadales > Sphingomonadaceae > Sphingomonas > Sphingomonas mali. The sequence goes on from NZ_BCYX01000049.1 coordinate 8,122, forward strand.
CGCGGCTGATGCTGCAATGCTATGACGAAGGCGCGCGGCGGTTCGGCTGGGACCAGCGCAATCCGGTGCCGGGCCAGAATCGCCAGGGCGAATGGCTGATCGGCCATGGCATGGCGGCGGCGTTACGCGGTAATTTCACCGTCAACAGCGAAGCGCGGGTCACGCTGACCGCCGAAGGGCGCGCGGTGATCGAGACCGACATGACCGATATCGGCACCGGCACCTATACCGTGCTGGCGCAGGTCGCGGGCGAGATGCTGGGGCTGCCGGTATCGGCGATCGACGTCCGGCTCGGCGACAGCGACCTGCCGGTCAGCGCGGGATCGGGCGGATCGTTCGGGGCGGGAAGCTCCGGATCGGCGGTGGCGCTGGCGTGCGAGGACATATTGGCCGAGCTCGCGCGGCGGATGAACGCGGCGCCCGAGGAATTGGCGCTCAAGGACGGCATGGTCAGCGCCGGGGGACGATCCTCGCCGATCGCCGAGCTGGTCCGCGGCAAGCCGATCGCCGCCCTTGGCAAGACCGGCCCCGGCCAGGTCAGCCGCCGCACCAGCCAGGCCAGTCATGGCGCGCAATTCGCCGAGGTCGCGGTCAACGCGGTCACCGGCGAAATCCGCGTTCGGCGGCTGATCGGCGTGTTCGATGTCGGCCGCGTGCTCAACGAGAAGACCGCGCGCAACCAGATGGTCGGCGGGATGATCTGGGGCATCGGCTATGCGCTGAGCGAGGACGCGGTGGTCGACACCCGCACCGGGCAGTTCGTGAACCCCGATTTCGGCGAATATCATGTCGCGGTCCATGCCGACGCCCCGGCGGTCGAATGCCATTTCATCGAGCAGGTCGACGATCAGGCCAATCCGGTCGGGGCCAAGGCGGTGGGCGAGTTGGGGATCTCGGGGGCCGGCGCGGCGGTGGCGAATGCGGTTTACAATGCGACCGGAGTGAGGGTGCGGGACTTTCCGATCACGCTCGATAAGCTGCTGGCTGGGTTGCCGCCGGTATGACCTGTCCACGCCGTCACCCCGGCCTTGTGCCGGGGTCCAACCCTCCAAAACGGAATCCAGCCGTTGTTGCACGTTGGATGCCGGGACAAGCCCGGCATGACGAACTATCGGTTTGCTCGAATGGCCGATAACGACGCCGTCATCGCCGCCGCTTTGGCCTGGCGGGGCGCGCCGATGGCGCTGGCCACGGTCGTCTCTACCTGGGGCTCCGCGCCGCGCCCGCGCGGCAGCCATATGATCGTCCATCAGGACGGGCGGTTCGAGGGATCGGTGTCGGGCGGCTGTGTCGAGACCGACATCATGACCGCCGCCGCCGAGGTGATCGCCGGCGCGCCGTTCCAGCTCAAACATTATGGCGTCGCCGATGCCGCGGCGTGGGAAGTCGGGCTCCCCTGCGGCGGCGAGATCGCGGTGATGGTCCAGCCGGTCGCCGCCGACGGTTTCGATCCCGAATTGTTCGACCGCATCGCCGAGGCACGGGCCACCGGCAAGCCGCTCGACGTGATCACCGACCTCGACACCGGTCAGTCGAGCCTGCGACCCATCGAAGGCGCCGCCTTCGTCAATCGTTACGAGCCGCCGCGCCGGCTGCTGATCGTCGGCGCGGTGCAGATCGCCCAGGCGCTGACCGGGCTGGCGCGCGAGCTCGGCATCACGACGACGGTGATCGATCCGCGCGCGCGCTTCCTGACCGCCGAGCGTTTCCCCGGCGTGACGCTCGACGACCGCTGGCCCGACGAGGCGGTCGCCGCGCTCAAGCCCGACGCGGCAACCGCCGTCATCACGCTGTCGCACGACACCAAGATCGACGACCCGGCGCTCGCCGCCGCGCTGGCGGCACCGACCGGTTATATCGCCGCGTTGGGATCGCGGCGCAGTCATGCCGCGCGGCGGGAGCGACTAAGCGCGCTGGGCGTTTCAAACTCCGACCTCGATCGCATCGATGCTCCCGCCGGGATCGACATCGGCGCGGTCGGCCCGGCCGAGATCGCGCTGTCGATCGCCGCCGGCATGGTGGGAGCCTTGCATGATCGCACCTGAAACCACCGCATTGATCCTGCTCGCCGCGGGCAAGTCGGCGCGCTTCGGCCTATCCGACAAACTCACCGAGATGTTCCTGGGCCAGCCGCTCGGCATGCACGTCGTCACGGCGTTGGAAGCGGTGCCGTTCGCCCGGCGCGTGGTGGTGCGCGACGGCGTCCAGCTCGATTATGCCGCGCGCGGCTATCACGAAGTGCACAATAGGCGCCCCGAACAGGGATTGTCGCTGTCGCTGAAGATGGGCGTCGCGGCGGCGCGCGGTCCGGGGATCCAGGCGGTGCTGATCGCGCTTGCCGACATGCCGCGGGTGACCGCGGCGCAGATCCATCGCCTGTTCGATGCGGCGACCGGCCCCGACACGATCGTCGCATCGAGCGACGGCATGCACCCCAGGCCGCCCGCCTTGTTCGGCGCCAACCGCTTCGACGCGCTCGAAACGCTGGAAGGCGATGCGGGGGCGCGCGACCTCATCCTGGCCGGGCGCCATGTCGTCACGCACCCCGACGAGCTGATCGATGTCGATACCGAAGAGGAGCTCGACGAACTGATGGCCAAGTTCGGACAGATCCGCAGCCGCCTCGAAACCTAATTCGAGCCGTTCACGCTCATTCGTGCCGCAGCGCGTCGATCGGGTTGAGCGATGCCGCCCGGCGCGCCGGGAAGAAGCCGAACACCACCCCGATCGCGCCCGAGATCAGGAAAGCGATGACGTTGATCTGGACGTCGAAGATGAACGGCAATTGCCCGAGCACCGACAACAGGATCACCGCCAACTGTCCCAGCACCAGCCCGATCAGCCCGCCCAGGCACGACAGCACCACCGCCTCGACCAGGAATTGCATCAGCACTTCGTTGGCGACCGCGCCGATCGCCAGGCGGATGCCGATCTCTCGCGTGCGCTCGGTGACCGAGACCAGCATGATGTTCATGATGCCGATGCCGCCGACGATCAGGCTGATCCCGGCAACCGCGGTGACGATATTGGTGAGCAAGGTCGTCGTGCTGCTCAGCGTGTCCGAAATCTGCTTAGTGTCGAAGATGTTGAAATCGTCGTCCTTGCCACCGGTGATGTGGCGGCGTTCGCGCAGCAGATCGGTGATCGACGCCTGGACCTGCGCGGTCGAATAGGCTTCGTCGACGCCGACCAGGATCAGCCGCACGTCGGTATTGCCCGTCATCCGCCGCTGCACCGCCTTGATCGGCATGATCACGACATCGTCCTGATCGCCGCCAAAGCCCGACTGGCCCTTGGTCGTCAGGATGCCGATGACGTCGCATGAAATGCCGGCGATGCGCATCCGCGTGCCGAGCGCCGGCGCGGTCTTGTAGAGATTGGTATAGACCGTGCTGCCGATGATGCAGACCGCCTTGCCCGAGGCTTCCTCGGCAGGCGTGAAATAGCGGCCGCTGGTCAGCGGCCAGGGCTGGACCTGGAAATAGCCGTTGGTCGTGCCGTTGATCGTGGTCGACCAATTCTGGCCTTCATAGATCGCCGTGCCGCTCGATTGCGCTTGCGGCGCGACCGCGGTGACGCCGGTGATCTGCTTGCCGATCGCCTCGACATCCTGCGGGTCGAAATCGGGCGGCCGCGGCCCGCCGCCGCCGCGCCCGAAGCCCTGGCCGGGACGGATCTGGAGCACGTTGGTGCCGAGGCTGGCGATCGATTTCTGGACCTGGAGCGTGGTCGCCTTGCCCAGGGTCACCATCGCGACCACCGCGGCGACGCCGATGACGATGCCGAGCACGGTCAGGAACGACCGCAGCAAGTGGCGCCGGATCGATCGTAGCGCGAGGATGAAGGTGGTGCCGAGCATGGCTAAATCCCCTCTCCCCAGAGGGGGAGAGGGTTGCGCAGACTTAGGCTCGTCAGAGCCTTAGTCGGAGCTGGGTGAGGGGTAAGCGGTCGCACGGCGACCGCGCGGCGCTGCGCGCCGCTCACCCTCATCCAACTCCGCCTAAGCTCCTGCGTCGCTAAGGCTACGTATCCTTCTCCCCTCCAGGGAGAAGGGACTATGGCCCTCATCCCACCCTCTCCCCTTGCGCATGCCCGGCCTCGACGCGCTCGACCAATCCATCCTTGAAATGGACGATGGTCCTGGCGAACGCCGCCATCTCGCGCTCGTGGGTCACCATCAGCACGGTGATGCCGGGATTCTTGTTGAGATCCGCCAGCAATTCCATGATCTCGATCGAACGTTCGCTGTCGAGATTGCCGGTCGGCTCATCGGCGAGCAGCACGGCAGGTTTGGTGGCGATCGCCCGGGCGATGGCGACGCGTTGTTGCTGGCCGCCCGACAATTCGCCTGGAGTATGGTCCCACCATTCCTTCAATCCGACCTGGTCCAGCGCCGCCATCGCCATCTCGCGCCGTTCCGCCTTGGCGTCGCCGCGATAGAGCAGCGGCAGCTCGACATTCTCCAAGGCGGAGGTGCGCGCGAGCAGGTTGAAGCCCTGGAACACGAAGCCGAAATATTTGCGCCGGAGCAGCGCGCGCTGATCGCGGTCGAGGCTTTCGACGTGATGTCCCATGAAGATGAATTCGCCGTCGGTCGGCACGTCGAGGCAGCCGAGGATGTTCATCGTCGTCGATTTGCCCGACCCCGACGGCCCCATCACCGCGACGAAATCGCCCGCCGCAATGTCGAGGTCGACGCCCTTGAGCGCCTGGAACGCGGTCGCGCCGGTGCCATAGGTCTTGGTGACGCCGCGCAGCCGGATCAGCGGATCGCCGACAGTCTGGGGAGCCTTATCAGCCACCGCGCTGCCCGCCGCCGCCCCCATTACCGCCCCCACCGGCGCCGGCACCCGAGCGCCGCCGACTGCTGCCGGAACTGCTGCTGCCCGATCCCGCCAGCTGGCCCGTCACGACCTGCATCCCCGGCTGCAAGTCGCCGCCGGTGATCTCGGTCATGGTCCCGTCGCTGTCGCCGGTGGTGACCGATATCGCCTTCAGGCTGCCATCGGCCTGTTTGACATAGACGCTCTGCTTGGAGCCGCGTTCGAGCGGCGCCGCGCTGTCGCCGCCGCCCCGCCGCCGCATCCGTGGCGTGAGCGCGCCGGCAATCCCGCCGCTGGCCTGCGCCGCGGGCGCGCCCGCAGCCTGCGGCTTGAAGCGCAAAGCGGCGTTGGGGACGAGCAGGACGTTCTTCTTTTCCATCGTCACGATATCGGCGGTCGCGGTCATCCCCGGCCGCAACTGCTCGTCGGGATTGGCGACCGAGAGATCGGCGGCGTAGGACACGACCTGCGCGGTGGTGGAGCCCGACGATGAGGTCGACGAGGACGAGCTCGCATCCTGTACCGACAGGTTCGAGCCGACATCGACCCGGGTGATCATCGCCGGGAAGGTCTTGCCGGGGAAAGCGTCGACGGTGAAGGTTGCGCGCTGACCCTGCTTGACGTTGCCGACATCGGCTTCGTCGATCGCGACTTCCAGCTTCATCTGGCGCAAGTCCTGGGCGATGACGAACAGGGTCGGCGTGTTGAACGACGCCGCCACGGTCTGGCCGGGATCGATCTGGCGCGCCAGCACCACGCCGGTGACGGGCGAGCGGATCACCGCGCGCACGCGCTGGGTCTGCGCCGACGACAAAGCGGCGCGCGCCGATATGACATTGGCATTGGCCGCGCTGAGATTGGCCAAAGCGCGATCGCGATCGGCGATCGCCTGGTCCATCTCGGTCTTGGCCGGCACGCGGCCGCCCGACAGCCGGCTGACTTCCTGATAGCGCGAGAGCGTCGCTTTGGACTGAGCAAGCGTCGCCTGCGCCTGGCCGACCGCGGCGTTGTTCGCGGCCAAGGTTGCCTGCGCCTGCTTGACCTGATCGTCGAACTGCGAGGGGTCGATCAACGCCAGAGGCTGGCCGGCAGTGACGCGGTCGTTGACGTCGACCAGTACCTTGATGACCTGGCCCGACAGCTGCGAGCCGACCGTCACCTGGTTGATCGGCGCGAGCTTGCCGGTCGCCGACACGGTAACGGTCAGATTGCCCTTTTGCGCCTGCTCGGTCGCATAGCCCGATTTCTCGGCGGCGCCGAACAGCCGCATCAGCAGCAGGACGAGGAGCAGGACGCCGATCGCGATCCCCGCCCACAGGGCATAGCGCTTGAATTTGGACGGCGGGCGCCCGCCGAGGAATGCGTCGAGTTCGGCCTGGTTGGTCGCCATGTTCTTATCCCTGCGGGAGTTCGGGCGGCTTGGTGGCATCCCACCCGCCGCCGAGCGCGAGGTAGAGCGCGACCATCGCCTGTGCCTGATCGCCGCGCGCGCTGTTCAAGCCGTTCTGCGCCGAGAGCAGCGCCGCCTCGCTATTGTTGAGCGTGGTGATGTCGGTCAGCCCGGCACGATATTGGCTGCGCGCGAGGATCGCCGCGGCGTTCGACGCATCGAGCGCGACCGCGAACTCGCGCTGACGCTGCTTCGCCGCCTGCAGCGCCTGGAGCGCGTTCTCGACATCCTCCAGGCTGGTCAGCACGGTCGATTTGTAGGCAGCGAAGGCGCCCTCGGCGGCGGCCTCCTGCGAGCGTACCCGGCTGCGCGTGCGGCCGCCGTCGAAGATCAGCTGGGTCAGCCCGGCGAACAGGCTGCCGGTGATGACATTGGCGATACTGCCGAGCGCGGAGGCCGAGGTGCCGATATTGCCGGTGATGTTGAGCGCCGGGTAGAGCGCCGCTTTCTCCACCCCGATCTGCGCGGTCGCGGCGCCGAGATTGCGTTCGGCCGAGCGGACGTCGGGGCGCTGGCGGAGCACGTCGCCGGGGATTCCCGTCGGAATATCGGCCGGGCCCATCGGGATCGGCTGCACCGCGTCGAGCTCGGCCTTGAGCGCCCCCGGCGCCTGGCCGGTCAGCACGCCCAACCGATTCACTGCGGCGGCGTAATTCTGTTCGATCGTCGGGATCTGCGCGGCGGTCTGGGCACGTTGCGCGCGCGCTTGTTCCTGGTCGAGGCTCGAGACCAGCCCCGCCTGGACGCGGAACCCGGCGATCTCCAGATTGTCGTCCTGGATCGCCAGGCTGTCGCGCGCGATCTTGAGCGCGGACTGATATTGGCGGGCCAGGATGTAATTGCGCGCGGCCTCCGACGCGACCGAGGTCTGGACGGTGGCGAGGTCATAGCCCGAGGCTTGCTCTGTCGCCCGAGCCGCTTCGATCGAGCGGCGCGTGCCGCCGAACAGATCGGCCTGGTAACTGGCATCGGCGCCGATCGAGAAATTGTCGCGCGGGCCAACCGAATCGAGCAAATTGCGGCTATAGCCGGCCGATCCGCTGACCGTCGGCAATAATGAGGCGCGCGCCTGGACGAGTCCCTCGCGCGCCTGTTTCAGCCGCGCCACCGCTTGCGCGATGTCGAGATTGTCGCGCCGCGCGCGGTCGATGATGCTGGTCATCTCGGCGTCGCCGAACGACATCCACCAGGTCGAGATATCGGGCAGCGCGCCGGTGGTCGCCGGGCCGGAATAGGTATCGGGCACGCCAAGCGAGGCGCTCGCCGGCGGCTTGTAGTTCGGCCCCACCATGCAGGCCTGGAGCGGCAGCACGACGGTGAGCATCAAGGCGATACGCGACCGTTTCATGAACGAAAGCATGGCGGCCGGTAGGACAGAGGTCCATCCCGAATATGTCTTATTTTGTCGCAATCGGGCCGGTTCGGTTCATGTTTCCCGCTTCGCGGTCGTGATGCGGTCGAGGATGGATCGACATTCATATAATCCTCTGCCGCCAGGGCGGGACTATCGCATATGAATTCGGGGCTGCGATCTGGACCGTTCGCTTTCGGCTTCAGTCCTCGTCACCCCGGACTTGTTCCGGGGTCCAACCTTCCACAACGGAATCCGTCCCTGGTTGCGTGTTGGATGCCGGAACAAGTCCGGCATGACGGTCAACTCGACGATATGGCTCGGCGCCCATCCCATCCATACGCGATTGCCCTGCCCGCCAGGGGGAGGATTGAAAAAGAGCCGATACGCGCCGTCCGAATATCGATCGGTTCTAGTGCCGCACCTGTTTCAGCTTCGCTGAAACAGACTCCAAACTGGCTATTCGAGCTCCAGGATCACCTGATCGACCGCTAGACTGTCCCCGGTCTTGGCCTCCACCGACTTTACCGTCGCCGCCTTTTCCGCGCGCAGGATATTCTCCATCTTCATCGCCTCGACCACTGCCAGCGGTTGCCCCGCCTGGACGGCGTCGCCTTCCTTGACGTCGAGCCGGACGAGCAAACCGGGCATCGGTGCAATCAGGAATTTGGAGAGATCGGGCGGGATCTTCTCGATCAGATGCTGGGCATAAGGCGCGACATGCGCGGGCAAGGTGCGCGCGACATGCGACGCACCCCGCGTCGTCAGCCGGAAGCCCGTCCGCGTGCGGGCGATCCGCACGGTCAGCTCCTCATCGCCGAGCTCGGCGGTCACGATATGGTCGCCGGGCGTATATTCGAGCGCCAGGTCGAGATCGTCGCCATCGACGACCACGCCGTCGGTCGAGATGTCGACCTGATGGTCCGTGCCATCGATCCGTACCGTCCAGGCCGATGGCGGGCGCAGGCGCTTGCCGAGCTGGCCATCGATCCGCCGCGCGCGATCGGCCTCCGCGGTGGCGGCAAAGGCGGCGACCGCAGCCAGTGCCTTGAGCAGATCGGGCGAGGCCGGCGCGCCGGTGAAGCCGTCGGGATATTCCTCGGCGATGAAGCCGGTGGTCAGCGCACCGTCGCGGAAGCGCGGATGCTGCATCAGCGCCGACAGGAAATCGAGATTGTTGCCGGGTCCATCGATGACGAATTCGTCGATCGCCGCGATCTGGCGATCGATCGCTTCCTCGCGCGTCGGCGCCCAGGTGATCAATTTGGCGATCATCGGATCGTAGAACATGCTGACCTCGCCGCCCTCGAGGACGCCGTCGTCGACGCGCGTGCGGCCCTCGGCGGCATCCACCTCGGCCGGCGGATCGTACTGCACCAGCCGCCCGATCGACGGCAGGAAGCCGCGATAGGGATCCTCGGCATAGACGCGATTCTCGATCGACCAGCCGTCGATCCGCACATCGCTCTGCCCGAACGAAAGCTTCTCGCCCGCCGCGACGCGGATCATCTGCTCGACCAGGTCGAGCCCGGTAATCTCCTCGGTGACCGGGTGTTCGACCTGGAGCCGGGTATTCATTTCGAGGAAGTAGAAGCCCTCACCTGAGGTGTCGGCGCCCGACACGATCAGCTCGACGGTGCCGGCCGAATAATAGCCGACCGCGCGCGACAGCGCGACCGCCTGCTCGCCCATCTTGCGGCGCATTTCGGGGCTGACAAACGGCGACGGCGCTTCCTCGACCACTTTCTGGTGGCGGCGCTGCACCGAGCATTCGCGTTCGTTGAGATAGACGATGGTGCCGTGCTGATCGCCCAGCACCTGGATCTCGATATGGCGCGGGCTTTCGATGAACTTCTCGATGAACACGCGGTCGTCGCCGAACGAGGCAAGGCCTTCGCGCTTGGTCGCCTCGAACCCTTCGCGCACGTCCTGCTCGCTCCAGGCGAGCCGCATGCCCTTGCCGCCGCCGCCGGCCGAGGCCTTCATCATCACCGGATAGCCGATGTCGGAGGCGATCTTCACTGCCTCATCGGTGTCCGCGATCTCGCCGAGGAAGCCGGGCACGACGTTAACCCCGGCCGCCTTGGCGAGCTTCTTCGATTCGATCTTGTCGCCCATCGCCGCGATCGCGTTGGGCGGCGGGCCGACGAAGGCGATCCCGGCTTCGGCACAGGCGCGCGCGAAGCTCTCGCGTTCGGACAGGAAGCCGTAGCCTGGATGGATGCAGTCGGCGCCGGTGATCCTGGCGGCATCGAGGATCAGCTCGGCCTTCAGGTACGATTCCGCCGCCGGTGCCGGCCCAAGCCGCACCGCCTCGTCCGCCATCAGCACGTGCGGGCTGCGCGCATCGGCGTCGGAATAGACCGCGACCGTCGCGATCCCCATCTTCTTCGCGGTGCGAAACACGCGGCAGGCGATCTCGCCGCGATTGGCGACCAGGATTTTCTTGAACATCAGTATCTGCCTACCGCTTCTATTTCTTTGATCCGTGTAAGTGTCAGTCCGGTTCGGCAGTCCATACGGACCATCGTTTCCGCCGACGTCTTCTCGACGCCGAAGGCTATGACGTCGCAATGCGCGTCTCGCCACGCCGTCCAAGTCTGCTGTTCTCTGCTGAACACCCGGATAGCTCCCGGCCGATCGTCGCAACGCGTCGCATTAAGCGGCCGACAAGATCGCAACCGGTGTACGGCTCGCTGAAACGAGATCTTCATCCGCCGGTCCGCTCGTCGGAAATCTGCGATGGCGCAGCGCCGATCACCGCCGGGCGCGACATCTTTACAGGGCGGCGGCGTATAGATTGCTGCGGACAGGACGAGTGCGATCACGATCACTCCGCCGCTTCCATCACGCTGCGCTGCTCAGCGGCCATCGGCGTCAGCCCGAGCTTCGCGAACAGCGCCGCGTCCTTGTCCTCGCCGGCATTGCCCGTCGTCAGGAGCTTCTCACCGGTGAAGATCGAATTGGCGCCCGCCAGGAAGCACAAAGCCTGCGCTGCCTCCGACATGCTCTCTCGCCCCGCCGACAAGCGCACCATACTTCCCGGCATCGTGATCCGCGCGACCGCAACGGTGCGGACAAACTCGATATCGTCGATCTTGGCGAGCGGGGTGTCGGCCAGCATGTCGCCGAGCACCGTGCCCTTGACCGGCACCAGCGCATTGATCGGCACGCTCTCGGGATGCACCGGCAGGCTGGCGAGCGCGTGGATGAAGCCGACGCGGTCGGCGCGCGTCTCGCCCATGCCGACGATGCCGCCACAGCACACGTTGATCCCCGCGCCGCGGACATTGTCGAGCGTCTCGATCCGGTCCTCGAAGCTGCGCGTCGAGATGACGTTGGCGTAATTCTCTGGCGAGGTATCGATATTGTGGTTGTAATAGTCGAGCCCCGCCTCGCCCAAAGCCTGCGCCTGAGCGGGCGTCAGCATGCCGAGCGTCATGCAGGTCTCCATCCCCATTGCGCGCACGCCCTTCACCATCTGGACGAGCGCGGGGATGTCCCTGTCCTTGGGGTTGCGCCACGCCGCCCCCATGCAGAAACGCGACGAGCCATTGTCCTTGGCTTCAGCCGCCGCCTGCAGCACCGCGCGGACGTCCATCAGCTTGGTTGCCTTCAGGCCAGTCTCATGGCTCGACGATTGCGAGCAATAGCCGCAATCCTCGGGGCAACCGCCGGTCTTGATCGACAGCAAGGTCGACAGCTGCACCTCGTTGGCAGCGTGATGCGCGCGATGCACCTCGGCCGCGCGGAACACGAGTTCGGTGAAAGGGAGGTCGAAGAGGGAAGCGATTTCGTCGCGGGTCCACTTCCTAAGCCCCTCCCCTTCAGGGGAGGGGTTGGGGGTGGGGGATGTCTCACCGAGCGCACTCTTTGTGGCACTGCCCCACCCCAACCCCTCCCCTGAAGGGGAGGGGCTTTTGATTGTAATATCACTCATTCCGCAGCCTCTTCTTCAGGGGGCATATTATGACCGAGCAGGCGGAGCACGTCCTCCGCCGCCTTGATCAGATTGGTGCCGGGGCCGAAGATGGCCTGCACCCCAGCTTCGCGGAGGAAATCGTAGTCCTGCGCCGGGATCACGCCGCCGGCGATGACCTTGATGTCGGCGCGGCCGGCATCGCGAAGATGGCCGATCAGTTCGGGGATCAGCGTCTTGTGCCCCGCCGCGAGGCTCGACGCGCCGACCACGTCGACGTCGCTGTCGAGCGCGAGCATCGCGGCTTCCTTGGGCGTCTGGAACAAGGGCCCCGGCACCACTTCGAAGCCGAGATCGCCGAACATCGAGCTGACCAGATTGGCGCCGCGATCATGGCCGTCCTGCCCCATCTTGGCCACGAGCATGCGCGGCTTGTGGCCGAGCCGGCGCTCGGTCGCGGCGACGCCCGCCAGCAGATTCTCCCAGCGCGCATCCTGGTCATACGCACCGCCATAGACGCCCGACACCGGGGTCGGCTTGGTGCCATAGCGCCCGAACACGTCCTCCATCGCCGACGAGATCTCGCCGAGCGTGGCGCGCTTGCGGGCGCATTCGATCGCGAGGCCAAGCAGGTTCTCTCCCCCTTTGGCACCCGCACGCAACGCATCGAGTGCCGCCCGGCACGCCGCCTCGTCGCGGCCGGCCTTGACCCGCTTGATCCGCGCGATCTGCGAGTCACGCACCGCGTGATTGTCGACGTCGAGGATGTCGATATCGGCTTCCTCGGCGAGCCGGTATTTGTTGACCCCGACGATCACGTCCTCGCCGCGATCGACCCGGGCCTGGCGCGCCGCCGAGGCTTGCTCGATCATCGCCTTGGGCCACCCTTGCGCGACGGCATTGGCCATGCCGCCTTCGCCCTCGACACGCTCGATGATCTCCCAGGCGCGATCATAGAGTTCCTGGGTCAGCGCCTCGACATAATAAGAGCCGCCCAGGGGATCGACGACATGCGTGATCCCGGTTTCTTCCTGCAGCACGATCTGGGTGTTGCGCGCGATGCGGGCGGAGAAATCGGTCGGGAGTGCGATCGCTTCGTCGAGCGCGTTGGTGTGGAGGCTCTGCGTGCCGCCTAATGCAGCCGCCATCGCCTCGACCGTGGTGCGGATGACGTTATTGTACGGATCCTGTTCCTGCAGCGAGACGCCACTGGTCTGGCAATGCGTGCGCAGCATCTTCGAGCGCTCGTCCTTGGCGCCGAGGTCGCTCATCACGCGGTGCCACAGCTTGCGGGCCGCGCGCAGCTTGGCGACTTCCATGAAGAAGTTCATCCCGATCGCGAAGAAGAAGGACAGCCGCCCGGCGAACTTGTCGATATCGAGCCCCGCCGCCATCGCCGCCTTGGCATATTCGCGCCCGTCGGCGATCGTGAAGGCGAGTTCCTGGACCTGCGTCGCCCCGGCTTCCTGCATGTGATAGCCGGAGATCGAGATCGAGTTGAATTTCGGCATGTGCGCCGAGGTATAGGCGATGATGTCCGCGATGATCCGCATGCTCGGCGCCGGCGGATAGATGTACGTGTTGCGGACCATGAACTCCTTGAGGATGTCGTTCTGGATGGTGCCGTCGAGCTGGGCCTGCGGCACGCCCTGTTCCTCGCCCGCGACGATGAAGAAGGCGAGGATCGGGATCACCGCGCCGTTCATCGTCATGCTGACCGACATCTGGTCGAGCGGAATGCCGTCGAACAGGATCTTCATGTCGTCGATCGTGTCGATCGCGACCCCCGCCTTGCCGACATCGCCGGTCACGCGCGGATGGTCGCTGTCATAGCCGCGGTGCGTCGCGAGATCGAACGCGACTGACAGGCCCTTCTGCCCCGCCGCCAGGTTGCGGCGATAGAAAGCGTTCGATTCCTCGGCGGTCGAGAAGCCGGCGTACTGGCGGATCGTCCAGGGCCGGCCGGCATACATCGACGCGCGCACGCCACGCGTGAACGGCGCGAAGCCGGGCAGCCCGGGATCGACGCCGGCGACGTCCTCGGCAGTGTAGAGCGGCTTGACCTCGATCCCTTCCGGGGTGTGCCAGGTCAGGTCCCTGCCCTTCACTTCCTTGTCGGCGAGCGCCTTCCAGTCGTCGGGAGTCGGGTTGGTCGTCATGATCGTATCCGGCCTCCAGCGGGAGGCGCTCCTTTTTGATGGCTCAAGCGCCCTTGAACTCGGCCTTGCGCTTCTGGAGGAAGGCCATGCCGCCTTCCATCGAATCGTGCGTCGCCCGCGCGGCGCGCTGATTGTCGGCCTCGCGCTGCATCGCCGCGGCGTAATCGCTCTCCAGCGCCTCGTGCAGCTGGCGGCGCATCATGCCGAGCGCGACGGTCGGGCCGGCGGCAAGCCGTTCGGCCAGCGCCAGCGCCCCGGCATCGAGCGCATCGTCGGCGACAGCCTTGTAGATCATGCCCCAATCGACCGCCTTGGCGGCGGGGACGCGTTCGCCCAGCATCATCATCTCGGTCGCGCGCGGACGCCCGATCAGGCGGGTGAGCATCCAGCTGGCGCCACCGTCGGGGACCAGGCCGATATTGACGAAGGCCTGGAGGAAATAGGCCGTGTCCGAGGCGACGCAGAAGTCGGCGGCGAGCGCCAGGCTACAGCCGATCCCGGCCGCCGGTCCGCGCACCGCGGTGACGACGGGTACCGACAGCGCCGCGATCGCCGCAAGCGTCGGGTTGTAGCTGTCGGTCAGCGCATCGTAGGTCGCCTGCCCCGGGTCGAGCCCGCGCTCGCTGGCCATCAAGGCGCCGCCGCCGACATCGGCCCCCGAGCAGAAGGCGCGGCCGGCACCGGTGATCAGCACGGCGCGCGCACCGTTCAGATCGGCGAGTGCCTGGCCGATCTCGACGAACATCGCCGGCGGCGCGGCGTTGAGCCGGTCGGGGCGGTTGAGCGTCACGACCAGCACGTCGCCTTTGCGCTCGGTCAGGATGTGTTCGTAGGCCATTCGGTTCCCTCTTTCCTCCCTCGCCCCTGGATAGGGGAGAGGGATACCGAAGCTTGGTACCCCGGCCTTCGCCGGGGTGCCTAGCGAAGGTTGGTGAGGGGCCCGCGAAGCGAAGCTTCGCGCGGTCGCTGCGCGACCGCATATCCCCTCACCCAGCTCCGACTAAGGCCGGCTTCGCCGACCCAAGTCTGCGCAACCCTCTCCCACAAGGGGAGAGGGGAAGTGTTTTCAATGCCCGTCCTTGGGCGTCTCCATGATCTCGGTCAGCACGCCGCCCATGTCTTTGGGATGGACGAAGAAGATCGGCGTGCCGTGCGCGCCGATGCGCGGCTCGCCGAGCACTTTCGCGCCCTTGCCCTCGAACCAGGCCTTGGCTGCCATGATGTCGGGCACTTCGTAGCAAAGGTGATGCTGGCCGCCGGCCGGGTTCTTCTCGAGAAAGGCGCGGATCGGCGACGCCTCGCCCAGCGGCTCGATCAGCTCGATCTGGGTGTTCGGCGTGTCGACGAAACACACTTTCACGCCCTGCGCGGGCAGGTCGAACGGATCGTGGATCACGGTCGCACCCATGACGTCACGCCAATAGGGAATGGCGTCGGCGATCGAGGGGGTCGCGACCCCGACATGGTTGAGGCGGCCGAGCTTCACTTATCCGCTTTCTTGTCCTTGGGCTCGGGCGCGCGGACGGGCGGCTGGCCGAGCGTATAGCCGCACGCCGCCAGCACCGAGGTGATCGGCTGCGCGCTCGCCGGGCCGGTGAAGCTGGCATCGATCGGCTCGCCGGTCGTCGTCGTGGTGTGCATCTTGATCGTCTTGGCCGCGGCGAGCGCGGTGGTCAGCGTGGTCACGGCCACGTCATCACGCTGGAACGCGCCCTGCTGGACGAATTCCCAATTGTCGATCATCGGCGTGTTGGCGTCGAAGGTCAGCGATACCGGGCGCGCGGGCGGGCCGCCCAGCGGCGTGCGGCTGAACAGCTGTACCGATACGACGTTCGCCTTGCCCGCGTCGCAGCGCACGACGAGCTTGGCATTGCCATCGGCCGAGGACGTGCCGGTCACCGTCGAGGTGATGGCGGGATCGGTCTTGGGACGGGTCGTTACCGTCCACGGCGCGACCGCCGCCGGTGCGGGAGCGGCCTGGAGCAACAAAGCGAGGATCGAGATCATGAGGGGCGGCCTTTCGTCAAAGCGGGATGTTGTCGTGCTTCTTCCACGGATTTTCGAGGCTCTTGTTCCGCAATTTCCGCAAGCCCAAAGCGATGCGCCGACGCGTCGAATGCGGCTGGATCACTTCGTCGATGAATCCCTTGGCCGCCGCGACGAACGGATTGGCGAAGCGTGCCTCATATTCGGCGGTGCGCTCGGCGATCTCGTCGGGCGTCTTGCCGCGGAAGATGATCTCGACCGCGCCCTTGGCGCCCATCACCGCGATTTCGGCGGTCGGCCAGGCGTAATTGAGGTCGCCGCGCAGATGCTTGGACGCCATGACGTCATAGGCGCCGCCATAGGCCTTGCGCGTGATGACGGTGATCTTGGGCACGGTCGCCTCGGCATAAGCGAACAGCAATTTGGCGCCGTGCTTGATGATGCCGTTATGCTCCTGCGCGGTGCCGGGCAGGAAGCCGGGGACGTCGACGAAAGTGATGATCGGAATCTCGAACGCGTCGCAGAAGCGGACGAAGCGCGCCGCCTTCTTGGAGGAATTGATGTCGAGCACGCCGGCCAGCACCATCGGCTGGTTGGCGACCACGCCGATCGTCCGCCCCTCGATCCGGCCGAACCCGCAGATCACGTTGCCGGCATGCTTGGGCTGGATTTCGAAGAAATCGCCTTCGTCGACCGTCTTCCGGATCAGCTCGTGCATGTCATAGGGCTGGTTGGCCGAGGCCGGGATCAGGGTGTCGAGGCTTTCCTCGATCCGGTCCCAGGGGTCCGATGACGGGCGCTCCGGAACGGGCTCGCGGTTCGACGCGGGCAGGAAATCGATGAAGTCGCGCGCCGCCAGCAGCGCCTCGATATCGTCCTCGAACGCGACGTCGGCGACCGATGTCTTGGTGGTGTGGGTGATGGCGCCGCCCAGCGCCTCCTGTGTCACCACTTCGTTGGTCACCGTCTTCACCACGTCGGGACCGGTGACGAACATGTAGGAGGAATCCTTCACCATGAAGATGAAGTCGGTCATCGCCGGCGAATAGACCGCGCCGCCCGCGCACGGGCCCATGATCAGCGACAGCTGCGGCACCACGCCCGAGGCGAGCACGTTGCGCTGGAACACTTCGGCATAGCCGCCCAGCGAGGCGACGCCTTCCTGGATGCGCGCGCCGCCCGAATCGTTGAGGCCGATCACGGGCGCGCCGACCTTCATCGCCATGTCCATGATCTTGCAGATCTTTTGCGCGTGCCGCTCGGACAGCGAGCCGCCGAACACGGTGAAGTCCTGGCTGAAGACGAACACCAGCCGGCCGTTGATCGTACCCGATCCGGTGACCACGCCGTCGCCGGGGATGATCTGGTCCTGCATGCCGAAATCGACGCAATTATGCTCGACATACATGTCGAGCTCCTCGAACGATCCCTCGTCGAGCAGCACGTTCAACCGCTCGCGCGCGGTCAGCTTGCCCTTGGCATGCTGCGCGGCGATGCGCTTCTCTCCGCCGCCCAAACGGGCCGCGGCGCGCTTCTTCTCGAGTTCGGCGATGGTCGACGACATGGAGACTCCTTCAGAACCCGACCTCTTTCCCCTAGCAGCCTGCCTTCGCAACTGTAATGTTGCAAACTTGCCGAGGGTAGGTTTGCAAACTATTCCATGTCCATGGCCGAAGGCATCCGCCGTATTTTTGCCGGACATCGGATCCGCGCGCTGCGCCAGCGGCTGGGATTGAGCCAGCGCGCCTTGGCGACGCAGCTATCGGTATCGGTCAGCTATCTGTCGCAGATCGAGAATGGCGACCGCCCGATCACGCCATTGGTAATGGTGGCGCTGGCCCGCGCCTTCCCTGCCGATTGGGAGACGATCGCCGCCGCCGACGAAGGGATGTTGCTGGTCGATGCGATCGAGGCGTCGAGCGATCCCAGCGTGCCCGATGCGCGGCTCGACGAAGCGACCTTGCGCCGCGGGGCGCGGCAACAGCCGCAGCTCGCGCGGCGGATGGTCGCGCTGCATGCCGCGTTTCGCCGATCGCAAGAGCAATTGCGCGCGTTCGACGACCGGTTCGAGGCGGGCGCTGCCGAAGCAGCGCGTTTTCCCTGGGAGGAAGTGCGCGACTGGTTTCACGCCGAGCGCAATTATGTCGACGCGCTCGACCGCGCGGCCGAGGCGATCGCCGAGGAAATGGGCGAGGATGCGATCGATCGCGCCGCGCTCGAGAATCGGCTCGGCCGGCGCTTCGGGATCATGGTCGCCGCCGATCGCGAACTCGGCGGACCGGTGCGTGCTTACGATCCCGATGCGCGCCTGTTGCGGCTCGACCCGGCCTTGCCCGAGGCGAGCCAGCGCTTCGCGCTCGCGCACCAATTGGCGCGGCTCGAATTCGTCGAATTGATCCGCGACATCGCCAGCGACGGGATCGCCTCCGATGCCGGGCGCGCCTTGCTCGCCGCCGGGCTGACCAATTACGCCGCGGGCGCGCTGGTCATGCCTTATGCCCGCTTCCGCGCCACCGCGCGCGAGCTGCGCCATGATATCGACCGATTGAGCCTGCGGTTCGGGGTCAGTTTCGAACAGACCTGCCATCGCCTGTCGACATTGCAGCGGCCGGGGGCGGCGGGCATCCCGTTCTTCTTTTGCCGCGTCGACATGGCGGGCAATATCACCAAGCGGCATTCGGCGACGCGTTTCCAGTTCGCCCGGTTCGGCGGCGCGTGTCCGTTATGGGGGGTGCACGAAGCAGTCGCGATCCCCGATCGCATCGCGGTGCAACTCGCCGAGACGCCGGACGGCACGCGCTACGTCTCGATCGCCAAGGGACTGGTCAAGCCGTCGGGCAGCTTCACGCGCAGTCCGCGGCGCTATGCGGTGACGCTCGGCTGCGAGGAAACGCATGCCGCCGATTTCGTCTATGCCGACGGCCTCCGCGCCGATGACGCCGCGACCCCGATCGGCGTATCGTGCCGCATCTGTCCCCGCAGCGATTGCGATCAGCGCGCTTTCCCCCCGGCGGCAAGCGAGATCCATATCGATCCCGACACGCGCGGACCGGTCCCGTATTCCTTCGGTTAATGTACCTGAACGAACTTTGCGCCCTCGCGATCATCCGCGACACATTCGTACATCTCACGACACAGATCGGCGACAGTTTGGGCCGAAACCGTCTCTCGACCGATGTTTGGTCAAAGGAGTGAGAGACATGAAAAAGCTGACAGTGATGCTAATGGGGCTGGGCTTCGCCACCGCAGCTTTCCCCGCCGTTTCGGTCGCCGCGCCGTTCGCGCCGCTCAACCAGCGCGCGCAGATGATCCAGTCGCGGATCGACCAGGGCATCCGTTCGGGCGGACTCGATCGCCGCGAAGCCTTCAAGCTGCAGAGCCAGCTCCGCGGGATCCAGAAGCTCGAATATCGCTATCGCCTGTCGGGCGGGCGGATCGACATGCGCGAACGCGCCGATCTCGAGCGCCGCTACGACGCGCTGAGCGCCAAAGTGCGGTTCGACAAGCATGACGGCCACCGCCGCTGGTAGTCGTGATTGCGGGAGCACCCAACGAAAAGGGGTCGGGAAACCGGCCCCTTTTTTTGCGAACATAAGCCCCTCTCCCGCTTGCGGGAGAGGGAGGGGCCCGCCGCGA
>NZ_BCYX01000050.1 GCF_001598415.1 Sphingomonas mali NBRC 15500
GGGGGGGGGGGGTGCCTCGCAGAGGGCATCGCCTGCGTCCCCCACCCCAACCCCTCCCCTGAAGGGGAGGGGCTTGAGAGTAGCCGCGACGCTAAACCCACCTCTACCGCCCTGCCGCGCCATATCGCTGAGCGCCGCGCGGCGCAGTCCGCGTCCCGGCGCGAGCAGCGATACGGCTTCGAGCACATTGGTCTTGCCCGCGCCATTCTCGCCGGTCAGCACGACGAAGCCGCGCCCCGGATGGAGCACGGCTTCGGCATGATTCCTGAAATCGGTGAGGATCAGGCGCGACAGCATCGCGCCCGTCCCTAGCGGAGTTTTGGGTTAGGCCGCCAGCTTGGCGGGTTCGGCCGCGCCCGATTGCTGGTTCTTCGCGCTCAGATACGACGCCATTTCGGCACCCAATTCGCGCTGCGCCTTCAGATAGGCGACCGGCTCGTCGAGCCCGAGCCGCTTGCGCGCCGCGTCGAGCGGCTCGTGGAGCAGCTGAAGATAATCCTCGCCGGAAATCCACTTGGCCTTCTTGCCGCGCTTATAGCCTTCCCACACGGCCTTCGCGAACAGCGTGTTGCCGGTGACCTTCAGGCTCTTGAGCGCCGCCGCGCCGCCGATGAACGCCCAGCCCAGCCCGCCGACCTGGGCATAGCTGAACGCGACCAACGCCGCTTCGCCCATGCTTTCGTCGGCCTTGTAGCCGGTCAGCACGTGCCAGATGTCGTGCGTGTCACGCACCCGCCGCCCGAACCAGGCGTAGGGATGCGGCATGTCTTCCTCGCGATTGACCTTGCTGACTTCGGCCAGGCCGTCGGCCGAATAGCCGGTCGATTCGAGGAAATGGTTGTAGGCCGCGCCCACCGTGCCCGGCGCGAATTGCTTGGCAAAGCCGGGCTGCGACAAAAGTTGCGCGAGCTCGATCCGCTCATAGGCCATCCGCCCGCCTTCTTCCGTGGCGATGAAGCGCGCATAGTTCATCGGCGCATTGCCGACGTTCAAGGCGCGCATGATCTTGAACACCTGCGTCGTGTCGTCGCCATTGGCGAGCAACTTCCTGATCGAACTGAACGCGGTCTTCCAGTCACGCTTACCAGTGGTGCCGGGAAAGGGGGGGAGCTTTGCGGGCATCGAGTGATTCCTTACTGACACTCATGTAAGTAAGTGAATTGGGCGCGGTCGTCAACCCTGATGCGATCGCGTGGGGACTCCCATGCCAGCGGCCGCGTTAAGAACACCACAATTCCATCTTGACCAGACGGGGCTTCGGACAGCCTTTCGCGGGCAGCGGCAGGGGCCGGCCAGGACGCCACAGGCCGAGACGTTGCTGAATATTGGGCATCTCCGAATCGATCACCGCCAGCGGGTTGTCATCGCCGTACCTGGTCGCGCTGCGGTAGCGCAGTATCTGCTGATACCGGTATGACGGAGTGAGCCGGTTGACCGTGACCCAATAGCCGAACGGCGCATTCTCCGTTGGCTCGGCAACGACGACATCGCCGCGCAACGGTCCCGCCTCAACAAAGCGGACTTCCGGATTGGTGTTGCGTCCGACCATCCGGCTGAATACCGATTCGAATCGGTCTCTGTCACGCCGATAGGCGAGCAGTTGCGTAAAGATCGGCTGGCTGCCGTCACCGCCAATCGAGCCGCCCGTCCGCGTCAACAGCAGGGGCGGTGCCGATCGCCCACGCGGATAGACGATGCCAGCTACAAAAAGTTGGCGTGGCTTCCACATCGAAGCATAACTAGGATCGGGTGGCGGGGCCATCTGCGCCAGTGCCGGCGAGCAGGTCCGGTCGGCCGCGCGCTTCAGGCAGAGCGTAATGATTCCCGGGATCGGGCCTTCATCCCGATTGGGCTGATCAGGCGCTTGAGTCGCTGTAAAGCGCCATTCCGATCTCGCGCCGAATGGCTTGGTGAGGTCGATTGCGCTGATCGTCTTGGTTGCCGGGGGTTCCGCACTTCCAGCCGATCCGAAGAAAATAACAATAGCCGCGATCGTGGCGACGAAGATCGCTCCGGACCGCGCCTGCGTCACACCCGCATCGGCATCAGTACGTACAACGCCGGCGACTTGTCATTCTCGCGAATCAGGGTCGGTGCGCTGGCGTCGGCGAGGTGCACCTCGACCGTGTCGCCCTCGATCTGGCCGAGAATGTCGAGCAGGTACCGGCTGTTGAAGCCGATATCGAAGCCTTGCGCGGCATATTCGCCCGGCACTTCTTCCGCCGCTGTGCCGTTCTCCGGGCTGGTCACCGAGAGCGTGATCTTGTCGCGATCGAGCGTCATCTTCACGGCGCGCGTTTTTTCGGTGGCGATGGTCGACACGCGGTCGACGCCTTCCTCGAAGCTGCGCGGATCGATCTTGAGGATCTTGTCGTTGCCGGTCGGGATGACGCGCGAATAATCGGGGAAGGTGCCGTCGATCAGCTTCGAGGTCAGCAATGCCTGGCCCATGTCGAAGCGGATCTTGGACGAGGACAGCGACACGCCGACCGAACCGTCGATCTCGTCGAGCAGCTTGCGCAGCTCGGCGACGCATTTCCGCGGGATGATGATGTCGGGCATTCCCTCGGCACCATCGGGGCGTGGCAAAGTCACACGGGCGAGGCGGTGGCCGTCGGTGGCGGCGGCCTTGAGCACCGGCTGGCCGTCATCGGCGACATGCCAGAAGATGCCGTTGAGATAGTAACGCGTCTCTTCGGTCGAAATCGCGAAGCGCGTCTTGTCGATGATCTGCTTGAGCGTTTCCGCCGGCAGCTCGAACTGCACCGGCAATTCGCCCTCGGCGATCACCGGGAAGTCGTCGCGCGGCAGAGTGCCGAGCTGGAACCGCGCGCGGCCCGCGACGATCGTCATCTTGCCTTCGGCCGCGGCGAGCTGGACCTGGCTGCCCTCGGGGAGCTTGCGCGCGATGTCGAACAAGGTGTGCGCCGACACCGTGGTCGCGCCCGGCGTATCGACCGCCGCGGGCACGCTTTCGTTGATCTGCAGGTCGAGATCGGTCGCCATCAGCTTGAGCGATCCCTCGGCCGTCGCCTCGATCAGCACGTTCGACAGAATCGGGATCGTATTGCGGCGTTCGACCACCGACTGTACATGGCTCAGCCCCTTGAGGAGCGTTGCGCGTTCGATCGTCGCCTTCATGTCCTAACCCCCGGGCCGGTGCCCTGATTTTCCGACCCGCCAGACATGAGAGAATCCGGGGGCAATTCGCCTACCGTCTTCCTTAACGTGAAAAAGGGCCGGAGCAAGCGCCCCGACCCTCCTTTCACACCCTGTTTCCCCTGTTATTGTGGATGAATCGCTTTAGAAGCGGACACCCACCCCGGCGACGACCTGATGCCGGTCGGTATCGACCGAGAAATTGTTGGTGTTGCCGCCGTTCGGATATTCCAACCGGGCATTGCCATAGTTGGAATAGCGATACTCAACCTTGGCGTAGGCCTTGCCGCCGAGCGACTGCTCGACGCCGGCGCCCGCGCGCCAGCCGTCCAGGTTGAAATGCTGGCCGGTTTCGGTCGTGCCGTCCGACGCGACGAGATCGAGCCGCTGGTTGGTGTACCCGCCCTTGGCATAGATCATCGTGCGCGGCGCGACGACATAGCCGACGCGCGCGCCGGCATAGAGATCGCGGCCGGCCTTGACCCGTCCATAGCCCAGCGCCCCCGCTGCGGACGGATTGTTGGTCACCTTGCTGGTCGACCCGGTCACTTCGCCCTCGGCGCCGAACACCAGGTTCCCGCTGCGGATGTCGTAACCGACATCGCCACCATAGGTCAGACCGTCGGCCGAGTTACGGTCGTCGATCGACGAATTGGGCACCTGGCCCGGCTGCATCCGGTCATAGCCCAGGATGATGCCGGCGCGCGGCCCGCTGAAGGTCGTGTCGCTATCCGGGTTCGGGGGACCATCCTGCGCGAAGGCGGGGGCGGCGACGGCAAGCGCCGCGAGGCTGGCGGTGGCAAGGATCAGCTTACGCATAAATAACTCCATTCACTCAATATCCCGCGGAGCACCGGGGGGTCGGTGGCGCGGGAAGGGGCAAATAGGTGGGGAGCCAAGAGGTTGCATGAACCTCAGATAAACAAGGAATTCCGTTGCTTTCGCGCCACAGGGGGTTGAAAGCGCTGGGAATGATTCCAAGGCGGGGACGCGACTTCATCGCGCGGCACGGCGAGACGGTGTTCAACGCGGCCGGGCGGTTGCAAGGCGACCATCCGCACACCCCGCTGACCCGCGCCGGGTTCCGTCAGGCCGACGAAATGGGCGAGGCGCTTCGCCATGCTTTGGGCGACAAACCCGCGCTGACGCTGTGGGCGTCGCCGACCGGCCGCGCGCTGCAGACGCTGGCGGTGATCGCCGAGCATGTCGGGCTCGACTGGCATCAGGCGCGGACCGATCCGCGGCTGACCGAGATCGGCATGGGCAGCTGGGGCGGGCGCTATTATCGCGACGTCATCGCCGAGGTGGGCGACGTGATCGACCGTCCGAGCGGCCTGCTGATCAGCGCACCCGATGGCGAACTCTATCCACAGATCGCCGAGCGCGTCTCGGCTTGGCTGGCCGACACCGACGACGATGCCGGCGACCGGCTGGTCATCATGCACGGCATATCGAGCCGGGTGATGCGCGGGGTGATGACCGGACAACCGCCGGTCGACCGCTTCGGCGCGCCCGCCGCCGGCCATTTGCCGCAAGGGTCGTTGGTGATGATCGAAGGTGGAATCGAGACGATCGTCCATCTCGGCGGTGGCGGCGAGACGGTATGAAGCGGCCGGCAATCGCTGCAACGCTCATTGGGGCGCTGATCGCAACGGCGGTCGCGGCAGCCCCGGCAATGGCGCGCGACACGATCGGCGTGTGGAACCGATGGGCCGCGTTCAGCGATCCCAGTCCGCGCCGCTGCTTCGCGATCGCGCAGCCGGTCGATCCCGATCATCGCACCGGCTTCGCCAGCATCGCCAATTGGCCGGGCCAGAATATCCGCAGCCAACTCCACATCCGCCTCAGCCGCGGCCGCGCCGGCAATGCCCGCGTGACGCTGTCGATCGGCGAGCGCCGCTTCGAGCTGGTCGCCGGTACCGACGACGCCTGGGCACCCGATTCGCGCACCGACGCCGCGATCGTCGCCGCGATGCGTGGCGGGCGCTCGATGAGCGTCGAGGGATTGGGGCGTGATGGGAGCGCCTTCGCCGATGTCTATGCGCTGTCGGGGGCGGCGACGGCGATTGATGCTGCGGCGTTGGCGTGTCGGGTGTAGGGCATTCCCTCTCCGTTGGGAGAGGAGAAGGTCCATCGGGTGGCCGGTTATCGCTTTGTCAAACGATACGGCGTGTACGCTGCGGGATCGTCCCAGGAATCTGATGCCCTTGTGGCGCCCGCCACGCCCATGAAAACACGATCGGCAGATACGTCCCGCCACACGAAACGACATCGCCTCGGTAGGTCGGTGGCTTGGACACAAAGGCGCTCCTCGCCACGGAACTTGTCCGTGGTCCAGTGGCCCTCGAACGTGCGGGGCCCTCGCTGGCACTCGAATCTTTGCCATCGCCCATGGGCAAAAAAGGTTTCCCGCGGCCAGCATCCACCAACCTCGAAAATCTCGACTTTCACGCCCGGAAACGGCTCGTAGCTCTCATCCACATTCAGGGTGCGGTCCGAAAACAATGCGACAATCTGCGCGCCGGTCAGCGGAAGCCATCGCGGAGCGTCCAGTCGCAGCGGCGGTACGTGCGACCTCCTAGACATTGCCCCAGGCCGGTATTGATCCTTCGCGATCACGTTGGCGGAAAAAGTCAGAGCCAAGATTGCTGCTGCGACCCGCGTCACATGATGTCGAAAGCGTGGCATTTTGTGACCTTACTTCGCATTCGGTCCTGTCGTCCCCGCCAATCGAGGTTAAAAATCGGAGTGTAGAATTGGTCATCGCTAGGTTGACGCCAGATAGTCCTTCAACCCCGCGACCAGCGCGTCGAACACCGCCCGCACCGGCGCGGAGGTACGCAAATCCTCGTGCATCACGACCCAGGTATCGAGCGGATGGTTGAATGCCTCCGGCAGGATGCGGACCAGCGCCGGATCGCGCGCCGCTAGCGGCACCTGGCACACGCCGATCCCCAGCCCGGCGCGCATCGCGGCCATCTGGGCGAGGTCGCTGTCCGAGCGGAAGGCGAAATCCTCCAGCCGGATCGGGATACCGCCGGCGCGCATCGCGCGAAGCACCGCATTGTCGTTCTCGACTCCGATCAGCCCGAACGCCACGACCTCTTCCAATGTCGCCGGCGTCGGGCGCCCGGCGATCAGATCGGCGCGGACATGCAGCCCGACATGGATGTCGCCGATTCGGCGCGCGACAAGGGCGTCTTGCGCGGGCCGCACCATCCTTACCGCGACATCGGCCTCGCGCCGCAACAGATCCTCGTTGCGATTATTGGGGCTGAGCGCGACCACCAGCCGGGGGTGGCGCCGGCGCAAATCGGCGAGGATCGGCGGCACGATTTCGACCGAGATCACTTCGCTGGCCGACACGCGGACCAGCCCCGCTATCTCGGTCCCCTGTGTCGCGCCACGGGCAAAGGCAGCGGCGGCGATTTCCATCGCCTCGGCATGCTGGCGCAGGCCAAGCGCGGCATCGGTCGGCACCAGCCCGTCGGGCGCGCGCGTGAACAAGGCGACGCCGAGACCGCGCTCGAGATCGGCGATCCGCCGCCGCACCGTCGGCTGCGCCAGCGCCAGCCATCGCGCCGCGCCCGACAGGCTGCCTTCGCGCAACACCGCCAGGAAGGCGCGGTGACGTTCCCAATCCTCACTCATCAAATTTGTATAGGCCGCCCATCATATCGCGACAATTTTATTCAGGCTCTGACTGGCCGATATCGCCGTCATCAAATCGAGGAGACGAACGATGACGAAGACAGCTCTAGTGCTGGGCGCGACCGGCGGGATTGGCGGAGAGACGGCACGGGCGCTGATTGCGCATGGCTGGACGGTACGCGGGCTGACCCGCTCGCCACGTGATGGCGACGGCATCGATTGGCGGATCGGCGACGCGATGGACCGCGCGGCGGTGCTGGCGGCAGCGGACGGGGTCGATGCGATCGTCCATGCCGTCAACCCGCCGGGCTATCTCGACTGGGAGAAGCTGGTCCTGCCGATGCTCGAGAACAGCATCGCGGCGGCGCGGGCCAACGACGCGCGGCTCGCGCTCCCCGGCACGATCTACAATTACGATCCGCGCACCTCGCCGGTGATCGCGCCCGACAGCCCGCAGCATCCGAACACCCGGAAAGGCGCGATCCGCGTCGCGATGGAGCGCGCGATCGAGCAATCGGGGGTGAAAGCGGTGATCCTGCGCGCGGGCGACTATTTCGGTCCGCGCCCGGGCAATAGCTGGCTGAGCCAGGGTCTGGTTACCCCGGGTAAGCCGGTCGGCCGGGTAATGGTACCGGGCAAGGCCGGGATCGGTCATGGCTGGGCCTATCTGCCCGATGTCGGCGAGACGTTCGCGCGCCTGCTCGACAAAGGTGACGAGCTTCCCCGCTTCGCCCGCTACCATTTCGCCGGCATATGGGACGATGACGGCACACGCATCACCGGCGCGATCGCGCAAGCGGTGGGGCGGCCGGTCAGGACGTGGCGGATGCCCTGGACGCTGCTACCGATCGTCGGCCTGTTCAACCCGACGATGAAGGAAATGGTCGAGATGCGCCCCTTCTGGGAGCATCCGGTCCGGCTCGACAATGCCGACCTGGTCGCCGCAATCGGTCCCGAGCCACACACGCCGGTGGATGTCGCGATGGCGACCACCCTGAAGGCGCTCGGCTGCGACTGACTTGCTGGCGGCGGCGGGGTGTGTCAGCCTGACCGGACACTTGGGGAGGACGAAGATGAGTCTGATCGCCCTGCTGCTCGCCGCCGCGGCGCCGCAAACCGCGCCGCCACCCCCTCCCAAGCCGCCCAAGGTCGACTGCAGCGATGCCGACCATCGGGCGCTCGATTTCTGGATTGGCGACTGGGACGTCTTTGCGAAGGGTTCGACCAAACCCATCGCGCATAGCAGGATCGAGAAAATCGTCGGCTGCGCGATCAGCGAGACGTTCGACCAGTCGATCGGGCCCGGCGGCAAGCCGATCGCGTATCATGGGCGCTCGATCAGCGCTTATGTCCCAGCAGATAAAGGCTGGCGGCAATATTATGTCGACAGCGGCGGCACGGCGGCGACCCTGATCGGCAATGTTACAGGCGGCGACATGATCTTCCTGTCGACTAACGGGCCGGTCACCAACCGCATGACGCTCGGCCCCGATCCGGACGGCTCCGTCCATCAGCGAGGCGCTTTCTCGACCGACGGCGGCAAGACGTGGAGCCCGGCCTACGACTTCACCTACCGCCGCCGCGCGATGCATTAGCCAGCCACCTAGCAAATCGCGCCCTTTTCCCCTATGTGCGGCGCCATGCAGACAGAGTCGGCCGCCCTCATGCCCATTCCGGGGCACATCGATCCCGTGCCCGTGCCCCGCCAGACGGTGGCGCGCGAGGATGGGCGCGTCGACCTTGTCGGCCTCTCCAAGGCCGAGTTGCGCGAGGCGTTGCTCGCCGCCGGGATGGACGCCAAGCAGGCGAAATTGCGCGCCAAGCAGATCTGGCACTGGATCTACAATCGCGGCGCGACCGAGTTCACCGCGATGACCGACATTGCCAAGGCGCAGCATCCCTGGCTGGTCGAGCGCTTCGTCGTCGGCCGGCCCGAGGTGATCGAGGCGCAGGTCTCGACCGACGGCACGCGCAAATGGCTGCTGCGCGGGCCCGACGGCCAGGATTACGAGATGGTGTTCATCCCCGACGCCGATCGCGGGACGCTCTGCGTGTCGAGCCAGGTCGGCTGCACGCTCAATTGCCGTTTCTGCCACACCGGCACGATGCGGCTGGTGCGCAACCTGACGGCGCAGGAAATCGTCGGTCAGGTCATGCTGGCGCGCGACGCGCTCGGCGAATGGCCGTCGCAGCCCGAGGGACGGATGCTCACCAACATCGTGATGATGGGGATGGGCGAGCCGCTCTACAATTTCGACAATGTCCGCGACGCTCTCCATGTCGTGATGGATGGCGATGGGCTGGCGCTCAGCAAGCGCCGCATCACGCTGTCGACCTCCGGGGTGGTGCCGATGATGGCGCGCGCAGGCCAGGAGATCGGGGTCAACCTCGCCGTCTCGCTCCACGCCGTCACCAAGGAAATCCGCGACGAGATCGTCCCGATCAACCGCAAATACGGGATCGAGGAACTGCTCCAGGCGTGCGCCGATTATCCCGGCGCCAACAATGCGCGGCGCATCACGTTCGAATATGTGATGCTGAAGGACAAGAACGACCTCGACGAGCATGCGCATGAGCTCGTCCGGCTGATCCGCAAGTACAAGCTGCCCGCCAAGGTCAATCTGATCCCGTTCAATCCCTGGCCCGGCGCGCCCTACGACACGTCGACGCCGGAGCGCGTGCGGCGGTTCAGCGACATCATCTTCGAAGCCGGCATCTCGGCGCCGGTGCGCACCCCGCGCGGTCGCGACATCGACGCGGCCTGCGGCCAGCTCAAGACCGCGGCGGAGAAGAAGAGCCGCGCCGAACTCGATCGCCTCGCCGAGGAAAAGCTCGCCGCCTTGGGCTGAGCTCCAGCGGAAACGTCAGGCGATCACCGAATCGGCGACGAATGGGTTCGACTGGCGTTCCTGACCGAAGGTGCTCGGGTCACCATGGCCGGGCAGGAAGAAGGTGTCGTCACCCATCGGCCAGAGCCGCGTGACGATCGAATTGATCAAGTCCTGGTGATTGCCGCGCGGAAAATCGGTGCGGCCGATCGATCCGCGGAACAGCACGTCGCCGACGATCGCCAATTTCGACTCGGCATTGTGGAACACGACATGGCCGGGCGTGTGCCCCGGCGTGTGGTGGACCGCGAATTCCACCTCGCCGACGGTGACGATATCGCCCTGATCGAGCCAGCGCGACGGCACGAACGATCGGCCCGGCACGCCGTAGCGCAAGCCGTCCTCATCGAGCTTTTCGAGCAGGAACATGTCCTCGGGATGCGGCCCCTCGATCGCCACGCCCAGATCGTCGGCCAGTTGTGCCGCGCCGCCGCAATGATCGAAATGACCATGCGTCACCAGGATCTTCTCGATCGTGACGCCGTGCTTTTCCATCTGCGAGGTTAGTAAAGGCAAGTCGCCGCCGGGATCGACGAACGCGCCGCGCATCGTCCTGGTGCACCACAATAACGTGCAATTCTGCTGGAGCGGGGTGACGGGAATGATCGCCGCGCGAAGCGGCTGCGCGGTGCTGGCCATGGCGGAGACCTAAGGTTTGTCGTCGCGACCGGCAATGCCCCCTTGCGAAACGGATTGTGTGGGCACGTGACGCCGTGGCGGCAAAAGCTTGGGGTTGCCGAAGCGTCCGACGCAGTTGCATGAGCGGGACAGTGATCCGCCGTGACCGCCCTTTCGTACTGCTCGACGACGCCCGTACAGTCGGTGCCGCTCCCGCGCGGCTGTATCGGGCGCCGGTCGAGATCGTCGAGGCGCGCGACGTCGCCGCGGTCAAACCCGCGCTCGAGCGGCTGCGCGCGGCGCGCCATCGCGGGCTCCACGCCGCCGGGTTCCTGGCTTACGAAGCGGCAAGCGCCTTCGAGCCGGTATTGGGCGAGCTGTCGCAGGCGGAGACGCCCTTATTATGGTTCGGCCTGTTCGAGCGGTTCGACGAGATCGCCCCAGGCGACGTCGCGGCCTGGCTGCCCGACCCCGCCGCCGCCTGGCTGGGCGCGCCCGTGCCCGATATCGACCGCGATACCTATGCCGAGCGCTTCGCGCAGGTGCATGCGCTGATCGAGGCGGGCGATCTCTATCAGGCCAATCTGAGCTTTCGCGCGCGCGTGCCCATCGCCGGCGATCCGCTGGCCGCTTATGCGGGGCTGAGGGACAGCGCGCGCGCCGGTTACGGTGCGGTGGTGTGGACGGGGCAGGATTGGCTGCTGTCGCTGTCGCCCGAATTGTTCTTCGCGTTGGAGGGCGGCAGGCTGACGACGCGGCCGATGAAGGGCACCGCGCGGCGCGGCGCGACGCCGGAGGAGGACCGCGCGCTCGCCGCCGAACTGCGCAGCGACGCCAAGCAGCGCGCCGAGAATCTGATGATCGTCGACTTGCTGCGGAACGATCTGTCGCGCGTCGCCGAACCGGCCAGCGTCGCGGTGCCCGAGCTGTTCGCGGTCGAAACCTACCCGACCATCCACACGATGACCTCGACCGTCACCGCGACCCTGGCGCCCGACCAGGATGCGATCGATGTGCTGGCGGCGTTGTTCCCATGCGGATCGATCACCGGCGCGCCCAAGATCCGCGCGATCGAGGCGCTGGCCGGGATCGAGATGGGCAGCGCGCCGCGAGGGCCCTATACGGGCGCGATCGGTCGGCTCGATGCGACCGAGGGGGCGATGTTCAATGTGGCGATACGAACCTTGGTGATCGAAAATGGTGCGGACCATGCGTTGCTCGGCGCGGGCGGCGGCATCGTCGCCGATTCGCGGATGAGCGAGGAATGGGACGAGGCGCAGGCCAAGACCGCCTTCGTCGGCGCCGGCGCGCGCCGCTTCGACCTGATCGAGACGATGGCGTTCGATCCGATCGAGGGGATCGCGCTGCTCGAACGCCACCTCGCGCGGATGAAGGCGAGCGCGGTCGCGTTCGGTTTCGCCTTCGATCGTCATGCCGCACGCAACGAACTCCAGGCCGCGACTTTCCGGCTGCGCGAGGCGAAACGCATCCGTCTGGTGCTGGCGCCATCGGGCGCGGTCGCGATCGAGGTCGCAGCGATGCCGGCCATGCCCGAGACGCCGGTCGCAGTCACGGTCGCGCCGCTGCCAGTCGCGCCCGGCGATTTCCGCCTGCGCCACAAGACCAGCGACCGCGCCTTTTACGACAGTGCGCGTCAGGGATTCGAGACGGTGTTCGAAAGTGACGGCCAGCTGACCGAAGGCAGCTTCACCAATTTGTTCGTCGAGCGCGACGGCGCGCTGCTGACCCCACCGCTCAGCGCCGGCTTGCTTCCCGGCATATTGCGCGCCGAGCTGATCGAGAGCGGCCGCGCCATCGAAGCGCCGCTGACGCGCGCCGATCTCAATCACGGCTTCTTCGTCGGCAACGCCTTGCGCGGGCTGATCCCGGCGACTTTGGGCTGAGGATCAGTCGGTCGCTTCGACCCAGCCGCGCTTGAGCGGCTTGATCGCGAGGAGCGCGAGCACGGCGGCGACGAGATAGAGGCTCACCCCGATGATCGCGGCGTAGCGCAGCGAATCGGCGCCGTAGCTCGCCTTGAGCGCGTCCGACAGCGTGCCCATCAGCAACGGCCCGAGGCCCAAACCGAGCAGATTGTTCACCAGCAGGAAGCTGCCCGACGCGCTCGCGCGCATCCGCGACGGCGCCAGATGCTGGGCGGCAGTGACGATCGGGCCGAGCCACAGCGTGTTGAGCGCATTGGGGATCAAGAGCAGGAACCAGGCGAACATCGGATAAGGCGTGAACAGCCCGAGCATGAAGGTCGGCGCGGTGATCAGCCAAGCGATGGCCGGCAACCGCGCATACCAGGCGCGATCGACCGTCCCGAGCCGGTCGGCGAACACGCCGCCGAGGAAAATGCCGGTGGTCCCGCCGATCAGCAGCAGCGAGCCCATGAACTGGCCGACCTTGATCAGATCGTGATTGGCGGTCCAGCCGTAATGGACCGCGATGATCTTGGGCACCCACAAGGCCAGCCCATAGCCCGCCATCGAGCTGCACCCGGCTCCGATCGACAACAGCCAGTAAGCCGGCTTGCGGGCAAGGATCGGGATGACCGCCAACACCGGCACCGCGTCGGCATCGGCGACAACGGCCGGCCGCGGCCGATCGCGCACCAGCAGCAGGAAGATCGGCGCAACGACGATGCCCGCGATGCCGACGGTAATGAACGCGGTCTGCCAGTCGACCAACGCCGCGATATAGGCGCCGAGCAGCACCCCCGAGCCGAGCCCGATCGGAATGCCCATCGAATAGATGGCGAGCGCCCGCGCCCGCCGCTGGACCGGGAAATAATCGGCGATCAGCGCATAGGACGGCGCGACCCCGCCCGCTTCGCCGACCCCGACGCCGAGGCGCGAGAGAAACAGCGACCAGAAACCGGTCGCGGTGCCGCACAAGGCGGTGAACCCGCTCCACACCACCAGCGAACCTGCAATCACGCGGGTCTTTCCGACGCGATCGGCGAGGAGCGCAAGGGGCACGCCCAATACCGAATAGAGGATCGCGAACGCCGTCCCGCCGATCGCGCCGAATTGGGCGTCGCTCAAGTGGAGGCTGGCCTGGATCGGCTTGGCCAGGATGCCGAGGATCTGCCGATCGAGGAAGTTGAACGTATAGACGACCAACAGCATCGTCAGCACCAGTGCCGGATAGCCCGGCCGCTCGGTCCTGTTCGTCATCGCGACCCTCCCCTTATGAAACGAGCCGGGCACGCGGCTGGCGCACCCGGCTCATCCCCCTTTTAACCTGCCATCAGAATTTGAGCGAGAAGGTTCCGAACACCTGACGCGGATTGCCGTAGAAGGCGGTCGCGATGCCTTCCTTGCCGAGCGTCGGGGTGACGCCGCCGGTCGGGGTATAGATGATCGCGCCCGTCGCCGCATTCGCCGCCAGATACTGATAGCCGCTGGTCTTGTAGCGGACATCGGTGATGTTCTTGGCATGCACGCCGAACGAATATTGCCGCTTCGACCCGAAGCTGTAGGTCAGATTGGCGTCCCACAACGTATAGGCCGGCTGATCGAGAAACGGGCTCGCGACTTCGAACTGATGCGTCAGGCTGCGGTACGAGACGGTCGTCGATGCGTTGAGGTCGCCGCTGGCCACCGGCACGGTCCCGCTGAGCGTTCCCGACAAAGTCCATTTGGGCGTGTTTTGGAACTGGCGATATTGCGACACCTCGGCGCCGGTCGGGCCGATATAATGCTTATATTTCGGGTCGATATAACCAAGCGTACCGGTGAAGGTGACGTTCGAACCCGGACCGGCAAAGCCGCGCGCCAATATGGCGTTGGTTTCGAGTTCGACGCCCTTAATCTTCGCCTTCGCCGCATTGGTCGTGATGCCGCAGAAACTGGCCACGCCGCCGATTGTGCACGCGACCGAACCCGGTATCTGGACATTGGTATAGTCCGAATAGAAGCCGTCGAGCGCCCAGGTCAGCCGCTTGTCGAAGGCAGAGCCCTTCCAGCCGATTTCGTAGCTCTTGACCGATTCCGGGTCGAACGAAAGGTAGTTGTAGATGTCCTGATAGGTCCGACCGGCCGCCGGATTGCTGATCGGCGCCGACGTGCCCGATCCGCGCGGATCGAATCCGCCGCCCTTGAAGCCTTCCGAATAGGACACGTAGAACATGTGATCGGCGCTGGGCTTGAACGAGAGGCTGGCACGCGGCGTGAACCGCTTGAAATTGGCCTCGCCGCGGAAATTGGTCGAGGCACCGAGGTTGAGCGTCGGGTTACCGCCGAATTCGCTGGTCGCGCCATAAAGCGGACCGCCGAGGAAGTTCGCCTTGTAGACGAACGACCTGCGCTGGTCCCAGGTGTAGCGCCCGCCGACCGACAGGCTCAACTGCGGCGTGAAGTCGAAGGTGAAGTCGGCGAATACCGAAGAGGTTTCGGTGCGCACGTCGCCAGCGGTATAGGCATCGAGGTTGGCCAGGGTGGTATTGAGCAACACGTCGAAGGCGGTCGAGGCCTTGGCGCCGAGATAATAATAGCCGACGATGCCGTTGACCTTGCTGCTCGACCATTGGAACTGGAATTCCTGGCTGGTCTGCTCATTGCGATAGACCGCGGGCACGTCGACATCGACCGACGGCGTCGAATCGAAATCGATCGGGGTGAAGCTGCGGTCCTTGCGCCAGGCGCTGATCGACTTGAAGGTCAGATTGTCGGTCAGTTTCGCGGTCGCGGTCATCGACAGGCCGCCGGCCTGGATATCCTGTTTGGGGAAATTGAGCCCGGCATTGGTGTCATAGACATTGTCGAGCACCGGCGACCCGGTCAGCTTGCCGGCGAACAGGCGATGGCCGTTGCGCGGCGCCGACTTGTCGTGGGTATAATCGCCGGTGATGCGCACGAGCAGGCGGCTGTCGGGCGTTTCGAACTCGACCGTGCCGCGGCCGGCCCAGATGTTCTTGTTGTAATTGTCGATGCCGAGATTGCGGTTGCGGCCGAACCCGTCGCGGGTCAGCCGCGCGCCCGACACGCCCACGCGGAGCATCGACCCGATCGGCGCCGACAGGCTGACGATGCCGTCGGCCTGGTTGTACGATCCATAGGTACCGCGCGCAGCGACTTCGAAATGGTCGGGCAGCCGGCGCGTGACGTATTTGATCGCGCCGCCAATCGTGTTGCGACCATAGAGCGTGCCCTGCGGCCCGCGCAGCACCTCGATCCGTTCGACGTCATAGATGTCGAGCACCGCGGCCTGGGGACGGTTGAGATAGACGTCGTCGAGATAGATGCCGACGCCCGCCTCGAATCCCGGCACCGGATCCTGCTGGCCGACGCCGCGGATGAAGGCGGCAAGCGTCGAATTGGTGCCGCGCGCGTCCTTGATCGTCGTGTTCGGCGTCGTGTTCTGGATGTCGGTCAGGTCGACCGCGCCCATCTTGTCGAGCTTGTCGGCGGTGAACGCGGTCACCGCGATCGGCACGTTGAGCAGGGTTTCCGACCGGCGGCGCGCGGTGACGACGATATCGCCCGAGACATCGCCATTGGCCTGCGCCTCGTCCGCTGGCGGCGTGGCGGCGGCCGATCCGGCCGACGCATCCTGCGCGAACGCGGGGCTGGAGAACAACGCGGCGACGGCAACGCCGAGATACAGCGCGCACGCGTGACGGTGACGGATCATCCCTTCAAACCCTCCCATGGTTTATCGTCCGCGCGGGAAAACGACCCGGTTGAACGCTTGTTGATCCGGCCTATACTGAAACCTGAACCGGGTTTCAACTTCCGGCGGGATGGGGAGGCAAAAAGAATGGTCCAGCGTGGCTCAACTGCAACGCTCGATGCCATTGCCAGCGAGGGAAAAGCGCCGCGCACCGAGCGCGGGCGGCGGACGCTACGCGCGTTGCTCGACGCCGCGGCGGTCGAATTCGGCGAGAAGGGGTTTCACGACGGGTCGATCAGCGGGATCACCCGCCGCGCCGGTGTCGCGTTGGGGAGTTTCTATACCTATTTCGATTCGAAGGACGCGATCTTCCGCGCGCTCGTCCGCGACATGTCCGACCAGGTGCGTGACACTGTCGCCCCGGCGATCCGCGCCGCGCCCGACCAGATCGCGGCTGAACGCGCCGGCCTGCTGAGCTTCCTCGAGTTCGTGCGCGGCCACAAGGAGATCTACCGCATCATCGACGAGGCCGAGTTCGTCGACCCGGCCAGCTTTCGCGCGCATTACGCGACCACTGCCGAGCGTATCGAGCAGCGGTTGAAGGCCGGCGCCGACCGCGGCGAGATTCGCGACGACATATCCGATGTCCATGCCTGGGCAGTAATGGGGATGAACGTGTTCCTCGGGCTGCGTTATGGGGTGTGGGACGAGGATCGCACGCCTGAGGCCGTCGCGGACGTCATCGCGGAGTTGCTGCGCGATGGGTTGCGGGCACGGTAGCCCTGTCTAGCTAAAAACCGTCATCCCCGCGAAAGCGGGGACCCATCTCCGGAAGGCGCCGCAAGCTTATCGGTTGATATCGAAAAACAAATCGCGCCAATCGGGATTGGCCTGCTCGATCAATGCGATTTTCCACGCGCGATGCCATTTCTTGACCGCCTTTTCGCGGGCGATTGCATCAATGATCGCGTCATGGCGCTCGACATAGACGAGCCGACTAATGTCATATTTCTTGCAGAACTTGCTTCCGGTGCCATCGCGATGCTGCATCATGCGGGCGGCAATGTCGGCGCACACGCCCGTATAGAGGGCACCGTTCTTGCGGTTGGCCAGGATGTAAACATAGCCGCCAGGCATCAGGCACGCGCCGGAGATGGGTCCCCGCTTTCGCGGGGATG
The DNA here is from genome assembly GCF_001598415.1 of Sphingomonas mali NBRC 15500. Taxonomy (GTDB): domain Bacteria; phylum Pseudomonadota; class Alphaproteobacteria; order Sphingomonadales; family Sphingomonadaceae; genus Sphingomonas; species Sphingomonas mali. The sequence continues at coordinate 17,114 of NZ_BCYX01000050.1, forward strand.
ACGGCAATTGGAAACGACGAGACTACCCCCCGAGCGCCCGCACCAATAGGTCGCGGATCGACCTGAGCGCGCTCAGGTCGATGGGCGAGCCCTGCACCGGAACGGGTGCGGCAGGAGCTGCGGCCGGTGCGTCGGCGGCGGGCTTCCCGCCCCCGCGCCCCTCGGTCGCCAGCAGTTTCTGCACGCCGCGAATCGTATAGCCCTGCTGGTTGAGCAGGTCGTCGATCCGCCGGATCAGCGTGACATCCTCTGGCCGGTAATAGCGACGCTTGCCGGCCCGCTGCAGCGGGCGCAATTGTGTGAAGCGCGTTTCCCAATAGCGCAGGATATGCTGGGGCAACCCGGTGTCTTGCGACACCTCGCCAATCGTACGGAATGCGCCAGCCGCCTTGTCGAGCGCGGCCATGCGCTTCTCCGTCAGCCCGCGTCGACGATGCGGTCGCGCATCATCTGACTGGCACGGAAAGTCAGCACGCGCCGTGGCGCGATCGGTACTTCCACACCGGTCTTGGGATTGCGGCCGATTCGCTCGCCTTTGTCGCGAAGGACGAAGGTGCCGAAGCCCGAAATCTTGACGTTTTCGCCACGCGCCAGCGCGTCGCACATGTGATCCAGGATTTCCTCGACCAATTTGGCCGAATCGGCCCTGGATAACCCCACCTCACGCTGTAACGCGTCGGACAGATCAGCCCGCGTCAACGTACCCACACTTGCCATCAACACCCTCCCTTGCGTGGCAGAAACTTGCCGTAACACAATGGTGGAACGCATGAAATGGGCTTAATACCCAATTTCAGGCATGGCCGAACCGGCTCAAACAGTCAGATTCGGACGACCGCAGCGCCCCAGGTGAAGCCGCCGCCCATCGCTTCGAGCACGACGATCTGTCCCGGCTTGATACGCCCGTCGCGCACCGCGGTGTCGAGCGCGAGCGGGACCGAGGCGGCCGAGGTATTGGCATGCTGGTCGACCGTGACGACCACCTTTTCGGGCGCCAGCCCGAGCTTGCGCGCGGTCGCGTCGAGGATGCGGGCATTCGCCTGGTGCGGCACGACCCAGTCGACATCGCCAGGGACCAGCCCCGCCGCGACCAGCGATTCGTCCATCACGCTGGCGAGGTTGGTGACCGCATGCCGGAACACTTCGCGCCCCTTCATCCGCACCTTGCCGACCGTGCCGGTGGTCGACGGGCCGCCATCGACATAGAGGAGGCCGTTGTGCCGGCCATCGGCATGGAGCCGGCTGGCAAGGATGCCGGGGCCGTCCTCGGCGACATCCTGCGCCTCGAGCACCACGGCGCCGGCGCCGTCGCCGAACAGCACGCAGGTGGTGCGATCTTCCCAATCGAGGATCCGGCTGAACGTCTCGGCACCGATCACCAGGGCGCAATTGGCGGAGCCGGTCTTGATCAGGCTGTCGGCGACCTGAATCGCGTAGAGGAAGCCCGAACATACCGCGCCGACGTCGAACGCGACGCAATCGTCGATCCCCAGCATCGCCTGGACCTTGGTCGCGGTGGCGGGAAAGGTCTGGTCGGGAGTCGCGGTGGCGAGCACGATCAGATCGACCTCGTCGGCCGCCTTGCCGGCCTTGGCCAGCGCCGCGCGCGCCGCGTCGGCAGCCAGCGTACCCGTCGTTTCGTCAGGCCCCGCAATGTAGCGGAAGCGGATGCCGGTGCGCTCGACGATCCACTCGTCGCTGGTGTCGACGGTCTGCGCGAGTTCCGCGTTCGACACGCGCCGCATCGGAAGCGCCGATCCCGTTCCGGTGATGACCGCACGCCTCACGCAACTGCTCCTTCGGGTTCATGCGCCTCGAAATATTTGAGATCCTCGGCGATCTTGCGCGCCAGATCGTCGCGCACGCTCTTGGCCGCGACCGCGATCGCATTGGCCACCCCGGTTTCGTTGGCGCCGCCATGGCTCTTCACGACCAGGCCGTTGAGGCCGAGAAAGACCGCGCCATTATGGTTGTTGGGGTCGAGATGGTGCCGCAGCAATTCGGTCGCCGGGCGCGAGATCAGGAAGCCGATCTTCGAGCGCACCGAACTGCTGAACGCGCGGCGCAGCAGGTCGGCGACGAATCGCGCGGTGCCTTCCGCCGTCTTCAACGCGATATTGCCCGAAAAGCCGTCGCACACGATCACGTCGACATCGCCGCGCGACAATTTGTCGCCCTCGATGAAGCCGGCAAAGGTCAGCGGCAAATGAGTCGCGTCGCGCAGCGCTTGGGCGGCGTCGCGAATCTCCTCGGTGCCCTTCTGGTCCTCGGTGCCGATGTTGAGCAACGCGACGCGGGGGCTGGCGAGATCGAGCTGGGTGCGCGCATAGGCCGCGCCCATCACCGCGAACTGCATCAGGTTGCGCGCGTCGCATTCGGTATTGGCGCCGAGATCGAGCACGACCGTGTCGTTGGGGCCGAGGCTAGGCATCAGCCCGGCGAGCGCGGGGCGATCGATCCCCTTCATGGTGCGCAGCGAGACCTTCGCCATCGCCATCAGCGCGCCGGTATTGCCCGACGACACGGCGGCAGCGGCGCGACCCTGCTTCACCAGGTCGATCGCCACGCCCATCGACGTGATCTTGGCGCGGCGCAGCGCGGTGCTGGGCTTTTCGTCGCCCTTGATGACTTCGGGCGCGTGGACGATTTCGGAATTCGCCGTCAGATTGGGGTGAGCCTTCAACCCCTCGGCGATCTTCGCCTCGTCGCCGACCAGGAAGAAATGCGTGCCGTCGAAGCGACGCCGCGCTTCGGCGACGCCTGCCAACATCACCGCCAACCCCTCGTCACCGCCCATCGCGTCGATGGCGATCCAGGAGTTGGTGGTCACGCGTCAGTCCCCCTTAATGGGCCCCGATCAACCTTCGACCGAGACGACCTCACGGCCATTATAATGGCCGCACGACGGGCAGAGATTGTGCGGACGCTTGAGCTCGCCGCAATTCGGGCACTCCTGGAACGACTCGACCGAGAGCGCGTCGTGCGCGCGGCGCATGCCACGGCGGGAGGGCGAGGTTTTCTTCTTGGGAACGGCCATTGCGGCGACAACCTTCAAAAAATCGAATTGATCAAGACGACTAGGCCCGGACGTTTATCGGCGCAACCGACGGGTCGGCCACGCGGTACAAAGGCTCGGGATGCATCGCGAAGCGTGCGCCTATAGCGATTTGGCGCGCCGTTGCAACCCGCGCGGCGTCGCGGTCAGCCGCCGCTCGCGCGACGGAAGGGCGTCGGGCGTGCAGACGTCCCAGGCAAGTCCCACCCATTGAAGCAGACTGATCAGCACGAATCCCCAATCGCTCTGCCCCGGATAGAGCCCGATCCGCGCCGAACCGGGAAAGGCATGGTGATTGTTGTGCCACGCCTCTCCCATGGTCGGGATCGCCGCCCAGGGCACGTCGTGCGCCTGGACGCCGGCTTGGTCGACCAGCCAGGATTGCGGGCCGTGGCGATGCGCGAAGTGACCGACCAGCCAATGGCCATGGACCGAGATCGCGACGCGGGCGCAGACGCCCCACACTACCCAGGACCAGCCGCCGATCGCCCAGCAGGCGAGCGCGACCGGCACTTGCTGCGCCATCCACCAGCCTTCGAGGAAGCGATAGAAGCCCTGCCGCTCGAGCGCGCTCAGGTCGTAGGCCGGCGGGTGCGCCAGATCGAGCCGGCAATGCAGCTGCCACCAGGCATCGATCAACGGCGGACGGCGATGCGCGAGATAATCATGGCAATGTGCCTGGCGCTGGGCCCAGTCGCGTAGATCGTGGGTGCGAATCATCCAGAACGGGCCGCTCATCCCGACCGCGGTGCCGCACCAGACCAGGAAATATTCGATCGCGCGTATGGTCCGAAAGCTGCGATGGATCATTAGCCGGTGAAAGCCGACCGAATGGCCAAGCAGCAAGCCGCCACCGGTGGTTAGGACGAACAGCAGCAGCGCACCGGGCGTTGCGACCAGCGGTCCGGCGATCAGCGCCACGCCCGCCATGCCGCCGTTCCACAGCGAATGGAGCGGATCCCAGCGTACGCTGCCCGTCGAAGGGTCGGCGCCCGGCGTCTCGACCAGCCAATTGACCGCGCACCGATCATGGTCGTCCCGATGCTCCCGTTCGCGCATGGTGATTCCCCTATTTGATTAAGTCATACCTTAATTACCTAATTGCTATCTGGAAAGTATTTAAGCAAGCGCCTAATAGGGTAAATATGCAAAGAGTCTTCGAAGCCCTGGCGTCCACGACCCGCCGCAAGATCCTGGCCTATCTGTCCAAGGCGGAGATGACCGCCGGGGAGATCGCCGCGCGCTTCGAGATTTCCAAGCCGGCGGTTTCGCAGCACCTGAGCGTGCTGGAGAATGCCGGGCTGGTGACGAGCGAGAAACGCGGCCAATATGTCCATTACCGGCTGGTCGAGGATAATCTGGCCAACACGCTGAACGGCTATCTGCAGGAAGTCTGCCCGGTGTCGCGCCCGCTCAAGGTCGAGAGCGCAGCCAAGGCGGCGCGGCGGGACGAAGGCTGAGAGATAGACGCGCCGCGTCGATGCGGGAATACCAAGGGGAGGATCGCCATGATATTACCGGTAACGCTCGTGATCGCCGCTGCGACCGGGCTGATCAATGTCTGGCTGGCGTTCGGCATCGGACGCGATCGGGTGAGCAGCAAGATCAATCTCGGCGATGGTGGCGAGGCGGCGATGACCGCCAAGATTCGCGCGCACGGCAATCTGACCGAATATGCGCCGACCGTGCTGATCCTGATGGCATTGATCGAACTCGCGCGCGGCCCAAGCCTGTGGCTGTGGATCGTCGGCGCCGTGTTCATCGTGGTGCGGCTGGCGCACGCCTTCGGCATCGTCCGGCCGGCGCCCAGCGTGTTGCGCATGATCGGCGCGCTCGGCACCTGGCTGGTGATTATCGTCCTGGCGATATGGGCGCTGGAGATCAGCTATCAGGCCGAATGGACCCCGCCGGTGCGGTCGATGCAGATCGGCCAGCCCGCGGCGTGATCCGAGGTGCGATGAACTGATCCTTCCTCGCCAGGGGTGCGTTCGAGCGTCGGCCTGACGCGATTGCGATCTCGACTTTTGCCGCCAACGCTTCAAGGGAGCGGGCGATGAGTCCGATCCTCTCCCTCCTCTTCGCGTTCGGCGCGGGCACTGTCGGCGGCGCGATGAATGCGCTGGCGGGCGGCGGCACATTCGCGACCTTGCCCTCGCTGCTCGCGCTGGGCATCCCGGCCAACGCCGCCAACGCGACCTCGAACGTCGCTTTGCTGCCGGGGGCGGGGATGAGCGCCTGGGCGTTTCGCGACGAGCTCGCGCCGGTCGGCGGCGTCGGGGTTCGGACATTGTCGGCGATCACGTTCGTCGGCGGGCTCGCCGGCAGCGTGCTGCTGGTGCTGACCCCCAGCCATGCGTTCGACGTGATCATTCCCTGGCTGGTCCTCTATGCCTTTGTCGTGCTGGCGTTCGGCAAGCGCGCGGCAGCGTGGTTGCGTGACCGCGTGACGATCGGACGCCGCAGCCTGATGGTCGTGCAGATGCTGCTCGGCATCTATGGCGGCTATTTCGGTGGCGGGGTCGGGCTGATGACGACGGCGACCTATGGCCTGCTCGCCGGGCACACGCCGCGCGAATTGTTCGCGCCGCGCACGCTGATGCTGGCGATCGCCAATCTCGCCGCGGCGATCGTCTTCATCGCCGCGGGGATGGTACGCTGGATCGCATGCCTGCCGATGCTGGCGGGATCGATCCTCGGCGGCTGGGCCGGCGCGCATATCGGCAAGAAATTACCCGCATCCGCGGTGCGCGTGTGGACGTTACTGGTGACGGGCGTCACAACGATCGTGTTCTTTGCGCGCGCTTACGGCTAAACGAATCGACGATCGCGTGTAACCGGTCGGGCGTATCGTTCGAAGGAAGCATAATGGACGAACCGACCGCCCCCGCCGATTCCCCGGTCGCCCGGCCAATTGCGCCGATTGTCGTCTATCGCCACCGCCTGGCGACGCGGATCTGGCACTGGATCAACGCGATCACGATCTTCATCATGATCGGCAGCGGCATCGGCATATTGAACGCGCATCCGCGGCTCTATTGGGGACAATATGGCGCCAATTTCGACCATGCCTGGCTCGATCTTCGGCCGTACAGCGACATTCTGCGCTCGGGCTGGCTGACCATCCCGGCAGGGTACAATCTCGCCATTTCGCGGCGCTGGCATTTGCTGTTCGCGCTCGTGCTCGGCTTCGGGCTGCTCGTCTTCATGATCGCGAGCCTGATCAACCGTCATTTCCAGCGCGACCTGCGCGTCCGCGCCAGGGAGATCGGGCCGCGCCATCTCTGGGCCGACCTGCTCGCGCATCTCCGCTTCGATTTCCACAATCCCGAGGATCCGGCGGCCTACAACACGCTACAGAAGCTGGCCTATGTCGTCGCGATCTTCGTGCTCATCCCGCTGATGATCTTCACCGGGTTGGCCATGTCGCCGGGGATGGACGCGGCCTGGCCATGGCTGATCGAACTGTTCGGCGGCCGCCAGTCGGCGCGGTCGATCCATTTCATCGCGGCGAGCGGAATCGTGCTGTTCGTCATCGTCCACCTGACCCTGGTGGTGCTGGCCGGGCCGATCGAGGAAGTGTGGTCGATGATCACCGGCCGCTGGACCTTGCCCGCGGCACCGCCACCCGAACCGGCCGCCACCTCACGCGCCGAACCGGAGGCCGCCGAATGACTCTCATCACGCGTCGCACGCTCGTCACCGGTGGTGCGCTTGGCGCCGGGCTGCTGCTGTCGGGCTGCGACAAGCTCGCCCAGCAACCCGGCTTCCGCCGCATCCTGTTCTCGGGCGAGAAGATCAACATGGGCCTGCAGCGCGCGCTGATGGACCGCAACGCGCTGGCGCCCGAATTCACCCCCGACCAGATGTCGCCGGTGTTCCGCACCAACGGCAATTCCAACCCGAACACCGCCGACTACAACCGCCACGTCGCGGAGAATTTCGCCAATTGGCGGCTCGACATCGGCGGGCTGGTAGACCGGCCGCTACGCCTCAGCCTGACCGATATCGGCGCCTTTCCGCAACGCGCACAGATCACCCGCCACGATTGCGTCGAAGGGTGGAGCGCGATCGGCAAATGGCAGGGGCCGATGCTCGGCAATGTGCTCAAGGCGGCAGGGGTGCGCACATCGGCGCGCTATATCGTGTTCACCTGCGCCGATCTGTGGGGCGGCGCGCCTTATTACGAATCGATCGATCTGATCGACGCCTTCCACCCGCAGACGATCCTGGCCTGGGCGATGAACGACAAGCGCGTCTCGGTCGGCCATGGCGCGCCGATCCGGCTCAGGGTCGAGCGGCATCTTGGCTACAAGAACGCCAAATATGTGATGCGGATCGACGCGGTAGCGAGCCTCGCCGGAATCGGTTTGGGCAAAGGCGGCTATTGGGAAGATCACGTCAATTACGACTGGTATGCCGGTATTTGATGCAGGCAGAGCTGTTTCCGGTCTTTTCGTGGCCGCAATCAACCGATAGCAGCGAACGCCTATGGCCCTGATCGATCTGTTCTTCGAGCGCGCGTTCAAGCGCGGCACGCTGTCCGTCACCTATGCCGACGGCACGACCAAGTCGTTCGGCACGGCGGACCCCGATTATCCCGATGTCGCGATCCGCTTCACCACCAAGAGCGTGCCGGGACAGATCCTGCGCGATCCCGCGCTCGGCGTGGCCGAAGCGTTCATGCATGGCCGCATGGTGATCGAGCGTGGCGACATCATGCAGCTGCTCTCGCTGGCGAGTAAGAACAATCGCTGGGAAGACGCGACTGGCGCGCTCGATCCCGGGCTCGCCGCCAGGGCCGTGGTCGGGGTCAAGCGCAAGCTCGACCAGTTCAACCGCGCGCGGGCGGCGCGGGCCAACGTCAAGCATCATTACGACATCGGCAACGCGCTCTACGACCTCTTCCTCGACGCCGATCGCCAATATAGCTGCGCCTATTTCGTCGACCGCGACGAAAGCCTCGAACAGGCGCAGTTGGACAAGAAGGCGCATATCGCCGCCAAGCTCGCGCTCAAGCCAGGCATGCGCGTGCTCGATATCGGCTGCGGCTGGGGCGGCATGGCGCTCTATCTGCACCAGACCTATGGCGTCGACGTCGTCGGCATCACGCTCAGCGACGAACAGATCGCCACCGCCAAGCAGCGCGCGGCGGACGCCGGCGTCGCCGATCACGTCAAGTTCGAGTTGATCGACTATCGCCACATGACCGGGACGTTCGACCGCATCGTCTCGGTCGGCATGTTCGAGCATGTCGGCCCGCCGCAATATCGCACCTTCTTCCGCAAATGCCGCGACTTGCTCAACGAGGACGGCGTGATGCTGCTGCACACGATCGGGCGCGCGGGCGGGGCGGGAGTGACCGACGAGTTCACCGCCAAATACATCTTCCCCGGCGGCTATATTCCCGCACTGTCGGAAATCGCCAAGGGCTATGAAGGCCTGCGTTATTACATGACCGACGTGGAGGTGCTGCGCCTCCATTACGGCTATACGCTGCAGGCCTGGTACGACCGCGCCGTCGCCAATCGCGAGAAGATCATCGCGATGTACGACGAGGTCTTCTTCAACATGTGGATCTTCTATCTCGCCGGCTCGTGCGTCAGCTTCCTCTATGGCGGGATGGTCAATTACCAGCTGCAGTTCGCGCGCAACCGCGACGCGCTGCCGATCACGCGCGATTATATGGGCGAAGAGGAACGGCGGATCGCCGCGAAGGTATAATCTGGGTCGTCCCGATCACCGACGCGTGTGCACCCCGGATCCAATAGTCGGTTTGACTCGCGCAAAACGCGAAGGCGCAAAAAAGAGTAAATTGGGTTCGCGCGGAGGCGCGGAGGGCGCGGAGGTGTTCTCATGCCGGGCCAGCGGCGGGACTCAAGTGCGATGAGTGTCCTTGAGCCTCGCTCAACGAGGCTCCTTAGAATCTCTGCGCTCCCTGCGCCTCTGCGCGAAACCTCTTCGCGCCTCCGCGCCTCCGCGTGAACAATATAAAGCGGTTTGCCGGTCAGCGGTCGGCACGCCATGTCGAGCTGGCGAGTTACGCCGCCTTGCGGAGTTCCAGTTCGAGCCGGTTCCAGATGTCGACCAGC
>NZ_BCYX01000051.1 GCF_001598415.1 Sphingomonas mali NBRC 15500
TTTTTGACGCGCAACTCGCCTTGAAGAAGTAAGAAGACCCTCACCCTCCCACCGCTTCGCGGCGGGCCCCTCCCTCTCCCGCGTGCGGGAGAGGGAACTTACGTCAGCGGGATCATGACCTGGCTGGCATAACCCGGCCGCGACTGCAGGCGACGGTACCAATCGGCGACATTGGGCAGATCGGGCCGCTCGATATCGAGCGTGAACCAAGTGTGGACATAGACGCCCATGGGTACGTCGCCGACGCCGAAATCCTCACCTGAAAGCCACGGCGTCTGCGCGAGATAGCGGTCGAGGATCGCCATCCGCTCACCGCAACGCTGTGCCGATCGCGCGACCGCGGCCATGTCGCGTTTGTCGGGCGCGACGCGAACGAGGTTGACGAATGCGTCGAGTTGCGCGTGCGCATAGCCATTCTGCCACTCCATCCAGCGATCGCCGAGCGCGCGCAATTGCGGTTCGTCGGGCCACCAGCGCACGCCGCCATGGCGCGCCGCGAGATAGCGCAGGATCGCGTTCGATTCCCATAGGATGAAGCCGTCATCGTCGATCGTCGGGATCAACGCATTGGGGTTCATCGCCAGATAGGCGTCGCTCATGCCGAATTGCCCGCCGACATCGTGGCGGACGAAGGACAGTCCCAGTTCCTCGGCGAACCAGGCGACTTTCTTGACATTATGCGAGTTGAGCCGGCCCCAGATCGTCAGCACGGTCGTCAGCTCCTGTAATCGGCGTTGATCGAGATGTAGCCGTGCGTGAGATCGCAGGTCCACACCGTGGCTCGCCCGTCACCGAGGCCGAGATCGACCCCGATGTCGATCTCCTTGCCCTTGAGATGCGCGGCAACCGGAGCTTCGTCATAGCCGTCGACCGCGAGCCCGTTCAGCGCGACCTGGGTCTCGCCGAAGCGGATCGCCACGCGGTCGCGCTCGGCGGGCTCGCCGGCCTTGCCTACCGCCATCACGACACGGCCCCAATTGGCGTCTTCCCCGGCGATCGCCGTCTTGACCAAAGGCGAGTTGGCGATGCTCATCCCGATGCGATGCGCGCTCGCGTCGCTTTCGGCGCCTGTCACTTCCACCGCGATGAACTTGGTGGCGCCTTCGCCGTCACGGACGACGAGGTGCGCGAGTTGGAGGCAAAGATCGTTGAGCGCCGCGGCGAAGGCATCGGCGCCGGGATCGTCGTCATGCGCGATGGCGACATTGCCGGCAGCGCCGGTCGCGAAGGCGAGGACGGTATCGCTGGTCGATGTGTCGCTATCGACCGTGATGCACGAGAAACTGCGCGTATTGGCGCGCGCGAGCGCCGCCTGCAGCCAGGCAGGATCGACCGCGGCGTCGGTGAAGATGAAGCCCAGCATCGTCGCCATATCGGGCGCGATCATGCCCGATCCCTTGATGATCCCGACCAGGCTGACCGGCTTGCCGTCGACCACCGCGCGCGTCACCGCCGCCTTGGCGAAGGTATCCGTGGTCATGATCGTCGCGGCCGCGTCTTCCCAGCCGCACGGCTCGGCGGTGAAGGCGGCGGCGAGCCCGGCTTCCGCCTTGTCGAGCGGCAACGGCACCCCAATCACGCCGGTCGAGGCGACGAACACGTCCGACGGCTGGCAGTCCAGATGGCGCGCGACACTGGCGACAAGTCCTTCGACCGCGTGGCGTCCGCGATCGCCGGTAAAGGCGTTCGAATTGCCGGCATTGACGACGAGCGCGCGAGCGCGGCCCAGGACCAATGCGGCGCGGCACCAATCGACCTCGGGCGAGGCGCAGCGACTCTTCGTCAGCACGCCCGCGACGGCCGTGCCGGGCGCCAGCTCGACATAGGTCAGGTCGCAACGATCCCAGGTCTTGTACTGCGCTTTCGCGACGCGACGAGTGATACCGGCAATGCCCGGGAGATCTGGAAAGGCGGCGGGGGCGAGGGGGGAACGATCGGTCATGGTGGCCCTCATAGTGCCACGCGCGAAACAGGCAAAGGCGGCGGTGACAAGTCGGGTCGGGTTGGGCTAGCGTGACACCGATTGGGGAGAAGAAGATGCGTATTGCCGTCGTTCTGGCATTGGCCGCCTTTGCGTTTCCGGGCGTCGCCCAGGCGCAGGATGACGATGAGCCGATCCCGACCGCGAAACCGATCGGCAATCCTGGCAGCTGGATTCCCCAGGACGGTTATCCGCCGGCCGCGCGCGCCACGGGAGAGCAGGGGCGCGTCAGCTTCACCTTGTCGATCGACGAAACTGGGCGCGTGTCCGATTGCAAGGTCACCAAGAGCTCCGAATCACCGTTGCTCGATGAGACGACGTGCAACTTCATGACTGCCAATGGCCGGTTCGAAGTGCCACGCAACAAGAAGAACAAGCCGACGCCGAGCAAGTGGAGCTCGTCGATGATGTGGAAGCTGGAGAACCCGCCACCTCCGCCAGAGCCCAGTGGCGCACCGTTGCCGCCCGCAGCGACTCCCGCGAAAAACACGCTCGCGCCGACCAAGGCCATGCCGACGCCTGCCAAGAAACGCTAAGGCTTTTCCGAAAGCGCGGAGCCGGCAAGTAACGAGTATTTGATAGACCTTTGCCAGACGCGACCCTATGTCGTTCGCGCATCACAACCTCGAAGTAGTGCTCGCTTGAACCTGATCCTGCTCCTGTCCGCCTTGTTGTCCGCCTTGAGCGGCACAGGTGGCGCGCGCGCGGCGCAGGTACCGACCACACTCAGCAGCGCGGTGGTGGCGACAGCGGTCAAAGCGACGGCCGAGGTGCGGCGCCAGGTCGCGGCGCGGCCGATCCAGACGATCGCCGGGCCCGTGCATGCGGTGATGTCGGCGCTGCCGGTTTTCGCCCTCTCGGACGCGATTCCCGTCTTTGCGAGCCGCCGGCGCGAATAGCGCCCGCGCCGCCACTTCCTTTTTCTACCCGATCAGCGCGGCCTCGTGAGGCCGGCGCGCATTCATATAACAGGAAATCATCATGCTCGGCGGACTCGCCAAATCCATTTTCGGGTCGTCCAACGACCGGTACGTCAAGTCGCTCGGCGGCATCGTCAACACGATCGCGAGCTTCGAACCTACGCTCCAGGCGATGGACGACGCGACGCTCGCCAACCAGACCGTGCTGTTCCGTGAGCGTCTGGCCAATGGCGAGAAGCTCGACGATCTCTTGCCAGAGGCGTTCGCTACGGTCCGCGAGGCGGCCAAGCGCGTGCTCGGCCAGCGCCATTACGACGTGCAGATGATCGGCGGCATCGTCCTCCATCGCGGCGAAATTGCCGAGATGCGGACGGGCGAGGGCAAGACGCTGGTCGCGACGCTGGCGGTGTATCTCAATGCGCTGCCGGGGACCGGCGTGCATGTCATCACGGTCAACGACTATCTGGCCAAGCGCGACGCCGAATGGATGGGTCAGGTGTACACCTTCCTGGGCCTGACGGTCGGGGTGATCATCCCGAACCTGACCGATCATCAGCGCAAGGAAGCCTACGCGGCCGATATCACCTACGGCACCAACAACGAATTCGGCTTTGATTATCTGCGCGACAATATGAAGTATGAGCGCGATCAGATGGTCCAGCGCCCATTCGCGATGGCGATCGTCGACGAAGTCGATTCGGTGCTGATCGACGAGGCGCGCACGCCGCTGATCATTTCTGGCCCGACCGACGACAAGTCCGAACTCTACAAGAGCGTCGACGCGGTGGTGAAGCAGCTCTCGCCCGACCTCTACGAGAAGGACGAGAAGCAGAAGTCGATCATCCTGACCGAGGAGGGGACCGAGACGGTCGAGCGGATGCTCGAGACCGCCGGACTGCTCGAAGGCACCAATCTCTACGATTTCGAGAATACTCAGGTGGTCCACCACCTGAACCAGTCGCTGCGCGCGAACATGATGTTCAAGCGCGACATCGACTACATCGTCAAGGATGGCAAGGTCATCATCATCGATGAGTTCACCGGTCGCATGATGGACGGCCGGCGCTGGTCGGACGGCCTGCACCAGGCGGTCGAGGCCAAGGAAGGCGTCGAGATCGAGCCCGAGAACCAGACGATGGCCTCGATCACTTTCCAGAACTATTTCCGCATGTATCCCAAGCTGGCGGGCATGACCGGTACCGCGGCTACCGAGGCGGCCGAATTCTACGACATCTACAAGATGAACGTCGTGTCGATCCCCACCAACGTGCCGGTGCGGCGCATCGATGAGGAAGACACGTTCTACAAGGATATCGAGGACAAGTTCCGCGGCATCGCCAAGGCGATCAAGGTCCAGGCCGAACTGGGCCAACCGGTGCTGGTCGGCACGGTGTCGATCGAGAAGTCCGAAATGCTGTCCGAATTCCTCCATGAGGAGGGCGTCGAACACAAGGTCTTGAACGCGCGCTATCACGAGATGGAAGCGCATATCGTCGCGCAGGCCGGCCGCAAAAGCGCCGTCACCATCGCCACCAACATGGCCGGCCGCGGCACCGACATCCAGTTGGGCGGCAATCTCGATTTCCGGGTCGAGGACGAATTGAGCGACATGCCCGAGGGGCCCGAGCGCGATGCCGCGATCGAGCGCATTCGCCAGGAGATCGCGGTCGAGAAGCAGGAAGTGCTGGCGGCGGGTGGCCTGTTCGTGCTCGGCACCGAGCGGCACGAAAGCCGGCGCATCGACAACCAGCTGCGCGGCCGGTCGGGCCGTCAGGGCGACCCCGGTCTGTCGCGCTTCTACCTCAGCCTCGACGACGATCTGTTGCGCATCTTCGGGCCGAACACCTTGTTCGCCAAGATGATGCGCTCGAGCCTGGAGGACGGCGAGGCATTGCCGCCATCGCGCTGGATGTCGAAGGCGATCGAGACCGCGCAGAAGAAGGTCGAGGCGCGCAACTACGACATCCGCAAGCAGGTCGTCGAATATGACGACGTCATGAACGACCAGCGCAAGGTCATTTACGAGCAGCGCAATGACATCATGGACGCCGAAACCGTCGGCGACGTGGTGGTCGACATGCGGACCGAGACGATCAACACGATCGTCAGCGATCATTGTCCACCCAATTCCTATCCGGAGCAATGGGACGTCGAGGGCATGAAGGCCAAGGTCTCCGAAATGCTGGGGATCGAGCCGCCGATCGACGATTGGCTCAAGGAAGAAGCGGTCGATGTCGAGATGGTCGAGGAGCGGCTGAACGAGGCGGCGTCGGCTTTGGTCGACGCCAAGGCGGCCGAGATCGAGCCCGAGACCTGGACGACGATCGAAAAGTCGATCCTGATCCAGAATCTCGATCATCACTGGAAAGAGCATCTCGCCACGCTCGACGCGCTACGCCAGGTCATTCACTTGCGCGCTTATGCCCAGAAGACGCCGATCAACGAATATAAGCAGGAAGCGTTTGCATTGTTCGAGCGCATGCTGGGATCGATCCGCGAGGACGTGACCAAGGTGCTGGCGACCGCGGAATTCCGCTTCCAGCCGCCGCCCGAGCTTCCCGAACTGCCCGATTTCATCACCCAGCATTTCGACCCGTTCTCGGGCGATGACGATAGCGCCGATATCGACGGCGGGTCGCGTGCACTGGGCGATCTGGGTCTGCCGCCCTTATCGATCGTTCGGCCGGAGCAGCCCGATTTGGGCGAGGACCCGAAAGATTGGGAAGGCAAGGTCAGCCGCAACGCGCCGTGCCCGTGCGGCTCGGGGCTCAAGTACAAGCATTGCCACGGTCAGATCGCGTAGTGGCGAGCTAAAGCCCTCTCCCGCTTGCGGGAGAGGGTTGGGTGAGGGTCTTCTTTCTTCTTCCAAGCGTGTACCGAGAGAAGAAGAAAGAAGACCCTCACCCTCCCGCCGCTTCGCGCCGGGGCCCTCCCTCTCCCGCAGACGGGAGAGGGTAAGAGTAAAGAAAAAGGCCGGGGATCGCTCCCCGGCCTTTTCGTTTCAGTCCAATCGCCTGGCCTATTTCGGCATGACGATCGTCGGCCCGATATTGGCGATCACGGACTTGGCATCGAACGCGCGGACATTGCCCGCGGGTTTGGGACCCTTGCCCATCACGATCTCGGCGGTGGCCTCGTATTTCTCGACCGTATTCACGTCGATGTTGCGGTCGAAGAAGGGATCGCCCCAGAACGGATCCCAGCTCCGCCAGCCGAAGCCGCGGCCATAATAGCGCCAGCGCGGACCCCATAGGCCGCCGCCATAGGGGCCGCCGAAATCGTTGACATAGGTGCGCGTCTTCTTGTCCGTATCGCGATCGGCCATGACGAAATAGTCATAGCCCTGCTGCTCAGTCAGTTCCGCGGCGCGGAACAGCAAATAGCGCTCGACGGTATCTCGCGAGGTCATGGTATTGCCCGAGAAGGTAACCTGGAAGCGGTTCGCCTCGATCTGGCGGTCGCTATAACCTTCGCGCGAGAAGCCGGCGCCGGTCGCCGGTCGGTAGGTGGTTTCGGTCATGCAGCCCGCGAGCATCAACGATGTCGCGGCGACTGCGCCCATCAGGGCAACGCGACCAAAGGAAGACGTCATTTTCAAATCTCCGTTCACCGGGAGGAAGCAACGCTCCATCCTACCCCGCCCTCTTGGAACGCAGAATGAACGGATTTTGCTCCATACGCCAGAGGCGTAACGATCGGCTGGTCGCATCTCTTCCGATCACGAAGTGATGAGGGGCGGAAAAGTGCTTTAGCCTGCGCAAGCTCCGGCGGCACCATCGCACTGGCGTGAGGATAAGATGTATTATAACATTCGATAATGCATTGATCTCGGCAACGCATGTGGGTAGGCGCGGCGAGTCGGACGGACCGGCAGAAACGATCGGTGCCATCTCGTGCAATGGTTCTTACGTCTAGCCTGCGGCGCGGTCGCACTTGCCGCACCGTCGGTGGCGAGGGCTGACGACACGCCGTCGGCCGATTTGCGCTATACGACCGACATCATGGGCGTGGCGGCTGGCGGCGAACGGCGCGGCGTGCGCTGGATGGGGCGGCTGGACCTTGATCTCGATAGCGGCACCGATCTGTTCGGGGTGGCAGGCGCGCGTGCCCATGCCGACATCTTCCTTCTTCATGGCGGCGGATTTTCGGCGCGGGACGCCGGCGATGCCCAGGTCGTCAGCAATATCGATGCGCCTTATGCGATCCGTCCGTTCGAAGCCTGGGTCGAAGCGCCGCTGGGCGGTGGCGTTAGTGTCAAAGCCGGGCTGATCGACCTCAACAGCGAATTCGACGTGCAGTCGGTCGGGGCGCTGTTCCTCAACAGCTCGTTCGGCATCGCGCCCGATTATTCTCAATCCGGGCTGAACGGCCCGTCGATCTTTCCGGTGACGTCGCCCGGCGTGCTCGTCGCGATCGAACGGCCGCGCTGGACTGTGCGCACCGCCATGTTCGACGCGGTGCCGGGAGACCCGAACCACCCGCACCGCACGCTTCCCGGCCCGTTCGGTCGCGGCGGAGCGCTGCTGGCGACGGAGGGCGAGGTGAAGATCGGTGGCGGTGGCGAACTGCAACTCGGCGCCTGGTATTATACCGATCGCTTCGCGCGGCTCGATGGCAATGGCCGCGGGCGGAGCGCGGGCGCCTATGTGCAGTATGAGCAAACCCTTGCCGGGGATGAGAAGACCGGAGCGCTGCGGGGATGGATTCGCGCGGGACGTGCGGCAGCCGAGGTCAATGACATCGGACTATATGTCGGCGGAGGACTTGCCTGGGGGACCGACGATCGGTCGTACGGCATTGCGGTCGCGCATGCCCGGCTGGGCGACCCGGCGCTGCGCGCCTTCGCGACCGCGCTCACGCCAAGACGGCGCGCCGAGACCGCGATCGAATTCACCGCGACGCATCGACTGACCAAGTGGCTGCAGGTGCAGCCCGACGTTCAATATGTCCGCCATCCGAGCTGGGGTGCCGCCGCCGACGCATTGGTCTTGGGATTGCGCCTGCATTTCGCGATCAAGTGAACCGCTTCTCTTTAGGCTGTGAACTGATAAATTGGGCGCCGTCGGTCGTGATCGTGAATGACCGAGCGTGGTGGAAAACAGTCCGGCAGGTTAGAGATCAGGCTGACGGATTAGCAGCTATTCGATTAGCCATACGGTTTCGGCGCTGCCGAATTTTCAGTGGCACGGCGACTACAACGAACAACATCATCCCTACGAATAGCCATAGTTGGTTCGTCAATCCTTGCAGCCAGGCAAGCCAGATTACGCATGGGACCGCAATAACGGGCGTAATTTTCGTAACCCACCAAAGGATCGCTCCCCATCCGGGTTGATCCCAGACGTGTTTGCCAACGCTCAAAAGGATCACCGTCGCCACAAGCTTCGAGCCGAGCGTGAGAACCACTGCCCAACTCAGGAAATCCACCAGCGTCGAGAAGCCGAAACTTAACATGGAGATATGATGAAGGGCGACGGGCTAGAGATCAATACGGCGGCTCTTGGCTCGTTAACCCACAAGCAGCTCGATAGCCTAAACCGATTGAGTTCGATCGGCTCGTGCCGCGCCATGGCTTTCCTGATGATCCGGCTGACGAGCGCCCGAGGATGATCTCTCTATCGCCGGAAAATGGCAGCGAGCTTCAGCCCCGATCAGCTTCGTGCTGCGATGTGACGTGCCTCGGCAAATTGCCAACACAATAAGGTCGGCAAGCCGATCGCTACGTCCCGCGCCCGCTTGGCAAGCGACAAGGCGAGCGCGCTCTCCGGCGGCAGGCCGAACAACGGCGCGGCCAGCGCATAGGCGACTTCCTGCACGCCCAGCGCGCCGGGAATGAAGAAGGCGACGCTGCGCAGCGTGAAGATGAGGCTTTCGAGCGACAGCACCTCCCATAGCGAGATCGATACGCCCATCAGATGAAGCGCCAGCCAGGCGCCTACGCCGCTCGCGACCCAGGCGGCGAGGTTGAAGCCGAACGCCGCCGCCACGCGGTTCCGCCAGGTATAGATGCGTGCGAGCTCGGCCCGAATGTCGCTCAGCGCGACTTGCGATCCCGGTATGAAACGCTCTCCGATGCGCCCGGTGAGGTCGAGCGCCGAGCGCTGCGCGACGAAAAAGAACAGGATGACCACGACCATGACCGCGGTGCCGCCCAGAATGGCGGGGCGGAGCGATACCGCCGCGCCATCGCCGATCAGCAGCGATGCCATCAGCGCGAGGCCGAATAACGTATAGACGAGTTGCGCGGCCATCTCGGTCGTCAGATCCACCACCAGCGAGCCATAGACGCGCGGGGTCGTAATGCCGGCAACCGAAAGCGACCGCGCGGCGACCACGATCCCGCCGAGCTGCGAGAAGGGCAGCAGGTCCGACACCGCCTCGCGCACCATTCTCGCCCAGGTGAATCGGCCAATTCGCGCGGTATGCTCGCCCGGCGCGGCGGCAAGCCACGCGGCGCCAAGCAGCAGGAATGTCCCGAGCGACCAGGCGCAGAATAACAGGAACCCGCCAAGACCGATCCGGCGCGCCACGGCCATGATATCGGCGAAGCCCGCGGCGCCGAAGGTCCAGATCGTGACAATCAGTCCCGCGACGGTGGCCAGCAGCAAGCCGGCGCTGGCGGAAATCTTCAGGCGGTGTCTCCCGCCGGCTTGGGCGCGCGGATGAACTTCAACACGAGCCGGATCATCGCCGGCACGAAGCGCGGACGGATCAGCCGTGAGTCATAACCCGCGAGCCGTCGGTCATTCTCCGACAGGCAGATCCGCGCCAGCTCGCCAAAACTGACCTCGACGCCCAGCTCCTTCGAGCCGTTGAGCGTGAAGTTGTTCTCCTGCGCCTTGCTATTGTCCCCCATGCCTTTGGCCATATCGATCCGTTCCCAGATCAGGAAGAGCCAAACGACGATGACCTTGGCTTCGAAATAGGGCCGCCGCCACCACGGCATGTTGCGGCGCCACCAGGCGACCCAGTTGACGAAGAACAGGATATGCCGCCCTTCCTCGCGCATCACCGGTTCGAACGTGTCGATCAGCTCGGGCGGGAAGAAGCCGGTATCCTTGGCGAGTTTGAACAGGCCGAAGCCGAAGAAGCTGTCGATACACTCGGAATAGCCCGAGCGCATGAACGCCCATTCCGCGTCCTTGGGCTTGCGGTAATCCGGCTCGGGCTGCAGCTCGATGCCGTACGACTGGACCATGTCGGCGAGTACGACCTTGTGCCGGCGCTCCTCGAACGCATCCATCTCGACCGCCGATTTGAGCAAAGGGTCCTTCACCGTCTCGCTGAACGTTTTGACGAACAGGCCGGTGCGGCCCTCGGTCTGCACAGCCATGTCCCAGATCGGCAGCGAGACGATCCTGTCGCGCGTTCCCGGCTCGAGCTCGGGCCAGTCGATCAGCGCGGGCCGATAGGGATCGTGCGTATCCAGGATCATGCGGCTGAACAACATCAGATGCTCGGGAGAGCCGAGCCGCACCGGACCGGTGGGCAACGGCGCGTCGGTGTCGAACTCCCCCCAATCGGGCACGAGGTTCATCGGTCGGTCCTTCAGGCAAAGTCGGCGAAACGGCCGAGCGCGACGCGATCGCGCGTCAGGATGGTTTTCGCAAGCGGGTCGACCAACGCCGCCAGCTCGCCGCGATAATCATAACCAGGCGCCGATCCCGGATAGGCGCTGGTCGCGGGATGGGTGTAGATTTCGGTGAGGCCATCGGGCAGCCGCTCCAGGATCCCGCGCACCCTGTCGGCTGTCATCGCGCCCGACCATGCAAGTCCGAACACCTGATCGGGCACCAGCATCCCGGCGCGGCGCAAGCGTGCGCGGACGAGGCGCGCCCAGACCGTCTCGACGCGCGGGCCGGCGTCGGTCCCGTCGACCTGCCGCAGCAGCCGGCGGGGCTCGACCGGCGCCCTGGCGGCGCGCATGCCGTAGCGCTGCCCGATCCTCAGGATGGCGCCGGCGATCGTCGGATGGAGATGGAAATGCTTGTGCGCGTTGACATGGTCGAGCGTCAGCCCGGTCGCGGCGAAGGCGGCGAATTGCGCCTCTATTTCCGCCGCCAGTTGCGCCCGCGCGGCGGGAGAGGTGAAGATGGTGACCCCGGCCCGCGCCATGTCGGAGCGGAAATTGCCCGTGGCATCGACCAGCGCCGGAATATTATCGGCCGGCAATACCGGCCGGCCCTCGACCAGGACGATATGTAGCCCGACACCGAGGGTCGGCAGCGCGCGCGCGCGCGCCACGGCGTCCGCCGCCGCATTGCCTGCCACCATCAGCGAGGTCGCCGTCAGGATGCCGTCGCGATGCGCCTGTTCTACCGCGTCATTGACCTCGGGCGAGGCGCCGAAATCGTCGGCGGTGACGATCAGCCGTTTCACGTCGCTTATGCGGCTTCCTTGCGGCGGCGCAGGAAGTCGAAGAATTCCACACCCTCGCGCAGGCGGCGCTTCATCATGTCGAAGTCGCGGACCATTTCCCACACGATCGAGCCGATCTTGGACGGCCGGAAGTAGAAGCGCTTGTAGAATTCCTCGACCTTGTCGAAGATAACCGTCGACGGCAAATGCGGATAGCTGAGTTGCGCGATCTGGTTGCCGCCATCGGTCAGCAAATGGTCGGTACCGTCGAACCAGCCATTCTCGGTCGCCTGCTTGAACAGAAACGTCCCCGGATAGGGCGCGGCGAGCGACACCTGGATGGTGTGCGGGTTAATCTCCTTGGCATAGTTGATCGTCTCTTCGATCGTCTCTTCGGTTTCTCCGGGGAGACCGAGGATGAAGGTGCCGTGGATCACGATGCCGAGCTCGTGGCAGTCCTTGGTGAATTGCCGCGCGACGTCGGTGCGCAGGCCCTTCTTGATATTGTGCAGGATCTGCTGGTTGCCGCTCTCATAGCCGACCAGCAGCAGCCGGCAGCCGCCGGCCTTCATCGCTTCGAGCGTCTTCCTCGGCACATTGGCCTTGGCGTTGCAGCTCCACGAGACGCGGAAACCCGGTTTGCCGAAACCGAGGTCGCCGAGCGCACGCGAAAGCTCCTCGATCCGCGGGGCGTTGTCGGTCAGCGTGTCGTCGTCGAAGAAGATCTCCTTCACCTCGGGCATTGCCTCCAGGACGTATTTCACTTCCTCGATGACATGGCCGATCGATCGGGTGCGGTAATTGTGCCCGCCGACGGTTTGCGGCCACAGGCAGAAGGTGCAGCGGCTCTTGCAGCCGCGACCGGTGTAGAACGACACGTACGGGTGCTTCAGATAGCCGCCGAAATATTTCTCGATCTGGAGATCACGCTTGTAGATCGGTGAGACGAACGGCAGCGAGTCCATGTCCTCGATGACCGCGCGATCCTTGTTGTGGATGATCGCGCCGTCGGCATCGCGGTACGAAATGCCGTGCACGTCGCTGAGCGGCATGCCCTTGGCGATATCGAGGATCGTGAAGTCGAATTCGTTGCGGCAAACGAAATCGACCGCGGTGGATGCCTCCAGCGATTTCTGGGTCTCGACCGCGACTTTGGCGCCGATCAGGCCGATCAGTGCCTTGGGATTGCGCGCGCGGATCAGCTCGGCGGTGTGGACGTCCTGGCGGAACGACGGCGTCGAGGTGTGAAGGATGATGAGATCCTTGTCATCGACCTCGTGCTTGATGTCGTCCCAGTTGAGATCATGCGCCGGCGCGTCGATCAGCTTCGATCCTTCGATCAGTGCGGCGGGCTGGGCGAGCCAGGTCGGATACCAGAATGAGCGCACCTCGCGCTTCATCTGATAACGGGCTCCGGCACCCCCGTCATAACCGTCGAACGAAGGGGCCTGAAGGAACAGCGAACGCATCATCGGAAAGGTAACTCCGGTTCGGCCGAGATCCGGCCACGCTCCGCCATTCTAAGTGTTGCGCCGCGCCAATCAACCGATCGCACGGTCAGACTGGCGATAAATACCGTAAAAGTGAGGCAATCGCGCAGCGGCAGGAGCCATAACGGCGCGGTGCGCGCGCCGCTGCACTGGTCCGCCACGACGGAGGCACAGAGTCGCGCAAGCAGAGCGAGACCGGCGAGGGCAAGGCCCGGCAGCGGAAGGACGGGGATCGCGAGCAGCGCGAGCGGGAAGGGGATGGCGATCACGCCCATTGCATAGGCAACCGGAACGACATCCCGCACCGTCGCGCCCCAGCGCAGCTCGTGCCGCCAGAGCTCCCGGAAATTGCGCTCCGTGGAGGCATGCGTGACCAGCATCGCCGGCATCGCGACCTTGAGGCCGAGTGCCGCGACCGCCTCGCCGACCGCGTAATCGTCGGCCAGCACGTCGGCGAATGCCGCGAAGCCGCCGATCGCAGCCAGGGTCTCGCGCCGCATCCCGATGGTCGATCCCATACATGGCCGCGCCAGCCCGCGCACGGCGCCGAACACCACCCCGGGCAGGAATTGCCAGCTGAGGCCGGCGGCCGCGATTCGCGACCAGAAACCGGCATCGCCGCGTCCGTTATAGGCGATCGTCACCGCACCCGTTCCCGGCGCATCGAGCGCCGCGAGCAGGCGCGCAAGATAATCGGGTCTCACCACCATATCGCTGTCGCTCAGCACTGTGATGTTGTGTGCGATATGCGGTTCGAGATTGATCAGATTCCCGATCTTGCCATTGGCGCCGTGCGCGGTCGGATCGACGATCAGATCGATCCGTGCCTGGGGAAAGCGCGCGCGAAGCGTCTCGACCGCGGCAATCGCGGGGTCGTCGGGGTGCTGGACGCCGCACAGCAACTGGATCGGGCCGTCATGATCCTGCGTCAGGAACGTCGCGAGATTGTCGGCCAGGCGCGGTTCGGCACCGTGCAGGGGCTTCAGGATCGTCACGGCATCGTTGCGGCGCTCCGACGGGGCCGTCCGCGACAAAAAGTTGCGCAGCGTGATCGCGGCGGCGATCATATAGGCCGAGCCGATCAGGCTCAGCCCCAGCATTGTCCATGCCAGTGCAGTGATGATCGCGATCGGGACGCCTACCATGCCTGTTCCTCTATCCGGCGCCGCAGGTCCTGTGTAGAGCGCGCGCGTGGGTCATTCCGACGCATCATCTCCTCTCGTCCTCGTCACCGGCGTTTCCGGCTTTGTCGGCTCGGCCGTGGCGCGCGCGCTGGCCGCGCGTGGCGCGCGCGTGCGCGGCCTGGTCCGCGAATCGAGCCCGCGCGCCAACCTCACCGACTTTCCCGGTGAGCTGGTCGAGGGCGATCTGCGCGATGCCGAGGCGGTTGCCCGGGCGATGGCCGGGGTGCGCCATCTCTTCCACGTCGCCGCCGATTATCGCCTCTGGGCGCCCGACCCGGAGGAGATCGTCCGCAACAACGCAACGACAACGCGGATCGTGATGGAGGCGGCGCTCGCGGCCCAAATCGAGCGCATCGTCTATACGTCGAGCGTCGCCACGCTGATACCGCGCGATAGCGAGCCTGCTGACGAAAGCCGCGCGGCGGCGCCGGATCAGGTGGTCGGCGCCTATAAGCGAAGCAAGGTCGTGGCCGAGCGGCTGGTCGAGGGCATGGTCGCCGACCGCGGCCTGCCGGCAGTAATCGTCCAGCCCTCCACTCCGATCGGCCCGCGCGACGTCAGGCCCACGCCCACCGGGCGCATCATCGTCGAGGCGGCGAATGGCAGGATGCCGGCCTTTGTCGATTCCGGCCTCAATCTCGTCCATGTCGACGACGTCGCCGCCGGGCATTTTCTCGCATTCGACAAGGGGCAAGTCGGCGCGCGCTATATCCTGGGTGGGCAGGATGTGATGCTGGGCGACATGCTGGCCGAAATCGCTGCGATCGTCGGCCGCAAGGCACCGGTGATTCGCATCCCGCGGGCGCCGCTTTTCCCCTTTGCCTGGGTCAACGAGCAGATCGCGCGGGTCACTGGCGGTGACCCGTTCCTCAATATGGATTCGCTGAAGATGGCGAAGCACCGCATGTTCTTCACCTCGGCCAAGGCGGAGACCGAACTCGGCTATCGCGCGCGGCCGCATCGCGAGGCGCTGGCCGATGCGATTGCCTGGTTCCGCGATGCGGGGATGGTGCGGTGATCTGGACGATCGTCGCCGGGCTGTCGCTGGCGATCTGGCTGGCGCTCATCTTTGCCCGGCACGGCTTCTGGCTGGCGCGCGAGCGCGACACGCGCGATGCGCCGGCCGATCCCATGCACTGGCCCGACGTGGTGGCCGTGGTGCCGGCGCGCGACGAGGCCGATGTGATCGCGCGATCGATCGGCAGCCTCGCCGCGCAGGATTATCCCGGACGTTTCCACATCATCCTGATGGATGATTCGTCGAGCGACGGCACCGCCGAGATCGCTCGCGCGCTGGGATCCGACCGGGTCGAGGTGGTACGCGGCCTGCCGCTCGAACCGTGCTGGACCGGCAAATTATGGGCAGTCTCGCAAGGCATCGAGCGCGCCGGGAGTGCTCCCGCCTGGCTGTGGCTCAGCGACGCCGATATCGACCATGCGCCGGACACGTTGCGAACGCTCGTCGCGCGCGGCGAGGCGGGGGGACTGACATTGGTCAGCCTGATGGCTCGGCTGCGCTGCGACAGAATCGCCGAACGGATGCTGATCCCGGCCTTCGTCTTCTTCTTTCAGCTGCTCTACCCGTTCGGACTGGTCAACCGCGCCGGCGGGATCGGTGGCGCCGCGGGCGGGTGCATGCTGGTGCGGCGCGAAGCGCTCGAGGCAGCGGGCGGCATTGCCGCGATTCGCGACGCGCTGATCGACGATTGCACGCTGGGCGCGCTGCTCAAGCGACAGGGGCGCATCTGGCTAGGCCTTACCGACCGGTCGCGGAGCATCCGGCCTTATGACGGATTCGGTGCGGTGGCGGCGATGATCTCGCGCTCGGCTTATGCCCAGTTGCGCTATTCGCCGTTGCTGCTCGCCGGCACGCTGCTGGGATTGGCACTCGTCTATGCCGCGCCGCCGTTGCTCGCGCTTTTCGGCCAGGGCTTCGCACGGTTCGCCGGGATCGCCGCCTGGGCGCTGATGGCGATCGCCTTTCAGCCGATGCTCGCTTTCTATCGCCGCTCGCCGCTCTGGGGTGTGGCGTTGCCGTTGATCGCGGCTTTCTACGCCGGCTGCACCTTGCTATCGGCCTGGCAACATATGCGCGGTCGTGGCGGCATGTGGAAAGGTCGGGCGCAGGCAGCGGCGGGGCGATGACAGACGTAACCGACCTTGCTTCGGGCAAGCATCACACCGACGAGAATTTCCCGGTGGCGAGCTTCCTGCTCCGCCCCGAGCACCGTGCGCCGGTCATGGCCTATTACCGCTTCGCCCGCGCGGCGGACGACATTTCCGACAATGCGCAGGCATCGTCCGAGACCAAACTCGAGTTGCTCGCGCAGATGCGCGCTGGCCTCGACGGACAGGGCGCGCCCGAAGCGATGGCGCTGGCCGAGGTGATGGCCGCGCGGCGGATCGACCCGGTCCATGCCCATGACCTGCTCGACGCGTTCGTCCGCGACGTGACGGTCACCCGTTACCGCGACTGGGATGAATTGATCGGCTATTGCCGGCTCTCGGCGATGCCGGTCGGGCGCTATGTCCTCGACGTGCACGGCGAAAGCCGCGAAACTTGGCCCGCCAACGACGCTTTGTGCGCGGCACTGCAGGTGATCAACCATCTCCAGGATTGCGCCGAGGATTATCGCGAGCTCGACCGGGTCTATATCCCGCTCGATACCGGGCTGCGCGTCGAGGACCTGGGCGGAGCGCGGGCTACACCGGCGTTGCGGACGATCCTCACCGATCTGGTCGGACGGACCCGGCAGTTGCTCGACTCCTCAGCCGGTTTCGCCGCGCTGATCCGCGACCGGCGGCTGGCGGCTGAAGTGGCGGCGATCCACCGGCTGGCGGTCAGTCTGTGCGATCGGCTGGAGCAGCGCGATCCGCTTGGCGAGCGCGTCCATCACGGCAAGGTCGAAGCGGGCTGGATAGCGCTTGGAGCCGCGCTTCCCGTCCTCTTCAGGCGCGCCGCATGAGCGACGCCGCCGCCATCGCCACCGCGCCGGCGACACAGGCTGCGGGCAGCTCTTTCTATGCCGGCATGCGCATGCTGCCGAAGGCCGAGCGCGAGGCGATGTACGCGATTTACGGCTTTTGTCGGGTGGTTGACGATATCGCCGACGATCAGGGCGGAGAGCGGGAAGGGCGCGCGGCGGCGCTCGACGGCTGGCGCCGCGACTTGGACTCGCTCTATGCCGGCGGCGATCCGGGTCAGGCGATACTGGTGGCGGAGGCGGCGCGCCGCTTCGACCTCGACCGCGCCGATTTCGAGGCAGTGATCGACGGCATGGCGATGGACGTAACCCACGACATCCGTTGGCCGGCAATGGCGGAACTCGACCTCTATTGCGATCGGGTGGCGTCGGCGGTCGGCCGGCTCTCGGTGCGGGTGTTCGGCATGCCGCACGAGCCGGGCCTCGAACTCGCGCATCATCTCGGCCGCGCGCTTCAGCTCACCAATATTCTGCGTGATATCGATGAGGATGCCGAGATCGGCCGGGTCTATCTTCCGGCGGAAGCACTGACCGGCGCCGGGATCGCGCTCACGACACCGATAGAGGTCGCCGCCGATCCGCGCATCGACCAGGCGGTGCGGCCGCTGGTGGCGCGCGCGCACGAACATTATCGCGCCGCCGACGCGATCCTCGCCGCACGGCCCGCCGGGCATCTGATCGCGCCGCGCCTGATGGAAGCGGTCTATTCGAAGCTGCTCAAACGTATGGAGGTCGTCGGCTGGGCGCCGCCACGCCGGCGGGTGAGAGTGAGCAAGCCGGCGCTGCTGTGGACGGTGGCGCGGCTGTTGGTGACCCGGTGACCTTTGCGCGAGCGACGATAGCGGGGGCGGGTCTCGCCGGGCTGTCGGCGGCCGTGCGGCTGGTCGAGGCGGGACTGACCGTCCGCATCGCCGATTCCGCCGCCCAGGCTGGGGGGCGATGCCGTTCCTATCACGACCCGCAACTCGGCCTCACGATCGACAATGGCAATCATCTGGTGCTGGCAGGAAACAGGTCAGTCGCGGCGTTCCGGGAGACGATTGGGGCCGCGACGCCGCTGGCCGGGCCGGACCATGCCGATTTCGCGTTTGCCAATCTCGCCGGCGGCGACCGCTGGACGATCCGGATGAACGACGGCGTGTTGCCCTGGTGGGTGTTGTCGAAGCGGCGGCGTGTGCCTGGAACGGGGGCGCTGGACTATCTCAAGCTTGCCGGATTGTTGAGGGACGCTGCTGCGGATGCGGTTGGCGACCGGATCGATGCGACGGGACCGGTTTGGGACAAGCTGATGGCGCCGGTGCTGCTCGCCGTGCTCAACACGCCGCCCGAGACCGGCTCGGCGCGGCTGACCGCCGCGGTGCTCCGCGAATCGCTGTTGCGCGGCGGCAAGGCAACATTGCCGCGCATCGCCGAGCCGAGCCTCGCGGCGGCGTTCATCGACCCGGCTTTGGCCTGGCTTGCCGCGCGCGGCACGCCGTTCACGCCGGGCAGGCGGCTCCGCGCGATCGAAACGCCCGGCGATCGCGCGACTGCGCTCGACTGGGGCGCCGGCCTCGAACCTGTGGCCGACGACGAAGCCGTGATCCTTGCCGTGCCGCCCTGGGTGGCGACCGCGCTGCTGCCGGAGATTTCGGCGCCCGACGCGTTCCATGCGATCGTCAACGGCCACTTCGCGATCGCGCCGCCGGAAGGTGCGGCGGCGATGCTCGGGCTGCTCGGCGGCACCGCCGAATGGCTGTTCGCTTTTCCCGACCGGATCTCGGTGACGGTCAGCGCCGCAGACGCGATCGTCGACCTTGACCGCGAGGAACTGGCGCGGCGTTTCTGGGCGGATATCCAGAGCGCCTATCGCTTCAGCGCGCCGATGCCCGCCTGGCAGATCGTCAAGGAAAAGCGCGCTACCTTCGCCGCGACGCCCGAGCAGGACGCGAAGCGCCCGGCTACCGCGACGCGCTGGCGTAACCTGTTCCTGGCCGGCGACTGGACGCGGACGGGGCTTCCCGCAACGATCGAGGGTGCGCTCAGGTCGGGCGAGACCGCTGCGCGCTTGGCGATTGGCGCCCGGACGCGCTAACGGACCGACATGGCCACCAAGCTTCAGTCAGCCGATCCGCTTGCTGCGATCGATATGGCGGTCGATCGTGCCGCCGCGGCGTTGACCGCCGCGCAGCGTCCTGATGGCCATTGGGTGTTCGAGCTGGAGGCGGATTGCACCATCCCGGCCGAATATGTGCTGTTGCGTCATTATCTCGGCGAGCCGGTCGACGAATTGCTGGAAGCGAAGATCGGTCGCTATCTCCGGCGGATCCAGTCGCCGACGCATGACGGCTGGGGATTGTTCCACGCCGGCGGGTTCGATGTCAGCGCCAGCGTTAAGGCCTATTACGCGCTCAAGATGATCGGCGACGACCCGCAGGCGCCGCACATGGTTCGCGCGCGGACGGCGGTCCTGGCGGCAGGCGGCGCGGCCGCGGTGAACGTTTTCACGCGCATTCAACTCGCCTTGTTCGATGCCGGGCCCTGGTCGACCGTGCCGACCATGCCGCCCGAGTTGATCCTGCTGCCCCGCTGGTTCCCGATCCACTTGTCCAAGATGAGCTATTGGGCGCGCACCGTGGTGGTGCCGCTGCTCGTGCTGGGCGCCCTCAAACCCGTGGCGCGCAACACCAAGGGCATCAAGGTCGACGAACTCTATACGGGCGAGGCGGTACGCGCCGCGACCAAGGCGGCCGATCCCAAATGGCTATGGACCAAAGGCTTCAACGCGCTCGACCGGTTGCTCAAGGCCGGTGACGGTCTGTGGCCCACCAAGCTCCGGCGACGCGCGATCCAGGCCTGTGAGGCCTGGGTGGTCGAGCGGCTCAACGGCGAGGACGGGCTGGGTGCGATCTATCCGGCGATGGCGAACAGCGTGATGATGTTCGACCTGCTCGGCTATGCAGAGGACCATCCGGTCCGCGCCATCGCCCGGCAATCGGTCGAAAACCTTCTCGTGATCAAGGAGGATGAGGCATATTGCCAGCCCTGCGTGTCGCCGGTGTGGGACACCGCGCTTGCGGCGCACGCGATGCTGGAGGCGGGGGGCGAGGCCAATATTGCCAGCGCCGACGCCGCGCTCGACTGGCTCAAGCCGCGCCAGGTGCTCGATGTCGAGGGAGATTGGGCGGAGGAACGGCCCGGCGTGCGTCCGGGGGGCTGGGCATTCCAATACAATAACGCGCACTATCCCGACCTCGACGATACCGCCGTGGTCGTGATGGCGATGGATCGCGCCGGGACGGCCGACCGAATGCCGATCGATCGCGGAGTCGAATGGACCGTCGGGTTGCAGTCGAAGAACGGCGGTTGGGGCGCGTTCGACGCCGACAATGCGTACGATTATCTCAACAACCTGCCATTCGCCGATCACGGCGCGCTGCTCGACCCGCCGACCGCCGACGTCTCGGCGCGGTGCGTGTCGATGCTCGCGCAACTGGGCGAGGGGGCGGACAGCCCGCGTATGGCAGCGGCGATCGACTATCTCCGCCGCGAACAGGAACCCGAGGGCAGCTGGTTCGGCCGCTGGGGAGTCAATTACATCTACGGCACCTGGTCGGTGCTGTGCGCGCTCAACGCCGCGGGGTTCGATCAAGGCGATCCAATGGTCGCCCGCGCCGCCGCATGGCTGAGGACGATCCAGAATCCCGATGGCGGCTGGGGCGAGGATTGCGACAGCTACGATCTCGATCGCACCGGCCATGTTCCGGCTCCGTCGACCGCGTCGCAAACCGCCTGGGCGCTGCTGGGGCTGATGGCGGCAGGCGAGGTGGACAGCCCGGCGGTGGCGCGCGGGATCGCCTGGCTAGCCGACAACCAGGATGCCGACGGGTTATGGGGTCAGGAATATTATACCGGCGGCGGATTTCCGCGGGTCTTCTATCTCCGCTATCACGGCTATCCCAAATATTTCCCGCTCTGGGCGATGGCGCGCTACCGCAATCTCAAGCGCTCCAACACCAAGCGCGTCACGGTCGGCATGTGACCTTGATCATCGCCTGCGGGCTCAAGCGTGAGGCGCGGATTTTCGATCGTCCCGGCCGCGATGTCTTCGTCGTTATCGGCGGCGGCCAAGCGGCGGCGCTCGATCGCGATCTCGACGACGAAGCAGAAATGTTTCCCGGCATCATCCTGTCCTGCGGCATCGCCGGTGCGCTGGCGCCGTCGCTGCGGCCGGGCGATGTGGTGATCGACGGCGATGCGGTGGTGGCTGAACGGCTGGCGGAGGCCGTGCCGCACGCTCATCGTGGTGGGATTGTCGGGAATGACGCGATCGTGGCGACCGCGCGTGAAAAGCGCCTCCTGAGCGAGCGGACCGGCGCGCTGGCGGTCGACATGGAAAGCCATGTCGCCGCGCGGGTGGCGTTGAGGAAGGGCTTGCCCTTCGCTGCGCTCCGCATAATCTCGGATCGCGCTGAGGACGACCTGCCGCCTGCCGCTTTGGTAGGGATGCGGCCGGACGGCGGGATGGCGCTGGGGGCCGTCCTCGCCTCGCTCTCGCGCGCTCCCCGTCAGCTACCGCCGCTGATTCGCACCGGGCGCCAGGCCGATCAGGCGTTTCGCGGCCTCGAGACGGCGTTCGAGGCGATCATCCGCGCCGGGATAGACCGCCTCGCTCTGCCGGTCCGCTAAGGCCGGCAAACGGGATCAGGCCGCGCGCTGGACCCGTTTGAAGCCTTCGGGGTCGGCGGCCTTGATCTTCGCCAGTTCCAGCTCGACATGCGAGGAGTAGACATCCTCGGCAGGGCGCGCCGTCGTCAGGTCGACGTCGGGCGCCATCGGGCCGTCGGTCTTCACGCCGTTGCGACCGACCTTGAACATCTTGAGCGGGTGACGGATGGCGTCGGTCGCGGCCGTGCCTTCGAACCCGCAATGCGTCATGCAATTCGAGCATTTCTCATACTTGCCGACGCCATATTTCTCCCAGTCGGTGCCTTCCATCAGTTCCTTGAAGGTCGCGACATATCCTTCACCGAGCAGGTAGCACGGCTTCTGCCAGCCGAAGATCGTCCGGAGCGGCATCGACCAGGGCGTGCATTCGTAGGTCTGGTTGCCGGCGAGGAAATCGAGGAACAGCGGCGAGTTGGTGAAGGTCCAGTCCTTGCCGCCATTGCCGCGGGCGAACACGTCGCGGAAGAATTTCTTGGTCCGCTCGCGATTGAGGAAATGCTCCTGATCGGCGGCACGCTCATAAGCGTAGCCGGGGGAGATCGTGATCTCGACGCCAAGCGATTCCATCTCATCGAAGAACGTCGCCAACCGCTCGGCATCGGCGCCGTCGAACACCGTGCAATTGACCTGGACGCGGAAGCCCTTGCTCTTGGCGAGCTTGATCGCCTCGATCGCGATTTCATACGTGCCGTCGAGATCGACGGCATGGTCGTGCATCTGCTTGTCGCCGTCGAGATGGATCGACCAAGTGAAGAACGGCGACGGTTCGTATTCGTCGATCTTCTTCTTGAGCAGCAGCGCGTTGGTGCACAGGATCACCAGCTTCTTCTTGGCGATATAGCCCTTGACGATCCGCGCCATGTCCTTGTGCAATAGCGGCTCGCCCCCGGCGATCGAGACGGCGGGCGCGCCGCATTCGTCGATCGCTTCCATACATTGTTCGTAGGACATGCGCTGGTTGAGGATCGGATCGGGATAATCGATCTTGCCGCAACCCGGGCAGGCCAGGTTGCAGCGGAACAGCGGCTCGAGCATCAGCACGAGCGGATATTTCCCGCCCTTGATATGCTGCTTCAGCGTATAGGCGCCGATCCGCGCGATCTGGGAAAGCGGTAAGGTCATCGGGGAATCCTATTCGGCGGCCGCGCGGGTGAGATTGCGCAACTGAGGGGGAAGCGTGAATTCGATATCTTCGGTGACGCCGTCGAGCTGTTTCACAGAAACCGGGCGAACCGAAGCAATGGTGGCGATGACGCTCTCGATCAACTCGTCGGGCGCCGACGCGCCGGCAGTAATGCCGACCGTCGCCACGCCGTCGAACCATGTCGGGTCGACGCCGTCGCCATCGTCTACCAAATAGCTCGGCACGCCCATTTCGTCGCCGATTTCGCGCAACCGGCTCGAATTCGAACTGTTGCGGGCGCCGACCACGATCAGCAAGTCGCTTTGCCGGGCGAGATCGCGGACCGCGGTCTGGCGGTTCTGCGTGGCATAGCAGATGTCGGCAACGTCAGGACCCTGAACGTCGTCGAAGCGCTGGTTGAGCGCCGCGATCACGCCGCGCGTATCGTCGACGCTGAGCGTGGTCTGGGTGATATAGGCGATCGGCGTATCCGTCGCGAGCGGCAGCGCGGCGACGTCGTCGGCGGTCGAAACGAGATGAATCGGGGCATCGACCTGGCCCATCGTCCCGATCACCTCGGCATGGCCGGCATGGCCGATCAGCACGAGGGTTCGCCCCGCTTTGGCATAGCGGCGTCCCTGGACATGCACCTTGGTGACCAGCGGACAGGTCGCATCGAGCACCGGCAGGCCGCGTGCGACAGCCGCCTCCTGGACCGATCGTGGCACGCCATGCGCGCTGAAGATGGTTGGCGCGTCGGGGGGGATCTCATCGAGTTCGTCGACGAAGATGGCGCCCTTGCCGCGCAACCGGTCGACGACATGGCGATTGTGAACGATCTCATGCCGGACATAAACCGGCGCGCCGTAGAGATCGAGCGCGCGCTCGACGATCTCGATCGCACGCACCACGCCCGCGCAGAAACCGCGTGGATTTGCCAGCAGAACGTTGATCGAAGGGGACGAAGAATCGGTCATTTTGTCCTGCATGCAATTCCGTCTTTCGAAATGCCGCGACCTGTTTGCGCCAGGCCCTGGGCGCACAGATAGTCGTTCACCGCCGGTTGCAAAAGACGCAATATTGCAACGCGGCGAAGACTTTGCGTGCGACAAGGGTGGACGCCCTCACGCTGGGCGGGGTATTGCCCGGCGGCCGATCAGGAGTGTTTTGATGCGTATCACTGTCTCCTCCGCCGTGTTGCTGGCGCTTGCGATTCCCGTTCCTGCGTTCGCCCAGACCGATCCCGCGCGCACCACGGTGCAGGCGCTCGACGATGGTCTGATCGCGATCATGAAGGCGAAGGGAACGGTGAGGAGTCGTTCGACGGCGATCGGTCCGATCATCGACCGCGCATTCGACCTGCCGCTGATGACGCGACTCGCGGTGGGCCCAGCCTGGACCACGACCCCGCCAGCCGATCAACAGGCCCTGGTCGCCGCCTTTCGACGGATGACCATCTCCCAATATGCCACCAATTTCGACAGCTGGTCGGGGGAGCGTTTCGCGATTGCTCCGCAGATCGAGACGCGGGGCGGCGATAAGCTGGTCCGCACGACGCTGACGACGCCAGGCAAGGCCGATATCCCGATCAGCTATCGCTTGCGCGCGAGCGGCGGCGCCTGGAAGATTATCGACGTCTTTTATCGAAATTCGATCAGTCAGATTGCGACGCGACGGTCTGATTTTGCGGCCGTTCTGGCCAAGGGCGGTGCCAAGGCGCTGGTAACCCATCTCGATGCCCTGGCGGCGAAGGGCGATTTTTGACGATCCCACTTCTCCTTCCCGCGGTGGCGTTGATCGCCGCCCCGGCCCAAGAGCAAACGGCGCCGCCCCCGGCACCACCGGTCGTCGCGCCGGCGCCCGTCGCTGGGTCGGCCCCGATCGTTGTGCCGGTATCGCCCATTGCTCCGCCATCGCCGGTCGCCGACTCGCCGCCCGCAAGCTCTTCGGCGGCGATTCCCGAGTTTGCGGATCCGTTGTCCGATCCCGAGACCGCCAGCGTGGTGACCGCCGGCGAGACGCCGTTTCGGGCGACCGCGGTCGATCCCAATCGCGGTGATCCGCTGGAAGGGTTCAACCGGACGATGTTCGGGCTCCATCAGGCGCTCGACAAGGCGATCTACCGGCCGCTCGCGATGGGCTATCAACACGTCGTGCCGAAACCGGTGCGATCGGGATTGCGCAATTTCTTCACCAACCTGACCGAGCCGGTCGTGTTTCTGAACTATTTGCTCCAGTTCAAGTTCGGCAAGGCGGCGGAGACGCTGGCACGATTCACCATCAATTCGACCCTGGGTGTCGGCGGCCTTTTCGATATCGCCAAGACGAAGGAATTCAAGCTCCCGCACCGCAGCAACAGTTTTGGCGATACCCTGGCCTATTACGGCGTTGGTCCTGGCCCCTATCTGTTTCTCCCGCTGGTTGGTCCGACCACCTTGCGGGACGTCATGGGTGGGCCGTTGGGTGGGGCCGTCCTGCCGCTCGCGGTCGGCAACCCGTTCACCGATTGGCGCTATCAGCTTCCCAGCAGCGTGATCACCGGCCTCGACTTGCGCGCCGAATCGGATCGCGAATTGCGCGCCTTGTTCGGCGGTGCCGTGGACCCGTACGCGACCTTGCGGTCGGTCTGGCTTCAGCATCGCGCCGGCGAGGTTGCCAATTTGCGGCATCACCGGATTGATCTGCAAAGCCCGTCGGAATTCGACGACCCGTTGCGCGATCCCGGGGCGCCGGCCACGAGGCCGGCCGAATCGCCCGCGCGCGAATTGCAGGATCCGCTGGCAGATCCCGCCGCACAAGCACCTGCCAAGGCGTCGAATTGACTTCTTCCGACGATGGTCGACACCTTGCCGATATCCCGAATGGATGGCCTGTGGCCGACCGATTGTTTCGCGGCGTTGTTGGTTTAAGTTAGGCGCAGGAGCCGATACCCAGATGACCATTTCATTCGAAACGCCGCTGCTCGACACTGTTTCGACGCCGGCCGATCTTCGCACTCTCAAGCCGGAGCAGCTGCGCCAGCTGGCGGACGAGTTGCGCGCGGAGACGATTTCGGCGGTGGGGACGACGGGCGGCCATCTCGGCTCGGGATTGGGCGTGGTCGAGCTGACCACCGCGATCCATTATGTGTTCGACACCCCCGACGACCGGCTGATCTGGGATGTCGGGCATCAATGCTATCCGCACAAGATCCTGACCGGACGGCGCGACCGCATTCGTACGCTGCGACAGGGCGGCGGCCTGTCGGGCTTCACCAAGCGCTCCGAGAGCGAGTACGATCCGTTCGGCGCGGCGCATAGCTCGACCTCGATCTCGGCAGCGTTGGGCTTTGCCATCGCCAACAAGCTGGCGGGCAGGCCGGGCAAGGCGATCGCGGTGATCGGCGACGGCGCGATGTCGGCGGGCATGGCC
>NZ_BCYX01000052.1 GCF_001598415.1 Sphingomonas mali NBRC 15500
CAGCCGCAGCGATTTGCGGCTGGTGCGCGCGACATGCTCGTCGCCTTCACGCATCAGCGACCGCAGCACGGTCGGCGCGGTGAACAATGTCGCGACCTTATGACGGTCGACAACGTCCCAGATCCGGCTCGGGCTCGGCCAGTTGGGAACGCCTTCGTACATCAATGTGGTCGCGCCGTTCGCCAGCGGCCCGTAGACGATATAGCTATGCCCGGTGACCCATCCGACATCGGCGGCGCACCAGAACACCTCGCCATCGCGATAATCGAAACACTGGTCATGGGTCAGGCTGGCCCAGAGCAGATAGCCGCCCGAACTGTGGACCACGCCCTTGGGTTTTCCCGTGGAGCCCGACGTGTAGAGGATGAACAGCGGATCCTCTGCATGCATCCTTTCGGGCTCACACGCCGCGGGCGCCGCGGCGATCGCTTCGTCATACCAAAGGTCGCGGCCTGGCTGCATCGCGACCTGTCCGCCGGTAGCGCGGACCACGACGATCTTCTCGAGACTAGGCGCATGCGTCGCCGCCAGATCGGCATTGGCCTTGAGCGGTACTTTCTTGCCGCCGCGCCGGCCTTCGTCGGCAGTGATCAGGATGGTGGAATCGCAATCGACGATGCGGCCAGCCAGGGCCTCGGGTGAAAAGCCGCCAAACACGATCGAATGGATTGCCCCGATCCGCGCGCAGGCCAGCATCGCCACCGCGGCCTCGGGAATCATCGGCAGGTAGATGGTGATCCGGCTGCCGCGATGCGCGCCGAGCTCCTTGAGCACATTGGCAAAGCGGCAGACCTCGGCATGAAGCTCGGCATAGCTGATCGCACGCGAGGGCTCGGCGGGGTCGTCCGGCTCCCACAGGATCGCGGTCTGCTCTCCCCGGGTCGCGAGGTGGCGGTCGAGGCAATTGGCCGCGACGTTGAGCACACCGTCGGCGAACCAGCGGACCTGGAAATCCTCTTCGTTGAAATCACTCTGATCGGCGACGGTCGGCGCATGAATCCAGTCGAGCCGGCGCGCCTGGGCAAGCCAATAGTCTGCCGGCTGTTCCAGCGCCTGCGCGGCGGCCGCGTCGTAATCGGCGCGCTGTATCTTCGCCTCGTCCGCCCAGCGGGGAAGCGCCACGATCTCGTCCATCCTATCCTCCAAAGCGGACGCCGATCCACAGCGTCCTTGGCGTACCGAGGTCAATCGACCCGGCCTGGTTGCGGGTCAGGACAGTGGCGTCGAGCACATTCTCTGCTCGT
This sequence comes from Sphingomonas mali NBRC 15500, assembly GCF_001598415.1. Lineage (GTDB taxonomy): Bacteria > Pseudomonadota > Alphaproteobacteria > Sphingomonadales > Sphingomonadaceae > Sphingomonas > Sphingomonas mali. The sequence goes on from NZ_BCYX01000052.1 coordinate 1,245, forward strand.
ACCACCGCGCTGAAGCCGCGCGCGATCGGCATCTTGCCGAACAGGTCGACCGTGGTCGCCGCGGGCAGCTTGCCGGTCTGCAGATCGTCCTCATACTGGTCACCGACATAGCGCAGCGTCGCCGACAGCATCGGGCCGGCCTTGGGCGCCCAGGCGATCGTGCCGCTCGCCGCATGGCGCGGGCTCTGCGCGGGTACGAGGCCATCGAGCTTGCTGCCGGGCGCGTGGACCTTGCTGTCCGAATAGGCATAGCTGGCCGACACCATCATGGCGCCTCGCCGCCACACCACGCTTGCCTCCACGCCCGTGGCCGCGATCGACTCGACATTCTGGCGCCGGCGCAAATTCGTGCCGATCGTCACGTTGGCGATCGCATCGGCGAGCTTGTTGTAGAAGACGGTGCCGGACAGCGTCAGACCGGCCCCCGGGGTAACGTCGACCCCGGCCTCCACGCCACGGAGCCGCTCGGGCTTGAGATTGGCGTTGGCCTGCGTCGTCACCGGAAAGACGGTGAACGGCCGATAGAGTTCGTTGAGCGTCGGCAAGCGGAAACCGGTATAGGCGGCCGCACGCAACGCGACCGCCTTTACCGGTCGATAGAGCAGCCCGCCGCGCCCGGTGAACTCGGTTCCGCTGCGGTTGGGAAAGGCGAGGTTGCTGGTCGACACGCCCGCGCCGTTGCGCTCGTGGAAGAAGCCGTCGGTTAGCGTCCAGCGATCGATGCGCGCACCGCCGGTCACGACCAGCTTGCCCAGGGTCCAGTCGTCCTCGACGAACAGGCCGGTGACGCTCGAATTGCCGCCGGCATTGCGCCGCGCGGTAACCGCGCCCGAGGCGGCATAGGCATCCTCGAACAACTCGCCGTCGGCCAGCCGGAAATCGCCGCCGATCCGCAATACGTTGTCGGGTCCGACCGGCGGCCGCACCTCGATCTTGCCGCCGATGCCGGTCGCCGGCGTGTTGCGCTGGTTGAGCGTCAGCTTGAACGACGTCGCGCTGATCACCTTGTTGGTGAAGTTGCGCGCCTGGACATAGGCGAGCGCATCGACCTGCCAGCTGCCGCGATGGACCAGTCGGACGCTGGCATCCTCCCCTTCGGACGAGGAATCGGCGCCGCGGAAGCGCAGGGTGCGGTTGTCACCGAACAGCAGCCCGTGGAATTGCAGTTCGGTATTGGCATTGATCGATGCAACGGCGCGTGCGGAGGCGGACCAGTCGCGATAGCGCGCCGGCACGGTTGCCGAGACGCGCTGGCTGTCGGGCGTGGTCTGGAATCCGTCGCCGCGCTCGAACTTGCCCGACACGGTGGCGAAACCGCCGCCGAGGTCCGGGGTCAGGCTGGCGGAGAAACTCTGCGCGTCGCGGCTGCCGTAGAGCGCTTCGGCGTCGAACAACGGCAGGTCGCGTCGCCCGGCACTCACCAGTTCGATCGTTCCGGCAACCGCGCCGGCGCCGAACGGGCCCGAGCCGCCGCCGCGCGTGACACGGACGCCGGCCAGGCGATCGGGCACCAGGGCATTGAACGGCAGATAGCCGAAGAACGGGTCCGCGATCGGCACGCCGTCGAGCAGCACGAGCGTGCGGCTCGACGCATTGCCGCCGAGCCCCCGCAGGGTCGCGCCTTGCGCGGAAGGATTGGCCGATCGGCTGTCCGATCGGCGGAATTGCTGAAAGCCGGCAACATCGGCCAGCACGTCCTCGACACGGCCCGACGCATCGTTGGTCAGCCGGTCGCGATTGATCTCGGTGGTGCCATAAGCCGGAGTGCCGGGCGGCAGGTCGAGGCCGCCGCCGAGCACCACGATGTCGTCGTCGCGGTCAGGCGAGGGCGGGGCTTCCTGCCCCTGGGCAGCGAACGGCCAGGCGATCGAAGCAAGCAGGACGAGACGCGCGGTGCGGGCGGACATCGACAATACCTTCGTAACGGGCGGCGCCGGGAGCCGTGGCTCCCGACGCCGCGCTTGGCAAGCTCAGAAGAACAGGATGGCGCCGGCCGCGAGCGCGTTGGACGATGCCTCGTTGATGCCCTGTGCTTCGGCCTTGGTGTGGACGTACTCGCCCAGCAGGGTGACCCAGGAGGTCAGGCCGTAACGCGCCTGGCCGACCCAGCTCGAATTGCGGCGAAGGAGCGTCGGATTGATTTCGCCGGGCGCGAGGTCGAGCTGGCTCTGGCCGTAGCTGCCGCCGAGCGTGAACTTGCCGATTGTGTAGGTGGCCTGGGCGTAGAAGCCGTCGCTGTCCCGCTTGCGGCCGTTGGCGGCTGTCGACAGGATGAACAGGCCGGTCGTTCCGACGCCGCTGCCCTTGTAGTAATAGCCCAGCGCGCTGAAGCCAGCGACGCTCAGCTTGGCGCCGACATCGAAGGCGTTGCCGGTGTAGCTCGGGAAACCGCCCACGCCGTCATGTTTCTGGGTGATGCCCGACGCCCACAAATGGCCGGCCAGATCGCCAGCCTTGAAATCATAGACCAATTTGGCCTGGAATCCGGGCGTGCCGTTGATCTCGCCCGAGCCGATCGTCGTGAGTGGTTGGAACACGCCGACCGAGGCCTGGAAGCCGCCGAACTTCGGGGTGGTATAAGTGATCTGCGGCTGGAAGTCGGTGTAGATATAGCCGATGCCGATGCGGCCCAGCGTCGTGTTGGACGGCGCGGCATTGCCTGCCGGCGTTCCGCTCGACAGCAAGGTGATGTCGTTGAGGATGGCTTCCGATCCGAACAGTCCGATATCGCGGCCGATCTTGAACTCGCCGATATTGGGCTTGCCGAAGGTCAAATAGGTCTGGCGGAAATCGATCCCGCTGGTCCCCAGCGCGGTGGGATTGCCACCCGAATTGGCGCCGCCGACGCCGGTCACGCTGTTGATGCCCGGATATAGGCCGAAATGCGCGCCGATATCCCAACCGGCCTGCTTGGTCGTCACGTCGACCTTGAGGAAGCCCGGCAACAGGCCGTTGCGCACCGACGAACTGTTATTTCCGACCGTCGCCAGGCCTCCCGCCACGGCGGTGTTGGCGGTCGACTTGTCGCCGCTGTCATGGACGTAGAAGCCGTTGACCGAACCGGAGAATTTGAGCGTGACGCCGGCCATTTCGAACCCGACGCCGCTGTCGCTCATCCGCACGATCTTCTTGTCGTCGAGCGCGGCGGCGGCAGCCTGTGGCGCGGGCTGGGCCGGGGCGGCCTGCGCCTGGTCGCGCGCCATCAGCTGTTGATATTCCTCATCCGACAGGATGCCCTTTTCCTTGAGCTTGAGCAGCAAGTCGGCATTGGCGCTTTGCGCGAGTGCAGGCGTCGCTCCCAAGATCAAGCACGCAGCCGCGGTCGCGGCGGCGAGCCGTATGGCCCGTCCCTTCATCGAAATCCTCCCTCTGTGTCAGCGGCACTGTGTGGCGCCGTCGATCATGAGGGTGGCGAGATCGTTGTCGGTGCGAAATTGAACTTTAGGTCCGTCGGGGTGGCGGGTCAGTCCGCGATGACCACGCCCCAAGGAGCCTTGTCCACCGCAATTGTGGCGACGACCTTGCGCGTGGCGAGGTCGATCACCGAGACGTCGTTGGTCAGGCCGTTCGCGGTGAATGCCCGCCGACCGTCGGCACCGATCGCCAGGTGCCAGACGCGGCCACCGACCGGCACATAGCCCGTCACCTTGCGCGAGGCGACATCGACGAACGCCACAGTATTGCCGCGTCCCAACGCCACCAGCGCGGTCTTGCCATCGGGGGTGAAATTCACCCCCACCGGCATCACGCTGCTGGCCAGAACGCCGGGGGGCGCAAAGGTGATGCGGTCGATCGTCTTGCGGCTGGCGACGTCGATCACCGAGATGTCGCCGCCGATTTCGGCCGACACCCACAATTGTTTCCCGTCGGCGGTGAACTCGGCGTGGCGCGGCCGCGCACCGACCGCCGTGACCGCGACGTCACTGCGGGTGGCGAGATCGATCCAGTGAATCGAATTGTCGGTCTCCGACGTGGAGATGACGGTGGTGCCGTCGGGGCTCGTCGCCATTCCCTCCGGCTCGACGCCGACGACGAGTTGAAAGGCCACGGATTTGCTCGGCACATCTATTGCGGTGACCGCTGCGTCACGTTCATTGGCCGCGAACAGCGTCCGCCCGTCGATCGACAGCGCGAATTGTTCGGGATCTTCGCCTGAGGGCAAGTCGGCGATCACCTTACCGCTTGCCCTGTCGATTACCTGGACGGCATTGGCATCGCTCGCGCAAACGTAGAGATACTTTCCGTCGCGCGACAACAGCAGTCCGCGGGGACGCTTGCCGACAGGCCAGGTCGCCGCGACCTTGAGTGTCGCGCCGTCGATCACGGAGATCGTCCCTGCCTTTTCGTTGGTGACGTAGATCGTCTCCGCCTGTGCCGTCGCCGGCAACAGCGAAAAAGCGAGAAGGAGCGAAAGCCTGTGCATGGCACCATGGTATTACGTCCGGGCCGGGCGCGCTTCTCTACCAAAGTACAATATAAGCGGGACGCAGGTCCGATAGTGTGTCGCGGGCCGGAATACCGGTCTGTGGAGAGGCGCAATGAACAAGGTTTTCAATCGCGTGGCGCTGGGCGTCTCGTTCGCGTTATTGGCGGGCGCGACGGCTACCCAGGTTATGGGGCACGGCCCGGTCACGCCGCAGCCGGTCGACACCAGCAAGCTGCCCGACATCAAGCCGGACAATGACACCTGGCTGACGCACAATCCGTATCGCGGCAATGCCGACGCCATCAAGATCGGCGAGTTCGCTTACGGTCAGAATTGCGCGCGCTGCCACGGCCTCGAAGCGATCAGCGGCGGCATCGCGCCCGACCTGCGCTATCTCGAGCTGGGCGATACCGGCGACGAATGGTTCGTCCAGCGCTACCATCACGGGTCGGCGCGCGACGGCAAGGTCTACATGCCGCCGATGGGCGAGATACTGGGGCAAAAGGCCGGCTGGGCGATCCGCGCCTGGCTCGAGACGAAGCACACCGACGAGTGAGCGCGATCCTGTCCCGCCGCGGCGCGCTGGCCGCGATCGGCGGCGCGCTGGCCGGCGCCGTGATCGGCGTACCGGGTGCCTGGGCAAGTCCGCTCGACAAGGTGAAGGCCAAGGGGATCCTGACGGTTGCGGTCTATAAGGACTACGAACCCTGGTCGTGGATGGCGGAAGGCCGCCTGGTCGGAATCGACGTCGACATCGCGGATCTGCTTGCGCAATCGATCGGCGTTCGCGCCGACGTCCGCCAGTTCCTGGCCGGCGACGACCTTGCCGACGACCTGCGCAACATGGTGTGGAAGGGGACGGTCGTCGGCGCGCCGCCATGCGACCTGATGATGCACGTGCCCGTCGACCGCCAGTTGCAGATCGACAATGACCGCGCGGTGATCGCCGGTCCCTATTATCGCGAAAATTTCGGCATGGCGTGCAATCGCGAGACGACCGATTGCGAAGTGCCGCCGCCGCAGCTCAAGGGCAAGCGCCTGGTGGTGGAGACCGCCAGTATCCCCGACATGTATCTGTCGGGGGCATTCGGTGGCTCGCTGCGCGGCGACGTGCGTCACGTCTACACCGGCGCCGACGCGGTCGCCGCGGTGGCCTCGGGCGATGCGGACGCGACGGTCGCGACTCGCGCGCAGATCGAGCACGGCATGACGCCCGGCGGTCGCGTGATCGAGCGAAAGGGGATGGTCCCGCTGATCTTCAACCCCGGCTGGAACGTCGGCTTCGCGGTCCGGGACGACAGTCGCGACCTTGCGGATGAGCTCGAAAAGCAGATGGCCGCGATCATCGGCGACGGAAGAATGAAGGCGATTTTCGCACGCTATGGGGTGGTGCACCGCGATCCGATCCTGAGCTGAGCACCTGCTTGGGAGATTCACGTAGTCCCTAGGTCCAATTGCTCAGGATACACCCGCAAATAAGCATCGTCCCCGACCGATCTGGATCGGTAGACAAATGAGGGGAAGGATAATGAAGAGGCTCCACCGGCTGATAGCGACTAGCGCGCTGGCTGGCTTGATGATTTCCGGTTCGACGGGGGCGGCACGCGCGGCCGATGGTCCCGGGGACCCCTCGAAGGCTCCGGCTCCGGTTCCGGCTCAGGCTGCCGGGCCGACCGACGACGACTTGATGGCGTCGGCGACCAACACCAGTTCGGTGCTGACCTATGGCATGGGACCCCGCGCGCAACGGTTCAGCCCGCTCACCACGATCAACGCTGACAATGTCGCGAAGATGGTCCCGGCCTTCGCCTCCTCGCTCGGCGGCGAGAAACAGCGCGGGCAGGAATCGCAGCCGATCGTCTATGACGGCGTGATCTACGTGACCGGCTCCTATTCGCGGCTGTTCGCGTTCGATGCGCGCAGCGGCGAAAAGCTGTGGGAATATGACGCCCGTCTGCCCGACGGCATCATGCCGTGCTGCGACGTCGTCAATCGCGGCGCCGCCATCTATGGCGACAAGATCATCTTCGGCACGCTCGACGCGCATCTGGTCGCGCTCAACCGCAAGACCGGCAAGGTGATCTGGAACAAGACGCTCGCCGATTATTCGGCCGGCTACAGCTTCACCGCCGCGCCGATGATCGTGAAGGGCAAGGTGATCTACGGCAATTCGGGTGGCGAATTCGGCATCATCGGCAAGGTAGAGGCGCGCGACGTCAACACCGGCGAGCTGGTGTGGTCGCGGCCGACGGTCGAAGGCAATATGGGGATGCTCAACGGCAAGGAGAGCACCATGACCGGCAAGCTCAATGCGAGCTGGCCGGGCGACATGTACAAGAATGGCGGCGGCGCCACCTGGCTGGGCGGGACCTATGACCCCGACACCAACTCGCTGTTCTTCGGCACCGGCAACCCGGGCCCGTGGAACAGCAACCTGCGCCCCGGCGACAACCTCTACACCTCGTCAGTGCTGGCGATCGATCCCGATACGGGCGAGATCAAGTGGCATTACCAGTACACGCCGCATGACGGCTGGGACTTTGACGGCGTCAACGAATTCATCCCGTTCGACGCGACGATCAACGGCAAGCCGATGAAGCTGGGCGCGCAGGCCAACCGCAACGGCTTCTTCTTCGTGCTGGACCGCACCAACGGCAAGTTCATCTCGGCGACGCCGTTCGTGTCTAAGATCACTTGGGCGACCGGTTACGACAAGAAGGGCCGGCCGATGTTCGACCCGAACAACCGACCGGGACCGCCGACCGGCGAGAAGGGCAATACGGTCTTTTCGGCACCGAGCTTCCTGGGCGGCAAGAATTGGATGCCGATGGCGTTCAGCCAGCAGACCGGCATGTTCTACGTCCCCTCCAACGAATGGGGCATGGACATCTGGAACGAGCCGATCACCTACAAGAAAGGCGCGGCCTATCTCGGCGCCGGCTTCACCATCAAGCCGCTCTACGAAGACCATATCGGCGTGCTGCGCGCGATCGATCCGACCACCGGCAAGATCAAATGGGAGTATAAGAACAAGGCCCCGCTCTGGGGCGGCGTTCTGACCACCGCCGGCAACCTGGTCTTCACCGGCACGCCGGAGGGCTATCTGAAGGCATTCGACGCCAAGACCGGCAAGGAGCTGTGGAAGTTCAACACCGGGTCGGGTGTCGTCGGATCCCCGGTCACCTGGGAACAGGACGGCGAGCAATATGTCGCGGTCATGTCCGGCTGGGGCGGCGCGGTGCCGCTTTGGGGCGGCGAGGTCGCCAAGGCGGTCAAGGAAATCAGCCAGGGCGGGTCGCTCTGGGTATTCAAGCTGCCGAGGCAGTGACGGTAACTGGATCCCTGGGGACGGCGCTACCAAGCGCCGTCCCGGCTTCTCCGGTCTCGCCGGCTGCGGTACGCTATGCCAGCCAGGGAGGGCAGGGGTACGTGGAACGGGTCCTGATCGCAGACGATCATCCGATGGTCCGCGATGGACTGCGAACCGTCATCGCCGTCGCCTTCGACCAATGCGAATTGTTCGAGGCCTCATCGATCGAGGAGGCGACCGCGATCGTCGAGCGTGAAGGCGATTTCGACCTGGTGATGCTCGATCTCAATATGCCCGGCACGACGGGATTTTCGGGCTTGGTCGCGATGCGCGACCGCTTCCCCTCTCTGCCGATCGTGATCGTCTCGGCCGCGCAGGAGCGGGGCCTGGCGCGATCGGCGATCGCCGCCGGCGCTGCCGGCTTCATCCCCAAGTCGCTCAGGCGCAGCGCGATCGTCGATGCGCTGAAGACGATCCTGTCGGGCGACATCTTCGTGCCCGAGGTGGAGGAAGGCGACGAAGCCGCGGACGCCGAAACCGCCGATATCCTGGCCAGGATCGCCAGCCTCACCCCGCAGCAGAAGGTGGTCCTGCGGCTGGTCGTCGAAGGCAAGCTCAACAAGCAGATCGCCTATGAACTCGACGTGTCGATGACCACGGTCAAGGCGCATGTCTCCGCCATCCTGAGCAAGCTGCACGTGTTCAGCCGCACCCAGGCGGTGATCCTGGTGAGCAAGGTCAATTTCGCCGGCGACGGCCGCGCTTAAGGCTGTAGCCCCTTTGCGTGCGCGCTGATTTCGTCAGCGCCGGACCGATCTCGATTGTTCAGCCGGTCGCGAGCCGGGTCAGCAAGGCGCGCAATTGCGCGGGCTTGACCGGTTTGGTCAGCAAATGCAGCCCCCGCGCCGACAGCGCCTCACGAAGCTCGGGCGTGCGGTCGGCGGTGATGACGACCGCGGGCACCTCGGCGCCGCAATGCGCGCGCGCATTCGCGATCGCCGCATCACCCGTAGCACCGTTGTCGAGATGATAATCTGCGACGATCACGTCAGGGCGGTCCCGGCCGAGCGCCGACATCGCCGACGCGGCGTCGGTCGCCGATCTTACCTCGCAGCCCCACCCTTCGAGCATGGCTTCCATCCCGTCGAGGATCGACTGGTCATTGTCGATCACCAGGATTCTGCGTCCGGCGAGCTGGCCGCGCCGAATGGGTGTGGCAGGCTGTGGCCGCGCATCGCGCGCGGTTGCCAGCGGCACGGTCACCCCGAAACGCGATCCTTCGCCCGGTGTCGAGTCGAGCGAGACGCGATGGTCGAGCATTCGGCTGGCGCGCTGGACGATCGCCAGTCCCAGGCCGATGCCGCGATCGCGCCCGATCTCGCCGACACGCTGGAATTCCTCGAAGATGCGCTGATGGTCGGTTGCGGCGATGCCGATGCCGGTATCGGCGACCTGGATCGTGAGGTCCTGGCCCGACGCGACACAGGTGACGTCCACTCCACCTTCGGCGGTATAGCGCAACGCGTTGGAGATCAGGTTCTGCAGCATCCGGCGCAGTAACCTCGAGTCCGACCGCACCCAATGGCCGCTCGGTTCGATCCTCAAACTCAGCCCGCGCGCCCGCGCCACCGGCGCGAATTCGGCGCGCATGCTTTCGAGCAGTTCGTCGAGCGCGAGGTCGACGGGTTCCGCCACGATCGATCCGGCGTCGAGTCGCGAAATCTCGAGCAAGGCCTCGAGCAGATCCTCGACCGAATCGAGCGCCGAGCCGGTCTGGCGCACCAATGCCCGGGTCGGCAGCGCCAGCCGGCGATCGCCGAGAGCGGCGACGAACAACCGTGCGGCATTGAGCGGCTGCAACAGATCGTGGCTCGCCGCTGCCAGGAAGCGCGTCTTGGACAGGTTCGCTTCCTCCGCGGCGGTCTTCGCCGACCGCATCGCGGCTTCGGCCGCCTCGCGTTCGGCGACTTCGCGCTGCAGCCGGGCATTGACAGCGGCGATATCGGCGGTGCGCTGGAGCACCCGCCGTTCGAGCGATTCATTGGCTTCGCGGAGAACTTCCGCCGCGCGCAGGCGCTCGGTGATATCCTCGAAGCTCATCACCATGCCGCCGCCCGACATCGATGATCGCCGCACCTCGATCGTCCGTCCGTCGGCGTGCCGGCGTTGCGCGACGACATCGGCCGAGCCGGGCGGCAGCCAATCGAGCGGCCGATCGGCCTGCATCGGCCCGTTGACGCGCTCGCAGGCGGCGACGAGCCCGTCATGAGTCGTCACCAGCGGCATGCCATCGTCGGGCAGGCCGATCGTCGCCAGCAAGGGCCCGTTCCAGGCGATCAACCTGCGGTCGGCGTCGTAGACGCACACGCCCAGGCGGATATTGTCGAGCGTCGCTTGCAGGATGGCGGTCTTTTCGGCGAGTTCGAGCGTGCGTTCCCGCGCATCGTCCGCCTTGACCTGGGTGATATCGGTATAGACCCCGACGATGCCGCCCTCGCTCGTGCGCAGTTCGTTGATCTGAATCCAGCGTCCGTCGGCCAGCGCATGGACATGGCCGCCCTCGGCCACGCGGTGCTGGGCGACGCGTTCGGATACCCAGCGATCGGGAGCGACGAGTGCGCCCAGCGTGGTGCCGTCCTGGCCGATCAGGCGCGCAATCTCGTCGAACCCCATGCCGGGCACGATACGGTCGGCAATGTTCGGCCAAAGTCCGAGATACGTCCGGTTGCACAAGACCAGCCGGTCGTCGGCGTCGAAGATCGCGAACCCCTCGTTGATACTCTCGATGGCATCGCGCAACCGCCGCTGGGCATCGTCGGCCGCTTCCTTGGCTGTCGCCAGCGCGGCATTGCTGCTGGCCAGCGCATCCAGCGCCCGCTCGAGATCAAGCGTGCGCTCGCGGACCTTACCCTCCAGGCTGATCGCGGTTTCGAACAGCGAGAAGGCGTTGCCCTGAAGGTCGGTGGAGCGTTCGACACGGTCCATCAACGCGGCGTTGATCCGCTTGAGCTTGGCTATGTCGGCTTCGAGCGCAGCGATGCGCTCGGCGTCGGTCAGCGGCTGCAATGCGCGGGTCGCCATCAGCGGCCGCCCCCGATCGCTAGACCGCTGAACGTCTGATTGACGTGGAGCGCGTGATATTGCTCGCCATAGGTGTTGAACCCGGTGACCCGATTGTCGACCATCAGGCTGGACACCTCGCGAGTCAGCTGGCGCTGCTCGATCTCGACTTTGTTGAGCACGCAATCGAACCCAATGATGCGGTCGATCCCGCCGACGGATCGATCGAGATCGTCGAACAGGTTGGACAGCCCGCCGACGATATCGCCAGCCTCTCCCAGGGTCAGCACGACGCCTTCGTCGATCGCGCAATAAAAGGTCAGGCTGTCGTCGGGATTGGCGGTCTGGATCGACCGGACATAATATTCGCCGCCGGCACGGACCATCGGTGGATGCGCCGCGAAGACGTTCGATCCCAATTGATCGACGGTCACGCCCGTCAGCCTGGCATATTCCTGTGCCGCCGGTTCGGCATTGATCTCGGTCACCACGCGTCCCACCGGATCCGCTCCGGTGATGACCATCTTGGTGGTGCCGGGGCGGTAATGCTGCGCGCGGAACACCTTCAGCGGCCGCGACGAGGACAGGATGGCGACAAGGGCCGCGTCGCGTCGGAACTGTCCGCTTTCGAAGATGAAGGTTTCCTTGAACGCCAGGCCGTCGCCGGATGACCCGCCGATCAGGGGTATCTTGCCCAGCGCGTCCTGAACCGTGACGGTCAGCATCTCCTCGCGGTGCGACAAGCCGTCGACCAGGAAGATCGCCGCATGATCGACGGTCGGTCCCAAGGAATGCGACGCCGCCACCGCCGAGCCGACCAGTTCGCGAACGACACCTTGTGCCGCGCCTTCCTCGAAAGCGTCGAGATCATCGAACCGCGCCGCGGTCAGCGTGAAATGGCTCGCGGGGAAACCGATTGCCGTAATGGTGCCTTCAGCAGTGCCCTCGGTCGTTATCTCTCCCGACGAGGTGCAGCCAATTACCGTGAGACCATCGGAGCACGCATTGATCTCGGCGGCGAGCTCGACGAGCGGGTAGCGGCTCGAACAGAATAGCAGCACACCGGCGAGGCTTGGCGGGTCGAGCGCGCGGAACAATTGCTGCGCAGCATCGCGCGGGTGATCGGCACTGGTCCACGCAACGCGGACTGGATCGTCGCAAGGCGGAGCGGGTCGCGGAGCCATCGACTCCATGATGTCATGCCCCGGTCGCGCCGTCACCGTCATTCGCGCGTCAACTGTCTCCGCGCGGCGGCTCACCCGCTGCCGCGAGCGCATCGGCTTCCTCATCGGTGAAGATGCGGCTGCGGATGACGAAGCGTACGCCCTCCGGGCCTTCGAGCGAGAAACCGGCACCCCGGCCCGGAACCACATCGATCGTCACCTGCGTATGGCGCCAATAGTCGAACTGCGCGGCGCCGATCCAGACCGGGACATTTCCCGCGACCTGGCCGAGCAGCACGTCTTGCGTACCCACCCGGAATTCGCCGGCCGGATAGCACATCGGCGCGGACCCGTCGCAGCATCCGCCCGATTGATGGAACATCAATGGCCCGTGCTTGTCCCTCAGCGCGCCGATCATCGCGACCGCGGCGTCGGTGGCGAGAATGCGAGGGGGAGGGGCCATCGTTGCTCCTTGGGCGGCGAAAAGGGCGGCAGGCTGCGAGGCCCGCCGCCGGAGTCCGGACGCGATCGGAGAGTGGATTGATCGCGTCCGGGAAAGATCGCCGCCGGCTCAGAAGAAGCCCAGCGCCTTCGGCGAATAGCTCACCAGAAGGTTCTTGGTCTGCTGATAATGGTCGAGCATCATCTTGTGCGTCTCGCGCCCGATGCCCGACTGCTTGTACCCGCCGAACGCCGCGTGCGCTGGGTAAGCGTGGTAGCAATTGGTCCACACCCGGCCCGCCTGGATACCGCGGCCCATCCGGTAGGCGCGGGTGCCATCGCGAGTCCACACGCCGGCGCCCAGGCCATAGAGCGTGTCATTGGCCATCGCGAGCGCGTCGGCATCGTCCTTGAAGGTCGTGACAGCGACGACCGGACCGAAAATCTCCTCCTGGAACACGCGCATCTTATTGTGGCCCTGGAGGATCGTCGGCTCGACATAGTAGCCAGCCTCCAGCTCGCCGCCGAGGGCCGACCGGTTGCCGCCGGTCAGCACCTTGGCGCCTTCACCTCGACCGATGTCGATATAGGACAGGATCTTTTCGAGCTGATCGTTCGACGCCTGCGCGCCGATCATGGTCGTCATGTCGAGCGGCGAGCCCTGCTTGATCGCCTTCACGCGCGCCACCGCCTTTTCCATGAACCGGTCGTAGATCGATTCGTGGATCAGCGCCCGGCTCGGGCAGGTGCAGACCTCGCCCTGATTGAGCGCGAACATCGCGAACCCTTCGAGCGCCTTGTCGAGATAATCGTCATCCTCCGCCATCACATCGGCGAAGAAGATGTTGGGCGACTTGCCGCCAAGTTCGAGCGTGACCGGGATCAGATTCTCGGTCGCATATTGCATGATCAGACGGCCGGTCGTGGTTTCGCCGGTGAACGCGATCTTGGCGATGCGCTTGTTCTGCGCGAGCGGCTTGCCCGCTTCGATGCCGAAGCCGTTGACGACGTTGAGCACGCCCGGCGGCAACAGGTCGCCGATCACGTCCATCAGCACCATGATCGACATCGGAGTCTGTTCGGCGGGTTTCAGCACCACGCAATTGCCCGCGGCGAGCGCCGGGGCCAGCTTCCACGTCGCCATGAGCAGCGGGAAGTTCCAGGGGATGATTTGCCCCACCACGCCCAGCGGCTCGTGATAATGGTACGCGATCGTGTCGTGATCGATCTCCGCGATCGACCCTTCCTGCGCGCGCAGGCAACCGGCGAAATAGCGGAAATGATCGATCGCCAGCGGCAAATCGGCGGCGGTCGTTTCGCGGATCGGCTTGCCGTTATCGATCGTCTCGACCAGCGCGAGCAGCGACAGTTTCTCTTCCATGCGATCGGCGATCTTGAGCAGCACGCCGGCGCGCTCGGCCGGGCTGGTCTGGCCCCATTTTTCCTTGGCCTTGTGCGCCGCGTCGAGCGCGAGTTCGATATCCTCGGCGGTGCCTCGGGCGACCGAGCAGACGGTCTTGCCGGTCACCGGTGACGGGTTGTCGAAATACTGCCCCTTGACCGGCGCGACCCACTCGCCGCCAATGAAATTATCGTAGCGCGAGCGCAGGGCGATCTGGCCCTTCAACTCGTCGAGTGCCTGCTGCAACATCGCATCTCTCCTTGGCCTAATTTGGCCCGTCATGCATGGCGGGCACATCTCCAGGTCGTATTCTGACCTTTCCGGCGGCCCGCGCCATTGGACCAAGGACCAATTGTTCGCGGCAACGGCCACGGCATGTTTGGGGCCGGATTGGCGGCCGCGAAGCCGCCCGTGAAAAATATTGGGAGAAGGACATGAGGATCATCCTGGCTGCATGCGCCGCCACGCTGGCAACCGCGGCGATCGGCATCGCGTTCGCGCCCGCTCCGGCGGCACCGGCGCCGGCCGGACGCATCATCACGGTGCATATGAAGGACATGGGTGCGGAGGGCGCGATGGTCTTCGAGCCCGGATTCGTGAAGGCGAATGTCGGCGACACGATCCGCTTCGTGCCGCAGAACGCGATGCACAATGCGGAGACGATCGCGTCGATTCTACCGGCCGGGGTCGCGCCGAGTGTCGGCGCGATGGGCAAGCAGTTCGATCTGAAGCTGACCGCCCCGGGCCTCTACGGCATCAAGTGCAAGCCACATTTCGCCATGGGCATGGTTGCCCTGATCCAGGCCGGTAAAGGGCCGTCGCCGAACCTGGCTGCGGCCAAGGCCGTTTCGCTACCGCCCTTCGCGAAAAAGCGCATGGCTGCCTATCTGGCCAAGGCGAGCTGACCGAGCCGCCAAACGCCTCTATCGGGGATAACCCGTATATCCGGCGCACCTGCACGGCCAATAAAACATGACTGATCCTGGGCCGCGTCGGCGAGGCCCACATGCGGGAGAAAGTCATGCGCGACGTGCTGGTACTGATCCATGACGATGTCGGACAGCAGTCTCGGCTGCAGGCGGCATTCGACCTCGTTCGGGCGAGCCAGGGAAAGCTACTTTGTGTGGATCTGGCCGAGCCGGATGCCAAAGGGGCGAGAGCCACGCGCGGCGGTTCGCTGGTGATGGAAGCTGAAGTCGCGCCGCTTGCCACGGTCCGCGACCAGATCGAGGCGAGCGGGCTCTCGGCCCAGTGGATCGAGCGCCGTGACGCCATGCTCCCGGCATTATCCGAAACCGCGGCCCTGGCCGATCTGATCGTGATGAGCGCGCCGCGCGCGGATCTCTTTCCTCCGACCTACGCGGCGATCAGCGAGCTGTTGGTCACCGCAGACACGCCGATCGTAGCGGTGCCGCCGGAGTCGCCCGGCATATGCCTGAACGGCGAGGTCCTGATCTGCTGGGACGGATCGCGCGAGGCACATCACGCCATGGTGTCGGCAATCCCGCTCTTGCGACGCGCGTCGACCGTCACGATCGTCGAGATCGACGACGGGTCGCTAAAGCTTCCTGCTAGCCAGGCGCAAACTCTGCTCGCACAACGCAATATCGCCTCGCACGTACGCTCGGACCTCGCGTTCGGCGAGAAGGCCGCTTTCGTCATTCTCGAGCAGATCGATCTGCTCAAGGCCGATTACGTGGTGATGGGCGGGTTCGGTCATTCTCGCCTGGTCGAAAACATTTTCGGCGGCGTGACCGAACGGCTCCTGCACGAGAGCCCCGTGCCGTTGTTTCTCAAACACTGACGCCAGGAGACAGGTCATGGCGATCGCCCCCATCCGACACCTGGTGGTGCTTGCACATCCGCGTCGCGGGAGCTTCAACCACCAGATCGCACAGACCTATTGCGACACCGTCGAGGCATGCGGCCAAAGGCCGTTCCTGCGCGACCTCTATCTGAACCGCTTCGACCCGGTGCTCGAATATCTCGGCGAAGCGCCCGAGCTGGAGGTCGTCTATGACCTTACCGAAATCCGGCGTTGTGAGGTCGTGGTCTTCGTCTACCCGATCTGGTTCGGGGGGCCGCCGGCGATGATCAAGGGCTATGTCGATCGCGTTCTCGGCGCCGGATTCAAACCGAGCCACGACCATGCCCAGGCCCATAATCCCTTTCTCAAGGGACGTCACATGATCAGCTTCTCGACCTCGGCATCGACGGAGGCCTGGCTTGGCGAGCAGGGTCTGTTGACGTCGCTCCGCGAAGGCTTCGACCGGTATCTCGGCACGATCTTCCAACTCGGCGCGACCGAGCACGTGCATATCGATGCGGTCGTCGAGGGGCTGAGCCAACAATATGCCGCCGAGCAGCTCGAGCGAGTCCGCGAGGCGGCGCGCAACATGTGCGCGACCGTGCTCGACGTGGCGCGCCGCGCGGAGATGGCGCGGCTTGCCGGGGGGGAGACCGGGCAGGATGCCGCGCCCGCAGCCTGATCGCTGGCGTCGGGTATCGGGCGGCACGGGGCATCGGCTGTGCGGCCGGTGGTAGCGCCGTCGCCGCAACCGGTTGTGCCGGCCGTGCCGCCGGCCAGTGACCGAACGACATTGCTCGACCGGCTGAAACGGCATCCGCTCGCCCAGCTTGGGCCGGGATTGATCACGGGCGTCGCGGACGACGACCCCAGCGGGGTCGCCACCTATTCGCAGGCTGGCGCAGCTTATGGTCTCGGCATGCTGTGGACGATGCCGGTGGCGTTTCCCCTGATGTCGGCGATCCAGATTCTTGCCGCCCGGCTCGGGCGCGTGACCGGGAAGGGGCTGGCCGCCAATATGCGGCTGGCCTTTCCCGGCTGGATCGTCACGACCCTGGTGATCTTGTTGCTCGTCGCCAATACGCTCAACATCGCGGCGGACATTGCTGCGATGGGCGAAACCGCCGAGCTGGTCGGCGGCGTCAGCCGTCGCGTGATGATCGCGCTGTTCGTCGCGGTGACCCTAATCCTTCAGATCTTCGTACCTTATCATCGCTACGTCCTGTTCCTGAAGTGGCTGACGCTGTCACTGCTGGCTTATGCGGCGGTGCTTTTCGCGGTGCATGTGCCGTGGGGGGAGACGCTGCGGCAGACGGTCTTTCCGCACTTTCGCCTCGACGGCGCGGCAGCGACGATGATCGTCGCCATCTTCGGCACCACGATCAGCCCCTATCTTCTGTTCTGGCAGGCGTCCGAAGAGATCGAGGATCTGCGCGGCGCGCCGCCGCTGCGTGAAGACCCGAGCGCCGCAAAGGCAGAGTTGAGCCGGATCGGCTGGGATACGTGGAGCGGCATGCTCTATTCCAATCTCGCTTCCTATTTCATCATCCTGGCTACGGGCGTGACGCTGCATGCCGCGGGGATCACGCAGATCGACACCGCAGCCGAGGCCGCCGCGGCGCTTCGACCACTCGCCGGTGCCGGGGCGTCGACCGTCTTTGCCGCCGGCATTCTCGGCGTCGGTTTTATCGGCGTGCCCGTATTGGCGGGCTCGGCCGGCTACGCCCTCTGCGAGGCAATGGGGTGGAAGTGGGGGCTCGATCGTAACGCGAACGATGCGCGTGCCTTCTACACGATCATCGCCGTCAGCGTTCTTCTCGCGCTGGTGCTGCAATTCCTGCCGATCAGCCCGATGCGCGCCTTGTTCTGGAGTGCCGTCATCAACGGCGTGGTGGCGATCCCGTTGATCATTGTGCTGATGATCCTGGCCTCGCGAGCTGGCGTGATGGGTGCGTTCACCGCTCCTCGGCCCTTGATCTGGCTGGCCGGGGCCGCTGCCGGATTGATGGGAATCGCGGCGGTCGTGATGGTCGCGGGCTTTTTC
Organism: Sphingomonas mali NBRC 15500; assembly: GCF_001598415.1. Classification (GTDB taxonomy): domain Bacteria; phylum Pseudomonadota; class Alphaproteobacteria; order Sphingomonadales; family Sphingomonadaceae; genus Sphingomonas; species Sphingomonas mali. Next base: position 18,898 of record NZ_BCYX01000052.1, read on the forward strand.
TAGGCTCAGGAAAGCGAAATAGGGCACGCTGCAAGCGAACCTCCGCGCGTGCCTACGTATGATCCCCGATAGTCCGGGGAGGGAGGCGCACCCTATCGCGACATCGCTCGACGAGGAGAGAAGACCGATGGAGCGAGTCGCACCGGAAACGCCGCCAAGTGACGCCGCCGAAGAGCTTTGGCCCAGTGGCCAAGCGCTTTGGCTGCAACCCGTGCAATGGTGGACGGCGTGGTGGAATGCTTGGCTTGCCGCAAGCATGCCGCACCACCGGAGGCATTCGCCCGCGACGGACCACGGCATTGTCGTACCGGACCCCATCGCGCGCGCCGAGGAACAGGATTTGTTCGCGTGAAGCCCTGCAGAACGAATCCGGTCATGACGGCGCAGGTCGGCATGCCGCCCACAATGGCGTTCGAACCCGCGTCGCCGTTGCTGAGCACCTCTTGATCGCCGCCGAGGAACCAACCGGCAGCCAAGGAAGTTTTGATGGCCGTCTTTCACGCCGATCTCGCCGCTCGCTCGGTGCCGCGATACACGAGTTATCCCACCGCCGCCGAGTTCACCGAAACGGTGGGCGCCGCCGAGCATCGGGCAGCGCTGGATGCATTACGGCCGAACGACCGGATCTCGCTGTACCTGCACATTCCCTATTGCCATGAAATCTGCTGGTATTGCGGCTGCAATACCGGCCCGGTCGGTCGTGCGTCGCGCCTGGACATCTATGTCGACGCACTGGTCGCGGAAATCGGCGTGGTTGCGGATCGCGCCCGGGGCAGGGTCAGCCATGTCCATTTCGGTGGCGGCAGTCCCAATGCCTTGTCGCCCGATCAATTCGAGCGCGTTGTCGCCGCGGTCCGGGCTGGCTTTCGGTTCACGCCGGATGCCGAATGGGCGGCCGAGCTTGATCCCCGGCATCTCGATGCCGATTTCTGCCGGATGCTCGCGGGAAACGGCGTGTCGCGGGTCAGCCTCGGGGCGCAAACCTTCGACCTCGGCATTCAGGCGAAGATAAACCGGTTGCAGCCGTTTCGCATGGTTGCGCGTTGCGTCGAGGACCTGCGGCGCGCCGGCATAGCGCACGTCAACCTAGACCTGATGTACGGGTTGCCTGGCCAGACGCTGGACACGATCGCGCGGACGGTCAGACAGGCTCGCGATCTGGCGCCCGATCGGGTGGCGATGTTCGGCTATGCCCATTTGCCGCGGATGCTGCCGCGCCAGCGGATGATCGAGGACAGCCAATTGCCCGATGCCGAAGCGCGTTTCTGGCAGAGCATCCTGGCGCGCGACCTGTGGCTGGAAGAAGGCCTTCGGCCGATCGGTTTCGACCATTATGCGCGACCGGACGACACGCTCGCGCTCGCCGCGGCGAACGGAAAATTGCGGCGCAATTTCCAGGGGTTCACCGACGACGATGCCGACGCGGTGATTGGCCTAGGCGCGTCCTCGATCAGCCTGTTTCCAGGGCTGATCACCCAGACCGAAAAGCATGTCGGACGATACCGGATGAAAGTCCAGAACGGTTGTCTCGGCACGACCAGGGGAATCCGGCGCTCGGTCGACGATCAACGGCGGGGAGCGGTGATCGAGCGGCTGTTGTGCGATGGCCGCGTCGATCTGGTCGAGCTCGGTTGGCCCCCCGCCGTTGCGGCGCAAGTCATGGCCGACGTCGCACCGAAGCTGGCGCCAATGCTGGAGCGGGGGCTGATCCGCCGTCATGGCACAGAGCTGATCATCCTGCCGAATGGCGAGCCCTATGCGCGGCTCGCCGCGGCCGCGTTCGATACGTTCAGGGCGGCGGCAGGCGACCGCTTCAGCAAGGCGGTTTGATTACGTAGCTATCCCGATATTGCGGCCGCGCAGCCCGGCATAGCGTGCTTTCATCCCGACGATGGAGGCGGTCATGAAGAACATCCTGGTCCTGGCGCATGACGATTGCGGGCAGGAGGCACGGTTGCAGGTCGCGATAGATATTACGCGGGCGATCGGTGGGCATTTGACCTGCCTCGATGTCGCGATGACCTCGCTGGTGGGCGCCGACTTCACTGGCACCTTTGCCGGCACCGCGATAATGACCGAGGAGCGGCAGGCCGAGGCCGCCAATCGCGCTGCGTTGAAAGCGCGGCTCGGCAGGGAAGACATTTCCCACACGATGATCGACGCCGTTGGCGACGCCGCGACGTGTCTACGCGGCGCGGCAAAACTCGCCGACCTGGTGGTGGTCAATCGCGGGTTGGACGACAAGTCGGCCTATCCCAATATGTTCGATCTCGCCGGCGACCTGGTCCTTGAGGGCCGCACACCGGTCTTCGCGGTACCCGAAAAGGCGCGGTCGATCGATCTTCAGGGACGAGCGGTGGTTGCCTGGGACGGATCGAACCATGCCGCGGCCGCGCTGCGTGCGGCGGTGCCGTTGCTCAAGCTCGCGCGCTCGGTCACCCTATTCTATGCCGAGGACGGGTCGCTTGGGTTGCCGCTCGAGGAAGCCGCCGCCTATCTCTCGCGGCACGACATCCACGCGATAATCCGCCGCGAGAAATGCCTGATGGACCGGCCGGGCTCGGTGATCATGGCCGAAGCGATGATCGAGCATGCCGCTTATGTGGTGATGGGCGCGTTCAGTCGGTCGCGCTTCCTGGAAGCGGCGTTCGGCGGTGCCACCCAGCGGATGCTGAGCGAAAGCCCGGTGCCCATCTTCATCGTTCACCAAGGATGACCGTGACATAGAAAAGGGGGCGATACCTATCGCCCCCTGTTTTGACGTCCGCTCAGAACCGGAACCCGATCCCCATGCCGGCGACGATCGGGTCGATCTTGACGCGCGCGGTGCGGAGGGTGGCGCCGCTGGTCAGGCGGGCAGTGGTCTTCATGTCGATATATTTGACGTCGAAATTCACGAACACCTTCTCGCTCACCGGAATGTCGACGCCGGCCTGCAGCGCGTAGCCGAAACTGTCGTCGAGCTTGACCTTGGTCGCGCCCAGCGCAGTGTTAAGCGAGGGCGTCGCCTTCGCCGAATAGAAGACCGAATAGTTGACCCCCGCGCCCAGATAGGGGCGCACCTTGCCTTCCGGCGCGAAGTGATATTGCAGCGTCAGAGTCGGCGGCAGCACCCAGGTGTTGGCGACATCCCCCAGGCCCGAGATCGTTCCGCGACCCGACACGCTGTGCTTGGTCGTCGCCAGAATCAGTTCCGCGCCGATATGATCGGTCGCCATATAGGTGAAGTCGACTTCGGGCATGACGCTGTCGCCGACTCCGACTTTGCTTCCGGGGATGCCGGAAACCTCGCCGGAGCGTTCGTTGGGCGCGACCACGATCGCGCGGGCGCGGACCAGCACGTCCCCTTCCTTGGCGAAAGCCGGGGTCGCGAGTATCGCGGCGCCCACCCCGGCGAGTAGCATCAACTTCGTCATACACACCTCCTGTTGAGGTTGTGTCGCTAGGGACGAACGTGTGCGGACACTTTGATCGCGCGCAACAAAGTCGGCTAAGTAAATCCCCGGATGGACGCCCACCGCAGGATTGAGGGTACGAGAACGACATGGATTTCATCGACCCCAATCTGCCTGCGGCGTCGCTCGACGCGGAACTCGCTATGTTCGTGGATAGCGCCAGCGACCGCGCGTTATTCCTGACCTCTCCCGACGGCGTGATCGCGAGCTGGAACCGCGGTGCCGAGCTGCTGACAGGGTGGCGGGCGGCAGAAGCGAAGGGGCGGTCGGTGGCGCTGCTCTACACGCCGCAGGACGTGACGGCCGGCGGCCCGATGACCGATCGCGCCGCCGCGGCGGCATCCTCCGCGCCGATGCGCAAGGAGGCCTGGCGCATCCGGAAGGACGGCTCCGAATTCCTTGCCGACGTCACGATCTTCGCGTTGCGCAACTCGGATGGATCGATCCGGGGTTTCGGCCAGAGTGTCTATGACATCACCGCGCGCAAGGCGGTCGAGCAGGGTCTCGCGCAACGCGAGCTGCATGTGCGCTCGATCCTGGCGACGGTGCCGAACGCGATGATCGTGATCGACGAAAAGGGCGTGATGGTATCGTTCAGCGCCGCCGCGGAGCGGCTGTTCGGCTATACCGAGGCCGAAGTCGTCGGCCGTAACGTCAGCATGCTGATGCCCAATCCCGATCATGACCGGCACGACGACTACATCTCGCACTACATGAAGACCGGCGAGCGCCGCATCATCGGGATCGGCCGGATCGTCGTCGGGCAACGCAAGGACGGCACCTCGTTCCCGATGGAATTGTCGGTCGGCGAGGCCAATGCCGACGGCCATCGTATCTTCACCGGATTCATCCGGGATCTCACCGCCGAGCAGCAGGCGGAGCTGAGGCTGAAGGAACTGCAGTCGGAGCTGATTCACGTGTCGCGGGTCAGCGCGATGGGGACGATGGCGTCGACTTTGGCGCACGAGCTCAACCAGCCGCTGACCGCGATCGCCAATTATATGGAGGCGGCGCGCGACCTGCTCGATCGGCGCGACGCGACCAACGAGGTCTTCATCAAGGAAGCGGTGGAGGAGGGGGCCAAGGAGGCACTCCGCGCCGGCCAGATCGTGCGGCGCCTGCGCGATTTCGTGGCGCGCGGCGAAGTCGCGCAGCATGTCGAGAATTTGCCCGCAATGATCGAGGACGCCAGCCGACTGGCCCTGGCGGGTGCGCGCGAACGCGGCGTCCGCGCCTTCTTCAAGCTTGATCCCAAAGCCAGCGAAGCCTTTGTCGATCGCGTCCAGATCCAGCAGGTATTGGTCAATCTGATCCGCAACGGTGTCGACGCGATCGCCGACCGCAAAGTTCGCGACATCACGGTGTCCACCACCTGCGAACCGAATGGTATGATCCGCGTGTCGGTCGCCGACACCGGCGCGGGGCTCGACCCCGCGCTCGTGCCCCAATTGTTCCAGGCGTTCGCAAGCACTAAGGAAGGTGGAATGGGGTTGGGCCTGTCGATTTGCCGGACGATCGTCGAAGCGCATGGCGGACGCATTTGGGCAGAGGACAATGTCGGCGGGGGCACTATATTCCACTTCACCATCCAGAGTGGGGAGCCGGACGATGAGTGAAAGGCGATTGGTTCATATCGTCGATGACGAAGATGCGATCCGGCGGTCGGCGAGCTTCATGCTGCGCACGACCGGCTTCGATACGCGCACCTATCAGTCGGGTATCGAATTCCTGAAGGATGCCAAGCACGCCGACCCGGGCTGCGTACTGCTTGACGTCCGCATGCCCGGCATGGACGGACTGGAAGTGCAGCGTGAGCTGAACGATCGCGGCATCGCGCTCCCGGTGATCGTGCTCACCGGCCATGGCGACATCTCCATTGCGGTGCAGGCGATGAAAGCGGGCGCGGTCGATTTTCTCGAAAAGCCGTTCGAGAAAGGGCAATTGATGATCGCGCTCGACGCGGGGTTCGCCAGGCTGGAGCGGCGCGAGGAGGCGGCAACTACCGCGCACGAGGCCGAAGTCCGCATCGCCGCGCTGACCGCGCGCGAGCAGGAGGTGCTGCAGGGGCTCGCGCGTGGGTTCCCCAATAAGACGATCGCCTATGATCTGGGGATTTCGCCGCGCACGGTAGAGGTGCATCGCGCCAACCTGATGACCAAGCTGGAGGTGCGCAGCCTCTCGGAGGCGCTGCGCATCGCGTTCGCGGCGGGCTTGGAGAGCTGACCTGCGGATCATTACGTAACGACGGCTCTCGACGACAATGCGACGGATACGGCCATGAACAATGGCCTATCCCCCCATCCGGACCAAGCGGTCGACGTGCAGCGAGTCGTCCTGTTGATCGAAGACGACGAAGCCGTGCGGCGATCGCTGCAGATGCTGCTCCACTGGCGCGGCTATGACGTACGCTCGTTCGCGGGTGCCGCTCCGGTGCTCGAGGGGCATACGATGGACGACGCCGACATATTGATCGCCGATTACCGGCTTCCGGACGGTGACGGCGTCAGCGTGTTGCGCGCGCTTCGTCGGGCGGATTGGAAAGGCAAGGCGATCCTGATCACCGCCTTTCCCTCGCCGACGCTGGAGGAAGCTGCACGCGCCGCGGGGTTCGACGCCGTGCTCGAAAAGCCGCTGCGCCAGCACGAACTCATCGGCGCTCTGGCGGGCTGACCTGATGTCGGTCGTTGCCCTGGCCTGGCCCGAGCCCGGCAGCCGTGCGGCTCCGGCGCCTGAATCGCGTTGCGTGCAATGCCTCGGCCGACAGCAGTCGATCTGCGCCGACCTTCCGCCAGAGGTCTTGTACGAGATGGAGCGCATCGGCCGCGTGCGCCGGTTGCGCCGCGGCGAGGTATTGTCGTGGGAAGGCGACGAAATCTACGATGTCGGCAATGTACGCGACGGCGCACTCAAACTCACCGCTTCGCTGCGCGACGGCCGCGAACAGATACTTGGCGTCGCCTGGCCCGGTTCCTTTGTCGGTGAATTGTTCGCCGATGAATGGACTTACCGAGCCACCGCACTGACGGCGACGACTGTCTGCGTGTTCCGGCGCACGGACCTGAATATGCTGGCGGCCAGCCAAGCCGCCGTTGCGACCTCTTTGCTGCGGCGCCTCTCGACCGACCTCGACGCCGCGCGTCGATCCATCCTCTTCCTCGGCCGCAAGACCGCCGAAGAACGTGTCGCGTCGCTGCTGGTCGACATGCGTCGATCAACGCCATGCGATGTGACCGGGGCAACCCCCATGTCCCTCAACCGCCAGCAAATGGCGGATCTGCTCGGCCTGACAATCGAAACCGTCAGCCGGAAAATCCGCCGGTTCGAGCGTATGGGCGTCATCGAGCTGATCCATACACGGCTGTTCCGCGTTCGCGATGAAGTGAGCCTTTCTCGCCTCGCCGGCTGACGCTGCGCTGGCGAGATGTCGGGGAATGTAGGGAAATCTACGCATAGGCGGCCTCGCGTCGATCGCGCATCGGTGCGTCATGGAGAGGCTGCCGATGCGTTATCAGGACA
>NZ_BCYX01000053.1 GCF_001598415.1 Sphingomonas mali NBRC 15500
CAAGCGGGAGAGGGCTATCGGCACCTCATCCTAAAGCACCGGGTTGCATCCCCAGCCCCCCGATGCTAACCGCGCGCCAACCCATAGAGGGCGCCTCAGGGCTGCCCTCTTTTCGTATGGGGCCACATACCCTTTTGAAAAGGACCATCATCGCGTGGAGCAATCCGGCGGTATTCAAGCGAGCTTAGGCGGACGGTACGCAACCGCGCTGTTCGAGCTCGCCCGCGAATCGAAGGCGATCGACACGGTCGAAGCGAGTCTGGCGACGATCCGCCAGGCGCTGGCCGAATCGGCCGACTTCAAGACGCTGACCACCAGCCCGCTGATCGGCCGACTCGACGCCGCCAAGGCGATCGCCGCCGTGGCCGGTGTGATGAAGCTCGACGCGACGACCACCAGTTTCCTGGGCGTGCTCGCGCACAACCGGCGTCTCGGCCAGTTGCCGGCGATCATCCGCGCGTTCCGCGGTCTGGCGGCGAGCTATCGCGGTGAGACCACGGCCGAGGTGACGTCCGCGCATCCGCTGTCGGACACGCAGGTAAGCGAGCTCAAGCAGCAGCTCCGCCAGCGGATCGGCCGCGAGGTCGCCGTTGAATTGAATGTCGACCAGTCGCTGCTCGGCGGCCTGGTCGTTCGTATCGGATCGCAGATGATCGATTCCTCGATCCGTACCCGTCTCAATACCCTCGCGCACGCGATGAAAGGCTGAAGGTTTAGAACATGGACATCCGCGCCGCAGAAATCTCGAAGGTCATCAAGGACCAGATCGCCAATTTCGGCACCGAGGCAGAAGTCTCGGAAACCGGCCAGGTGCTGAGCGTCGGTGACGGCATCGCCCGCATCCACGGCCTCGACAACGTCCAGGCGGGCGAGATGGTCGAGTTCGCCAATGGCGTGCAGGGCATGGCGCTCAACCTCGAGGCCGACAATGTCGGCGTCGTGATCTTCGGCTCGGACGCCGAGATCAAGGAAGGCGACGTCGTCAAGCGGACCGGCACCATCGTCGACGTCCCCGTCGGCAAGGGCCTGCTCGGCCGCGTCGTGGACGGCCTCGGCAACCCGATCGACGGCAAGGGCCCGATCGTCGCCGAAAAGCGCAGCCGCGTCGAAGTGAAGGCGCCGGGCATCATCCCGCGCCAGTCGGTCAGCGAGCCGATGCAGTCGGGCCTCAAGGCGATCGACGCGCTCGTTCCCGTCGGCCGCGGCCAGCGCGAGCTGATCATCGGCGACCGCCAGACCGGCAAGTCGGCCGTCGCGATCGACACCTTCATCAACCAGAAGACGGTCAATGCCGGCGACGACGAATCGAAGAAGCTGTATTGCGTCTATGTCGCGGTCGGCCAGAAGCGCTCGACCGTCGCACAGCTCGTCAAGACGCTGACCGAGAATGGCGCGATGGAATATTCGATCGTGGTCGCCGCCACCGCGTCGGAGCCCGCCCCGCTGCAGTTCCTCGCGCCCTATACCGGCACCGCGATGGGTGAGTATTTCCGCGACAACGGCATGCACGCGCTGATCGTGTTCGACGATCTGTCGAAGCAGGCGGTCGCCTATCGCCAGATGTCGCTGCTGCTGCGCCGCCCGCCGGGCCGCGAAGCCTATCCGGGCGACGTCTTCTATCTCCACTCGCGCCTGCTCGAGCGCGCCGCCAAGATGTCGGACGCGATGGGCGGCGGATCGCTGACCGCGCTGCCGATCATCGAGACGCAGGCGGGCGACGTGTCGGCCTACATCCCGACCAACGTGATCTCGATCACCGACGGCCAGATCTTCCTCGAAACCGACCTGTTCTTCGCGGGCATCCGCCCGGCGATCAACGTCGGCCTGTCGGTCAGCCGCGTCGGCTCGGCCGCGCAGACCAAGGCGATGAAGAAGGTGTCGGGCTCGATCAAGCTCGAGCTCGCCCAGTATCGCGAGATGGCGGCCTTCGCGCAGTTCGGCTCGGACCTCGACGCCTCGACCCAGAAGCTGCTCAACCGCGGCGCGCGCCTGACCGAGCTGCTGAAGCAGCCGCAATTCTCGCCGCTGCCGTTCGAGGAGCAGACGGTGTCGATCTTCGCGGGCACGCAGGGTTATCTCGACAGCGTTCCGGTCGAGGCGGTGGTGCGCTACGAAGCGGCGATGCTCGCCGACATGCGCGCGAACCATGCCGGCGTCCTGAAGTCGATCCGCGACAGCAAGGACCTGAAGGATGACGTCCGCGACCAGCTCAAGGCCGCGCTCGACGCCTTCGCGAAGACGTTTGCGTAAGTTCTAGCCCTCTCCCGCTTGCGGGAGAGGGTTGGGTGAGGGTCTTCTTTCTTCTTCCAAGCGGATGGACGAGAAGAAGAAGGAAGACCCTCACCAACTCCGACTAGGCAGCAAGCTGCCAAGTCTCCGTATCCTCTCCCGCAGGCGGGAGAGGCAGAGAAGGTTACGATGGCAAGTCTTAAGGCCCTCAAGATCCGCATCGGCTCGGTGAAGTCGACGCAGAAGATCACCAAGGCGATGAAGATGGTCGCCGCCGCCAAGCTGCGCCGCGCGCAGGAAGCGGCCGAGGCCGGCCGCCCCTATGCCGAGCGGCTGGAAAAGGTCGTGGCGAGCCTCGCCTCGACGGTGACCGTCGGCCCGAACTCGCCCAAATTGCTGGCCGGCACCGGCCGCGATCAGGTTCACCTGTTCGTCGTCGCGACGTCGGACAAGGGCCTGGCCGGCGCGTTCAACACCAATATCGCCCGCCTGGCGCGGCGCCGCGCCGCCGAGCTGATCGCGCAGGGCAAGACGGTCAAGTTCTACACCATCGGCAAGAAGGGCCGTGCGGTGCTCAACCGCTTGTACCCCAACGACTTCATCCACTCGATCGAACCCGGCGCGCTCGACAAATTGCGCTTCGCCGATGCGCACGGCTATGCCGACGACCTGATCGCGCGGTTCGAAGGGGGCGAGTTCGATGTCGCGCATCTGTTCTATTCGCGCTTCAAATCGGTGCTGACGCAGGAACCGACCGAGCAGCAGATCATCCCGGTGTCGATCCCGGCGATCGCCGCCGACACGACGGGCGTCAGCGCCGCGGTCGATTACGAGCCGGATGAGGAGGAAATCCTTGCCGACCTGCTGCCGCGCAACGTCGCGATCCAGCTGTTCCGCGCGATCCGCGAGAATTCGGCCTCGGAGCAGGGTAGCAAGATGACCGCGATGGACAACGCCACGCGCAACGCCGGCGACCTGATCAAGCGGCTGTCGATCCAGTACAACCGCGCCCGCCAGGCCGCGATTACGACCGAGCTGGTGGAAATCATTTCGGGCGCCGAGGCGCTCTGAGTTTCTAGGCCGTCGCCTCAGCACGCTGGGGCTCGAGCCGCATAAGATCCCGGCTTACGCTGGGATGACGATTGAGGAAGAAGGTAGACACGATGGCAACCGCTGCTCCCAAGACCAAGGCTCCGGCCAAGAAGCCGGCCGCTCCGCGCAAGGCCGCCGCGCCGGCCGATACGACGACCACGCAGGCGCCGATCGCGACGACCAACAATGTCGGCGTCATCAGCCAGGTGATCGGCGCGGTCGTCGACGTGACCTTCCCCGACCGCCTGCCGGCGATCCTCTCGGCGCTCGAGACCGACAATAACGGCAACCGCCTGGTCCTCGAAGTCGCGCAGCATCTCGGCGAGAATACCGTCCGCACGATCGCGATGGACTCGACCGAGGGCCTGACCCGCGGTCAGAACGTCACCGACACCGGCTCGCAGATCCGCGTGCCGGTCGGCCCGGCCACGCTCGGCCGCATCCTCAACGTCATCGGCGAGCCGATCGACGAGCGCGGCCCGGTCAACGCCACGCAGACCGCGCCGATCCACGCCGACGCTCCTTTGTTCGTCGATCAGTCGACCGAGAGCTCGATCCTGGTCACCGGCATCAAGGTCATCGACCTGCTCGCGCCCTATGCCAAGGGCGGCAAGATCGGCCTGTTCGGCGGCGCCGGCGTCGGCAAGACCGTGCTGATCCAGGAACTGATCAACAACATCGCCAAGGGCCATGGCGGCACCTCGGTGTTCGCCGGCGTCGGCGAGCGGACGCGTGAAGGCAACGACCTCTATCACGAATTCCTCGACGCGGGCGTCATCGCCAAGGACGCCGACGGCAATGCCGTCAGCGAGGGATCGAAGGTCGCCCTGGTCTATGGCCAGATGAACGAGCCGCCGGGCGCGCGTGCCCGCGTCGCGTTGTCGGGCCTGACCATCGCGGAATATTTCCGCGACGTCGAAGGCCAGGACGTGCTGTTCTTCGTCGACAACATCTTCCGCTTCACCCAGGCGGGCGCGGAAGTGTCGGCTTTGCTCGGCCGCATCCCGTCGGCGGTGGGCTATCAGCCGACCCTGTCGACCGACATGGGTGCGCTGCAGGAGCGCATCACCTCGACCAACAAGGGTTCGATCACCTCGGTCCAGGCCGTGTACGTCCCCGCGGACGACTTGACCGACCCGGCGCCGGCGACCTCGTTCGCCCACTTGGACGCGACGACCGTGCTCAACCGCGCGATTTCCGAACTCGGCATCTATCCGGCGGTCGATCCGCTCGATTCGACCAGCCGCGTGCTCGAACCGCGCATCGTCGGCCAGGAGCATTACGACACCGCGCGTGCCGTCCAGTCGACCCTGCAGAAGTACAAGTCGCTGCAGGACATCATCGCCATCCTCGGCATGGACGAGCTGTCGGAAGAAGATAAGCTCACGGTCAGCCGCGCGCGCAAGATCCAGCGCTTCCTCAGCCAGCCGTTCCACGTCGCCGAGGTGTTCACCAACATCCCGGGCGAGTTCGTCCAGATCGAAGACACGATCCGCTCGTTCAAGGCAGTGGTGAACGGCGAGTATGATCACCTGCCGGAAGCGGCCTTCTATATGGTCGGCGGCATCGACGGCGCGATCGCCAAGGCCGAAAAGATGGCCGCGGAGGCGTAAGCTACTGCAAACCTTCTCCGCAAGGGAGAAGGATACGAAGGCTTGGCAGCTTGCTGCCTAGCCGAAGTTGGATGAGGGGACCCGCTCTCGATGGGGCGATCCCCTCACCCAGCTCCGACTAAGGCTCTGACGAGCCTAAGTCTGCGCAACCCTCTCCCGACGGGAGAGGGGTTTTAGGAATAAGGCAATGCTGCATTTCGAACTCGTCACGCCCGAAAAGCTGCTCCGCTCAGAGGAAGTCTATCAGGTCGTCGTCCCGGGCACCGAGGGCGATTTCGGCGTGCTGGAAGGCCATGCGCCCTTCATGTCGACGATCCGCGACGGCAATCTGGCGATCTACCGCGCCGACAAGTCGGAGCCCGAACTGGTGCCGATCAAGGGGGGCTTCGCCGAGGTGTCGGCAAGCGGGCTGACGGTGCTGGCCGAACAGGCGGGATAAGGCTCGGCGCAGGGAAATAGCCGCTGCTATTTCCCGCCCGGCGACGAGCCCGGCCGGCCTCGCGGAGCGAGGACCGACGACGCGGCTTTGCCGCGGCGCTACATCCCTAAGCTGGAATTTAGCGGCGTCGGCGAGAGCTGGCGCCTTTATTTTTGCCGTCCCAAAGCTGCTTGAGATCGAAAAACCTCAACTGCCGAGCTGGCGCTTGTACCGCCACCGGAACGCCTTGCTCCCGTCCATCAGGCTGGTTTCCGCCGCCAGGTCCATTCCCTCGCGCCAATAACGGATGCGTTGCGGATAATCGTGCCGCGGGTTGGCGAAGACGATCTCGCGCGGCCCCGACGATAGTTCCGGAAAAGCGACGCGCGGGGCGCCCTTGGGCGAGCCGTAGAAGACGAGCTTGCCGTCTGCCCCACGCTCGATCTGCATCGTTTCCCAGGATCGGAGGTCGTCGCCGCGGCCATTACGCCCACTGCCCAGCATGTTGCCGGCGCGCGGAGAGGTCCAGCATTCCTCGGTCCAATTGGGTCCCTTCTGCTCGCTCCAGCATCCAGCGAGCCAGCCCGGCATCGCCGGCGCCGATCCGGCCCCCGTCGCCAGCAGCGCCAATGCGGCCATGATCATCCGACGCATCGTCGTCCCCCCTTGTCGCCAATCCCAGCATAACCCGGCATCCGCGTGGTTAGGAAATTGTCAAAGCTTAGCCCGTACGAACCGGACCTGACCATGAAGGATCGAGGGGCATGAGCGCGTTCGGGCGCCGTAGTGGAATGGGCACCGGGCCAGCCGCAAGGCCGGCGTTCGGTGTCGCACGTCCAATGCAAGGTGCGGGGGGCGCCGCGCAGGCCGCTCCGGATGCCGCCGAGCAGTTTCCGCCGCTTCCAACCGACGAATCGGAGTCGGACCAGCCCACGGGCAACGTGCCGGGCAGCAACGCCGATGCGATGGCGCGCCTTACCGAGCGCCAGAATTCGAGCGGCGACGCCGCCGGTGCGAAAGCCGAGGGCTTCGAAGCTTCCGTCCACAAAATCAAGGAACAGGTGCTGCCGCGCCTGCTCGAACGCGTCGATCCCGAAGCCGCCGCCACGCTCAACAAGGACGAGCTGGCCGAGGAATTCCGCCCGATCATCGGCGAGGTGCTCGCCGAGCTCAAGCTGACGCTCAACCGCCGCGAGCAATTCGCGCTCGAAAAGGTGCTGGTCGACGAATTGCTCGGCCTGGGCCCGTTGGAAGAGCTGATCGCCGACCCCGATATCAGCGATATCATGGTCAATGGCCCCAACCAGACGTTCATCGAACGCAAGGGCCGGCTGGAGATCGCACCGATCCAGTTCCGCGACGAGGAACATCTGTTCCAGATCGCGCAGCGCATCTGCAACTCGGTCGGCCGCCGCGTCGACCAGACCACGCCGCTGGCCGACGCCCGCCTCAAGGACGGCAGCCGCGTCAACGTGATCGTTCCGCCGCTCAGCCTGCGCGGCACCGCGATCTCGATTCGTAAATTCTCCAACAAGCCGATCACGCTCGACATGATGGCGAGCTTCGGCTCGATGTCGCAGAAAATGGCGACCGCGCTGAAGATCGCGGGCGCGTGCCGGTTCAACGTTGTCATCTCGGGCGGTACCGGCTCGGGTAAGACGACGATGCTCAATGCTTTGTCGAAGATGATCGACCCGGGCGAGCGCGTGCTGACGATCGAGGACGCGGCCGAGCTCCGGCTGCAGCAGCCGCACTGGCTGCCGCTCGAAACCCGCCCCGCCAACCTCGAAGGCCAGGGCGAGATCACCATCCGCGACCTGGTCAAGAACGCGCTGCGTATGCGCCCGGACCGCATCATCCTCGGCGAAATTCGCGGGTCGGAATGTTTTGACCTGCTCGCCGCGATGAACACCGGTCACGATGGGTCGATGTGTACGCTCCACTCCAACTCCCCGCGCGAATGCCTGGGCCGTATGGAGAACATGGTGCTGATGGGCGACATCAAGATCCCCAAGGAAGCGATCAGCCGCCAGATCGCCGATTCGGTCGACATGATCGTCCAGGTGAAGCGCCTGCGCGACGGCAGCCGCCGCGTGACCAACATCACCGAGGTGATCGGCATGGAAGGGCCGGTCATCGTGACGCAGGAACTCTTCAAGTTCGAATATCAGAGCGAATCGGCCGACGGTAAGATCATCGGCGAATATCGCGCCATGGGATTGCGCCCCTATACACTGGAAAAGGCGCGCCAGTTCGGGTTCGACCAGGCGTTCCTCGAAGCCTGCCTCTGAGTTTCGGCTCGCGGCACCGCTGAACCGCTAACAACGCGGTTAATAGGCGTTTTACCCCGTATCCGTGGGGTCGCGACAGGTATAAGCGGGGACCATGCGCCGCCGCATGCTGCCCTTGCTGATGTTCGCCGCCTTGCCCTTGGGCGGAGCGATGGCCCCAGCCATGCCCGAACCGCCGGCCGAACGCGTCGTGCTCTCGCGCGATACCGAGGCGCAATGGGTGCCGTTCGACCTCACGCCGGGCAACCAGATCCAGTTTCGGATGACGGTCGATGGCCGTCCGGTCACGGCGATCCTCGACACCGGGTTCAGCCTGTCGGTCGTTTCGCGGCGGTTCGCCAGCCGCGCCGGGCTGAAGGTATCGGGCGGCGGCGAAGGCGTCGGCATCGGCGGCACGGTCGCGATGGGCCAGATCAACGGACGCATCCTGGCGATCGGCGGCCTGACGCGCAGCGGCGGACGGCTCGGTGTGCTCGACTTGCCCGGCGGCGCCACCGGCAACGGTGCGACGATCGACGCGGTGATCGGCAGCGACCTGTTGCGCCGCTACGCGCTCGACATCGATTTCGCCGCGCAGCGTTTTCGCCTGCTGCCAAGCGGCCGCCTGCCCTTTGCCGGCCAGACCGCGCCACTTTCGATGGCGCTGCGCGATCAATTCTATGTCAGCGAAATGTCGATCGACGGCACTCGGCTGCGCCCGATGATCGTCGACACCGGCGACGGCGCGACGATCACCATGTCGGACGAGGCATGGAAATCGGTCGGCGGCGTCAAGCCGACCACGACCACCACCATTTCGTACAGCATCGCCGGACCGGTCACGTCCGAGCTGACGGTGCTGCCCGCGGTCCGCGTCGGCGAGACGATGGTGCGCGAGGCCGAAGCGCGAATCGAGCCAGGCCGCGGCTTTTCGGCACAGATGGGCGCCGCGGGGCGGATCGGGCTGGGCTATCTGCAGCGTTATCGCGTGCTGCTCGATCCCGGCGCGGGCCGGATGGTGATGGCGGCCGGTAGCGATGTCGACCGCCCCCCGCTGCGGTCGACCAGCGGATTGCTGCTCGGATTCTATAGCGATCGCCTGCGCGTGCTCCACGTCATGCGCGGCAGCCCGGCGGCCAGCGCCGGATGGCAGGCAGGCGACCAGATTTGCAGCGTGGATGGCCAGCCGATCACCGCCAATTACGCCAGCGAGCCGATCTCGACCTGGTCGGTCGCCGATCCGGGCCGAATCGTGCGGCTGGGCATGTGCGGCGGCGGCGAGCGCAAGCTGACGCTGGAGCGCTTCTATTGAGCGCAGGCGGGTTGGATCGTCTCAGGGCTTGGCAGATGGCGGCGGTGCTCGCGGTCGTCGCGCTCGCCTTGCGCGCCTGGGATTTCGGCAATCCGGTCATCCATGTCGACGAGCAATATTATCTGCTGGTCGGCGACCGCATGTTGCATGGCGCATTGCCCTATATCGATATCTGGGACCGCAAACCGGTCGGGCTGTTCCTGCTCTATGCTGCGATGCGCCTGCTGCCCGGCGACGGCGTGATCGCCTATCAATTGGTCGCGAGCCTGTTCGCCGCCGCGACCGCCTATATCGTGTGGCGCGCGGCGTTGCGGACGGGGGCGAGCCGGACGGGCGCGCTGGCGGCGGGCGCGGCGTATCTGGTCTGGTTGCCGTTGCTGGGCGGGCGGGGCGGGCAATCGCCGGTCTTCTACAATCTGTTCGTCGCCGGCGCGGCGCTGATCGCACTCCACTTGCCCGATCGCGCGCGTGCGGGCGCGACGCGCGCGATCGTCGCCTGGGGAGCGGCCGCCTGCCTGCTCGGCGGCCTCGCCATCCAGACCAAATACACGCCGGCGATCGAGGGCGCGTTCATCGGCTGCGCCCATCTCTGGTATCTGCGCCGAGCCCGCGCAGGCTGGGCAATGCTCGTAGGCGCGGCGTTGCTGTGGGTGGTGGCGGGGCTGGCGCCGACCTTGGCGATCGGCGCATATTATTGGCACCTCGGCCCGCAGGCCTTCGATGCCTTCTGGTTCGCCAACGTCACCTCGATCTTCCTGCGCGCGGGCTATCCGGCCGACCAATTGGCGATGCGGCTGCTCGGCATCGTCGCGACCTTGTCGCCATTGATCGTGTCGGCGGCGATCGCCTGGGCGTGGCGGCCCCGCGCCGAGCGCCGCGAGGAAGCGCTGATCGGGTTCGGCTGGCTGGCGGCCGCCGGCGGCGGGTTCCTGTTGATCGGCACATTCTTCGACCACTACGCCTTGCCGCTGGTCGCGCCGGTCGCGGTGGTCGCGGCGCGCGGGCTGGGCCGGTCGTCGCGATTGCTCATCGCCACGCTGGCGCTCGGGCTGTTGCTCAACGTCGTCGAGCGCGGGATCAAGAGCAACGATGGCGAAGGCGCCTATGCGGTGGCGGCGCTGGTCAAGGCGAACAGCCATGGCGGCTGCCCCTATGTCTTTATCGGCGACACCTTCACCTACGAGCTCGCCGGGACATGCCTGCCGACGCGCTACGCCTTTCCGAACCTGTTGGCCTATACCACCGAGCAAGGGGCGACCGGGATCGACGAGGCAGCGGAGGTCCGGCGCATCCTCGCGACGCGGCCGCCGGTGATCGTCACCTCGACGCGGCTCCTAAACATCTGGAACCCGGGCAGCCTAGCCGCGCTGAAGGCAGCGCTTGGCGGCTATCGCGTGATCTACAGCGTGCCGCGCGCCGACTATCGCACCCTGGTCTACCTGCGCCGCGACCTGCCCGCTCGCGATGTACCGGCTACAATTGGAACGCCACCGCCGCGGCAATGATCGCGCTGATCAGCGCGAATACCTGGATATTGCGCCAGTCGAGCAACGATACACGATCGAGATTATCGCGCTTGCGGTGACGCCAATCGATAACCCCCGCGATTAGCGCGGTCAGCGCCAGCGCAGCGGCGACTGCCTCCGCAATCTGTTTCGGCGAAAAGCCCAATGCCTAGTGGCCGAGCTTGTCGATCTTTTCCTGCAGACGGGCCAATTCGGCCTTGAGCGCGGAGACGTCGTCGTCGCCTTCCGCTGGCTTCGCCGGAGCAGCGCCCATGCCCGCCTGCGGCTTGAACGCCGAGGTCGCGGCTTCGAACATCGCCATGTTGCGCTTGGCGATCTCGGCAAAGGGCGAGTTGGCGAACGCGCCCTCGACCGCCGATTTGAACTGTTCCTGATTGCGGCGGAAGCTGTCCATCGACGCTTCGAGATAGCTCGGCACGAATGCCTGCATCGAATCGCCGTACATCGCGATCAGCTGGCGGAGGAAATTGACCGGCAGCATCGTCTGACCGCGCGCTTCCTCTTCCATGATGATCTGGGTCAGCACGTTGTGCGTGATATCCTCATCGGTTTTGGCGTCGACGACCTTGAAATCGCGCCCTTCGCGCGTCATCGCGGCGAGATGGTCGAGCGTGATGTAGGACGAGCTTTCGGTATTATAGAGTCGACGATTGGCGTATTTCTTGATGATCACCGGGCCGTCAGTGGCCGCCTGCTTCTTCATGATGGGAACGCCCCTCCAATGATTTGTCGCAGCTGTACCATCAATGCATGACGCACCGCAACATGGACCGCGTCCATTACCGTTGTTCCTCGACATGCTGCGCGAAGAGACCGCAGCATCGCCCGACCGCCGCGCCGCCGCCCTGGCCGGGTTGAAGGCCTATCAGCAAGCGCCGCGAGCGCGGAAAAAACGACCTGCACCAACGCGTTTCAAGGTCGGCCGGGCAAGATTGCGCGATTATGGCGGAAGCGGTCGCAACGTGATCTTCGTGCCGTCGTTGATCAACCCGCCCTTCATCCTCGACCTTGCGCCGCAAAATTCTTTGCTGCGCTGGTGCAGCGAACAGGGACTGCATCCCTATCTGCTGGATTGGGGCGAGCCGTCACCGGCCGATCGCGCGATGGACGTGACCGCGCATGTCGAGCGCATCCTGTTGCCACTGATCGCCAGGTTCGACGAACCGCCGCTGCTGGTCGGCTATTGCCTGGGGGGAACGTTAGCCCTGAGTGCCGCGGCGGCTGGCGGCGTCGCCGGGCTCGCGTTGATCGCCACGCCCTGGCATTTCACTGGCTTCGGCGACGGGCGCGCGGCGATCGATGGACTGTGGCAGGCGGCCAAGCCGGCCTGCGAAGCGATGGGGCTGGTCCCCATGGAAGTGCTGCAGACCGGATTCTGGCGCCTCGATCCGGCGCGAACGATCAGCAAGTACGAAGCGTTCGGGCGGATGGAGCCGGGCAGTCCTGCCTGGAACGGCTTCATCGCCCTGGAGGATTGGGCGAATGCCGGCGCGCCGTTGCCCTATGCCGCCGGTCGACAATTGTTCGAGGACTTCGTCGGCGATGATCTAACCGGCAAGGGCGGCTGGATCGTCGCGGGTCGCACGGTCGACCCGCACGCTTTGCCCTGCCCCGCGGTCGAGTTCGTCTCGCTGAGCGACCGCATCGTCCCCAAGGAAAGCGCGGCCGACCTGACCGACCGCCGCGACCTGGGTGCCGGGCATGTCGGCATGATCGTGGGCGGGAGGTCTAAAGTTCAATTGTGGGAGCCGCTAGCGGACTGGCTTAAGCACGCCTAGATAGCCTGCGAACTCACACCCTTTCTCAATCGGAGTCTCCATGACCGACATCGTCATCACCGCCGCCAAGCGCACGCCGGTCGGCAGCTTCATGGGCGCGTTCGGCGGGACGCCGGCGCACGAGCTTGGCCGCATCGCGATCGAGGCGGCACTGGCGCAGGCGGGGGTCGCTGGCGAGGAAGTGTCGGAAGTTATCCTGGGCCAGGTGCTGACCGCCGCCCAGGGCCAGAACCCGGCGCGCCAGGCATCGATGGCCGCCGGCGTGCCCAAGGAAATCCCCGCCTGGGGAGTCAATCAGGTGTGCGGATCCGGCCTGCGGACGGTGGCGCTGGCGGCGCAGGCTGTCGCGACGGGCGACGCGCGGATCGTCGTCGCGGGCGGACAGGAATCGATGTCGCTGAGCGCGCATGCCCAGACCATCCGCGCCGGGCAGAAAATGGGGACGCTCGAGCTGATCGACACGATGATCCGCGACGGCCTGACCGACGTCTTCAACGGTTATCACATGGGTATCACGGCCGAGAACTTGGCCGAGCAATATCAGATCACCCGCGAGATGCAGGACCAGTTCTCGGTCCGCTCGCAGAATCTGGCCGATGCCGCACGCTCGTCGGGCCGGTTCCGCGACGAGATCGTCCCGGTGACGATCAAGGGGCGCAAGGGCGA
Organism: Sphingomonas mali NBRC 15500; assembly: GCF_001598415.1. Lineage (GTDB taxonomy): Bacteria > Pseudomonadota > Alphaproteobacteria > Sphingomonadales > Sphingomonadaceae > Sphingomonas > Sphingomonas mali. The sequence continues at coordinate 12,905 of NZ_BCYX01000053.1, forward strand.
CACGGTCGTCGCCGACGACGAATATATCCGCGCCGGCGTGACGATCGATAGCGTGTCGGGCGTGCGTCCCGCGTTCAAGAAGGACGGCACCGTGACCGCGGCCAATGCCTCGGGCCTGAACGACGGCGCGGCGGCGCTGGTGGTGATGTCGGCTGACGAGGCGGCGAAGCGCGGGGCGCCGGTGCTGGCGCGGATCGCAAGCTGGGCATCGGCCGGGGTCGACCCCTCGATCATGGGCATCGGCCCGGTGCCGGCGACGCGCCGCGCGCTGGAAAAGGCCGGCTGGTCGATCGCCGATCTCGACCTGATCGAGGCCAATGAAGCCTTCGCCGCGCAGGCGCTGTCGGTCGGCAAGGAGCTCGGCTGGGATCCCGACAAGGTCAACGTCAATGGCGGCGCGATCGCGATCGGCCACCCGATCGGTGCATCGGGCGCGCGCGTACTGACCACATTGCTGTACGAAATGGCCAAGCGCGACGCGAAAAAGGGCCTGGCGACGCTCTGCATCGGCGGCGGGATGGGGATTGCGATGTGCGTCGAGCGGTGAGCAGCACACAACAAGGTTCTTAAATTACACAATCCGATACGGAGGCGTAATCTTCGCCATGTGACGTTGCAGATTTACCACGCCGCCCTGAAAACGCTGAGGGTGGTGGGATGCTGAACCTTGCATGAATGAGGCCGGAAGGGTTCTATCGTCGAACCGAGGCATCTAGACCTCGTTGACAAGGGGCCTTCAACTATGAACCTACAGCGTTTCCTAGGCGCAACAGCGCTTGTTGGCGTTCTGGCGGCATTGCCGGCAGTCGCCCAGGCAAAGTCCGACACGCCTAATGCAACTCCAGTCCCGGCCACCGCGCCGCAGACCGATCCTCAAGCCACCGCTACTGACGACGGCAAGCCGAACAAGGATGAGATTATCATCACGGGCTCGCGCATTGCTCGCCCGACCCTGTCGTCGCCCGTTCCGATAACGACGGTCACCGCCGAGGATCTGCTTTCCAACGGCCAACTCAACGTCGGTGACGCGCTCAATAACCTCCCGGCGCTGCGCTCGACGTTCAGCCAGGCCAACTCGACCCGATTCATCGGAACCTCGGGCCTCAATCTGCTCGATCTTCGCGGCTTGGGCACCGCCCGCACCCTGGTGTTGGTTAACGGCCGCCGTCACGTCACGGCATCGCCGGGCGACTATCTGGTCGACACCAATACCATTCCGGATGACTTGCTGGAACGTGTCGACATCGTCACCGGCGGCAGCTCGGCCGTTTATGGCTCGGACGCGGTCGCCGGCGTCGTCAATTTCGTTATGAAGCGTAACTTCACCGGCATCAAAATCTCGGGCCAGGGTGGCATTTCGTCGCGAGGCGACCGTGGCAGCTACTTCGGGTCGATCGCTGCCGGTACGAACTTTGCCGGTGGCCGGGGCAACATCGCTGTCGCTGCCGAATATTCGAAGAACAACGCACTCTACCTGACCGATCGCGACTATCTGACTGGGGCGTTCAGCGGCCGCAACCAGTTCAACACCGATTCGGACACGACGCTCGATGGTACCAGCGGCTCGAACGGCATCATCGACCAGCATTTCTACAGGGGCGTTCGCAACGGCACGATCTCGGACGGCGGCGAGTTGACCGCGATCTGCCCCAGCACGGCGGCCGGTGGCCCAGCAGCCGGTAGCATTCTGGCCGGTAGGTGCCGCGCCAGCCGGGTAACCGGAGCGTCGGCGAACAACGCCGAGCGCTACATGTTCATGCCGGACGGTTCGCTGGCGCTCAGTCAGCCGGCGATCGATTTCCGCGACATCACCAACGGCATCAGCTCGAACACCGTGGGCGGCCTTGGCTCGACGCTGAACAACACTGGCCAGCTCGATCCGGCGCTCGAGCGCATCTCGGTTAGCCTGTTGGCGCATTTCGACGTTTCGCCGGCATTCAAGCCGTTCGTCGAAGCAAAGTTTGTCCGCATCAACGCCAATCAGGAAGGCCAGCCGAGCTTCTTCCAGGGCTCGCTGGCTGGGTTCTTCGCGACCACCGACGACCAGTTCGCGGCGATCAAGGAACTGCGGTGCAACAATCCGTTCCTGAGCAATCAGGCGCTGCAAACGCTGCAGTCGATCGGCCGTTGCGCCAACCCGGCGACCGGCCTGCTGACGCTTAGCCGCTTCAACGTCGACTTCGGCGGCCGCGGCGAACTGCATCGTCGCGATACCTTCCGTATCGTCGGCGGCGTCGAAGGCACGTTCAATGAGGACTGGCGCTACGAAGTGGCGGTCAATTATGGGCAGCTCGACACACACATGACGTCGTTGAACAACCTCAAGTTGTTCGATCTCAACGGCAACCTTGACGGCTTCCTGCTTGCGGAAGACGCCGTGGTGGCGCCGGCCGGCTTTACCGGCAGCAACTTCGCCACCGGCGCAAACGGACAGAAGGTCATCTGCGGGATCAACGCAGGTGCGGGCGGCAACGTTCGTCCGGACTGCGTGCCGATCAACCTGTTCGGCAGCGGAGCACCGTCGGCCGCCGCATTGAAGTTCATCAACACGACCGCAACCCGCGTCGAGCGCGCTACCGAGCTGGACATCACGGCGAACCTCACCGGCGATCTTTCGCAACTCTTCTCGTTGCCGGGTGGTCCAGTCGCGTTCAACATCGGCACCGAATACCGTCGGGAAACCGCACGCTCGGTATATGACGCTCTTACACAGTCAGGCGGCACCTTCCTCAACGCGATCCAGCCGTTCCTGCCACCGGCCTTAGAGGTCAAAGAAGCGTTTGCGGAAATCAACATCCCGATTCTCAAGGACCTGCCGTTTGCGCAGGAGTTGACGATCGCCGGCGCCGGTCGCGTATCGGACTACAACACGGCAACCGGCACGGTATGGACCTATAACGTATCGGGAATCTGGGCACCGGTCAGGGATATCCGGTTCCGTGCAGGTTATTCGAAGTCGGTGCGTGCGCCGACCCAGAGCGATCTGTTTTCGCCGTTGTCACAGAACTTCGCCTCGGTTGGCGATCCCTGCGACATCGCCAACATCAACAATGGTACGGGCGGCAGTACGAACCGCAAGGCCAATTGTGCAGCTGCTGGTGTCCCGGTCGGGTTCGTCAACACCCCGGCGCGTACTCAGACGCTCAGCTTTCTTGACGGCGGCAACTCGCAGCTGACGGCCGAGACGTCGAACAGCTGGACCTACGGTGCGGTCATCACACCGCGCTTCGCGCCTGGTCTCGTGCTGACGTTCGATTACTACAATATCAACGTGAAGAGTCTAATCCAGTCGCTGGGTCTGCAGACAATTCTCAATCAGTGCTACGATGCGCCGTCGCTGAGCAACCAATATTGCGCGCTGCTCAATCCGCGTGACTCAACCACCCACGAATTCGCGACGCCTTATGTCGGTTCGTCGGGCCCGGTTAACTTCGCTCGGCAGCAGACTCGCGGTCTGGACGCTGACTTGTCCTATACCCGCACCGTCCTGGGCGGTCGTTTGTCACTTCGCGGTATCGGGACCTATGTGTTCGAGAAAACCAACTATCTCGATCCGGTCAATCCGAACACTCCGGATCGTCAGTTGAGCGAACTCGGCGATCCGCAGTTCGAGGCGCAGGCGTCTGTCGCATACGAGACACAGGGTGGGTTTAGCCTGCGGTATCAGGCGCGTTATATCGGCAAGATGACGATCGGCACTTATGAGGCGCAGCACTCGTTCAACGGCAAGCCGCCGACGAACGCCGATCTCACTGCCGAGGTCTGGTACCCGGCCACATGGTATCACAACGTCCGGCTGGGCGCGACAATCAGCAAGAAGTATGAGTTCTATGCTGGCGTCGATAATTTGTTCGATACCAAGCCGCCGTTCTTGCTGACCGGTACTGGTGCGGGCAGCTCGATCTACGACAACGTCGGCCGCTTCTTCTACGCCGGCTTCAAGCTCAAGTTCCGCTAAGCGGGCAAAGACAAATAAAAAGGGGCCGTCTCGCAAGAGGCGGCCCTTCTTTTTGGGGATTGCGGACCCGTCGCAGGCAGCGTCAGTTGCCCGACCGGTCAACCGACCCGATCGAACCGTGATCCCATCCCGGTCAGCAACTCATATTGCGACATGCCCGATTGCGCCGCGGCGCGCGGCAGGGCGAAATCGATCGTCAGCCAGTCGCCCTCGGCCACATCATACCCGGTCACGTCGATCGCGATCAGGTCCATCGATACGCGGCCGAGTAGTGGCAACACAGCGTCTCCGAGTAGCGCGGCGCCCCGTCCCGAAAAGCCCCGGAAATAGCCGTCGGCATAGCCGTAGTTCAGGATCGCCACTTCGGTATCGGCCGGCGCGATCCAGGTCGCGTTGTACCCGACCGCTTCTCCCGCTCGCACCGTACGGCACTGGAGCACTTGCGCTTCGGGAAACGCGACCTGGGCGATGACGCCGGCAAGCTCGGGCCGCGGAACGCCGCCATAAAGCGCGAGGCCGGGGCGCGTGAGGCTGAAGGCGTAGTCGGACCCGAGCGCGATCCCGGCCGAATTGGCGAGACTGAGCCGCTGTGCCGCGACCTTTTCGGTCATCGCGACGAACCGACCGCGTTGCTCGCTATTCTGCGCACTGTCCTCATCGGCCGAGGCGAGATGGCTCATCAACGTGTCGATCGCGAGCCCGTCGAGGGCGCCGGCGGCGAGATCGTCCTCGCCCAGCCCGAGCCGGTTCATGCCGGTATCGAGCATGACATGGCACGCGCGCCCGACGGCACCACGCCAGCGCGCCGCCTGCCTGGCCGTATTGAGCACCGGCGTCGCGATGCCCGACAGCGCCAATTCCATGTCCTCGTCCCGCACGCCATGGAACACCGACAGGTTGGGCAATTGGAGCGGCGCGAGCGCTGCGGCTTCGGCCCAGGTGGCGACGAAGAAGTCGCGGCATCCGGCGGCGGCCAGCGTCTCCGCGACCCACGCGGCACCAAGCCCATAGCCGTCGGCCTTGATCGCCGCGCCACACGCCGCGGTCCCGCTCAGTCGCGCCAGCGCGCGCCAATTGGCCACAAGCGCGTCGGCATCGCGACGCAGGCGGAGAGGAAGCTCAAACATCCGCGCTGCCTAGCGGGAGGCAGCGCGCCGTGCCACCCCCGGATGGGTCAATCCGGAAGCTTGTCGCCTTTCCACTTCAGGCCCCAGAGCGACACCAGCAGCGCCATCAACACCACTGCCCAAGTATACCACAGCCCGGCATAGGGATCGCCGGTCTTGGCGACGATATATTGGCTGATGAACGGCAGGAATCCGCCGAAATAACCGGTGCCGATATGATAGGGGATCGACATCGAACTGTAGCGGATGCGCGCCGGAAACATCTCGGCGAGCAGCGCGGCGACCGGCCCATAGGTCGCGCCCGCCAAGGCGCCCATCACCAGCATCGCGAAGATGATGACCGCGATCCCGATCGCCGTCGGACGCACCTTGTCGAGCTTGTATCCATTGGCGGCGAGCGCCGCGTCGAGCCCGGCCGGGCTGATATCGGGCACCGCGTCTCCCCCGATGATCACCGCGATCGCGGGCGTGGTGTCCTTGGTATAGGCGATGCCCTTTTTGGAGAAATAGTCGAGCAGCTGGCCGCATTGGTCGACCTGCTTCGCGGCGAACGGATCATAGGTGCAATGCGGGCCCGAGACGACCACCGGCGCGCGCTTGGCGGCATGCGCAAGCGCAGGATTCGCAGCGCTGCCCATCACCCAGAAGATCGGGAACAGCAGGACCAGGGTCACCGCATAACCGATCACGATCGGTCCCTTGCGACCGACGCGATCGGACAGCCGCCCGAAATAGATGAACCAGAACAATCCTGCGCCGCCGGCGACGCCGACGATCAATTGCGCGGTGGTCTCCTCGACGCGCATCGTCGTCGTCAGGAAGGACAGGGTCGAGAACAATGCGGTGTACCAGATCACCGTCAGGCCGGCGGCGACCCCGAACAAGGCGACGAACAGCCGCTTGAGATTGCCGGGATAGGTGAAGCTGGAAACGATCGGGTTCTTGACCGTCTCACCGGCGTCCTTGATCGCCTTGAACACCGGGCTTTCGCTCAGTTTGAGCCGCATCCACAGGGACACCGCGAGCAACACCAGCGAGAACAGGAACGGAAAGCGCCATGCCCAGGCGGCCCAAGCCGCGTCGGTCACGGCGAGCTTGGTCAACAGCACGACCGCAAGACTGAGAATGAAGCCGCCCGCGACACAGGCTTGGATGAAACTGGTGTAAAAGCCCGACTTACCGGGTGGCGAATGTTCGGCGACATAGATGGCCGCGCCGCCATATTCGCCGCCCAGCGCCAGCCCCTGCGCCACACGCAACAGGATGATGATAGCCGGTGCCCACAATCCGATCTGCGCGGCCGGCGGCACCAGCCCGACGCCGGCGGTCGCGATGCCCATCAGCGTGATGGTGACCAGAAACGTATATTTGCGCCCGAGCTTGTCGCCGAGATAGCCGAACAGTACCGCGCCCAGCGGACGAAAGCCGAAGCCGACCGCGAACCCTGCCCAGGCGAGCAGCGTCTGGACGATCTCGTTCCCCGCCGGGAAGAACGCCGCGCCGATAATCTTGGCGAGCGTGCCGTAAATGAAGAAATCGTACCACTCGAACGCGGTGCCGAGCGACGAGGCCGCGATGACCAGCCGGATGTCGGACGGGCTGGGATCGGGCCGCAACTCTTCCGCCATTACCGTCGCCATCGATCATTCCCCTTGTTTGCCGCCGGTGTAACGAGTCGCGTGGCGGCGGCAAGCGGCATGCTTGACGTTAATGACGCGCAGGCGTAACGGGCCCGGCCTCGGGTGGCGAGTCTGCCCGATACGTGAGGACAATGAATGTTTGGACGCAAGATCATAACGGGGCTCCGCTCCGTCCGCGTCCCGCGCCAGCCCTAGCGCACTTCCCTGCGCGCCGGCCCGCGGGCATCGGGCGCGCCGATCTCCACAACCACTGAACGAGCTGTCGCAGGCGTGCGCCTTTGCGCGCGTGCGGCACGAAGGAGATGTCATGGGCGAGTTGCGCCTGGTGGCGACGCTGTTGCGCCACCTGATCGATACTTACAGAGGGTCCGTCACGGTCGGCCGCGCGCTGACCGAATGGGCCGAGACCAATGCGACCTGGCTGACCGGCGCGCCCGTGGAAGGCGTGCCGACCGATATCCGCTGGCTGGACGCTGCGGTGGCGCAAGCGATGGCGGCGCCCGATGAGACCGACCCGCTGGTCGATCTTGCCATGGCGCTTGGCGACTTGCTCGAGCTTGACGCGTTCGACCGGAAACTACTGACGCTGGCGCTGGTGTTCGAACGCCGGCCCCGCGCGCATGCGCTGGCGCGGGCAATGGCGCGGGCGCAGGTCGACATGGCGACGACGCTGGGCGTGATAGCCGGCGCGACCAACGCATCCGCCGCGCGCACCAGTCCGGTGATGCGGCTGGGGCTGTTCGAGTTCAGCCGCGAACATCTGGAAGCGTCGCGGATCGAGACCAGCTGGCGGTTCGACCGGCTGCTCGATCGCGGCATCGTCGACGGCGAAGAGATCATCGCCGCGATGGTAGGCGCTCGCCAGCACGGGACACTGCCGCTCGATGCCTTTCCCCAGGCGCGCGAGTTCAGCGACTTGCTCGTCGGCCTGCTGCGCGGTGCTGCGGCGACGCGGGCGCCTGGCGTCAACATCCTGATCCACGGGCCGCCGGGAACGGGCAAGACCGAGTTCGCGCGCAGCCTGGCGACGGCGGCGGGCGCGGCCCTGTTCGCGGTCGGCGAACACGATTTCGATGGCGAGGAGCCGAGCCGGTTTGACCGCATCGGGTCGCTCAACCTGGGCCAGCGGGCATTTGCCGCGCGTGGCAACACCGTGCTGTTGTTCGACGAGTTCGAAGATCTGATCGGCGATGCTTCGCCCGGCCCCGGCGACTTCATGCGCGGGCGGCAGGGGTCCAAGGTGTTCGTCAACCGGATGCTCGAGACCAACCAGCTGCCGGTGATCTGGACCAGCAACGCGATCGGCAATGTCGATCCCGCGATCCTGCGGCGGATGAGCTTCGTGCTGCACATGAAGCAGCCGTCGGCACGCGCGGCGCGGCAAGTGCTCGCGCGGATCGCGGCGGATGAGGGCGTCGAGGTGCCGCCGGCATTCGACGCCCTGGTCACGCGCGCGCCGGAGGCCGCGAGCATCGCGCGCGTCGCGATCCGATCGGCCAAGCTTGGCGGGGGCGACGCGGTGACTGCTGCCGAGTCCCTGGTCACCGCGCTGACCGGACCGTTGCGCCCGATCGAAGGCGCCGCGCGGTTCGACCCAGTGCTGGTCGAGTCGGACATCGACGTCGCCGCATTGCTCGATCGCGTCACGCGCGCCGAGGCGCCGCGCGACTTCTCGCTGTTGCTGACCGGACCGCCCGGCACCGGCAAGACCGCGCTGGCGCATCATCTGGCCGAGCGGCTCGACCGGCCGCTGATCGTCAAACGCGCGTCGGACCTGTTGTCCAAATGGGTCGGCGGGACCGAGGCAAACATTGCCGACGCCTTCGCCGAAGCACGCGAGGACGAGGCGGTGTTGCTGTTCGACGAGATCGACTCGATCCTCGCCGATCGCGGCAATGCCCAAGCGAGTTGGGAAGTCAGCCAGGTCAACGAATTGCTGACCTGGTTCGAGCGGCATCCCTTGCCGTTCGTCGCGGCGACCAACCATGCCGCAAAGCTCGATCCGGCGGCGATGCGGCGATTCGTGTTCAAGCTGGAACTACGCGCGCTATCGCCGGCGCGCGCGGCGCAGGCGTTCGAGCGGACGTTCGGCGTGGCAGCACCGCGCTCGCTGGCGCAATTGCATGGCGTGACGCCGGGCGACCTCGCGGTGGTGGCGCGCGGCCTACGCTTCGCCGAAGCCCGACCCGAGCCGGAAGCGCTGGTCGCGCTGGTAGCGCGCGAAGTGGCGTCGCGGCCGGAAGGTGGTGTGCGGATCGGTTTTTGACGAGCCGATCCCTCGCACGCTCATACGCTTCCCCGGCGAAGGCCGGGGAGGCGTTGTAAATGACGGTGGCGGAGCGGCACTCACTGTCGCTCCGCCGACCTTCGCTACTTCCGTGTCGCGACGTTGTTCGAGCGATCCTTGTCCGGAATTTTGTGATCCGGGTCGAGTTCCGCCTTGACCACATCGCCTCGCGGCACCGCCACATCGGTCGCGGCCTGACGTATCCACGTCTCGGCCGGCAGCGCGACGTCTAACGTCCGGCCATCGCGATAGGTCACCCGCAGCGTCGCCGGCATGATCAGCTTGTCGCGCGACACGACGCGAACCAGCGGCGTGCCGTCCTTGGTCGTCGAGATACCGTCGACCGCCAGATCCATCTGCCAGTTGTTCGCGTACCAGCCGCGCCACCACCAGGACAGGTCCTCGCCGCTCTCGCTCTCCATCGTGCGGAAGAAGTCGGCGGGCTTGGGATGCTTGAACGCCCAGGCGGCGATGAAGCGACGGAAGGCGGCATCGAACCGTTGTGGGCCGAGGATCTGCTCACGCAGCAGCACCAGCCCGAGTGCAGATTTGAAGTAAGTCACCGGGTGGCGATATTTGCCGGGGATGGTGTCGGCGCGCGACAGGATCGGCGGGGCGTCGGGATCGGCCAGGATCGGCAATATCTCGTCGACCGGATTGCCGCCGCCGGGCGCGTATTCGCTATCGCGCTTGGGCGCGTACTCGCCGTGGTTGAACTCGTCCGATTCATAGGTGTCGATGAAGGTGTTGAAGCCTTCGTCCATCCACGCGTTGCGGCGCTCGTCGAAGCCGACGATCATCGGGAACCAGCTATGCCCGATTTCGTGCGCGCTGATCCAGAACAGCTCCTTGCCCTTGTCCTCGACGCCGTCGAACACGATGCCGGGATATTCCATCCCCGATGCCGGACCGGCGATGTTGATCGCGGCGGGCCAGGGATAGGGGTACCATTTGGCCGAATAGCGCTCGACCGCGTCCTTCATATATTCGGTCGAGCGGCCCCATTTGTCTGGGCCGGCGGACTCGGCCGGATAAAAGGACATGGCGAGCGATGACTTGCCTCCGGGCAGGTTGATCCGCGCCGCGTCCCAGGCGAAGGCCGAGGACGCGCTGAACGCGACGTCGCGGCTATTGTCCATGTGGAAATGCCAGGTCAGCGGGCCGGTCCTGGGCCGCGTCGTCGGGTCGCCGACGAGTTCGGGCTCGCGGATCATCACCGTGCGGTCGCTGCGCCGCGCCGCCGCCAGCCGCGCCTGCTGCTGCGGAGTCAGCACGTCCTGCGGATTCACCAGCTCGCCCGACCCGGCCACGATCATGTCCGAGGGCACGGTGATGAAGTAATCGAAATTGCCGTATTCGAGGTAGAATTCCTGCGCGAGATAGGGCGCGGGATCCCAGCCGCGGATATCGTCGAACACCGCCATGCGCGGATACCATTGCGCGACCGAATAGATCGGCGCGCCATTCTTCGCGGTCAGCCAGCCGGTACGCCCGCCGAAATCGTCGCTGGGCACTTCGTAATGATAGCGGATGTGGATAACCGCCTTGCCGCCCGATGCGAGCGAGGTCGGCAATTTAAGTTGCGCACGCGTGTCGCTGATCACCGGCGTCACCGGCACCGCGGCCTTGCCCAGCGTCACCGACACCTGGTCGAGCGTCATCCCCGCGGTATTGCCGCGCGGCACGCCACCCTGCGCCAGGCTGCCGCGCGATCCCGGGCGGTAGATGTTCTGGTCGAGCTGGAGCCACAGCACATCGAGCGCGCTCGGGCTGGCATTGGTATAGGTGATCGCCACCTCACCCCTGATCGTATGCGCGGCGGGGTCGAGCGTCGCGTGGATCTGATAATCGGCGCGGTTCTGCCAGTAATGGGGCCCGGGAAGACCATCGCCGCCGCGATAGCCATCGACCGCCTGACCCATGTCGTAGGGTGCGAAGGTTTCGCGCGGCTGATAGCTGGATCCGCTGGCGGCGGTGGTCACGGCGGTGATCAGGGCGAGGCCGATAAGGCGGGCGAGCCGGGTGGGCATGGAGGGGGGGCTCCTGGACCTGGGAGGGTTCGCCCTTCCGCCACAATGACCGGCGGTTGTCCAGCGCCATAGAACCGACCTGCCCTCACCCTTCCGCGCCTTTGGCGCTCCCTCCCTCTTCCGTCGGGAGAGGGAAGGGGCCCGCCCGGCGCAGCCGGGTGGGAAGGGTGAGGGCAGGTTTAAGCTTCCGCCGCCGACAAAATCTCGATCACCTCGACCGCATCTGGACGGCCAGGAAGCGACACCACCTCCCCCTCCATCGCGCCGGTCAGCGCCCGTGCGAGCGGCGCCGAAAAGGCGATCAGCCCCGCCGCCGGATCGGCTTCATCATCACCGACGATTCGGATAACGCGCTCGCTGCCATCCACCGCGATCCGCACGCGCGAGCCGAACGCGATCTCGTCCGCCGGCGGCACCGGCGCGACGATCGCCGTCACTCGGCGTGTGTGCCAGTAGCGCAGGTCGCGCGCGATCTCCTCGCGGCGCGCCTCATCGGCATCGACCTGCTCGGCCTCGAGCGCGGCGATACGGGCGTCGATCAGCGCAGGCCCGCCTTCAGTGACCAGATTCGGCCCCGCCGGAATCGGCAGTTCGAAGCGCGGTTCCTTATGCTCCTCATCGCTTTCGCGGCGGAACGCGACGCTCATTGCCGGTCCTTGCCCAGCAACCGGATGATCGCCGAGAAATCGAGCCCGCCATTCCCGGCATCGTTGAACGCCTGATAGAGTTCGGCCGCCTTCGCTCCCATCGGCGTGTCGGCATCGACCGAGGCCGCGGCTTCCATCGCCAGCCGCAGATCCTTGAGCATCAGCGCGGTCGCAAAGCCGCCTTGATAGTCGCGGTCGGCGGGCGTCTCCGGCCCGACGCCAGGCCAGGGCGCGTAGCTGGTCAGCGACCAGCTCTGGCCCGAACTGACGCTGGCGATGTCGAAGAATTTCTGCGGATCGAGGCCGAGCTTGTCGGCGAGCACGAAGGCTTCGCACGTCGCGATCATCTCGGCGCCGAGTACCATATTGTTGCAGATCTTGGCCGCTTGGCCCGCGCCCGACGCGCCGGCGTGGATCACCGCCTTGCCCATGTCGGCGAGGAAAGGCTGCGCACGGTCGAATGCCTCGGCAGAACCGCCGACCATGAAGGTCAGGGTGCCGGCATTGGCCGCGGCGATTCCGCCCGACACCGGCGCGTCGACCGCTGCATAGCCCTTGGCCTGCGCGGCCTCACCGACGCGCTTGGCGGTGGCAACGTCGATCGTCGAGCAATCGATCAGGATCGCCGAGACCGGCGCGGTGCCCAGGATCGCCTCATCATAGACGCTTTCGACATGCTTGCCCGCCGGCAGCATCGTAACCACCGCCTCGGCCCCGTCGACCGCGTCGGCTGCGCTCGCCGCAGGCAGGCAACCCGCCGCCTTCGCCTTGTCGAGCGCCTCGGCCGACAGATCGAAGGCGCGCACGTCGTGCCCCTTCTTCGCCAGGTTAGCGGCCATCCCGCCGCCCATATTGCCCAGCCCGATGAATGCGACGCGTGCCATTATTCTGTCCTTTCCCACCCTCGCCCCTGGAAGGGGAGAGGGATACCGAAGCTTGGCGGCTCCGCCGCCTAGCGAAGGTTGGGAGAGAGGTCGAGCGAGCCGC
>NZ_BCYX01000054.1 GCF_001598415.1 Sphingomonas mali NBRC 15500
CATTCCCCTCTCCCGCTTGCGGGAGAGGGAGGGGCCCGCCGTGAAGCGGTGGGAAGGTGAGGGTCTTCTTACTTCTTCTTTGGCAAGAGCCGCTTGGAAGAAGAAAGAAGCCCCTCACCCACCCTCTCCCGCAAGCGAGAGAGGGCTAGGACAAGCCGGAGAGGGTTAGGACAAACAGGAGGTCTAGGGCCGCGCTATCCGATAGACGATGTGCGGCCTCAACGGATCGCCGACCGGCACCGCCGGGTGGTCGAAATCGCTATCATGATCGCGCACCATGCCGAGCCGTTCCATCAGGCCCCAGCTGCGCACATTCTCGATATTGGTCATCGCAGCGATGCCGGGCGCGTCGGTGTTCGTCCAACCCCAGGCGATCGACGCTTCGGCCGCTTCGTGCGCATAGCCCTGGCCCCAGGCGTCACGTGCGAGCCGCCAGCCGATCTCGACCTGATTGGCGATCGGCGTGCCCTCGGGCCCTGGCTTGAGCCCGCAAAAGCCGAGAAACGCGCCGTCAGCCTTTCGCTCGACCGCCCAGAAGCAATAGCCGTGGCTGGCGATGAACGCGTTCTGGCGCGTCGCGGCGGCTTCGGCGTCCTCGCGGCTCAGCGGCGGCCCGAGATAGCGCATGACCTCCGGATCGGTGCACATGGCATGAAACGGCGCGACATCGCTCTCGCGCCAGCCGCGCAGGATCAGCCGCTCAGTCTCGATCATGGTTGCACTCATCGCGGCCGGTCGATCGCATAGACGATCATGTCGCCGATCACGTCGTCATTATCGAGATAGAGCGGGTGGCGGAAATCGAGCTCGGGCCGCCGCGTCATGCCGATCCGGATCATCAGCCCCCAGGACGGCGCGTTGTCGGGATTGGTCCAGGCCGCAATCATGTCCGCCGGGGTGTTCGCCCAGCCCCAGTCGCGACTGGCCTCGGCCGCTTCCCGCGCAATCCCCTGCCCCCAATGCTTCTCGGCGATGCGCCAGCCAAGCTCATACACCCCGTCGACCGGCGTATCGGGATGTCCGCCGAGCCGCAGCCCGCAAATCCCCGCCAGTTGGCCGTCGACCTTGGTCTCGACCGCCCACATGCAATGGCCGTCGGCGGCCTGCTTCTCCATCTGGCGATCGATCAGCCCGTCGATCTTGTCGCGCGGCGCGACCCCGCCGAAATGCGCCATCATCGCCGGCGTGTTGATGATCGCATCGAACGCGGGTTTATCGTCCTCACGCCACGGGCGAAGGATCAGGCGAGGCGTCTCGATCATTTCGCCAGCAGTTTCGCCGCATGCAGCGCATGATAGGTCAACACGCCGGAGCACCCGGCCCGTTTGAACGCCATCAGCGTCTCCAGCACGACCGCGTCGCGCTCGGCGGCGCCGGCCGCGACCGCCGCCTCCAGCATCGCATATTCGCCCGACACTTGATAAGCGAATACAGGAACTTCGAAGCGATCCTTCACGCGCAGGATGATATCGAGATACGGCAGCCCCGGCTTGACCATCACGCTGTCGGCGCCCTCGGCCAGATCGAGCGCGACTTCGCGCAACGCTTCCTCGGCATTGGCCGGGTCCATCTGATAGGTCTTCTTGTCGCCCTTGAGCAGCCCGCGCGAGCCGACGGCGTCGCGGAACGGGCCGTAAAAGCCGCTGGCATATTTGGCGGCGTAGGACATGATCTGGACGTTGACATGACCGTCCGCCTCCAACGCATCGCGGATCAGGCCGACGCGGCCGTCCATCATGTCCGACGGCGCGATGATGTCGGCGCCCGCCGCGGCCTGGTTGAGCGCCTGACCGACAAGCACTTCCGCCGTGGCGTCGTTGAGTACATAGCCACTCTCGTCGAGCAAGCCGTCATGCCCGTGGCTGGTATAGGGATCGAGCGCGACGTCGGTCAGCACGCCGATATCGGGCACCGCGTCCTTGAGCGCACGGATCGCGCGGCACATCAGATTGTCGGGGTTGAGCGCTTCCTTGCCGTCGTCGGTGCGGCGGTCAGGTTGCGTATTCGGGAACAAGGCGATGCAGGGAATGCCGAGATCGCGCGCTTCCTTCGCCCGCGCGACGATGCCATCGACCGACCAGCGCGACACGCCGGGCAGGCTGGCAATCGGTTCCTCGACTCCCCGCCCTTCGGCGATGAACAGCGGCCAGATCAGATCGGCCGAGGTCAGCGTGGTTTCGGCATGCATCCGCCGGCTCCAGGCCGAGGCGCGAGGACGGCGGAGGCGGGTCGCGGGATAGTGGCTCATGGCCGCGCATGTGAGCCCCCGCGCCGCTCTGCGCAAGGGCCGAGGAGACTCTCGGTCAGCCCGTCGGGTGCAACCGCCCCGCCGGCTCGCCGGTGCCATGGGCATGTTCTTCCGCCTCGGGCTCCGGCGGGACGATCAGCATCTGCTCACGCCAATGTCCGCTCCTGTAATACCAGCCGGCAAGCAGGAGCGAGACCATCGAGCCTATCGGGAAGGCGTACCACAAAGCGTCCGCACCGATCAGCGGCTGGCCCAATATCGCGAAGCCGAGACGGACCGGATAGAATGCGATCGCCAGGATAACCAATGGCGGCACCGTCGACCCGTTGGCGCGCACGGTCGAGAACAGCACCATCGTCGCGCCGAACATCACGAAGGTCCAGCTCGAGATCAACTGGATATGCCGCGCGATCGGGATTGCCGGGCTGCCGCTGCCGACGAACAGGGTCATCACCTGACGGTCGAACAGGATGATCGCGGCGTTGACGACGAGCGTGATGATCGTGTTGTAGAGGATGCCCGACCGCGTGATCGCGTTGACCCGCTCCCATTTACCGGCGCCGATATTCTGCGCCGCCATCGAGCTCACCGCGACGCCGATCGCCATCGCCGGCATCTGGATATAGGTCCACAGCTGCTGTGACACGGCGTAGGCGGCGGCGGTTTCCACGCCGTGACGGTTGACGAGGCCGATCATCGTGAGACCAGCCGTCGACATGACCAGCATCTGCGCGCCCATCGGCAGACCCTTGGCCAGGATGATCTTCACCAGCGCCTTTTCGGGGATCAGGTAATGCAGTTCGTGGCCGCGCAGACGGATCGGTAAATTGCGCCAATAGACATAGATCAGCAGGCCCGCCGACGAGACGATACCGGCCAGCAAGGTCGCGGTCGCCGAGCCGGCAATGCCCATCTTCGGGAACGGGCCGATGCCGTCGATCAACAGCGGGTTGAACGTACTGTCGATCGCCACGCTCAGCGCCATGAACCACAAGGGTGTCACCGAATCGCCGGTGCCGCGCAGGCTCATCTGGATGAGCACGCCAAGCATCGAGAAAGGCAGACCCAGGAAGATCACGCGCAGATAATCGCGCGCCATGTTCTGCGCCTCGCCCGGCGTCGCCAGCAGCCGCAATATCTGCGGCGCGAACAGCCAGCCCAGGATCGAAATCACTACCGCGCCACCGATCACCAGCCCGACCGCCGATCCGAACGCACGGCGCGCGCCTTCGATATCGTGTCGCCCGACCGATTGGCCGATCAGGATCGTCGCCGCCATGCCGAATCCGAACACGGCGGAAAACATCAGGAACATGATGATATTGGCGTTGGACGTCGCCGCCAGCGCGCCTTCGCCCAGGAAACGCCCGACCCAGATCGAGTTGATCGAACCGTTGAGCGACTGGAGGATGTTGGATGCGAGCGTCGGCAGCGCGAAGGCGAGCAAGGTCGGGCCGATCGGCCCGACGGTCAGGTCGCGGCGGCCTCCGGGCCCCCGTTGCTGAGGCTGTTGCGGCGGCTGCGCCACGGGTGGATTGCCTTTCTGCGGCCCGGACGGCCGGATTCGGTGATCGCTGAAGTCGCGCCCAAATAGGCAACGCACGGCGTTTCGCCTAGCCCGAGGGGCAACATAATCCGTTCCAAGTCGGACGGGTTCCAACGGCATTGCGCAGCACGGGCCGGAAATCCCACACCGTCATGCCGGGCTTGTCCCGGCATCCAATGTGCAACAACGGCTGGGTTCCGTTGAGGATATTTGGACCCCGGCACAAGGCCGGGGTGACGTTGTGGATCAGGCTAACCCAGCCGCGCCAGCGCTGCCGTCAGCCGTTCGGCCTCGGACGATTTCTCGGCATGATCCGCCCGCGCCTTTTCCACCGCCTCGGGCTTGGCGCGCTCGACGAAGCTCGGGTTATTCAGCCGGCCAGCCAGGCTATCGCGCTCCTTCGTCGCCGCCTCGATCGCCTTGGTCAGGCGCGTGCGCTCCGCCGCAAGGTCGATCACGCCTTCCAGCGGCAGGACGAAAGTCGCCTCGTCGAGCACGACCTGTGCCGCACCGCCGGTGACATCGCCCTCGGCACGATCGATCCGCGCGAGACGCGCGATCGCGGGCGCCAGACGGTCGAACCGCGCCAGCGTCTCCGGTGACGCGTCGCGCAGGTGCACTGGCAGCCGCGCACCCGGCGGCACGTTGAGTTCCGTCCGGCTCGACCGCACTTCACTCACCAGCCGGATCAGCCAGTCGATCTCCTTGCCTGCTTCGGGATCGATTGCGCGTGCATCGGCGATCGGCCATTTCGCGACGATCAGGTCGGACTCTCGCTCGCCCAGTTTCGACCAAAGCTCCTCGGTCACGAAGGGCATGAACGGGTGGAGCATGACCAGGATCTGGTCGAGCACCCAGCCCGCGACCGCCTTGCTCTCCTCGTCGATCGCGCCACGGTCGTCGCCGCTCATCACCGGTTTGATCAGCTCGAGATACCAGTCGCAGAACCGGCTCCAGGCGAATTGATAGATCGCGTTGGCGGCGCCATCGAAACGATAATCGGCAAGCGCCAGGTCGACCGCCTGCACCGTCTGGATCGTCTCGCCGATGATCCATTTGTTGACCGCGAGCGTGGCTTCGGGCGCCTCGAGCGTCTTCGACGCGCCGATGCCGTTCGACTGGCAGAAGCGCGCGGCGTTCCACAGTTTGGTCGCGAAGTTGCGGTAACCCTCGACCCGCTTCTCATCCATCTTGATGTCGCGGCCCTGGCTTTCCATCGCCGCCATGAAGAAGCGCAGCGCGTCGGCACCGTACTTATCGATCAGCCCGAGCGGGTTGACGACATTGCCCTTCGACTTGGACATCTTCTGCCCGTCGGCGGCGCGCACCAGGCCATGCAGATAGAGCGTGCGGAACGGCACATCGCCCATGAAATGCATCCCCTGCATCATCATCCGCGCGTCCCAGAAGAACAGGATGTCGAAGCCGGAGATCAGCACGTCATTGGGGTAACGGCCATGAAGCTTGGGATCAGTTTCCTCGGGCCAGCCCATCGTCGCGAAGGGCCAGAGTGCAGAGGAGAACCAGGTGTCGAGGACGTCGGGGTCTTGCCACAGGATAAGCGTCTTATCATCATCGGCCAGCGTCTCGCGCAACGCCTGCGCAGCCCGCTCATCCTCCACGACGATCGCCGACCCTCCCGTCAGGTCGAGCCCAGCGTCATTCTGCCCGATCGCTTGCAGCAAAGCGGCCTGCTCATCTTGAGCAACAAATATGCGGCCATCGTCGGTGAACCACGCCGGAATCCGATGTCCCCACCACAGCTGCCGCGACACGCACCACGGCTGGATGTTCTCCATCCAGTTGAAGAAGGTCTTTTCCCAACTCTTCGGCACGATCTTGATCGCGCCCGACTGCACCGCCTCGATCGGCTTCTTCGCCAGCGTCTCGGCGTCGACATACCATTGATCGGTCAGCCACGGCTCGATCACGTCACCCGAGCGGTCGCCATAAGGAGTCTGGATCGTGCGCGGTTCGGCGTCATGCTCGACGCCTTCCTTGTCGACATGCGGGACCAGGAAGCCGCCTTCCTTCAGCCGCTCGACCACCAGCTTGCGCGCCCAGAAGCGGTCGATGCCGAGTAGATCGTCGGGGATCAGGCCGTCAGCAGTCTGCTGAACCTGCCCCTTGGCGTCGAGCATGTTGAGCATCTCGCCCGCCTTGAGCCCGGCGCGCTTGCCCACCTCGAAATCGTTGAAGTCATGCCCCGGCGTGATCTTGACCGCGCCGGTACCGAGCGTCGGATCGGCATGTTCGTCGCCGATCACCGGGATCAGCCGGCCGGTGATCGGCAGCTTCACCTGCTTGCCGATCATCGCCTTGTAGCGTTCGTCCTCGGGATGGACCGCGACCGCCATGTCGGCGAGCATCGTCTCCGGCCGCGTCGTCGCGACGGTAATCGATCCCGACCCGTCGGCCAGCGGATAGCGGATCTGCCAGAAGCTGCCCTTGACCTCCTTGGTCTCGACCTCGAGGTCGCTGATCGCGGTGCCGAGACCCGGGTCCCAGTTCACCAGCCTTTTGTCGCGATAGATCAGGCCCTGATTGTAGAGGTCCACGAACACCTTGAGGACGGCCTTGGAAAAGCCCTCGTCCATCGTGAAGCGCTCGTTCGCCCAGTCCATCGAACAGCCGAGCCGGCGGAGCTGCTGCGTGATCTCGCCGCCGCTCTCGGCTTTCCATTCCCAGACCTTGGCGACGAATTCCTCGCGCGTGAAATCGGTGCGCTTCTGCTGGCGCTCGGCCATCTGGCGCTCGACAACCATTTGCGTCGCGATGCCGGCATGGTCGGTCCCGACCACCCAGAGTGCGTCCTTGCCCTTGAGCCGCGCATGCCGAACCAGCACGTCCTGCAACGTATTGTCGAGCGCATGGCCGATATGGAGCGAGCCGGTGACGTTGGGCGGCGGGTTGACGATCGTCCACGGTTCGGCGCCGGGGCGATCTGGGCGGAACTGGCCGCTCGTCTCCCAATGCGCATACCAACGCGTTTCGATCTCGGCGGGGTCGAAGGTCTTGGGAAGTTCGGTCGTCATGCGCCCGCCTTTACCGGCTGATCCGGTCTAGACAAGCCGTGGTGCGGCGGGAAGGATCGCGGGATGCCGACTCCGCTGATTGCCCTGCTGCTCGCCCAGACTGCTCTTCCCCAACCCGATCCCTATGCGCCACCGCCCAAGGCAGGCTCGGCCGAGCGCCTGGCCTATGACGCCGAACGCGGGGGACCGGGCGAGGATGCGGCGATCGAGGCATGGCTCGCCGGACACCCCGACGCGTCGACGACCAGCCGCGCAATGTTGTTCCATCGCCTGTGCATCGATTACGGCGTCCGCACCGGCGGCGAGAAGCGCGTGGCCGCCTGCGCCCAGGCGAACAAATTGGCGCCGGATGGCGAGGATGCCAGCGACGAGAAGATCGCCGAGGCGTTCCGCGCCGCGCCGCCGATCCGCGCGCATGGTGGCGCGACGGTGCCGACCATCGCCAATCCGCTCGGCAGCAAGAGCGCGAATGTCACGGTCAACGGCGTCACCCTGCCCTGGTTCATGGATACGGGCGCGGAGATCTCGGTCGTCACCGAAAGTACGGCGGCGACGCTCAATGTGCGCGTCCTGCCGGGATCAAGCGATGTCGGCACCTCGACCAGCAACCGCGTGACCGGCAAATTGGGCCTGATCGACAAAGCGACGATCGGCGGCGCCACCGTCGAGAAACTGCCGGTGCTGATCCTCCCCGACGCGATGCTGAAGCTCGGCAAGGATTACACGATCCCCGCCATCCTCGGCCTGCCCGCCTTCGCCGCGCTCGGCCGGGTCGCCTGGATCGACGGCGGCACCAAATTGGCGCTCGGCAGCGACGCGCCTCTGCCCAACGGCAAGACCGTACGCGTCTATTGGCATGAAGATGGGCTCGGTATCCCGATCGCGACCCCGCTCGGCACGGCCGGCGCGCAGTTCGACAGCGGCGCTGATTCGACCGCGTTGCGCAGGCCCGGGCTAGGACTGCTGACAAAGGACCAGCTTGCGAGCGCCGCGGAGCGCAACGCGACGATCGGTGGCGCCGGTGGCTTCGTCACCACCAAGGTCCGCCTGCTGCCCCAGTTCGATTATACCGTCGACAATGTTCCGCTGAGAGCGCTCAAGGTCAATATCGAGGAGAATGACAGCAGCGCCGCCCGCGTCGGCAGCGACATGATCGCCCAACTCAAGCTGCTGACGATCGATTTCGCGACGATGACGCTGCAGGCGACGCCGTCCTAAGGGACAGGCAATGCGTCAGGGCAATCTGGTGAAGTGCAGAACCACGCGCGGAATAGTTAGAGTGAAGCCCATGCCATTGTCATCGAAACTCAGCGTGTAGCCCCGCCCCTTATATTGACCGGGTCCGGTCGCTTCCAGCACTTGCGGCGCGCCTGGCTTGCCGGTGCGGTCGGTGACCGTCACCGTGCCGCCGGCTTCGGTAAGGGCGATGGAATAGACCGCCTTGAGGTTCGGATTGCCGTAGCGGCCGTTGAGCGATGAAGGCGGGGCGCCTTCGCTCACGCGCGGCACGCTTCCATCATAAGCGGCAAGCACGGCATCCGCGACCTTGTCCGGGTTGTAATCGCCGTTGTTGCAGAGCAGCGCCAGGCCGAACCGCTGCTCGCGATCATAGCCGAACAGAGTCTTAAATCCTCCCGCGGCACCGGTGTGGTGGAACCAGTGCGGACCGATCAGCAGGGCATTGCCATAGACCGCGCCCTGGCCATGATCGCGCACCGGGCGGCCATCCGCGAACCGTCCCGGCATGGTCATCAGCCGAGTGAGTTCCGGGGTCCAGACTTTATGCCCATTGTCGATATCGGCATACCATTTGGCGAGATCATTGATCGTCGTGATCAGCCCGCCACTTCCGCCGAATAGCGGGATTTCGTCGGTCAGCGTCGCCTTGCCGCCGGGCATGGTATAGCCGCGCGCGGCATTGGCGTCGGACGGACGGCTGCCCAGCATGACGAAGCTGCGGGTCATGCCGAGTGGCTTCAACAGATGCGAACCGACATAGGTCTCGAACTTTTCGCCCGAGACGCGCTCGACCACTTCGGACAGCAGCAGATAGCCGCCATTGGTATAATCGTAGGCGGTGCCGGGCTTGAACTTGGTATCCCGCTGCTGAAACACCTCGGCCAGCGCCTGGGCCCGGCTCGCACGGGAAAGCGGTTCGATCCCGTCGAGCTGCAACAGAACCAGGGAGTCGCGCACGCCGCTCGTCATGTTCAACAGGTTCTGGATCGTCAGCGGATCGGGATAGGGCGGCAAATCGGGCAGGTAGCGATGGACGTCGGCGTCGAGCCGCACCTTGCCGGCCACGACCAATTGCATGAGAGCGGCTGCGGTGAACTGCTTCGAGACCGAGGCGGCATAGAATTGCGTGTCGGCATCGATGCGGCGACCGGTCGCGACATCGGCATAGCCGTCGTTGACCAGCAATTCGGTCTTGCCGCCCCGAAACAGGCCGACCGCGCAGCCTGGAGCGGCGGAGGCGGCGGGCACATCTAGCGCTGCTTTGACTGCGGCCGCCTTGGCCGCCGTCGGTTCGACCGGCGCCGCGGCCGCTGCCGCGGGCGCCGTCAATGACGCCGCGATGAGCGCGAACAGCGGCAGATATCCGATCCGAGTCACGCTACCCTCCCCTTTTTTGTCGGCAATCGACCTCAATATTTCACGCGGAACCCGCCCATGAACTGGCGGCCGATCGTGTCGTACAGGGCCCGCGTCGTGCCGTAGCCGCCGGCGCCGGTGATCGGCGGATCGTTGTCGAACAGGTTCTGGACCGCGGCGAACAAGGCGATCTTGCTGCCCGCGCCGTGCGGACGGAAGATCGTCACTTCACCGGAAAGGTCGGCATAGAGCCGTCCGTTGACGGTCAGCTTGTCGAGATTGCTGGCGGTCAAGGTGCGGTCGATGAAGCCGCCGCCGACATAGCGCGCGGTGGCACTGAGGCGCCAGTCGCCGGCGATATAGCTGACATTGGCGTTCGCCTTCCACCGCGGGTTGCCGCCCATACCGGCGACGGTCGGCTGGACCACGCTGTCGTCCAATCGGACATGGACGGTCCCGTCATAAGTCTCGGTCTTGATCAGATAATTGACCAGCCCCTGAAAGACGAGGCGATCGGCGCCGACCGGCACGGTATAGCTCATCTCGACGTCGATGCCGCGGGTCATGGCATAAGCGAGATTGGTCGGTCCGCTGAATACCGTGGTGATCAGGCCGCTATTGTCCCGGGTGATGTACTGGCAAGCCGCGGTGTTGGTGGTGAAGCATTGCTGCACGATCGTCGCCGGCGTCAGCTGGATGATCGCCTTCTTGATGTCGATATTGTAATAGTCGACCGAGATGCTCAGCCGCGGAATGAAGCTCGGCGTCAGCACCACGCCGCCCGTGAAGGTCCGGGCGACTTCAGGCTTCAGGTTCAAATTGCCCGCTGTCAGCGCCGTGACCAGATAGCTTTGCCCGAGATAGCGCGGGTCGAGATCCGTGACGGTCAGGAAGGAACTGCCGCTCTTCTGATATAATTCGGTCAGATTGGGCGCGCGGATGTCGCGGGATTCGGTCGCGCGCAGCCGGATCGAATTGTTGATCGCATAGTCGACACCCGCTTTCCAGGTCTCGACCGTACCCGAGGTCGTGTAATTGGTGACACGACCGGCGATATCGACGCTCAGCCGCTTACCGAACGGTGAATTGGCCAGCAGCGGGATCAACAACTCGCCGAACGCTTCCTTAACGTCGACACTGCCGGAATAAGGAAGTGCGGGAGCGGAATAAGCCCCGGCCCGCGAGGCGCTGTCGAAATTCACCCTCAATGACTGACTGCGATATTCGCCGCCCACAGCTAGCGAGACCGGCCCGGCCCAGGTCGAGAAAGGCTCGCCGCGAAGCGTGAGCGAAAGCTCGTCCTGCTCGATGTCGTTGATCGTTTCGGCGACCCCGTTGACGTAGCGCAACGCCGGATCGTTCGGGTCGACCTTCCCCATGATGTTGAGCGGGATGCAGCCATTGCTCGGCTTGGTCAGGGTGGACCGGCAGATAGCGGAACCCGGACGAGCCGGGTCGGCCACGGCGTCGATCGCCAGCGCGTAATTGGCAAGGATGCGGTTGTTCTGGCTGATATTGTCGTTGTAGTTGCGGCCGTGGCCGTAATAGCCGTCGAACGCCCAGCTCTTGCCGAGCTCGCCATGCACGCCCAGCGTGATCTGATAGACGTCGGTATTGTAGCTGGTCAGCGTCCGCGCATTCTGATCGGCGAGCTTGTTGACGGTGATGGCCGAGACCTTGTTGGCCGCCAGGGTCGCGGCCAGATCTGTCGGCAGATAGAAATTGTCCGCCGCGATCGTGTAGCTGAAGGTCGAGGGGATACCGTCCTGCAGCGAATGGAAATGGCTGTAGGAACTCTCGATGAACGCGGTCCAGCCGGGCGAGATGTCGCCGCTCAGCTTGCCATAAGCGGTATAGCGCGTGATCGGAGTCGCCCCGACCTGATCGGCCATACCGTTCACGCCGTCCCCGCCCAGCGCCGTGCCCGAGGTCGTCAAGGTGCCCAGTGAGAACGGCACCGCCTGACCGGCATCGTTGAACTGAATGCCCTTCAGATAGGCCGGCAGGCCGGTGATGGTGTTGATCGGGGCGCCGGAGCCGGGCCGAAACGTCACTCCGGTGATCACGCCATTGGCCGTGGAATTGCTGTTACGCAGACCGCTGGTGACGAGAAACTGACGCGGCTGGCTCGGCGTGCCGAGGCCGCCATTGCCGGCATTGGGGTTGGCGAGCAGGCCTGCACCGGCCGCGGCCCAGCGCCGCGCGGACAAACGGGCGATGCCAGTATTGTCGGAATATTCGCCGGCCAATACCAGGTGCATGCTGTCGGTCAGCTTCGTCCCTGCTGCCACCGAGATCAGCACGTTGCGGTAATCGCCCGCTCCGGCCTCGCCGGCCTGCAGCGTTGCCTTAAGGCCCTCCAGGTTCGCCTTGGTCTGCAGATTGACCACGCCCGCCACGGCATCGGCGCCATAAGCGGCGGAGGCACCGCCCGTCACCACATCCACGCGGTCGATCAGGGCTTGGGGAATGTTGTTGAGATTGACCGCACCGGTCGGGTTGGACGGCACGTAGCGCCGGCCATCGAGCAGCACCAAGGTACGGGCATAGCCGAGACCGCGCAGGTCGAGATAATTGCCGCCGATCTGGGTGCCGCCACCGGCATTCACCGCGCTGGTCGGGGTGAGCGACGGGCGCAGCGCCGGCATCTGGTTGATCGCGTCGGCGACGTTGGGCGCGGCGACCCGCGCCAGGGCGTCGGCATCAATCGCCGTGACCGGTGTCGGTGCGGTGAAGCCGGTGCTGCGGACCAGCGAACCAGTGACGACGATGTCCTTCTGCGGTTCATCGTCACTTGGCTGTGTAGCAGGGGGCGTTTCCTGCGCAGCCGGTGCCGCATTGTTGGCACTCGCGGCAAGTGCGGGCGGAGATATCAGCAAGATCGCGGCACAACCGGCAAGGTACGCAGAGCGCAGGCGTGCGACTTCGGAACGCGAATGAGGCGCCATGATTTCCCCCTGATGTTTATGCTCTCGGTCTTTACTGCTGGCCGGGCACTGCAACGTCCGTGAGCGGGGACGAGGAATCAATCGCAATTACGTCTTGCGCCGATAACCCGAAGTTATGATCCGGCTCAGTTCGCCGGTCTTGGATTGACCCGGCGGAATCATTCTGGGCCGCTCGCGACGTATCGCGGACGTTAGCCCCTGTTCCGGCGAGTCGCCGTTTTGCTGGCGGTCCCGCAGGTTTGCATCGCGCACCACCGTCGTCGCCCGTTCTTGCTCGTGTCCGCAAAAATCCATCCGCAGGAGCTCTGGTTCGCACAGCGTTTGAGTTTGAACTTGCCCGCGCGCGCATCGACCAGCGTATCCACGACGTCCAGGGCGATCCGCTTGAGAGGGATGCGAAGATCTTCCGGGTCCGCGCGCAACGTAAGGAGGCCGTTTTCCGACAGCGACTGGCTCTGCCAGGCACGCAGCAACCAGTGATTTTCGACCAGCAGCGGACCTTGAGGAAGCGCAACCCCGTCGATGCAGGCCGACAAGAGCAGATAGGTGGCATCCCGCAGCGAGCGAACGTCCGCCATGAGGCGTTCGCCCTCTCCCTCCAGACGCGACATGTCTATCATCTCATCCGTAGCGATCGCACCGGAGCGCCGGGCCCATTCCACATATCGTTCGGGGGTCGCGATATAATCCTCCACGTCTGCCGCGAACCGGTCGTGGATCGTGTTGGCGAAATCGATCGACAAGCGGCCGCCATCCAGACGGATCACGGAAACTGGACGGGGAGAGGAAGCGACCATCCCAAATGCACTCCGTTGACTGCACCAGTGAAATCAATTTAACTGGTGCAGGAGCTCTACCTGCTCCAGTTTCCAAATGCACCTTCCTTCACGCAGCTTGTGGGAGAAGCGAATTGTCTCAGCGGCTGCGATTCTGGTTCTGCTCTCTGAGCCTGGCGATGCTGCTCTCGGTCATCGCAACGCTCGCGATCGGCGGCCGGCCCGATCCGATCGGCCCGGCGCGGGTGCTGGACGGGACATGGCGCTTCCATCCGGGCGACGACCCACGATGGGCCGATTCGCGGACCGACGATCGGAACTGGGATCGGATCGACCTGGTTTCGCTGCCCGGCAATCACGATTTCGATGTTGGTCTTCCCGGCTATCTCGCGGGTTGGCACGCGCACGGTCATCCCGGTCTTGAGGGCTATGGCTGGTACCGCCGCCGTGTCGCTTTGCCCGCGCAGGGCGACCTCACGTTACTCGGCCCGACGATGGTCGACGACGGTTATGAGATGTTCTGGAATGGCAAGCCGATCGGCGGCATCGGCAGGCTGGACCACGACCAGAAAGTGGTTGGCGCCCGGCCATTCCTGGTCAGGCTTCCGCCATCGGCGGGCGAGCGTTCCGCGTTGCTGGCCATCAGGACTTTCATGCAGCCGGGGCTTGGCCGGGACGATCAGAGTGGCGGGCTCAGGAGCGTGCCTACCCTGGCCGCGGCTTCGTTCGGCGACATATTGCACCGCGCCCAATGGCATCGAACTATCGCCGGCTATATCGTCGAAATCGCGTTGCCGATCATGATGTTCCTGCTCGCCGGGATCGCGCTCGTCGCGGCCCCGTCGACAGCAAGGCCCGGCTTTGCCCGATGGCTATCGATCGCCCTCGTGGCGACCGCCTGTCTGAGGCTGGGTAATGCGGTGTCCGCCTGGACCGACCTGATCGATATTTCGACACTGGATCGGCAGAACGCCATTCTGTTGTCACCGCTCGCCATGTTGGCGTGGATGGCCGCCTGGAACGACTGGGCAGACGGGCGCGACCGGCGGGTCGTCTTGCTGACCGGCATAGCGGCCTGGGCCGCAAGGGTTGTTGGAGCGGCTATTCATGCGGATGCGCTGGTCACCGTTGGCCGCACCGTCTTCGCTGTCCTGTTCGCGATGATCGCCGCGCGGATCAAGGCGCGGGGCGAACGCAGATTGCTGGCACTGGCGACAATGGCGGTGATAGCGGTCGCGCTGTTCATCACCGAGCTTTCCCGGTTGGGCGTCCCCACCATCTGGTTCCCATTCAACATCGGCGTTACGCTCACGCAATACGCCTATGCGCTGGCGCTCCCGCTACTCTCCTTTGCGCTCACGCCGGCCACGGACGATACCCACGCGCAGGATATGACTATCGTCAGTGCGCCATGAACACCGGGCATGGGGCGTTCGCTAGCAAGTCGCGAGTGACGCCGCCGAACAACGCTTCCGTCAACCGCGAGTGCCCAAATCCGCCGGCGATCATATAGCCTGCATCGTGGCTCACGGCGCGGCCGATTAGCGTGCGGCCGATTTCGCCATTTTCGGGCGCCAGCCGCTCGACGCGGACATGGATGTCATACCGCGACAGATAGCTGGCTGCGGCCTCGGCGGATCCTTCGCCGCGCCCTTCCACTTCGGTCAGGAACACACGGTCGGCATGCTGTAAAAGGGGAAGTGCGTGTCGCACCGCCGCCATCGAAGCGGTCGATCCGTTCCAGGCGATCATGGCACAGGACGGCCGGAATCGGCGCAGATTCTCCGGAACGGCGAATACCGGCTTGCCCGATCGCGCGATCACTTCGCCGGCGACGGCGCGCATGTCCGCACTAGGGAAGTCATCCAGTCGCCGATTAACGACGATCAGATCCGCGAACTGACTGGCGGCGCGCAAGCTGGGGGCGAGCCGGCCTGTTACGTCGGCCCATTCCCAGGAAACGCCTTCGTTCTTCAGCCGCCGCTCCAATCGCTTACGATTGCTGGCCTCACTGGCGACTTCTTCGGCGAGCAGGATTGCGCTAACCCCACCTCCGAATGCCTCATCCGCGAGAGCGACCGGAGGGATTGCGACATCCAGGCACATCAGGTGACCGTTGAACATTCTCGTCACATCCAAGGCCAGTTGAAGGCGCGCCTCCTGACCAGGATCGTCATGGATCAATACCAGGATATTCTTCATCGCCCTCTCCGCGGAATAGTCGGCGCTCAGCCTATTGCCCCTGCTGCGACGGCGATATTGGGGGAATTACGAAGCCCTTTGGTCAGCGGCGACCTCGTGCACGCCCCGCGTCTATCCGCAACATTACGGATCGCGCGATCGGGCATTCGCCGGCAGGGAAGAATTTCGGTCCACTTCGGACCGAATCGGAGTACGGGAAATGCATCGGCTAGACGCCGGCACGATCGCTGCGGCCTATGGTCGGCGCGCCCATCAATATCTGGTTGACCGGATGGCCGACGCCGTGCGCGCCGGACGGGACGACGATGCGCTTTACTATCAAAAGGTTCTTCGCGAAGTAGAGCGAATCCGACGCGACGAGCCGGCTCGACCTCCGTCCGATCAAGGGAATAGCGTCTGAATAATCCAATTGTCGCCGCGACGACGATATTCCCGCCGCTCGTGCAATCGCGCGGCACCCTCCGACCAGAATTCGATCGACGTCGGATGCATGACATAGCCGCCCCAGAAGGGCGGTCGCACGACGTCCTGCCCGTCGAAGCGCTCGGCATGTGACGCGACCCGCGCGAGCAGGACGGCACGATCGGGTAGCGGCTCGGATTGGCGAGAGGCCCAGGCACCGATCTGCGATTCCCGATCGCGTGACGCGAAATAGGCGTCGCTGCGTTCGCTGCTGATCGCCGTCACCGGTCCCTCGATCCGCAGCTGACGGCCAAGCCGGGGCCAAAACAGGCAAATCGCGGCGTCGCGGCGGTCGGCCAACTCGCGAGCCTTGCGGCTGGCGTTGTTGGTGAAGAATTCCAGGCCGTGCCGATCATGTTGCTTGAGCAACACGACCCTGGACGATGGCCGTCCATCGCGGTCCGCTGTCGCCAGCACAGCGGCGTTGTAGAAGGCCGGGTCGGCCGCCGCGGCGTCGGCGAACCATTGTTCGAGCATCGGCCACGGCTCAGTCACGGACGCCGCCCCGATATCGCGGATGGCTGGAGGCGACTCCGCCCGACCGGCGCGCGACCCACGGATAGCGGCGGGACATCCCATCGTCATAGCCGAGGTTGAAGACCGTGGCGCTTTTAGCGGGGCGTTGCGGCCGCGTGTAATAGGTCTGGAACAGGTGATCCCAGAAGAAATTGGTGATGCCGAAATTCCCACGTTCGTCGTGGAAATGATGCTCGAGGTGGCGCGCCTTCATCACCGCGAGAAACCGCAGCCGCGGCTTGTAGGACAGATGCTGGATACAATGCGCGAATTCGTAGAAGCAGGTGACGAGCAGGCCAGCGGCGAATCCGGCGGCAGCCCCGCCGATCCCCCCAATCATCCATCCGGGCAACGCCGCGACCAGCAGCAAGGTCGGGAGCGTCGTGTAGAGCGCGCCGAACAGCACCTCCAGGTGATTGGGATCCCGGTGATGGTCGTAATGGATGCGCTTCCACGCCGGGGCCAGGAACGGCACCTTGAACATCCAGTTGCTGTGCAGCACCCAGCGATGGAGCGAATACCAGACCAGCGGATAGGCCAGGACGACCAGCGCGATCGCCGCGGCGGTCTGAACGAGCGAGGCCGGCCGGTAGAGGTATAGACCCACCATCGCGGCCGCCAGCACAAGGTACGTGATGATCGCATAGTGACGGAAGTAGGCGCCGGCGAGCTCGCGTAATGTCATGCGATCGAGATAGTGGGATCGGCGCCAGAAAGGGGTGGCGAGCATTTCGTCGGACTGCATGACGGGTGGTGCCTCGGCTGATGGAAAGTGACGAGGCGACCGATTGCCCCCTCTGACGCCTCGTCACGAAGAGCCCATAAACCCCCGCCCCACAGCCTGGATTTGATCGCGGTCAAGGAAATCGCCGGCGCTGGCGGCCACCGCCCCATCGCGCCGGCAAGGCCTTGGGGAAACTACGCATAGAGCCACGCTCGCCCTCCCGGTTAAGCCGCCGCCATCCCCATGAACCGGGGTGACAACGCTTTTCGGGGGGTCGATTTGGACGACGTCGTGACCAGGGCCGGGGGTTGGCTCCTATTGATGTTCCTCTGCGTGAGCGCAGCGGGCTTTGCGGCCGATACCGGCTTTGCCGTGCACATGATGATCTGCGCCGCCGCGGCGACGATCGCGGCTTTCTATACGCTGCGGCAGATCGGGCGCGCGCCGGAGGCGGTACGCCCCGACCGCTATTATGACGACGTGATACGCTGGGGCGTCATCGCGACCGTGTTTTGGGGCATCGCCGGATTTCTGGTCGGCATCCTGATCGCGTCGCAGCTCTCCTGGCCGATCTTCAATCTCGGTCTTGAATATACGTCCTTCGGGCGCCTGCGTCCGCTCCACACGTCGGCGGTGATCTTCGCGTTCGGCGGCAATGCGCTGATCGCGACCAGCTTCTATGTCGTGCAGCGCACCTGCCGTGCGCGCCTGTTCGCGCCCGCCCTCGCCCGCTTCGTGTTCTGGGGATACCAGCTGTTCATCGTCCTGGCGGCGACCGGCTATATGATGGGGATCACAGAGGCCCGCGAATATGCCGAGCCCGAATGGTATGTCGACATCTGGCTGACCATCGTCTGGGTCAGCTACCTGGTCGTCTTCGTCGGCACGATCGTGAAGCGGTCCGAACCGCATATCTACGTCGCCAACTGGTTCTACCTCGGCTTCATCATCACCGTCGCGATGTTGCACCTGGTCAACAATGTCTCGGTGCCGGCATCGTGGCTGGGATCGAAATCCTATTCGGCCTTTTCGGGCGTCCAGGATGCGCTGACCCAATGGTGGTACGGCCACAACGCGGTCGGCTTCTTCCTGACTGCCGGTTTCCTCGGCATGATGTATTATTTCGTGCCCAAGCAGGCCGAACGGCCGATCTACAGCTATCGCCTGTCGATCGTCCATTTCTGGTCGCTGATCTTCCTCTACATCTGGGCCGGCCCGCACCATCTTCATTATACCGCGCTGCCCGACTGGGCGCAGACGCTCGGCATGGTGTTCTCGGTGATGCTGTGGATGCCGAGCTGGGGCGGAATGATCAACGGCCTGATGACGCTCAACGGCGCGTGGGACAAGATCCGCACCGACCCGATCATCCGCATGATGGTCTTCGCGCTCGCGTTCTACGGCATGTCGACTTTCGAAGGCCCGATGATGTCGGTGAAGAGCGTCAATTCGCTGTCGCACTATACCAACTGGACCATCGGTCACGTCCACTCGGGTGCGCTCGGCTGGAACGGCATGATCACCTTCGGCGCGATCTACTACATGACGCCGCGCCTGTGGGCTCGCGAGCGGCTCTACTCGCTGCGCATGGTCAACTGGCACTTCTGGTGCGCGACGCTGGGTATCGTCCTCTACGCGTCCTCGATGTGGGTCGCCGGCATCACCCAGGGCCTGATGTGGCGCGAATATGGCGAGGACGGGTATCTGGTCTATTCCTTCGCCGAGGTCGTGGCGGCGCTGCATCCCTATTACGTGATCCGCACCGCGGGTGGCCTGCTCTACTTCGCCGGCGCGATCTTCATGGTGTGGAACGTCTGGATGACGATCGCGGGCAAGCTCCGCGACGAAGCGCCGATGACCACGGCCGCCTTCGATCCGGCGAAGGACCGCCCGGTCGTGCCAGCGGCCCTCGGGGCCACTCCCCTTCCTCTTGCCGCCGAGTAAGCAGCAATGGCCATTTCATTCCTTCAGAAGCACAAGGTGATCGAGCGCAACGTCATGTTGCTGATGGTGTTCGCCTTACTCGTCGTCGCGATCGGCGGCCTGGTCGAGATCGCCCCGCTGTTCTGGATCAAGGAGACGGTGCCCAAAGTCGACGGCGTGCGGCCGTACACGCCGCTCGAACTCGCCGGACGCAACATCTACATCCGCGAAGGCTGCTCGCTCTGCCACAGCCAGATGATCCGCCCGTTCCGCGACGAGGTCGAGCGTTACGGGCATTACAGCCTGGCGTCCGAAAGCATGTACGATCACCCGTTCCTGTGGGGGTCCGAGCGCACCGGTCCGGACCTGGCCCGCGTCGGCGGACGCTATTCGGACGAATGGCATCGCCAGCATTTGACCGACCCTCGCTCGGTCGTGCCCGAATCGATCATGCCCGGCTATGCCTTCCTGGCGGACCGCAACCTCGAGTTGCCGCATATCGATCGCGATCTGACGGCGCTCCGCGACGTCGGCGTTCCCTATAGCGACGACGACGTCAAAAAGGCGGTCGCCGACGTCCTGACCCAGGGCGACTTCGGCGACGGCGACAAGGCCGAACTGGCCAAGCGCTATCCCGGCGCGCAGTCGCGCGATTACGACGGCAATCCGGGTCGCCTGACCGAGATGGACGCGTTGATCGCCTATCTTCAGATGCTCGGCACTCAGGTCGACTTCAAGAAGGCGGCGGCACGGGAGACCGCCAAATGACCTACGAAGCGCTCCGGCTATTCGCCGACTCTTGGGGCCTGGTGCTGATGGGAGTCGCCTTTGTCGGCTTTGTCGGCTGGGCTTTCCGCCCGAATTCGAGCGCGGCCACGCACCGCGCCGCCACCAGCATTTTCGAAGAGGATCAGGCCGATGGCTGACAACAAGCGCATCGACCAGGCGACGGGCACCAGCACCGTTGGTCACGAATGGGATGGAATCGAGGAACTCGATACGCCGATGCCACGGTGGTGGCTGTACATCTTTTACGCCTGCATCGTGTTCGCAATCGGCTATTGCATCGCCTATCCGGCCTGGCCGCTATTGACCCGTGGCACGCCGGGCGTGCTGGGCTGGACCAGCAAGGGCCAGTTGGAGGCGGAACTCGCCGCTGATCAAAAGGCCAAGGCGGCCACGCTCGCGGCGATCGATCGTCTGCCGATCGAGGAAATCGAGAAGAATCCGACGCTGATGCACGCGGCGATCGACGGCGGACGCGCAGCGTTCCGCATCAATTGCTCGGCGTGCCACGGATCGGGCGCGGCCGGCAGCAAAGGCTATCCGAACCTGAACGATGACGACTGGTTGTGGGGCGGCGACATCAAGTCGATCCAACAGACGTTGCTCGACGGCGTGCGTTTCCCGGGCGACGACAATACCCGCATGTCGCAGATGCCGGCGTTCGGCAAGGACGAGATCCTGAAGGCGGACGAGGTGCAGGACGTCGTCTCTTACGTGCGGTTCATCTCGCATCAGGAGGCGGCAAGCCCGTCGGCCAAGCGCGGCAGCGCGATTTTCGCCAACAATTGCGCGGTCTGTCACGGTCCCAATGGCGGCGGCAACCGCACCGTCGGGGCGCCCAACCTGACCGACAAGATCTGGCTCTATGGCGGCGATCGTGACACGCTGACCCAAACGGTCACCAATGCGCGTTACGGGATCATGCCGGCCTGGGGTCAGAAGCTCGACCCGGTGACGCTCAAGATGGTTGCCGTCTACGTCCATTCGCTGGGCGGCGGCGAGGCCATTCCGGCGGCGGCCCCGGCCACCACCGTCGCGGCCAAGTGAGATGGCGGACCCGCGCGATCTGACCAATGGCGAGGAGCATTTCTTCGCCGCTCGCCGCAAGGTTTTCCCCAAGAAGATCGACGGGACGTTCCGCCGATTGAAATGGGCGGTGATGGCGGTCGCGCTGGTCGTCTATTACGTCACGCCGTGGCTGCGCTGGAACCGCGGGCCCTACGCTCCCGATCAGGCGGTGCTGGTGGATCTGGCGCATCGCCGCTTCTACATGTTCTCGATCGAGATCTGGCCGCACGAATTCTATTACGTGGCCGGGTTGCTGATCATGGCGGCGATCGGTCTGTTTCTGGTGACGTCGGCGGTCGGGCGAGCGTGGTGCGGCTATGCCTGTCCGCAGACGGTGTGGACCGACCTGTTCGTTCATGTCGAACGCATGATCGAGGGCGATCGCAACGCGCAGATCCGGCTCGACCGGGCTCCCTGGGGACCGGCCAAGATCGCCAAGCGATCGAGCAAGCTCATCCTCTGGCTGGCGATCGCGGTCTCGACCGGCGGTGCCTGGGTCTTCTACTTCACCGATGCGCCAACGCTTGCCCGCGAACTCGCGAACGGAACCGCGCCATTTGTCGCTTATGCGACGATCGGGGTTCTGACGTTCACGACCTTCACGCTCGGCGGGCTCATGCGCGAGCAGGTGTGCATCTATATGTGTCCCTGGCCGCGCATCCAGGGCGCGATGATGGACGAGCGCACGCTCGCGGTGACCTACAAGAGCTGGCGTGGCGAACCGCGCAGCCACGGCGTGAAGCGCGCCGCCGAAGCACGCGATGGAAACATGGTGCTGGCCGACCTCGCCACCGGCGCGACGCGGATCGGCGACTGTATCGACTGCAACGCCTGTGTCGCGGTTTGCCCGACCGGAATCGATATCCGCGAAGGCCCGCAGATCGGGTGCATTACCTGCGGCTTGTGCATCGACGCTTGCGATGATGTGATGAAGCGAGTCGGCCGGCCGCCGCGGCTGATCGGCTATACGACGGAGGTCGATGCCCGGCTCGAGAGCGCCGGCAAGCCGGCATTGCCGCCGCTGCGCCGACTGCTGCGGCCGCGCACGTTGATCTATCTCACTGCCTGGTCGGCGGTCGGGCTCGCCATGTTGTTCTCGCTCGGCACCCGCACCCGGCTGACGGTCGAGGCACTGCAGAACCGCAACCCGATGTGGGTGCGTCTGTCCGACGGCAGCATCCGCAACAGCTATTCGATCAAGGTGCGCAACATGGAAGGTCGCCCGCGCACCATCGAACTCGGCCTGCAAGGACTCGATGCCGCCATCTGGACCGAGGAAGGATCACGCCAAAGCGCGTCGCGCGCGGTACGGCTGACAGTGCCCGCCGACCAGGTGGCCAAGGTATCGCTGTTCGCCGCGGCGCCGGCGACGGGCGACCAGCGCACGACGATCACCTTCACCGCGCGCGCGCTCGACCGTGAAGGCGGCGCTGCGTCGGCACCCAGTTTCTTCGAACGCCCGGAGTAGGATGATGACCGCACGCTTCACCGGTTGGCATATGCTGGCGATCATGATCGGCTTTTTCGGTGTGGTGATCGCCGTCAATGCCGTGATGGCAACCGACGCCATCCGGACGTTCGGCGGACTGGTGGTCGAAAATTCCTATGTCGCAACGACGCACTATAATCGCTGGCTCGCCGAAGGTCGTCAGCAGGAGCGCGAAGGCTGGCAAGCCGCGCCGACCGCGGACAGCACCGGCGAAGTTTCGCTGCGCCTGTCGCGCGCCGGCCGGTCGATTGATGATGCCTCCGTCCGCATCATCGCCAACCACCCTGTCGGGCTGGTCGCGCAGCGTAGCTTTCGCCTGCACGCATTGGGTGGTGGCATGTACCGCTCCGACGAGCGATTGCCGCACGGAAGGTGGTTGGTCCGCATCGAGGTCAGCGCCGGCACCGAGCGTGCGGCGTTCGACGACGAGATCAGGGCATGAACGCACCGGTCGTCATCCGTCGCGACGATAGCCTGACGACGACCGATCTGACCGTCGAGGGCGTGCATTGCGCCTCGTGCATCGCCAAGATCGAGGGCGGTCTGCACGCGCTGCCCGGAATCGCGACCGCCCGGATGAATCTCTCGACGCATCGGCTGCATGTCGCCCATGCCCCGGCGATCGATGCGGCGACCCTGGTGCGCACGGTCGAGGGGTTGGGCTTTCGGGCGCATCCGTTCGCTGCCGCCGAGAGCACGGGCGAGGACAGCGAACGCCGCCGGCTGCTGCTCGCGCTCGGCGTGGCCGGGTTCGCGGCAATGAACATCATGCTGCTGTCGGTATCGGTCTGGTCGGGCGCGGATGAGGCGACACGCGGGCTGTTCCATTGGCTGTCCGCGCTGATCGCGATCCCCGCAGTGGCTTTTGCCGGGCGGCCATTCTTCACCAACGCGTGGAGCGCGTTGCGTCGCGGCCGCACCAACATGGATGTGCCGATCTCGATCGGCGTCGTGCTGACCACGCTGATGAGTCTCTACGAAACCGCCACAGGTGGCGAGCATGCCTATTTCGACGGCGCGGTCATGCTCCTGTTCTTCCTGCTCGCGGGGCGCTTCCTCGACAGCGTCATGCGTGCCCGTGCCCGCGACAGCGTTGCGGCCTTGCTGCACCAAGTTCCAGCCGATGCACTGGTGCTCGCCGCCGACGGATCGTCCTCGCGGCGCCCGATCGCCGACCTGCGCCCCGACGAGCGCGTGCTCGTGGCTGCCGGCGAGCGGATCCCGGTCGACGGGATCGTGGAGACCGGCACAAGCTTGGTCGACCGATCGCTGGTGACAGGCGAAAGCGCGCCCGATCCGGTGGAGGCCGATGGCGAAGTTCTCGCCGGCACCATCAATGTCGCGGCCCCGCTGGTGATCCGCGTGACCCGAACGGGCGACGATACGGCGATCGCCGACATCGCGCGGCTGATGGAAACGGCGCACCAGGTCAAATCACGCTATGTGCGGATCGCGGATCGAGCATCGCGCCTTTATGCGCCCGCGGTCCATACGCTGGCCGCGCTCAGTTTCCTCGGCTGGCTGATCGCCGGCGCCGGCGTGCATCAGGCGGCCACGATCGGTGTCGCCGTCCTCATCATCACCTGCCCGTGCGCGCTGGGACTGGCGGTGCCGATCGCCCACGTCGTCGCTTCGGGTGCGTTCATGCGCGCGGGGATGCTGGTCAAGGACGGCAGCGCGATCGAACGCCTGTCGCGCGTCGATACCGTGCTGCTCGACAAGACCGGGACGACGACGCTGGGGCGCTTCGTTCCGGTCAGCGGCATGCCCGACGACGTCGCCACCCTGTCGATCCTGTTCACCCTGGCGCGCGGCAGCACGCATCCCATGTCGCGCGCGATCGCGATGGCGGCTCAACAGGCGGGCGCGGTGGCGCTGCCGGCCGCCTATCTGAGCGAGCAGGCCGGATTGGGGCTCGAAGGCGAAATCGCCGGGGTCCACTGCCGGCTGGGACGGCCCGACTGGATCGCCGGCGACGGCGCACTCGACTATGATCGCACGGCAATCGCCTATCGCGTCGGAGAACAGCCGCCCCATCTCGTCGTCCTGAGGGACGAAACCCGGCCTGATGCGGCGGAAGCGATCGCGCGCCTGCATCGTTCGCGGCTGACCGTAGAGATGTTGTCGGGCGACACGCCTGCCGCGGTTGCGGAACTTGCCGCCACGCTTGGAGTCGCGGCCCAGGCGCGGATGTCGCCGGGCGACAAATACGATTACGTCCGCAAGCTTCAGGCTGCGGGGCACCATGTCCTTATGGTCGGCGACGGCCTCAACGACGGTCCGGCGCTCAAAAGCGCGGAGGTCGCGATGGCTCCGGGCAATGCGAGCGATGTCGGCACGCTCGCTGCCGATATCGTCTTTCTCGGCGACCGGTTGATGCCTGTCCCCCTCGCGCTCGCGGCCGCACGGCGGACGATGACGGTCGTGCGCCAGAACTTTGCGCTGGCGATCGGCTATAACGCGATCGCCGTGCCGCTCGCCATCCTGGGGCAGGTGACACCGTTGATCGCCGCAGCGGCAATGTCGGGATCGTCGCTGTTGGTCGTCGCCAATGCGCTGCGGTTGAGGGGAGCGGTACGATGAACGGCATCCTGTTGCTCATCCCGTTCGCGCTCGGCCTCGGCCTCGCTGGCCTCGCGGCGTTCTTTTGGGCGGTTCGCGATGGCCAGTTCGAGGATCTCGACGGCGCCTCTATGCGTATCCTGATCGAGGATGATCGGGATGACTGAAGGTGTCGCGGCCTGGATGGGAATTGCGGGGATCGCTCGACTGGCGCTGGCTATTGCCTGCTGCCCGCCCTCGCAGGTCCTGACGCTGCCGTTATGTGGCGACAACAGTCACCGCATCGCGATTCCGCTCGATCGCAAAAAAGCCCCGCGCGAGGAATCGCCTACGGGGTGCCATGCGGTCTGCAGCCGGAAGTTGGCCAGCGACGGCGAAGACTGCCCCGATTGCTGATCGCCGTCACGCCGCGAGGCGAACGGCGCTTTCCAGCTCGAGCCGGTTCCAGATGTCGACCAGT
>NZ_BCYX01000055.1 GCF_001598415.1 Sphingomonas mali NBRC 15500
GGGGGGGGGGGTGGGCGGCAAGCGGGTCCGTCGGGGCCCGCCCCCTCCACCACCGGCCTGGCGGCCGGCGGTCCCCCTCCCCGCAACGCGGGGAGGAGTTAAGTGAAGCTACCCGATTTCGAGGCTTGGGCGATCTTCGCGACGGTGGCCGAACACCGCTCGTTCAGCGGCGCGGCCGATGCATTGGGCGTATCCAAGGCGACCATATCCAAGGCGATTACGCGGCTCGAGCAGTCGCTCGGCACGTCATTGTTCCACCGCACATCACGCCGGCTGACGCTGACGCAGAGCGGCGAAAGTCTCAGCGAGCATGCCCAGCGTATCCTGGCCGAGGGTCAAGCCGCCGAGGAAAGCGCGCACGACGCCGCAGCGGCGCCGGTCGGGCTGATCCGCATCGCCGCGCCGCTGACGTTCGGGATCCGCCATGTCGCCCCGGTCGTCGCCGATTTCATGGTCGAGCATCCCGGCGTTCATATCGACCTGAGGCTGTCCGACGCCAAAGTCGATATCGTCGCGGAGGGGTTCGACATCGCGCTGCGCATCGCCGATCTGCCCGATAGTTCGCTCCGCGCCCGGCGGCTCGCGCCGGTCGAAACGCGCATCGTCGCCTCCCCGCTCTATCTCGACCGGCGCGGACGACCCAAGCATCCGCTCGAGCTCGGCGAGCACGACATCTTCGCTTATGCCAACGTTCCCAGCACGACCTGGACCTTTCGCGGACCGGCGGGCGAGGAAGTTGCGGTGCGGCCGAACGGGCGCTTCACCAGCGACAATGGCGACGCCAATCTGCCGCTGCTCCACGCCGGGCTGGGGATCGCGCGCCTGCCCGATTTCATCGTCGACGAGGAAATTGCGGCGGGACGGCTCGAAGCAATTCTGACCGACTGGAAAGGTCCGTCGATCGCGCTTCATCTCGTCACGCCGCCAAGTGCGTTACGGCCTGCTCGCGTAGAACTCCTGATTGAATTCCTTGCCGCCCGTTTTAAGGAATTATGCGCGTCGCAAACGCGACATTAACCGGCCTGCGAATCACTTAGACACCCCGCGACTCGCGGAGTCAGGCCGGTTAGCGAAGAATTAACCTTTGTCCTTCAGATGTGCTTAGGTTAATGGAATATGTCGAGTGTGGGCGGCCAACGGGGGCAGCTTGCCGCGAGTGACAGGGGGTTTCGCTGATGCGCGTGTTGCTGATCGAGGACGAGCCGACGACGGCCAAGGCCATCGAGCTCATGCTGACGACCGAGGGCTTCAACGTTTATACGACCGACCTTGGTGAGGAAGGTTTGGATCTCGGCAAGCTGTATGATTACGATATCATCCTGCTCGACCTGAACCTGCCCGACATGCACGGCTATGACGTGCTGAAGAAGCTGCGCACCGCGCGGGTCCAGACGCCGGTGCTCATCCTGTCGGGTATCAGCGAGATGGACTCGAAGGTCCGCTCGTTCGGCTTCGGCGCCGACGATTACGTCACCAAGCCATTCCACCGCGAAGAGCTGACCGCGCGCATCCATGCCGTTGTTCGTCGCTCGAAGGGCCATTCGCAGTCGGTCATCAAGACCGGCAAGCTGGCGGTGAACCTGGATGCCAAGACCGTCGAGGTCGATGGCGCCCGTGTCCACCTGACCGGCAAGGAATATGCGATGCTCGAGCT
Source organism: Sphingomonas mali NBRC 15500 (assembly GCF_001598415.1). Lineage (GTDB taxonomy): Bacteria > Pseudomonadota > Alphaproteobacteria > Sphingomonadales > Sphingomonadaceae > Sphingomonas > Sphingomonas mali. The sequence continues at coordinate 1,655 of NZ_BCYX01000055.1, forward strand.
GTTGTCGCTCCGCAAGGGCACGACGCTGACCAAGGAAATGTTCCTCAACCACCTTTATGGCGGCATGGACGAGCCCGAGCTCAAGATCATCGACGTCTTCATCTGCAAGCTGCGCAAGAAGCTCAGCCTGGCAACCGATGGCGAGAATTACATCGAGACCGTATGGGGCCGCGGCTATGTGCTGCGCGAGGCCGACGAGGTCGAGGCAGCGCAGGTCGCCTGACGCCACGACCGAACAGTTAAAAGGGGGACGAGGGCCGCGGCGTCGGGGGATGCCGCGGCCCTCTTCTTGTTTGGCGATCTCTGCCCTGTCCCGTCTTGCGCGCGACGGCATCGCGTGGACGGCCCCGCATCAGAACCGCTTGCGCACCGTCACCTGGATCGCCCGCCCCAGGGGATTGAGCGCGTACCGGTCGTAGCCCTTGGCTATGCTACCGTCGGGCGCCGCCACCCGCTGCCAGGAATCGAGCAGGTTCTGGAGGTCGATCGAGATCCGGAGGTTCGACGCCCAGGTCTTCGCGGCATGGCCGCCTGACGCCAGATTGGCGGGCTCGACGAAGAGGCTGAGGCTGAACTGCGACAGCGCTGAATAGCGGAGCACGCCCTGGCCGCCGGCGACGCCGGCATTGTCCACCCGCGTGGCATTCTGCCATTGCCCGTTGAGCATCGCGCCCAGGCCGCGCCGGCCCGCCATCAATTGCATCGACACAATGTGGCGCGGCTGGCCGCCATCGCCACCGAGGCGATCGAGCGGCGGCAGCGCGGGATCGGTCGTGAGCAGGCTTTGCAACTGCCAGCTGTGGTTGACCGTGAACGTGATCTGCCAAGGCGCGGACGACGGCTTCCTGGCCGGAGCGGGCCCCGTCGCCGGCGACCACAGCCAGGTGAAGCCGGTCGTGAGTTGCGCGCCTAAGTCGCGCGCGATGTTGATCGGTCGCGCGTCCACCGCGATCAGCTGTCCAGACGCGTCGCGCGTGATGCGGCCGGGAAAGGCCGCTTCGACCGCCGGCGTGAGTTGCGGGAACGCGGCAGTGCCGCCCTTGGCGACCTGTCGCTGGTAGCCGAGGTCGAGCGTGAGCGATCGGCCCAATGGCCGCCACGTCGCCTTGAGCGTCAGGCTGGTCCTGGTGCCTTTGCGCAGGTCGGGATTGCCGCCGATGATCCAGATCGGCTGGGCAATTGCCTGCCGGACGGGGTCGTAGATCTGCACCACCGTTTCGATACGCGGTCCGTTCAGCTGAGCGACGTCGGGCACGACCTGGGCAAACGAATAGCCGCCATAGAATTGGACGGCAGGGGCCGGCGACCAGGTCAGGCTGGCATCGAACTGTCGCTGCGCCTGGCTTCCCGACATCATGGTCGCGCCGATCGCGACATTGGCCGAAAGGTCGCCCAGGCCGGCCAGCGGCCCCTGTCCCCGCCGCGTCAGCGGGGCGGCAAGCGAGGCGCGAACATCGACCTGAGTACGCTTGAGGTCGGTCGACGCGGCCGGCGCGGATGGATCGCCGTCGCTATCGCTGGATAGCGTCATCCGATTGATCCCGACCGACAGATTGGCGGTCACCGCTCCCGCCGGCAGTTTGACCAATGTCCGATCGAGGATCAGCTTGGCATCGGCCGCCGCGAAGCGCGAGCGGCTGCGGTCGACCTCGACCACATTTCCAGGCAAGAGCGCATAGGGATTGAACGACGGGTCGAGCGCGTCGAGACGGTCCTGAATGGCCTGGAGGTCGAGTCCACGATCGAAGCTGCTGTCGGCCCAGCTGCGCGTGTAATTGGCCAGGAGGTTGGCATTCCAGCCGCCGATCGATCCGGAGAGACTGGCCGAGAGACCGAGCGTCTTCGTATCCTGTCGCGTTTCGAGCGGACCGATTGCGGTAAGGTCGGGCACAAGCAGCACGTCGCTGCCGAACGGCGACCACGGGCTTCCCGCAGGCAGCGTGAGCGCAGCGCTTGGATAACCGAGCCGCTGGATGCTGCTGCTGGTGCTAAAATTCGCATTCAGCGAGCCGGTGAACGATCCGAGCGGACTGGTTACCCCAAGATTCGCGCTCATTGAGCGGCCGCCCGGGAGCAAGGCGTAGGCCGTGTCGGGATCGCTGAACCGGATATCGCGCGCCGCGGCCGCCGCGAAATCGGCGAGCGTCGGCGATTGCGCCAGGGCGCCCGACGGGAAGTCGACGATCGTAACCTGCCGCCCCGCGATCAGGCTCAGCGCCGGGTCGATCTCCTGCCCGCTTATGCCGGTGACATGCCCGCCGAGGTCGACGGGATCGGACCGGGACGGGAGCGCCCGCGCGCTTCTGAACAGCATGCTGTCGCGCGACAACTGGACCTGCGCATTCCAGTACGTGGCGCCGTCGATCACCACGCGACTGGCCGATACGCGTTCGCTGTCACGGCCACCTGCGGTCGCGAGCGTGGCTCCCACCTCCCCTTCCCAGCTCGCGAACGTGTTCTTGAGCACCAGATTCACCACGCGCTGATCGGCGGCATAGCCAAGGCGCGCCGCCGCGGCGGGCGGCAGGATGGCGAGGCGCGCGAGTGCCTCCGGCGGGAATCCGGCGATGCCCGACGCGCCGCCGATCCGCTTGCCGTTGACCAACAGGACCGGCGGCTTGCCCGTACCGTCGATCAACGGGCCGACGGCGTGCAGCAGATCGGCGATCGTGTTCGCGCCGTAGCGCGCAATGTCTTCCTCGGAGAGCTCGGTTTCGGGGTCGTCGGCGGCATCGCGCCGGGCGGTCACGACGATGTCGCGGTCATAGACCTGGGCGTCGGGCGGCGCGGATCGGGCGGGCAAGGTCTGGGCATGCGCGGCGCCCATGGTCGCGATCACGAGGACCGAAGCGCAGAATATGCCTCGCGCCGGGCGACTTGCCACGCCGCGGCGTTGCGGTGCGGGCGCCTTCGGGGAGGATGAGCCCGGCGCGCGCAAGGCGCGCAACCGCTGGCCTGGTACTCGGATCATGCTCGCCGTCATCCGCTGCCCGTCAGCCCGGCGCCTGTCGGTGGGATGCTCGGTAGGAGCCAATTCGAGAACCAAAAGCGAAATCGGTCCCGGCGCGGGGCACCGGGACCAGTGGGAGCGAGCGCCTAATACGGCTTGCTCATCGATCGATCATTGCGTCTCCGGTCAGACGATCGTGACGCCCGACACCGTCAGATGCGCGGTGATCGTGCAGCCGCCGGGGTTCACGGTCGCCGTCGGGATGTCGAAGTGCGACGGGCTGCCGTTGGTCCAGCTCCCCGCCACGTCCTGCGGGCCGCAGGTGATCGGCGCGGTGACCTTGAGCTGCTGGACGGTCACCGACGTGGTCGAGTTGGCGACGATCTTGAATGGCGTCGCCAGCTTGACCGTCGCGCAGGCACCAAGCAGCCCGCCGGTAAAGGATGCGGTATTGATGGTCGCGGTCCCGTCGGCATTGATCACGCCAGTGAACGTCGCGGAGCAGGCCAGCGTCGGGAAACCCGACGCGGACATGCTGGTGGACCCCGTCACTGTAATGGTGCCGCCGGGTCCCGTGAAGGACGAGGCGAATGCCGGACCCGCCATCGCCATGCATGCGACCGCGGCGAAAAGTGCTCCAATTTTCCTCATGATCATCCTCTCGCGTTCGAGTTTTTTTTGGTACGCGTTCCGGGAGTTACGTTCCCGACAGATAGACGCAGCGAAATCGCGGCGGGGGGGATGACAGCGGCGGAAATCGGGTTCGATTTGACTGATAATTCCGCCTTCGCACGGCAGGGCAACCACGGCATGTCGCCGCTCAAAAAAAAGCCGCGCGTCGGTGGGTCGACGCGCGGCCAGAAGACCGACCGGAGGGGGGCCGATCAGAAGCGCTTGGCGATGCTGAACCCGATGATCCGCGGATCGAGCGTGAACACGTTGGTGGTCAGACCCGAATCGTCGCTGTTGATGAAGGCGTCGGTGATCGGCGTCGCGTTGAACAGGTTCTTCACATAGAGCTGGAACGTCAGGTTCCATTTGCGCTGGTCGAGCGTCAGCGAGACGTTGGTGTTGTCCCACGCCTTCAGCCGGTCGATCGGCGTGTTGTAGATCCGCGCCCAGCTCGCGCTCTGGCGATAGAAGTCGGCGCGCGGCGTCAGCGCCCAATCGCCCATCTCGATCGTGTATTGCGCGCCCAGATTGACCGTCCAATGCGGCGCGTTGGGCAGTTCGTTGCCGCTGACGTTCGCGGCGATGCCCTGGCCGTGATTGGGCGCGGTGTCGAGGTCGTAGACGCCATACATGCTGCCAAGGAACGAGCCCGGACCGAACCCACCCGTCAGCGCGTTGCCGCCGCACAAAGCCACCAGATAGAATGGCAAGGCCGACGGATCGTTCAGGACGTTTTGCACGATTTTGGTCGGCGCGATGCAGTTGGACGTAAGCTGTACCCATGGCCGGACAAGAGTCCAGTTGGGATCGCCCTGGGTGCGGTCCATCACGTCGATCGATTGCGAACCATTCGCCAGCCGCGTGCCGAGATAGCCGACATTGGCGTTGATCAGCAGATGGCGAACCGGGCGCCATGTCGCCTCGAGTTCGGCGCCCCAGGTGGTCGCGTTGAAATTCTCGTTGAGCGCGGTGCGATCGACGATCTTGGAAATCTGGTAGCCTTTATAATCGTAGAAGAAAGCCGAAGCGTTCAGCGTCAGGCGCCCACCGTCCAGGCTGTTTTTCATCCCGACTTCGAAGGCGTTGATATATTCGGGCTTGTAGGTCGTCGGCTGCGGATAGAATTGCAGATATTGCGGGTTCGCGTCGATCCCCGGCGGGTTGGTTCCGCCTGCTTTGTAGCCGCGCGAATAGGACGCGTAGAACAAGGTCGAATCGGTGAAGCTGAGGCGCGGCGTCCAGTCGAGCGCCAGGCGGCCAGTGAACCGCTGCCACGACTGGTGGATGTCGGGTTGCGCCGGATAGCCCTGCCCGACATAGCCCGATCCGAGGAAGCCGGGCGCGAGCAGCAATTGGCTCGGGATCGGCGTGGTCGTCTTGCGGTCGTCGGTATAGCGCAACCCGGCGGTTAGCTTGAATCCGTGAGCGACCTGCCAATAGGCCTCGCCAAAGGCCGCGTAGGAATCGACTTTGTAGACGTTGTCGCTGCGGAAATAATTGTGTCCCTGGCCATTGATCTTATCGAGCGGATTGGGATCGACATACATGCAGCCGGTATCGGAATTGAGCGGGCACGGCTGCGCCGGGCCGCCAAAGCCGGTCAGCTGGTTATAGAAACCCTCTGCGATCGCCGAGAGCAGGTTGTCGAAGACGTAATAATCCTCGCTGATGTTGAAGTGCAGGTAGTTGGCACCGAGGCTGAAGTTGAACGGCCCGGAATTGGACGACTGTATCCGAAGCTCCTGCGAAATTTGCTCGCTGCGGGACTTCACCATATCGACGCTGATGATCGTGTTCGACGGTCCGAGTTGAGGATCGACGAAGATCCCCCCCGGCGTCAAGCCCGGGCCAATCGAATTGCCGAACACATCGAGCAAGCCGACATTGGAGTCGTTGAAGATCGGGTTGGAATTGAAGCGATTATAGTCCTGCGTGGAGAAATAATAATCCTTTGTATACAAGGACTGCGAGGATATCTTCAGGTTCTTGGCAACATCCCAGTCCAGGTTGAGCTGGAAAACATCGTTCTTCGCTTGGAATTTCGGATCGAACTTGGTGGCGATCTGCCGCAGGTTGGTCGACTGCATGATCCCCGCATAGGGGTCCGCGTTCGGGTTGATGATGCTGATCAGCGTGCCGAAATTCGAATCAGGCACATAGCCTAGCGACACCACGCCGGCCGCGGCTGTGATGAACGGGATGGAGCGGCCGTTGGGCACGCCGAACGCGCCGGCGCCGTAGAGCGAACCCATCGCGCAGCCCTGGCTCAACAGGGGCTGGAAGGCGTCGGGCACCGCGGTGCCGCCGAGCGTGCTGGGTCCGGGATCGTTGTGGCACAATTGCTTGCCGGTGCGCGAACGGTTGTCCTTCTCGTTGAAATGCTCCCAAACCAGATCGGCGGTGAAGTTGCTCGCCGGCTTCCAGCGCGCCGAGACGCGGGTCGACCATAGATCGCGGCCGTTCACCGCCTGATCGGTCACCGTATTGTAGTCGAAGCCCGAGCGCTTGGTGTAGGCGCCCGCGACGCGCACCGCGAACGTGTCGCCGAGCGGCACGTTGAGCATCCCGCTGACGCGCCTGGTGTCGTAATTGCCGACCTCGGCCTTCAATTGCCCTTCGAACTTGTCGGCCGGCTTGTTGGTGATCATGTTGACCACGCCGCCGGTCGCGTTGCGGCCGTAGAGCGTTCCCTGCGGTCCGCGCAGCACCTCGATCCGCTCGACGTCGAAATATTCCTGTTCGAACAGCCGATTGCGCAACAGCGGCGTGTTGTTGAACGAAATCGCGACCGCCGGGTCGGTAGTCACCGAGATCGCCTTGGTCCCCACGCCGCGGATCGAGAAATTATAGCCGCTGAAATTGTTCTTGGAGAAATTGACGTTGGGCACCGCGCGGAGCAGTTCAGCGCCGCCTTCGATCTTGTATTCGTCGAGCGTCTTGCTGGTGAAAGCTGACAGCGCGATCGGCACTTTCTGGATCGGTTCGGCCCTTTTCTGCGCGGTAACGATGATGTCCGGGAGAGGCGGATCCTGGTTATTGATGGGGGCGGCGGCCGATACGGCCGCCTGACCGTTTCCCGCCGTACTCGCGCTTTTGAGCGCAATGATGACGAACACCTTGCCATCGCGGCGATAGGTCAGACCGGTTCCCTTGAGGATCGCGTCCAGCGCCGCTTCGGGGGAAGAATATCGGCTGATCCCCTGGGTGCTCTTGCCGCGCGTCAGCGCCGCATCGGCCATGATGGTGACGCCGCTTTGCAGCCCGAAATCGCGCAGCGCGAGGTCGAGCGATTGCGCCGGTATACGATAGGTCGCCTGCGCAGCGGCCGGGCCGGTATATGCCAATGTGGCAACCCCAGCGAACGCGATACCACGCAACAAATGCCGACGAAACCGCGACGCCCGTAAGGCCATGATGCCCCTCTCCCTATCTTAGTGCTCTGACTTTTCGTCAGATTCCCACTCTCATTTGCCTTGACGTAAACGGGAGGGCGGAGGGGGGATGGTCGGAAAAAAATCGCAGCGGCGGGGATGGGGACCCGCCCCGACGGCCCCGGCCCGGGGCTTGACGGTGCCGCTGGTTCGGGCGAGCCTCGATCGCCGGAACAGGGATGAACTGCGGAACATTCGACAAATATGTCAGATAGATATCTGAAAGTCATATGCCCTTCTGAGCCGTCTGACAGGCCGGCTGTCGGCATTTTCCGCTACGGCCTCCGACTATTTGCGCGGCGCCACTCCCCCCGTTTCGACGAGCACCGCGTCTATCGGGTGAAACGCGCCGCGGTGGCGTGCTGCACGGGCCGGACATGGTGGCGAGCCGACGGGAAATGGACAATCGGGCAACGCCGGTGAGCGAAGCGGACCCCCGTGCGCATGACCTGGAAAGCTGGATGGCCGATTACGGCCCGGGACTGCGGCGGTTCTTCGCGCGCCGCGTCAACGAATCCGATGTCGACGACCTGGTCCAGGACGTGTTCGTCCGGATGCAGACCAGCCAGTCGACCAGCCCGATCGAGAATGCCGAGCGTTACCTGTTCCGCGTCGCGCAGAATGTCCTGATCAGCCGCTATCGTGCCGACGGTAGCCGCGAGCGGCATCTGCACATGCCGATCCACGAGGAGATCGATCCGGGCGACGAGCTTTCGCCCGAACGCATCGCGATCGGGCGCGACGAATATGCGCGTATCGTCCAGGCGATCACCGACCTGCCGCCGCGCGTGCGTGCAGCCTTCGTCTTCCACCGGTTCGAGAACATGACGTACCAGGCGATCGCCGCCAGGATGGGGATCACCAAGAATTCGGTGAAGGAACTGATCCACCGGGCATTGGTGCGCCTGTCGGAAACAATGGAGGACCTGTCGTGAGCGGCGAGGCGCCCCGCACCGACCGCGCAATATGCGAGGAAGCCGCGCGATGGTTCAGCCTGAAGCGGTCCGGCGATATGTCGGCGGCCGAAACCGCTGCCTTCGCGGCCTGGCTGCAATCGGATCCGCAGGCGCAATACCATTTCGACCGGCTGCGGCGGCAATGGGATGCGCTGGGCGCGGTCGCGAGCGATCCGGCAATCCTGGCAGTGCGCGAACGCGACCTGCGGACATTCAACCGCCCCGGGCGCCTGAAGGCATTGACGGGAATCGCGGCGGCGGCCGTGCTGATGGTGACGTCGGTCGCAACCGTGCTGCAGACCGGCTTGCTCGACCAATATTGGGGCTCGTCGCGGGGCGAGACCTTCCAGACCGGCACCGGCCAGCGCACCACCGCGACCCTGACCGACGGATCGGTGGTGACGCTGGACGCCGAGAGCGAATTGCGCGTGGTGGAAATGGCTGCGCATCGCCGGCTGCAATTGGTCCGCGGGCATGCCTTTTTCCAGGTCGCCAAGGACTCGATCCACCCCTTCCTGGTCGAGGCCGCGGGTAAGACCGTACGCGCGCTCGGGACCAAGTTCGACGTACGCGTCGACGACAACAAGGCGGTCACCGTAACCCTGGTCGAAGGAAAGGTGCGCGTCGAACAGTCGCGGGGATGGTTGCGGCCCGAACGGCGCGCCGACATGACGCCGGGTGGCAAGCTCGTCGCGCGCGCCGATCAGAACTGGAAGCTGACCCAGGTCGACGCAGCGAGCGAGACGAGTTGGCTGTCGGGGCGACTGACCTTCGTCGGCGAGCCGCTGGCGACCGCGATCGCGGAGGTCAATCGCTATTCGCGCCAGAAGATCGTGTTCGCCGACGGCGCGGTTCCCGACACCGAGATCGTCGGCGTTTTCGCGGCCGGCGATGTCGATGGTTTCGTCACCGCGATGGACCTCAACGGGATCGCCCATGTGGTCGACCGATCGGATACCGAGATCCGCGTCGCCCGTCGCTGAAAACGCGAGGTACGGACGACCGCCATCGCCGGACGCGCTCCTCCGGCCGGCCGCGTGGCAAAGATAAAGGGGGATAAGGGTCGTGGCATCAATGGATGTCGCGGCCCTTGTCTTATCGATTGTCGTATCTGTTCAGTATTCGATCGGGCCAGTGCGCAGACAACAATATCGTCGCAGACGGCGATTATTCGTTTCGACGCCCATGTCACGTTCGTTGCCGGCGGCATCGAAGCCCCGCTTTCGAGCGATTTCGGGGGCTCACCCTTTCAAATTCGGGCCAAACGCGCTATATCATACTTGCTAGAGTCGCATATCGACGGTTTTCGGCGCTGCGGCACCAATCCTTCTTTCCCTGCCCCTTAAGCGGTAGGTCTTCATCCAGAAGACGGAAATCGAAGGAAATATTCATGGCCATCACTGGCACCGTCAAGTTTTTCAACGCCACCAAGGGGTTTGGCTTCATCTCCCCCGATGCCGGCGGTGAAGACTCCTTCGTGCACATCAGCGCGGTCGAGCGCGCCGGCATGGCGACGCTGGAGCAGAACCAGCGCGTGTCGTACGAGCTGGAAGCGTCGAAGAACGGCAAGATGGCGGTCTGCAACCTGCAGAACGCCGACTGACGCCAAGTTGATACGGCGGCGCGATCCCGCGCCGCCGCTTTCCCCAAGCCGGAGAAACCGCCTTGGCGCAAAATACTTTTCGAGAAAATGCGGCTGTCGCGCAAGCGGAGGCCGATGCGGCGACGTTGGACAATGTCCGCGATCGCTGCCTGCGCGCCGCCGCAGCATGGGCGGCCATGGCCGAACGCCAGGAACGGGTAGAACGCGCCCGCGCCCAGAACCGACCGGTCGACGCGCTGGTCGATTGACGCCGACGTGGAGCCGCGATCGAGGCGGCCTCCGCCCGCCCGCGGCTCCCATCGTACACCGGCCGACGCTACCGGAGGCGCAGACGATCGAACGCGAGTTCAAATCAGCCGCCGAATTGAAGGGCGAACTGGACTGGGCGGTATCCGTGCTGCTCAGCGCGGACGCCACCGGTCGCATCGCGTTCGATGAGCCGGTGCTCGCCGAGGCCGCGACCGCGCAATGCTGCAATTGGGATGTCAGTGTCTGCTGTTCGCCCAACGATGATGCCGTCGTCCGGACGGCGATCATGCACGTGGCCGACCGCTGGGATCTGGCCTGACTCTATTGTTCGCGGGTTCTTCCGCCCGGACGGCGTTCGCCCGACGGCACCCGCACGCGAAGCCGTTCGTTGAAGCCGCGCAACAGGCGCCGGCGCTCGCTCGCCGCGCGAAGCAATATCACCAGCATCGTCACCAGGATCGGGACGGCGATCACAATGAAGACAATAGCGAGTGCCTGGTGAGAGACGATGATGTTTCTCCAGCCTGCAGCGGGAGCACGATCGGTCTCTCAGTCAACGGCGCTTAGGGAAAACTGTCGCTGATATCGTCCCATATCACGGCCAGCCGGACCCGGCCAGCAGCGATCCGGCCTTAACCATCATCGGCGTCATCCCGTCTTGCGCACATAGATCTTGGCGCCGCCGATCCATGTTTCCTCGACCTTGGTCTGACGCAGGTCGCTCGGGCTCGCCAGCATCGGATCGCGATCGACGATGATGAAATCGGCCAGCTGGCCAGGTGCGAGGCGGCCGAATTTCTCCTCGGCGAACCCGGCGTAGGAGCCCCCTTGGGTAAAGGCCCACCACGCCTGTTCGCGCGTCACCTTTTCCTCGGGCCGCCAGCCGCCGAACGGCTCGCCATTGGCGTCCTGGCGCGTGAACGCCGCCGCCCAGCCCGCCCAGGGATCGGGGCTTTCGACCGGATAATCCGACCCGAACGCCAGCGGGACGCCGTTGCGCAGCATCGTCGCCCAGGCATAGGCGCCGACTAGGCGGTCGGGACCCAGTCGCGCCTCGGCCATCGTCCGGTCGGACGTGGCATGGGTCGGCTGCATCGAGGCGATCACCTTCAGGCTGGCGAAGCGCGGCAGATCGGCTGGGTCGACGATCTGAGCATGTTCGATGCGCCAGCGGCGATCGCCCTTGTACGTGTTGGACATTGCCTCGATCGCGTCAAGCACCTGGCGATTGGCGCGGTCGCCGATCGCGTGGACCGCGACCTGGAACCCGTCCATCGACGCCCGGCTCATATAATTCTGCAGCACGTCGTCGGTCATGAACCCCGCGCCCGACTGGCCCGGCGCGTCGCTATAGGGCTTGAGCAGCCAGGCACCGCGCGAGCCGAGCGCGCCATCGGCGAACAGCTTGACCCCGGCCATGCGCAGGCGGTCGTTATACAGCCACGGCGTCGGGCCGTTGCCGCCGATCCTGACCGCGGTGTCGACGCCGAGCCCGTAGCTCATGATCCGCACGCGCAGCGCGCCGCGGTCGCCGGAGCGGCGCATCGCCAGCCAATCGTCCATCGACGTGCCCATGTCTGACGTCGCGGTGATGCCGAAAGCGAGCAGGATCTCCTGCGCTTTCGCCAGCGCGAGGTCGCGTTCCTTGGGTAACGGCTGCGGTACGACCTTTTCGATCAATTGCTGGGCAGCATCGACGAACACGCCGGCGGGCTGCGTGCCAATCTTTTCGATGCGGCCGCCCGGCGGCGTCGCGGTCTTGGCCGTGACGCCCGCTTCCCTGATCGCCGCGCTATTGGCCCAACTGGCGTGGCCGTCGGCGCGCCCGAGCCAGACCGGGCGATCGCCGACCGCCGCGTCGAGATCGGCCGCTGTCGGGAACCGGCCCAGCCCCCATTTCTCCTGGTTCCAGCCGCCGCCCAGAATCCATTTCTTCTCGGGATTGGCCGCTGCATAAGCGGCGATCTTCGCCTTGGCCTCGTCGAGCGATTTGGTGTCGGACAGATCGAGTTCGAGCGCGCGAAAGCCGAGATCGATGACATGGCCGTGCGCGTCGATGAACCCGGGGAGCAAGGTTCGCCCCTTCTGGTTCGACAGCCAGTCGAGCTTGTCGGGCCGCTTGTCGCCCGACTGCATCAGCTTCTTCACCTTGCCGTCTGCGTCGATCAGCACGCCGCTGAAATGGATCACCCGGCCATTGGCGTCCATCGTGATGCCGTTGACATTGTCGATCAGCCCGTCGGCCAATGCGGGCGTGGCGATCATCGACAGCGCGACGGCCGCCCCCACCAGCTTACGGATCATTCGCGGCCAACTCCCGTTTCTTGCGCTCAAAACCTACGCTGGGGCGGGCATAAGCCGTGTTCCCCCAACACGCCAGATGGTCTAGGCGACGCCAATGACTCCCGCCGAAACGATCGCCGCCACCATTCCGGTCACCATCGAAGACGTCCGCGCCGCGCACGAGCGCATTCGCGATTCGATCGTCCGCACGCCCACCTTCATCAGCAAGACGCTGAGCGAGCTGACCGGGGCGACCGTCTATCTGAAGTTCGAGAATCTCCAGTTCACCGCGGCGTACAAGGAACGCGGCGCGCTCAACACCTTGCTTCAGCTCGACGAGGCGGCACGCGCCAAGGGCGTGATCGCAGCGTCCGCCGGCAACCATGCCCAGGGCCTCGCCTATCACGCGCACCGCCTGGGCATTCCGGCGACGATCGTGATGCCGACCAACACGCCGATCGTGAAGGTGACGCAGACCGAGGGGCATGGCGCCAAGGTCGTGCTCCACGGCGACACGTTCGACGCAGCCTATGCCCATGCCCGCCAGCTCGAGCAGGAATGCGGCTTCACCTTCGTCCATCCGTTCGACGACGCGCGCGTCATCGCCGGCCAGGGCACGGTCGCGGTCGAGATGTTGGAGGATGTGCCGGCGATCGACACCTTCCTGACCCCGATCGGCGGCGGCGGCCTGATCAGCGGCATGGCGGTGGTCGCCGCGGCGGCGGATCACCCGATCGAAGTGGTTGGGGTCGAGGCCGAACTCTATCCGTCGATGTACAACCGCATCAACGGCACTCAATATCCGTGCGCGGGCGATACCCTGGCCGAGGGCATCGCGGTCAAGGAGCCGGGCGGGATCACCTCGGCGATGGTCCGCGAACTGGTCGACGAGATCGTATTGGTCGGCGAACGCAGCCTTGAACAGGCGGTCAGCCTGTTGCTGCAGATCGAGAAATCGGTGGTCGAGGGCGCAGGCGCGGCGGGGCTCGCGGCGCTGCTCGAACATCCGGAGCGGTTTAAGGGCAAGACCGTCGGCGTGGTGTTGTGCGGCGGCAATATCGACACCCGTCTGCTCGCCAACGTGCTGCTCCGCGATCTCGCGCGGTCGGGGCGGTTGGCGCGACTACGGATCCGCCTGCAGGATCAGCCGGGGGCGTTGTTCAACGTCGTCCGCATCTTCAGCGACCAGCGCGTCAACATCATCGAAGTCTATCACCAGCGCGTGTTCACCACCCTGCCCGCCAAGGGCCTGATCACCGACATCGAGTGCGAAGCCCGCGACCGCGCGCATCTCGACCGGTTGGTCGCGGCGCTCAAGGCAGCGGATTACGAGGTGACGCCGGTCGAGCTGGCCTGAGAGCGACCCCTCAATCGCCAGCGCCGGATGATCGCACGACAGGCTCTCTTTTTATCCCTTATTCGGGATGAACGAGCGGCGGCCGCCGCAGATCATGATGTCCCGATAACCAAAGTCAGGTCGCCAGGCCGCCGCGCATCATGTTGGCGGCGGTACGGAATACGGCGTCGGCCACCACACCCGGTTCCTCGTAAAGCATCTCGTCCGCGCCAAAGCCGAGTTCGACGGTGAGGCGAATATACAGCCACAAATCCTCGCGGCTCATGTGCGGAAGGTGCGGCGCATACGCCTCGACCAGCTTGCCGGTGACATAACGATGCGACTCGATGCGGACATGGGCAAGCCGGGGCGAACCGTGGAGCGCACGCAGGATCCAGACCGCTCCCGGCTCGGCGCGCGTGATCGCCGCATTCTCCCGCAACAACTCCTCGATATTGTCCTGCAGATCGTCGAGACCCTTGCCGGCATGGCGCGCGATCCACGCCTCGAGCACGGCGTTCTGGCGTTCCATCAATCGCAGGCCCAGTGCCTCCAGCACCGAATATTTGTCCTTGAAGTAGCGATAAAGCGCAGGAGGCGTGAGGCCAGCGCGTGCGCAGATCATGTTGGTCGAGATGCGTTCGATTCCGACCTCGGCCAGCAATTCCCCCGCCACGTCGAGCAGCAGCTCATAGGTTTGCTGCGCGCGCTCCTGTTTGGGGAGCGCGCGTGGAATATCGGTGGGGATCGCGGTCACGTCAGGCCTTGATTGGTGGTGGCGCGGTTGCCCCCGCGCCTGGGAGTATCGCGCCGCCTATAACCGCGCGGATCGCACCGAACCAGAGCACCGGCATCAGCATCGCGGCGGACCGACGGGCCAGCTCATCGCGCCGCCTGTCCGGTTCCGTCGTCCTCGGTGCACGCGCCTTTCAGAGTCAGAATATAGTCGTAGATCAGCTTGACGCCTTCATGATGCTCGATGTCGCGGCCGAGCTCGGGCATCATCACGCCGGGATCGGTACTGGCGAGGCGATAAGGCAGGATCGAGCGCTCGGGATGGCCGGGAACGACATCGAACGGCCGGTCTCCGGTGCCACGCCCGGCCGCGACCGGCGGTTTGCACATGCCGAGCAGGCGCGGGTCGATCGTCTCCGCGTCGAGCCATAGGCCCGAGGTGCGCGCCGCGCCGGTCGGGTTGTGGCAATGGCTGCAATTGATGTCGAGATAGGCACGCGCGCGATCGACAAGGTCGATCTTGAGGTCCTGCCAGTTGGCGTTGCGCGGCACGCCGCTGGCGGGCAGGCCGGAGAGATAGCCCTTCGCGACCAGCCGCTTCAGCTGGTTGATCTCACCACCTTCGCCGGGGAAGTCGCGGTTGAGGTTGCGCGCTTTCAGCCCGATCGGCTCGATCGCGCGTGTGCGAAAGTCCTGAACATGGCAGCCCGCGCACTGATTCTGGTTCGGCACGGAATAGTCGAACGCTACCTTCTTCCCGCCCTCATCGAGCGTCAGCGCGATATCGGCACCAGTCCGTGCCAGCGTCGCGTCACGGCCGTCGGTATCCCAGATATACGGCAACGCGACCCAGCCGGACGCGCGCCGGACCAGCAATCGGGTCTCGATCAGGCGGACATGGCGGAGATCGAGGCCAGAGACGCCAGCCTGATACGTCGCCGGTGTCATCTTGACGACAGTATCGCTCGTCTGGGGATCGGTCGCGCTCGCCGGCGCGGTGTAATAGAAGGTCTTGGTGACGATCGTCCCGACCGGAAAATCGAAGGCGGTATTCGGGCGATACGCCGCATGAACGCCCTTGGGCATCCAGATCGTCCGCCATTTCTGGGCATAATCGCTGAACAGCGGCGTCTGCAGGTCGTACGTCACCATCCCCTCGTGCGGGGCGATGCGCCCATCGGCCACGGTGAACAGGCCCCAGGCCGACAGCTTTTCCGGATTGTCGTCGGCATGGAAAGTCACGGCCCGCGGCCCATGGCCGCAGGCCGCGAGCAGCAGCGCCGCGCAGAGGGAAACGACCAGGCGAACGATCATGACTTGGTGCCGCTGTCCTTCGTCATCGCGTCAGGCAGCACGATCGCGGGCAGACGCGACGGCGGCGCGCAATTGCGCCCGGTATCGATCCGCGCGCCGGCGAATTTGGACGGACCATCGGCGTTGAGCGTCTTAGCGGCGCCATTCTGGACGCAGATGCCCGGGTCCTTGATCTTCGGGTTGGTGAACCCGTCCCACAATATATCGGGCAACCGACCGCCATTCACCGCCTTGAGCGGGACGAGAGTCGGGTTGCCGGGGTCCTCGCCCCCGCCCGAAAAGCGGTTGCCGGTGACATAGATATTCTCCGGATAGGGGTCGTAAGCCGCGGCGATGCCTTTTTTGGTATCGAAGCCGGTCGAATAATAGCTCGAGATGAGGACGTTGGCGGTCTTGTTGTCCTTGATGTCGTTATCGAAAATCTCGACCTGGTCGTTGGAATTGACGATCACCCCGGATCCCGCCGGCACCGAGCTGACCGCGCTGCCCTTCGCACCGAAATTGGCGTGATTGTTGGCGAAGACCTGGTTCTTGAAGACGCGGGTCTTGCTGCCCGGCACCGGCAAATTGGGCATGTTGAACACCAAAATGCCGCCGGCATTGCCGGTCGCAATGTTGCCGTAGACGTCGGCATTGTTCGAATTCTCGATCTCGATTCCGGCGACATTGCCCTCGGCGCGATTGTCGCGGACGATGATATTGTTCGATTGCCCGACATAGATGCCGGCGTCGGACGCTCCCTTCACCACGCTGCCTTCGATCAGCACGTTGGTGACTTGCACCGGATAGAGGCCATAGGCGCCGTTCGACGTCTTGCTGCCGCCGGTCCATTCGGCGCGAACGCGGCGGATCACGGAGTTCTTGACGCCGTTGACCTTGAGCGCGTCGCCCTTGGTGTCCTCGAACGCCAGATCCTCGATCGTGAAATCGTTGCCGGTGACCAGCATGCCCTCGGCACCCGAACTCTGTCTGGCGAAGGACAGGATGGTCTTGCCCATGCCCGCGCCCCGGATCGTGACCCCGTCCGCCGTCAGGCTGAGACTGCGGGTCAGCGCATATTTGCCCGCCGGGACATCGATCACGCTGCCCGGTTTGGCGTCGAGCAGCTTCTGTTGCAGGTTCTTCTCGAAATCGGGATCGACGGTGAAGCCCTGTTGGTCGACTTTCGGTCCGCAGCCGCTCATCAGCGCAAGCAGCGCGGCGCAGCCGGCCAGCGCAATTCCTTTGGTCATCCTTCTCTCCCGTTCGATCAGAATTTGAGTCCGAGCTCGATGCCGTAAAAACCGGGCTGGTCACGCCGGACATAGGGCGTGTGGAAAGTATCCGCGGTTATCGTATTCAATGTGCGCAGATATTTTTCGTTGAGCAGGTTCTCGGCGAACAAAGCGATCGAATAACGCTCACCAGGAGAGCGCCAGCCGATCTTGGCGTTGATGATGTTGCGCGGCGCCCACAGCCGGTCGATCTTTGACAAGTCCACGCCCGCCCCACCGGCCGCGACGGGCGTGGCGATGAAGGCATTGATCGCGCGCGCCGCATCGTTGAGCCGTTGACGCGAAGTATAGCTGTAGCTGGCGTCGCCGAAGATCGTGCCATTGCCGGTATCGTGCTTGTAGTGCAGCCCGATTATGCCGCGAAACACCGGCTCGCCGGTCGGCTGGCCGGAAATGTCGATGCCCTGCTCGACCCGTTTCACCCATTTGGACTCGATCAGTCCGGCGGTGCCGGTGATCGAGAAATCGCGCGAAACCACGAATTGCGTGTCGAGATCGAGGCCGTACGCCTCGGAGTCGCCCGACAGCGTGATATATTGCGGAACCGCGCCGCCGGTATTCTCCAGACTGAGCGCCTGGCGGTTGCTGTATTTGAAATAATAGCCCGAAAGGTTGAACCGCACGTGGCGGTCGAACAGTTCGGACTTGATGCCGCCCTCGAAATTCCAGACCTTTTCCGGCTCGAAGAAGGAATTGACCTGGACCGAGTTGAACCCGCCGGCCTTGTAGCCGCGCGAGGCCGAGGCATAGAGGTGGACATCGGGGGTTGCGTCATATTGCACGACGAAGCGCGGTGAGACGTCGTTGAAGGATGCGCGCCGCGTGAACTGCACGCCTTCCAGCGCGCCTTCGTCGAAAATCAGGCCGTTCGGGCCGATCGTCGCGCCGAAGAAATCGGACACGCTGAACAAGTCGCCATCGGGAAAGGCCGGCACGCCGAGGATCGCATTGTAGAGTGCGCCAGGCGCCTTGATCGCATCGAGCCCAGGTGCGGAGAACGGGCCATTGAACCAGCTGAATTTCTTCAGGTCGTGCGTATAGCGAATGCCGGCGGTCAGGCTCAATCGCGGCGTCACCTTGAAGGTCGCATCGCCGAACACCGCATAGCTGTCGTTCGCGGCGCGGTTGCTCATCGTCTCCTGGAAAGTGTTGCCGAATACCGGTAGGCCGACGCTGTCGAGGATCGAGAAGATCGGGAATTGCCCAGCCGTCGCATCGCTGATCAGCCGGTTCACCGAATCGGTCAGCGCCGTCACGATACTCTGCTGGCGGCCGCGTTCGTGATAATAGCTTGCCCCGGCGATCGCGCTGATCCGATCACTTTCATAGCCCAGCCGTATTTCCTGATAGAGGCTGGAATTCCGCTCGGCATTCTCGGTGTCGAGATAGCGGGTGGGATCGTTGGTCCCGTCCTCATCCTCGCGATTGTGCGTCTCGAAATGCTTGAACGAGCTGATGCTGGTCAGGGTGAACGCGCCCATATGCTGGGTCGCGGTCAACGAGACCCCGTTCAATATGCGGGTTTCCTTGTTGCCGATCACGTCGTTGGCGAACGGGCCAAACGGATCCTTGCTCAGGGCAAAGGCGCTGATGCCGACCGCAGCCGGCCCATCCTTGTTGGTGTCGTCATGATCGTAAGCGAGGACGAAATCGGTATTGGCGCTCGGCGCCCAGCGCAGCGCGACCCGCCCTGAAGTGCTGTTTTCGCGCTCGCGATCGTCATGGGTGACCGCGTCCTTCAGATAGCCATTGCGACGGTTGATCACGCCGTCGACGCGCAAATACAGAGTATCGGTGATCGGCACATTGCCCATCACGTCGAGCTTGGTCTTGGCAAAATTGCCGAACTGCGCCGTGGCGGTCATTTCCGGATCGGGCGACGGCTTGTTGGTGATGATCGAGATCGCGCCGGCGGACGTATTGCGGCCGAACAGCGTGCCCTGTGGCCCCTTCAGGACCTCGACCCGATTGATGTCGTTGAAGAAGATCAGCGACGATCCCGAGCGGCCGGAATAGATACCGTCGATGAAAATGCCGACCGACGGGTCGGTGCCGATCCCGAAATCGTCGGTCGAGACCCCGCGAATGGTGAAGCTGGGCTGAGTCACCGACGTATCGTTGATCGTCAGACCCGGCGTGAAATTGTCGAGGTCGCCGATCGATTCGGCGCTGAGCGCCTTGATATTGGCGGCACTGAAAGCGGCGACGCTGATCGGCACTGTTTGCAGCGACTGTTCGCGGCGCTGGGCAGTGATGATGATGTCGCCCAACTGGCCCGAATTGTCGGCCGCTGCGGCCGGGGGTGTCTGTGTCTGAGCGGGGTCCGGCTGCGGTACCGAGGCAGTCTGCGCGCCCGCCGCCATCGACCACAACATCGCTGTTCCCGCCAGCAGACCTCTTTCGATCACGCTCTTCATGGCTTCCTCCCGTTATTTTTGCGGGATTTGAGGTCATTATAAAATGCTAGTCAAGGCTATATTATCAGGCTTCGCGGTCTGTATTTGGTGAAAGCCACTGTCGCGGGCGACCGAGCTATCAATCCGCGCTGCGATCATTGAGCAGTTTAGCGAGCGCAAACCGGGCGACGATTTTCAGGCGTTAGGAATATCTCTGACCACTGGGATTGGGCGCTCGGCGGCCTCAAATGAGAGCCGCCCATCCCGTCCTGCGCGCGTCGACACCCATCGTGCGCTGAGAGTGCAACGGGCCTCGAATGCCTTCATTGACTCTTAAATCTACATATGTTGTATTAAACTCATGACTGCCGGTCGCCATCGTCCAACTTTTCGAATTTTACCTTGCAGCGCGGGACCTGAACCCGGTCGTTAGTCGCCCGCCGGTGAGCAACCGCGCCTTGTGCTGGGGACGGTGACGCGCGCCCGTTGAGCGACGTCACTGGCCTTGTCCGATCGATGAATGAGGGAAAAGATAATGCACAAGAAGCACAGGCTCATATTGCTCGGTTCGGTCGTGGTTTCGGCGCTTGCCAGTCCCGCGGCCGCGCGGCCGGACCGCTGCGCGCCCCCGACCGAGGCTGCGGGTGGGCCGAGCAACGCGCATACCCGCAACGTAGAGGCGAACTTACGCCCGCCCGTCATCAAACCGGATGACAAGCCGTTCAGCCTGGCCAAGGAGATGCGCCGGTACGACGTGCCGGGAATCAGCGTCGCGGTGATTCATGATGGCAAGCTCGCTTGGGCGCGCGGCTGGGGTTTTCGCGATACCGCGAGCTGCGCGCCGGTTACGCCGGAGACCGCCTTCCAGGCCGCGTCGATCAGCAAGGTCGCGACGGCGATGCTGGCGCTGCGGCTGGTCGAGCAGGGCAAGATCGGGCTGGATCGGGACATCAACGACGCGCTTCGTTCGTGGCAATTGCCAAAGGATCCGAAACTGGCGCCAAATGGCGTCACCCTCCGCGAACTGCTGAGTCACACGGCTGGACTCGGCGTTCATGGTTTCGCCGGCTATTTGCCGGGCGCGCCGCTGCCGTCGCCGGTCCAGATCTTGGACGGCGCACCGCCAAGCAACAGCGCGCCGGTGCGCAGCGTGCTTCCGGCCAGCGGACAGTATCAATATTCGGGCGGCGGCTATGTGCTGACGCAGCTAGCCCTCTCCGACGTGAGCGGGATTCCTTTCGCCGAACTGGCTGAGCGCGAGCTGCTGGGCCCGCTTGGCATGACGCGCAGCGCCTATGCGCAGCCGCCTTCCGCGACGATCCGCGCTGACATGGCATTCGGTCACGCCAATGGCGTGCCGATCCCCGGCAACTACCACGTCTATCCCGAACTGGGCCCCGCAGGATTGTGGACCAGCGCGAGTGACCTCGCGCGATTGCAGATGGACATTCAAGCCTCGGCCGCGGGCAAAAAGGGCCACCGCCTTTCGCCAGCCATGACGCGCGAGATGCTGGCGCCGGTCAAAGACAATTGGGGACTCGGCACCGCGCTATACACGACCGGCGCCGCGCGATTTGGCCATGACGGCGTGAACGAAGGCTTCCAATCCTTCATGATCGCCTATGTCGGCAAGGGCGAAGGCATCGTCGCGCTGACCAACGGAGGCCAGGGCCGGCGGCTGATGGACGAAGTCGTTCGCGCCGTCGCGACCGATTACGGTTGGACGGACATTGCGGCGCCGGCGACCGAGGAGAAAATGCTGTCGCTCGCAGAACTCTCCAAAGCTGCCGGGTATTTCGAAGGCGCCGGGCTCTCGGTCGTTCTCGAAGCGAGGCCGGATGGACTGTTCGCATATACCGGCGGCCCCACCCCCGAACGTCTGATCGCACTGTCCAGCACGCGTTTCCTGTCCACCGCCATGGGCGTCACCGCCGAGTTCGCTCCCGATTATTCGAGCTTCACCTTCATCGAAGGCGGCCCACCGATGAAGTTGGTCCGCTCAAAGGCAGCGCCACCTGTGACGAAACCGGATGGATCGTAAACGGAAATAGGTGACTCAGCGGAGCCCATCTCCACTCAGGCGCGGCGGACCTTCTTCGCTAAGTCCTGCAGCCCCAGCCGCTCCACGCTCGCCTTGGCCAACGCCATCGTGCCGTCGAATCCTGCCAACGCGGCGACGGCGAGGCGATTGGCCAGGGTCGGGCGCAGCAGCAGCAGGTCGCAGCAATCGACGCCGCCGGTGGCGAACTGGCGCTTGTGCTGGCCGTCGCCCTCGGTGAAGTCGAAGCGGCGGCAGGCGGGGTCGGCGAACAGGTCGCGCAACGCTTCGACCTGGAGCACGGCGCCGACCGAGAGATCGCCGAACCGCGGATCGTGGCCGACAAATTCGTAGATGACGGTGCCGTCATGGACCGGGCAATAAAGATACGCCGCGGGCTCGCCGCCGACGTACAATAGCCAGGCGCGGACATTGCCCTCGGCCGCCATGACATACATGCGCTGGAGGAAATCGGGCGCGTCGGGCAAACCTGCGCCCATCAGCTTTTCCTGATAGGTGGCGAGCGCGAGGCGGCGCGCGACCTCATGGAACTTGCGCAATTCGGCAGGGGTGGCGAAGCGGCGCACGTCGAGCGTACCGCCCGAGGCGGCGGCGACTTTCTTCGCCTTGCGCTTGATGCCCGAACGCGTGTTCGACGACAGGCGATCGAGATAGGCCTGGAATCCGATCGTCAGATCGGCGTAGCGGCGCGTGTAGCGCTGACGGGTGAAGGCGATCGCCGGGCTGGCTGCGTAGGCGAGCGCATGGCGGTGATGCTCGGCGAGCGAGGTCACGAGATAGCCGTCGGCGACCGGATCGAGCGGTGGCAGATCGGGCAGGTCCCCATCGAGCGCGTCGTCGAGGCTGAGCGGCACGCGGACGAGATCGCGACGGATCGCGCCGAGCGTGCGCGCGCCGATCTGGAATTTGAGCGGCAGCGGGCGTGCAGTGCTCACGCCGCGCGTTCCTCGACCAGGTTCGACCAGAGTTGCTCGGCCTGGCGCCAGCGCGTGCGCAGCATGTTGGGCGCGAGCGGAGTCGCCTGCCCCGCAGCGGCGAAATCGGGCAGGTCGCGGAACCAGGTGGTCGGCAACGTGGACCGGGCATCGGCGAGCATCGCGCACAATCCTTCGAACCGCCCGACATGGACGCCGTTGGCGCGCGTGCCGGCGCGATTGGCGAGTTCGAAGCCGTGGCTGACGACGGTCACCGCCTCATGCTCTTCGGCCACGGCATGATCGAGCGCAGCGCGCATCTCTCCTTGCGACAGCGCGCAGATCTGGAAATGACGCAGATTGCCGGGGACGTCCTCGATCACCGTCACCGGGACTTCGGTCACGCCCTCATGCGCGACGGGCGCGATCTGGCGCCGCGGCAGGCCGATCTGGCTGGGCCAGGGCGCGTCGGCGCCGTTATGGCTGCTGTCATAACGGAAGCCGAGTTCGGCGAGCGCAACCAGCGTGGCGTCGTTGGCGGCATAGCTGCCCGCGCGGAACGCGACGGGCTCCGACGCGCCGCAGGCCTTGAGCAGGTCGCGCGCGCCGACGATCAGCGCGCGTTGTTCGTCGAGATTATAGTCGATCAGCTCGAACCGGCCTGAGCTCTTGCCCGCATCGTCCGCCTTCGCCCCCGCCCAATTGGGGTGCATGTGGAGCTGGACCTCCTGCCCCGCCGCCAGGATCGTTTCGACCACCGGCCGGATCGCGTCGAGCCCGAACACCATGGTCGGCATCGGATCGACGAAGAAGGTGCCCTTGAGGCCGTGACGACCGAGCATGTCGAGCTGATAGCGGATGCCGACCCCGGCGGGCTCGAGCGAGCGCTCGATCTGGGTCGCAAGGTCGCAGCCGGCGGCGTGATGGCGCCACATCAGCTCGGTGTCGATGGTGAGAAAGACGGCTGTCACGCCGCCGGGGGATAGCGACAGACGGTGAAGATTTTGCCAATTCGCAAGGTAGGGTCTGTTTCTAGCCCCTCCCCTTCAGGGGAGGGGTCGGGGGTGGGGGATGCCTCGCAGAGGGTGTCGCCTGCCGCACGG
>NZ_BCYX01000056.1 GCF_001598415.1 Sphingomonas mali NBRC 15500
AAAAAAAGGGCCGCATCCCTAAGGATGCAGCCCCTTGTTCGAACCACTTCTGAAATCAGGCGAGTTCACCCTCAAGCCACGCCTTGATCCGGCCCTTGGGCTCGGCGCCGATCTTGGTCGCGGCCGGGCTGCCGCCCTTGAACAGGATCATGGTCGGGATGCCGCGTACGCCATAACGCGCCGGCGCATCGGGATGGTCGTCGATGTTGAGCTTGGCGATCGTGACCTGTTCGCCCAGCTCTTCCGAGATTTCCTCGAGGCTCGGCCCGATCATCTTGCACGGCCCGCACCACTCGGCCCAGAAATCGACCAGCACCGGCTTGTCGGAATCGAGTACGTCCGCCTGGAAGCTGTCGTCACTGATATGCTTGGTTGCCATGAGAGAATCTCCTTTAACCCCGAATGTAGGCGCGGCGTGGCGGTTGCTCAACGGGTCTGGCCCTAGCTTTGCTCCATGCCGACAAAGCCCGGCTTGTGGACAGTCAGCACGTCGGACAGATCGAAGAGGCGCGGCGCCGCGGTGTAGAGCAACGCCGCCTCGATGCGCCGGCCGGGGAAGATCACCCGCAACGCCTCGGCATAGGCCGCCATCTGGCGCAGGTGGAACACCGGCACTTCGTCGAGCCCCAGCGGCACGCGTCGCCCGGTCTTGAAATCGATCACGCGGACGCGGTCGGGCTCGACCAGCAGGCGGTCGACGGTTCCCGCAATCACGTACCCGCCAGGCACGACCGCCGAGATGGGCGCCTCGCCAAGCGAATTGGCGCCGAACAGATCACCGTGCGCGGGGTCATCGAGCACCGCCAGCACCGTCGCGATCAACTCGCTTCGCATGGCCGCGTCGGCGACCTGACCCACCGTCGACAGCCAGCGATCGGCGGCCGCCGCGCGACGATCGCGCGCCAAGGCAGGCAGTCGCTCGAACAGGGCGTGGATCAACCGACCGCGTTCGGCGGCTGTCCGCATCGCAGCCGATGGTGGCGGATCGGATACATCGTCCTCGCCCACCGACGACGGCGCGAGCGGTCGTGGCGGCCGCGCCTCGACCGGGGCAGGCTGGAATGCCCAATCGGGCAAAGCGCTCGTGCGCGTCTCCGCGGTGCGTGAAGGCCGCGGCCGCACCGGTGGTTGCGGATCGTGTCCGGCGAACGACCGGCGTGGCCCCTCTTCGCGTTCCGCCGTGCCCAGCGCGGCAAGCGCCGCTTCCGCTGCCGCATACCAACTATTCTCGGAGGGCACGCCTTTCGAGCGCGCTCCCAGCGACCCCGCTATCTCCAATCTTTCCTCGGCGCGCGTCGCGGCGACGTAGAACAAACGCCAATGCTCGGCGAGTTCGCGCGCGTCCGCGGTCGTGATCGCCTCGGCCAATACCCCGGACCGTTGTTCCTTGCGTGGGCGGAACACCGGCAGCTTGACGTGCTGGTCTGCCTGCCAATCGAGCGTCGATCGCGGCCGCGCCTCCGGATCGGCGGTGGCGTCGGCCAGGATGACCAGCGGCGCCTGCAGCCCCTTGGCGCCATGCGCGGTCATTACGCGAACCGCGTCGAGCGGCTGCGACGGATCGCGAACGATCTCGACATCGCCACGGTCGAACCAGTCGAGGAAGCGCTGCAACGACGGGATCGCGACGCGCTCGAACTCGAGTGCTGCATTGAGCAATTCGTCGATCGGATCGCGCGCTTCCTGCCCCAACCGCCGGATCAGGTTTCGCCGTCCGTCGAGCGGTCCCGTCAGCATTTCCTCGAGAAAGACGTAGGGCGTGGTGAAATCCGCGCGCCGCAGCATCGCGGCGAGCGGTGCGATCCGCTCGGCCGGCTGGGTCGCCTGGAGGTGTGCCCAAAGCCCACCGCGCCGCTTCATCGCCGCGTGCATCAGGTCTTCCTGGCTCCAGCCGATCAGCGGCGACACCAACAAGCTGGCGAGTGCGAGATCGTCCTGCGGCTGAAGCACGAACCGGATCGCGGCGAGCAGGTCCTGCACCGCCAGCGGCGCGGTCAATCGCAAACGGTCGACGCCCGCGACCGGCACGCCCTCCGCATAGAGCCGAGCGACGATCAACGACGCGAGTTCGCCGCGTCGCTTGACGAGGATCATCACGTCTTCCGGACGGAGCGGCCGTCCCTTGCTCTCCAGGATCAGCGGGTCGTTGGGGTCGAGCCACGCCTTGACCTGCGCGGCGATCCGCGTCGCATGCGCACGCACCGCGTCGGCGACCCAGCCCTCCTCGCCTTCATCTTCCTCGCCAGCCAAGGTGGGCGCCCACAGATTGACCTGCCCCGGCCCCTCTACCTTGCTCGAATGCCGTTGGTTGTCGTCGACTCCCAGCCCGCCGCCCGGGAGCACGCCGATCGCGGCGTCGATGAAATCGAGGATCGGTTGGGTCGAGCGGAAGGAAGAGGTCAGTGCGAGTTGCTCGAACGGCGTCGGTTCGATTTCGCTGATATCGCTCTTCACCTCGGCGAGGTCGCGAAAGTGGCGTTCGGCCCAGCGGAAATTGAGCGGATCGGTGCCCTGGAAGCCGAAGATCGCCTGTTTATAGTCGCCGACGGTAAAGAGCGTCCGACGCTTATCGCCGCGCGAGCCGAAGCCGGAAAAGAAGTCGCTCGCGATTGCGTCGACGATTTCCCATTGCCGCAAATTGGTGTCCTGCGCCTCGTCAATCAGGACATGATCGGTCGCCTGGTCGAGCTTGAAGCGAACCCAGTCGCCCATCCCGTCCTGGCGCAACAACGCGACCGCGGCGTCGATCAGATCGTCGAAATCGACCGCGCCGATCCGGCGCTTGGCGGCACGGTAAGCGAAGGCATAGTCGCGCCCGACCGCGAGCCCGGCAGCCAGCAGATCGGCATAATCCGCCAGATGGCGCATCTGGATCAGGCGCGAGACCTGCTCGTGGAAATCGGCCGCGATCGCCGCGTAATCCTCGTCCTGCGGCGCCTGTCCCTTGGCGAACGAGCGCAACTCACCGTCCTGCCGTGCCCAGACGCCGTGCAGTTCGTCGAGCGTCGCAGCCCGCTGTTCCGCATTCTTCGTCAGCCAGGTGGCAATGATGTCGGCACGCGCAAGTCCATTCTTGGTGCCCCAAGCCTGATTGAGGTCGCGCAAATGCTCGAGCAGGTCGTCGTCCAGCTGGGCGCAGCCATCGGTAATCGCCGCCTCGACATCGTCCACCCCGATCAGCGCGCGCCGGACATAGGGACCGACGCCCTCGCCCATCGGCAGCGCCGCCATCGCCGCCGGCGCTCGGGCGCAGGCACGCAGGAAAGCCTCCGCGCCCTCTTCACCCAGCCTCAAGCTCAGGGCGCCAACCGCGCGCACCGCGCCGTCGCGTCCTTCGCGCTCGGCATCGACCAGCAATTGCGCCAGCGTCTCGCGCGCCAGCGCCGATTCCTCGCGGGCCTCCAGCGGCCGGAATCCCGGCGTCAGCCCCGCCTCGACCGGGAAGGCAGCGAGCAGCGACTGGCAGAAGCCGTGGATGGTCTGGATGCGTAGCCCGCCGCCCGGCGCGTCGAGCACTTTGGCGAACAGGGTCCGTGCCCGCGCGATCAGCGCCGGGGTGGCGCGCTCGCCCAGCGAGGCGAGATCTGCCCGGATGTCGGCTTCGGACGCGCGCACCCAGCGCGCCAGCCGCTGGTTGATCCGCCCCGCCATTTCCGCCGCACCCGCCTTGGTGAAGGTCAGGCACAGGATCGCGCCGGGATCGGTCCCGCCGAGCAACAGGCGGTAGACCCGTGCCGCCAGCACCTGGGTCTTGCCCGTCCCGGCGGAGGCAGCCAGCCAGACGTGCGACGAGGGATCGCTCGCGCGCGCCTGCTCGTCGACGAGCCGCGGGAGGATCGCGTCAGCGCTGCTCACGGCCATACCATTCGTCGCGGCGCATCAGCTGGTCGTAATCGCCGAACGGCGCGAATTCGGGTTTCA
The DNA here is from genome assembly GCF_001598415.1 of Sphingomonas mali NBRC 15500. GTDB lineage: Bacteria > Pseudomonadota > Alphaproteobacteria > Sphingomonadales > Sphingomonadaceae > Sphingomonas > Sphingomonas mali. The sequence continues at coordinate 3,922 of NZ_BCYX01000056.1, forward strand.
ACTTGGCGGTGAACGGCGCCGCGCCGGTCAGCCACGCCTCGGCCGCCTCGGTGAAATTGCGCCGCGCCTCGGCGACGAATTCGTCGCCCGGGATCGGGTCCTTCTTCTTCGGATCACATGGCGAATCGACAAAGCCGAATCCGCCGGAGCGATTGCGAGCGAGCGACCAATATTCGAACGCTTCGGCCTTACCCGCCACCCCGGCGAACTTGCCCGCTTCGGCGATCATCCCTAGCAAGCCGAGCTGCAAGCTGAACCCCGCGCGCACTGCCGCGGTCGAGGGCGGTTGCCCGGTCTTGTAATCGACCACCACCAGTCCGCCATCGTTGAGCCGGTCGATGCGGTCGAATCGCCCCGACAATTCGACGCCCGCGAGCTGCAGCGTTCCTTTGCCCTCGACCGCCAGGATAGACCGCTCGCCCGCACGATCCGAGACTTCGCGCGCGATCCAGTCGACCGCTTCGATCAGTCGCGGCCCCCACAAGGCGCGGATCATCGGATGCGTCCGCACGTCGCCCAGCAAGGCCTCGGCGCGCGGGCGCAAGGTCTCCGGATTGGCGCCGTCTTCGCGAAACCAGGTTTCCAGGATCGCATGGACCTGATTGCCGCGCCAGGCGGGGCTTGGTTCGGCATCTACCGGATCGATCGCACCCAGCCGCAGCATGCGGCGTGCGTAAAAGGCGTACGGGTCGGCCTTGAGCCGATCGACCTCGGTCACCGAGATCTGGCGCGGCCGGTCTTCAACGGCGGGCGCCGGCTCGGGCCGCGAAGCCGGCTCGTGCACGCCGGGATTGTCGATTGACGCCGCCCACGTCGCGAGATCGGGGTCGCGGACGAAGCGATCCCCCGCGAGAGCTTCGAGCCGCAGCCAGAAGCGCGACGCCAACGTCGGCGACCGCCCGTCCCTGCGCGCGCGTGTGATCAGTACTTCCGGCGCGCCTAGCGCGTTGGCGAAATCGTGCGCCGCGACGCCGATCCCGCGATCGAGCCCCGGCAACCCCAATTCGGCGCGGATGCGCGGCGCCAGCCACGGATCCGGCGCGGCGATCGCCGGCCACGTTCCCTCATTCAAACTGCCCAGGATCGTCAGGTCCGCGGTCTGTAATCGCGCCTCGATCAGGCCGTAGATCGCCAGGCGGGGATGGCCGCCCTGCGGCGGACGGATCGCAACTTCCTCCATCAAGGTCCGCAGCAGCGGCGCGACGCTGGCTGGATCGACCAATGCCGGTCCATCCGCCGCGCGCAACTCGAGATCGGCGAGCAATTCGGCCGCCGCGCGGCCCGCCGGCCCCGCCCAGACCGCGAAACCGCACAGGGCCTCGGCCGTCTCGCGCAAGGTCGCGATCATCGCCGCCAACGGTTGGTCGCCATCGCCGAAACAGCGCGCCAAGGGTTCGAGCAGCCCGCGCATTTCCGGCCAGACCTGGCGCGCCGCCGCGCGGATCGGCGCCTCGCGCTCGTCGCCGTCGAGCAAATGCGCATCGACTCCCGCCAGCCCTGGTGCGGGACGCGGCCCGCGCAACGCACGGTCGAGAGCGCGCACGCCGTCGAGCCACAAAGTCCGCGGCTCGCCGCTCTGGACGAGGGGGTGCTTGAGCAGTGCCAGCAACGCCAGCGGCGCAAAGTCCTGCGCCGCGGCCTCGGCCAGCATCGTCAGCAACGTCCCCGGCGCACGCGTCGCGAGCGGGCGGCCTGCGGTATCGTCGACATCGATCCCCCAGCGCGCGCAATGCGCCGCGACGCGCTCCGCCAGCGTCCGGTCGGGCGTGACCAGGGCAGCGGTACGCCCCTCGACTTCCAGGGCGCCACGCAACGCCAACGCGATCGCCTGCGCCTCGTCAGCCGGGGTCGCCAGCTCGACCGCGCGTATCCCGGTCAGTCGCCGGTCCGGGGCCTCCAGGTCGGTCCATTTGCCGGTGAAGTCGGCGGGCGCGAAGGCGTTGGCAATCGCCTTGCCGCGCGCGACGGAGGCATCGTGATCGCTGCCTTCGCGCCAGACGCTCACTTCGCCACGCCCCGCGCTCATCCGCTCGAGCAGCAGCTTCAACTGGAATTGCGGATGGGTTTCGATCGACCGCGCCTTGAACCCGCTGGCATCCGGCTCATGCGGCCCGAGCGCGTCCCATTCCTCCACCGGCATCGCGGTGGCGAGATCCTGGAAGACGACCAATCCCTCGTCGAGCTCTGCGACACGCCGCAACAAAGTCGCCACGGCCGGCGCCGGATCGGTGATGCCAGCGGCACAGACGAAGCCGGTGGGCGGCGTCTCTTTCCACCGCGCGGCCAATCGGCGCAGCATGATCGCACGCCGCGTCGCCGCATCCATCGCGCCCAGCCGCGCCAACTCCGCCGGCCAGCGGTCGCTCACGATACGGAACAGGTCGAGCGCGCGCTCCCAATGGCTGGTCAATTCGCGCGCAACGTCGAGCTCGACGAGTTTCGTCGCCGCGACTTCCTCGACCAGCAACTGGTCGAGCGTCCGCGCCAGCGCTCCGGCCAGTCGCACGGCTTCGTCGGCGGCTATCGGTTCGCCCCGGCGCGCGCGCTCCTCGCTGACCAGCCTAGCCAGGATCATCCGTCGCGCCAGTGGATCGACCGGCGGTGGCAACGGCTCCAGGTCGTCGGCCGGATCGAGCATCGCGCCGGCCGCCTCGTCGAGCGCGGGATCGCCGATCGTCACCAGCCGGGGCAGCAACAGCCCACCGCCGCTCGCACGGACGAAGGCGTCCTGCACCGCGCGACGACCGCGATTATTGGGCAGGAGAATCAGCCCGCGCGCGACTCGCATCGGATCGCCGCCAAACCGCTTCATCAGCCCGGCGACGAGCGCATCGGCAAAGGCTCGCTGCGCCGGAATCGTGTAAAGCGCGAGGCCGCGTTGAGAGGTCGAACTCATGACCGCCAATCAACTACCACAGCGAGCAACGCCAACCCGACATTGAAATAGGCGCGTCTGTGCCTGAGCATTCAACCGTCACCCCGGCCTTGTGCCGGGGTCCAACGCGCCTCTCCGGAAGTCAGCCGTTTGTGCACCTTGGATGCCGGGACAAGCCCGGCATGACGGCACGAGCGTGGGCGATAAGCCCGCTCCCTAAGCATCGATCAGAAGCGCCTCGGTCTTGGCGATGGCCGGCGGCGTGCCGACGTCGAACCACAATCCCTGATGGACGAAACCATAAGCGCGCCCGGCTTCGATCGCGCGGTTCCAGAACAGGTTGGTCGAGAACGGCCCCTCCGGCCAATCTTGGATCACGCGCGGTGACAGAATCTGGACGCCGGTATAGACGAACGGCGCCACCCTGCCCGGCTTGCGGCGCCCGGTGATACGGCCATTGGCGTCGAGGTGAAAATCGCCCAACCCGCCATGGTTGTGCGCGCGCGCCAGCGGTACCACCAGCAACAGCGCGTCCATCAGGTCGTCGTCCCAGCGTGACGCGAGCAGCTTGATCGTGTCAGCCGGTCCATCGACCCATAGATTGTCGGCATTGGCGACGACGAACGGCTTGTCGCCGATCAGGTCGCGCGCCTTCACGATCCCGCCGCCGGTTTCCATCAACTGGTCGCGTTCGTCGGAGACGACGATATCGACGCCCTTCACCCGGTTCTTGAGGTGCGCTTCGAGCGCGTCGGCGAGATAATGGACGTTGACCACCGCGCGCTTGATGCCCGCTGCGCGCAGGCGGTCGAACACGTGATCGAGCAGGGTCTGCCCGGCGACCTGGATCAGGGGTTTGGGCCGCGTAGCGGTCAGCGGACGCATGCGTTTGCCGATGCCGGCCGCCATCACCATCGCGGTTTCGGGAACTGTCCCGCCCGGATCCGGCCGCAGCGACAGCGTACGTTTCGGGGTGCGTTTCGCGGTCATGCGCGGGCGATCTCCATCGGGTCGCCGCGCTGGTCGGCCGGGATATTGGCGTCGAACCACTTTTTGACCGGCGCCAGTGCTGGATGGGCGAGATCGCGGTTGAGATAGCGCCATACGCGCGGGCACATCGCCGGGTAGCGTGGCTTGCCGTCGCGCCGCCACAGGCGGGTGAAGATGCCGACGATCTTGGCGTTCCGCTGCGCGCCGAGCACATGATAAGCGGCGTCGAAATCGTCGCCGGCACCGGTCACACGACGGTAGCGGGCGAGCATCGCCGCTTCGATCTCGGGCTCGACATCACGCCGCGCGTCCTGCAGCAGCGAGACCAGGTCATAGGCCGGATGCCCGGCCAAGGCGTCCTGGAAATCGAGCAGGCCAAGCGCCTCGGTGCCGCCGATCAACATCAGGTTCTCGGCATGATAATCGCGCAGCACGGTCACCGGCTCGGCCGCCAGCGCATGGTCGAACACCTCACCCCATGCTTTGGCGTAACCGTCGGTATCGACCGTCAAGCCGATCGCCGGGCAATACCATTCGGTAAGCAAATCGGCTTCGCGCTGCAGTTCCTTGCGGTCATAGGGGCGCCACGGGCCGGCGGGTTCGCCGCGCAAGCGGATCAGGATGTCCACCGCTGCCTCGTACATCCGCAACAGGCTTTCGGGCGCCGCATCGACCGTCTCGCGCATCCGGGCGTCGCCGAAATCCTCGATCAGCACCAACCCTTGTTCCAGGTCGGTGCCGAAAATCACCGGAGCGGGGAATCCCCGCGCGACCAGCCATTGGGCGACCTCGATGAACGGACGCGGATCCTCATGCGGCGGTGGCGCATCCATCAGGATCGCGCTGCGGCCGTGATCGGCAACGCGGAAATAGCGGCGAAACGAGGCGTCGCCGGCGAGCGGCAGCACATCGCCCTCTCCCCAGCCCAGTTTGGCGAGGAAATCGGCGGTCCCCGCCGGTGGATTCATGTCAAGGGCCATCGCCCCTCCCATGCCGTGGGCACGGTTGCTGTCAAGCGGCGTCCGCCATCGGGTGCGAAGTCCAAGGTCAATGCCAAGGCGTCGGGCCATCGGTCGGGCGCGCGCTCCGGCCATTCAATCAGCAGAACCGAGTCCTCGCGCGCTTCGTCGAGCCCGAGTTCGTCGAGTTCCTCGACATGCTCGATGCGGTAGAGGTCGACATGCATCACCGGCAGCCGCGTCTCGGGCGGCGCGTACGGCTGGACGATCGCGAAGGTCGGCGACGGCGCTTCCTCTTCGAGTCCCAAGGCGCCGAGCAAGCCGCGAGCTATACTCGTCTTGCCGGCACCAAGAGGGCCGGATAGCGTAATAACATCACCGGGTCGGACGACCGCCGCCAAGCGTGCACCGAATGATTCGGTCGCCGCTGCGTCCGGCAGGATCATCAAAAGCCGCTCAGCAGCATGTCGATCGCGTTCATGATCGCGTCCTGCTGCTCGCTCAGATTTGCCACGCGGCGTCCAAGCTCGCTGACGGATACGGCTGTCATGAGCGGTGTCATCATGATCATTTCTTCATCGGCGATCTGGAATATCGGGTTCAGTCTGTCGATCCGTCGCCTGATCGCGTCGGGCGGCACCAGCGGCACGACCAATCGCGTTTCGACATAGTCCAACCAATCCGTCTGGCAGTCTAGCAACAGCGGCTCACCCGCTCGTTTGTAGACGTCGAACCTTGCCATCAGAACATGCGGTATTTGGCCAGCGGAAGCCCATGTTCGCGTACAAATTCGTTATAGGCTTCCATGGCGTCACGATTCTCTTCGATCCAACGCCTGCGACGTTCTTCGCGCACCACACGGTCGAGCCCTTCCTCGCAGGCGCGCGAAATGTTGATATCGAGCGCGCGTGCTTCCTCCACCAGTTCGGCGTCGAGTGACACGTTGGTTGGACGCCGGAATGCGGAACGATCTTCGCGGACTCGGGCCATCACAACCTCCTATGCGCATAAGTTATGCGCATCAAATTTGTAACGCAAGCTATCGCGGCAGCTCGACGATCAGCAGCGTTCCCTCACCGGGCTCGGACAGCAACTGGATCGTCCCGCCATGCGCCTCGGCGAATTGCCGCGCGATCGGCAGGCCGAGCCCCAGCGCGCGGTCGTCGTCGCGTGCCTGGTGCCCACCGAAGCGATCGAACGCATGCTCGATCGCGTCGGGCGTCATCCCCGGTCCATCGTCCGACACGACGATCCGTGCCGTCCGGACATCGCCATCGGTATGGAGCAGCACGCGTCCGCCCTCCCCGATCCCGCCGACGGCATGGCGCAGCAAATGCTCGATCATCTGGCGCAACTTCTTGGCGTCGCCTTTCACCATGCCGGTAGACGGCGCGACCTCGATCGCGAAATCGACTTTCTTGCGCTTGGCGATCGGCGCGATCGTCTCCGCGGCGTTGTAGGCTGTGGTTTCCAGATCGACGCTGAGGCGCTCGATTCTGTTCTGATCGGCCTCGGTCAGATCGAGCACGTCGTCGACCAGCGCCGCCAGCCGCGCGACCGATTCGAGGATGGCGTCGACATAGCCGTCGGCTTGTTTGGTAAGCTTGCCGGCATAGCCCTCGCCCAGCATTTCGGCGAAGCCCTGGATCGACGTCAGCGGGGTGCGCAATTCGTAGCTCATGTTGGCGACGAACGCGGTCTTGACCTGATCGGCCGCTTCCAGCGCCTCATTGCGGTCGCGCAGCGCCTGTTCGATGTGCCGGCTGTCGGAGATGTCGAGCATCGTGAACAGCGCGTTGCCGTCGGGCAGCGGCACGCCGGCGAATTCGAAATGGCGCCCGTCGGCGAACGCCACCCGGCCGCCGCGCTGTTGCCGGCCGACCGCCGCCGAGCGCACGATCTCGGCGATGACGCTGGCTCGGCTCGGTTGCGCGAGCCGCGCCGCCCCCTTTTCGACCAGCGCGTCGATCCGGGGATGGCTGGTCAGGAACTCCTCATCGAATTCCCACAGCTGGCGGAATTTGTTGTTCCAGATCTGCAAGCGGCCATCGCCCGCGAACACGCCCAGCGCCTCGAACAGATTGTCGAAGGTGGCGGTGCGGACGCGGAGCAGGGTATCGCGCGCACTGGCAAGCTGGACCTGCTCGGTGCGGTCCTCGAAGATCAGTAGCAGGCCGCCGTCGGGCAGCGGATTGCCCACCAAACGCAGGTGCACGCCGCCCGGCAGGGTCCAGGTTTCCTCGATCGCGCCGGTCGCCGCCAGGAACCAGTCGCGGCGCTCCGCTTTCCAGCCGGGGAAATCGCGCACCTCGGGGAGGCGATTCGCCTCGCGCATCCGTTCGAGCACACGGTCGAATTCGGGGCGATCGGCGAGCCATTCGCTGCGCATCGCGAACATGCGCTGGAACGACTGATTGCAGAAAGCGAGGCTACGGTCAGCGGCGAATTGCGCGACGCCCGCCGACAGTCGATCGAGCATCGCGCGCTGCGCGTCGGAGAACCGCTTCAGCCCGCCCCGCGCTTGTTCGAGATCCTCGATATCGATGGCGAACCCGGCGACGCCCCCTGGCGGTGCCGGCAGCGGCACGTCGTGGATACGGAGCATGCGCCGCGCGCCGCCGATCGTCGCCGGCATCGACTGGACGTTGGGGCGATCGGTATCGCGCGCGACGAGGGCGCTGGCCAGCGGGCCACCGATCCCCGATCCCTCGATCAATTCGACTTGGCGCGCCACGACATCCTTGGCATCGCTCGCTTCGACCGCGCGGACATAGGCCGAATTGACCATCGCCAGCCGCATGTCGGGCCCGCGATACCACATCGGCAGCGGCGCGGCCTCGATCAGGCCGCGCAACGCCGCGAACGCCTGGCCAAGGTCAGCGGCCTCGTCACGCAGCTGCCCGATCTGCGCCTGGCTTTCGGTGGCGTCGAAGAACCACACGACCACGCCGCCGGGCGACCCCACTTCGCGCGGCGCGCGCTGACCACGCACCGCAAGCATGCGCGTCGAGCCCTGGGGGCGGATCGTCAGCGTGAATGGCTCACCGGCCTTTTGTGCCGCGGTAACAGCGTCGCCGAACAGTACAGCGTCCTCGCTCGTCAAGCCCGCGCCTGGCGAGACCAGTTCAGCAAGATATTTGGGCGCCGGCACCAGTCCCAGCCAGTCGGCCAACCGATCGGGCAATTCAAGCCGGCCATCGGCTCGCACCACCATCGCCAGTGCCGGGGCGGACGCCAACAGCGCGTTCAGCTTGTCGTTGCCTGCCAGCGTCGCCGCGGCGGCCGCGCGGGCGCGCAATCCGGCGTACAGAATCCAGCACGTCGCGACGATCGCCAGAGCGAGCGCCGCCCCGACAAGGCCGAGGGTCGTCGTCGACACCATCAGAAACGGCCCCCGATCATCACCAGTTCGACTAATCCCGTTCGCGCTTCACCCGTCGAGCGCCTGCATCTTCGTAGAGAGAAGTGCAGGCATTCGACAAGCGGGACCCGAACGGGATCGGGCCGATCACAGCAATATCAGCGATAACAGACCTTCTTGACCGTCTCGACGACCTTGGCGGCCGAAATCAGCGCGAGCTTTTCCAGGTTCGCGGCATAAGGCAGCGGCACGTCTTCGTCGGTCACGCGCAGCACCGGCGCGTCGAGGTCGTCGAACCCCTCCTCCATGACGAACGCCGCCACTTCGGACGCGATCGAGCAGGTCGGCCAGCCTTCCTCGACAACCACGATGCGGTTGGTCTTGGCCAAACTCTTGAGCACGGTCTGGCGATCGAGCGGACGCAAGGTGCGCAGGTCGACCACTTCGGCCTCGATACCTTCCTTGGCGAGCTCGTCGGCGGCTTCCAGGCTGATACCGACGCCGATCGAGTAACTGACGATCGTGACATCCTTGCCCTCGCGCATGATCCGCGCCTTGCCGATCGGCAGGACCCAGTCATCGACCTGCGGCACCTCGAAGGTTCGGCCGTAGAGCAGCTCGTTCTCGAGGAAAACGACCGGATCTTCGCTGCGGATCGCCGCCTTGAGCAGACCCTTGGCGTCTGCCGCATCGTACGGCGCGATCACGATCAGGCCGGGGACGCTGGCATACCAGGGGCCATAATTCTGCGAGTGCTGCGCGCCAACCCGGCTGGCAGCGCCATTGGGACCGCGGAACACGATCGGGCAGCGCATCTGGCCACCCGACATGTAATTGGTCTTGGCCGCCGAATTGATGATGTGGTCGATCGCCTGCATCGCGAAATTGAACGTCATGAACTCGACGATCGGGCGCAGGCCGCCCATCGCCGCGCCGGTGCCGACGCCGGCGAAACCATATTCGGTGATCGGCGTGTCGATCACCCGCGTCTCGCCGAATTCGTCGAGCAGGCCCTGGGTGACCTTATACGCGCCCTGATACTGCGCGACTTCCTCGCCCATCACGAAGACGCGCTCGTCCTTGCGCATTTCCTCGGCCATCGCGTCCCGCAGCGCCTCGCGCAGCGTCAGTTTGACCATCGCGGTGCCGGCGGGAACCTCGGGATCGGCAACTTCGGCATCGTGCTTGGCAGCCTCGAACATCTGGCGCGCACCGGTTTCGACCAGATGCGGCTCCGGCGTGCCGCTCTCGGCGGCTTGTTCCTGCTTCTCTGGCTCGACTGCCTTGTCTTCAGCCGCCGCGGGGGTCGGTGCCTTCGACACTTCCTCACCTTCGACCGCCAGGGTCGCGATGACCGTACCGACCTTCACATTGTCGGTGCCCTCGGCGACCAGGATCTGCGCGATCGTGCCTTCGTCGACCGCCTCGAACTCCATCGTCGCCTTGTCGGTTTCGATCTCGGCCATGATGTCGCCGGATTTGACCGTGTCGCCTTCCTTGACGAGCCACTTGGCGAGCGTGCCTTCTTCCATCGTCGGCGACAGTGCCGGCATCTTGATCTCGATCGCCATCTCAGTACGACTCCACCAGCACGTCGGTATAAAGCTCGCCCGGTTCGGGCTCCGGCGTCTGCTCGGCGAAGTCCGCCGCCTCGTTCACCTGCTTCCTGATCGCGGCTTCCGCCGCTTTCAGCTCGTCTTCCTTCACGCCCAGCTTCTCGAGCAATTGCTTGGCATGCTCGATCGGATCGGATTTGTCGCGAACCGCCTGGACCTCCTCACGGCTGCGATATTTGGCCGGGTCGGACATCGAGTGGCCACGATAGCGATAGGTCTTCATCTCGAGGATCAGCGGCCCCTTGCCGGCGCGGACCCAGGCAAGCGCCTCTTCCGCCGCCCCGCGGCACGCCAGTACGTCCATGCCGTCGACCTGGATGCCCGGGATGCGGAAGCTTTCGCCGCGGCGATAAAGCTGGTCCTCGGACGAGGCGCGATTGACGCTGGTGCCCATCGCATATTGGTTGTTCTCGATCACATAGATGATCGGGAGCTTCCACAGCTCGGCCATGTTGAACGATTCGTAGACCTGGCCCTGATTGGCCGCGCCATCGCCGAAATAAGCGAGGCAGACGCCGCCATCGTTCGAATATTTGTGCTTGAAGGCGAGCCCGGTGCCCAGCGACACCTGCGCGCCGACGATGCCGTGCCCGCCGTAGAACTTCTTCTCGGTCGAGAACATGTGCATCGAGCCGCCCTTGCCCTTCGAGATGCCGGCGGCGCGACCGGTGAGCTCGGCCATGATCACCTTGGGGTCGATGCCGTAAGCGAGCATGTGGCCGTGATCGCGATAGCCGGTGATCACGCTGTCCTTCTCGCCGTCGAGCGCCGACTGCAGGCCAACCGCAACTGCTTCCTGCCCGATATAGAGATGGCAGAAGCCGCCGATGAAACCGAGCCCGTAGAGCTGGCCCGCTTTCTCCTCGAAGCGGCGGATCAGCAGCATCTGTTTGTAGAGTTCGAGCAGTTCCTCCTTCGACGCCTTATAGAGTTCGGGCTCGTCGGGGCGCTCGCGATTGACCTTGGGGGGTTCGCTTTTCGCGCGTGCAGGGGCTTTTGCCACGATGGGGAAACCTCGTTTCCGTAGGGGAGAAAGCGCGGCCTATAGGCCGGGTATGCGACAGGTTTCAATCGTGCGCTGCGCTATTGTCGATCCGCACGATAACTTCATAACCAACAAGCAACACCACGGTTGCGGAATACGAGGCGCTCCGCTTAAGGCGAGCCAGATGTTCCCCGCCGACCATCCCTTTCATATCGCCAATTTTCGCGCCTATTGGCTGTCGCGTTTCGCCGGGACCGTCGCGCTTTCGGCCATGTCGATCATCATCGGCTGGCAGGTCTATAGCATCGCGCGAGACGTTCATCACCTCAGCATCAAGGAAGCGACCTTCCTGCTCGGCATGATCGGGGTGGCGCAGTTCGTGCCGCTATTCCTGCTGACGCCGATCGTCGGACTGGTCGCCGACACGTTCGACCGCCGCTGGATCGTCCGGTGCACCACTGCGCTGCTCGTCGCGACGACGGTGATGCTCGGCACGCTGACCTGGCTTCACGCGCTGAGCTTGCCGATGCTGTTCCTCGCCGCCGTGATGATCGGCTTGGCGCGCGCCTTTGCGGGTCCGGCCTATTCAGCGCTCGCCCCCAATCTCGTCCCGCGCGAGGTGCTGCCGACCGCGATCGCGGTCAGCTCGATCGCCTGGCAGGTCGGCGTGATCATCGGTCCCAGCCTCGGCGGCTTCCTCTACGCGATCCATCCCGATGCCGCCTACGGCACGTCGACCGCGCTCTTCCTCATCGCACTCGGGATGATTTTCCTGATCGGCAAGGTGCCCCAACCGCAGGCGCAAGCCGATCATCGCCCGCTTCATCGCATCGTCGAGGGCTTTCGCTACGTTCGACGTAACCGGCTCGTCTTGGCCTCGATCACGCTCGACCTGTTCGCGGTGCTGCTCGCGGGCGCGACGGCATTGCTGCCGGTATTCGCGCGCGACATCCTGCACGTCGGGAGCCAGGGTCTCGGCCTGCTCGCCGCGGGCATGGGAATCGGCGCAACCTCCACGGCGTTATTCTTCTCCTTCCGTCCCATGAAGACCAATGTCGGGCTCAAGATGCTGATCGCGGTTGTGGTCTTCGGACTCGGCATCCTGACTTTCGGCACCGCGCATCTGATCCTGCCGAGCCACGCTTTCTACCTCGCTTTGGCCGGCCTGATCGTCGCCGGCTGCGCCGACATGGTCTCGGTCTATGTCCGGTCGTCGCTGATCCAGCTCCATACACCCGACGAGATGCGCGGGCGGGTCAGCGCGGTGTCGCAGCTCACCATCTCCGCCTCGAACGAACTGGGTGAGGCCGAAAGCGGGCTGCTCGGCTCGCTTTTGGGGCCGGTCGGCGCGGTTGTGTTCGGCGGGATCGGTTGTATCGTCATTACGATCCTCTGGTCGCGGCTGTTCCCCGAACTCAGGCTTGCAAAGTCGTTCGACCCGCCCGAAATCCTCGAAGCGTCCCCCGAACATGGAGTCATCACGCCATGAAGGCCAACACCATCCTGGAAACGATCGGCAACACCCCGCACATCCGCGTCCAGCGGCTGTTTCCCGGGAGCGAGGTGTGGATCAAGTCCGAGCGCTCGAACCCCGGGGGCTCGATCAAGGACCGAATCGCGCTCGCCATGGTCGAGTCGGCCGAGCGCGACGGCAAGCTCAAGCCAGGCGGCACGATCATCGAACCGACCAGCGGCAATACCGGCGTCGGGCTGGCGATGGTCGCGGCGGTCAAGGGCTACAAGATCATCCTGGTGATGCCCGAATCGATGTCGATCGAGCGGCGCCGTCTGATGCTCGCTTATGGCGCAACCTTCGACCTCACGCCGCGCGAGAAGGGCATGAAGGGCTCGATCGAGCGCGCGCTCGAACTGATCGAGCAGACGCCCAATTCGTGGATGCCGCAGCAGTTCGAAAATCCTGCCAATATCGACGTGCATGTTCAGACGACTGCTGAGGAAATCCTCCGCGATTTCGCCGATTCGCCGATCGATGTGCTGATCACCGGGGTCGGCACCGGCGGACACATTACCGGCGTCGCCGAGAGACTGAAGAAGAGCTGGCCGAACCTCAAAGTCTATGCCGTCGAGCCCGATGCCTCGCCGGTCATTTCGGGCGGCCAGCCGGGTCCGCATCCAATCCAGGGGATCGGCGCGGGCTTCATCCCCGCCAATCTCCACACCCAGGTCCTCGACGGCGTGATCAAGGTCGATGCCGGCATCGCCAAGGACATGGCACGCCGCGCCGCGCGGGAGGAAGGCATGTTGGTCGGGATCAGTTCGGGCGCGACGCTCGCCGCGATCCTGCAGAAACTCCCCGATCTTCCCGCAGTCACCCGCGTGCTCGGGTTCAATTACGACACCGGCGAACGCTATCTGTCTGTGCCCGACTTCCTGCCCGAGAGCTGAGCAGCCCGGCGCAGGAAAGACCCGTTTCGGGAACAAAACCGGCCTTCGGGGTTTTGGCAGCGGACGCTTTGCGCTAAGGGCCTGCGCCCGCGCGGCTTTGCGCTGGCGCGTGCGCGCCCCCTCCACAGGTAGAAATTTGATCGACTCGCCGACCCGTTCCCCCTCGCTCGCGCTGCGCCTGATCCTGGGCGTGGTGGCGATCCTGCTGGTCGCGGTTCCTGTCGCGATCGTCACGATGATGCCGCACGTGCGTCCGGTTCCCAAGGGTGTGACGGTCCAGCCGCAGCGAGTCGTCCCCCCCACCGAATTGCCGCCGGTCGAGCCGGTTCAGTTCCAGTCGGTCGACCCTGACGACGCCAAGGCGTTCAACGCCAACGTCCCCTTCTCGCCTTTGCCCAATCCCGCCGCCCGTCCCTTCGTCTTTTCCGGCTCGACCGACGCGCGGCTGCGCGCGATCGACTGTCTGGCAGTCGCCCAACTCTACGAAGCGGGCGACGATACCGAGGGTGAGCGAGCCGTGGCGCAGGTTGTGCTCAACCGCGTGCGCCATCCAGCCTTCCCGAAGTCGGTGTGCGGGGTGGTGTTTCAGGGATCGGACCGCAGCACCGGCTGTCAGTTCAGTTTTTCGTGCGACGGCGCGCTGACCCGCTGGCGGCCCAGTCCGGCAGCCTGGAAGCGGGCGCGTGAGGTGGCGATCGCAGCATTGAACGGCTCGGTCTACGCCAAGGTCGGCTATGCGACGCATTACCACACCGATTGGGTGGTGCCTTATTGGAGCGCGAGCCTCGACAAGATCGCCGCGGTCAAGACCCACCTGTTCTTCCGCTGGACCGGTTGGTGGGGAACGCCCGCCGCCTTCCTCAAGACGGTTTCGGGATCCGAGCCGAACATCGCCGCCTTGGGCGGCCTGTCGAGCGCGCATATCGGCGAGGTCGACGTCGCCAACGTCAATCCAGCCGAGATCAACGGCGCGCCGACTGCCGGAGATGCGGCCGGCTCGCCTCTGTCGATCGATCCCAACAGCTTCCTCGTCACGCTCGATGCCCGCGCCGGTGCGGACTCCTTTCCCGCGGTCGCAACCAAGGCATGCGGCGCGCGCGATTATTGCAAGCTGATGGCCTGGACCGACAAGGCGCACACCCCGGCCAATCTGCCGCTCGGCCAGGCGCAGATCGCGACGATGTCGTTCAGCTATCTGCGCGACAAGGCCCATGGCTATGAAAAGGCATTGTGGAACTGCGCGCAATTCAAGCGTGCGTCCAAGGGCGAATGCATGAAGCTCCAGGTGCTGGGCTTGCCGCAGACGACGACTACGCCGCCGCCGGGCACACGCCCCCTCACCCCGCCGCCGGTCACCGGCACGCCCCCGGGCAAGCCGGGCGCGGCGCCGCCCACCATGACCTTCTCGGTGAAACCGACCGCGGCGACCTTGCCCGATGGGCTGAATGGGCTGCGCCGCAAGCCGGCCGACGCTGTTCCCGCGCCCAAAGCGGCGGCGACCCCGGCACCGCGTCCGACCGCCTCGCTGCCCGAGCGACCTTAACCCCTATCCGCGCGAGAGCGCTGCCCGACCGCCGCTGCGCATCGGGATCGCTATCCACGAGCGCAGCCCAAAAAACACCCGAGCCGTTGGGGCCTGACGTTTTCCCATCGAGCTAAGGCGCGCGCCCGCCCGGAACATCGAGCGCCTCCCAGTCATTTCATCCCTAGAATGATGTTGGACGCGATCCGCAACGTCATTCCTTTTGGGGCGTCATGAACGACGCGGCGATGGAACAGGCATCGCCGCGGGCGCGAGTTGCTTATGTTAGGGCCCTTGAGGAATGCATGATCTAACGTCGAACATAGAATCGTTGCGCGTGCGGCACGTACAGGCCGATCGAAGCTATGCCGCTCTGTTCATCGCTCTATCCGTCGTTCTCGCCCAATTGTCGTTGTTCGTTCACCCGGCGGGGTTCGCCGGCGGACCGAGCGACGATCAGCAATATCTCGACATAGCGCTTGGCTGGTATGCGCACGGCCCACAAATCGGCATGTCGCATTGGGCTCTGCGCCACCCGTTGATCCTGTCGATCACCGGCATCTTCCACCTGTTCGGCCCGTCAATCGACTCGCTGCTGCTGGTACCGCGATTGTTCTACGCGTTGTTCGTCGGCGTGACGGTGGCAACGATGCTGCGGCTGGCCGGGCCCCGTGCAGCTGCGATCTGGCTGGTGCTGGTGATCCTGTCGCCCGTGATCCACGCAATGGGCACCAGTTGTTTTCCCGAAATGGTCGAACTTGCGTTCAGCGCCACCTCGATCTGGGCATTTCTCAATGCCCGCCGCTCGACCGGCGGCGCCACGCTTGGTTGGTCACTCCTCTCGGGGCTGATGCTCGGCTGCGCGGTGCTGACGCGAGAGACGGCGGCGTTCGTGCTGCTCTTCTATGGCTGGGCTTTCCTACGCGACCCCGCAATGTCGCGGCGCGCCTACCTCTTGCTCGGCCTCGGCTTCGCGTTGCCGCTGTTGGTCGACAATGCCTGGCTATGGGCGATGACGGGGGACCCGCTCTATCGCCTGCACGTCGACAAGCATCACGTTCTCATCGCCAGCGATCACATGGTCGGCAAAACCTATGCCGGCAGCCCGTTCCTCAACCCCGATCTGGCCAGCCGGTGGATTCCGGCGGGGCCGACGCGTCTGCATTGGGCGATCAATCCGCTGGGTGATTTCCTGATCGATCCCGCGTTCGGCTTTGTCATCCTGGGGTGGGCGCTCAGCGCGCTGCCATTCTTCCGCGATCGCGCGTTTCCGCGGCCCAGGATATCGACCCTGTTGCTGCTGCTGTTCGCGATCGCCAGCTATGTGACCATCACCTGGGTGTTCACGCTGCGACCACAGCCGCGCTATTATCTGTTCGTCGTAGCCGCCGCGACGATCGGCTTCGCGCTCTATCTCGACGCCACGCTGGTGATCCCCAGGCTGCGGCGGCGTGCATCCATATTGCTCGGCCTGGTCCTGCTGGGTAGTAGTATAACCATTGCCGTTGCGCCCGACCAAAGCTGGCAAGCGAAGCTGGTCGTGCCCTATATGGCCGCGCATCCCGGACAATATAGCGCGGAGGACCACGTCGTCGGCCGGGCATCCTATCCACTGGCGCGTCTGGGCATGGCAGGCAAGTTGACCACGGCCGATCCGGCGGTCGGCGACTATCGTTTCCGCCTGATCAGCAGTGCCATGTTCGACGGGTCGGCGCCGTTCCCGCACGATCCCGATTATCGAGAGATCGCCTATCTCGACCGGCCCTCGCCATGGCTGCTGTTGCTGGTGCGCCCACATTTCCGCACCGGAATCCTTGTCGAACAACGGATACGCTAGTTATTCCCCTCTCCCGCTTGCGGGAGAGGGAGGGGCCCGCCGCGAAGCGGTGGGAGGGTGAGGGTCTTCTTCCTTCTCTTTCGACACGTGCTCGGAAGAAGAAGGAAGAAGACCCTCACCCAACCTCTCCCGCAAGCGGGAGAGGAGCTTAGAAGCAAGGCAGCGATCGCTGGACAAGTCGCGCGGATCGTGCTGCCAATGGCCTCATCTCTCGCCCGCCACCGAAATACGGATACCTCTTTTGCATACGAAATTCGATCGGCGATCCTTTATCGCGATGACCGGAATGTTAGCGCTCCCTGCACGGGCGTGGGCGGAGCCGGAATCGACGATCACCATCGGCGCGCCCGGAACCGAGGGCGTAACTGTCCCGGAAGATTTCCTCGGCCTGAGCTACGAGACGCCGCAACTCTACAACCCCGCGTTCTTCTCCCCCCGCAACCAGGCGTTGATTGCGGCTTTTCGCGAGATCGCGCCACACGGCGTGTTGCGCTTTGGCGGCTCGCTCAGCGCGTATAGCCGATGGCGGCGGCCCGGGGCCGATTTCGGCAGCGTGAAAGAGGAAAGCGCGATCGCCACGCAACGCAATTGGGAATGGAAGCTGCTTGATCCGCCGCTGACGCATCCCATCGCCGGCGCGATCACGCCAGAGGCATTGCGGTCGCTGCGCGGCTTTCTCGACGCGACCGGTTGGCGGTGCATTTACGGCCTCAATTTCGGATCCGGGACGGTCGCCCGCGCCATCGACGAAGCCGACTATGTCCATCGGATTCTCGGCCCGCGCCTATTGTGCTTCCAGCTCGGGAACGAGGCTGATTTCTGGGCCGGCAACCCGCTCCTTCGCGGCAAGGATTATTCCTTCGACCTTTATTGGGACGAGTATCGATCCTTTGTCAGCGCGATCCGTGCGCGGGTTCCGAATGCACCCTTTGCCGGCCCGGACGTGGCGATCAATCTCGATTGGCTGGCGCGGTTCGCCGAGCGTGCGCGTGGCGACGCGCTGTTCTGCAGCGGCCATTATTACGGCATGGGTCCGGCATCGGATCCGCGGATGGACGCGCGCAGACTGCTCGCCAACGGCAATGAGAAGCTGATCCAGGAGATGGCCGCGGTTGAGCAGATCACGACGCGGACAGGGATGCGGTTCCGCATGACCGAGGGCAATTCGTGTTTCGGCGGCGGCAAAGCGGGCGTTAGCGACGCCTTCGCGTCCGCGCTCTGGGGATATGATTACGCCCTGCGGACCGCCAGTGCGGGCTATCTCGGCATCAACCTTCATGGTGGCGGCGAAGGCCTCTATACGCCGATCGCGTCGGGCCCATCCGGTCCGGTCCTGCGCCCGCTGCATTACGGCATGGCGTCGTTCGCGCCGTTCCTCGGCACTCGCCTACAAGCTTGCCCGATCGCCGAAGCGCTGAATGCGACCGCCTATCTGGCCGAAAGCGGCCGGACCCGACTGCTGGCGATCGTCAACAAGTCCGGCACGCCGGTTTCGATCCGGCTCGCGGACATGCTCGGTCTCTCGACCATGCCGAGTTCCGGGCGCCTGCTGTCGGCGCCAACCCTCGACGACAAGGCGCATACTCGGATCGAACCGATCACGCCGAGCAGCGCGTCCCTGCCGACGATTCCGCCCTATTCAGCGCTTACGCTGCGATGGGACCGAACCGCCTGACCTGTCGCAGGGCGGCCGCTCAAGCCGCGGCGAACATCTCCGGCGGCAAGGCCATCAGCGCCTCGGCCCCGCTCTCGATCTTGCGGCGCAGCGCACCGGCATCGGGCATGATGCGCTCGGCATAATAGCGCGCGGTGGTCAGCTTGGCGTCGAGGAACGCGGCGTCGCCCTCCCCCGCTGCCTTCAGCTTCGCCGCGGCGGCCGCCATCCGCAACCACATCAACCCGACCGCGACGATGCCCATCAGATGCATGTAGCTATGGGCACCCGCGCCGACATTGTTGGGGTTGGTCATGCCGTTCTGCAGGAACCACATCGTCGCGGCCTGCAATTCGCCATTGGCCTTTTCCAGCCGTGCGGCGAAATCGGCGGTCGCCGGATCGGCTTTCGCCGCCGCGACTTCCTCGCCGACCACCTTGAACAGCGTCTGCACCGCGCGGCCGCCATTGGCGGCGAGCTTGCGACCGACCAGATCCATCGCCTGGATACCGTTGGTACCTTCGTAGATCATCGAGATGCGGGCATCGCGAACATATTGCTCCATGCCCCATTCGCGGATGTAGCCGTGCCCGCCATAGACCTGCTGCGCGTTGGTCGCGATGTCATAGCCCTTGTCGGTGCCATAACCCTTGATCACGGGAGTCAGCAGCCCGACCAGATCGGCGGCGAGCAGCCTTTCCTCCTCACTCGCCGCGGCATGTTCGAGATCGACCTGCAGCGCTCCCCACAAGCAAAGCGCGCGCAACCCCTCGGTCAGCGCCTTCGCGTCCATCAGCATGCGCCGCACATCGGGGTGGACGAACAGCGTGTCCGCCTTCTCATTGGGTTCGGCCGGGCCGGTCAGCGCTCTGCCCTGGCGGCGGTCGTGCGCATATTGGACGGCATTCTGATAGGCGGTTTCGGCGACCGCGAGGCCCTGCAGCCCCACGCCCAGCCGCGCGGCATTCATCATGATGAACATCGCGGCCAGGCCTTTCATCTCATCACCGACCAGCCAGCCCTTGGCGCCATCGTAATTCATCACGCAGGTCGAATTGCCGTGAATGCCCATCTTGTGCTCGATCGACCCGCAGCTGACTGCGTTGCGCTCACCGAGCGAGCCATCGTCGTTGACCATGATCTTGGGCACCACGAACAACGAAATGCCCTTCGAGCTGTCGGGCGCACCCGGCGTCTTGGCCAGCACCAGGTGAATGATGTTGTCGGTCAGATCGTGCTCGCCACCGGAAATGAAGATCTTGGTCCCGCTGATCGCATAGGATCCGTCGGCCTGCGGCTCCGCCTTGGTCCGGATCAGCCCGAGGTCGGTACCGCATTGCGGCTCGGTCAGGTTCATCGTGGCGCCCCACTCGCCCGACACCATCTTCGGCAGATATTTCTGCTGCTGCTCGGGGCTTCCCTTCGTCAGGAGGGCAGCGATCGCGCCATGGGTCAGACCGGGATACATGGCGAACGCCATGTTCGAGGAGATCATGAATTCCTGGAAGGCGGTCGAGACGACGTGCGGCATCTCCTGCCCGCCGAACGCCGCCGGTGCGCTGAGCGTGCCCCAACCTGATTCGACGAACTGCCGATAGGCTTCCTTGAAGCCCTTGGGCGTCGTCACGCTGCCGTCGTCATGGCGCGTACAGCCCTCCAGGTCGCCCGACTGGTTGAGCGGGAACAGCACCTCGGCGACGAACCGTCCGCCCTCTTCGAGCACCGCGTCGACCGTTTCGGGCGTCGCATTCTCGAAGCCAGGCAGGTTGGCGTAACGCTCGATCCCGAGCACGTGGTCGAGCACGAAGCGCGTATCGCGCACCGGGGGCGTGTATTGCGGCATGATCAGTCCTTCTGGTGGTCGGCGCGCGAACCTTGCTCGAGCAGCGCGATGAAATCGTTGAGTTCGGCGATGGCGGCGTCGATGTCGCGCTTTTGCTGGTGGAGCAGCTCGACGCGATCCTTGCAGCGGTCGATCGTGCGCTCGCGCTGGGTGCGGCGGCCGTCGCCGATGTCGTATAAATCGATCAGTTCGCGGATCTCGGTCAGCGAAAAGCCGACCCGCTTGCCGCGCAGAATCCAGGCAAGCCGCGCGCGATCGCGATGCGAATAGATGCGCTGCGTCCCACGCCGTTCGGGCGAAATCAGCCCTTCATCCTCATAGAAACGCAGCGCACGAGCGGTGACGCCGAATTCAGCCGACAGGTCGGAAATGGTGAAGCTGTGCCGGTCGTGGAGCGGCTCGATCGGGGCATAGGACGAAACCCAGGGCATGGCCCTTTTTACCCTTGCTTGACGTTAACGTCAAAGGGGGTTGTGCGGTCATTTGCCGGGCGCGCAGAGCATTCTGCCTCTGCCGTCGCGCAAGGCCCCCGCTTCGGATGGCGAATCGCTCATCCGTTCGACGTTGAGCCCTGTCAGCGAGGCGCGGGGGGAGCATGCTTTCTGGCAGGCATCGGGCAACCGCCCGGGGAGAAGGATGCGGTCGCCCTCGAATCTCGCGTTGAAATTGCAGCCGGGGGCGTTGGCGAGTTCGACATGCAGAGTCTCGCCCGCGCGGGTCGCTTCACCCTGGCCGCTGCAATAATAAGTATCGCCATAATCGACATAGATGCCGATGCGGAACGCGGTCGCGCTCGGCACCACGCAGATGCGGTCACGGTCGCGCGTGTAGAGCCCGGTGGGGTCGGTATTGGCGGGATCGGCGACGATCCCCGCCT
>NZ_BCYX01000057.1 GCF_001598415.1 Sphingomonas mali NBRC 15500
GAAGCGGCGGGCCGATTTTGGCGTCCGGACGTCGTCGCGCGTCGGTTACGATGCTATCAGTATCGCTCCCTCCTTGCTCCTAGCCGGACACCAAAATCGGCTCCGTCACGACCTCGCGTTAATGGAGTACAGACCCTTAACCCTTCGCGCCGAGCCTTCGTTAACGCCGCGCGCGCGATAATTGCGGCAATGATCCGCTATCGTTTCCTCGCCGCGATCGCGCTGCTGCCACTGACCGCGAACGCACCGATGCCGCGTCCGGGCGGCGGCGCCTTCATCCGCGCGATGCTCGACAGCCAGAACGAGGCACGCCGCGCTGCCGGCGTGCCGGAGATCGCCTGGGACGATAATCTCGCCGTCGATGCGCAGCAATGGGCCGACCATCTCGCGGGCACCGGCAGCTTCTATCATTCGGACAATGACCGCGGCAGCGACCCCGACGGAGAGGGCGAGAACCTCTTCATGGGTACCCAGGACGCGTACAGCTATCAGCAGATGGTCGGCATGTGGGTCGACGAGAAGAAATTCTACCGCGACGGCGTGATGCCCAACCTCTCGACCACCGGCAATTGGGACGATGTCGGGCATTATACCCAGATCATCTGGAGCACGACCAAGCGCGTCGGCTGCGCGCTCGCCAATAATGGCGAGGACGATTATCTCGTCTGCCGCTATTCCGAGCCGGGCAATTTCTACGGCGAAAGCCCGCGTTAGGCTGCTTGAGTCTCTGCTCGACAGGTTGGACGCCGCGGCGACCGCGCCGAATTGGTTCTAAATCTGCCTTGCGCCGCAATCCACCACGGTTACCCTGCTGATCGGAAGAGGCGGGGAAGATCATCATGTTAGCAGCTCTGGCATTGCTTGCGGCGAGCACCGCGGCTCCTCAATGCCAGCCGGTGAATGGCGCAGCGACACTTTGGGCGAGGCGCGACACGCGCTGGGTCATCGTTGGTGAGATGCATGGTACCAACGAGACGCCCGACGCCTTCGTCAACCTGGTATGCCTGGCCTCCCGTGCGCGCGGTCCCGTGACGGTCGCGATCGAATATCCCGCCGACATGCAGCCGGTTCTCGACGCCTGGCTCGAATCCGACGGCAGGGAGGCGGCGCGAGCCGCGCTGCTGGCTGGGCCGTTCTGGCGCAACCCGATGCAGGACGGGCGCACCAGCGTTGCCTTTTTGCGCATGCTTGATCGCTTGCGGCTGATGCACCGCGCCGGCAGGGTATTGTCGGTCCGTGGCTTCGATGTGCCCTGGGACGGATCCGACAAGCGCGACCGCAATGCGGCGATGGCGGATCGGCTGACGAAAATCGCCGACACGACGCCGGGGCTGACGATGGTGCTGGTCGGCAATTACCACGCGATCGTGCGCGAAATGCCGTCGCCGCGAGGGCCGGTGCGCCCCGCCGCGTCGCTGCTCCCCGCCGATAAGCGCGTCGCGGTGGATGTCGCAGGCGCGGGTGGATCGATGTGGAATTGCCAGATGGAGGGCTGTCATCTGTACGATTACGGGCCCCAGCCAACCGGACCGGCGGCAATCGCGCCCGACACGACCCCAGATCGTCGCTATGACGCGATCTACACGCTCGGCAAGCCGTTCACGGGTGCCGAACCCGCGGTCCCCGGAATTGCCGATACCAAGCCGCTCAACCCAGCCAACGCCAAATAGTCGGCGCCCGGCGCCCTCAGAGGACCGCGGCGACCAGCTGCCTGAACGCCGCCGCGCGGTGCGTCAGCGGGGTCTTTTCGTCATGGGTCATTTCGCCGAACGTGCGGTCATGGCCATCGGGCACGAACATCGGATCGTAGCCGAAGCCATGCTCGCCGCGCGGCGGCCACACCAACTTGCCGTCGACGCGCCCTTCGAACCATTCGACATGGCCATCGGGCCAGGCCAGCGCCAGCGCGCAGACGAAATGGGCGTCGCGAACGGTGTCGGGGCCGGCCGCGGCGAGGTTGTCCTCGACCAGCTTCATCGCGAGACCGAAATCCTTGTCCGGGCCCGCCCAGCGCGCCGAGAAGATGCCGGGATCGCCGTTCAGCGCCTCGACGCACAGGCCGCTGTCGTCGGCCAGCGCCGGCAAGCCCGACAGATCGGCGGCCTGCAGTGCCTTCAACTCGGCATTGGCGACGAAGGTCGTGCCGGTTTCCTCGGGCTCGGGGAGGTCGAGCGACTTCGCCGACACCGGATGGATGCCGTGCGGCCCGAGCAACGCCTCGATCTCACGCACCTTGCCTTCATTGTGGCTGGCGATGACCAATTTGCCCGGCGCCAGCTTGCGGATCGCCTGGGGGGCGTCGCCACCAATTCCCTCGTCCGGTCCGCTCATGCCGATCCAACCGCTTTCGCTTGTGCCGCGAAGATCTCGTTGCAGCCGATCCGCGCGAGCCGAAGCAGCCTCAACAACGCTTCCTCGTCATAAGTTGCATGTTCGGCGGTCGCTTGCGCCTCGGCGATATGGCCGTTTTCGAGCAGGACGAAATTGGCATCGGCGTCGGCGTTCGAATCCTCGTCATAATCGAGGTCGAGCACCGGCGTGCCCTGGAAGATGCCGCAGCTGACCGCCGCGACCTTCTGCGTCAGCGGATCGCTGGTCAGCTTGCCGTCGCGCATCAGCCCGTTGATCGCGAGCCGGAGCGCGACCCAGGCACCCGAGATCGACGCCGTGCGCGTGCCGCCATCGGCCTGGATGACGTCGCAATCGAGCGTGATCTGATGCTCGCCGAGCAGCGACAGGTCGGTTACCGCGCGCAAGCTGCGCCCGATCAGCCGCTGGATCTCCTGCGTGCGGCCCGATTGCTTGCCGCGCGCCGCCTCACGCGCGCCGCGAGTATGGGTCGCGCGCGGCAGCATGCCATATTCGGCGGTGACCCAGCCCGACCCCTTGCCGCGCAGCCAAGGCGGTACGCGATCCTCGACCGAGGCGGTGACCAGCACCTTGGTGTCGCCGAACCCGACCAGCACCGACCCTTCGGCATGCTTGGTGAAATGGGGCTCAATGGTGATTGCACGCATCTGATCGGGGGCGCGGCCGCTGGGGCGCATGAAAGTCTCCTGATAAAGGTCGCGATGGCCCTAGGGCCAGAAGTCACGAGCGGCAATCACCTCGTGTCGAACCCTGTGCGGCACGCGATGGGATTGAGCGGCGAGGCTGCGCCGCCTAGATCAGCAGGATGACCGCCCCCGCTGTTACCGAATTGTCCGATCGCGCTCGCGACATTTTTCGCGCGGTGGTGGAGGGCTATCTCGACACCGGCCAGCCGGTGGGGTCGCGCACGCTGGCCGATGCCGGGGCGTTCAGCCTGTCGCCAGCGTCGATCCGTAACGTCATGGCGGAGCTCGAAGCGCTCGGGCTGCTCAGCCATCCGCATACCAGCGCGGGGCGGATGCCGACCGATACCGGGCTACGCCTGTTCGTCGACGGGATGATGCGCGTTGCCGAGCCCAGCCTAGAAGAACGCGCCGCGATCGAGGGCAGGGCAGTACGCTCTGGCCCGGTCGAGGAAGCGCTGGCCGCAACCACCGCCGCGCTCAGCGGTCTGTCGGCCTGCGCCGGATTGGTGTTGGTGCCGCGGAGCGAGTTGGTGCTGCGCCAAATCAGTTTCGTGCCGCTCTCGCCCGGCCGCGCGCTCGCGGTGATCGTCGGCGATGACGGCCAGGTCGAGAATCGCGTCGTCGAGCTCGCGCCCGGCACCAGCCAGGCGGCGCTGGTCGAAGCGGGCAATTACATGTCGGCGACGCTGGCCGGACTGACCCTGGCCGAGGCGCGCGCGCGGCTCGATCGCCAGCTCGCCGCCGATCGCGCCGCGCTCGATCAGGCCGCGGCGACCTTGATCGAACAGGGCATCGCGGTGTGGAGCGAGGATTCGGATCGCCGGCCGGTGCTGATCGTGCGCGGCCAGGGTCGGCTGATCGACGCCGCCGCGGCAGAGGACCTCGAGCGCATCCGCGACTTGCTCGACGATCTCGAGGGCAAGCAGGAAATCGCCGGGCTGCTCGACAGCGCACGCACCGCCGAATCGACTCGCATCTTCATCGGCGCGGAGAACAAATTGTTCGCGCTGTCGGGCTCGTCGGTGATCGCGCGGCCGTTCCGCGGAATCGATGGGCGCGTGGTCGGCGTGGTGGGCGTAATCGGGCCGACCCGGTTGAACTATGCGCGAGTCGTGCCCATGGTGGATTTCACCGCCGCAACCCTCTCCCGCCTGATCGGTTGAGAGGCAGCAATTTTCCGGGGCTAAGACGAAGAGAATGATGACCGAAGACGACAAGAACGACACCGCGACCGCCAACAGCGCCGAGGATCTTCGCGCCGAAACCGCGGAGGCCGCGCCCGAATTGGCCGAGCATGACCGCGTCGCGCAACTCGAAGCCGAACTCGCCGAGGCCAAGGCCGCGGTGATGTACGCGCATGCCGAAGCGCAGAACGTTCGCCGCCGCGCCGAGAAGGAAGCGGCCGATACGCGCGCCTATGCCGTGACCAGCTTTGCGCGCGAAATTTTGTCGGTTGCCGACAATCTGGCGCGCGGCCTGTCGGCGATTCCTGCGGACCTGCGCGACGACGATCGGCTGAAGGGTCTGATCGTTGGACTCGAGGCGACCCAGCGCGAACTCGACGGCGTGTTCCAGCGCAACGGTGTCACCAGGATTGCCGCCATGGGCCTGCCGCTCGATCCCAACCAGCACCAGGCGATGCTCGAAATCCCGTCGGACGAGGCGCCCGGCACGATCGTTCAGGAAATGCAGGCGGGGTATATGCTTCGCGACCGCTTGCTGCGTCCGTCGCTAGTGGGCGTCGCGAAAAAGCCGGATTGAGGCGAGCAAATCCTCCCTACGCGAAGCGTGGGGAGGGGGACCATTCGCGCAGCGGATGGTGGAGGGGCCGCAGCCGCGAAGCGGCGAGGATCCCCGTTCGGTAAAATTTCCCTCCACCACCGGCTAAGCCGGTGGTCCCCTCCCCATCTGCGATGGGGAGGATTTCTTTTAATTTCCCCCGCTCCCGCCTCAACCCCTCCCCTTGGGGGGAAGCGCTTGTTATGGCGGCGATATGAACTCAAACCTCACCGCCGAGCGTCCGACCTTCGTCACGCATCTCGAATGCTCGCTGACCGGTGAGCACTATGAGGCGGACCAGCTGCACGGCCTGTCGCGCGCCGGACGGCCATTACTGGTGCGCTATGACCTCGGCGCGGTGCGCGGGTTCGTGCCGCGCGCGATGATCGAGGCGCGGCCGACCGACCTGTGGCGCTGGCGCGAATTGCTGCCGGTTCGCCACACGGAGAATGTCGTCAGCCTGGGCGAGATCGAAACGCCATTGGTGCCGATCGCCAAATCCGGCGGTCCGAACGTGCTGGTCAAGGACGAAGGCCGGTTGCCGACCGGGTCGTTCAAGGCGCGCGGGCTGGTCATGGCGGTGGCGATGGCCAAGGAGCTTGGCGTCACGAAGATCGCGATGCCGACCAACGGCAATGCCGGCGCCGCGCTCGCGGCCTATGCCAGCCGGGTCGGCATCGAGACGATCGTGCTGTGCCCCGACGACACGCCCGAGATCAACGTGCGGGAGATCGCGGCGCAGGGTGCGCGGGTCTATCGCGTCAACGGGCTGATCGACGAATGCGGCGCGATCGTCGGCAAGGGCGCCGCCGAGGGCCATTGGTTCGATTTCTCGACGCTCAAGGAGCCGTATCGGATCGAGGGCAAGAAGACGATGGGCCTCGAACTCGCCGCCCAATTGGGCTGGCGGCTGCCCAAGGCGATCTTCTACCCGACCGGCGGCGGCACCGGCCTGATCGGCATGTGGAAAGCGTTCGACGAGCTCGAACAGCTCGGCTGGATCGGCCCCGAACGGCCCAAGATGTTCGCCGTCCAGGCCTCGGGCTGCGCCCCGATCGTTCGCGCATTCGAAGCGGGCGAAGTGCATGCCGAACGCTGGGAGGATGCGCACACCATCGCCGCCGGTATCCGCGTACCCAAGGCGATCGGGGATTTCCTGATCCTGCGCGCGGTGCGGCAGAGCGGTGGCAAGGCCGTCGCGGTCGGCGATCCGGCGATCCTGCGCGCGGCTGACGATTGCGCGAAGAAAGACGGCCTGTTGCTCTGCCCCGAAGGTGGCGCGACGCTGGCCGCCTATCGCCAGGCGCTGGTCGACGGCCTGGTCGACGAGGAGGATGAGGTGGTGCTGTTCAATTGCGCGACCGGCCTCAAATATCCGATGCCGGATGCTGCCGAGACGCTCGACAAGAACGGGGCGATCGACCTCGCCTCGCTTTGAGCTTGCGCCGACAGCATCGTCCTACCGATCGTCGGGATCGCCCTTGAGCGGGTTCACCCAGGTGTGGTTCTCGACGATGATCGAGCGGACCGGCGTCCCATTCTCGTCGAGCGAGGGACGATAGCGGAAGCGCTGTTCGATCAGGCGGCAGGTGGTGGTGTCGAGCAAGGCATAGCCGCTGGATCGCGTCACCCGGCATCCGCTGACGCTGCCGTCGACATTGACGAAATAGCGTACCGACACCGTGCCCTCGACGCCCGATTCCCAGGCCGATTCGGGGATGTCCGACGGTTTGAGCCGGCCGTTCTTGTAGCGCGGCGCGATATCGCGGCCGTCGCCATAGCCACCCCCGTCGCCATCGCCCGCGCCGCCGCTCCCCGTGCCATTGCCGATCCCGCCCGCGCCGGTGCCGGGTCCGGCGATTGGCGCGGCGCCCTGGGTCGACTGGTTGCCCTCGAACGGCTTGGTCGCGGCCGGCAGCGGCGGGGGAGGGACAGGCGGCGTCGGCACCGGCGGTGCGGTGACCTCGGTCGCCTTCGACTTGATGTTGGGTGGCGCGGCCTTGCCTTCGGTCTTGTGGCTCGGCTTGGGCTGGGTCTCGACCTTTACTTCGGGCGGACGGGGTGGCGGCACGAAGGCAAGCAAGTCGTTTTTGACCGCCCCGATCGTCGGCAGGTTCACGACCAGCCCCGCGACCAACAGATACAGGATCGCCGCCTGCACCAAAGCGGCGCCGATAAAGCCCTTGAGGCGTTCGGGGGTAATCGTTGCGGTCATCGTCTCGCGGCGTTTACGCTCGACCGACTGAACGCGCGCTGTCCGCCCTCGGTTGCCTGACTGCGCATGTCCTTCAGGGCATGATCGCTTCCTGCACCATGTCGAACTCGCGTACGCCGCGTGCACGCCGCGCCGCGTTGACCAGGTCGCGCAATTTCTCCCGCCGGACCCGCGCCTGCTCGATACAGCGCATCACGAATGGCTTGCCGGCGGTGGTCTCGTCGCTCGACAGCAAGGTGATGGTGCCGATCCCCGCCCACTGATTGATCAGGGTAAAATCGATCCGGATATCCTTGATCCGGTAGAGCTCGACCTCGTCGATCGATTTTCTGAGGATGCCGCGGTGCAGGATCAGCCGATCTTGGGTCACTTCATAGGTGGTGGCCAGATTCTGGAACCACTTCACTGCTGCGATCAGCGCCGCGAGCGCGACGAAACCGAGCGGAAATGGCGTGCCCGTCACTAGGGTCCCGACCGCGCCGATCGGAACCAGCAACACCGTTCCCCACCCAGCCAGCGTGCCGCGCAGCCAGCCCCAGGTCGAAGAACGGAAACGGTCGAGCGTCTGTGACATTGGCATCTCCCCTGGGCGGGCAATCTAGCGTCGTCAGGCGGATAGGCTAGCCCATCTTCCCTCTCTCACAGGCGGGAGAGGTTATCGGTGCGCATCCTCATGCACCGCCCGAAACGGCAGGATCGTCTTCAACTGCTGCAATGGCGGCGCACCCGGAATGGGCGCGTTGTGCCCCAACAGGAACGCGTGCCGCACGATCTCGGCCTGTTGCTCGATCCCGTATCTGCGCAACTCCCAACCCGGCTTCACGGCATAATCGTATCTGGCCCAGGGGGCGCGGCGGAGCGGCAGGAAGATGCCCGATTGGTGCTGCCAGATATGCACCATCTCGTGCACGAACAGCCCCTGTTCGCCCAGTTCGGCATGGCTGAAATCGTCGCGATAGGCAGTGCCGTGCGGATGGAAATGGATCCGCCCGCGCGGGCTCATCACCACGCCCTTCGGCTGGAAGAACGCCCATTTGCCGAGGACCACGCGCACCGCCGCGACGTCGATCGCATCGCCGAACACCGACCGCGCGAGGTCGATCTCGCCAGCGGTCAGTGGACGGACCTCTTGCCTCACGCCAAGTTACTCATTCCGGCGCTGGGTCCCCCGCGCCGACGACCTTTGCCGGTGCGGTCAGGCTATGGCCGTCGGCGAAGGTGAAGGTCAGCGGCACGGTTCCGCCCGGGGTTGCCTTGAGGCCATAGAGCATGACGTGCTTGCCGCCGGGCGCGAACGTAACCTCGCCGCCGGCGCGCACGGCGACGAGCTTGAGCGGGGCCATCGACATCATGCCCCCCGCGCTCATGCTCTCGTGCATCTCGCTGCGCACCGCAGCCGTGGTCGAGACGCCGGTCAGCGTCGCGTCCTTTGGTCCACCCTTCAGCGTGAAATACGCCGCCGACGGGTTGGACGGCACGGCCGAAAGCCGAACCCAGGCATGGCCGACCGCCGCATCTTTGGGCTGTTGGCAGGCCGACAAAGCGACGATCGCGGGAACCAGCAGCAGCGCGGACTTCATTCCTTCTCCTTCCCACTTTGGGAACACTTGAAATCCCTAGGCACGACGCAATCTTGCGGCAAGCGAATCCCCCCCTATATCGCCGGGGTATTTGGTGCTTGCGTCGCCTCTCGTGAGGGGCGCGGGCTGGGTTTTATTTTGATTGAGGGGCCACAGAGGACCAATGGCAAAAGTAATCGGTATCGACCTGGGTACGACCAACAGCTGCGTTGCCGTAATGGAAGGCGGCAAGCCCAAGGTGATCGAAAACGCGGAAGGCGCGCGTACCACGCCCTCCATCGTCGCCTTCGCCAAGGATGGCGAGCGCCTGATCGGCCAGCCGGCCAAGCGCCAGGCAGTGACCAATCCCGACAATACGGTGTTCGCGGTGAAGCGCCTGATCGGCCGCCGCTTCGACGACCCGGTGACCAAGAAGGACACCGAGCTGGTCCCGTATCATATCGTCAAGGGCGGCAATGGCGACGCCTGGGTCCAGGCCGGCGGCCAGGATTACAGCCCCTCGCAGATTTCGGCCTTCATCCTGCAGAAGATGAAGGAAACCGCCGAATCGTATCTCGGTGAGACGGTGACCCAGGCGGTCATCACCGTGCCGGCCTATTTCAACGACGCGCAGCGCCAGGCGACCAAGGACGCCGGCCAGATTGCGGGTCTCGAAGTGCTGCGCATCATCAACGAGCCGACCGCGGCGGCCCTGGCCTATGGCCTGGAGAAGCAGGACGGCAAGACGATCGCGGTCTATGACCTTGGCGGCGGCACGTTCGACATCTCGATCCTCGAGATCGGCGACGGCGTGTTCGAGGTGAAGGCGACTAACGGCGACACCTTCCTGGGCGGTGAGGATTTCGACAACAAGCTGGTCGAGTTCCTGGCCAATCAGTTCAAGAAGAAGGAAGGCCTCGACCTCCGCACCGACAAGCTCGCGCTGCAGCGGCTGAAGGAAGCCGCCGAGAAGGCGAAGATCGAGCTGTCGTCGGCCGCGACGACCGAGGTCAACCTGCCCTTCATCACCGCGCGCATGGAAGGCGGGTCGTCGACTCCGCTCCATCTGGTGGAGACGATCACCCGCGCCGACCTGGAAAAGCTGGTCGAGGACCTGATCAAGCGCACGCTCGATCCGTGCAAGAAGGCGCTGGCCGATGCCGGCGTCAAGGCGTCGGACATTTCCGAAGTCGTGCTGGTCGGCGGCATGACCCGCATGCCGCGCGTCCGAGAGGTCGTGAAGGACTTTTTCGGCAAGGAGCCGCACACCGGCGTCAACCCGGACGAGGTCGTCGCGATGGGCGCCGCGATCCAGGCCGGCGTGCTGCAGGGCGATGTCAAGGACGTGCTGCTGCTCGACGTGACGCCGCTGTCGCTCGGCATCGAGACGCTGGGTGGCGTGTTCACTCGGATGATCGACCGCAACACGACGATCCCGACCAAGAAGTCGCAAACCTATTCGACCGCCGACGACAACCAGCAGGCGGTGACGATCCGCGTGTTCCAGGGCGAGCGCGAAATGGCGGCGGACAACAAGATGCTCGGCCAGTTCGACCTGGTCGGCATTCCGCCGGCGCCGCGCGGCGTGCCGCAGATCGAGGTCACGTTCGACATCGACGCCAACGGCATCGTCAACGTCAGCGCCAAGGACAAGGGCACCGGCAAGGAACAGCAGATCCGTATCCAGGCCTCTGGCGGTCTGTCGGACGCCGACATCGACCAGATGGTCAAGGATGCCGAGCGCTTCGCCGATGAGGACAAGAAGCGGCGTGAATCGGCCGAGGCGAAGAACAACGCCGAAAGCCTGATCCACACCACGGAGCGTCAGCTTGCCGACAATGGCGACAAGGTCGACGCCGCGCTCAAGTCCGAGATCGAGGCGGCGATCGCCGAAGCCAAGACCGCGGTCGAGGGCGGCGATGCCGAGGCGATGAAGGAAAAGGCCAGCGCGCTGGCCCAGGTCGCGATGAAGCTCGGCCAGGCGATCTACGAGAAGCAGGCGGCAGCGGAAGCGTCGCCGGCCGCCGACGGCGCCGCTGCGGGCAGCGAGGCCGGTGGCGAGGATGTCGTCGACGCCGAATTCTCGGAAGTGGACGACAACAAGGCGTAAGTGATGGACTCTACCCGTCATTCCCGCGAAAGCGGGAACCCGTCTCCTTCGCTTCGACCGAGGCAGGATCAGGAGATGGGCTCCCGCCGTGGCGGGGGTGACGGGGAAAGTCGGCGGGGGCCGGGTAAATGACCACCGAAGTTGATTTTTACGAACTGCTCGAAGTCGAGCGCGATGCGGACGATGCGACGATCAAATCGGCGTACCGCAAGCTCGCAATGAAATACCACCCCGACAAGAACGGGGGCTGCAAGGATCACGAAGCGAAATTCAAGGCGGTCAGTCAGGCATATGAATGCCTGAAGGACCCGCAGAAGCGCGCCGCGTACGACCGCTTCGGTCATGCCGCGTTCCAGCAGGGCGGCGGTCCCGGCGGATTCGGCGGCGGCAATGATTTCTCGGGCTTTTCCGACATTTTCGAAAGCGTGTTCGGCGAGTTCATGGGTGGTGGCCGTGGCGGCCAGCGCCGGCCGCAGCGCGGCGCCGATCTGCGCTACGATATGGAAATCAGCCTGGAGGAAGCCTTTCACGGCAAGTCCGAGCCGATCACCATCGACGTCGCGGCGATGTGCGAGGCATGCGACGGTTCGGGCGCCAAGCCCGGCACGTCGGCCAAGACCTGCGGTACCTGCGCCGGCCATGGCAAGGTACGCGCGCAGCAGGGTTTCTTCGTCGTCGAACGCACCTGTCCGTCCTGCCACGGCGCAGGCCAGGTGATCGCCGATCCTTGCTCGTCGTGCCGCGGCGAGGGTCGCGTCGAAAAGACCAAGACGCTGACCGTCAACATTCCCGCCGGGGTAGACGAAGGCACCCGCGTCCGCTTGACCGGCGAAGGCGAGGCCGGGCCGCGCGGTGCGCCTCCGGGCGATCTCTACATCTTCCTCCATGTGAAGCGGCATGCGATCTTCGAGCGCGAGGGCACGACCTTGTTCGCGCATGCGCCGATCAGTTTCACCACGGCGGCGCTCGGCGGATCGATTACCATCCCCGGGCTCGACGGCGAACAGCATGAGGTCAAGGTGGCCGCCGGCACCCAATCGGGCCGCGAGGTGCGCCAGCGCGGCGCCGGCATGCCGGTGCTTCAGGGCAAGGGCCGCGGCGACCTGGTCGTCCGCATCTCGGTCGAAACCCCGACCAGGCTGACCGCCAAGCAGCGCGAACTGCTCGAGGAATTCCGCTGCACCGAAACGGGCGACGAATGCCCCCAGACGCAGGGTTTTTTCCAGAAAGTGAAGAAAGCGGTCGGGGGGTAAGATCCCTCTCCCTATGGGAGAGGGAGGGAGCGCCGCAGGCGCGGAAGGGTGAGGGCAGGGGCGATTGGCGCGCACTGCCCACTCCTCAAACTACCCTCATCCAAGCTTCGCTAGGCGGCAAGCCGCCAAGCTACGCTATCCTTCTCCCACTGGGAGAAGATCAGGCAGGAACGATCGGTCCCCACAGCTCGCTGTGATCCTCGTCATGCCCGGGCATTCCCGACTTCGTCAGATAGCCGCGCGCCTCCGGGATATGGCTGTAGATCATCCGTAGCGGCTTTTCGTGCCATTGCAGGTTGAACGCCCAGCGTATGGGAAAGAATTCCATCGTCGAATAGGGCAGATGGTCGTGCACCCACCAGGCGATACGCTTCCAGTCGTCGGGTCCGGTCCATTCGTTGGCGAAGCCTGGCACGACGATGCACGCGGTGGCGCCCATATGGCCCTGTGCGTCGCGCTGGTCCCAGATATGCCCGGCGGCGCTGCGCTCGTTCGACGCGCAATTATAGCCTTTGACGTTGCCCAGCCGGTTGACCTCGGCCGAGCGATAGGCCGAGCGGATCGCGATCCGCCCGAACACGTCCTGCAACGGCTCGAGCAGATCCTCGCACAATCGCGTGCCCGCCGCGATCGCCAGGTCGGGATCCTCGGGAATATTGGACAGGCCGTGGATCTCGGCGATGTCCGAATAAAGGAAATCGCGCATGAAAAAGGTCCGCGACAACTGCACGCGGCCCAGTTCGGTCAGCTTGGCGACCGTTTGCGGTTTCTTCACGCGCGCCTCCCACGAAAACTCCGGCATAGCTCGCCGACGCGCGCACGCAAATATATCCAGATTGGGGATAGTCTCCGGAGGAGTCCGGCTCGTCTTAAAGGAAGCCGATATTCCAGCTCGATGGAGCATAGTTACCGATATTGGGTAGCACCGTCGCCATGTCGCCGCCGCTGACGCCGAACCAGTTCGCCAGGGTCGCCGCATATTGGTCGACCGCGATCGTCGGGAGCAGGCGGCCCTGGCCGACATCGTCGGGCGTGTTGCTGCCGATCGCCGGCGGCGTGCCATAGATCGTCCGGCCGCGCACCGCGCCGCCGATCACGAAATGCATCGATCCCCAGCCATGGTCGGCGCCATCGCTGTTCGACGTCAGCGTGCGGCCGAAATCGGACGCGGTGAACGTTGTCACCTTGTCGGCGACGCCCATCGCGCCGGTAGTGTCGTAAAACGCCTTCAGCGCGTCGGCGACCAGCCCGATCTGGCGCGGATGATCGGTCGCGAGGTTGTCGTGCATGTCGAAGCCGCCCAGCGACACGAAGAACACCTGCCGCCGCGCTCCGAGGGTGGCCGAGACCGAGATCATCCGCGCCACGATCTTCAA
Source organism: Sphingomonas mali NBRC 15500 (assembly GCF_001598415.1). Taxonomy (GTDB): domain Bacteria; phylum Pseudomonadota; class Alphaproteobacteria; order Sphingomonadales; family Sphingomonadaceae; genus Sphingomonas; species Sphingomonas mali. Next base: position 13,349 of record NZ_BCYX01000057.1, read on the forward strand.
CTGGTCGGCCAGGCTGTTGCCGCTCGGGAATAACGGGAAATTGGCCGCCGGAGCGCCCGCCAGCGCGGAACTCAGCTGGGTATAGGTGTCGAGCGACCGCTGGCTCACCCGGGCATGTTCGTTGGCCAGGATGTTGGCGCTGCCGCCGGTCATCAGCGACTTGAGCGTCGTCATCGCGGCCGACGACGAATAGAGCGATGCCGCATTGTTGAGTAGCGCGATCGGGCCGCCTGTGCCGACCGCATATTGCACCGCGCTGCGCCCGGTCAGGTAGACCGCATTGCCGCTGGCGTTGACGCAGGTCAGCGTCGCCGACCCGTTGCCGCTCTGGAACAAATCGCCGATCCGGCCGCCCCAGCCGCTCGTCGCGCCTTCGGGATTCGACGCCTGGAAATAGCTCTGCTGGTCGTTGTGGCTGAACAATTTGGGCGGCAGCCGTACCGCGTTCGATTGATATTGCGTCTTGGTCGTCGGCATCACCAACGTGCCGACGTTGAGCACGACCGCCATCCGCCCGGCGTCGAACACCGGCAGCAGCGACGCCATGGCGGGAGCAAGCGCATATTGCCGACCGCCGAGGCTGTTAACCGGGTTGAGCGCGGTGGCGGTCAAGGCATCGCGCGGCAAGGCGATATTCGACCGGGCCGCCTGATAGAGCGCATAGCTCGCGGCATCGTAAGGCGGCAGCGTGTTGGCGTAATCGTTGCCGCCGTAGAGGAACACGCACACCAGCGCCTTGTAGTCGCTGGATACCGCGGCGGCAGCCTCGCCGATCGCGGCCAGGCTGGTGACGAAGGGCGCCGCGACGCCGGCCATGCCGAGTGCGGCGCTCCGCTTCAGGAAGGCGCGGCGGGATTGATCGTGCTCGAAACAGCTCATCACTTCACCGTCAGGTAATCGGGCGACGCCAGCGTCAGCAGGATGGCGATCTTCGCGCGATTGGTGGGGCCGTTGGTTGCCGTGGCCGACACGCTGTCGACGGCGGCGCGGATCGATGACAGCGTCGCCGTCGACAGCTGGCCGGCGGCCAGTACGACGTTCACCTCGTCGACCAACGCGGCGCTGTCCGCCGCCTTGGTCAGGATGTCGGTATAATCGGGCTTCGCATCGCCGCTGCCATTATTGACCAGGGCGTTGATGAAATTGACATAGCCGACCACCGATTGCTCGTTGGTGATCTGGAATTCGGGCGCGACCAGTCCGGCATTGGAGATCGCCGTGCTGGGCGGCGTGTAGCCGGGGCGGAAGAAGTTGAACACCGACGGAGCGCGGCCCATCGATTGGCCCAGCCGGGTCGACGGACTGCTGGTATCGCCGATCGGCCAGGTATTGGCGGGCGAGGTCACGTTGAATGCGCGCGCCCAGCCGGTCAGCCGCATCACCGGCTCGCGCAATTTGCCGAAGGTCGCGTCGGCCATCATGCTGTCGGCGCGCGCCTCGCTGTCGGTCAGGATCGCGCGGATCACCGCTTTCATGTCGCCGCGTACGCCCGCGCCGTTATCGGCGAACGCGCTGGCGACACGCCCGACATAACCGGGGCTCGGATTGCTGGTGACCATCCGCTGGATCAATTGCTTCGACACGAAGGGCGGTACGTTGGGATGCGCGAAGATCGTATCGAGCGCGGTCTTGATCGCCGCCATGCCGCCGCCCGTCGTGCTGGCGTTGAGAAAGCTCGACGGTCCGGTCTCGTTGATCGCCGCATTGATCACCAGCGGCAGGCGGTAGCGGTCGGGCGTCGTGCTCGTATTGTTCGCCAGCACCAGGCCGGTGAACACGCGCGCCAGGCCGGTGACGTCGAGCTGGGTATAGGTCTCGGTCGGGGTCGCGCCGCCGACCAAGGTGCCGTCGGTGTTGAGCCGGTACAGGCCCAAAGTGAACAGCTGCATCAGCTCGCGCGCGTAATTCTCGTCGGGTTGGGCGCCTGTCGTGGCATTCGCCTTGCGGTTGCCCAGGAAGGTCAGGAACGACGCCATCGCCGCGTTGGTGGTGATCTTGTCGAGGATGTCGCGGAAATTGCCGAACGCATTGTCGAGCAGCACGTCGACATAGGCGGCCATCGCGAATTGTTTCCAGTTGAGGTTGAGCCCGCCGATCCCGACCACCAGCATGTCGAGCAGCGCCATGCCGACGCGCTGGCGCAACTGGTCGGGCTCGACGATCATCTGACGCCACATCGTCGCGTCGAACCCCGCCTCGCTGTTGCTGTTGGTCGCGGCCGAATAGCCGTTGGCGACCAGCCAGTCCCAATGCGTGGTGGCACGCGGCATCGCGAACTGATCGTTCAGCCAACCGGTGATGCCGCGCGCGACCAGCGCGTTGATCGTGCTGCGCGTCGCGCCCATCGTGGCCTGGCCGAGGAAACGGCTAGCCTGGATGTCGCTCAGCGGAATGACCGGAGGAGGCGCGGGCGGCGGCGGTGTACCGCCGGTGGCGCCGCCGCCATCGCTGCCGCCACCGCAGGCGGCGAGCGCCAGCGCGGAGCCGACCACCGTGACGGTCGGCAAAGCGGGGCCGGTCGGGATCGACCGCTCCGGTTCGGGCGTATCACGCCCGTCAAAATCGATACTGTCCACTGGTCCCCGCCGTGCCCCTTTAGGGTCACAACGTAGATCGGCGGGATTCCCTTCGCCAATCGTCGCTGCGATCGCCCTGCCGCCGGGAATACCCGGTACGACGTACCGGATTCGCAACAGAGTTCGCTAAAATTTCGGTAGGGATGTCAGGTGGGGTGCCACCCAAACCCGGCCTGACCGCCCCCGGCTTTCACGGGGTGCGGCGGGGCCGATGGTTTAGAGGGAAAGGACCCCCGCCACCAGCGCCAGGCTGCCGACCGTCACCACAGCGGTGGCCAGCATTTCCATGATACGCATGGTTGCTTCTCCTTGGAGCCGGATCAGTCCGGCTGGGGAGGCATATGGAAATAGTTGCGCTGACGCGCAATATTGTTTCAATCCTTCGCAGTTGCAGCATTTGCACTTGTGTTGCCATGTTGCATCCGCGTGTGCCTCAAAGGGCACAGTCGTGCCATGCTCAGGCGTCCGCGAACACCCGCGCGAAGATCGTGTCGACGTGCTTGAGGTGGTAATCGAGGTCGAACTTCTCCTCGATCTCGGCCGGCGACAACGCCGCGGTCACTTCGGGATCGGCCTTGAGCAATTCGAGCAGCGACAGTTCGCCGTCCGATTCCCACACCTTCATCGCGTTGCGCTGGACCAGCCGGTAGGAATCCTCACGGCTGACCCCCGCCTGGGTCAGCGCCAGCAGCACGCGCTGCGAATGGACCAGGCCGCCCATCTTGTTGAGGTTCTTCTCCATCCGCGCCGGATAGATCAGCAATTTGTCGATCACGCCGGTCAGGCGCGCCAGCGCGAAGTCGAGCGTGATCGTGGCGTCGGGGGCGATATAGCGTTCGACCGAAGAGTGGCTGATGTCGCGCTCATGCCAGAGCGCGACATTCTCCATCGCCGGGATCGCCGCGCTGCGTATCATGCGAGCGAGGCCGGTGAGGTTCTCGGTCAGCACCGGGTTGCGCTTGTGCGGCATCGCCGACGAGCCCTTTTGCCCGGGCGAGAAATACTCCTCGGCCTCGAGCACTTCGGTGCGCTGCAAGTGGCGAATCTCGACCGCCAGCCGCTCGATCGACGAGGCGATCACGCCCAGGGTCGCGAAGAACATCGCGTGGCGGTCGCGCGGAATGACCTGGGTCGATACCGGCTCGACCGCGAGGCCTAGCTTCTCCGCGACATGCGCTTCGACGCGCGGATCGATATTGGCGAAGGTGCCGACCGCGCCCGAAATCGCGCAGGTGGCGATATCCTTGCGCGCCGCGACCAGTCGCTCGCGGTTGCGCGCGAATTCGGCGTAAGCCTCGGCCAGTTTCAATCCAAACGTCACCGGCTCGGCGTGGATGCCGTGGCTGCGCCCGATCGTCGGGGTCAGCTTGTGCTCCTCGGCGCGGCGCTTGAGCACCACCAGCAGCGCATCGATATCGGCCAGTAGAATGTCCGAGGCACGCGCAAGCTGCACCGCCAGGCATGTGTCGAGCACGTCCGACGAGGTCATGCCCTGGTGCATGAAGCGCGCTTCGTCGCCGACATTCTCCGCGACCCAGGTCAGGAAGGCGATGACGTCGTGCTTGGTCACCGCCTCGATCGCGTCGATCGCCGCGACGTCGATCTTGGGGTTGGTCGCCCACCATGCCCACAGGGCAGCGGCCGCTTCCTTCGGCACCACGCCGAGCTCGGCCAGCGCGTCGGTCGCATGCGCCTCGATTTCGAACCAGATCTTGAAGCGCTCCTCCGGGGCCCAGATCGCGGTCATGTCGGGACGGGAATAGCGCGGGACCATGATGGGCCTTTCGAAAACGGGATGCCGGGAATGTCCGCGCCGATAGCAAGCGTGGTCGCCACCCTCAATCGCCTTTGCGAGATGGCCAGGGTTCCGTCGGATGCTGTGGTGCTGGAGTGACGGTTCCCTAAAATCGTGAGTCGGCTCGTCGCAACTAGGACACAACTGCGCGGCGACCTGCGCCAATATTGGGACAAATCGGTCCTTCACATTGACAATTTCGGACCCATATCGAAAGTCGAATGTTCTACTTGAGCAATTCGCATGGGGTGGTGAACAACCGCTTCGCAGAAACAGGTCAAAATTGCAAGGAGATTTGCCATGCTGAAGCATGTACTATTGGCTAGTGCTTTTATGATTTCTACGCCTGTACTGGCGCAGAACCAGCCGCAGACTGCAACGCCGCAGCCAGATACTAACGCTGCACCTGCGCAGCCGCAGACGGCGCCGATGCCGGCGGCACCGACGGCAGCCACTCCGGCACCGGAAACGACGTCGGCACCGACCAGCGCGGCTCCGACGACGCCCCCGGCGCCGACTACCGCCGAGGCCCAGCCGCAGACGGCGCCCGCGCCGACCGCGCCTGCGCCTGACGCTCAGGCGGCCAATTCGACACCGGCCAATGCCGGCGCGCAGGTTGCCGATGTCGTCAATGGCGAGTTCGGCACGTACGACAAGAACAAGAACGGCTCGCTGAGCAAGACCGAGTTTGGCGCGTGGATGACGGCGCTGCGCACCAAGGCCGATCCGTCGGTGAAGGACGACGCCGCCAACAAGGGCTGGGTCGCCCAGGCCTTTACGCAGGCCGACACCGACAAATCCAAGTCGGTATCGAAGGATGAGCTGACCAATTTCCTCTCACAGGCTTCGGGTCAAAAGGCGTCGTAATCTAACTCCGACGACGCCCACGCAGAGGGCCGCCGCGTTTTCCCCTTGGCGCGGCGGCCCTTTTTCGTGCCCGGCAGCCATCCCCCTTGGGCCTAAAACACATTAGAGTTGACTAATTAATTAGTAATGGCTAATCGATTCGCATGCTTTCCACCTTACCCGTCGACGCTGTCATGCGCGCCCTTGCCGACCCCACTCGTCGGGCCGTGTTCGAGCAACTCGCGCGCGGTGGAGAGGTCAATGTCGCCGAGTTGACCCGCGCCAGCGGCGTGACCCAGGGCGCGATCTCGCAACATCTCAAATCGCTGAAGCTGGCCGGCCTCGTCGCCGAACGTCCGCAGGGGCGGAACGTCTTCTACCGCGCGACGCCGGATGGGCTCGCGCCGCTGTTCGACTGGCTGAGCCATTACGACGCCTTCTGGCGCGACCGCTTCGCCAATCTGCGTGATTTGCTCAAGGAGATCGATTCGTGACCGACACCGTTTTGCACGCCGACACGCGAGACATCGTGATCGACGAAGTGTTTCCCCATGCCCCCGCCACGGTGTGGCAGACGCTGGCCACCAACGAGTTGATGGGGCGCTGGCTCAACATGACGCCGAACGGGTACGAGCCGGTGGTCGGCAATCGTTTCACCTACAAGACGTCGCCCGCCGGCGCATGGGACGGGACGATCCAGTGCGAAGTGCTCGAGGTCGTGCCGGGCGAGCGTCTCGCTTATTCGTGGAAGGGCGGCGATGAAGCCAATGTCGGCTATGGATCGCGGCTCGACACGATCGTCACCTTCACGCTGGAAGAGGTCGAGGGCGGCACCCGGTTGCGCGTCGTCCATTCGGGCTTCGTCCTGCCGAGGAACGAGACCGCCTATCGCAACATGAGCGGCGGCTGGACCCAGGTCATCGGCCGGATCGGCGCGGTGACCGAGGAAGAGGCATCGACCCGGGCGCAGTGAGCGCTCGCCTCTCGCGATCAGGAGTATCGTCATGCACCAGGACAGCAAGCTCGAAAACCGGCCGCCGACGGTGTCGGCATCCGACTGGATCGCGGCGTGGGAGCGCATGCTGGTCAAGGAGAAGTCCTTCTCCCGCGCCCGCGACGCGCTTGCCGCCGAGCGCCGGCGGATGCCGTGGATGCTGGTCGATACGGACTATCGCTTCGACGGGCCGGATGGCGCGATGAGCCTGCTCGATTTGTTCGAGGGGCGCCGACAACTCATCGTCTATCGCGCCTTTTTCGAACCCGGCGTGTTCGGCTGGCCCGATCACGGCTGTCGCGGCTGTTCGTTCGGCGCCGATCAGGTCGCGCATCTCGCGCATCTCAACGCCCGCGACACCACACTCGCTTACGCTTCGCGCGCCCCGCAAACCGATATCGCGCGGCTCAAGGCGCGGATGGGCTGGGACATGCCCTGGTACACGATCACCGACAGCTTCGACGCCGACTTCGGCGTGAACGAATGGCATGGCCACAACGTCTTCATCCGGGAAGACGGGCAGATCTTCCGCACCTATTTCATCAACAATCGCGGCGATGAGGCGATGGGCACGACCTGGAACTATCTCGATATCACCCCGCTCGGCCGCCAGGAAACGTGGGAGGATTCGCCGGAAGGCTATCCCCAGACGCCGCCCTATAAATGGTGGAACTGGCACGATAATTACGAGGCCGAGCAGGCCGCGCCCGATCCCAAATGGGTCGAAGTATCGGATGCCGGCGAGGCGGCGTTCCGCAACGAGGACAAGGCATGATCGCCGCGGGCACGGCCGGCGGCGCTGGGCTTGCCAAATGGCTGGGCCTGGCGGCATCGCCGACCTTCGCGGTGATGGCGGTGCTGACGAGCCTCGGCGGCGGTCCGATGGTGTTGTGCTCGGCGACGGCGGGCTTCCCGCTGGGCGGGATGGTGCCGATGTACCTGCTGATGAGCGTGTTCCACGCGGCGCCTTGGCTGAAGCTTTTCGCGGGGCGGTCGGTGGCTGGCTAGAGCTCGCGCCACGCGGTGACCGGGCTTTCGTTACAAATCCATTCGCCTTTTTCCCTCTCCCGCTTGCGGGAGAGGGAGGGGCCCGCCGCCGTCAGGCGGGGGGAGCGACTATCTGGATTGTCAAAGGGCATGAGCGAGTTCGGCCC
>NZ_BCYX01000058.1 GCF_001598415.1 Sphingomonas mali NBRC 15500
GGGTCGGTAGCGGCCCTTCCCGCCGATCCAGCTCTGATTGGCGGCAATGCGCGCCAATTGTTGCCCTGGCCGCGGGTGTCACGGCATCAGCCGCTTGCGTCCCTGTGAAAGGTGCCAGCGCATCGCGAGCGCTGCGCCGTCGGCGTCCTGGACCCGGATCGCTTCGACGATCATCTGGTGTTCGGCGAGCATCGCGCCGATCGCCTCGGGAGGCCGCGACCGGGATATATCGACACCCGCCTGCATGATCCGGTCGATGTCCGCGAACATATTGTCGAACGCGGAGACGAAAGCGGGATTGCATGTGCCGAGCACGATCGCGCGGTGGAGCGCCATATCCTCCAGATGCGCGGGGCCGCTGGAGCGCAGGGCATTTTCCAGGCGCATCATCTCCTGCTCGATGACGCGCATCTGTTCGGCCGACCGGCGCGCGGCCGCCAGCCTCGCCGCTTCCGGCTCGAGGACGAAACGTACTTCATAGCTGCCAAGCGTCGCGGAGAGTTCCTCCATCGGCATGTGCGCGACCAACCGTTCCGACGGACGCCGCTTGACGAACGAGCCCGCGCCCCGCCGCGCCTCGGTAATGCCGTCGGAGGCCAGCCGGACCAGCGCTTCGCGGACGATCGTGCGCGAGATGCCGAACCGCTCGGCCAGTCCCGCTTCCGACGGCAAGCGATCCCCGACTTCCAGATGGTCCTGGTTGATGATCGCGACGATGCCCGAATAGGCGCGGTCGGCCAGGCGACCCTCGCTCATCTGTTGCCACTCCGGGCTTTCGACCGTGCGGTGCTCATCGATCCCGCCCCATCACAAAAGGTAGCTCGCGCCGAGCACGCAGGCCAGACCGACCACCGACACGACCGTCTCGAGCACCGACCAGGTGCGAAACGTGTCCGCCGTGCTGGTGCCGAGATAGCCCTTTACCAGCCAGAAACCCGGATCGTTGACGTGCGAGAAGAACACCGATCCGGCACCGATTGCGAGCACCACCCATTCCGGCGACGCGCCGCTTTTCGCGACGGTCCCGGCCATGATGCCCGCGGTCGTGATCGTCGCCACAGTGGCCGAGCCTGTCGCCAGCCGAATGCCCACCGCCACGAGCCAGGCAAGCATGATAGGCGACACGGCGCCGTCTGCAGCGACCTTCGCCAGCAGGTCCGACAGTCCGGCGCTCACCAGCACTTGCTTGAGCGCACCGCCCGCGCCGATCGACAACAGGATCGTACCCGCCGGTTTCATCGCGTCCGTCCAGATGGTCGCCTGAACCGTCGCATCGCCGACTCGCCGTCCGAACAGCAACGGCAATGCGACGAGATTGGTCAGCAGCAGCGCGAAGACCGGGTTGCTCGCAAAGGTCAGCCAGCCGGCCGATGCGGCGGCGCCGGCCGGGAGCAAGGCCGGTATCTGCCCGGCCGCGATCAGCACCACCGGCATCAGGATGACCGCGAGCGATATCCCCAGCGGCGGCGCGGCCTGCAGCGGTTCGCTAAGCTCGATCGAGGGCGCGGTCAGCGCAATCCGCCGGGAAGTGAACCGCGACAGCAACGGCCCAGCGATAATCGCCGTCGGGATCGCGACGACGAGGCCATAGAGAATTGTCCGACCGAGATCGGCGTTGAGCGCGGTGACGGCGAGAAGCGGTCCTGGGTGTGGCGGGACGAGCGCATGAACCACGGACAGACCGGCGAGGGCAGGGAGCATCAGCCGCAGTTTCGCCGCATCGCCGTTCCTGCCCTCTGAGAGGGTCGCCGCGGCGGTTGCGAGGATGGGCAACAGAAGCACCAATCCCGTCTCGAAAAATAGCGGCAGCCCGATGACCAGCGCGACCAGCAGGCTCACCCAGGGCGCCCCGGCATTGCCCGCGAGCCTCAGGCCGCGCCGCGCCAGCGATGCAGCGCCATCCGACAGCTGGAGCATCGCGCCCAAGGACAGGCCGAGCGCGACCACCAGGCCCGTTCCGCCCAGAATATCGCCGCCGCCCTTTTGCACCGCGGCCGCCGTGGCGAGCGGCGACATACCGGCGCACAAGCCAGCGACGAACGCACCGCACAGCAGCGCGATGAAGGGGTGCAGGCGGCCCTTGACGACCAAGAGGACGGACAGGCCGATCCCGAAGACGGCCGACAGGACCAGGCGAATATCCTCGGGAGTCATCGCGGCGCGCGCCGGTATCGGGTCGGCGTACGCTCCACCATCCTCGCGCAGGCAATGTCTTTCGGCATGTGCCGCTTCCCCTCCTGGTATGACGCCTGGTCGCTACTGCCAGCCTTGATCGAGAATTGCTGTATGACAGATATGGTTGGATCGCCACGAAAATGGGCTGTTGACCGCTAATATTGCCGGGAATAGGCTCAACCTGTCCAACCAATTACGACTTCACAGAGCGCCCCCGGTCTGGAATGAGAGAGCCCGTATCCGGGGTATCGGGCAACATCCGGCAAGGGCGGGGATCAGGGCGACGATGCTTCTCTGACGCGCCGAACGCCCGTTGGTCGCCACCAATTGTCTGGAATGGCAAATCCAGCGGATGGGCTATTTGATTGCCGCTGGGCGCGAGGGGATCCAACTTGACTGTACGAGCCATGACTTCTCCCGCATTGCTCTTTTCCCGGCGGGCGCTCGTCGGCACCGCAATGGCGCTCGGCGCGCTCCCTTCCCGGCTCCTGGCGCACAACTCGGTCGAGCTGATCGCTGGAACCTATGCTCGAGAAGGTGGACCCGGTCTTGTGCCGCTCACCGCAGGCCCGAGCGGCTGGGTAGCGGGCCGTCCGTTCGACACGATCCGTAACGCGTCGTTCGGCGTGCGGGCGAGCGCGAGCGGCATTCGATACTTGCTCGACGAACAGGAAAAGGGCCGGCTCGGCGTTTACGATCGCGGCTTACGGCGGTTGGGGGACTTCTCGACGCTCGGGTCGGATCCCTGCCATGCGGCCCTTAGCCCGGACGGTCGCCTGCTGGCCGTGGCCAACTATTCCAGCGGAAGCGTCGCCGTTTGGCGGGTCGATCGCGACACCGGTCGTCCAATGGGTGAGGCGCAACTCGTCGTCCATACCGGCAGCGGCCCCAACAGCGCGCGGCAGGCGGGCCCGCACGCCCATTGGGTGGGTTTCACGATGGGCTCGAAACTGCTCCACGCCGTGGATCTGGGCGCGGATGCGATCTTCGCGCACATGCTGGATCCGCGATCGGGCGCTATCGTATCCAGCTCGCTCGCCTATCGCGCGCCGGCGGGGTCGGGGCCGCGCCACCTTGCGCGCCACCCGCGCCTGCGGATCGCCTATTTGGTTTCCGAGCTGGCCAATACGGTGACGATCCTGACTGTCCATCCAAACGGCACCTTTGCCGCGAAGGGGATCGTTTCCACCTTGCCGGCAGCGTTCGCCGGTCCCTCGACCGCCGCCCACATCGCGCTCAATAGCCGTGGCACGCGGCTTTACGTCTCCAATCGCGGTCACGACAGCATTGCCGTGTTCGCGATCGGCGCTGACGGGGGATTGACCCTCCTTCAGCATGTCGGCTCCGGGGGGCGAGGTCCACGTCTGTTCCTCCTGGTCGAGGCGCGTGGAGAGATGCTGGTCGCCAACCAACGTTCGGGGAATGTCGCCCGGCTCCCACTGGACCATGACGGTCGGCTCGGCGCTGCCGACCATGGCACGTCGATTCCCGGTGTCGTGTTTCTCTCCGCATGAGCGGTGTCGCGGCGGATCTTCAGCCAACCCGGAAGCGGACAGCGGCGGCGGCAACCTGCGCCATTGGGTCGAAGCGGTCGTTCGATGTCAGCCGACCGGCGTCCGCGTTCGTTACGTCCGGTCCGACGCCCACCCCCTGAACCGATACGCCCGGCGGCATAGGTAGACCTACCAAGTTCCCGGGCGGCCAATCTCGCCTAATCCTTGTCGATCAAGATGATTGGAGCCTGGGCCGGGTGACGAAAGATCTAACGCTCTCATTCCATGGTGCGGCGCGCACCGTCACGGGTTCCTGCATGGAATTCTGCCACGCGGGAAAACGCATCCTGGTCGATTGCGGACTCTTCCAGGGCTCCCGGACATTGGAGACGCTGAACCGCACGCCCTTTGCATTCGATGCGAAGCGGGTCGATGCGGTCGTCCTGACGCACGCGCATATCGACCATTGCGGGCTGCTGCCTCGCCTGGTGGCGGAGGGCTTCGCCGGTGACATATGGTGCACCGAGCAAACCGCCGCGTTGCTCGAATATATGCTCGCGGATGCGGGCCGCATCCAGGAAGGCGACGCGGCGCGGCGCAACCGGCGCAAGGATCGCGCCGACCTTCCCGATATTCTGCCGATCTACACCGAGCAGGACGCCCTTGCCGCCTGGAAGCAGACTCGCGAGATCGCGCGGGAAGAATGGTTCGAACCGGTCCCGGGCTTCAAGGCGCGATTGTGGAATGCCGGGCACATCCTGGGGTCGGCTTCGGTCGAACTGGTGATCGACGAGACGCGCATCCTTTGCTCGGGCGATCTGGGCCCGAAGCACAAGGCATTCTACGCCGATCCCGAAAGCCCGGCCGGCTTCGACCACGTCATCTGCGAGGCCACCTATGGCGATCGCACGCGGGAGGACATCACCATCGCCGAGCGCCGCACCCTGCTCGAGGCCGAGATCAAGGCGGCGCTGGCGCGTGGCGGCAACCTGATCATTCCCGTGTTCGCGCTCGAGCGTACGCAGGAATTGCTGCTCGATCTGGCCGCACTGATGGAGACGAAACGCATCGCGTCGATTCCGGTGTTCATCGATTCACCGCTGGCCAATCGTGCCACCAGCGTGTTCGCGAAATATGCGGACACGCTGGAGGACCTGAACGGCGAGAATATCTTCCGCAACACCGCCTTTCATTTCGTCGACGCGACCGCGGAGTCGATCCGCCTCAACAGTGTGTCGGGGGCAATCATCCTCGCCGCATCGGGCATGTGCGAGGCCGGCCGAATCCGGCATCACCTCAAGCACAATCTGTTCAAACGCGACGCGACGATCCTGTTCGTCGGGTTCCAGGCGGAAGGCACGCTGGGCCGCGTGATCCTGGACGGCGCCGAACGCGTGCGGATCTGGGGCGAGGATATCGTCGTGCGCGCGCAGATCCGGCGGATCGACAGCTATTCCGCGCATGCCGATCAGACCGACCTGATCGCCTGGATGGAGGCGCGGCGGCCGATCGCCGGCAGTCTGTTTCTCGGACACGGTGAAGCCGCGTCGATCGACACGCTGCGGCAGTTCGCGTCGGCAAAGGGCATTGCATCGTCGGTCGTCGTGCCCGAACTTGGCGAGACGTACCATCTTGCGGCGGGGCAGCCGGCCCGGCGCACGAAGACGGGCGACCCGCATCTGCAGGAGGCGATCGGACGCGACTGGCAAAACAGCTATGCGGACTTCGCGTCGAACCTGAAGCGCGAACTCGCGCAAATCGAGGACACGCGCTCGCGCGAACGCGCTGTCGCCGACATGCGGAAAGTGCTCGACAGCTACAAGCATGCCCGCACCGAGCAGGCGTTCCGGCGGCGCGCGCATTGACGAATGCTCGCGTGTCGGACGGCCGCCCGCGGCGGCGCGGCTGGCGATGAACGGAGTTCGGATTGACCGATCTGCTGATCTTCTTTGTCGTGGTGCTCGGCGTGAACCTGCTCCCGGCGTTCGGCCCGCCGACCTGGGCCATCATCGTATTGTACGGCCTGAACACCCGGCTGCCCGTTCCCGGCCTGGTGATCGTCGGCGCGCTCGCCGCGGCGACAGGCCGGATGCTCCTGGCGCTGAGTTTTCAGCTGCTCGCCGGGCGACTGTCCGACAAGACGAAGCGAAACCTTGCCGCGGCGCGCGCGCTGGTCTTGCGGCGCAAGCGAAACCTTGTCGTTGGACTGGGTCTTTTTGCGCTCTCTCCATTGCCGTCGGCTCAGCTCTTCGAAGCCGCCGGCCTGGCGCGGATCCGGCTTCTGCCGTTCACCGCGGCCTTTTTTGCCGGGCGCATCGTCTCTTATTCCATCTATGCGGTGAGCGCCCAGCAACTCAGCGAAACCAGCATCGGCGACGTGTTCCGCCGGAATCTCACCAGCCCGATCGGAATCGCCCTCCAACTGGCGATGCTCGGCGCCCTCGTCGCGTTCAGTCGGATCGACTGGGAACGATGGCTTCGCCGCAGGGGCTGACGTGCTGATTGCCTCTGCCGGACTCCGGGCGTCGAGCGCTGATCGGCGAGGGGCTAAAGCCGTTCGTGTCCCGGGAGCGCGGGCGGTGCCTTGTTCTACCGGAGCGATCAGGAGGTTTACGTAATGCCCGCCGACCGGCAGTGCGGAATCATGCGATCCTCACGTTCGGTCGGGGATAGGTAATGTTGCACGCACTGGTGATCGGGGCTGACGGTTCCAAGGCAGATGCCGCAATCGCGGCATTATGGGACGCGGGCTTCCGTTCGATTTTTCGGGTTGATGACGTGGGAGAAGCGCTCGTTCTCCTTTCCGACACGCATCCCGGCCTGACGCTTCTCCTGCCGGACGTCGCGCTGGGCGCATCGGCAACCGCGCTGGCTCAGGTCAGCGAACTGGTGGACGCGCCAGTGATCGTCGCCGGGGCCGACGTACGACAGTCGCTTCGGTGCCTGGGGCCGCTGCCGGCCTCGAACGATATTCCGCTGGCCGCCTGAGCAGGCAGCAACTGGAATGCCAGGCGACCGCACGGAGGTGGCGGTCGCGTAAAGCAGGCGATAAGGGCCGTGCATGACTCGTCCCGGCTTCGCTTTCTCCACCCCGATCAAGGTCCGCTATGCCGAGATTGACGGGCAAAAGGTCGTCTTCAACTCGCGCTATCTCGAATATGCCGATGTCGCGGGGACCGAATTCTGGGAATGGACCGGCATCGCCGACGCATTGGGGCCCGTCTGGACCGAGACCGAATTCCACGTCCGCCATGCCGAGGTCGAGTTCCTCAAGCCGTTTTCCTACGGCGACGTGATCCTTGCTTATGCCAAGGTCGAACGGCTGGGATCGACCAGCATGACGCAAATATTCGAACTCTGTCATGCCGCGACCGGCGACCTGCATTCGATCGTGCGGCTGGTCACGGTCAACGTGCATCTGCCGACCGGGCAGCCGGTGCCGATCCCCGACGCGATTCGGGAGTTCATCGAGAAATTGGGGTAGCTCAGCCCCTCCCCTTCAGGGGAGGGGTTAGGGGTGGGGGATGCCTCGCAGAGCGCATTGCCTGCGACTGCCCCACCCCAACCCCTCCCCTGAAGGGGAGGGGCTTTTTATTGCTTACTCAGCCGCCTGGGGCAGGGGGTCTTCTTCGCCGACCACATCCTCCGGCAGCGCCCAATGCATGTCGCCTTTGGTGAGCACACGTCCGTCGTGCGACAGGACCTCGATCGGCCGGATGCGCCGCATGTCGCGCGCGTCGACCAGCACCGGGGTCGCCGGCACGCCGGTTTCCCAGCGTTCGCCCCATTGCCGGAGCGCGACCATCGTCGGCAACAACGCCATGCCCTTGTCGGTCAGCCGGTACTGGATCTTGCGGCGATCCTCGGGCAGCGCCTCGCGCGTCAGGATCTCATGTTCGACCAGTCGCGCCAGGCGATTGGCCAGGATGTTGCGCGCGATGCCCAGCTCCGATTGGAACTCTTCGAAATGGTGCAGGCCGTTGAAAGCGGCGCGCAGGATCATGAAGCTCCAGCGCTCGCCCATCGCCTCGAGTGCCGCCGGCAGGCTGCATTCGACGAGTTCGCGCAGCGGCTCCCTCAGATGTCCGCCCATCAGAATTCCTCTCTTTGCATGCGAGCGTATCCCATTTCCTGCGTCATGAAAATGCCACGTAGATTTCTAGTTGCAACTGAAAACCTAATATACTAGGTGGTGATTCGCAACCTATTGTGCGTTGCAACGGACGTAGGAGGAAAACATGTCCCGCTTAGCCCCCAGGATTCTCGCCGTCATCACCGCCGCCATGGTCAGCAGCACCGTCGCCGTCGCGCAGCCCCAGGGTCCCGGTTATTACACCGCCACTCCCGTCGAGGCACCGACCAAGACCAGCCTGATCACCCGCGATACCGTGTGGAAATTCCGCGACGGCGCCTTCGCCGCCGCCAAGGCCCCCGAGCGCGATATCGTGCTGTGCCAGCTCGTCGCGCAGCGCGTCGGCAAGCTGACCTCGTTCACCGTCGGCGGCCAGGCGCTCGACGCTGATACGCTGTCGAAGTGCAACGCCAAGGCGAACTGATTTGGGAGCGGTGCCGGCACCGCGATCCAATAAACATCACCATCCCCTCGTTGGCCGCGCGCCTTTAATTGCTCGCGGCCAACATTTTGTTGCAAAGCAGCGCGGTCCGGCCCCATCTTGAGCGGCAATGCTGCGTCAGTACGAACTGGTTGATCGGGTCCTCTCTTATGACCCCGAGGCTGATGAGGCCTTGCTCAACCGCGCGTACGTCTTTTCGCTCCAGGCGCATGGCTCGCAGAAGCGCGCATCGGGCGATCCCTATTTCAGCCATCCGATCGAAGTCGCGGGCATCCTGACCGACCTGCATCTCGACGCCGAGACGATCGCCACCGCGATCCTGCACGACACGATCGAGGATACGGTCGCCACGCCCGAGCAGATCCAGAAACTGTTCGGCGACAATGTCGCGCGGATGGTCGACGGCGTCACCAAGCTCTCCAAGATCGAGGCGCAGACCGAAAGCGAGCGCGCGGCGGAGAATCTGCGCAAGTTCCTGCTCGCGATGTCCGACGACATCCGCGTGCTGCTGGTCAAGCTCGCCGACCGGCTGCACAATATGCGCACGCTCCACCACATCCCCAATCCCGAGAAGCGCAAGCGCATCGCGCGCGAGACGATGGATATCTACGCCCCGCTCGCCGAGCGGATCGGCATGTACGAATTCATGAAGGAGATGCAGACGCTCGCCTTCGCGCAGATCGAGCCCGAGGCGTATGAATCGATCCAGAAGCGCCTCGACCAATTGCAGGAAGGCGGCGACCGCATCGCCAAGATCGGGTCCGGGGTGAAGCTGCTGCTGTCGCGCCACGGCGTCGATGCTGACATTTCGGGCCGCGAGAAGCACCCGTACAGCATCTGGAAGAAGATGCAGGAGCGGCACATCAGCTTCGAGCAATTGTCCGATGTCATGGCGTTCCGCGCGATCGTCCCGACCGAGGAGGATTGCTACCGCGCATTGGGCGTCATCCATCGCCGCTGGCCGTTCGTGCCGGGGCGGTTCAAGGATTACATCTCGACCCCCAAGCGCAACGGGTATCGCTCGCTCCACACCTCGATCATGCATGCCGGCGACACGCGCGTCGAAATCCAGATCCGCACCGGCGAAATGCATGCCGAGGCCGAATATGGGCTGGCGGCGCATTGGGCGTATAAGACCGGCAAGGTCCGCGCCGACGGCCAGCATAGCTGGATCACCGACCTGGTCGAGATCCTGGAAACCGCCGAGACGCCCGAGGAGCTGCTCGAGCACACGCGGATGGCGATGTACCAGGATCGTATCTTCGCCTTCACGCCCAAGGGCGAGCTGCACCAATTGCCCAAGGGCGCGACGCCGATCGATTTCGCCTATGCCGTCCATACCGATCTCGGCGACCAGGCGGTCGGCGCCAAGATCAACGGACGCCATGTGCCGCTGCGCACGGTGATCGAGAATGGCGACCAGGTGCAGATCCTGCGCTCCAAGGCGCAGTCGCCGCAGCCCAATTGGCTCAACTTCGCGATCACCGGAAAAGCGCGCGCGGCGATCCGGCGCCATTTGCGCGCGATCGAGCGCAAGGAAACGCTGACCCTCGGTCGCAAGCTGTACGACGAGATCGTCGATCGCCTGCCGGCGCCGCTGTCGGTCGATGCGGTCAAGACCGCGCTCAAGAAGCTGCAATTGACCGACGAGGACGCGCTGATCGAGGCGGTCGCGCGGCGGCGGATCACCGATGCCGAACTGATGGAAGCGCTGATGCCGGGATCGGCCAGCACCGACGCGGGACGCGCGCTGCCGCAGCAATCGTCGGCGATTTCGATCACCGGCCTCACTCCGGGCGTCGCCTACAAGCTCGACACCTTGTGCCACCCGGTGCCGGGCGACCGCATCGTCGGGCTGCGACGGCCCGACCAGGAGATCGAGGTCCACCGCATCGATTGCCCGGTGCTGGCCAATTCGGACGATGTCGATTGGGTCGATCTCGCCTGGGGCGACAAGTCCGAAGGCGGGCTCGCGCGGATCGAGGTGACGTTGAAGAACGAGCCTGGTGCGCTGGGCACCGTGTCGACGATCATCGGCCAGCACCGCGCCAACATCATCAACATCCGGTTCGACACCAGCGACACCGGCTTTCACACCAACCAGATCGACCTGGAAGTGCGCGACGCCGCGCATCTCGAGAAGTTGATGGCGGCGTTGCGCGCGGCGGACGCGGTCAATGCGGTGACGCGCGTCTAAAGGCCCAATTCCTCCCCATGTTCGTTGGGGACCGCGCTTCGACAAGCCCGGCCCGAACCGTTAGAGACATATGATGACTCTCATCCTTGGCCTCGAATCCTCGTGCGACGAGACCGCGGCGGCGTTGGTCACCAGCGACCGCCGCATCCTGTCCCACAAGCTCGCCGGACAGGAAGCCGCGCACCGACCCTATGGCGGCGTCGTGCCGGAGATCGCCGCGCGCGCGCATGTCGAGGCACTCGAGCCGTTGATCGAAGCCGCGCTGGCGGAGGCCGGCGTGACGCTGGCGCAAGTCGATGCGGTTGCCGCGACGGCGGGACCCGGGCTGATCGGCGGGGTGATGGTCGGGCTGGTCACCGGCAAGGCCCTGGCGCATGCGGCGGGCAAGCCATTGGTCGCGGTCAACCATCTCGAAGGCCATGCGCTGAGCCCGCGGCTCGCCGATCCCGATCTCGATTTTCCCTATCTGCTGCTGCTCGTCTCGGGCGGGCATTGCCAATTGCTGCTGGTCGAGGGCGTCGGGCGCTATCGTCGCCTCGCCACCACGATCGACGACGCCGCGGGCGAAGCCTTCGACAAGACCGCCAAGATCCTCGGGCTCGGCTTTCCCGGTGGCCCCGCGGTCGAGCGCGCCGCCGCCATCGGCCAGGACATCGTGCCCTTGCCGCGCCCGCTGCTCGGGTCGGCCGAGCCGCATTTCTCCTTCGCCGGGCTGAAGAGCGCGGTGCTGCGCGCGCATGACACCGGCCAGTGGAAAGTCGAGGACATCGCGGCGAGTTTCCAGCAAGCCGCGGTCGATTGCCTTGTCGACCGCACCCGCCGGCAATTGGGCGATACCGACGCGACCGCGTTGGTCGTCGCCGGCGGCGTCGCGGCGAACGGGGCGGTGCGCGCCGCGCTCGAATCGCTCGCGGGCGATTACGCCCTGCCGTTCAGCGTGCCGCCGCAATGGCTGTGCACCGACAATGCCGCGATGATCGCCTGGGCCGGCGCCGAGCGTTTCGCGGCTGGCCTGACCGATCCGCTCGACATCGCCGCGCGTCCGCGCTGGCCGCTCGATCCCGATGCGGAAAAGGTGCGCGGGGCGGGAGTGAAAGCGTGAGGATAGGCGTGATCGGCGGCGGCGCCTGGGGCACCGCCTTGGCGCAAGTCGCGGCGGCCGATGGCCAGCGGGTGATCTTGTGGGCGCGCGAACCTGAGGTCGTGGAGTCGATCAACGCGCGCCACGTCAACGAGCTGTTCCTGTCGAGCGTGCCGCTATCCGGCAGCATCGTCGCGACCGACGATCTCGATGCGTTGCGCGAGGCCGATGCGCTGCTGGTGGTGGCGCCCGCGCAGCATGTTCGCGCGGTGCTCGGTGGGCAGGATTTCGGGACCAAGCCACTCGTGCTGTGCGCCAAGGGGATCGAAGCGGGGAGCAAGCTCCTCGTCGGTGAAGTGGCGCGTGCGGTGCAGCCGGCGGCGCCGATCGCGGTGCTGTCGGGACCGACCTTCGCGCATGAGGTGGCAGCGGGATTGCCGACCGCGGTGACCTTGGCGTGCGAGGACGCGGCGCTGGGGGCGGCGCTTGCCGATCGGCTCGCTTCGCCGAATTTCCGTCCCTATGCGTCGGATGACGTCATCGGCGCGGAGATCGGCGGGGCGGTCAAGAACGTGCTGGCGATCGGCTGTGGCGTGGTCGAGGGCGCGGGCCTGGGGCAAAATGCCCGCGCCGCGCTGATCGCGCGCGGTTTTGCCGAAATGACGCGGTTCGGTCTCGCGCGCGGCGCGCGCGCCGAGACGATGGCGGGCCTGTCCGGCCTCGGCGACCTGGTGCTGACGTGCTCGTCGACCAGCAGCCGCAATTTCTCGCTCGGCGTCGGGCTGGGCGAGGGGCGGTCGGCGCACGAGCTGCTCGCCGATCGCCGCACCGTCGCGGAAGGCGCCTTCACCGCGCCGGTATTGCGCGAGGCCGCGGCCGAAGCGGGCATCGACATGCCGGTGACCGAGGCGGTGTGTGCGCTGCTCGACGGTGCGCCGGTCGGCGACGTGATCGGCGCGCTGCTCAGCCGGCCGCTGCGGGACGAGCGCGAATAGCCCACGCCGTCACCCCGGCCTTGTGCCGGGGTCCAAGGTGCCTCGATCCCGCGGCTCGAACCGCTTGCTCCACGCTCGCCTCCCGTTGGACCCCGGGACAAGCCCGGGGTGACGCTTGGGGTTACGGCCTCCGAAACTTGTAAATGAACTGGTCCGTATGCCCGCGGATCGACTTGTCGAACACTGGCTTGCTGTGATCGTCGCCTACGTTGGCCAGCAGCTTCGACTCGCCGTCGAACACGAACCCCGCCGCGGTCACCTGTTTCTTGACGATCGCCGGATCGATCCGGTGCAGCGTGTCGGTGTCGCGCATGCCCGATCCCGCCGCGGCGACGTGATCGATGATCAGATAGATGCCGCCGGGCTTGAGCGCGTCGAACACCGCCTTGTTGAGCACCGCAGGATCGATCGATCCCATGAACTTGTCGGGATAATCGTGGTAATTCTGCGAGGTGAAGACCAGGTCGACCTTTTCGGGCGCGGTCAGGCTGGTCGCGGGCTGGGTGCTCGCCGACACATTGGCGAAGGCGGGCGTGCCGGCCGCGGCGGCATAGCGTTTGACGTCGCTGCCGGATTCCATCGCATAGGGCTTGGGCCAGATGCCGTAGACATGGCCCGACGGGCCGACGATCCGGGCAAAGGTGCGCGTCCAATAGCCGCCGCCCGGGATCAGATCGATCACCTTGTCGCCGGATTTCACCCCCGCGAAGGCAGCGATCTCCGGACCGTGGCGCCGCGCATCGAGCGCGACGTCACGCGCCAGCCGCGTGTCCGCGGCGGCGGTATTGCCGGTGTCCCACTTCTGCGTGCAGCCGCCGAGCGCCGCGGCGCCCAGCAGCACCGCCAACCCGGCCCGGATCACTTGAGCGGCTTCCGGAACTTGTAGGCGAACTGGTCGGTGTGGCCGCGGATCGCCGGGTCGAACACCTTCAGCGTGTGGTCGTCCTTGGGATTGGCCAGCGCCTTCGATTCGCCGACGAAGGTGAAGCCCGCGGCGATGACCTGCTTCTTGACGATCGCCGGGTCGATGCGGTGGAGCGTGTCGGTATCGCTCAGGCCGCTGCCCGCGGGCGCGACATGGTCGACGACGAGGAAGGTGCCACCGGGCTTCAGCGCCTTGAACACCTGCGCGTTGAACGCGGCGATGGCGGCCTCGCCGCGCCCGTCATTCGGGATGTCGTGATAATTCTCGACCGTCCAGACCAGGTCGACCGGCTGCGACACGGTGACCGCGGCGCCGTCGACCGACGCGGTGACGTTGGCGAGCGCGCGCGCCTGGAGCGCGGGCAGCCCCTTCTCGGCATATTTGGCGGCGAAGCTGGGCCAGATCGCATAGACATGACCGCTATCGCCGACCACGCCGGTGAAGATGCGCGTCCAATAGCCGCCGCCCGGCCAGAAATCGACCGCACGCTGCCCCGGCTTGAGCCCGGCGAACGCGATCAGCTCGGCGGCATGTCGGCGCCCGTCGTCGCCCGCCTGGTCGGCGCGCGCGGGCGCGGCGAGTGCCTTGGTGATGGCGGGCGATACGTCCGACTTCGCCACCACACCGACCGGCACAGCGATCGCGGCTACCGCCGCCAACATCACCCCAAAGCGCATCGATCCTCTCCTTCAACGATTATCGTTACGCCCATGATCT
This sequence comes from Sphingomonas mali NBRC 15500, assembly GCF_001598415.1. Taxonomy (GTDB): domain Bacteria; phylum Pseudomonadota; class Alphaproteobacteria; order Sphingomonadales; family Sphingomonadaceae; genus Sphingomonas; species Sphingomonas mali. The sequence continues at coordinate 14,158 of NZ_BCYX01000058.1, forward strand.
AGACCTGTCCGGCGACGGTTCAATGACCGTCGCGCGTCACACGTCGAGATTGGCGACGCTCAACGCATTCTCCTGGATGAACTCGCGGCGCGGCTCGACCACGTCGCCCATCAAGCGGGTGAAAATCTCGTCGGCGACATCGGCCTGGTCGACCGCGACGCGCAGCATCGAGCGGTTGGTCGGGTCGAGCGTGGTTTCCCACAATTGCTCGGGATTCATCTCGCCCAGGCCCTTGTAGCGCTGGATCGACAGGCCCTTGCGCCCCGCCGCCAGGATCGCCTCGAGCAATTGCGAGGGCCGCGCGATCAGCGCCTCGCCCTTGCCGACGGTGACCGGCAGATCCTCCTCCTCGTCGACCTCCGCGGCGGCTTCCTCGGCAGCTGTCGCCGCGGCCTGCGCCTTGCTCGGCACCAGCTTGACCGCGCTGCCGTAGCTGTCGACCTGCTCGGCCGCCAGGCCATGCAGCTTGCGCGCTTCGGCCGAGACCAGGAACGCCGCTTCGATCACGTGATGATCGGTGACCCCGCGCCACAGTCGCTGGAAATGGAGCGAGCCTTCGTCGGTCAATTGCGCGGTCCAGGTCGCTTCGGGATCGCCGCCGTCGAGCTTGACCGTCGTCGCCTGCAGCCGCTCCGCGCGCTGCGCGGTGCTGGCCTCGGGATCGAACACGCCGTCCATCGCCAGCGCCTCGATGATGCTGGGATCGTAGCGCCGCGGCACGAAGCGCATCAGCGACCGCATGCGACGCGAATGATCGACCAAAGCGCGCAGCGCGGTGCCGGTGCCGACGCCATCGAGCGAGCTCGACGCGACGCCTGCCGCGACCAGATATTCCTCCAGCGCGGCCTCGTCCTTCAGATACACTTCGGACCGCCCGCGCGTCGCCTTGTAGAGCGGCGGCTGCGCGATGAAGAGGTGCCCGCCGGTGATGATCTCGGGCATCTGGCGATAGAAGAAGGTCAGCAGCAAGGTGCGGATATGCGCGCCGTCGACATCGGCGTCGGTCATGATCACGACCTTGTGATAGCGCAATTTCTCGAGATTGAAGTCGTCGCGCCCGATGCCGGTGCCCATCGCCTGGATCAATGTCCCGATCTCGCGCGACGACAGCATGCGGTCGAACCGCGCGCGCTCGACGTTGAGGATCTTGCCGCGCAGCGGCAGGATCGCCTGGAAATGGCGATCGCGGCCCTGCTTGGCCGAGCCGCCGGCCGAATCGCCCTCGACCAGGAACAGTTCGGACTTGGCCGGGTCCTTTTCCTGACAATCGGCCAGCTTGCCCGGCAGGCTGGAAACCCCGAGCACCGACTTGCGGCTGGCTTCACGCGCCTTGCGCGCGGCTTCGCGCGCGGCGGCGGCGTCGATCACCTTCTGGATGATCTGGCGCGCATTGGCCGGATTTTCCTCGAGCCATTCGGCCATCTTGTCGGCGAGCAGGCTTTCGAGCGGCTGGCGCACTTCGGACGAGACGAGCTTGTCCTTGGTCTGCGAGCTGAACTTGGGATCGGGCAGCTTCACCGAGACGATCGCGGTCAGGCCTTCGCGCATATCGTCGCCGGTCAGGCTGACCTTTTCCTTCTTCATCTGCCCCGATTTCTCGGCATAGGCGTTGAGCGTGCGCGTCAGCGCCGAGCGGAACGCCGCCAGATGCGTCCCGCCGTCACGCTGCGGGATGTTGTTGGTGAAGCACAGGACGTTCTCGTAATAGGAATCATTCCATTCGAGCGCGACGTCGATGCCGATATCATCGCGCTGGCCGGAGATCGCGATCGGCTCCGGGAATAATGGCGCCTTGGTGCGGTCGAGATACTTCACGAACGCGGCGATGCCGCCTTCGTAATAGAGCTCGATCGTCTTGGGCTCTTCGTGCCGCGCATCGGTCAGGAACAGCCGCACGCCCGAATTGAGGAAGGCCAGCTCGCGATAGCGATGTTCGAGCTTCTCGAAATCGAATTCGGTGATCTTGAAGGTGGAGGGCGACGGCAGGAAAGTGACGCGCGTGCCCTTCTGGCCCTCCGCCGCCTTGCCGACGACCTTCAGCGGGGCGACCGCGTCGCCATGGGCGAAGCGCATGTAATGTTCCTCGCCGTCGCGCCAGATCGTCAAATCGAGCCATTCGCTGAGCGCGTTGACCACCGACACGCCGACGCCGTGCAGGCCGCCGGAGACCTTATAGGCATTGTCGTCGGAGGTGTTCTCGAACTTACCGCCGGCATGGAGCTGGGTCATGATGACCTCGGCCGCCGACACGCCTTCCTCGGCATGGATTCCGGTCGGGATACCGCGGCCGTTATCGGTGACGCTGACCGATCCGTCGGGGTTCAGGGAGATATCGATACGGTCGCAATGACCGGCCAACGCTTCGTCGATCGCGTTGTCGGAAACCTCGAACACCATGTGGTGGAGGCCCGATCCATCGTCGGTATCGCCGATATACATGCCGGGGCGTTTGCGGACGGCGTCGAGCCCTTTGAGGACCTTGATCGAATCGGCGCCGTAATCTGATGTCTGAGGGGGTGTTGCCATAGCGAGCATATAGGGATTCGCCCCCGAAAACGGAAGCAAAATGGCGAGTCGGCCGTGCCCGTTCGTGCCCCTTGCAAATGGCTGTCGGGAATGGTCCCATCGGCGCATGGCGCAACCGCCCGATCCGCACGAACTCTACCTCCATGTCCGCGTGCTGGTCGGCGTCGTGCTGGGCCTCGGCCTCACCCGAATCCTGTCGGGACTGGCGCGGATGGTCGAGCATCCCGGACGCAATCCGGTGTCGGCGACGCACTTGCTGTGGGTCGCGGTCATCCTGCTCTCGATCGTCCATTTCTGGTGGTGGGAATTCGCGCTGATCTCGCTTGGCGCCTGGCGGTTCGAGCTGTTCGTGTTCCTGCTCGGGTACGCCTTTTTGTGGTTCGTGCTCGCCTGTCTGCTGTTTCCCGGCGATCTCGCCGAGCACGACACCTACGAAGCCTATTTCCTGTCGCGGCGGCGCTGGTTCTTCGGCCTGTTCGCCGCGACTTTCGCCGCCGATTTGATCGACACCGCGATCAAGGGCGCCGACCATTTCCGCGCGCTCGGCCCCGAATATCCGGCACGGATCGCAGCCGGCATCATCCTGTGCGCGGTCGCCGCCTGGACCGGCAATCGCCGCTTCCACTTGCTGTTCGCGGCGCTGTATCTTGCCTACGATGTCAGCTGGATTCTGCGGCTGTACGATACGCTGGGCTGATGCCTCCGGTGCTCAGCGGCGAGTATCGATCTGCACCGGCATTGCGGGGCCCCCTCCGACCGAGGCAACGCTGATATCGTTCGGTACCCGGCTCGGGCAAAAGGCGGCCGCGAACAAGTTACCGACGCTGCCCTGCTTGATCGAGTGATACGCAGCTCCGGCTGGCCGCAATCCGGTCGGACGCGCTTCCATCCCGCCGGGTTGGCGCATGGCGAATATGGTGGCGGCCTTGCAATCGACGCTGATCAAGGATGTCCAGGCGGCCGCACCGGTGGTCGGCGTGAACCGGACCAGCGCAGTCACGATCCGACCCTGCCGCTCGACCGACGCGGATACTACTGTGACGCGAGTGCCGTCGCGCTGGACCGTGAGCGGTACCTGGTCGCGCGCCGCGGCGGGAGCGGCGACTGATGATGCCAGTAGGATAGCGGCAAAACTAGCCAGATATGTCATCGAGTCACTCTCCCGATGGATGCGAAAGATAGGTCAATATTACCGTCCATTCGGCTTGTGTGCCAGATTGTTTCGCATCCTATCCGGTTGGATCCACAGGGGGCGTACCGATCGTCGCGGACTTGTCTGGACTACGCGCCGGACTAGAGTGCCGCATCACGGTTAAAGCGGGAGAGGATGATGAAAAGGATCGCGATGGTGGCGGCTTTGGCATTGGCGAGCCCGGCGCTGGCGGACGCGCCGGCCGTGCAGCCGATGCCGACCTATCCGGGCATTCCCGCCGACCTTGCCAAGGCGGCGGCGGATTTCGACCTCGCCCAGGTCAAGAGCGATGGAGAGGCGCTCAAGCGCCTGCTCGCCGACGACTATCTGCTGATCAACAGCCAGGACAAGCGCGAGGACAAGGCGCAGTTCATCGCCGACTACACCGCCAAGGGCTTCACGATGGAGCCGTTCGCGATCGACGATCAGGTGATCATGGTATGGGCCGACGGCGCGGTGCTGGGCGGCGCGGTGACGATGAAAGGCATGTCCGAGGGCAAGCCCTATTCGGTGCGCATCCGCTTCTCCGACATCTGGGCGAAGCGCGGCGGCAAGTGGCAAGTGATCTATACCCACGCCAATCGGGTGGCGGCGGGGAGCTAAGACTCTGGAACGGCAAAGCGGGCTCTTGTTGGACAGCCCGCTTCCCCCTCGCCCTTCCGGCGCTTCGCGCCTCCTCCCCTCTCCCACAAGGGGAGAGGGAATTTGGGCGCGATCGTCTCCCTCTCCCCTTGTGGGAGAGGGAGGGAGCGACGCAAAGCGTCGCGGAAGGGTGAGGGGGAGTCGGCTAGGGCATCTTTCTGGCACGCCGGCCCTGGACCGTCAGAACTCGCTGGCGCGTCGGCCCAACAAGGTCACCTCGACCCGGCGGTTGAGGCGCATTCCCGCCGCAGTGGCGTTGGTCGCGATCGGATCGCGCTCGCCATGTCCCGCGACCGAGAAGCGCGCGCGAGTCACGCCCATCGCATCGAACGCGCCGCGTACGCTCGCGGCGCGGCGTTCGGACAGGTCCTGGTTGTGCGCATCGCTGCCGCGCGAATCGGTATAGCCGTCGATCGCAACGCGGACGCCGGGATTGTCGCGCAGATAGCTCGCTAGCGGACGCAATTTGTCGATCGCGCCGGGCCGCAGCACGTCGCTGTCGGTCGCGAACAGCACGTCCTCGTCGAGCCGCATCGTCGCGCCGCGCGCGGTCTGGCGGAAACCGTAGCTACGCATCGCGCCGCGATCCCAGCCGCCGCGTCCGCCGCGCTCTTCGACGGTGTAACCGCTGTCGCGCGACTCCCAGTCGAACCCGCGCAGCCGCGGTCCGGCGATCCGGGCAAAGGCGCGGTTGGCCTGGCGCGCTTCGAACATGGTCAGAAAGCGGTCATGGTTGCGGTCGAAATTGCGCATCACGAACGCGCGCCCGCGCCGCGTTTCGCGCAATTCGGGATAGAGGATTCGGACGCCCGGACCGGCGATGCGGAAATCGGGGCCGTCGGGACGCCCGCCCGACCAGTCCCAGCGATCCTGGGCAATTGCCGGTGTGGCAATGGCGATCAAGGCGGTGGCGGCGGCAAACAACATCTTCATGACTATTCTCCCTGTATGATCGACGCGTGCTAGCGGCGCGGGACTGAACCCGGCCTTAGGCGCTCGGACAGGGAACGTTCAGGCGGTCGAGAGGGTACCGTCGGCGACCGCGAACCATGACGCCGCGCCGATATCGTCGAACGGCGCGCGTTCGGTGCCGGTGATCCACACCTGGCTGCCGGTCGCCGCCAGCCGATCGAACAATGCCGCGCGGCGGACCGGGTCGAGATGGGCGGCGACCTCATCGAGCAGCAGGATCGGCGCGCGGCCGACACGGTCGGCGACGAGCTCGGCATGCGCGAGCACCAGCCCGAGCAGCAGCGCCTTCTGCTCGCCGGTCGAACAGAGCGACGCCGGCTGATTCTTGTCGAGATGCGTGACCATGAGGTCGCTGCGATGCGGCCCGACGAGCGTGCGACCTGCCGCCGCATCGCGCCGGCGGCCCTGCGCCAGATCGGCGGCGAGCGTATCGGCACCGTTCCACCCTTCGAGTGTGAGCCCGGCACGCGCGAACGGTCCCTCGGGCTGGTCCGCCAGCCGACCGGCCAATGCCGTCACCGTCCCACGCCGGCCGGCGTCGATCGCCGCGCCATGCTCGGCCATTTGCGCCTCGAGCGCGGTCAGCCAATGCGGATCGGGGTTATCGTCGGCCAGCACCCGGTTGCGCGCGCGCATCGCCGCTTCGTAGCGATTGGCGTGCTGGGCGTGATCGGGCCGGATCGCCAGGGTCAGCCGATCGAGGAACCGCCGCCGCTCGCCTGCAGGTTCGACGAACAGGCGGTCCATTGCGGGGGTGAGCCACAATACGGTCAGCCATTCCGCCAACGCGGTGGCGGCGGCGGTCGCGCCGTTGATGCGCACGATGCGGCGTTCGGGGGCGGAGGGCAGGGTGCCGGTGCCGATATCGACAAGCCCCTCCCCTTCAGGGGAGGGGTTGGGGGTGGGGGGTGCCTCGCAGAGGGCATCGCCTGCGTCCCCCCCCCCCCCCCCCCCCCCC
>NZ_BCYX01000059.1 GCF_001598415.1 Sphingomonas mali NBRC 15500
CCCCCTGGGAGAGGGATTTTTAGTCCCTCAATCCGCCGCGGCGAAATGCGCCATCTGGTCGGCATGGGCCTTGATAAACGGCGGCCGCGCCGTCGCGCGCTCGACATAGGCGCGGCAGGCCGGATAGTCCGCCAGCCCATCGAACCGGTCGACCAGCCGCAGCACATCGGACATCAGGATGTCGGCGATCGAGAAGGTCCCGACCAGCCAATCGTTTTCACCCAGCACGATTTCCATATGCTTGAGCCGGGCCTCCAGGAAGTCGTCGAAAAACTTCTTGATCGGATTCTCGCCGGCATCGCCCGAGAACATGAAGAAGGACCAGGGTTGGCTTGCTGCCTCGACCGAGGCGAGCGATGCGAACAGCCATTCCTTGGTGTCGCTTTGACCTTTGGGATCGGTGGGCATCAGCGCGTCGCTCAACTCGCCAAGATGAAGCAGGATCGCGCCGCTCTCGAAGATCGACAGGTCGCCGTCGGTTAGCCACGGTACCTGGCCGAACGGCTGATGCGCGAAATGCTCGGGACCGCGGTCCTTGAACGGCACGCTCGCGACACGATAGGGCAGCCCGGCCTCTTCGAGCGCCCAGCGCACGCGCAGGTCGCGGACGAATCCGCGCGGCGGCTCGGGAACCCAGTCGTACGTAAAGAGAGTCAGATCGCCCATGTCATGCAACTCCAAGGAAACGGGGTAATTTGTCGAGCAGGCCATTCCAGCCCTGCTCATGGCTGTCGCGCTCGGCCTCGTCGGGCAGGTGCTCGTGAAGCAAGGTAAGTTCGGTGCCGCCGTCGATCGGCTTGAGCAGGAAAGTGACCAGGGCGTCGGGCTCCTGTGCCCCGGGCAGATCCCAGGTGAAGGACAGCTTCTGCTCGGGAATCACTTCCTGATAGATCCCCGTCGGATTGTGCTCATCGCCGTTGACCAAACGGAAGACGACGCTGAAGCGGCCGCCGGGACGTACGTCCGCCACCGCGCTGAGCGTCGGCCCGGCGTCGGGTCCCCACCATTGGATCATCTGCTCGGGTTGCGTGATCGCCGCCCAGATTCTGGCCGGCGATGCCTTGATACGGCGGACGATGGTCACGCTCGGCAGGGTATCGGCCATTACTCGCCATCCTTTTCGACGAACGCGACGAGCCGATCGAGGCTCACCGTCCAGAGACGTTCATAACGCTGGAGCCACGCCATCGCCTCCTGCATCGGCCCGACCGACAGATTGACCGACACCGTGCGGCCGGTCTTGGCGCGCGTGATCAACCCCGCGTCGGACAGCACGTCGAGATGCTTCATCATGCCGGGAAGCTTGAGCGACAGGGGCCGGGCAAGCTCGCTCACCGACAGGCCGGGCGCGTCTTTCAGCCGCAACAGGATATGCCGCCGCGTCGGATCGGCGAGCGCGGAGAAGGTGCGGTCGATGGCGGATGACTGATACTTCACCATGTAGCGAAGTATTGTCCATGCCACAGGTCGCGTCAACCCTGGGGCACCGGCATGGGTCGAAAACTCGTTATCGTACATGCCGATACCGATTGGTATGACGTTGGCAGCTTGGGGGAGGCCGCATTGAACGACGAGGGTGGTTACGGGGCGGTGAGGACCGGCGAAGAAACAATGCGCCGAGCCATGTGCCTTTTCGCGGTCAGTTATGCCGCGATCCACAATGCCGTCGACAAGAGCATGGATCTGTTGCGCGCATGGGATCTTGAGGGTTCTCTGACGCCAATAGAAAAAGGTTTTTTCACGGCCAATCCTATGCCCGCCAAACAGCGTATTGCCTTGAGCTGGCGGTGCGAGGCGATGATCCCGTTGATGTGGGCCACTCGGTTATTCGACACGATGCCGGAGCCGACTGACACCTTCGACTTCGAGTATCTGTCCGAGTTCTGGCTCACTGTCCCGGCCGGATATTGGAAAGACGTGGAGATCAGACCGGAAGCGGAGATCATATCGGCGACCGATCATATCCGCGACCTGCACTGGCGGCTGCGCGACGCGGAATTGCACCATCGCCCTCCCCCGCCCGACATCGACTACGGTGTCGTGATTGAACGTCATCATGCTCTCAACTGGCTTTGCCGATATGAGGATGACGATTGGGATGACGTAGCCACCGACACCTGAATTGCGCTGAGCCTCAAACGGCAAAGCGGCCCGGGATTGCTCCCGAGCCGCTTCATCCTCCCCGGCTTTCCCGGTTGTTATGGCGTTCGTCGTAGCGACGTCGCGGAAAAGCGGTAGCCGTTTTTCCGCGCGACGCTCAGTCGTCGTTGCGCTCGGTCAGGAACGCCGGCGCGAATTCGGGCTCGGGACCTTCGTCCTTGCCGCCTTCGCTGCGCTCGCGGCGCGGGCCGCGGTCACCGCCACGATCGGGGCCGCGGTCGCGGCGCGGGCCACGATCGCCGCCGTCACGGCGCGGGCCACGGTCACCACCACGATCGCCGCCGCCGCTGCGCGGACCACGGTCACGGTTGCCACCTTCGCGCGGCTCGCGCGGGGGACGGGTGTCTTCCAGCTCTTCGCCGGTTTCCTGGTCGACGACGCGCATCGACAGGCGAACCTTGCCGCGCGGATCGATCTCGAGGACCTTGACCTTGACTTCCTGGCCTTCGGAAACGACGTCGCCGGGCTTCTCGACCCGCTCGTTCTTCATTTCGCTGACGTGGACGAGACCGTCCTTGCCGCCCATGAAGTTCACGAACGCGCCGAAGTCGACGATGTTGACGACCTTGCCGTTATAGACCTTACCGACCTCGGGCTCCTCGACGATGCCCTTGATCCAGTTGATCGCGGCTTCGATCTGGCTGACGTCGGACGACGACACCTTGATCACGCCTTCGTCGTCGATGTCGACCTTGGCGCCGGTGGTGGCGACGATCTCACGGATGACCTTGCCGCCCGTGCCGATGACGTCACGGATCTTGGTCTTGTCGATCGTGAAGGTCTCGATCCGCGGCGCGTGTGCCGACAGTTCCGAGCGGGTGTGGTCGAGCGCCTTGGCCATTTCGCCCAGGATGTGCGCGCGGCCTTCATTGGCCTGCGCCAGCGCGACACGCATGATCTCCTCGGTGATGCCGGCGATCTTGATGTCCATCTGAAGGCTGGTGATGCCTTCCGAGGTACCGGCCACCTTGAAGTCCATGTCGCCGAGGTGATCCTCGTCGCCCAGGATGTCCGACAGGACGGCGAAGTCCTTGCCTTCTAGGATCAGGCCCATCGCAATGCCCGACACCGGGCGCTTGATCGGCACGCCGGCGTCCATCAGGCTGAGCGAGCCGCCGCACACCGTCGCCATCGAGGACGAGCCGTTCGACTCGGTGATGTCGCTGGTGACGCGGATCGTGTAGGGGAACTCTTCCTTCGACGGCAGCACCGCGTGCAGCGCGCGCCAGGCGAGCTTGCCATGACCGATGTCGCGGCGGCTGGGCGCCCCGAAACGACCGACTTCGCCGACCGAATAAGGCGGGAAGTTATAGTGCAGCATGAAGTGCTGGTAGCTCAGGCCACCCAGCCCATCGATCATCTGCTCGGCGTCCTTGGTGCCCAGGGTCGTCGTCGCGATGGTCTGCGTCTCGCCACGCGTGAACAAGGCCGAGCCGTGCGCGCGCGGCAGGAAGTGGACTTCCGCCTCGATCGGACGGACCGTCTTGGTGTCGCGGCCATCAATGCGACGGCCGGTCTTCAGGATCGCGCCGCGAACGATTTCGGCCTCGAGCTTCTTGACCAGCTTCATCGCGACCATCTGCTCTTGCGGCGCCTTGTCGGCCATCGCGGCCTTGGCGGCGGCGCGGGCTTCGTTGAGCGCGTTCGAGCGGGCCGACTTGTCGACCAGCTTGTAGGCCGCGTCGATGTCCTTGCCGATCAGCTTCTTCAGCTCGGCCTTGATCGCCGAATTGTCGTCGCTGTTCTTGAGCTCCCAGGGCTCCTTGGCCGATTGCTCGGCCAGCTTGATGATCGCCTTGATGACGTCCTGCGACGCCCGGTGTGCGAACATCACCGCGCCGAGCATGACCTCTTCCGACAGCTCCTTGGCTTCGGATTCGACCATCATCACCGCGTCGTGGGTGGCGGCGACGACCAGGTCGAGCTCGCCTTCGAGCACTTCGGCGTCCGACGGGTTGAGCTGATACTCGCCGTCCTTGTAGCCGACGCGCGCGGCGCCGATCGGGCCCATGAACGGCACGCCCGAAATGGTCAGCGCGGCCGAGGCGGCGATCATCGCCAGGATGTCGGGCTCGTTCTCGCCGTCATACGACATCACCTGGGCGATGACGTTGATCTCGTTGTAGAAACCTTCGGGGAAGAGCGGGCGGATCGGGCGGTCGGTCAAACGGCTGATCAGCGTCTCGCGCTCGGTGGCGCCACGCTCGCGCTTGAAGAAGCCGCCCGGGATACGACCCGAGGACGAGAACTTCTCCTGGTAATGGACGGTGAGCGGGAAGAAATCCTGCCCTTCCTTGACCGACTTGGCGGCCGTGACCGCGCAGAGCACGACGGTCTCACCGAGGGTCGCGATCACCGCGCCGTCGGCCTGGCGGGCAACCTTGCCCGTTTCGAGCGTGAGGGTCTTGCCGCCCCACTCGATGCTTACCTTCTTGGTATCGAACATTCTATTTCCTTCGTCCGGCGGCCCTATGCCTGCCGGTTCCTGACGGGATTGCTTGAAAGTTGTACCTTCACGCGAACCCAAAGAAGGACCTGCCTTCAGGTCCTGGTAGCGGAGAGTTCCGCCGCCGGCCCGCACCGGATTGTACGGGGCCGAATAAGCGAAACGGCGCCCGGAGGCGCCGTTCCTGAATTACTTGCGAAGACCGAGCTTCGCGATGAGGGCGAGATAACGATCGCCATCCGATTTGCGCAGATAGTCGAGCAGCGAGCGGCGCTTGTTGACCATCATCAGCAGACCGCGGCGCGAGTGATTGTCCTTCGCGTGGGTCTTGAAATGCTCGGTGAGCGTCTTGATGCGGTCGGTCAGGATCGCGACCTGGACCTCGGGGCTGCCGGTGTCGCCTTCGACGCGGGCATGTTCCTTGATGACCGCTTCTTTGCGCTCGGGGGTAATCGACATTCTGTTTCCTTCGACATCGCGTGACTAACAATTGAACCCGCGGACGATGCGGGCTTCCCCGCTTTCGACTTCCACCAACGCCACCGGGGTTTCGCCCAGCATTGCGAAGTAGAGGCCATCGTCTTCGGCAATCCCGACCAGAACGCGCCCCTGTCGGAGCGCTCCTGCCTGGTCGGGGTCGAGGGAGAGAGCCGGGATGTCGTCCAGCCCCGCCCTCAATGGCAGGAGAATCTGTTCAAGGCCGTGGCGCATAGCGGATTCGGTCAATTTGTCCAGCGATATCGCGTGGGACAGGTCGAACGGCCCGGCCTTGATGCGGCGGAGATAGGTGACGTGGCCGACCGTGCCAAGCGCGTGCGCGATGTCGCGGGCGAGGCTGCGGATATAGGTGCCCTTGGAGACGTGCGCGATGAGGGTGACCGACTCCAAATCCTCCCCGGCACGGGGAGGGGGACCATCGCGCAGCGATGGTGGAGGGGGCCCTCCTTCAAGCGAATCCGTCAAGGCGGGCCCCTTCCACCCCTCGCCTTCGGCGAGCGGTCCCCCTCCCCGTCCCGGGGAGGATTTAAGAGAAAACACCGTCACTGCCCGGGTCGCGAGCACCACTTCTTCCCCGGCCCGCGCCAGGTCATACGCCCGCTCGCCATCGACCTTCAGCGCCGAATAGGCCGGCGGCACCTGCTCGATCGCTCCGGTGAAGCGCGGCAGCACCGCTTCCACAGCGGCCAAAGTCGGCCGCACTTCGCTGGTCGCGATCTCCTTGCCTTCGCGGTCGAGCGTATCGGTCTCGACCCCGAAGCCGATCGTGAACTCATACACCTTGTCGCTGTCGAGCATTCGCCCGGCGAGCTTGGTCGCCTCGCCGATCGCGATCGGCAGCACGCCAGAGGCGAGCGGATCGAGCGTCCCGCCATGTCCGACCTTGGCCTTGCCATAGCCGCCCTGGCGCAGCGCGCGCTTGACCGCACTCACCGCCTGGGTCGAGCCGAGTCCGAGCGGTTTGTCGAGGATGATCCAGCCATGCATCCGCGCGCCCTAGCCTGCGAGGCGGGCGCGGTCAGCCCTTCTTCTTTGCCTTCTTCGCCTTGGGCGGCGGCCCGTTGCTCGCGACCAGACTGTTGATCGGGCAGCGCTGGCGATCGACGAGCAACGTGCCGGTGCGGTCAAGCTGACTGCCGCCGAACCGCGTATCGACGCCGATCCGCACCGCGAAAGGTAGCCCGGTGCACGGACCAACCACGGTTGCATAATACCAGCGTCGTTGCTGGTCCTGCAGCCAGACACCGCGGTCGCCATCGGCCTCGAAATTATAGAGTCCGATCGTGCCGATGAAGGGGATGCTGGTTTCCTTGCCCAATTTGTCAGCGGGCCAAGTCGGGTCTTGTTGTTTGGCCGCGGCGGGGACAACGGCGCCGGCCAGGCTTGCCGCCGCCAGGATCGCGATCGTCAGGGTACGGATCATGTGCGTTGCCTTTCGAAAACGAGGACGAAACGAACGACTGTCACCCTTGATCCTGCCACGCCGGGGCTGAATTCAGGCTGAAGCTGGCTTACAGGAACAGGCCAAGCAACAGGCCGACGACGCGATCGGCGATCGGTCCGACAATACGCGCTACGACATTGGCGCTTGGGGCGATCGTCGGCAGGATGACAAGGAGGAACAGCATCACTGGAAAGCCGAAGCGGCTTAGCTTGGCATAGTGCGCCGCGAGCGGGCGTGGCAGGATCGCCTCGACGACATGACCGCCGTCGAACGGCGGCACCGGCAGCAGGTTGAAGATCGCCAGGAAGACGTTGATCAGCAGGAAATTGATCAGGTTGGCGGCGACGAAACCGCCGACACCCGCCTGCGGCAATCCCCCTGCCGAACCAACCCAGATACCGATCGCCGCCGCGGCGATCGTCGCCATGACGAGGTTGATTCCCGGCCCGGCCAGCGCGACCAGCGCCATGTCGCGGCGCGGATGGTTGAGCCGCGCGGTCACTACCGGCACCGGCTTGGCCCAGCCGAAGATCGGCGCATTGGCGAGCGCGAGCATCATCGGCACCAGCAAGGTCCCGACCGGATCGACATGGCAGATCGGACTGAGCGTCAGCCGCCCGCGTTCCGCCGCGGTCCGGTCACCCAGCATGCGCGCGACATAGCCATGCGCGACCTCGTGGAATACAATCGCGATGACCAACGGGATCAGCCAGATCGCGATCCGGTAGAGCATGTCGTTCATTGCCCGGCGGCTTGCCGCGCGGCGACGAAATGCTTGCGGCACAAGGCGACATAGCGGTCGTTGCCGCCGATCTCGGTCTGCGCGCCCTCGACCACCGCCCGGCCCTGCTCATCGACGCGCAGGTTCATCGTCGCCTTGCGTCCGCATTCGCACACCGATTTGAGCTCGATCAGCGAATCGGCCAGCGCCAGCAACCGCGCTGAGCCCGTGAAGAGCTGCCCCTGGAAATCGGTGCGCAGGCCGTAAGCGAGCACCGGAATGCCGACCACATCGGCGAGATGCGCGAGCTGGTCGACCTGCGGCGAGGTCAGGAATTGCGCCTCGTCGACCAGGACGCAGGCGATCTTCTCATGTGCGTGACGCTCGGCGACAATCGCGGCGATGTCGGTCTTGCTCTCGAACGGAATCGCGTTCGCCTCCAGCCCGATCCGCGAAGTGATCGTGCCCGCCGCGAAACGGTCGTCGATCGCCGCGGTGAACAGCATCGTGGTCATGCCGCGCTCGCGATAATTGAAGTCCGCCTGGAGCAGGGTGGTCGATTTCCCGGCGTTCATCGACGCATAGTAGAAATAGAGTTTCGCCATCAGCCGTTCCAAGTATCGTGGATACCGACCACGCGCCAGCGACCGCCGCGATATTCCAGCGCAATCAAGTGCCCAGCGCCGCACAAACCGCCGCAAGTCCATCCGCTTTCGACAAAGGCAAACTCATCTTGATATATCGGCGCGGTCAGCCAGTTGCGTTGGCGGCATCGGTCTGGCCAAGGCTTGTCGGCGACGGCTGGAGCGGGCCTTCGGACAAATTCCAGAGTCAGGCGCGCAGTGGCGCCGGAAAGGCGGCCGGCCATTGCGGGATCGATGGACTTTGCGCTCAGTGACCCAGTTCCATGCCAGGCGGTAAAGCCGCCTCGCAACCCCAGGCGCATCAATATCTTGTCGAGCTGACCGACGTCGCGGGCTTCTTCGGCAAAGATCGATCTCTCTGGACGATGAAGGTCGATGCAGAAGTCTGGCATGGCCGTCAGCAGGCGTACGGCATTGGCGGCGGGGGCTGTCTCGCCGAGAGTTTCCATCGCGAAGACGTTTAACAGCTCAGCCTCATTCAGCGGCGGCGGTGCCCGATGCGCCGCGCAACCGCTCAGCAGAATGACGCCGAGCGAACACATCGCGACGAAGCGTCGGAAGTCGAGCCGTATCACCCGATCTTCGCCGGTCCCTCGGCCAGGACCGCCCAGCCCTTGCCGTTGTTATAGATCGCGATCGTGCGGCGGCTGGTTCCGTCGTCCCAGCGGACGAAGGCCATGTTGGCGACGATCATCGGTGAGGTCAGCGTCAGCGTCCTGCCGCACGAAGCCGGCTTGTCGCGCTGGACCGACGCCGGAAGGGTAAGGGAGGGATAGTCGCGCACGCGCGCCTGCGCCCAGGCCGCGGCAAGCGTGCTTTCGAGCTGATCGTCGACCAGCTGATACAGCCCCTGCGCGTCGCGCTCGAGATAGGTCCAGGTGATGGGCTTGCCGGCGATGGCGGGCGGGATCGGTTCCGGCCCCTTGCGCGCGACCGTCTGCGGCGCGACGCAGGCATTGCCCGAATAGCGCGCGGCATAGTCACGCACGACCGCGGCTTCGATCGCAATCTGGTCCGCCGTCACCGCCGGCGCAACGGGTGCGCTGCCGGGCGAGTGGCAGGCGGCAAGGAGGAAAGGGGCGAGCGGCAACAGCCGGCGGAGCATCATATCACGAAACTAAGCACGCACCGCGCCGCGCGTCCACGGTCAGTCGTCACCGTTCTGGTCAAGATCCTGCGCCACCTTGGGCGCGCGCAGCAGCGAGTCGATATGGCTGCCTTCGTCGAAGCTCTCGTCGGCCAGGAATTTGAGCTTGGCGGCGTATTTGGTCTGCACGCGGCTGGCGACCTCGCGCTGCAGATAGGCGGTGTTGGTACGCAGCGCCTTCAGCACCACGTCCTCGTCTTTGCCGAGCAGCGGCTTCACGAACACCGTCGCGTGACGGAGGTCCGGCGACATCCGAACTTCAGTGACCGAGACCATGTGGTTGACCAACGTGTCGTCATGCACATCGCCGCGCTGCAAAATCTCGCTCAGCACATGACGCACCTGTTCGCCGACACGGAGCGTGCGAACCGATTTCTCGGGGCTGGAATCTTTGTTGTGCATGACGCGGCCTCCGGCACTGCGTCACCCCAGCGAAAGCTGGGGTCTCATGCCGCGGGCGAGACCGATAAGGTACCGCCCGCGGCTCGAGATGCCAGCTTTCGCTGGCATGACGGTTGATCTTACAGCGTCCGTTCGCGCAGTTCGACCTCGAAGGTTTCGAGGAAGTCGCCTGGCTTGATGTCGGTGAAGTTCTGCGTGAACGTCACACCGCATTCCAGGCCCGCGCGGACTTCGGCGACGTCGTCCTTGAAGCGACGCAGGCTCGCGATCTCACCCTGATAGATGATGACATCCTCCCGAGTGATGCGCGCCTTGAGCGCCTTGCGGATGACGCCGTCGACCACCAGCAGACCGGCCGCCTTGCCGTGCTTGCCGGCCGAGAAGACCTCGCGGATTTCGGCGCGGCCGACCACGGTCTCGAACGCTTCGGGACCAAGCTCGCCCGCCATGCCGGCGCGGATCTCGTCGATCAGGTCGTAGATCACGTCGTAATATTTGAGCGCGACCTTCTGCCGCTCGGCGATCTCGCGCGCCTTGGCATTGGCGCGGACGTTGAAGCCGATGATCGGGGCGCCCGAGGCACCCGCGAGCGTAACATCGCTCTCGGTGATGCCGCCGACGCCCGAATGGAGCACGCGCGCCT
Source organism: Sphingomonas mali NBRC 15500 (assembly GCF_001598415.1). Classification (GTDB taxonomy): domain Bacteria; phylum Pseudomonadota; class Alphaproteobacteria; order Sphingomonadales; family Sphingomonadaceae; genus Sphingomonas; species Sphingomonas mali. The sequence goes on from NZ_BCYX01000059.1 coordinate 10,106, forward strand.
TGATCTCGTCGGTCGAGATCTTGTTGACCGCGCCGACGATCGCCTCGACCGTACCCTGCGTATCGGCCTTGATGACGAGCGGATATTCGATCGCCTGATTGGCCTTGAGCGCGGAGAACATGCTCTCCAGGCTGGCCGGCGCATTGGTCGTGCGCTTGTCCTGGATGACGCCGGCACGATAGGCCGCGACTTCGCGGGCACGCGCTTCGTTCTCGACCACCTGAAGCGGATCGCCCGCCGAGGGGACGCCCGAAATACCTAGGATCTCGACCGGCATCGATGGGCCGGCCTCCTTGATCTGCGCACCCTTGTCGTTGACCAAGGCGCGGACCTTGCCGCTCTCGGCGCCGGCGACGAACACGTCCCCGACTCTCAGCGTGCCGCGCGTGACGAGCACGGTCGCGACCGGACCGCGGCCCTTGTCGAGCTTGGCTTCGATCACGGTGCCTTCGGCGTCGCGATCGGGATTGGCCTTGAGCTCCATCAGCTCGGCCTGGAGCTGGATCTTCTCGACCAGCTCGTCCAGCCCGGTCTTCTTGAGCGCCGAGACCTCGACATCCTGGACGTCGCCGCCCATCTGCTCGACCACGACTTCATGCTCGAGCAGGCGTTCGCGGATACGCTGCGGATTGGCCTCGGGCTTGTCGACCTTGTTGATCGCGACGATCATCGGGACGCCAGCCGCCTTGGTGTGGTTGATCGCCTCGATCGTCTGCGGCATCAGCCCGTCGTCGGCGGCCACCACCAGCACGACTATGTCGGTGACGTTGGCGCCGCGCGCGCGCATCTCGCTGAATGCCTCATGGCCCGGCGTGTCGAGGAAAGTGATCTTCGACTTGTCCTTCAGCGTGACCTGATAGGCGCCGATATGCTGGGTGATGCCGCCGGCCTCGCCGCGCACCACGTCGGTACCGCGCAGCGCGTCGAGCAGGCTGGTCTTGCCGTGGTCGACATGGCCCATGATCGTGACGACCGGAGGACGCGGCTTCAACGTCTCGACCGCATCCTCGATCGTACCGGTCGACAAATCGACGTCCGAATCGCTGACGCGGGTGATGTTGTGGCCGAATTCGGTGACGAGCAGCTCGGCGGTATCCTGGTCGATCGTCTGGTTGACGGTGACCGGCATGCCCATCTTGAACAGCGACTTGACCAGGTCGGCGCCCTTTTCCGCCATGCGGTTGGCGAGTTCCTGGACGGTGATCGCGTCAGGCACGACGACGTCGCGGACCTGCTTCTCGCGCGGCGCGCCGCCGCCGAGATGACGGCGATGTTCTTTTTCGCGTGCGCGCTTGAGCGCGGCGAGCGAGCGGGCGCGCGCGCCTTCCTCACCACCCAATGCACGATTGACCGTCAGCTTGCCGCCACGGCGTTCCTCGCCCTTGCGATCGCGCTGGCCGGGGCGTGCGGGTTGCGACGTCTCGGCGCCGCGGCGCGGAGTCGCCTGGCCGGTGCCGGTCGGCGCCGCGCGCTGCGCGGGGGCAGCGGGCGAAGCGGGCGACGCTGCCTGAGCCGGTGCCGGCGCGGGCGCCGGGGCAGGCTTGGGAATCTCGGGACGCGCGACCGGGGTGAAGCGGCGCGGCGCGGGCAAAGACGGATCGAGCTGCACCGCGACCGGTGCTGCGGGGGCAGGTGCAGGCGCGGGCGCCGGGGCCGGCTTGGGCGCGGCGGGCGCCGCTGCGGCAACCGGGGCCGGAGCGGGCGCGGGGGAAGGAGCAGGAGTCTCGACCGGCGCCGGTGCTGGCGGCGTGTCGGCGGCCTTGCTCTTTTCCTCGGCGCGGCGCTTCTCTTCCTCAGCGGCGGCCTGGCGCTGCGCATCCTCGCGGCGGCGCGCATCCTCCAGCGCATTCATGCGCTGTTCCTCGGCTTCGCGCAGCAATTGCGTCTGGCGCTCCTGCGCCGACAGCTGCGGCGTGGACGGTGCGCGCGCTGCTGGGGCGGCCGGGGCGGGTGCCGGAGCCGGTGCGGGGGCTTCCTCGACGACCGGGGCCTCGGCCGGGCCGCCGGCATTCGGACCGAGCACGCGGCGCCGCTTGACCTCGACCACGACGGTGTTCGAGCGCCCGTGGCTGAAGCTTTGCTTCACCTTGCCGGTCTCGACCGTGCGCTTCAGCCCCAATGGCTGGCGCATTCCGAGCTTCGGCTTGTCGTTGTCGGTGTCGCTCACTCAATATCCTCGTCGTTGTCGGCCGTACCGATCGCCGCGGGAAGCGCCGATGCGCCCTGCGAGGCCGTTTCGCAAGGCTCGGTTGTCAAATCAGGGCCGATAAAGTGCCGCCAGCGGTCGAGCGCGTCACGCACGCGGACCGCGGCAGCGGGGTCGGTCACAGCGATATGTACCACATTTTCGCGGCCTAGCGCCAAGGACAATATGGTGCGCGGAAGAGGAAGTGCCAAGCCCTCTTCGCCAGATCCTTCGCGATCGCGCCCGACCCGCCACGCCTGGGCCAGCTTGCGCGCGCCATCCGAACCGGCATCGGAGGCATGGAGCAATAGCCGAACCTGGCCCGACCGTGCCGCTTTCTCCACCCGCTCGGTGCCGTTGACGATCTTCCCGGCCTTCGATTCGAGACCGAGCCGGTCGAGGAACGCGCGCTGCAATTGGTCGGCGATCAGCGTGCCCAAATCGGCGGGGATCGTCAGTTCGTTGGTCTTGAACGCTCGCGCCAGCGCGCCGCGCAACTTGCCCTTGGCATTGGCCGCGTCGAGTTCGCTTTGCGTCACCCCGATCCACGCCCCGCGCCCCGGCGCCTTGGCGCGGATATCGGGCAGCACCTGACCCTCGGGCCCGAGCGCCAGCCGGATCAACTCGCCGCGCGGCTCGCGGTCGCCCGACAGGATGCAGCGCCGGATGGGATCAGTTGAAGTTTTCATAGCCCCTCCCTTTCAAGGGAGGGGTTGGGGTGGGTGGCGAGCGTAGCGAGCCCCCCAAACGAGCAGCGAAGAGCGCCGCCGGAGGCATCGAGCCTCCGCCGTCGCTGCACCCATCCCTTGCCCCCCCCTTGAAAGGCAGGGGTTGGAGTATGCGACGCTATCGGACGAGCGGGGTTATCATTGCGAGGGGACCGCATGCGCGTCTCCCTCGATCTTTGGGGCATCGCGATCGGCGATCAGGATGCCGCCGGCGCCGTAATTTTCGGTCGAAACCTCTTCGATCACGATCTGCACCGCAGCCGGGTTCTTCCCCAGCCGCTCGACGAGCGACTGGGTGACGTCCGCCACGATGCCGGACTTCTGGTCCTTCGTGGCGGTGCCCGAGATGCGGATCGAGACGAACGGCATCAGGCTTCTTCACCCTCCGCCGCTTCGCCTTCGGCCGCGGGTTCGTCCTCGAACCAATGCGCGCGGGCGGCCATGATGATCTCATTGCCCTGCTCGTCGGTCAGGCCATATTCGGCGAGCACGCCGCCCTTATGCTCGGGGCGCTTGGGCGCGTCCTCGGCGCGGCGGCGCGGTTCCTGGCGCTTCTTCTCGACCAGCTCGTCGGTGGCGAGGTCGGCGAGATCGTCGAGCGTCTTGATTCCCGCCTTGCCGAGTGTGACCAGCATCGCTTCGGTCATGTACGGCATGCCGGCGAGCGCATCCTCGACGCCGAGCGCCTTGCGCTCCTCGCGATTGGCCTGTTCGCGGCGATCGAGCGCTTCCTGCGCGCGGCTCTGCAGCTCCTGGCCGAGATCGTCGTCGAAGCCCTCGATCGAGGCGAGTTCGGCGAGGTCGACATAAGCCACTTCCTCGAGCGCGCCGAAGCCTTCAGCGACCAGCAGCTGGGCCAAGGTCTCGTCGACGTCGAGCTCATTCTGGAACATTTCCGACCGCTCGACGAATTCGCGCTGGCGCTTCTCCGAGGCATCGGCCTCGGTCAGGATGTCGATCGCCTTGGCGGTCAGCTGGCTGGCGAGACGGACGTTCTGGCCGCGGCGGCCGATCGCCAGGCTGAGCTGGTCGTCGGGCACCACCACTTCGATCCGGTCCTCTTCCTCGTCGATCACGACGCGGCTGACCGATGCCGGCTGCAGCGCGTTGACGACGAAGGTCGCGGTGTCTTCCGACCAGGGGATGATGTCGATCTTCTCGCCCTGCATTTCCTGGACGACCGCCTGGACGCGGCTGCCCTTCATGCCGACACAGGCGCCGACCGGATCGATCGACGAATCGTGGCTGATCACGCCGATCTTGGCGCGCGAGCCCGGATCGCGGGCAGCGGCCTTGATCTCGATGATGCCGTCATAGATTTCCGGCACTTCCTGCGCGAACAGCTTCTTCATGAAGTCGGGATGCGCGCGGCTGAGGAAGATCTGCGGCCCGCGATTCTCGCGGCGGACATTGAGGATCAGCGAGCGGATACGGTCGTTGACGCGCACCACTTCGCGCGGGATCTGCTGGTCGCGGCGAATGACGCCCTCGGCCCGGCCCAGGTCGACGACGACATGGCCGAACTCGACGCGCTTGACCACGCCGGTGATGATCTCGCCCATGCGATCCTTGAACTCTTCGAATTGGCGCTCGCGCTCGGCGTCGCGGACCTTCTGAAAGATCACCTGCTTGGCAGCCTGGGCGGCGATGCGGCCGAATTCGATCGGGGGCAGCGGATCGACGATGAAGTCGCCGACCTTGGCGTCCTTCTGCAGCTTCTGCGCGCCCTTCAGGTCGACCTGCTTGAAATAATCGTCGACCGCTTCGACCACTTCGACGACGCGCCACAAGCGCAAGTCACCGGTATTCGGGTCGAGCTTGGCGCGGATGTCGTTCTCGGCGCCGTAGCGCGCGCGGGCGGCGCGCTGGATCGCGTCCTCCATCGCCTCGATCACGATGCCGCGATCGATCATCTTTTCGCTCGCGACGGAATTCGCGATCGCGATCAGCTCGGCCCGGTTGGCGGTAACGGCGGTGGCCATCAGTTACTTTCCTCTGTCTCGAATTCTTCTGCGCCGTCGCTCGACAGCGGCGCGGTTGCGGCAATGAGTTTGTCGGTGATCAGCAATTTGGCGTCGGCGACCTGGTCGAAGCCGATCGTCATTGGCTGATGCTTCTTTACATCGATCGTGATGCGGTCGCCGTCCACCCCGGCGAGATCACCGGTGAGCTGCTTGCGGCCATCGACCGGCGCGGTCAGGTGGATGCGTGCCTCTTGCCCGACCCAATTGGCGAAATCCTTGAGCCGGGTCAGCGGCCGGTCGATTCCCGGCGAACTGACTTCAAGCCGGTACGCTTCCTCGATCGGATCCACCTCGTCGAACGTGTCGGAGATGCGGCGCGACAGCTCGGCGCAATCGTCGATCGTCAGCTGACCTGTCTCGGGCCGCTCGGCCATCACCTGCAAGGTCAGGTCGTCCTTGCCCCCGAACATCTTCACGCGCACCAGGTCGAAGCCCAGGGCTTGCGCCTCGGGCTCGATCAATTGCGTCAGTCGGGCGATGTCCGCCATGGAGTGTCCGTGAAACAAGCAGGTTCGGCGCCGGGGGGCGGGAGCCCTCCGACCTCTTCACCTGACGATGTAGAGATTGGCGATGATATACGCCGGGCTCTCCGTCCCCGCAAGGGGGGCGTCAGGACGGGTTATATTTAGCCAGGAACGCCGCGACCTTTTTCAGGAAGTCGACTTGATTCTCGGGTTTGGCGAAACCGTGTCCCTCGCCCTTGTAGACATAATATTCGGGCGGATGGCCAAACTTGGTCAGGGCATCGACCAGCTCCTTCGATTGAGCGGGCGGAACGGTCGTATCGACATCGCCATGCGCGATCAGGATCGGGATTTTGAGGTCGGCGGCGCGTTTGGCCGGCGAAATCGAATCGAGCGTGGTGCCGTCTTTGCCCTGGATGCGGTCACGCCAGTCGCGAAAATAACGCGGCGCGAAGAACGTTTTACGGTCGTATTTGAGTTGTGCCGCGATGTCCGACACGCCGGCGAAGCTGATCGCGCAGCGATAGATGTCGGGGTTCCTGACTGCGCCCCATTCTGCCGCATAGCCGCCGAACGAGGCGCCCATGATGCAGATGCGCTTGGCATCGACCATGCCGCGCGCGACCAGCCATTTGACCCCGTCGTCGATATCGTCCTGCATGCCGCGGCCCCATTGGCCGTTTCCTTTCTCGACAAACTGGCGGCCATAGCCCGTCGATCCGCGGAAATTGGGTTGCAGCACGACATAGCCGCGGCTGGCGAGGAATTGCGCCCAGGTGTCGAATCCCCATTCGTCGCGTACGAACGGGCCGCCGTGCGGCATCACCACCATCGGCAGGTCCTTGGGCGTGCGTCCGACCGGCAGGGTCAGATAAGCGGGGATGTCGAGCCCGTCGCGCGCTTTGTAGCTGACCGAGTCCATATCGGCGAGTTTCTTGCTCCGGAGACGATCGAACGGCGCGGCGATCACCATCATCTTAGAGGTCTTGCGGTCGAGCAGGTAATACGTCCCGGGATTGGTAGCCGCCGTGGCCAGAATGACCAGCCGCGACTTGTCCTGGCTGGACGAGACGACCTGAATGCTGAGGCCCGGCAATGCTTTTTCGAGCCGGGCCTGCAACGCCTTGAATGCCGGATTGAACCACAGGATGCGGTCGCGGTCGTCGGTATAGCTGACCGATTCGAGCTGCCCTTTTTCGGACAGGTCGAAGTCGCTGATATCGGCGACCGCATTCTCGTAGACTAAGTCGCCCAGCCGGTCGGCCGCGAAATCGTAATGATAGAGTCCGAAGCGGCCGCTCGCGCCGCTGGCAATGGCATAACCCTGGTCGCTGCCAGGTATGACTGCGACCGTGTCGATCTGGTTGGCTGTATCGCGTACCGACCGGCTGGCCGACCGTCTGAATGGGGCGCTCTCGCTGGGGCGGTAATAGACCGACCATTTGTCGCCTTCGCTGGCGATTCCCGTGCGGATCACGCCCGACGTGTCGGCGAACCAACTCCAGACATGATCCTGCGGCTTGACGATCTCGGTCGCCTTGGCCGTCGCCAGGTCGATCCGATAGACCGACGGATAATCGAGCAGCGTCCTCTGCGCGAGCGCGAGGATGAACGTACCGGCCGGATCGATATAGATCACCTCGACACCGGCAACGCCATGGCCTGCGTTGATCATCTGCGACTTGCCCGACACCAGGTCATAGGCGATGGTCTGGCTCGCCCGGAGATTTTCTCCGAAAATCTTGATGGTCATGCTGACGTCGATCAGCAGGATGCTATTGCTGGCCCAGCGATAGGATAGCAGGTCGGTTCCGTCGGGCAGCGCGATCATCGACTGCGCATTCTTGTCTGTCTTGTCGGTCGATACGTCGACGATCACCAGCCGAGTCTTGCCGTTATCCTGCGTCCGTGCGGCCAGCCGGCTGCCATCGGGTGCAAGTATCGGCGTCGACAGGAACGGCAGCGCCCCGAAATCCTCCGCCGTCGGAACGTCGTCCGCCGGCATCGTACCCGACGCGTTGCCGCCCGTTGCGAGCAGCATGGCAGCCGCTATCACGGCAAGTCGTTTTGCGGCCATAATGATTCCCCCTATCCGTATCTTATGGTCGCGGGATCGAACGGCAAGGCATTGGGTTTCAGAAGTGGGGGATACAGTCGGGACGCAGACGATGACCAACAGCAAATTCGCCTTATCGTTCGCCATCTTCGCCGCCGCGGCGTGCTCGGCCGGCCCGGATGCGGCGAGCAATGCCCAGTCGACCGGAACCGCCACCACCAAGAACGGCGTGCCGCGCAACTCCCCGCTCGAACCCGAGATCATGAATGTGCCCGCGACGACCGGACGCGCCAATATGCCGATCGCGCCGGCACCGTTCACCGTGACCGATATCGGCAAGTTCGATGCGCCGTTCGCCATGGCGTTCCTGCCCAACGACCAGGGGTTGCTCGTCACCGAGAAAGCGGGTGTGCTCAAGCTGCGCCAGCCCGACGGCAAGGTCGTCGAGATCGCCGGCGTGCCCGCGGTAGCGAAGGGCGGACAGGGCGGGCTGCTCGATGTCGCCGTCGCGCCGACCTATGTCGACAGCCACATCGTCTATCTGAGCTATGCCGAGCCGGGCGCGGACGGAAGCCAGCTCGCGCTGGCCAGGGCGAAGCTCGACCTCAAGGGGCGCAGGCTCGACGATCTGTCGGTGATCTGGCGTTCGGGCTCGGCCGGTCCGGGCGGACAGTTCGGCTCGATCATCACCTTCTCGCCCGACGGCCAATATCTGTTCCTGACCTCAGGCGAGCGCCAGCGCTTCACCCCGGCGCAAGACCCCAAACAGGCGCTCGGCAAGATCCTGCGGCTGACGCTCGACGGCAAGGCGGCGGTGGGCAATCCGATGTACGATCGCGGCGGCGTCGAGGCGATGACCTGGACCAGCGGCCACCGCAATCCCTACGGCCTGGTGTTCGCGCCCGACGGGCGGTTGTGGGAAGAGGAGATGGGCCCGCGCGGCGGCGACGAGCTCAACCTGATCCTGCCGGGCAAGAATTACGGCTGGCCGATCGTCTCCAACGGCGACAATTATTCGGGCCAGCCAATCCCCGACCATCCCAGCCGCCCCGATCTCGAAGCGCCCAAATTGTGGTGGAACCCGTCGATCTCGCCCGGCGGCATGATCTATTATTCGGGCATCATGTTCCCGGCATACAAGGGCTCGCTGTTCATCGCCGCGATGTCCACGCCGGGACTAATCCGCGTGACCTTGTCAGGCGATACCGCGACCGCCGCCGATTTTTGGGATTTCGGCACGCGCATCCGCGACGTGGCGCAGGCGCCCGATGGGTCGATCTGGCTGCTGGAGGATGGCGAGGAGGGCTCCGGCGGTCGGTTGATGCGGCTGACGCCGAAAAG
>NZ_BCYX01000060.1 GCF_001598415.1 Sphingomonas mali NBRC 15500
CCCTTGCGACGAGGCTGGCGTCCTGATTCAGTGATCCTATTGTCGGGGGATCCGCTGATGATGGTCGGCAAAGTCATCCTGGCCGTAATGCAGCTGCGCTCCATGCGCTTGTCGAACTCATGGCTCCAAATCGAGAACGGAACCGACCCGTCGCACTCAACATTGAGCGCTTACCAGAAAAATCGCTTCTCTAGCGCCGCTCCAAGCCACTTGCGGTGGAGCGACCATTCGGCGACCCGAGCTAAGGGAGACCTTGATGGCCGACATCAGGCTCTTGCGATCGACCAAGGCGATCACATTGCGTTGGCGCTAATGAACGCCGAACGTCGGAATAGGGAAAATCGTGGGTGACCATTGGCGGCGCTATCGCAACTGCACACCGGTGCGGGCGTCGCCTCGTGGAGCGCGATGCGCTGTCAACGGCACCGATGGGGCGAATATATATACTTGACGTCGGATCGCGATCGAATCGCCGCATCGGTTGCGCGAGTATCACAGAAGCGGCGACCCACGAGAAAGCGGCCCGATCTTCTTGTGAAAACCGGGCCGTTAAGGGAAGACCTCCCCTGGGAGCTCTTCGGGTCGCGAAACTTTGCTACATTTAGGCGCTCGATTCGTATTGGACCGATTCGACGTTCAGCTGGGTTTATCAAATACGTCATAGCCAAGTTTTGGCTAACGGCCGTCGCCACTTCACCCCGATTTGCGCGTGTCCATCCATGCCGCCGCAGCTATGCTGGCCACGGTGTTTTGCGGCCATGACCGGAATCGAACCGGCAAATGCCCTGAACTACGGTGCGTAATTGCGCCGCATAACCAGCACCGCGACCATCCCCGCGCTACCAGATTATGGTTGCTTCGTCAGTTCTCGTCTGCGTCCGGCGCTCCCTGCCCGGCCGCCTTCCGCGCTCCCGCCACGGAGCCTCGATATAGGTGTATGTGACGTAGGCGACGGCAAGCAGCGTCACTATAAACAAGATCGTCAGAGCATCTCCAAGACGCGGGTCGATCGCCCATAGATCGCCATGCCACAGCCGCGCGACGACCGCCCCGATGACCGCGACAATGGGCACATGGATCATATAGATGGAGTACGATACTCGCCCGAGAAATAGCGGCGCGCGGCATTCGAGAGCACGCTTGATCCACGACGACTCGTCCAACGCCATCGCCGTGATAAGCGCCGCGTCGACGACGGGCAGCAATAACAGCCACGGGGAATTGCGAGAGAGGCCCGACAGCATCATAACCAGCAGTGCAAGCATCGTAAGCTGGATCACGATTGCGATGTCGGGAGCGAGCCGGAACGGACTGCGATCGACCAGCCAGAACACGCCAACGCCAAGTCCGAACCCGTAGAGGCACCGCAGAAAGCGGAGGTGTAGAGGCGCTTCCAACGATCCCACGGCAAGCGCGATTACCGCAAACCCGAGGATCGACACCATGCCCATGCCCGCGATCCGCCAGCGCCGCGAGGGCATCACAACACACACGCCCGCGAACACCAGATAGGCGAAAAACTCCGTACTGATGCTCCAGCTCGGAATGTTGAGAATTGCGCGATCGGTCCAGCCCATCGCCTGCGTCAGCGTCAGGTTCGACAGGATCAGCGATATCCAACTGCCATCGATGCCATACTTGGCCACTGTATCTGCGGGTGCCGCGGCATAACGGGCCGCGACTAGCGCCAGCATCACGACACCGTGACGAGATGCAGTGGGTAGAGCCGGAAGAACCGCCGGCGCATGAAGTCGGGCACATCGCGCCAGCCCTTCAGCCTGTCGACATAGGCAAGCGCGATCACGAACCCCGATAAGACGAAAAACAGGTCCACGAACGACCATGCGTTCTGGAGCGCTGGCAAACCGCGCAAATGCGAGTTCCACTGAAGATGGTAAAACGCCACCAGGAGAGCCGCTATCCCGCGCAATGCTTCAAGATTGCCGTAGAAGCGCTGCGTTGACATGCGATAGGAATAGCTTGCCGACGCAGCGTGACAAGGTGCTATGATGTGGGAATGTTTGATCGATTATATTGCCGCTTCGGATATCACTCACCGAACCTATCAACGGAGCATTGGGGCAATTCAGCTTCCGGGTCCGGCTTCGACGTAACCAATTGCACCGTCTGCGGCGTCGCCCTTACCCGGCGACCGCGAGGTGAATGGCGTGCGATCAGCTTGGGCGACCGATAGGCTAGTTCGGCTTCGGGGAATCCGGGTGCGGCATCTTGTTCGCCGCCGCGCGCCAACACAGCCGCGCGATAGCCGCCCCACGACGGTCACCCCACCCTTCCACATCGCTGCTGTACTTCGTTGCTGCCGCATCGTCCGTGATCGCTGCATCCGGCATCACTGGCTTGGGCTCGACTGCCAGACCAAGAACCGTCGCGGTTACCTTATGCCAGGGTGTCGCTGGGTGGCACACTAAAAATGATGGTGAGCGGTCACTTTCAACGATTCGAATTGCAGTTGCCGTCAGGCTCGTTTCCGACTCATCGGCGACGGCCGCGATAGCAACAAAATTCGACTTCAGCTGCGCGCATCGGATGCGATGAAATTCCTTCGGAATCGAGGGACCGTCAGCCTCACAAAAGCTGCATTGTTTCAAAGGTGCAGGTTCATCTTTTTGCTGTTTTGGGAGGAGCATTTTACTGCTCACCTGACTGACCTCCGTGGTGATGACGTGCGTGTGGCTCGCACTCGCTGAACAGCTGGTTTCAAGCATCGCCCACTTGACCCGAATTGCGCGCTTAGCGGCCGAAACTCGCAAGCAGATCAGCAGCCCATGGAAGACCTGCATTGCGAAGGAAGGGGTCGGCGAAGCTATCTCCAGCGTCCTCCGACATCGCAGCTTGTGCATTCCCGCCCGAAGCACCGCTTAGCGCCAGCGCGATAGGGCCAAGACCCAACTCGAACAGCCGATTGCCCCGTGCGGATTGCAGATAATAGTGTCGTTTAGGCGTCGCCCTGCTCACCAACTCGACCTGCCGTTCGTTCAGGCCAAATCGCTCATAGGCGTCCCGGCTTTGCGGTTCGATTGCACGGTCGTTGGGCAGCAGAATACGCTGCGGACAGCTTTCGATGATTGCCGGCGCGATGCTGCTCGATGCGATGTCGGCGAGACTCTGGGTCGCGAACAGCACCGCGACATTCTTCTTGCGCAACACCTTGAGCCATTCGCGGATGCGCGCGGCGAACAGGGGGTGATCGAGAAAGATCCAAGCCTCGTCGAGGATCAGCAAGGTCGGCCGCCCGTCGAACCGCTCCTCGAGCCGATGGAATAGATAGGTCAGCACCGGAGCCACCACACCCACCTGCCCCATCAATGCCTCGGTCTCGAAACACTGAACATCGGCGAACGCGAACTGCTGTTCGGCGGCATCGAGCAAGCGGCCGTACGGCCCGTCCAGCGTGTAGGCGCCAAGCGCGGTGCGGAGCGGATTCGACTGGAGCAGCAGGGCCAAGCCGGTCAGCGTCCGTTCCTCGATCGGCGCCGACGCCAGGCTGGCGAGCGCTGACCATATGGCATCCTTGACCTCGGGCGTGATCATGACCTTTTCGTGCGCCAGCAGAGCTGCGATCCATTCCGCGGCCCAGCTGCGTTCGGTCAGGTCATCAATATTCCGGAGCGGCTGAAACGCGAGCGTGTCGCCAGCATCGGCACCAAGCCCCAGCGCGTGATGCGCGCCGCCCATCGCCAGCACTGCCGCGCGAGCCGAGAATCCCTTGTCGAAGATATAGACCTGGGAGCGCGGATAGCGGCGGAACTGAAGCGCGATCAGCGCCAGCAACACTGATTTGCCGGCACCGGTCGGGCCGACCACGAGCATATGCCCGACATCGCCGACATGGGTCGACAAGCGGAACGGCGTCGAACCCGCGGTGCTCGCATAAAGAAGCGGCGGTCCGTCGAGATGCATGTTCCGCGCGGGTCCCGCCCACACGCTCGACAGCGGCATCAGGTGCGCGAGATTCAAGGTATGGACCAGCGGCTGGCGGACATTGGCATAAACGTGGCCGGGCAGCGACGACAGCCAGGCCTCGACGGCGTTGACGCTCTCGCGGATCGTGGTGAAGCCGAGCCCGTTGACGATCCGCTCGACGGTACGAACCTTTTCTTCGACCGCTGAGCGATCCTCGTCGGTGACGGTGATCGTCGTCGTCAGATAGCCGAACGCGACATGATCGCCGCCAAGTTCCTGTAGCGCCAGATCGGCATCGACGACCTTGTTGTCGGCATCGCTGTCCATGAGCTGGACCGGCTGGTTGTAGAGCACCTCGCGCAGCAGCGCGGTGATCGATTTGCGCTTGTTGAACCATTGGCGCCGTAGCCTGGTGAGCACCTTCGTCGCGTCGCTCTTGTCCAGCGGCACGAACCGCGTGACCCAGCGATAGGCGAAATCCTGATGGTTGAGTGCGTCGAGGATGCCCGGACGGCTGACATTGGGGAAGCCGCGCACGCTGAGCGTCCGGACATGCGCAGCGCCGAGCATCGGCTCGAGGCCGCCGACCAGCGGCGTATCGGCAAGCAGCCCGTCCAGATACATCGGCACGTCCGGGACGGTGACCGGATGGCGCCGGCCCGAAATCGTAGCATGGAGATAGGTCAAGGTCTCGCCGTCATCGAGCGCGCGCACCTCGGGCATGAAACCGGAGAAGAGATCGAGCGCGCGATCGGTCTCGGCCAAGAAGCTCGCCAAGTCCGCGTGCCAGTCGCGCCCCTGCTCGGCTTCGGACCGCTCCACCAGCGAGCGCCCGGCGGCATCAACCTTGTCCGCCGGCGGCAGCCAGAGGAGGGTCAGATGATAGGCGCTCTCGAAATGCTCTCCTTCGGCAAGAAACGTGGCCCGCCGCTCCTGATCGACCAGCCAGCTTGCCGCATCCGGAAAATCGCTGTCGGGATAGGCCGCCGCCTCGCGCCGTTCTGCCTCGAAGAAGAGCGCCCAGCCGGTCCCGAAGCGCTTCAGCACGTTGTTCGCCCGGGCACAGGCTGAGACCAACTCGGCCTCGGTCGCCGATTCCAGGTCGGGGCCGCGGAAGGCCAGCGTCCGCTGGAAACTGCCATCCTTGTTGAGCACGACGCCGGGGCCGACCAACGCCGCCCAGGGCAGATGGTCGACCAGCCGGTCCGCACGGCTGCGATATTCGGCGAGGTTCAGCACGCGAGATGACCTTTCTGTCGAAGATGGCGGATGAGAATGCGTGCGAAATCCGGGTCGCGACGCGCGGCGAAAACGGCAACGCTATGTCCGATCGCCCAAAGCGCGAGCCCGACCACCCATTGCTGCAGGCCGAGGCCGACCGCTGCGGCGATGGTGCCGTTGACGATCGCGATCCCGCGCGGCGCGCCGCCCAGCAGGATCGGCGAACCGAGGCTCGCATGGATGGGAACCTCGAACCCGTCGATATGCGATCCCGCGCCGATCACGAGATCAGCGCTCCGCCGCCGAAGCTAAAGAAGGACAGGAAGAAGCTCGAGGCGGCGAACGCGATCGACAGGCCGAAGACGATCTGGATGAGGCGGCGGAAGCCGCCCGCCGTCTCGCCGAACGCCAGCGTCAGGCCGGTTACGATGATGATCATTACCGCCACGATCTTGGCGACCGGCCCCTGCACCGATTCCAATACCTGCTGGAGCGGCTGCTCCCAGGGCATGCCCGAGCCGGCAGCCAGAGCCTTCTGGACCAGGGCGGCCGCCAGAGTGATGAGTAGGACGGAGGCGCGCGCGAGAGTCACTGCGAGCCGCATAAGGACGGAGCGGATGAACCAATGGCTGGGAAGGCGATAAGAACGCATGATCATTCTCCTTTGGGCTTGGGGGACGAAAGAACGTCGACAAGGCCGTAGCCGCCGTCCGGATCGACGCCGGTGACGCGCGCGATGGTCGAGACGCGCCGGTGCACGCCGCGCCCCGAAATGAAGACGATGATATCGATCGCCTCGGCGATCAGCCGGCGCGGCACGGTGACCACGGCTTCCTGGACGAGCTGCTCGACCCGGTAGAGCGCCGCCATCGCACTGTTGGCGTGAACCGTGGCGATCCCGCCCGGATGGCCGGTGTTCCACGCCTTGAGCATGTCGAGCGCCTCCGGGCCGCGCACCTCGCCGACAATGATGCGATCGGGGCGCAGCCGGAGCGTCGACCGAACCAAGTCCGTCATGCTGACCATGCCGGGCCGGGTGCGCAGCGCCACCGTGTCGGGCGCCGGGCTCTGCAGCTCGCGCGTGTCCTCGATCAGGATCACGCGTTCGTCTATCCAGGCCATCTCGGCGAGCAGCGCATTGGCGAGCGTGGTCTTGCCCGAACTGGTGCCGCCGGCGACGAGGATGTTGAACCGCTGGGCGACCGCTGTCTTCAGTCGGTCAGCAGCCGCCTCGGTCATGAACCCGTCGGTCACATAATCGTCGAGGCCGTAAAGGCGCTCGGCAGGCTTGCGAATCGAAAAGCAAGGGCCGACCGAAACCGGCGGCAGCACGCCTTCGAAACGCTCGCCGGCGCGCCCCTCCATGTGCGGCGGCAGTTCGGCCGAGACGATCGGCGCGTCGCCATGCACCTCGGCCCGGGCATGGCTCGCGACCAGCCGGATGATCCGTTCGATCTGGGCTGCGTCGAGTTGGACGTCGGTTTCCACCCTGCCCTCGCCCAATATGTCGACGCGCAGAGCGCCGTCTGGATTGACCATGATCTCGACGACCCGGCTGTCGGCCATCGCCGCGGCGATCGCTGGCCCCATCGCAGTGCGCAGCATCGCGCGGCGGCGTTCGGCGGAGACCGCGCCGGTCATCGATTGTCTTCGGGGTTCGCGCCGAACGTACGCCGGCCGGTGGCGATCTGCCTTGCCACCTGCGCGACGAACGCCTCGAACCGCTTGCGCGCGATCGCGCGGCCGGCCTCGTCGTTTTCGGCGAGCGGGGCGTGGATCGCGAGCTCGTAGCGTACGAACAAGGCGAGCGACTCGAGCAGGATATGGTCGTTGCGCTCGATCCGACCGAGCGCATTGGTCATCCGATCGAGCCGCAGACCGAAACGGTCGTCGAGCTCGGACGCGCCGCGGCGATTGAGCCAGGCGGTCACTGCATCGGCCAGGATCGCCGACTTGGAGGCGCCGGGCTTTGCCGCCAGCGCTTCGAGCCGATCGCTGAGCGGTTTCGGCAGGAACAATTGGTGGCGGATCTTGTCGACCATCGTCACACGTCCAGCTGAAGATCGCCGGGCCGGCCGCCGCCGGCGTCGATCGTATAAACCGTCCGCGCCGTGCCCAGCGCGCGGGCCTGATCCATCGCCCGCTTATCGCCGGCGGCGTCGATATCGTCGTCGCCGAGACCGAGCGGATCGGCGACGATCACCTCTTCGGGGGCGGGCTTGTCGATCTCTTGGCCGGGATGCCGCGCCTGTTCGAGCCCCCCGGAGCCGCCCCCTTCCCCGTCGTCGCCGGCCAGTCGCGCATCGGTGTCGAGAATGACCGTATGCCAGTCGTGATCGCGGGACGCCGGGCGATCGCCATATCCATCGGTTGCCAGCGCAGGCGGCGGCAGCACGCGCACCTTGAAGTTGGCGTCCTCGTAGTAACGCAGCTTTCGCGCGCGAATGGGCGGTGTGCCCGCGACCAGGACCAGCTCGTCGGTCGGCGCGAGCTGCATCACCTCGCCGGGCGTCAGCAGCGCGCGGGCGGTCTCCTGCCGGCTGACCATGACATGCGCGAGCCAGGGCGCGAGCCGGTGCCCCGCATAGTTGCGCATCGCGCGCTGTTCGGTCGCAGTGCCGAGCGCGTCCGATATCCGCTTGGCGGTGCGTTCATCGTTGCTCGCGAACGCCACGCGGACATGGCAATTGTCGAGGATCGCGTTGTGCTCACCATAGGCCTTCTCGATCTGGTTCAAGGATTGCGCGATCAGGAAGGCACGGACGCCGTAGCCGGCGAGGAACGCGAGACTGGTCTCGAAGAAGTCGAGCCGGCCGAGTGCCGGGAACTCGTCGAGCATCATGAGCAATTTGTGCCGGCGCCCTGCCCCTTCCGCATGCAAATGCTCGGTCAGCCGGCGACCGATCTGGTTGAGCACGAGGCGGATCAGCGGCTTGGTCCGGCTGATGTCCGATGGCGGCACGACCAGGTAGAGCGACACTGGCGACTTGCCCTCGACCAGATCGGCGATGCGCCAGTCGCAGCCCGACGTCACCTCGGCAACGGTGGGATCGCGATAGAGGCCGAGAAACGACATGGCGGTCGACAACACGCCCGACCGCTCATTGTCGGACTTGTTGAGCACTTCGCGCGCCGCGGACGCGACGACCGGATGGACCACCGGCGCGTCGGGCGTGCCGAGATGATTGGTGGTCATCATCCGCCGGAGCGTCGCGGTGAACGGCCGTTGCGGATCGGACAGGAAGGCCGCAACACGGGCGAGCGTCTTCTCCTCCTCCGCATAGAGGACGTGAAGAATTGCACCTACCAGCAGCGAATGGCTGGTCTTCTCCCAATGATTACGCCGTTCGAGCGCTCCCTCGGGATCGACCAGGATGTCGGCGATGTTCTGGACGTCGCGGACTTCATGCTCGCCACGGCGCACTTCGAGCAGTGGGTTATATCTCGCTGATCGCGGGTCAGTAGGATTGAACAGCAGGCAATGCGAGAAGCGCGATCGCCAGCCAGCGGTCAGTTGCCAGTTCTCGCCCTTGATGTCGTGGACGACCGCTGAGCCGCTCCACCCAAGCAACGTCGGCACGACCAGACCGACGCCCTTGCCCGAACGAGTCGGCGCGAACGCCATGACATGTTCGGGACCGTCGTGGCGCAGATAGCGTCGGTCGGTCGCCCCGAGGAACACGCCGCGCTCGTCGAACAGCCCGGCGCGTCGGATTTCTGCCTCGGATGCCCACCGCGCGGAACCATAGGTCGTGACTTTACGACGCTGCCGCGCGCGCCACAGCGACCCGAACACGGCTGCGCCGCAACCGATAAAGCCGCTTGCGGCCGCGATCGAACCCGCCTCGTCAAACACCCTTGGCGCATAGGCATCGTAGTGAAACCACCAGCCAAAGAGGGCCCAGGGGTGGTAGATGGGACGGCCGAAAGCGTGGAACCAGGGAGCGCCAAGCTCAGGCTGATAGGCCAGCGCCTCGGCCGCCCATTGTGTCGCGAACCAGATGCCAGCCATCACGATGGCAAGGACAGCAAGGATCTGGCCAATCAGGAGTTTTGTGGGAGTCATGCCAACCTCTGCGCGCAGCGGAATCGGGGTAAGGGCGCGAAAGCCAAACTCGCCTCTTTGTCTCGCGTTCGGGAGAGCCTCGCTGGTGACGGGCACTGTGCGTCGGGGGTCCCGCAGTGCATCGCTACAGCACTATGCGCCTTAGTTGCGGCCAATCCAGCTTGTGCCTGCGGCACCCGTGCGCGCATTCATTCACACATTTTTGGGCACGACGACGCCGGTGATGGGAAACGTCCCAATCTCGTTCGTTCAGATTTGCACTCGCGAGTCCCGACGGTACTCGAAGGCTGTGCGAAGGCGCTGCCGCCAAAACAGCGTTCCAGTGGGTGGTTAGTTGTCGAGCGAGGGCCCTTCAGCGCACGCCGATCGCGCGGCCGGTTGGTCGCTTGAACCACTACAACTCAGGTTTTATTGAGCCATCGCCGCATGCCTTCGATGCGGTCCGTTTCATCGACTAGCATATCATACTAGGCGGCTATGCCTTTGAGCGTTGCACGAACGTCTAGGTCGCTCGCGGCCTCGGAATCCCGTCGCTCCCCCTGATCATCACGGGTGTGCGGTCGACTGCCCGCGCTACGGTCTCTAGACAACTACATATGCGAGCTTTCGTCATCGCCGGTCGCTTGGCGATCCAACTTCCAACCGCCCGGCGTCCACTTCATAGGGATACCGCAATCACGACAAACGGAAGTATATCGCCCGCCGCCGATGAGCCGTGAAGCTGGATCGCGACGATGATAGCCCAGTAGGCAGCGGATGCGTGCAAGACTCATAGTACGGCCGCTCGAACTAACCGACGATATATACCGCCCTCAGCCGAAAACGACGAGTCCCGCGCGACATCCCTCGACCGTCCCCGCCAGCACCGTCACCTGCTCTGGATTCGTCGGATCAAGCCGGCTTCGCGCCCAGCGTCCCGCACTTAACGAACTTCCCGTTCGCCCCACAACATTTCTTCGTGGTGGTCGCGGCCGACTTTGGCGGCGGGCACTTGATGAATTTGCTATTTGCTATGTGCGTCGCGCCAGCGAACTGGTGGACCGGTAGATTTAGCTCAAGGGAGGGCCCAAGCGAGGCACTAATCCGTGCCGCGAAAGAACTCATTAACCAACTCTGTCTAGCACCGACACGTTAAAGGAGTGCTCAGACCAATGTCGTTCGCAACCGCTCCGCTGGCGTTCCAAGATAATGTCGCGCCGCTTGATGTCACGATCGTCATGCCGTGTCTGAACGAAGCTACTAGTCTGCCGCACTGTATCGCCAATGCCCAGCTCGCGCTGGTCGAGATCAAACGGCGTTTCGATTTGGAAGGCGAAATCCTGATCGCCGACAACGGATCGGTCGATGGGAGTCAGGATATAGCAGGGCGGCTCGGTGCGCGGGTCGTCGCAGTGTCGAACAAGGGCTATGGCGCCGCAATCATCGGCGGCGCGGCAGGCGCATTTGGTCGATTTCTGATCATCGGCGACGCCGACGGCAGCTATGATTTTACCGACGGCGTGGCGATGATCGAGGCGCTGCTAGGCGGGGCCGATTTGTGCATGGGGTCGCGTTTCCAGGGAGGAATCGCGCCCGGCGCGATGCCGTGGAAGAACCGCTATATCGGTAACCCGATCCTCACCGGCGTTCTCAACCTCCTGTTTCGCAGCCGGGTCGACGACGCACATTGCGGCCTCCGGGCGATCACACGCGAATCTTTTCTCGACCTACAGCTAAACGGCCAGGGCATGGAATTCGCCAGCGAGATGGTGGTGAAGGCCAGTCTTCGGAAACTGCGCATCGTTCAAACACCCGCAACTTTATCAGTCGATCTGCGCGATCGTCCGCCGCATCTGCGCCCGTGGCGCGATGGCTGGCGGCATTTGCGCTATCTCGTGATGCTTAGCCCGACCTTGGCATTCGGTGTGCCAGCGGCCGCTGCAATCAGCGTCGCAATCGCAATCCTTGTGGTCGCACTGCTTCACTACGCCGGTGCGATTCCGGGGGCGGGGCCATTCGGTGCTAGTTGGACGATCATCGCGGGCTTCATGCTCAGCGCGGGGCATTTTGCGGCGTTGATGGCGGTCGTGGCGCATGTCGCCGGTGTGCGCGAGGGATATCGCCGCTTGCGCCCATCGATCAGCCGACTGGGGCTGCTGCTAAAGCTCGAGACTATGCTGGGGCTGGGCGCGATGTTTCTGGCGATCGCCATGGCAATGTTGGCAGCGATTGGTTGGCAGTGGCGCGCGGGCAATTTCGCAGCGCCGGCGAGCGTCCTTCCTATTGTATTGGCCGGCGTGATCGGCGCGATCGGGCTCCAGACCATATTCGGCGGCTTCATGATCGCCATTATCGGGGGTCACTCGGCCGATTTCGTGCGGGCAAGGGGACAATTGGCATGACGCTTCGCGTCGCGGCGGTCGGGCTGGGTTGGGTATGTCTCAACCGGCACTTGCAGTCGATGCAGCGATCCAACCGGTTCGACGTCGTCGGCGTCATCGATCGTGCGCCAGGGCGAGCGCAAGACGTTGCTGCAAGGTACCATTATCGACACAATAGCCAGACATCGGACCTGAGCTCTGTCGCTTGGCTCGATCAGGTCGACGCGATCACGGTCGCCACCGCTCCGATGGCCCATTTCGCGCTCGTTCGCGAAGCCATCGCGCTCGGCAAACACGTCCTGACCGAGAAGCCGTTCACGATGACCGTGGCCGAAGGAGAGATATTGCTAGCCGAAGCGGCAGCTGGCGACCGCCAGCTGGCGATCGTTCACAATTTCCAGTTCGCCCGCTCCACGCGCCGGCTGCTTGGCGATATTGTCGATGGAGCGCTCGGCACGGTCAGCAGCGTCGACGCGGTTCAATTCGGCAATCCGCAGCGGCGCTTGCCGACCTGGTGCGAAGAGCTACCATTTGGGCTGTTTTACGACGAGAGTCCGCACCTGCTCTACCTGTTGCGCGCAGTTGCCGGCGAATTATCGCTGGCCCGATCGCTTGTCGTCCCGAGCCGGGCTGGCCTCTCCACGCCGGCCCGGGTAGAGGCTTGGTTTCGCGGCAGCCAGGGTGACTTTCCGATCCGGCTGGCGTGTAATTTCGAAAGCCCAGTCAGCGAATGGTATCTGATGGTCGCCGGCGAAAAGGCGGTCGGCATCGTCGATATATTTCGCGATATCTACATCCGGCTGCCCAATGACGGCCGGCACGATACGCTGCGCGTGCTGCGCACCAGCCGGGCCGCGACGTTTCAACACTGGCTCCAGCACCTCACCAGCGGCGTACCGCATCTAACGGGCCGACTGAGTTACGGCAATGATGAGGTGTTCGACCGGTTCGCCAGCGCTGCCGCCGGAGATGCAGCGGCGATAGCGCCAATCAACGCCGCGGCGGCACAAGCCGTTCTTTCGTTGCAGCACGCCATCATCGATCAAGCGGAAGCGATTTATTCATGAGCAAGCTCGACCTGTTCAGCACCTTTACTTCGGCCTATCCGGCGCAGCCTGCGACAGCATTCTGGCGCGCGATCGAGATCGGCGCGCTGGCCAGTCGTAACATACCGCACGGACTGGGGCTCGACTTGGGCTGTGGCGACGGGCAGCTGACCGAAATTCTGCTCGATCAGATCGGTCCGCGTCGCCTCGTCGGAATCGACCTTGACCCACTAGAAACCGAAGCCGCCCAGCGTTTTCCCTTTTACGAGAGAGTCGATACCTGCTCCGCCGACGCCATTCCGGAAGCCGATGCGAGCTTCGACTTCGTAGTATCGAATTCGGTCCTGGAACATATTCCGCCACTTGAAGGCACGATCGCCGAAGTCGGTCGGTTGTTGAAGTCGGGCGGGCGCTTCTTTTTCACCGTCCCCGGGCCCGGCTTCCACGACAATCTGGCTGGCACCTTGTCACCCTGGGGCGACCGTGCCTCCTATCTTCATGCGCTCGACAAGCGGCTCGCACACTTCCACTATCTGTCGCCGGCCGAATGGGCGGAAATGCTGGGGCGCCACGGCCTCGCCCTCGATGTTTGCCTGGGCTACCTCGACCTGCGGGAGACTCGCCGCTGGGAGACATTGTCACGGTTTACTGGCGGGCTTCTCTACAGCGCGTTCGGCAATAGCGCGCGACCGATCGAAATTCAGCGCAAATTCGGTGCTCGCGCATTGCAGAACGGGGCTAGTCTGCCAGCCGCACTCGCGACCCCGCTGGCCCGCCTGATGCGGGCTGGGGTCGACGTGGCGATTGGCGAACCTCGCTGGACGCCAGTCGATATTGCATCATGCCTGCTCATCGAGGGCCACCGCGAATGACGGAGGCTGACCCGAACACTGTAATGCCGCGCTACGCGGTGGTGGCCGGATCGTGTCTGGTTCTGCACAATTTGATTATGATCACTGCAGACTATGCAGGCCTATCCATGTGGCAGGCGGCGGTCACGTCGTTTTGCATTATGGTGGTCGTCGGCTATCTCCTACTTTGCATGTTCGTTTTCCATGGCACCCGGAGCTGGCGGGGATTTCTACGCTATGCCGGCGCGATGGCGGCCAATTTTCCACTTTCGACCGGACTGCTATGGATCCTGTTTGGGCTGCTTCACCAGCCGATGGCTATGGCTGCGCCCACCGTCACGCTGGTGATGGTGATGGTCAATTATCTGGCTAGCCACTGGGCAATTACCGGTAAGCGGCCCTCGCGGTCGCTGGGCGCATAGCATGCGGTTGCTGACCGTAACGCATTTCTTCGAGCAGCATGGCGGCGGGGTCGAGCGCGTTGCCGGGCACCTCAATCGCTGCTTCACTGCCCAAGGTCACGAAACGTCGTGGGCAGCCAGCGCCGACGACCGTCTTCCGGACGCGGGGACCGCCAGCCCCGTGGCTATGCCATGCATCAACGCAATTGAGCGGCTGAGCGGGCTGCCGATGCCGATACCGGGACCTCGCGCGCTACATCGCCTCGCCACTGCGATTCGCACGAGCGACGCGGTTATCGTCCATGACGCACTCTATCTGAGTTCGATCGCCGCCATGCTATTGGCCCGCTGGCATGGTAAACCGATAACGCTTATCCAGCATATCGCGGCGATCCCGTTTTCCAATTCGCTGCTAAGATGGGTGATGGCGCTCGCCAACCGGCTCGTCACGCACCCCATGCTGCGCGCCGCCGACCAGGTGATCTTCATCAGTGACACAACACGCGCCGCCTTTTCCGGGGTGAAGTTTCGTGTCCCGCCGCGGCTCCTCTTCAATGGCGTGGAATCGTCGCTTTTCCGGCCCGTACAGAGGAAGCACGATAGCACGCTGTTGTTCGTCGGCCGCTTCGTCGAGAAGAAAGGGCTTTCGATAATTCGCGAAATGGCCGCTGCCCGCCCCGAGCGGCAAGTGGTCCTTGCGGGAAACGGGCCGATCGATCCGGATGCTTGGGACCTGCCCAACGTGCGCGTATTGCGGGATCGCTCGGGCGCGTCGCTAGCGGCGCTGTACCAAGCGGCCGACGCCCTGATCCTACCTAGCGTGGGTGAAGGTTTTCCGCTGGTCATACAGGAAGCGATGGCGTGCGGATTGCCGGTCATCTGCGGCGAAGAGGCGAGTCGCGCCGATCCTGGCGCCAGTGCGTGGCTGTATCCGATCGATATCGACCTGAGCGATCCGTCGGGATCGGCGGAGCGCCTGATTACTGCCGTTGACGCGGTCGGCATGACTCCTGGGGAACGGGCGGCAATGAGTGCCTATGCGATCGCGACCTACGATTGGGGCAAGATGGCCGAGCAGATCGTCGCTCAATTCGGTAGCCCCTCTACCCGACAGCCAAGCCGTCGCGCTGCCTCTTCCAGCGCCGCATAAGCGGGAGTCGGAGCCGGCGCGGCAGCGCCGAATGCCTTCGACAATCCGCCGAGATGTGTTGCGTCCAGAAAGGCGATCGACCCGCGCGCGCACAGGCTGGTCAACGCTGCCGGCGTCAGTTCCCCGCCAGCAAGCACGAGCGGACGATTGTCGAGATCGGGACGATTAATCACGAGATCCTGCGCAAATGGAGCGGCAAGATCGTCCACCACGACATAATCGGCCTTGGTTGCGTCACGCGTGGCCGCGATCGCCGCGACGGGCGCGACCATTTGATGCGCCATGATGGTATGCAGCGGCAAGATAACCGCCAAGCTGGCCACTGTGGAAGCTAACATAGCAGTGAACGGAGTTTGCCCCTTTTCTTCGAGCCGGCTCCAGCCGTATCCGCCCAGCAGGCAAGCGTTGCCTATCAGGCCGTGCATATAACGATATCCCCAGCCATGCCCTTGATACGGCATCATCACCAATAAGAGAGCAACCGGCAAAATCAGCCCGAGCACCAGCGCACGTGCGATCGGATCGGCATTCCAGCACCGGTAGCTGCCATAGCCAGCAAGCGGCAGCAGCAGCAGATGTTGCCACGTGATGAAGCGCACCAGATTGGCCGCCATCACCCCCACGCCCCATGCGTGAAGCCCTGTAGCCGCATGCAGGAAGCGCTCGGCATAGCCAACCCCAGGGACCGTGGCAGAGTTTGCGACAGGTGCGACGCCATGCGCACTGATCCAGAGCGGCCAGCCGAGCCATAACAATCCGATCGCGCCGTACGATGCGCAATAAAGCGCCAGTAGTCGCCAACGCTTTGTCGCCGCCAGCATCGTCAGAAACGGCAGGACGAACAATGGATGGAACAAAGGCTGGTGAAGGCCGGTAGCCACCAGACCCACAGCGATCGCCATGGCATGCGCCCACGGTCGGTCCTTGAGGAACAGCCACAACCACAGCAAATTGAGCCCGAGATGGGCGCTCATCGCATAGGCCGTCATGCCGGTCAGCCATATTTGCGACGATCCGGCGTATAGCAACAGGGCAACGATCTGGCTCGCCGCCGATCGTGGCCAGAGCCGCGCCCCGATCCGCCACAGTGCGATCGCACCAAGGCCGACGAAAAGAGGTCCGGTCAGCGTGGCGTCGCCGAGGCGCAGGAATATCGCGCGGATCACTGCGTTCATAGGCAAATAGGCCGATACCCATGCCTCGTGATTTCCGATCGGCAGAATGAAGGTCTGGTTGAAGATCGCCGCCGTATCTCGCGCTTCGGGCGGAAACGTCGCATATAACCTGCCGCTGGCGAAGATGATGGCGTCGAAACTCGCCATTTGCTCGTCACGGCTGAAGTCATACCGGCCAAAGACCAACCGTGTGCCAATCCAGCAGAGGAACATCATCAGGACAGCAGTAATGAACGCAAACAACCAGGGTCGCGGCATTTGAGCCTGGGGTCGAGTCAAACCTGGCCCCCAGGCGACCAGCAGCAGGGCGGCGACGGTGACCAGTCCTACCGCCAGATCCTCGCGAACGAATAGATGGCGCGACATGGAATTATTGAGCGCCGACGGCACATAATCGGGCGCCATCGTGAATGCGACCGACATAAACAGCGCGGTGATCCCCGCAGCCCCCGTCGTGAGACACCGAAATACGCGGCTACAATCGCTATGCTGCATATTTCCCCATTTTAGGTCGGCAGTCAGACAGCCAGGGCACTAGCCGATAAAGTGCCGCGTGAGCAAAATCCGCCATTCATCGGTTGGTACGGGCTCTTTAATTAATCCGGCTCGACGTCGGCTATTTACCTCTGCGGTCAGAAGCTGCCCCTCCCTCCGGGCCCATCCGCCCCCCGTTTGGGGGCACTATGGCTTAGAACGTCCGCTATCGCGACCGATCAGACCCGCAGATGTCCGTCCGTTACCGGTCCATTAGCCGCCATCCCGGCGACCACGGGGATGATGTCCGCTCTGGCCGGCGCGCTGCCCAAAACCTGCCAGGCCGCTTATGATGCTGTGGACGGCTCTCCACCCCTCCTGCGGTGATATCGCAGGGTTGAGCTGGAAGGAGAGTCACGATGGAGAAGATTGCAACGATCGGCCTGGATATCGCGAAGTCTGTGTTCCAAGTGCATGGGGTAGGTGCGGATGGTAAGGTTTTAATCCGCCGCCGGCTGACGCGAGCGAGGATGCTGCCGTTCTTCGCCAAGCTGCCACGCTGTCTCGTGGGCATCGAGGCGTGCAACAACTCGCATTACTGGGCGCGCGAACTGACCGCGCTCGGCCACGACGTGAAGCTGATGCCGGCGCAGTACGTGAAGCCCTACGTCAAGCGCGGGAAGAACGATGCGGCCGATGCCGAGGCGATCTGCGAGGCGGTGACACGCCCGACGATGCGCTTCGTTGCGGTGAAGAGCCCGGAGCAGCAGAGCCTGATGATGTTGCACCGGGTGCGGCTGATGCTGAACCGGCAGCGCACGCAGATTTCTAACGCGATCCGTGCTCACATCTCGGAGTTCGGCGTCGTGGCTCCCGTTGGCAGGCTCGGCGTTGATCGGCTGCTCGACGTGGTCGCCGACGCAAGCGACGATCGCGTTCCGGAGGATGCGCGTATGTGTCTGCAGATGCTGGCAGCGCAGCTCGAAGTGGTGAAGCAGCAGATCCTCAAGAACGATCGGCGCGTGCTTGCCAGCGCACGGCGAACCGAACTCGGTCGCAGGCTGATGGATATCCCGGGCGTGGGGCCGCTCCTGGCGAGCGCGTTCGTCGCCTCGGTCGCCGACCCCACCATGTTCAGGACAGGTCGCGATCTAGCTGCCTGGATCGGCCTCGTACCCAAGCAGAACTCGTCTGGTGGGAAGGATCGGCTCGGCAGCATAACGCGCGCCGGCAACCGCTATCTCAGGCAGATGCTCGTTGTCGGCGCCATGGCGGTAATCCGTTACGCGCAGCGACACGGCACAAAGCGGCCTTGGTTGGTCCAACTGCTCGCCCGCCGGCCTACCAAGGTTGCCGCGGTGGCGCTCGCCAACAAGAACGCGCGGATGGTCTGGGCGCTGATGACCAGCGGCGAACGCTATCGCGAGCCGATGCGGATAGCGGCGTAGAACGTTAGCGCGAGGTTCGCGCATACGAGGTTGGGAAGGGCAAAGAGGAGTTGATGCACTAAGCCGGTTGAAACCGCCGGATCGGGAAAACCCATTTTGGGCCGTGGCGCTTCGAGCGCGAGCAATAGGTCGGGACCCGGTTCGCGCGAAAGGCATCATGGCCAGCGGCGCATGACAAAGCCGCATCGAAAGGCCGGACACATGGCCGCCTCGACCAGCGGAATGCAGAGCTTCGAAAAACCCCTTGCCAACGGAGGGCCGTT
>NZ_BCYX01000061.1 GCF_001598415.1 Sphingomonas mali NBRC 15500
AGAGGGAGGGAGCCGCCGCAGGCGGCGGAAGGGTGAGGGCAGGGCTGCAGTCTTTACCTGCCCTCACCTTCCCACTCGGCTTCGCCGAGCGAGGGCCCTTCCTCTCCCAGGGGGAGAGGAATTTGTCCCCCGTGACAAACTCCCGCGCTTCGAGCACACCCGCCGCGAAACACCGGCGGGGAGCGCGGGGATTTGAGGATTCTGAAACGGATCGGCATGGGCGTCGCCCTGCTGCTGGTGCTTGCGGCCATCGGCCTGGCGACGTGGGAGCCGCTGACTGCGGTGCGCGCCGATGCCCCCCCGCCGCACCATTACGACACGGTGATCGCGCGTGACCATTTCGGCGTGCCGCACATCTTCGGCGCGACCGATCCCGATGTCGCTTATGGCATCGCTTACGCCCATGCCGAGGACGATTTCTCGACCTTGCAGGAGGTCGTCGCGATGGCGCGCGGGCGGCTCGGCGCGCTCGATGGCGCCGATGGGGCGAAGACCGATTACGTGCTTCATCTGCTCCATGCGCGCGAGACGACCGACCGTGATTATCTGAAGCAGCCGGCTGACGTTCGCTTACTGCTCGATGGCTATGCCTCGGGTCTCAACGCTTATGCCGCGCGGCATCCAGGCGAGGTGAAGCTGGCCAGGCTGTTCCCGGTCAACGGTCAGGACATCGCCACCGGCTTCGTGATGCGGTCGCCCTTCTTCTTCGGGCTCGATGCTACCTTGGCCGCGCTCGCCGGCGACACCCCGCTGCCGAAGGAAAATGCCGGGCCGCAGCCGGACGCGCCGGACGTCACCCCGGTCGGCCCCGATGGCCGTGAGAACGGATCGAATGCCTTCGTCGTTGCGCCCAAAAGATCGTCGGACGGGTTCACGCGGCTCGTCTCCAATTCGCACCAGCCGTGGCGTGGCGCGGTCGCCTGGTACGAGCTCGTGGTCCATTCGAAGACGGGCTGGAATTTCGCGGGGGCGATGCTGCCGGGCGCGCCCTATCCACTCCTCGGGCACAATGAGACGCTGGGCTGGACCAATACGGTCAATCGTCCGGACCTGATCGATACCTACAAATTGGTGCTCGATGGTGACGGTTCGCATTACCGGTTCGACGGGCAATGGCGCAGCCTCGAAAAGGAAACCGTCTGGCTGCCCGTCAAATTGTGGGGGCCGTTCGTGCTCCCGGTGCCCAAGACGGTCTATCGCGCGGTGCAGGGACCGGTGGTCGAGGCCAAATCCGGCGCCTATGCGATCCACTATGCCGGCGCCGACCAGCTCAGAATGGTCGAGCAATATTACCGCCTCACGCGCGCCAAGACGTTCGACGACTGGCAGCGCGCGATGGCGATGCAGGGCGTGCCGGCGACCAATTTCCTTTACGCCGATGCCGCCGGAAACATCGCCTATTTCTACAATGCCTCGTTCCTGAAGAGGAAGCCGGGCTACGATTATTCGAAAGTGCTGCCCGGCGACACCTCGGCCGATTATGCGCCGGGGACGGTTCCCTGGTCGATGGTGCCACGCAACGTGAACCCGCGATCGGGTTTCCTAGTCAACGCCAATTCGACGCCCTTCCTGTCGGCGGGCGCCGGGTCGGAGATGAACGCGGCCGACTGGTCGCCGCTCCTGGGAATAGAGACCGACACGACCAATCGCGACAACCGCGCGCTCGAACTGATGAGCGCCAATCCCGCGATCAGCCAAGCCGATCTCGAGCGGATCAAGTTCGACACGGGCGTCAGCCGCCGCGGCATGACCGGGAAGTGGTTCGCCGATCTGATCGCCGCCGATCCGAAGGGCGACAAGCAAGTGGCCGCGGCCCAGGCGCTGCTCCGCCAATGGGACTGGAACCTCGACGGCAAGGGGCCGGCCGACGCGCTCGCCGCGTTGATGATGAAGACGTGGCAGAAGTGGCATTATAATCGCCAGCCCGAAGCCGATCCGCGCGCGACGCTGGTCGAGGCGACCGCCTATCTCAACCGCGTATTCGGCCGGCTCGATCCGCCGCTCGGCGCGATGCTGCGGCTGCGCCAGGGCAAGGTCGACCTGCCGCTCGACGGCGGGCCCGAGGTATTGCGCGCCGCGGCCAATTGGGACGAGGCGCCCGACGGCCGGCTGGCGGTCAAGCACGGCGACAGTTTCGTAATGTTCGTCCAATGGGACAAAACCGGGCGGGTGGCGTCGAAATCGATCCAACCGTTCGGTGCCGCGACGACGCGGCCCGACTCTCCGCATTATACCGACCAATCGACCCTGTTCGTCGCGCACAAATTAAAACCAGTCTGGTTCTATCCGCGTGATCTCAAAGCAAATATCGAGCGTTTGTATCGTCCGTGACTTGCCAGTGCCGCGAAGCCGACTTAGCCTCGCGTCATTCGATTTCCTTCCCGATCGACCAGGGGCATTCATGACCATCAAGCTTTTCGCGCTTTCCGGCGTCGCGTTGCTCGCGATCGCCATTCCCGATCTTGCCGCCGCGCAGTCCAAGCCCGCCGCCGCCAAACCCGCCAAGCGGGCCGCGCTGCCGCCGGCCGCGCCGGTCAGCGTTCTCGCCAAGTCGGTCGATATCCCCTTCACCGAGTTCACGCTCAGGAACGGCTTGCGCGTCATCGTCCACACCGATCGCAAGGCGCCGGTGGTCGCGGTCAGCGTCTGGTACAATGTCGGATCGAAGATGGAGCCCGCCGGCAAGACCGGCTTCGCCCATCTGTTCGAACATCTGATGTTCAACGGCAGCGAGAATGCGCCGGGCGATTTCTTCGTGCCCCTGAAGAATGTCGGCGCGACCGATTTCAACGGCACGACCTATTTCGACCGGACCAATTATTTCGAGACGGTGCCGACCCCGGCGCTCGATCGTGCGCTGTTCCTCGAGAGCGATCGGATGGGCTATCTGACCGGCGCGATCACCCAGGCGGTGCTCGACGAGCAGCGCGGCGTCGTCCAGAATGAGAAGCGCCAGGGCGACAACGAGCCTTATGGCCTGTTCGAGTATCGCCAGCTCTCCGGCTTGTTCCCCAAGGGACACCCGTACGAGCATTCGACGATCGGCTCGATGGCCGATCTCGACAGCGCCAGCCTTGCCGACGTGAAGGGCTGGTTCAAGGAGCATTACGGCCCGAACAACGCCGTGCTGGTCCTAGCCGGCGATATCGACGCGGCGGCGGCCAGGCCGCTGGTCGAGAAATATTTCGGCGGCATCCCGGCAGGCCCCAAATCCGTGCTGCCCGATGCCCCGGTGCCGACGCCGTCGACCGCGAAGTTCGAAGTGATGAAGGACCGCGTCGCGGCCACCCGGATCACGCGGTCCTGGGCAGTGCCCGGCCTCAACGACCCGGACAGCGTCGGGCTCGACGTCGCGGCGGGCGTGCTCGGCGGCGGCGGCAGTTCGCGGCTCTATGACGCGTTGGTCCGCAAGGAGAAGCTCGCGGTGCGCGTCAGCGCGGGCAATCAGAGCTTCAGCCAAGTCGGCATCTTCGAGATCAATGTCGATGTGCGCCCGGGCGTCGATGCCGAGGCGGCCGCGAAGCGGCTCGACGCGATCGTCGCCGATTTCCTGGCGACCGGCCCGACCGCCGACGAAGTCCAGCGCTATCAGGTGCGCAGCATCAGCGGCCGCGTGCGGGGACTGGAAGCGGTCGGCGGGTTCGGCGGCAAGGCCGTGACCCTGGCCGAGGGCGCGCTCTATTCCGACGATCCCGCACATTACAAGAAGGAGATGGCCGAGCTCGCCGCCGAGACCCCGGCCAAGGTCAAGGCGGTCGCCGGCAAATGGCTCGGCCGTCCGGTCTATGGCGTCGACATCGTGCCGGGACCGCGCGATGCTTACGAAGAAGCGGCGGTGTCCAAGCCCGTCGCGGTCAAGGCAGCCGACGAACCCGTCGCCAAGGGCACGCGCGGCGCGCTGCCGGACGTCGGATCGATCGCGAACCTGACCTTCCCCAAGGTGGAGCGGGCCAAGTTGGCGAACGGCGTGACGTTGATCTACGCGCAGCGCACCGCGACGCCCGTCACCCGGATCATGGTCAATTTCGACGCCGGCGTCGCCGCCGACGCGCCGACCGCGCTCGGCACGCAGCAACTCACCTTGGCGGCGATGAGCTCGGGCACGACGAGCCTCGACTCGCTCGAATACGCCAAAGCGCAGGAGCGGCTGGGCGCCAACATCAACGCCGGGATCGACAGCGACAGCACGTCCTTTTCGATCGACATGCCTAGCCCTAATCTCAAGCCCGGGGTGGCCTTGTTCGCCGATGTACTGCGCAACCCCGCCTTCGCGCCGACCGAGGTCGATCGCCTGCGCAACCAGCAGCTCGCTGGGATCGCGTCGGAACTGACCAATGCCAACGCGCTGGCCGGTCGTGCCCTGGGTCGCCTGATCTATGGTCCCCAATCGCCTTATGCCAAGGCGTTCGGCGGCGGCGATGCCAATGCGGTCGCCAAGCTGACTCGCGACGACCTGATCGCCTTCCGCCAGGCTTGGCTGCGCCCCGACAAGGCGACCCTGTTCGTGATCAGCGACCGTCCGCTCGACGAGGTCAAAGCGGCGCTCGATACGGCCCTTGGCGACTGGACCATGGGCGGCGCGGCCGGGACCAAAAGCGATGTCGTCAGTATCGCGCCCGCCGCGCCGAAGGTCCTGCTGGTCGATCGCCCGGACTCGCCGCAATCGGTAATCTATGGCGGGATCCCGACCAGCCTGGTTGGGACCGACGAACTGCTCCCGGTCAACACCGCCAATGACGGGTTGGGCGGCGGCTTTCTCGGCCGGATCAACATGGACCTGCGTGAGGACAAACACTGGACCTATGGCGCCAGCGGCCGCTTCTCCCGAGCGCAGGGAGCGACTCCCTTCATCATATCGGCGGGGGTCCAGGCGGATCGCACCGGCGATTCGATCGTCGCGGCGATGGGCGACGTCGCTTCCTATGTCGGCGACAAGCCGATGACCCAGGAGGAATATGATCGCGCGATCGCCGGGGCGATTCGCTCGCTGTCGGGCAGCTTCGAGACCTCGCGCGCGGTAATGGGCGCGATGGTATCGAACTTTATCTATAAACGGCCGGACGATTATTATGCGACCATCGCCGACCGATATCGCGCGCTGACTTTGCCCCAACTCCGTAGCGTCATCGCCCAGGCGATCGACCCCAAGAAAGTGGTCTGGGTCGTGGTCGGCGATGCCAAGACGGTTAGGCCCCAGCTTGACAAGGTCGGGCTGCCTGTCGAGGTCGTGCCTGCGGCGTCGCTGGGTGCGCGCTGACGGAATTCACGGGAGAGACAAGATGGCAGTCGATGGCGTGTACGAAACGGTCGTGAAGTCGCCGATGGGCGACCAGAAGGCGACGCTGACGGTGAAGTCGGACGGCACCAGCTGGACCGGCACCCAGGTGGGTGCGATGGGCACAGCCGAGATCACCGACGGCGTGGTCGACGGCAACACGATCAAATGGTCGATGAACATCACCGTGCCGATGCCGATGACCTTGACCAACGAAGCGACGATCGATGGCGACACGATCACCGGATCGGTCACCGCCGGCGCGTTCGGCAGCTTTCCGCTGACCGGCACGCGCGTGGGCTAACGGAGTTGGCCCGCGGTCCGCGCAGCGGACGCGGGCTGGCGGCCGGCTCGGCTCGGCCGCGACCGACGGCGCGGAATTAACGTCCGCGCCACGGTCTGGATAGAAGGCCCGCCTCCCGGTGTGGAGGCGGGCCTTTTCGTTGCCGGGCTGTCTCGATTGTCGGCAAGGGAATGGCCGCATTCCGAACCGGCGACCGATCCGGGGTACGGCGGGTGCCTGACGCCCGATATCGTCGTTCCGCCGCGTTCGGCGGCCCCGAACTCATTCGCGGGCTCAGCCGTCTGCCGAGGCCCGCCAAATTTTCGTAAATTCGCTTAAATCGCTTTGTGTCGATCTGACGATATCGTTGCTTCCCGGCCCCGCTCGGCGGATGTCGCCGGGCGGGGCCGGGCGATATTCAACGTGTGGCCAATTCGGCCGCTCCGGGCTTTGCCGGCGCGAGGGGCATGCTGTAGGAGATGGGGTAGGAGACATATACGCCATCGACCGTGCCGGTTACTTTATTTCCGCGCACGATCAGTTGGAAGCGGTCTCCCGTCGGGAAACGACCATTGAGGATCACCAGGCCAGCTCTTTCGGTCTTCGTGTAGGTATAGGTTTCACCATCGCGCTGGAAGGTGATCTCGGTCGGCTTTTCGCCGGCGAAGGCGGGAGCGGCCGTGACAAGCAGCAGCGCGGCGGAAGCGAAGAACGTCTTGGTCATGATCTTTCCTTTCGTTTATCGAAAGCCAGATCAGCATCCTCGCCGTCGCCAACGATATTGCAGTGCAGCAAAATGCCAATCGCAAAGATTGCGCGACCGGTTGCACAATATGAACGCGGGATGCGCGTGATCGCGACGCTGTGATCGACGCGCCAAGCCGCACGGCGCGCGCGACGAGCGGGGCGCGCTTCATCGCATTTGGTTTGCCGGTCTTCGCAACGCACTGATATTCTTAATCCCAAGTGTGGGAGGGAATAGCGTCATGAAGATTAGCCCGTTGCTCTGCGGGGCCATCGTCGCCGCAATGGTGCCAGCCGCCGCTTTAGCCGACGATCCGCGCGATCCGGCGATGCGCAACGCCGCGGCACGGGCGCGCGACAGTGCGATCACGCGCGACCTCAACCGCCGGGAAAATGCGCGAGTCCTGAAGCGCGGCGTGACGTGGCGGGTGGTGCGTGGCGGCCGCGGTGACGAGGCCGATGACGGCGACTATGCCGCCGCCGCGCGGGACCATGAGCGCGATATGGCGGAGTACCGTCGCAGTCGCGCGCGATACGAGCAGGAAATGGCCGGTTGGCGTCGCGCCGTGGCCGCGTGCGAAGCGGGTGACGATGCCGCTTGCGACAATTGATGTCCGATCTCAGGCCGTAGGTTCCTGTGCGCTTCCCGTCGCGTTCTGTTGGACCTAGTTTGTCGCATGGCGAAGGTCGAACGAGTTAGAAATCTAGGCTTTCTGATTGCGCTCGCAATCGCCGTTAGCGGATGCTTTCCACTTGGTGACAATGAGGGCGCCCAAGCGGCCACAAGCGCTCAAGTGAAAGCTGCGCTAACCAAATGCGAAGTTCCACAGCAATACCTCGTATCGCACCAAGGCGAAAACACCGTGAAGTTTCCCGACCATGCTCGAAACATAGAAATCCAACGCCATTGCGTGGCCGCTTATTTGCAGAAGAAGGGCGTGTCCGTGGACTTCGCTTGGCATGAGGGAAACGGTAGCTGACCATCGGGAGCGGATGTTGGTCAGATGAGTGCGCCTGGACACGTTTGCGAGCGACTGTCCTGTCGGTATCTTGGCTGACTGCCCCTCTGCATAACCGCCGCCCACCGCGATTCAAAAGTTGCACGCGAAACGACTCCGCGCCACGATCCTTTCGACATCGATGGCGGGGGAATAGGGCATGCGCTGGCGGCTGGCAGTGGCGATGGGGCTGGCGGCGCTCGCCGCTTCGGGCGGGACGGCGCAGACCTATGACGATCGCCCGGCAAAGGCGGTCGCGCCCAATTACGGCTTCAACTACGAGCGCCGCGTCGTCGAGATCCCGATGCGCGATGGGACCAAGCTCCACACGGTCATCCTGACGCCCAAGGGCGCGAGCAATGCACCCATCTTGCTCACCCGCACGCCGTACAATGCCGAGGCCCTGACGACCAACCGCAAGAGCGGGGATCTCGGCACCGCGCTCTACGGCTATGACAATGCCACCGACGTGATCGTCGATGGCGGCTATATCCGGGTGATTCAGGACATTCGCGGCAAATACGGATCGGGCGGTACCTTCGTCATGAACCGTGCCCTGGTCGGCACGGCGGAGAACCCGACCAAGGTCGACGACGCCACCGATTGCTACGACACGATCGACTGGCTGGTGAAGAACCTGAAGGAGTCGAACGGCAAGGTCGGCATCCTGGGCATCAGCTATGACGGTTACGAGCCGCTCGCGGCTCTGGTGAACCCGCATCCGGCGCTCAAGGTGTCGGTGCCGATGAACCCGATGGTCGATGGCTGGATGGGCGACGACTGGTTCCACAACGGCGCGTTCCGCCAGATGGGCATGGATTATATCTGGGAGCAGGAAGCGACGCGCGACAACAGCCTGCCCTGGGTCAGTTCGAGCGACGACGTCTACGATCTCTACATGCGCGCGGGGTCGGCGGGCGAGCTCGGCAAGCGGATGGGGCTCGACCAGATCGGCTTCTGGAAGAGCATCCTGGCGCATCCAGCCTATGACCGCTTCTGGCAGGATCGCGCGATGGACGCCTACCTCGCCAAGCTGCCGCTCAAGGTGCCGGTGATGCTGGTCCATTCGCTCTGGGATCAGGAGGACAGTTACGGCGCGCTGGCGGTCTATCGCGCGCTCGAGCCCAAGGATGCCAATAACGACATGGTCTATCTGTCGATGGGGCCGTGGCACCATGGGCAGGAGATCGAGGACGCCGATACGCTCGGTCAGATGCGCTGGGGGCAGGATACGGGGACGTGGTGGCGCCGAAACGTGCTCGCGCCGTTCCTCGCACATTACCTCAAGGGCAGGCCGATGGACGTCGCGCCGGTCACCGCGTTCGAGAGTGGGACCAACGAATGGCAGCGCTTCCAGTCGTGGCCGAAGGATGCGGGGGAGGGCGATCGGCTGTATCTGAAGCCGGGCGCTGCGTTGGGCTTCGATGCCGTGGCGAGCGGTGAGGAAACCGCCGATTACGTTTCCGATCCGGCGCATCCGGTGCTGTTCCGCAACCGCCCGGTCCAGGCGGTGGGCTATGACAACAATCCCTGGCCCAATTGGCTCGCCGACGATCAGCGCGCGGTGTCGAGCCGGCCCGACGTGTTGACCTTCACCAGCGAAGTGCTGACCCAGCCGCTCAAGATTTCGGGGCGGCCGATGGTCAAGCTGACCGCGTCGACCAGCGGCACCGACAGCGACTGGGTGGTCAAACTGATCGACGTCTGGCCCGACCAGGTGCCGGGGCGTCCGGGGTTCGGCGGTTATCAGTTCGCGGTCGGCATGGACATCTTTCGCGGACGCTATCGCGAAAGCTTCTCCGAGCCGAAGGCGCTGACGCCCAACGCGCCGCTCCAATACAGCTTCGCGCTGCCCGCCGCGAACCATGTCTTTCTGCCCGGCCACCGGATCATGGTGCAGGTGCAGTCGAGCTGGTTCCCGCTCTACGACCGCAACCCGCAGAGCTTCGTGCCCAACATCTTCCTCGCCAAGCCGGCGGATTATGTGAAGGCGACACAACGCGTATGGGTGTCGGGAGCGAACGAAAGCTACATCGCGCTGCCGGTGGTGAAGTAGCCCTAAATCCGCCCCGGAACGGGGAGGGGGACCATCGCGCAGCGATGGTGGAGGGGGCCTGCGACACACAGGCAATCGGCGAGGGCGCTAGCGATGGAGGGCCCCCTCCACCAAGCCGCTACGCGTCTTGGTCCCCCTCCCCGTGCCGGGGAGGAATAAATCAGTCCCGCTTCAACCGCGTCACATGTCCCATCTTCCTCCCGGGCCGGGCATTGCCCTTGCCGTAGAGGTGCAGATGGGCGCCCGGCTCGGCCAGGATCGCCGCCCAGTCGTCCGCCTCGGCGCCGATCAGATTGACCATCTCGACCGCGGGGGCGGTCAGCGCGGTGTCGCCGAGCGGCAGGCCGCAGATCGCGCGGATATGGTTTTCGAATTGCGAGGTGACCGCGCCTTCGATCGTCCAATGCCCCGAATTGTGCACGCGCGGCGCCATTTCGTTGAACACCGGTCCCTCGGCGGTGGCGAAGAACTCGCAGGCGATCACGCCGACATAGCCGAGCTGGTCGGCGATCCGCCCGGTCAGTGCCGCGGCGACTCCCCATTGATTGGCGATCTCGGCCGGCGCTGGCAGCGACGAGCGCGCCAGGATGCCATCCTTATGCTCGTTCCACGGCGGCGGGTAGCTGACCATCGATCCGTCATGCCCGCGCGCGAGGATGATCGAGAATTCGTGGCTGAAGCTGACGACCCCTTCCAGGATGGCGGGACGCTGGCCGATCGCGTCCCACGCGGCGGCTGCCTCTGCGGCGTTGGCGATGCGCACCTGGCCCTTGCCGTCATAGCCGAGCCGCAGCGTCTTCAGGATGGCCGGCGCGCCGATCTCGGTCAGTGCCGCCTGCAGTTCGTCCAGCGTCGCGACGCGGCGCCACGGCGCGGTGCGGCCGCCGATCGCGTCGACGAACGCCTTTTCGCTGGCGCGATCCTGCGCGATGGCAAGCGCCTGTGGCGCCGGGTGTACCGGAACGCGCGTCGACAGATAGGTGACCGGCTCGATCGCGATATTCTCGAATTCATAGGTCACGACGTTGCAGCGCGCCGCCATCTCATCGAGCACGATCCGGCTGTGATAATCGGCCCGCGTGAAGCTCGACGCGGTCTGCGCCGCGACGCTTTCGGCATCGGGGGCGAGAATGTGGGTATGGTAGCCGAGCTCGGCGGCGGCCGAGGCCAGCATCCGCCCGAGCTGGCCGCCGCCGAGGATGCCGATCGTCGAACCGGGGGGAAGGGGGGTCATGCGGACTCTCTTACTCCCGTTCGCCCTGAGCTTGTCGAAGGGCGTGTTCCAGGCACGCGTGCTTCGACAGGCTCAGCACGAACGGTGGGTTAGACATCGCCGCTTACTCCGGATCGATCGCGACGCTGTCGGTCTGCCTGGCGCGCCATGCCTTGAGCCGCTCGGTCAATGCCTCGTCGCTCGTCGCGAGGATCGCCGCGGCGAGCAGTCCCGCATTGATCGCCCCGGCCTTGCCGATCGCCAGCGTTCCGACGGGCACGCCGCCGGGCATCTGGACGATCGAATAGAGGCTGTCGGCGCCCTTTAGTGCCTTCGACTCCACGGGAACGCCGAGCACCGGCAAATGGGTCATCGACGCCGCCATGCCGGGCAGGTGCGCGGCGCCGCCGGCGCCGGCGATGATCACCTTCAACCCGCGCTCGGCAGCGCTAGTCGCGTAATCGTAGAGACGCTGCGGCGTGCGGTGTGCGCTGACCACTTTGGTCTCGTGCGGCACGCCGAGTTCCTCAAGCTTTTCGGCGGCATGACGCATCGTCTCCCAGTCGGAAGTCGAGCCCATGATGATGCCGACGAGCGGTTGCATCCGCCGCCCCTAGCCAAGGGGGCGGGACAGGGCAACCGCCTGCGCTCGAACCGGGTTACAGCGCTTCTCTGCAGCCGCGGGTCAGATGCACGCCGCGCAGGAAGCCGCGCCGGGCGAAACCGGCCTGGGTCGCCGCGGCGAGGCGGCGGTCGGCGGCGGCGGCGCCCGATACTTCGCGTACCACCCCGCGAAACGGGATCAGCGAATTGACTACCGCCCCGCCCGCCGCCTTGCCGACGCTCATCTTGTCGTTGGGGCCGCCCGCGCTGTAGTCCGGGCCGAGCGCCGCATCGAGCACGCGCACCGCATCGGCGATCTGGCGGCAGGTCCTCAGCCCGGCGAGCGAATAGGGCGCGTTCGACGCTTCGACCAGCGAGGGCGGGATCTTGGTCTTGGCGATGCCGACATCCTTGGCGGGTTGGCTGACCACCTCCTTGGTATCGTCGATCGTCTCTTTGCGCTTCTCGTCGCGCGTCGATTGCGGCGTAGGATCGGCGGTGGTCGGCGCGGTGGTGGTGACGGGAGCGGCGGGTGCGGTGCTCTGTGCCATTGCCGCGTAAGGCAACAGCACCGCGCTCGCCATGCTGAACGCCGCGACAAATATCTTCCGATGGCTACCCGCCTGCATCGATTTCTCCATTCGGGCGGTCGCCCGATCGTTACGCTTGGAGAAGAAACGCGCGTCGCGGGCGGTCGATCCCTTGGTCGCGGTTAATCAGCAGTGGTCGGGTCGATCACATTGCGCACCTCGGCGATCGAATTGGCCGGAAAGCCGGCGGTTTCGGCATGCTGGCGGATCAGGTCGGCCGATGGCGCGCGATAGATGCAATAGATCTTGTCGTCGGTGACATAGCTGTGAACCCATTGGATCTCGGGCCCCAGGTCGCGCAGCACGCTGCACGAGGTCTGCGACGCGCCCTTGAGGTCGGCTGCGCTGGCACCCCCGATTCCGGGCATGTCCCGTTCGATGACGAATTGCGGCATGGCGATTCTCCCAATGACCGACCCTGGGCTGCGCCTTTGCCGAGCCAGGGGATAGGAAAAATGCGCCTTCGCTGTCGATATCGGCAAGGCCAGTTCGTCGTCTATAATGGGCGAGGCAATCGTGCGGCGATGGCGCCGCGGCTCGACCCAGGAGTTTTCCCGATGCGTTTCATGTCCATCGTCACCTCGCCGCGGTCGGAGACATACGGCAATCCGACGCCCGAGCTTCTCGAAGCCATGGGCAAGCTCGCCGACCGCGAGATCAAGGCCGGCCGGATGATCGACAATGGCGGACTGATGCCGATCGAGCAGGGTGCTCGCATCACCATCAGGAACGGCGAACTGAGCGTGCTCGACGGTCCGTTCGTCGAGGCCAAGGAAGTCATCGGCGGCTATGCGATTTCCGAGTTCGCAAGCAAGGAAGAGGCCGTCGCGCTGGCGGTCGAATTCATGCAGCTCCACAAGGATCATATGCCTGGCTGGGAAGGCACCTGCGAAGTCCGCGCCTTCGCCGGTCCGCCCACGGCTTGATCGCTTCCCGACCTTCGCGGCGTCGGCGGCCATGACGGCTGCCGACGCGCACCGGACGGTCCTGGCCGTCTGGCGGATCGAGCAGCCCCGGCTGATCACCAGCCTGGCGCGGATGTTGCGCGACGTGCCACTGGCCGAGGAACTGACCCAAGAGGCATTGCTCGCCGCGCTCGAGCGCTGGCCGCAGACCGGCGTGCCCGAACGGCCGGGGGCGTGGCTGATGACGACCGCCCGGCGCCTGGCGGTCGATCATATGCGGCGATTGCCGATGCTCGACCGCAACCACGCATTCCTCCTGCACGAACTGGAGCAGGAGCAAGCGGAGACGCCCGATTACGATGCATTTCTCGACGACGATATTGGCGACGAGATGCTGCGGCTGATCTTCACCGCGTGCCATCCACTGCTACCCTATGACGCCCGGCCGGCGCTGGCATTGCGGATGATCTGCGGCCTGACCACCGCCGAGATCGCGCGCGCTTTCCTGGTATCCGAGGCGACCGTCGCGCAACGCATCGTCCGCGCCAAGCGAACCCTGACGGATTCGGGTCTGGCCTATGAGACGCCGCACGGCGATGAGCTCACCCAACGATTGTCGTCCGTGCTCGAGGTGATCTATCTGATCTTCAACGAAGGCTATACCGCGGCGCGCGGCGACGACTGGCTGCGTCCCGATCTGTGCAGCGAGGCGTTGCGGCTGGCGCGCGCGGTCGTCGCGATCGCGCCGCATCAGCCCGAGGCGCACGGACTGCTCGCCTTGATGGAGCTCAACGCTTCGCGCACCGCGGCGCGGACCGATCCGGCCGGTGAGCCGATCCTGCTGCTCGATCAGGATCGCGCATTATGGGATCGCACACAGATCCAGCGCGGGATGCGATCGCTGGCGCGTGCCGAGGAATTGGGCGGTGTCGGCGGGTTCTACACACTCCAGGCCGCGATCGTGGCCTGCCACGCACGCGCCGCGCGCGCCGCCGAAACCGACTGGCTGCGCATCGCCTTGCTCTATGCGGAGCTGTCCGCCGTCACCCGATCGCCGATCGTCGAACTCAACCGTGCGATCGCGGTCGGCATGGCGGAAGGACCTGCCTCAGGGCTCGTCATCCTGGATCGGATCGCCGATGCGCCCGAATTGGCCGGCTATCATCTGCTGCCGAGTGTGCGCGGCGACCTGTTGCGACGGCTGGGGCGTCACGAGGAGGCACGGGCTGCGTTCGAGACGGCCGCCGCGCTGGCCGGGAACCGGCGCGAACGCGAGTTGCTCAATCGGCGCGCGCGGGAACAGGATTGACGACGCCGGTCGCGAGCGACGTGCGCGCGATTACCGCTCGTTCAGATAATAACGATCGGTGGCGTTGAGCTGGTCATCGAGCTGATAGACGATCGGCTGGCCGGTCGGGATTTCCAGGCTGGTGATCTCGTCATCGGGAATGTTCGACAGATGCTTGACCAACGCGCGCAGCGAATTGCCGTGCGCGGATATCAGTACGCGCTGTCCGCTTTTGAGCGCGGGGGCGATGCGTCCGTCCCAATAAGGCAGCACGCGCGCGATCGTGTCCTTCAGGCTCTCGGTGTTCGGGATGGCGATGCCGGCATAGCGGCGATCCTTCGACAGATCATATTCGCTGCCCGCTTCCAGTGGCGGCGGCGGGATGTCGAAGCTGCGGCGCCAGATATGGACCTGTTCGTCGCCGTGCTTGGCCGCGGTCTCGGCCTTGTTGAGTCCCGTCAGTCCGCCATAATGGCGTTCGTTGAGCCGCCAGTCCTTTTCGACCGGCAGCCACAGCCGCCCCATCGCCTCGAGCGCGAGATTGAGCGTCTTGATCGCCCGCGTCTGGAGCGAGGTGAAGCACATATCGAAATCGAGGCCCTTGGCGGCCATCAGCTCGCCCGCCAGCCGCGCTTCCTCGGCGCCCTTCTCGGTCACGTCGACATCCCACCAGCCGGTGAAACGGTTTTCGAGGTTCCAGGCCGACTGGCCATGGCGGATCAGGACGAGCATGGGCACAAAGCTACTCCTTGCGGGGGATCGGGCGGCTCTGTAGCGCTTCGTGCCGTTACGGCAAACCTGGAGAGCGAGTCATGGCGATCGTGCGGCAAACCATGGTGTATGACGGCCCGGGGGGACCGTTCGAGGGCGTGTTCGCCTATGACGATGAGGTCGAGACTGCGCGGCCGGGGGTGATGGTCGTGCCCAACGTGCTCGGCCAGAAGGAATCGGACAGCGTCACCGCGGAGAATATCGCCAAGCTCGGCTATGTCGGCTTCGTCGCCGACGTGTTCGGGCAGGGGCGACGCAAGACCTTCACTTCGGAAAATCCGGCCGAATATATGAACGAGCTCAATGCCGATCGCGGGCTGCTGCGCGACCGGCTGAAAGCGTCGCTCGAAATGCTCAAGGGTTTCCAGCTGGTCGATCCGGCCAGGACCGCGGTCTATGGTTATTGTTTCGGCGGTAAATGCGCGTTGGACGTGGCGCGCGCC
Organism: Sphingomonas mali NBRC 15500; assembly: GCF_001598415.1. Taxonomy (GTDB): domain Bacteria; phylum Pseudomonadota; class Alphaproteobacteria; order Sphingomonadales; family Sphingomonadaceae; genus Sphingomonas; species Sphingomonas mali. The sequence continues at coordinate 15,170 of NZ_BCYX01000061.1, forward strand.
GGGTTCGACGTGCTGGGCGTGGTGTCGTTCCACGGCGTCTACGACAAGCCCGATTATGCCAGCGTCACGCCGATCAAGGCCAGGATATTGGTCTGCCACGGCTGGGAAGACCCGATCGCGCCGCCCGAAGTCATGGTCGCGCTGGGCAAGGAGTTGAGCGAGGGCCAGGCCGATTGGCAGATCCACGCTTATGGGACTGCCGGCCACGCCTTCACCGATATCGACCGCAAGGGCGTGCCACCGGTGCGCCCCGGCGTTGCCTATGAGGAGCGCGCCGACCGCCGCAGCTGGAAAGCGGCCAGCGACTTCCTCGCGGAGCTGTTCGGCTGAGCAGGATGTTTGGCGCGGCGACGTGGGCGCGTGCATGTCGTCGGCGCGGTCGGTTCGCAATATTCATGGCTTTGACCATGGCTCAGGGCTGCGGGCTGATCCCCAGCGGTAACCTCAAGGTGGTGAACGTCGCGCGCGTTGCTGCCAGCGCCCTGCCTGCGGGCAACGATCGTGACGTACTCCGCGACGCTATGATGGCGCGGAGCGAAACCCTGCTGAAGATTACCTTGGAAGGCGATGCCAACTGGATCGGCACGGTTCGGACAAACGAGTTGAATGGTTATGCGATCGTCACGCGATGCGACCTGCCCGATCAGGAAGTCTTCTCGCTCGGGCCTTATGTCGGGAATGTCATGATCAGCTACGGCGCCGACGGTTTCGACCACTATCGTCCGTCGGCGGCGCGCCAGCTTTATCAGGTCTACATACCCATGGCCGGGCGCTACAGGTCGCGACGCGACTTCAACCGGCCGATGCCCTCCTACGATTTCGCGAAACAGCCCGCGAATTTGTGTATTCGCTTTGCCGGCGGCGCGATGACGGGCGTCTACGCGCAATCCAATCTGGTCAGCGTTCCGCTTGGCCCGTCAAACAATTAAATCCCGTCGATCACCTCGGCGATCGTTTCCAGGCACGCTACCGCCAGGACTTTGCACCGCTCCGGCGACCAGCCGAATTCGGGGTCGGGATTGGGGTCGTGGTCCTTGAATGGCATTTCCAGGGTCATCGACACCGCGCCGAACCGCTCGGCGAGCTGGTTGGTCGACATCGTCAGATTGGCCTTGCCCGGGGCCGATTTCTCATAGCCCTTGGCGGTCTGGAATTCAGGCGTGCGCGCGGCGAGGCGGCGGCCGAAATCGTAGAATTTCTCGCCGAACGCGTCGGTCCAGCTGGGAATGCCTTCATAGCCCGCCAGGAAATTGGCCGGGATCGCCTCGTCGCCATGGACGTCCATCGCGAGCTTCACCCCCGTGCGGTCCATCTCGTCGCGGACCAGTTTGACCTCGGGGCTCTTCTCCATCGAGGGCTCGTGCCATTCGCGGTTGAGGTTGATGCCCGCGGCATTGGTCCGAAGGTGCCCGCGGAACGTGCCGTCGGGGTTCATGTTGGGGACGACATGGAAGGTGCACTTGGCTTTGACCGCGTCCGCCGCCGAGCTGGTCAGCCATTCGAGCGCGCCTTCCATCCACCATTCGGCCATGCTCTCGCCCGGATGCTGGCGAGCATAGAGCCATACTGGCTTGTCGCCCGTGCCGATGGTCAGCAAGTCGATCGCGCGGCCATCGAGCGTGTGGCCGAGTTCGCGGTGCGTGACGCCCGGCTTGGCGGCATAGGTTGCGATCAGGTCCTCGTGCCGTTCCATCGTGTACGGCGCGAAATAGGCGAACCACGCGACTTGCGCGTCCGACTGCCAGTCGAATTCGAGCACGCCGTTCTCGTAGCGAGTGGGGATCATCCGCCAATGGACGCGGTCGGTCGAGGCGCGCGCCTTGTAGCCCGGCCAGCCGAACGGATAGGCCGACTTGCCCGCATTCAGGATGCGGAAGGTCAGCTTGCGCCCGGCGGCATTGGCGACGCGGAACGAGAACCATTGATAGAAATCGGACAGATGGTCCTTGGCGATTTCCAGGTCGACGCGGTCGCCCTGGATTTCGATAACGCGGATGTTGCCGCCGTCGAACGCGGCGGTGATGGCGGGAGAGGTATCGGTCATTTGACCTCGATAGTCCGGCCCGACTCGCCAGGGAACCCGGTGAACAACGCGGTCGCCAATTTGGGCGCGATCTTGTCCGCCACAGCATTGCCGACCACGCCGATCGCGCGCGACTGGGCACGGCCTTCCCAGACGCCGAGATCGCCCTGACGCTGGTTGATCTTGACCGACAGCATGCTGAGCGCGTCCTCGCGATCGCGCCCGCGGCCGATCGGGAACGACACGCCGCCCCCCAGCCCGACGCCGCCGCCGCCGCGATTGCCGCTCCATGTTCCCCCGCCCAAGCCGATGCTGAACGGCGAGCGCTCGCGCACCGGCCGCGCCTCGGTATGGAAGCCGATCTTGGCGACATAGACGCTCTTCGATCCGTCGGGGACCAGCGTATAACCTTGCCTGGCCAGCGCATCGCCGACCGCCAGGGCATAGACCTGATATTCCGGGCCGTTGTCGATGCCTTCATCGGGCACCAGGGCGATGGTGCCGCGGCCGACCTCATCGGCGCGATAGCGTGTCACTTCGGTGGGGAACGAGGCAGGTGCCGTTGCGCACCCCGTCACCATCAGGGCTGCCGTCAGCAGGATCGCTTTACGCATTCACTCTTCTCCACCATCGCGTTGCACCGGGTATGTTGCCTTCTAGAGTCTGTTTCAGCAAAGCTGAAACAGCTGCGGTGCCGGCCCGC
>NZ_BCYX01000062.1 GCF_001598415.1 Sphingomonas mali NBRC 15500
GGGGGGGGGCCGGTGCCTCAAGCACATCGCCCGTGGAGAGGCCCCACCCCAACCCCTCCCCTGAAGGGGAGGGGCTATTTTAGGTCACAGCTTCGCGACGAACGCGTCGTATTTGGCTTCGTCCATCAGGTCCTTGAGCTCGTCCGGGTCGCTCAGGGTCAGCTTGAAGAACCAGCCCTCGCCATCGGCGTCCTCGTTGACCAGGCCAGGATTGTCGGCGAGCTCGGCATTGCCCTCGATCACCGTGCCGGAGACGGGCGAATAGACGTCCGACGCGGCCTTGACCGATTCGACCACTGCGGCCTCGTCGCCCTTGGTGACGGTCTTGCCCTCTTCGGGGACGTCGACGAACACGATGTCGCCGAGCTGGCCCTGGGCATAATCGGTGATGCCGACCGTGCCGATATCGCCATCGACATCGACCCATTCATGATCTTCGGTGAAATAGCGCATCTTACTTGGCTCCTCGGACATAGCGGTGAGGTACGAAAGGCATCGCGGCGACGGTCGCTTCATGGACCTTGCCGCGCTGATTGAGTTGAATCCTGGTGCCGACCTCCGCCATCGCGGCGGGCACATAGGCCATCGCGATCGGCGCGCCGAGCGTCGGGGCGAAGCCGCCAGACGTGACCTTCCCGACCTCGGAGCCGTCAGCATCGAGCACCGCGGCGCCCTCACGGACCGGCTGGCGGCCCTCGACCAGCAGGCCGACGCGCTTGACCACCGGGCCCTGCTCACGCTCGGCCAGGATGCGCGCGGCACCGGGGTAATTGGCTTCCTCGCGGCGGCGCTTGCTGGCGACCGCGAAACCGAGCGCCGCCATCAGCGGCGTCGTCTCGGGATCGAGATCGTGGCCATAGAGCGGCAGGTCAGCCTCAAGCCGCAGCGAGTCGCGCGCGCCGAGACCGATCGGCTTCACTTCGGGTTCGGCGCAGAGCGCATCGGCCAGCGCCTCCGCCCGGTCGCCGGGCACAGAAATCTCGAACCCGTCCTCTCCGGTATAGCCCGAGCGGCTGATCCACAGGGGCACGCCATTCCAGTCGAACCGCCCACCCGTCATGAACACCAGGTCGGTGACACCCGGCACCAGCCGGCCCAGCGCCTCGGCTGCCTTCGGGCCCTGCAACGCCAGCAACGCTTGCTCGTCCATGTGGTTGAGCGTGATTTCGTCGGGAAGATGGTCGCGAAGATGCGCGATGTCGTCGTACTTCACCGCGCCGTTGACCACCATATAGATACCGTCTTCCCAGCGGGTGAACATGAGGTCGTCGAGGATCCCGCCATTGTCGGCGAGCAGCAGCGAATATTTCTGGCCGTGAAGCTTCACGCCTTTGACATCGGCGGGGATCAGCTTCTCCAACTCGTCGTCGAGATTGGGACCGCTGAGCAGCAGCTGTCCCATATGGCTGACGTCGAACAGCCCGGCCGAGTCGCGCACCCACAGATGCTCGGCCATGATGCCTTCATATTGGACCGGCATGTGATAGCCGGCGAACGGCACCATCCGCCCGCCGCGCGCGCGATGCCAGGCATCCAGCGGGAGCGTCTGCAGTTCGATCTCGGTTTCGGCTTCGTCGCTCACCCCAGGTCTCCCGATAACAGATGACGGCGCGACAACGGCCCGCAAGGACCGAATATCCGCCGCCCCCTCTGTCACGGAACCTGAGAGCTTTCACCACGCCTGTCGGCCCGGCTTACCCCTTCGGTGGCACGGGGACATCGCCCCCGCACGCTTTCCAGAGCGTCGCTGTCGACAAACGCGGTCCGTTTGCCTGAGAGATTCCGGGGCGGTTGCTCCTTCGGCGGCGGACGTCTTCCTTTTGAGAAGGGTCCGCGCTCTCCCGCGTCGTCAGCGACTGGCCCATGCTGTGACGCGGTGCAGCAACCGAGTCAACGGGAGACAGCAGCGAGAATCGGAGAACGCCTGTTGACGGCGGGTTTGGTTGGATCGGCCACGCTCGATCGCTTGGCTTTCGGTGGAGGCGCGGGCATGAATTGCCGGCATGTCGGATCCGAATTCACCGCGGGAGACGCGCGCCGCGGCGGACGAGCCGATCGCGATTCGGCGCTGGTGGCGAACGCGCGCCGCGATCGCGCTGTTCATCGCGCTGGCGGTGGTGCCGTTGCTATGGCCGGCTGTCCCCCCGCTGTCCGACCTGCCCGGTCATATCGGGCGGTATCGTATCATGGCGGAGGCCGGCCGACCGCCGTTGAGCGAGCATTATGCGGTGCATTGGGCGCTGATCGGCAATCTCGGTGTCGACGGGCTGGTGCTCGCCCTCTCACCGTTGCTGGGGATCGAGCTCGCCACCAAGGTCATCGTCCTGCTAATCCCCTTGGTGTCCGTGGCGGCGATGCTGTGGCTGGCGCGCGAGGTTCATGGGCGCGTGCCGGCGACCGCCCTATTCGCGCTGCCGCTGGCCTATGCATCGCCGTTCCAGCTCGGCTTCGTGAACTTCGCGCTGGCGGCCGCGCTGGTGCTGGCGGCGCTGGCACTCTGGCTGCGGCTGGCGCGCGGATCGGCGCCCTGGGTCCGCGCCCTCATCTTCGTGCCGATATCGTGCCTGATCTTCGTCTGTCATTCGTTCGGCTGGGCGATGCTCGGACTGTTCGTGTTCGGCGCCGAATGGGCGATCGGGCGAAAAGCGGGGCGCACGGTCGTTGGCGCCGGCGTTCGCGCCGCGCTGATGTGTGCGCCGATGTCGCTTCCACTCGTCCTGTTGGCGCTTGGCGGCCCCGATCACCTTACCGGCGGCACCGGCGACTGGTTCGATGTCAGGCTCAAGCTGTTCTGGGTCGGTTCGCTGCTGCGCGAACGCTGGCAAGTCTACGACGTCCTCTGCGCCATGCTGCTTTATGCCGTCATCGCTTTGGCATTGCGATCGCAGCGGCTTGCACTTGCGCCGGTCCTCGCGGTTCCCGCACTCTTCGGAGCAATCGCGTTCGTGTTGCTGCCCGCTTTTTACGCGGGGGGCTCGATGGTCGACATGCGCTTGCTGCCGATGACGGTCGCGCTCGCGTTGCTCGCGATCGAGGTTGCGGCGGGTGACAACAAGCTGGAGGCCCGGATCGCGAGGCTCGCGGTGGCTTTTTTCGTGATCCGCATGGCGACAACCACGCTGGCATTCCTGCTCTTTGCCCAAGGTCAGACAGCGGCACTCCGCGCGATCGACGCGATGCCGCAGGGCGCGAGCGTGCTGGTGCTGGTCAACGAACCCGCGGCGGACAATTGGACCAATCCGCGGCTCAGCCACATCGCCGGTCTGGCCATCGCGCGGCGCCGAATCTTCACCAACGAGCAATGGGCGCTGGCCGGCCAGCAACTGGTCCGTCCGCTGCATCCGAGCGCGGCGCCGTTCGATCGCGACCCGTCGCAACTGATCTACCCGGCAACGGTGCCCGGCAGCATGTCGCTGCAGCAGGCGATCGCGACATTCGATCGCCGGACGTTCGGTTATGTGTGGACGATCGGTTTTCCGACCGGCGCGGCCTGCGCGCCGGACCTGAAAGTTATCCGGGCGAATACGCGGTCGACGGTCTATCTGGTGATGCCGTCAAGAGCGGCGGACGACGGGCCCTGTCGTACCGCCGCGACGCGCCCAGCCCAATGATTCCGCGCGTTTAGCGCGTCGCGTTATATTTGAGCTGGTCGTCGGTCAGCTGGAAACCGACCAGTGCCTCGAACGTGGCGCGCAGCACGGCGTTGCGTACGTCGGGCGCGCTCAGCGGATCGACCGCGGCGGATTCCTTGCCCGCCTTGCGCTTTTCGGTGATCCGGCGCCTGACCTCGTCGGACAGCGTCGCCGCCGAGCGATCGACGCTGGCCGTGGCCGAACCATTTGCGCTCGCCCGCGTCTGGCCGGCATCGAAATGGACAACGACGCGACCGACATGCTTGGCGACGACGGCGTTGCCGCCCTGAACCACGGTGACGAAATAGGGCAAGGTCACATCGCGCGCGCCATCGGCGCGGGCCCGACGCGCGAGTACGGTGAAGGTAATGTTGGTGAGGACCTGGGCGCTCGCACCGTCATTGTTGCAGGTCGAGCGTACGTCGGTCATCGCCGCGACCACGTCGATCGCATTGGCATCGCGGCTGGTCGCGGGATCGAAGGTGGTAAGATCGCCGGTCCCCGCCGGCACGCCGACCGTCGGACATGGCGTGCGCACCGCGGTGACGCCTGCACCCGATTCGGAAATGTCGAGTTCGCCACGGCTGGCGCAGCCGCCAAGGACCAGCACGAGAGCGATCGGAGCGGCAAGGAAGCGGGGTGACACGAACGGCAGACCTTTTCGACACGGGAAGGGGCCGCGGCACGCGCCATGGCCCCTGACCTTACATAAAGCGGCCGTCACCATAGGGTCGCAACCCGAGCGCGGCAACAGGCGCGCGCGCGTTTCGTCGACGACCCGCGGCAGGACGAGAAGTCGCGCCTATTTGCTGGCGATGTCGCTGGACTCGACGCGATAGGTTTCGCGGACGAACGTGCGCGCGGCGGTCTGCGTCTTGAACGCATCCCCCAGCACTTCGCTCGAGACGAGCGGATAGCCCTGCGAATTGAACCGCGTCGTCCGCACGGTCACGCGGAACACGCCCTCTTCGTCTTTGGCCACGAGGAAGGGGCGAACGGGTGTTCTCGACATGACTATCTCCTGAAGAACGTCGCGGGCGCCGGATTGCGGAGCCGTGCGATCGATAAACGTCGCGTGAAAATCGCCTGATCGGCGATGACGATCGCGCCAAGCCCGACAGGCGGCACGCATCGAACGCGACGGAAGTGCATGCCGCCGGAGCGATAGGATCGCGCCGGCGGCACAAGCAGGTTAACCTTCGGGGCGGCGAGCAAGACTGGCTGGACAGGTCTCAGCGACCTGCCCCACGGATGTCATCCGCACCGCCCGTTTAGGTCAGACTGCCTGAAGGTTCACAGCCGACGACTTGCCGCGCTGGTCGTTTTCGATGTCGTACGACACGCGCTGGTCGGCCTGGAGCGTCGTCATGCCGGCGCGTTCGACCGCGCTGATATGGACGAAGCTGTCATTGCCGCCGCCTTCCGGCGAAATGAAGCCATAGCCTTTGTCGGCGTTGAAGAATTTTACTTTGCCGATTGGCATGAGATATCCCTTTCAAGGAACGTAGATTGTCCGCACGCTCGTGCGCGCGGAGCTAGAAGCGAGAAAGGGAAGAGTCGGCTCGGAAGCGTCGGTTTCCGTCGCCTGCGACGATAGCCGTCACTATATGGGCGTTGCGGGCGAAAAAAGCAATGATGGGTTTGGCGAACGACCAATTGGACGACGGATCGCTCCTCAAACCGCCTTTGCCTCAGCCGAGCAATCGCGTAGAGCGCCGGCCATGGCTTCCGCCCCGAAAAGAACACTCGAGCTGCTGATCGCGGCGCCGCGCGGTTTCTGCGCGGGCGTCGATCGCGCGATCCGCATCGTCGAGCTGGCGATCGAGAAATATGGCGCGCCTGTCTATGTCCGGCACGAGATCGTCCATAACAAGTTCGTCGTCGACACTCTGAGAGCCAAGGGCGCGATCTTCGTCGAGGAGCTCGACGAGGTGCCGGATGGCGTGCCCGTGGTGTTCAGCGCGCACGGCGTGCCCAAGGCGGTGCCGGCCAAGGCGGCCGAGCGCGGCCTGTCCTATCTCGATGCGACCTGCCCCCTGGTCAGCAAGGTGCACCGCCAGGCCGAGCGACTGGTCGCCGCGGGTCGGCACATCGTGTTCATCGGCCATGCCGGCCATCCCGAAGTGATCGGCACGTTCGGCCAGGTGCCCGAAGGATCGATGACATTGGTCGAGACGGTCGCCGATGTGGCGACGTTCGAGCCGCGCGACCCCGAGACCTTGTCATTCCTGACCCAGACGACCTTGTCGGTCGACGACACCGCCGAAGTGGTCGCCGCGCTCCTGGCCAAATTCCCCGCCATCCAGGTGCCGCGCGGCGAGGATATCTGTTACGCGACCTCCAACCGCCAGGCCGCGATCAAGGCGATCGCCAGCGCGTGCGATGCGGTGTTGGTGCTCGGCGCGCCCAATTCCTCCAACTCGCTGCGGCTGGTCGAGGTGGCCGAGCGCCAGGGCATTCCGGCTCGGCTGATCCAGCGCGCGAGCGATCTCGACTGGGGATTTCTCGACGGCATCGACACGTTGGGCATCACCGCCGGCGCGTCGGCGCCCGAGCAGTTGGTGCGCGAACTGATCGACCGACTCGCCGAACGCTTTGATATAACCGAACGCGAAGTCGAGACGACGCAGGAGACGATCACGTTCAAGCTCCCGCGCGGACTAGAGGCGGCGGCGTGAGCGATAGCGTCACCCCAGCGCAAGCTGGGGTCTCCGGCAGTATTTCCCGCGACGAGATGCCAGCTTTCGCTGGCATGACGGTGTAGGATGGCGGTTTATACCCAGGTTTCGGCGGAGGCGCTGGAGGAATTCCTCCTGCGCTACGATGTTGGCGAACTGGTCTCGGCCAAGGGCATCGCCGAGGGCGTCGAGAATTCCAATTATCTGGTCGACACGACCCAGGGCCGCTTCATCCTGACGCTCTACGAAAAACGCGTCGAAGCCGACGACCTGCCCTATTTCATGGCACTGCTCGACCATCTCGCCGATCGCGGCAACCCGGTGCCGCCGGCGATCAAGGATCGGACCGGCGAAGCAATCCAGACGCTCGAAGGGCGCCCGGCGTGTTTGATCAGGTTCCTGCCCGGGGTTTCAGTCAGCCATCCGACCGCGGCGCAGGCCGAGGCGGCAGGCGCGGCAATGGGACGGATGCACGCCAGCCTGACCGACTTCACGCTGGTGCGCGACAATTCGATGGGCGTTCGCACCTGGCAACCTCTGTTCGATCGCTGCGGCCGATCGCTCGACGACATGGCAGACAACCTCCATGCCGAGGCCGGCGCCATGGTCGATCGCGTCGTGCGCGGCTGGCAAGGCGATCGTTTTCCGCAAGGAACGATCCACGCCGACCTGTTCCCCGATAACGTCCTGATGCGAGGCAGCGACGTCACGGGGCTGATCGACTTCTATTTCGCGTGCAGTGATGCGCGCATTTACGATCTCGCGGTCATGCACACCGCCTGGTCGTTCGACGCCAGCGGGACGACACATCATCCCGCGATCGGCGAGGCGCTGATCCGCGGCTATCACCGTACGCTGCCGCTGAGCGACGAGGAACGTGCGGCGCTGCCCGGCTTTGCCGCCGGGGCCTGCATCCGCTTCTTCCTCAGCCGCGCCTGGGACTGGCTCAACACGCCGGCCGACGCGATGGTGACGCGCAAGGATCCGCTCGCTTACTGGCGCCGGCTCAAGATCTACGATCCTGGCTTCGTGCGCGATTTCAAGTCGCTGGCATGACCGAACTCTCCCATGTCGAAATCGCGACCGATGGCGCGTGCAAGGGCAATCCCGGGCCGGGCGGCTGGGGCGTGCTGATCCGTATGGGCAGCCGCGAGAAGGAATTGTCGGGCGGCGAGAAGCTGACCACCAACAACCGCATGGAGCTGATGGCGGCGATCGAAGGGCTCAACGCCCTGAAGCGCCCGTGTCGCGTGACGCTGTCGACCGACAGCCGTTACGTGATGGATGGTCTGACCAAGTGGATCCATGGCTGGCGCAAGAACGGCTGGAAGACCGCCGACAAGAAGCCGGTCAAGAATGCCGAGCTATGGCAGGCACTGATTGACGCCGCCGCGCCGCATCGCGTCGAATGGGTCTGGGTGAAAGGCCATGCCGGCCACCCCGACAATGAGCGGGCCGACAAACTGGCAAGCGACGCCGCCTTCGCCGCCGCTAAGGGGTAGCACCGGTCCAGCCGAGCTGAACCGGCACCCGAAAATCAGCTATTGTCTTCGACTTCGGCCCCTGGACCATTCTTCTTGATCGAGTCGATGGCGCTCTTGGCCGAGTCCTTGCTCGCATAGCCTTCGGTCGAGAACATGACCTCGCTATTGTACTTGAAGCGCACGCGGAACTCGCCGGCCTTGTCCTTGTAAATCTCGAACGTGTGAGCCATCGGGGCCTCCTCTATTGGCTGATCCAGATTAGCCGGAGGCGATACGCCGCGCTAGCGCAACCGCGCGGGGGTGTAACGATCCCGGTCGATTTCCGCGACGAGCGGATCTGGCGCGGTGCCGAGCAGCAACGATGCCGCGACCAGCGAGGCCGCCGGCGCGGTCTGGATGCCGAACCCGCCCTGACCCGCGCACCAGAAGAAGCCCGGCACGCGATTGTCGAACCCATAGACCGGCAAGCGATCGGGCGCAAAGCTGCGCAATCCCGCCCAGCTGCGTTCGACCCGCTCGATTGTCCAGTCGACGACGTGTTCCAGCCGGTCGATCGCGATCGCGATGTCGATCTCCTCGGGCTGGACGTCGCCGGGCTCGCTCGGCACCTCGTCATGCGGGCTCAGCCAGAGCCGGCCGCCGGATTCCGGCTTGAAATAGAAGTCCCCGCCGATGTGCGCGACGTGCGGCGCATCGTCGGGCACCGGCGGATCGACGCGGAGCTGGACGAGCGCGCGACGCAGCGGCCGGATGCCGATCGGCGCGACCCCGGCCATCGCCGCGACCTGATCGACCCAGGCACCGGCGGCATTGACCAGGATCCTGGCAGCGAACGGGCCGGCCTTCGTCTCGAGCTGCCACGCGTCACCGCTCCGCGAGGCCGCGGTCAGTCCAGCATCGAGCACCAAGTCGGCGCCCGCCTTCTTCGCGCGCGACAGCGCGGCGGCGTGAAGCCCGGCGACGTCGATATAGGCACAGCTCGGCTCCCAGACCGCGAGAGTCCATTCCGGGCGCAGGCCGGAAATACGATCGCGCGGATCGACCAACGTCAGGTCGACGCCGGTGCCGGCGAATTGGGACAGCATCGCTTCGATCTGGCCGCGTTCCTCTTCGCGGCCGATATGCAGCCCCCCCAACGGCTGGAGGAACCCGCCGGCGTCGAGCATCGCGCGTGACGCCGCGGTCAGCGGCTGAATCGCGGGGCCGCCATAGGTCTCTTCCCAGAAGGCCGCCGATCGTCCGGTCGCGTGATAGCCGGCAACGTCCTCGGCTTCGAGAATCAGCACGCTGGCGTGCGGCGCGACCTCGGCCGCGAGCGCGGCGCCGGCGATCCCGGCGCCGATGATGGCGATGTCGTAGGTCATTGCTGCGCTCGTGCCGAAAGGAAGATGTCGATTTCCCCCAAGGCGCGATTGCGGACAGGGTCAACCTCGCGCAGGATTTCATGCGCGCTTTCGTTGCCGAACCGGACCAGGCGGGCATCGGGCAGCAGCCCCGCGACCTTGATCGCGTCGGCCGCGCGTACCAGCTTGTCGGCTTCGGCGACCAGCACGAGCACCGGTGTCCTGACCAGCTTCACGCGCCGACTGACGCGCAGCCGGCGCGTGGATTCGAACGCGCGCACCACCCAGCGCCAGCTCGGCGGGCCCAATTTGATCTCGGGCTTCTGCTCCCACCACCACGGCTCGTCGGAATAACGGTCGGGATCGTGGGTGAGCAGCGACATCCGCGAATCGGTCGTGCCCGGCTTCTCGTTCGACTTCCAGGCGCGCCGCTGCGGATTGCCCAGCTTCATCGCGATTTCGGCGATTCGCTCACCGAACCCGGCGCTGATCGGCGCATGCAGCCCCATCATCGGCGCGATCAGGACTGCCGCATCGGGCTCGGCCAGCACCTTGGCCAGCGCGCGACAGACCAGATGCCCCCCCATCGAATGTCCCATGGCGACATGCGGCCCCGGCGTCGCGGCCACCCATTCCCGCCAGAACGCGCCATAATCAGCGAGATAGGTCCCGAACCGGTCGATATCGCCGACATGGGGGTCGTCGGTCAGCCGCCCGGATCCGCCCTGGCCGCGCCAGTCGAACGACGTGATCGTCCAACCCAGATCATGCCAGTGATGAAAGGTCTCGAGATATTTTTCGAAGATGTCCCCGCGCCCGCCCTGGAACAAGATCGATCCGCGCGGCGCGGCCGCGGCGGACGGCCAGTCGAAGCGGCGCAATTGCCAGCCATCGGGGGCGGTCCAGAACGATATCGAGCTGCCGTCGGGATAGGTTCGGCGCGCTGTTTCTGAAGAGACCATCCGCGCTGGTTACTTTTTAGAAAGCCATGCCGTCTAGGTCTATGGTCAGATGGGCTGGGGAATTCTGTCTTATGTGCTCGGGGGAGCACTCGTTCTGATCCTGCTGGCGGCGGGCATCGAGGACGCGCGGACCCGAGAGATCGCCAATTGGAAGAACGCCGCGATCGCGCTGCTGGCGCCTGCCTGGTGGTGGGCTCTAGGCTATGGCTGGGCCGATGTGGCGTGGCAAATCGGGATCGCGATCGGCGTGTTCGCGCTGTTCGCCGGTGCCTTCCATTTCGGCTGGATGGGCGGCGGTGACGTCAAGATGATCGGCGCACTCGCGCTGTGGCTTCCCGGCCCAACTCTCCTTTTCATGCTGCTGGTCATGTCGATCATCGGCGGCCTGCTGACGCTGATCATGATGTTCGACCATTGGCGCCGCAAAGCGCCGGGTGCTGTCGAGACGCCCTACGGCGTCGCGATCGCCATGGCATCGATGGTCGCGCTCGGTGAACCGATATTTAACCACTTTGCGTAGATTAACGATGATCAAGTCGGGGTCATCGCCACAACGGGGCACGAAGCGTCATGGATAGTCGGAAGATCATTTTGCTGGTGGGCGCGCTTTTCGTCGCAGCCATCACCGCGTTCATGGCGCGCAGCCTGATCGTCGGATCGAGCGCTCCCGTGGCCTCGGCCCAGGCGCCCATCGCGCCGGTTCAGACCGGCACCGAAGTGCTCGTCGCGACCAAGGCGCTGCCGATGGGCACGATCCTGGATGCGACCAGCTTCAAGTTCCAGCCTTGGCCGAAAGAGCTGGTCGAGAACGCCTATTATATCCGCAAGGACGGATTCGATCCGAAGACCTTGCAGGGCACGGTCGTGCGCTCGGTGATCACCGCCGGGCAGCCGCTGACCCAGGGGTCGCTGGTCAAGCCGGGCGACCGTGGCTTCCTCGCCGCGGCGCTGACGCCCGGCATGCGCGCGGTCACCTTTCCGGTTCGCAACGAGAATTCGGTCGCGGGTTTCGTGTTTCCGGGCGACCGTGTCGACCTGACGCTGTCCCAGACCGTTGCCGGCGGCGGCGATGGCCCGCCGCTCAAGGTGGCCGAAACGATCATGAAGAACCTCCGCGTGCTGGCAACCGATCAGCGCACCACCAGCGATGTCGACGACCAGGGCAAGACCGTGGTCCGTAACATCTCGATGGTGACGATCGAGGCGACGCCGGCAATCGCGGAGAAGATTTCGGTGGCACGCACCTTGGGCGACCTTTCGCTAGTGCTGCGCCCCCTCGCCGACTCGGCGTCCGAGCTCGATCAGGCGATCGCCGATGGATCGGTGAAGGTGCCCGACGGCAAGGATCCGAAGGCCGAGAAGGCAATGCTCGCAACTGCCGACACGCAGCCGATCGCCGGCAAGACCACCTTTGCCACCGGTGCCGACGTCTCGCGCTTCCAGCGCCGTACCGTGCCGGGCAAGGGCACAGACGCGACGGCAGCTGGTGGAACTGCAGGCATTCCGGGCGGCGCCCCGGCCATTACCGGTCCCACGGTGCGTATCGTCCGCGGGAGCAACGTGACCGAGGTACCAATCGGTCGTGGGGGGAAGAAGTGATGCAAGCGACAATCGTACTGAACCGGATCGTGGCGGCTACCGTCGCGACGGCACTGGTGGCGACCATGCCGGTCGAAGCCGCCGGCGGCGGTCGCCAGACCACCCGCCGCGCGCCGGCCAAGCCTGTTCGTGTCGGTGGCTTGCCCCAGGGCACGCAACGCCCGACGAGCGAAGTCGTGCTTTCGGTCGGCCAGGGTGAGGTCATCACCCTGCCCGCCGATGCCGCCGATGTCTGGGTCGCCAATCAGAACGTCGCCGATGTCGACGTGAGCAACCCGCGCCAGATTCGTCTGTTCGGCAAGGATTACGGGACGACCACGGTGTTCGTCACCGCGGCCAACGGCCGGGTGATCTATTCGACCAACGTTCGTGTCGGCCAGAACCTGACTTCGATCGATCGCATGATGAAGGCCGCCATGCCGGATGCCGACATCAAGGTGATCACGGTGGGCCAGCTCGCCGTCCTGACGGGTACCGTGGCGGCGCCCGCCGATGTCGCGCAGGCGCAGCAGATCGTCGCCGCCTTGCTCAACCCCGGCATCGACGTCACCAATGCGGCGACGCCATTGAAGATCGCGGTGATCAACCGCCTCCGCAGCGCGACGCCGCTGCAAGTCAATTTACAGGTCAAGTTTGCCGAAGTTTCGAAGAGCTTCGTCAAGAATATCGGCGTCCGCCTCAACACCAAGGACAGTCCGGGCGGCGGCTTCCTATTCGGTTCGGACAATGGCGGCGCCGGAACGATCACGATCGATCCGACCACAGGCGCAAAGACGTCGACCTATACCCTCGGCGCACAGCGGTCGACGATCGGGATGGCGGGTCGCCTTTTGGGCACCAACGTGCTGACGGCGCTCGACCTCGGCGAAACCAACGGTCAGGTCACCACGCTCGCGAACCCGAACCTGACCGCCTTGTCGGGCGAGACCGGATCGTTCCTTGCGGGCGGCGAGATCCCGATCCCGGTCAGCCAGGGCCTAGGCGCCGTATCGGTCGAATATAAGCAATATGGTGTCAGCCTGGCCTATACACCGACGGTGCTGGCCGATGGCCGTATCTCGTTGCGCGTCCGACCGGAAGTGTCGCAGCTGTCTTCGGCGGGCGCCGTCACGCTCAGCAACGTCACCATCCCGGCGCTGACTACGCGCCGCGCCGAAACCACAGTCGAACTGGGATCGGGGCAGAGCCTGGTGATCGGCGGCCTGTTGCAGAACGGTACCGACAATTCGGTCGACAAGACTCCTGGGCTAGGCGACGTGCCGATCCTGGGTGCGCTGTTCCGCTCGAACGCTTGGAAGCGCAACGAAAGCGAATTGATGATCGTCATCACGCCGTATCTGGTGAGGCCGGTCAACGCCAACGAGATCGTGCTACCGACCGACGGCTATAAAGCGCCAGACGATGCCGGCCGTGTCTTCCTGGGCCGTCTGGGCGAAGGCACGACCGGCGGCGATCGTCCCAAGCCGACCATGGCCGTGCCGATGGTCGCGGGTCCGGCGATCGGTGCCAACGCGCCGGTACCGGCGGCGCCGACCGCACCGCAGCCGAGCTCCGATCCGGCGACCGCCGACAAGAAGGCCCTTCTGCCCAAGAAGTCGAAAAAGGGCGAGCAGCCCGCCACCCCCGGCTTCAGCCTGTAACGCGCGAGGAACAGTCAGATCATGCGTACGATCCTCATCGCCGCCCTCGCCGCTCCCGCGCTGATGCTGGGTGGCTGCGGCACGCTCAATCAAGGTGTCGACTCGATCAAGCAGCCGGTCGTCAGCCGCACGGATTATGTGTTCGACGCGCAATCGACCACCGCTGGCCTGGCGCCGGGCGAGCCCGAACGGGTCGCCGGCTGGCTCGCCTCGATGCGATTGCATTATGGCGACCAGATCTCGGTAGACGATCCCAATCCCTATGACTCGCGCGCTCGCGCGCAGATCGCGGCGATCGTCTCCGGCTACGGCATGCGCCTTGCCGATCGCGCGCCGATCACCAATGCGCCGATGGCCGCCGGCATGGTTCGCGTCGTCGTCAGCCGGTCGATCGCCACGGTCCCGGGCTGCCCCGACTTCACGCGCAGCGGATCGAGCGAGTTCCAAGGCAGCACGACCTCCAATTTCGGCTGCGCGAGCAACGCAAGCCTAGCTGCGATGGTCGCCGATCCGCTCGATCTGGTCCGTGGTCAAACGGGTGACGGCACCGCCGACCCGATCACCTCGAACCGCGCCATCGGCACATATCGTAGCGCCGCCCCGACCGGGGGCGGCGGCACCACAGTCAAATCCGAATCGACGGGAGGCAAATAAGATGAACGCGCCGTGGAAACCCGCTGGCGTCGCGCATCGCGAGCCGTTCGTCGCCTATGTCTGCGACGAGACGACCGCCGAAGCGCTGCGTCCGATCGTCGCCGAGATGGGCTGGTCGGCCGAGAAGGTGAACAAGGGCGGGCTGCGTAACGCGGTCCAGTCATTGTCGGTCTCGGCAAGCCCACAAGTGCTGTTCGTCGACCTCAGCGAATCGGGCGATCCGCTCAACGACATCAATGCGCTGGCGGAAGTCTGCGAGCCCGGCACCGTCGTCATCGCGGCGGGCCAGGTCAACGATGTTCGCCTGTATCGCGACCTGACCGCGAGCGGGATCCAGGATTATCTGCTCAAACCGCTCAATCCCGACATGCTGCGCGAAACTTTCGGCAGCGCCCAAGCCGTATTGAACGCACCGCGGCTGAACGAAGTCTCGCCGGATCGCCCGCATTCCGCGACCGCAGTGATCGGCACGCGCGGCGGCACCGGCGCCTCAACCATCGCGACCTCGATCGCCTGGCTAATGAGCGAGAAGGGCGGCCGCACCACGGCGTTGCTCGATCTCGACGTGCATTTCGGTACCGGCGCGCTGGCGCTCGACCTCGAGCCGGGCCGCGGCCTGACCGACGCGATCGAAAATCCCAGCCGTATCGACGGGCTGTTCATCGAACGCGCGATGGTCAAGGCCAGCGAGCGTCTCGCCGTGTTGTCGGCCGAAGCGCCGATCAACTCGCCGATGATGACCGACGGCTCCGCTTTCTATCAATTGCAGGAAGAGATGCGGGCCGCCTTCGAATGCACGGTGGTCGACCTGCCGCGCGCGCAGCTGATCCAGCATCCGCATCTGATCAGCGACATTCAGACGACGGTGGTCGTCACCGAGCTGACGCTGGCCGCGGCACGCGACACGATCCGTATCCTGTCGTGGTTGAAGTCGAACGCGCCCGGAAGCCAGGTCCTGGTGGTCGCCAATCGGGTGCCCGCCGGTGGCCAGCTGGAGATCAACCGCAAGGATTTCGAGAGCTCGATCGAGCGCCGCATCGATTTCGTCATCCCGTATGACCAGAAATTGGCGGCACAGGCGGCCAAGCTGGGCAAAACGCTAGCCGAGGCCGGCAAGGGATCGAAGACGGTCGCGCCGATCGGCGAGCTCGCCAACCGTCTGTTGGCGGTCGGCGATTCGGCCGAGCCGGCGGGCAAAGCGGCAGGCAAGAACGGTGCGGGGAAACCGGCTGGGCAGTCGTTGATGGGCAAGTTCGCCGATCTCAAGTCGCTGATGCCGGGCAAGAAAGCCGCGAAGTCGAGTTGACCATGGCCGGTCCATCCGGGCCGGCTCGAACAAGTGGAGCGTTTGAGCGATGCCATTGGTGCCGCTGATCACGGTGTTTGCAGGAGCGGCGACCATGCTGTTGCTGCTGGCGTTCGCCTTTGCCGGCCCGTCGGCGGCAAAGGCGCAGACGCGCCGGCTGAACTCGCTCCGCGAACGCCATAGCGGCGCTGCCAGCGACGCGGCGATGGCAGCGCAAATGCGCCGCATCACCGGCAAGCGCGACAGCAACATGGACACCGCGATGATGCGGTTCCTGCCGCGTCCGGCCGTACTCAAGAAGCGCCTGGCTATGACCGGCAAGACCTGGACCGTCGGTCAATACGGGCTGGCGACGTTCGGCATCATGCTAGTCGTAGCGTCGCTGATGATGATCCGCGGCGCGCCGATCGCGATCTCCGTCCTGATCGCCGTGTTCGTCGGCGGCGGACTGCCGCATTTCGTGGTCGGCTATTTCATCAAGCGCCGGGTCAACAAGTTCACCGCCAAATTCCCCGACGCGATCGAATTGCTCGTGCGCGGGCTGCGTTCGGGCCTGCCGATCAGCGAAACCATGGGCGTGGTGGGCGCCGAAGTGGCCGGCCCGGTCGGCGAGGAATTCCGCGCGGTATCCGACAAGATGAAGATCGGCCGCACGATGGACGCGGCGCTGCAGGAAACCGCGGACCGTCTCGGCACGCCGGAATTCCAGTTCTTCGTCATTTCGATCGCGATCCAGCGCGAGACCGGTGGCAACCTCGCCGAAACGCTCGCCAATCTCGCCACGGTGCTTCGCCAGCGTGGACAGATGAAGCTGAAGATCAAGGCGATGTCGTCCGAATCGAAAGCGTCGGCCTATATCGTCGGCTCGCTGCCGTTCATCGTGTTCGGCCTGATCATGTGGATCAGCCCGGCCTATATGGGCAATTTCTTCGTCGATCAGCGCCTGATCGTCGCCGGTATCGGCGGCTTCATCTGGATGTCGCTGGGTGGCTTGATCATGGCCAAAATGGTCAATTTCGAGATCTGAGGCCATGGAACCGCACCACACAACCCTGCTCGGCGTCGACGTCCTCTGGGTAGGCACCCTGCTCGCCGGGGTCGCCGCATTCGCCGTCATGCTCGCCATTTACGCCGCGACCACCGTGCGCGATCCGATGGCACGCCGCGTCAAGGCGCTTAACGATCGCCGCGAACAGTTGAAGGCCGGTATCACCGCCTCGACCAGCAAGCGGCGCGCGAAACTGGTCCAGAAGAACGAGACCACCGACCGCATCCGCACCATCCTGCAGGGCCTCAAGGTGTTGCAGGACAGCCAGGTCAAGGTCGCGCAGACCAAGCTGCTCCAGGCCGGCATCCGCAAGAAGGAATATGCCGTCGCGGTCATTTTCGGCCGGCTGATCCTGCCGATCCTGTTCGGCCTGCCGATGCTGTATTTCGTGTACGGTACCGACGCGTTCGCCACCTGGTCGCCGCTCAAGCAATATGGCCTGGTCGCCGGCGCCTTCATCCTGGGCTACAAGGGTCCCGACATCTACCTCAAGAACAAGATCCAGAAGCGCTCGTCGGCGATCCGCAAGGGCCTCCCCGACGCACTCGATCTCCTGGTGATCTGCGCCGAGGCCGGTCTGACCGTCGACGTCGCGTTCCACCGCGTGTCCAAGGAATTGGGCCGAGCCTATCCCGAGCTGGGCGACGAATTCGCGCTGACCGCGATCGAGCTCGGCTTCCTGTCCGACCGCCGCCAGGCGTTCGAGAATCTGGCGACGCGCGTCGATCTCGACGCGGTCAAGGGCGTGGTCACGACCATGATCCAGACCGAGAAATACGGCACCCCGCTGGCATCGGCGCTGCGCGTGCTGTCGGCCGAATTCCGCAACGAGCGCATGATGCGCGCCGAGGAAAAAGCCGCGCGCCTGCCGGCGATCATGACCGTGCCGCTGATCCTGTTCATCCTGCCGACCCTGTTCATCGTCATCCTGGGTCCGGCGGCGTGCAGCATCAACGACGCCTTCCTGCACGGCGGCCATTGATCCAATCCATCCCCCTCTCGCCTGCGGGAGGGGGATAGCTTGCGCCAGCCGGCAACCGGGCGCAGCATGATGCGTTCACATCCCAACAGGGAGAAACGCGATGCTGTTCACCGACCCCAATCAGATCGCCGTGCTCGTGCTGGTCCTGATCGTCGGACTGGTCCTCGGGCTGATGCTGGCGCCGAGAGGCACGAAGTGGCGCACCCGCTATGAAGCGGAGCGCGACGCGCACGCCGCCTATCGCACGGACACCGACGCCAAGATGCGCGAGCGCGACGCGCTGACGACCAATCGCGATGCCTATGTCCGCGATCTCGAAAAAGCCAAGATCGACCTGACCGCCGCCAACGAGAAGCTTGCCGCGGAGAACGCGGAGCTGCGGGCGCGGACGGTTTGATCGAATCTCCCTCTCCCCTTGTGGGAGAGGGAAGGGGCCCGCTCGCGAAGCGAGTGGGAAGGGTGAGGGGGACTCACAGGGATATCGCTCGTGACTCCCCCTCACCCTTCCGCGGCTGCGCCGCTCCCTCCCGCATCA
>NZ_BCYX01000063.1 GCF_001598415.1 Sphingomonas mali NBRC 15500
GGGTCTTCTTTCTTCTTTTTCGCACCTCGCTTGGAAGAAGAAAGAAGACCCTCACCCGGCCTCTCCCGCAAGCGGGAGAGGGGAATAGCGATCCATTGGCCTTTGGTTCGTTACATTGAACCTTAGCGTAAGCCCGCTTGCGCAACGGTATGTAATGTGATCTCATATCTATATGAAGCAAATTGCCCTTCTGGCCCTGCTCGCTGCGACGGGGTGTTCTCAGCCGCAGCCACAGCCGCAGCCCTTGGCGCAGCTGGGGCCGGAGTCTCGCAAGGCACTGGCGTCGGCTCAATTGTTCGCGCGTAAGGTCGGGATGGCCGGCGATTGCCTGTCGCCCGGCCCCCGCGAACATTATTCGATCAAGGACGCCGCCGATACCTGGGTAGTCGAGGTCGAGCCTCCGCCAAGGCCAGGCCCGGTGCTGCGCCTGACGATCCGCAAGGACAATTTCAAGGTCGTCCGGGCCCAGAACATCACTTAGGCGTCCAGCCGGGCGGGAGGATCGGCACGGTGGCGCAGGCGGGGCTGCCGTCGCGGGCGGTGCCGTTGAAATGTGCGGTCAGGCGCTCGCCCGGTGACAACGCCTCGATCGCTTGCCAGCTGATCGCACCGAGCGGCACCTTGGCGCGGCGCTGCCAAGGCGACCCGATCTGGCCGGCACTTGCACCGATATTGAGATAGACGAACCGCGCGGCCGGCGGTCCCTGTACGAATGGCCCGAGCAAGCGCGGACCGCCGTCTGCGTTGCTGCCGTCCACCATGACCTCGAAATCGAATACGAGCGCGTCGGCGGAGCTGTGAACCGGTCCGACCAACGTCGCCTTGCCGCTGGCGCCACGCTGAAGCGCGAGCGCGACACACGGCACTGGCTGGTCAACCACGATGCGTAGCGGCAGCGCCGATCGTTCAGCCGTCATGACGCCAGTTCTCCATCACTTCCGCCGCTTCGTCGAGGTCGCGCCGCCGCGCCGCCTCGATCGCGGTCCGGCCGCTCTTATTACGCAGCCGCGGATCGGCGCCATGGCGCAGCAGAATGCGCGCGACGTCGACCGCTTTGTCCTCGTCGTCCGGCAAATAGAAAAGCGGCGTGGGCGTATCGTCCTGCGCCCGCGTCCGATTGGCCAGTTCGGGCTCGGCGGCGAGCACGGCATCGAGCCGTTCGGTCAGTCCGAGATGCACCAGCGGCCACATATCGCGGCTCAACGGCGCGAGCAGATCCGCCATCCGCGGTCGTCCGAGCACGACCGCCCAGCTGAGCGGCGTCCCGTTCCACTTGCGCTCGCGGCGGTCGATCTCGGCACCCGCGGCGATCAGCAGGTTAGCGGCCTCCAGCGATCCCGACTGCACCGCGCGGTGCAGCGGGCTGATCCCCTCATGATCGCATCCGCCGGCATCGGCGCCCAGCGACAGCAACAGCGCGATAGCAGGTGCGTTGCCGAACTCGGCGGCCGCCAGCAGCAGGGCGGAATTGGCCACCAGATGCGGGTCGGCCGCGAGCAGTGCCCGCGCGCGCTCCTCGTCGCCGCGCAGGCAGGCCGCCCGGAACGCCTGCGCGCCGCTCAGCACCACCGGCGTGGCGTCATGACGCTCGAGCAAGGCGGCCATATCGACGAACCCGGAAAGCTGCGCCAGAGCATGGACCGGCTGACCGGTATAGGCATGCGGCGTATCGGGATTGGCACCGCGCGCCAGCAGCCACTCGGCGCGGGCCAGATGGTTCTGGCCGACCGCATTGCCGAGCAGATAGTCGAGCGGGTTGAGCGGTTGGTTCCCGCCGATGCGATAGCTGACCGCGTCGCGCCAGCGGTCGGTCACGCCTTGCGCCTCGCAATGCCGCCACAGCAGATCGTACCAATAGACGTCCTGGCCGACGATCGAGATGTTGTAGAGTGCCTGGGTGTCGAACGGCGACGCGCCGGCGGCGACCAGCAAGTCGACCAGCTCGGTCGCCTGGGGATGGCTTGGCTTGGCACCTTCGCCCAGGCCGATCGCGCCGGTCACCAGGGTGAAGGCATTGTCCCAGCCATCATTGTGCGAAAAGCTCGTATCGGCCCCTGCCGCGAGCAGCAGCCGTGCGATCGTCACCGCGTTGGTGGCGTCGAGCCGGCCATAGACGACATAGGCGAGCGCCGGCCAGTCCATCGGCCCGCCCGTGGCGACTGCCGACGCCGGGTCGCGCGTCAGGCGCCGCTCGACGTCGGCGACATCGCCGCAGGCGGCGGCGGTGAACAGGCTGTCGCGCGCGATAGCGGGATAGCGGGCCAGGATGCGCCGCGCCGGGGCCGGGTCGCCGCTCCACCATTGTCCCAGCAATTGATCGAGGCGTTCGGCGTAAGTCTGACGATCGAGCGCGAGATCGGCGATCGCCGTCTTGAGCGCCGCCCAGTTTTCGCAGCCATATTCGAACGCCAACGCCTGGTGCACATCGCGCAGCCCGGGATCGCCGGACGGTTTCGCGCCGGCATCGCGCAGGCGCGCGATCGCCGCCGGATCGTCCGCGCGAATGGCTTTCAGCCAGCGCTTGGCGTCCTTGCGCAGGGTTTCGAGATTGGTTTTGGGCGTGAGCGTACGACGCATCGGAAACCTTCCTTCCAAATGCCAGACGTCCGCTTACGAAAGGCCGGAAGAAGGGTTCGTAAGTACAGTTTCGAGCTGGATGGGAGAAACTCCCTTGCCGCGGACAGGTGGCGCTCCAGATGCGCTCTGGGCGGGAGTATTGGTGATGGTGGGTGCGGTGTCAACGGGTGGAAGGGGCACACCCTCAATCGGCTTTTAGTAAACTGTCACCGATCTGATCCCGCGCGAATGGCTTTCCGTGAGCGCCCCACCGAAAGCCTGGCGACGGGCAACGGTCATGCCGGCGGTTGCAGCAGCCGATGGACCGCGCTTCGCAGCAGAGCCCCGGCGTCGAAGGGCTTCAGCCGTCCGTCACTGGCGAACGCGCCGTCGAACAGCAGCGCGATCTGCATGGCGACGATTGTCGCGTCGTCGACCCCGGCTTGCCGGCAAAGATCCGACAGCCGGCGATGCATTTCATCCTTATGGCGGCGCGCGACGCGCCTCGCCGGATGGCCGGCATCGGCGAATTCGGCCGCGACATTGAGTTGCGGACACCCCCGGTAATTGTCGCGGCGTACGCGATCGCCGATCCAGTCGCACAATGCGTCGATCCGCGCGATCGGCGACGCGGCCGGGGCGACCACCGCATCCCATTGCGACCAGAACTCGCGATCTTCCTTTTCCAGGAAAGCCTCGATCAACGCGTCCTTGGTCGGGAAATGGCGGTAGATGGTGGTCTTGGCGATGCCGGACGCGTCGACGATCTGCTCCATTCCCACCGCTCTGACACCATTTTCATAAAAGAGGCGCGACGCAACGCCGAGCGCATGCGCTCTGGCACGCTGCGAGCGGGTGCCCGGCTGATCGGCGGCGGTGGCGGTCATCGAGCGACTCCTTCGGCGTGATTGACAACGATACCGATCGGTGTCATTTCGTCAAACGATACTGGTCGGTATCGATTTTGCAGAAGGGATGGAATATGGTCAGGATCGCGGTGCTGGGCGCCGGAGGGCATACCGGACGGTTCGTGGTCGACGCATTGCGCCGTTTGGGCGCGACGGCGATCCCGGCGACGCGAACCGGTCGGTTCCAACCGATCGATGGCGCGGAGGAAGCTTGTCGCGTGATCGACTTTGCCGATGTCGGCAGTCTCGACCGGGCGATGATGGGCGCGGATGCGATCGTCAATTGCGCCGGCCCGTTCTTCGACACAGCGATGCCCGCGGCCGAAGCGGCATTGCGCGCCCGGATCCCCTATTTCGACGTCGCGGCCGAGCAGCGCACGGTGCAGGACCTTTTCGACCGGCTCGATGGCCCCGCCCGTGACGCGGGCGTCACGCTGGTGCCTGCCATGGCCTTTTACGGCGGTCTCGCCGACCTGCTAGCATCGGCGCTGGTCCCGTCGGGCACGCGCGCTCAGGCGATCGATATCGCAGTCGGGCTGGATAGCTGGCATCCGACGGCGGGCACGCGGCTGACGGGCGAACGCAATACGTTCGAGCGCCTGGTCGTCCGCGATGGCCGGTTGGTCCCGGTCCCGAGTCCGCCGCCGGCGGAGCAGTGGCAATTCCCCGCGCCGTTCGGCGAGCAACCGGTGACCTGCGTCGCGCTGAGCGAGATCGTCTTGCTGTCGCGCCATGTCGATGCGGCGGAGATCACCAGCTTCATGAACCTGGCGCCGCTTGCCGATCTGCACGACGCCGCGACGCCAGCCCCACGCGCAGCGGACGATCGCGGGCGGTCGGCGCAACACTTCGTGATGGATGTCCGGGCGACGATCGACGGCCGGGTAGGCCGGGCGGTCGCGAGCGGTCGCGATATCTATGCGGTGACCGCGCCGCTGGTGGTCAAGGCGTGCCTGACGGTGCTCGGCGGAAACGCCGTCCCCACCGGTGTGCGTGCCCCGGGCGAGATTTTCGATCCCGCCGAGTTTCTCGCCAACCTGGCGCCCGACATCATGGTCGATCTCGATCCGGCCGCGATCACCGCCTCGGTCAGATCAACCCCTGACCCCGCAAACTGACAAACCCCTTAGTCCCCACAATGATATGATCGTGCACCGCGATCCCCATCTTCTTGCCCGCTTCCACGACCGCACGCGTCAGGTCGATATCGGCGCGGCTTGGTGACGGATCGCCCGAGGGGTGGTTGTGGACCAGGATGATCGACGCGGACTTGAGGTCGATCGCGCGGCGGATGACTTCGCGGACATAGACCGGCGCCTCGTCGATCGAGCCTTCGTTCATCAGCTCGTCGCGGATCAGCATGTTGCGGGTGTTGAGATGCAACACACGGACGCGCTCGTTGCCGTGATGCGCCATGTCGGCGCGGAGATAATCGAGCACCGCTTGCCAGTTTGACAGTAATGGCTTCTCCGCCACTTCCGCCTTCAGCAGGCGCAGCGCCGTCGCCTGCGCGATCTTGAGCGCGGCGACCGACGTCTCTCCCATGCCCTTGACCCGGGCGAGTTCCTCGGGCGCGGCGGTCAGCAGCCCGGCGATCCCGCCGAACTCGCGCAGCAGGGCATAGGCCAGCGGCTTGGTGTCGCGCCGCGGGATGGCGAGCGCGAGCAGATATTCGATTAGCTCATGGTCGAGCAGCCCGTCGGCATCGGCGAGCAAGCGCTGCCGCAACCGCGCGCGGTGACCAAGATGATCCGGTTCCGGAACGTCCCCCATCTGTTACGGGTTAATCGGCGATAAGGGGCTGCGCAATTGCCCTGGAGCCGTCGCGGCGTGTAGCGTCGCCAGTAATGACGATAACAGGGTATCGATGACCGAGAGCGAGCCAGATATTGCCCGCCCGTCGCGCGGGGGCCGCATCCGGTTCAGGCTCGGCGTCGCGCTCGCGCTGTTGCTGGTCGTACTGGCCGGGCTGTGGCTGGCGCGCAAGCCGGTCGCCGAACATTTCATCGACGATGCCCTGTCGCGGGCGAAGGTCCCGGCGCGCTACACGATCGAGGACCTTGCGCTGGGGCATCAGCGCCTGACCGACATCGTCATCGGCGATCCAGCGCATCCCGACCTCATCGCCGATTGGATGGAAGTGCAGACCTCGGTCGGTTTCGACGGCGCGCACGTGACCGGGGTGCGTGCCGGGCATGTGCGGGCGCGCGGGCGGATCGTCGATGGCGCCTTGTCGTTGGGCGCGCTCGACAGATTGATTCCCAAGGGCAAGAGCGGCGCTTTCCGCCTGCCCGCGATCCAGCTCGATCTTCAGGACGGCCGCATGCGGCTGGAGGCGCCGCAGGGCGTGGTCGGGATCAAGGCGTCGGGCAGCGGCCGGCTCGACGGTGGGTTCCAGGGCCAGGTGGCGGCGATCAGCGAGCGCATTGCGAGCGGTGCCTGCGCCGCCGACAAGGCGGTTGCCGCGCTCAGGATCGATATCCGGTCGGATGCAATCCATCTCCGCGGTCCCGTGCGCGCCGGCGAAGCGGGCTGCAATGGCAATGGTGCGACCCGCTTTCGTGCCGATGTGGATGCGGCGGTCGCCCCGACGTTCGATCGCTGGAACGGCCACGCCAATCTCGCTGCCGATCGCGCGACCGCGCCGTCGTTCGTTGCCGACACGATCGCCGGATCCCTGGCCTTTGCCGGGAGCGCACATGGCATCCAGGGCACCGCACGCCTCACCGCCGACCGGCTGACCGCCGACCGGCTGACCGGCGGCGGCATTGCCGGCCAGGCGGCGGTGGTCGACGGCGCCTATCGCTACGCCGATGCCAGGGGCGCGTTCACCGGCAAGGCGCAGCTCGGCCGCGCCGCTTTGCCCCAAGCGGTGCGCGCAACTTTCCGGTCCTGGGGATCGTCCGGTGCGGGCACGCCGCTCGCGCCGCTGGCGGCCCAGCTTGCCCGCGCGGTCGACGATGCGTCGCGCGAGTTCGCCTTGTCCGCCGAACTGTCGGCGGCGACCGATGGCGGGCGGGGCGCGGTCAAGCTCTCCCGCCTGCTAGCGGTCGCCGATAGCGGCGCGAGCGTCACGCTCACCAGCCGGGAGGGTACCCAGACCGTCTGGCCGAACGGCGGCGTGATCGTGCGCGGCGATCTCGTCGCCGGCGGCGGCGGATTGCCCGATCTCAGCGCGCATCTCGACCAGCAGCGTGCCGGCGCGCCCATTACCGGCACCGCGACGATGGAGCCTTATGAGGCCGGCGGCGCGCGGCTCGCGCTTGCGCCGGTCAGGTTCAGCGCCGGGCTCGACGGGCGGACGCGGATCGAGAGCGAGGTCACATTGTCCGGCCCGCTTGCCGGCGGCGCGGTGGACGGGCTGCGCATGCAGCTGGCCGCGCAATGGAATGGGCGTGGCGATCTGGCGGTCAATCCGGCTTGCGCGCCGGTGGCGATTGCACGGTTGCGCCTCTCCGGGCTGGATGCGCGCGATTTGCGGACGCAGCTCTGTCCGGTCGACGGCGCGATGCTGCGGATCGCGGGCGGGCGGATCGCCGGCGGCGCGGTGGCACGCGACCTGCGGCTCAACGGCGCGCTCGGCGGCAGTCCGCTCGCGGTCGCCGCGGGCCAGGCGACGTTGCGGCTCGGCGATCGCCATTTCGTGCTCGATCACCTGGCGGTGCGGCTCGGCGCGCCCGAGCGACTGACCCGGCTCGATATCGCGACGCTCGATGGCTCTTATGCGTCAGGGCTCGGCGGCAAATTCGACGATGCCGGCGGCCAGATCGGTGCGGTGCCGCTGATCCTGTCACAAGCGACGGGGACATGGCGGATGGAGAATGGCCGGCTGCTGGTCGGCGGCGCGCTGATGGTGGCGGATGCCGCGCACGATCCGCGCTTCAAACAACTTGCCGGTCGCGATGTGTCGCTGACGCTGGCCGACAATCGCATCGCCGCGACCGGCAAGCTGACGACGACCAATGGCACGGTGAAGGTCGCCGATGTCGCGATCGCGCACGATCTGTCGAGCGGCGCGGGCTCGGCCGATCTCGACGTCACCGGGCTGACCTTCACCAAGGCCTTCCAGCCCGACGCGCTGACTCCCGTGACCGAAGGCGTGATCGCCGATGTCGCGGGGACGGTGACCGGCCAGGGCCATATCGCCTGGACCCGCCAGGCGGTGACCAGCGACGGGGTGTTCCGCACGCACAACACTTATCTTGCCGCCGCGTTCGGCCCGGTCACCGGCCTGTCGGGCGAAATCCGCTTCACCGATTTGCTGGGGATGGTCTCCGCGCCCGATCAGGTCGCGACGGTCAAGACCATCGACACCGGCATCGCGGTCAGCGACGGGGTGGTCCATTATCAGCTGCTGGGGCCCCAGCGCATCCAGGTCACCGACGCGCGCTGGCCGTTCGCCGGCGGGCGCCTCGATCTTGCGCCGACTTTGCTCGACTTCGCCGATCCTGGCGGCCGGCACCTGACGTTCCGCCTGACCGGCGTCGATGCCGCGCAGTTTCTGCAGCAATTCAACTTCAAGAATTTGAACGCGACGGGCGTGTTCGACGGGACCTTGCCGATGATCTTCGACGTCAATGGCGGCCGGATCGAGCATGGCGAACTACGCGTGCGCCCCGGTGGCGGCACGCTCGCTTATGTCGGGCAAGTCACCAAGGAGGATGTCGGCACCTGGGGCAATCTGGCGTTCCAGGCGCTGAAATCGCTGCGCTATCGCAACCTGGATCTGACGCTCAACGGGCCGCTGGCGGGCGAAGTCATCACCGAAGCGCATTTCGCCGGCGTCAGCCAGGGCGAGGGCACCAAGTCCAACTTCCTGATCCGCCGGTTGCAGCGCCTGCCCTTCGTGTTCAACGTCAAGATACGCGCGCCTTTCCGCTCGCTGCTCGATTCGGCGCAGAGCTTTTACGACCCCACGCTGCTGATAAAGCGCAACCTGCCCGCGCTGATCCGTCAGCAGAATGACGCCAATCAACCCGTTCAGCCTCCCGCAAGCGAGACCAAGCCATGATACGAATTGGATTGACGATGAAGCGATTGGACCCGACCAGACGGCCGATGCGACGGATGTTCTTGATCGGCGCGGCGTGCGCCAACGGATTGTTGGGCGGGTGCGTCAACGTGACGGCACCCGACAAACCGATCGAGATCAACCTGAACATCAACATCACCCAGCAAGTGGTGTACAAGCTGGACGGCCAGGCCAAAGCGCTGATCGACCAGAATCCGGGGATATTCTGACGATGACACGGACCATGACTGCTTCTGCCCTGCTGCTGGGCACCCTGATCGCGATCGCTTTGCCGGCGACGGCGCAGGAACGCGATCCCGCTTATGCCGCGGCACGCGCGGCGGGGCAGATCGGCGAGATGCCCGATGGCTATCTCGGCGTGGTCGGCGCGCCGACCAAGGATCTCGTCGCGCTGGTCAACAAGATCAACATCCAGCGCAAGGCGGTCTATACCCAGAAGAGCGCCGCGAGCGGTTCGACGGTCGAGGAGATGGCCTTCACCACCGGCTGCAATCTGATCCTCAAGACTGTACCGGGCGAGAAATATCGCGATCCCGCGGGCAATTGGCAGACTCGTACCGCCGCGGCGCCGGCGCGCGACCCACGCTGCATCTGACCTTGTCCTTTCGGACGGTTGACTCGGTCCGGCCGCTTTCCTAAACGCGCGCTCAGCAAACGGGGGCTGTGGCCTTTCCGCTGCCCCGATCGTCGCCCGCTTGCCAGAGCGTGGCGGCGTTTCTTTATCAGGATGTTTCAGCGCCTTGGCCGACGATCGCCAGAATACTGACCTCGACAGCCGGATCGCCGCAGCGCGCGCCGCTGAAGAGGCGCGTTCGGGTGCCGGGCCGCAACCTTCGAAAGGTTACGGTCAAGGATCGCGCGTCCTGATGGAGCTGATCGGCGCCCCGCTCGGCGGCGGTATCGTCGGCTGGGCGCTCGATCACTGGCTCGGCACCAGCCCCTGGCTACTGCTGACTTTCCTCGCGCTCGCGATCATCGTCGCGTTCCGCAACATCTACCGCATTTCTAAGGAGCGAGCCGAATAATGGCCGGCGACATCAACCCGATGGAACAGTTCGAGGTCGGTCATCTGATCGATCTCAAGCTTTTCGGCTACGACGTCTCGTTCACCAACTCGGCGCTGTTCATGGTCGTCGTGTTCGTGCTCCTGGCCGTCTTCATGGCGGGCGGTCTGAAGCGCCAGCTGATCCCCGGCCGCTGGCAAGTCGCCGCCGAAAGCGCGGTGTCGTTCATCGATTCGATGGTCAACGTGAACATCGGCAAGGGCGGCAAGAAGTTCGCGCCCTACATGTTCTCGCTGTTCTTCTTCATCCTGTTCGCCAACCTAGTCGGCGTGCTGCCGCTGGCGATCATTCCGCACCTTCACACCTTCGCCGTCACCAGCCACATCACGGTGACCGCGGTGCTCGCGTTCTTCTCGTTCGGGATCGTGCTGGCGGTCGGCTTCTGGAAGCACGGGCTGAAGTTCTTCTCGCTGTTCGTCCCGCACGGCGCGCCGCTGGTGCTGTTGCCGGTGATCGTCCCGGTAGAGCTGATCTCGTTCCTGGTGCGTCCGTTCTCGCTTGGTCTGCGACTGTTCGTCGCGATGACCGCGGGGCATATCCTGCTCGAAGTGTTCGGCAGTTTCGCGGTCCAGGGGCTCAATGCCGGCCTCAGCGGCAGCCCGATCGGCTTCGTCGTGTGGATCGGCAGCTTCCTGATGATCCTGGGCGTTTCGGCGCTCGAACTGCTGGTCTGCGCGATCCAGGCATACGTGTTCGCGCTGCTCACCTCACTGTATCTCCACGACGCGGTGCATCTGCACTAAGTCCCGTTTTCAACACTGTAGATTTCAATACTACGATTTTTCTGGGAGTTCGAAATGACTGATCATGGTTTGATGTACATCGGTGCCGGCCTCGCGGCGATCGGCGTCGGCGCGGCCGCGCTCGGCGTGGGCAACGTGTTCGGCTCGTTCCTCGAAGGCGCGCTGCGCAATCCGTCGGCCGCCGACGGCCAGCAGGGTCGCCTGTTCATCGGCTTCGCCGCCGCCGAGCTTCTGGGTCTGATCGCGTTCGTCGTCGCGATCCTGATCCTGTTCGTCGTCAAGTAAGCAGCAGAACGAGCGCTTCCGATGCCTCAGATATCCCAAGCAGCCTCCATCTACGCGTCGCAGCTATTCTGGCTCGCGATCGTGTTCGCGGCGGTCTATTTCGGGATCGGCCGGGCGATGGTGCCGAAGATCGAGCGGACGATCGACGATCGTAACGCTCGCATCTCGGCTGACATCGCCGCGGCGGAGGAAGCGCGCAACACCGCGCGCGCAGCCGAGGAAGGCTATACCGCCAGCCTCGACAGCGCGCGCAGCCAGGCCCTGAAGCTGGTCGGCGAGGCGAAGGCGAAAGCCACCGCATCGACCGAACAGGCAATCAAGGCCGGCAACGCCGACCAGGAAAAGGCCCTGACCGACGCGACCGCACGCATCACCACGGCCAAGGCGACCGCGCTCGCCGGGATCGAGGATGCGACGGTGGACGCGGTCGAGGCGATCGTCGCCAAGCTGTCGGGCGTGACGCCCGACCGCGCGACGGTGGCGGCACGAGTGAAGGCGGAACTGGCCAATGGCTAATCTCCAGGCGACCACGCTGGCCAAGGAAACCGGCACCACCGAACTGCATCACGAGCCGTCGGCGCTGGGCTTGACCCCGCCGGCCTGGGTGGCGTTCGCGATGCTGTGCGTGATCGGCATCATGATCTGGCAGAAGGTGCCGGCATTGATCGGCCGCATCCTCGACGGCAAGATCGCGACGATCCGCCAGCAATTGGATGAGGCCGCCGCGTTGCGCGCCGAGGCCGAGGCCCTGCTTGCCGACGCCAAGAAGCGCGACGCCTCGTCGGCGTCCGATGCCGCGGCGATCGTCGCGCATGCCGAACAGGAAGCCGCCGCTTTGGTCGCCAAGGCGCAAACCGACGCGACCGAATTGGTAGCGAGGCGCGGCAAGATGGCCGAGGACAAGATCGGTGCCGCCGAGCGCGCCGCCGTCGCCGAGGTCCGTGCCAAGGCCGCCGATGTCGCGACCCGCGCCGCCGCGTCGATCATCGCCGACAGTCATGGCGCCGTCGCCGATGCCAAGCTGGTCGACAAGACCATCGCCGGCCTGTCGCGACTCAACTGAGCTTTCCCCGCCCGTTTTAGCGGGCTAGGGACGGCGTCATGATCCTCCCCGAAGACTGCCAGACCATGGTCGATGTCCGCGCCGGCGTCGATGCGGTCGACCGTCAGATCGTCGACCTGCTGGCGATCCGGTTCGGCTTCATGACGGCTGCTGCGCGGATCAAGCAGGATCGCGGCACCGTCCGCGACGAAGCCCGCAAGGCGCAAGTCATCGCCAACGCCAAAGCCGCGGCCGAAGCCGCCGGCGTGCCTTCCGAGGTCGTCGGCGACCTGTGGGAACGCCTGGTCGAAGGGTCGATCGCCTATGAATTCGATCGCTGGGATCAGCATCGCGCCTGATGGCTGGTCGGCCTGCCATAATTCCGACGCCAATCGCGGCCACACAGGCCCCATTCTTTAGGGGAGAATGACAACATGATGTCGCTGATCGCTATCGCTCTGCTCGCGGGCCAGACCGCGCCGGCTCCCGCCGCGGCACCCGCACCCGCGCCTGCCGCTCCGGCCGCCGCTGCTCCCGCCGCCGCCGGCAAGTTCACACTCGACACCCCGATCGAGACGATCGAAGCCGACGCCAAGGCCAAGGAAGTGCTCACCGCCGATCTCGGCATGGATGTCGCGCAGCACCCGGCCTATGACAGCTTCAAGTCGATGAGCCTCAACCAGGTCGCGCCGATGTCGGGCGGAAAGATCACCGACGACGTGCTCAAGAAGATCGCCACCGACCTCGCCGCGATCAACTAACACGGGGTAGCTTCAGGCCCGGCGAGTCCCTAGATTCGCCGGGCATGTCCGACCCCAATTCCCCGACCCGATTCAATGAAGACAAAGCAACCTACACCGTCCGCGGCGGCGGTGAGGCGCCTGACCTTGCCGCGGGTGTGGCGGCGATCCGCAACGTGCTGAAGACCTTGCCGGCGCGGCCCGGCGTCTATCGCATGCAGGATGCGCGCGGCGACGTGCTCTATGTCGGCAAGGCGCGGGCGCTCAAGAACCGCGTCACCAACTACACCCAGGTCGACCGGCTGCCCAAGCGGCTGCAGCGGATGGTCGCGCAGACCCGGTCGATGACGATTGTCACGACCAATAACGAGGCAGAAGCGCTGTTGCTCGAGGCGCAGCTGATCAAGCGCTTCCGCCCTGCCTACAACGTGCTGCTGCGCGACGACAAAAGCTTCCCGTTCATCCTGCTGCGCGCCGACCACGACTTC
Organism: Sphingomonas mali NBRC 15500; assembly: GCF_001598415.1. Classification (GTDB taxonomy): domain Bacteria; phylum Pseudomonadota; class Alphaproteobacteria; order Sphingomonadales; family Sphingomonadaceae; genus Sphingomonas; species Sphingomonas mali. The sequence goes on from NZ_BCYX01000063.1 coordinate 12,859, forward strand.
CCGCGCATCCAGAAGCATCGCGGCGCGCGCCGCGCCAAGGGCAATTATTACGGCCCCTTCGCCAGCGCGGGCTCGGTCAACAACACGCTCAACGCGCTGCAGAAACTCTTCCTGCTGCGCTCCTGCACCGACGGTTTCTTCAAGACGCGCGACCGGCCGTGCCTGCTCTATCAGATCAAGCGCTGCTCGGCGCCGTGCGTGGGGCGGATCGGGGTCGAGGAATATGCCGAACTGGTCGGCGACGCGAAGGACTTCCTGGCGGGCAAGTCGACCAAGGTGCAGACCAAGCTGGGCGCGCAGATGACCGCCGCCGCCGAGGCGATGGATTTCGAGCTCGCCGCGGTGCTGCGCGACCGGCTCAAGGCGCTGACCTTCATCCAGGGGACGCAGGCGATCAATGCTGAGGGAGTAGGCGACGCCGACGTCTTCGCGCTCGCCTGTCGCGACGGGGTGATGGGCATCCAGGCCTTCTTCATTCGCGGCGGGCAGAATTGGGGGCATCGCAGCTTCTTCCCCGCGCATACCAACGAGGTGCCCGAGGACGAGGTGCTGACCAGTTTCCTCACCCAATTCTACGAGGAGGTGCCGCCTGCGCGGAACGTGCTGCTCGACCGGGAACTGGCCGAAGGCGCGCTGTTGAGCGAGGCGCTCGCCGAGCGCGCGGGCTACAAGGTCGCGCTATCGGTGCCGCAACGCGGCGACCGCCGCCGGTTGATGGAACAGGCCAAGCGCAACGCGGTCGAGGCGCTCGACCGACGGCTGGCTGAATCGACCACCCAGGCGAAATTGCTGCGCGAGGTCGCCGACCTGTTCGAACTGGCCGAGCCGCCCAACCGCATCGAAATCTACGACAACAGCCATATCCAGGGGACCAATGCGCTTGGCGCGATGGTGGTCGCTGGACCGGAGGGCTTCCGCAAAGGGCAATATCGCAAGTTCAACATCAAGCATGCCGCGACCGACGACGATTTCGCGATGATGCGCGAAGTGTTCGGCCGCCGCTTTGCCCGCGCCCAGGCCGAGGATCCCGACCGCGATGCCCGCGACTGGCCCGACCTCGTGCTGATCGACGGCGGCCGCGGTCAGCTCAACGCGGCGAAGGGCGTGCTCGAGGATATGGGGATCGAGGACGTCTGCCTGGTCGGCGTCGCCAAGGGACCGCATCACGGCCGCGACGGGCGCGAGGTGTTCCACCTGATGGACGGTCGCGAACTGATGCTGCCGGTCAATTCGCCGGTCCTATTCTACCTCCAGCGCCTGCGCGACGAAGTCCACCGTTTCGCGATCGGCGCCCATCGCGCGAAACGCGCCAAGGCGATCGGGGCGTCACCGCTCGACGAGGTGCCCGGCATCGGCCCGGCGCGCAAGAAGGCGCTGCTGATGCATTTCGGCACCGCACGATCGGTGAGAGGGGCAAGCCTCGACGATCTCAAGAAGGCACCGGGAGTGTCCGCCGCGGTCGCGCAACAGGTCTACGACTTCTACCATTCGCGGTAACCTAAGAGACTCCCCTCCCTGCAAGGGAGGGGCAGGGGGTGGGTTGGCGAGCGTAGCGAGCCACGATACGCTTGCGGAATGCGCCGCCGCGTCGATCCGGAACTGACGCGAAGAGCGCGAGAGTTGCGCAACAATCCAACGCCCGCCGAACTCGTGATCTGGCATCGCGTTTCGCGGTATCGTCCGGCTTTCACCCGGCAGCTCGTTGTTGCACCTTTCATCGTCGATCTGGCGTGCCGCGGCGCCCGGTTGGCGGTCGAGTTCGACGGCAGCCAGCACGTCGATCGTGCGCCTTATGATGAGAGGCGGTCGGTGTATCTGGCCGAACACGGTTGGCGTGTCATTCGCCTGTGGAATTCAGATGTGCTCGGCAATCCAGACGGCGCTGCCGAGTACATATTGTTGCAGGCCGCCGAGTGCCTCGGCGGCACCCACCCCCAACCCCTCCCTTGCAGGGAGGGGAGAATCAGGGTGCCGCGCGCGCGTAGTGCTGAACGATGAGTATGAATCAGTTCGTCCAGCTCAGCTACCCGCCCCAACGGTCGAATAGTCCATCCGCCTCAGGTCATCGAGCAGCCCCGGCCCGGTCGGTGTCCACCCAAGCAACTCGCGGGTCTTGGCGCTGGATGCGGGTAGGTCGAGCCCCGCGAACATCGCGAGCCAGCCGAAATGCGCTGGAGCTTCTTCGGGTGTCAGCGAAATGACGGGCAGGTTCAGTCCTGCACCAACCGTTTCGGCGATGTCGCGGACCGGGATGCCCTCTTCGGCCACGGCGTGATAGCGCGCGCCGGGCGCGGATCGCTCTACCGCAAGGACATACAGCCTCGCGACGTCGAGCACATGCGCAGCCGGCCAGCGATTGGTGCCCTCGCCGATATAGGCGACAACGCCCTTCGCCTTCGAGAGGTCGATGAAGGGCGAGACCAGGCCCTGTTTCGCCGTGTCGTGGACCTGCGGCAGGCGCATCGAGACGATGTTCACCCCGGCGTCGAGCAACGCCGCGCCGGCCAGTTCCGATGCCGCGCGCGGGTTGGGGTGGTTTCGGTTCAGCACATCCTCGGTCGCGGGTCCGCCCGAATCCGGGTTGCCGATGCCGGTGCCGGAGGTGATCAGAAGCGGGCGGTTCGATCCCTTGAGCGCCGCGCCCATCGCCTCGATCGCACGGCGGTCCTTGTCGCAATTCGCCAGGAAGTTGGAGAAATCGTGGTCGAACGCGGTGTGGATCACCGCGTCCGCCTGGTCGGCGCCGGCGCGGAGGGTATCGGGCTCCTCCAGATCGCCGCGATGGACCTGCGCGCCGACGGCTTCGAGTGCGCGGGCGCCGGCGTCGGATCGCGTCAGGCCGAGCACCTCGTGCCCGGCCGCGCGCAGTTCTGGGATGATGCGCGAGCCGATAAAACCCGTGGCGCCGGTGAGGAAGACACGCATGGAACAGCCTTTCGATATTGTTCGAGGCGCGATGTCGGGCTAACCTTCATCCTGTAAAAGTAGTGACCTTATCATGGTATAACCATCAACAGGATCGCTCAGGACCGACATGCCCGCCGAACCCGCCAATCCGCTCGGTACCTTCCTGCGCGATCGCCGTACTCGCCTCGATCCGGCAGCGTTCGGTTTTGGTGGAGGCCGCCGTCGCACCCCAGGGCTGCGCCGTGAGGAAGTCGCCCAGCGCGCCAATATCAGCCCGACCTGGTACACCTGGCTCGAACAGGGCAGGGGAGGCGCGCCGTCCGCCGACGTGCTCAACCGCATTGCCGCCGGCCTGATGCTGACCGAGCCGGAGCGCGAGCATCTCTTCATCCTCGGCCTCGGCCGGCCGCCCGAGGCGCGATACCGGGGCGCCGAGGGCGTGACGCCGCGGTTGCAGCGCGTACTCGACGCTTTGTCGCCCAGCCCCGCGCTAGTCAAAACGGCGATCTGGGACGTGGTGGCGTGGAACGACGCGGCGGCGGCATTGCTGACCGATTATGCCAGGCTTCCTCCGGATCAGCGCAACATCCTGCGCATGATGTTTTCCGATGCGCGGGTGCAGGCGGCGCAGGAGGACTGGCTGGGCGTCGCGCGGTTCGTGGTGGCGTCGTTTCGCGCCGATGCGGCGCGGGCCGGCGCGGGCGCGGAGATCGCGCAGCTCGTCGACGAGCTTTCGCACACCAGCTCCCATTTCGCAGCGTTATGGCGGGCCAATGACGTCGTCGGCCATGCGGAGGGCGTGAAGCGCATCCGCCATCCCGAGGTCGGGATGATCGAACTGGAAGTCTCGATCTTCGCGGTCGACGGGCGCCCGGACCTGGGAATGCTCGTCTACAATCCTGTCACGTCCGACGGCGCGGATCGTATCCAATCGCTCATGGCCTCACGCTCGGGGCGACGCTAGCCGGGCATCAAGACCCGGCATAGACCCGGTCGCGAAAGTCCTTCACGCGCGCGTTCAGGTCGATGATCCCGGCAACCGGCGTGCCCGACGCCTCGACCAGCCGTTCGGCCAGGCAACCCGCTTCCGATCTTAGTTCCTCGCCCTTTGGCGTCGTCTCGATCAGCACTTCGCGCTCGTTCTTCGGGTTGCGCGTCCGCGTCACCAAGCCGGCGGCCTCCAGCCGCTTGAGCAATGGCGTTAGCGTGCTCGATTCGAGCGCGAGCTTCTCGGCCAAACCGCCGACATTTTGCTGCCCATCATGCCATAGCAGGTTGAGCACGAGGAATTGCGGATAGGTGATCCCCATCCGGTCGAGCAGCGGCTTGTACGCGCGCTGCACCGCCATGCTCGCGGAATAGAGCGCGTAGCAGAGCTGGTCGTCGAGTTTCAGCACATCCATCGGTCAACTCCACAGCCAAAAATCCCGATGGACATATATCGCGATAAGTTTTGTCTTGACAAGATAGCTGTGCGACCTATTTGACGCGCTGCGATAACAGTTATCGCGATATATAAAGGATCAGGACATGGACATTCTCTACCGCACCAGCGCCACCGTCACCGGTGGCCGCACCGGCCATGGCCGCAGCGAAGACGGCTTGCTCGATGTCGAGCTGCAGACCGCCAAGGAACTCGGCGGCGCCGGCGGCGGCACCAATCCAGAGCAATTGTTCGGCGTCGGCTACGCCGCCTGCTTCCTCGGGGCGATCCGGTTCGTCGCCGGACAGCGCAAGATCCGCATCGCCGATGACGCGAAGGTCACTGCCAGTGTCGGGATCGGCAAGCGCGACGATGGCCGCGGCTTCGGGCTCGACGTCGCGCTCGCGGTCGACCTGCCGGGCATCGACGCCGCGACCGCGCAGGAATTGGTCGACGCCGCGCACATCGTCTGCCCGTATTCGGAAGCGACCCGCGGTAATCTCGCCGTCCGGCTTTCGGTCGTCGAGCACGCCTGACCTGCGAGTGGGCGAAGGTCTAGCAGCCCCTCCCCTTCAGGGGAGGGGTTGGGGTGGGGCCGTGCGGCAGGCGACACCCTCTGCGAGGCATCCCCCCCCCCCCCCCCCCCCCCCC
>NZ_BCYX01000064.1 GCF_001598415.1 Sphingomonas mali NBRC 15500
GGGCAGACCCAAGCCCCGGCCCGTCACCCCAGCGAAAGCTGGGGTCTCATGCGAGGGTATGATACGGCGTGAGATCAGTGACGGGTTGAGCATGCCTCGCATGCTCAAGGATCGTCCGGGGGACGATCCGACCCGTCACTCTTTCGCTGGGATGACGGGATAGAGAGCTGGGATGACGGGATAGAAGATGGCCGAATTCTTCGATGCACTGAGCGACAAGCATGTCGCCTTTGTCGAGCGCCAGCCTGTGTTCTTCGTCGCCACCGCCGCGGCCGACGCCCGCGTCAATCTCAGCCCCAAGGGAATGGATTCGTTCCGCGTCCTGTCGCCCAATCGCGTCGCTTATCTCGACGTGCAAGGGTCGGGCAACGAGACCAACGCGCATCTGATCGCCGACGGGCGCATCACGATCATGTTCTGCGCGTTCGACAATCCGGCGCTGATCCTGCGCCTCTATGGCCACGGCCGCCCGGTGCTGCCGCAGGATTCCGACTGGGGCGAGCATGCGGCGCATTTCGACCTGCTCCCGGGCACGCGGCAGATTTTCGTCATCGAGATCGATCAGGTCCAGACCAGCTGCGGCTGGGGCGTCCCGCATATGAGCTTCGAGCGCGAGCGCGACACGCTGAGCAAATATCACCGCCAATATGGCGAAGAGGTGCGCCAGGCCAAATATGCGGTGCGGCTGAAGAGCATCGATGGCTTGCCGGTGCGTAATCCGACGATGGGACCGCCCCCGAACCAGCAGCAGGAACAACAACAGCAATGAGCCTGGTCGAACTCGGCGGCTATTCTTACCCGGAAGCGCATATCATCGTCGGCCGGCTCGAATCCGAAGGCATCCCGGCGATCGCCTTCGATGCCGGCACGCATATGGCCGAGGGGTCGTTCCGTCTGATCCCGGTGCGCGTGATGGTCGATGAGGATGATCTGGCGTTGGCCCAGCAGCTGCTCAAAGAGTGGTCGACCGCGTAAATTGTTTGGGTGTGGGGCTGAATCGAGGAGGTAAAAGTATTCCGCGTTTGATTTGAGGCGGCTCGACCAACGTTGGCTTGATCATTTGGTCGAGCACGTAGTTCAGTTCAAAAATTGCGTGCTTGGCCGTCTCGTGAGGCGCTGACCCCTCAGATAATCCGACCATGTAGTTCAAACGGCGCTCGGCTTCAGTAAGGCGCTCCTTGCTGGTGGTGGCGAAGTTGATGAAGCCGCCGACGGGGGTGGAGGGCGTAGGCGCAAAGCCGTAGGCAACAATCAGTCCGTATCGATTAAATTTGTGAACGACGGTCGAGTAGTGGGTATCGACCGGAAAGGCGTCAGCAACGTCGGTAGCCGACAACCAGATCGTCAGCACGAGCGTCTCAGCTCTTGGGTTGTATCTCCCCAGGCTGACAATTTGATCGCATGCCCGCCGATCTAGAATGCGCGCCCGCGAAGGGTCGCCGACGAGCCTTGAATATATTGGCTGGAAATTGCCATTCTTGACCGCGTGAGTGAGATTGAAAAGGTCGCTCCGCCGGCCGTCCACGAATTCCTGGGTCAGGTGCACGGTAACGGCGTTTGTCTCCGATTTCTCGCTGACATGGATCGTATGCTTCATGGTTAGCACTTCGACCAGCGTGCCGTTCAACGACAATTTAGTCCCCTCTCCTCCAGTGGTGACAATCAGACGCCCATCTCGGACTTCGCGAACGGAGAACACGCGCCTGAGTTGCCCATCTATCTCCACTACAAATCGTGTTTGGGGCTTCCGAGCCATGGCAAGCGACGACCGTTCTGAAATGTTCTCTAAGGGGGAGACAGTGGCACGGCGCGCGACGGCGCTAAAGTAGATGCCCGCAGCATCGCTGCAACCACACGCCAAAATCTTGCGACGAAGCGAAGCGGGACGGAAAGTGGACTTGGTTATGCTTAGTTGGCGTGCCCGGAAAATAGGCAGACGATTCTGCCTGAAAAATAAGCACGCGTTCGCGACTGCACAAATTTTAACGTCTACGTAACATTTCATTACGCGATTCCGCGCTGAAACGCGCAGATTCGAATCTGGCACGCCCCTTGCGATGCAGCATTCCGGGACAAAAACGGAAAGGGGCGCGATGAAACTCGTCATTGCCATCATCAAACCGTTCAAGCTCGACGAGGTGCGCGAGGCACTGTCGGGCGTGGGCGTCGCGGGTATGACCGTGACCGAGGTGAAGGGGTTCGGCCGACAGAAAGGCCAGACCGAGATTTACCGCGGTGCGGAATACAGCACGAACATGGTGCCGAAGATCAAGATAGAGGTCGCCTGCGCGTCCGACATGGCGGGTGCGGTGATCGAAGCGATCCAGGCATCCGCCAACACCGGCGCCATCGGCGACGGCAAGATCTTCGTGCTCGACGTCGGTCAGGCGGTGCGCATCCGCACCGGCGAAACCGATGACAGCGCTCTCTGAGATGGGGGGAATGATGAAACAATCGACCAAGATTCTGGCCGGATTGGGAGCCGTCGGCGTGGCTGCGCTGATGTGCCACCCGGCCTTTGCCCAGGCCGCGGCGGCTGCGCCCGCGCCTGCCGCCACACCGGCCATCGCCACGCCGTCGCTCGCCAATATGAACAAGGGCGACAATACCTGGATGCTGGTGTCGACCTTGCTGGTGCTGATGATGTCGGTACCCGGCCTGGCGCTGTTCTATGGCGGCCTGGTCCGCACCAAGAACATGCTGTCGGTGCTGACCCAGGTGCTGATGATCGTCTGCATGGTCGGCGTGATCTGGGTGTGCTGGGGCTATTCCGAGACGTTTACGTCCGGCTCGGGCTTCACCGCGCCATATTTCGGTGGCCTGTCCAAGATGTTCCTGAAGGGAGTGGACTCTTCTTCGGCCGCGGCGACTTTCTCCAACGGCGTGTATATTCCGGAACTGACCTACGTCCTGTTCCAGATGACCTTCGCGATGATCACTCCGGCGCTGTTCATCGGCTCGGTGGCGGAGCGCATCAAATTCTCGCCGCTGATGCTATTCGTCGCGCTCTGGGTGACCTTCGTCTACTTCCCGATCGCGCACATGGTCTGGTACTGGGACGGCCCCGACGCCATCGCCGCCGCCGCGCTCAAGGGCACGGCTGCGCTCGACGCCGTCAATGCCGACGCCGGCAAACTGTTCCAATGGGGCGCGATCGACTTCGCGGGCGGCACCGTCGTGCACATCAACGCCGGCATCACCGGTCTGGTGATGTGCCTGCTGCTCGGTAAGCGTCTCGGCTATCCCAACGAGCCGATGCCGCCGCACTCGCTGACCATGACCATGATCGGCGCCTCCTTGCTGTGGGTGGGCTGGTTCGGCTTCAACGCCGGTTCCAACCTCGAAGCAACGTCGGTCGCCTCGGTCGCTTTCATGAACACGATGATCGCCACCGCCGCCGCCGGGATGAGCTGGCTGCTGACCGAGCAGATCGTGCGCGGCAAGCCGTCGCTCCTCGGGGCTGCTTCGGGTGTCGTCGCCGGACTGGTCGCCGTCACTCCCGCCTCGGGCTTCGCCGGGACGATGGGGTCGGTGATCCTGGGCCTGATGGTCTCGCCGATCTGCTTCTTCTTCGTCAGCGTGGTGAAGTCGAAGTTCAAGTATGACGACTCGCTCGACGTGTTCGGCGTGCACTGCATCGGTGGCATCACCGGTGCGCTGATGACCGCGATCCTCGCCAATCCGGCGCTGGGTGGTCAGGGCATCGCCGACTACGCCTCCAAGCCCGGCACGCTCGTCGTGGCGCCCTATGACTGGGTCCACCAGCTGGTCACCCAGGGCTGGGCAGTCGGCCTCACCCTCATCTGGTCGGGCGTCGGCGCCGCCATCCTCTACGTCATCATCGACAAGCTCTGGGGCTTCCGGGTGTCGGAAGAAGTGGAGCGCGAAGGCCTCGACATCGCCGAGCATGGCGAGCGGGCTTACCACTACTGACAAGATCGGGGCGCCGGTCGACCCGGCGCCCCCAACCTCGTTCCTCCTGCGGACGACCTGGGCCGGTGGCGAAAGTCACCGGCCCTCTTTTCAAGCTTCAAATGCCAAGGGCATTTGAAGCGCAGCCCCCGCGAAGGCGGGGGTCTCGGGCCGCAAGCGGCCCCTTGCTCAACCCTCGTTGATCTGCCGGATCAGCTCGCGATGCGACGGCAGATCGTCGACCGCCTGGTCACCGAAATGCCGGATGCGGGCAAAAGCAGTCGCCGCCCGGCCGGTGTCCGGCATGCCGCTACCCGGCGGATCGGTGCGGAAGCCCATGCCGTAGAGAATGTACTGATAGTTGAAATAGGCGAAGGTCTCGACGTCGAGCGTGAAGTCGAACCGGCTGGGCGGGCGGCAGCGCCAGCGATCGAGCATGTCCCTGAGCGCGTCGGGGATCGACCCCGGGTCGACATTGTCGCGCCAGAACGGCTCGTCGCGCCGGCTGAGGCAATAATGCAGCTTCAGGAAGTTGACGATATTGTCGAACCGCGCCGTCATCAGCGCGTTGAACCGGTCCGCCGACGCATCGACCGGGCCGCTTGGCGGGAGCAATTCGGCGATCATCGCCGCCGCCGCTTCGATCAGCACGATACCGGTCGATTCGAGCGGCTCGAGGAATCCCGCCGCCATCCCCACCGCGACGCAATTGCCGACCCATTGCCGGCGGCGATAGCCGGGATCGAAGCTGATCAGCCGGGCATCGGCGGCGAGTTCGGGCCGGCCGATATAGTCGCCCAGAATGTCGCGGGCGCGCGCCTCGTCGATATGGTTGCTCGAATAGACCGAGCCGACCCCGCGCAGGTCGCGCAGGCCGATATCCCAGATCCAGCCCGCCTCATGCGCCGCCGCGATCGTATAGCTGGGGAGCGGCGCATCGGGGTCGCCGCGCGGCACCCGACAGGCGAGCGCGCGGTCGGTGAACAGAAAGCGGCGCACCGACACGAACGGCTCGTCGATCGCCTTGCCGATCAGCTCGGCGCGCAGCCCGGTGCAATCGACGAACAGATCCGCCGTCATAGTGCCCGAGCATTCGAACTCGAGCCCGGCGATCATACCGCGATCGCCCAAAGTCGCGCCGAGCAGGCGATCCTCGACATGCGTCACGCCCAGCGCCCGCGCGCGATCGGCAAGCAGCCGCGCCAGCGCCGCCGCGTCGAAATGATAAGCGTAATTGAGCGGGGCGGAGAATCCGTCCTCCTCGGCACGCTTTGGCCCGCGGCGTTCCTCAGCGACGCGGTGCTGGATCGTCACCGCCTCGGCGAAGGGCGGGCGGGTCGCCGGATTCTCGGCCAGCCACAGCGACACCAGGCTGGCGTCAGGCGCGTAGAGCGGCGCTTCGAACGGATGGAAATAATGATCGTGCCTGCCCGCCGTCGGGGTGCGTGCCCAATCGTCGAAGCGGACGCCCTGCTTGAAGGTCGCGCCGGTCGCGCGGATGAAATCGCGCTCGTCGATATCGAGGAATTGCAGCGTGGTGCGGATCGTCGGGAACGCGCCTTCGCCCACGCCGACGATGCCGATATCGGGCGATTCGACCAGGGTGACCGACAGATCGGAGCGATTGGCGACGTCCAGGAACTTCGCGAGATAGGCAGCCGTCAGCCAGCCCGCGGTGCCGCCACCGACGATCAGGATGCTGCGCTTTCCCTCCATATCTTTTCGCTACCGTCCTTAACTGCGTACGAACAGGCCCTTGATCCACGCCGGCGCCGCGCGCGATGCCTGGCGCCAGTCGCCGTCGGGCGCATCGGCGACGTAGCGCGACGGGTCGAACAGCTTGACGCGGCCAGCCTTGAACGCGCGCGGCCGCAAGGTCGCCAGTGTCAGGCCGTGTTCGAGCGCGGTGCCGGCGATCAGCGCATCACGCTGGTCGGCATAATCGAGGCCAGCCGCGCGACGCACGATCGCGGCGTCGATCGCGAGCACACGCCCGTCGAACGCGCGCGTCACCTGATCGTCGAGCCAAGTGCGCCATGAGGCGCCGGCGGCGCGATCCTTGCGCGCGGTGCGGGCGGCGATGCCCTCCAGTTCGTGGAGCGTGATCGCCGAGATGAACAGGCTCTGCGGCGCAACGCCGGATGCCCAGGCGCTCAGCGCGGGGTCGGCCCGCCCGCTGCGCGCGTCGCGCAACGCGACCACGACGGGCGTGTCGAGCAAATGCATTCAGCGGTCGCCATCGCGATGGCGCCAGGGATCGGCGCGCGGCGACGGATCGTGTTCCGGCAAGGCATTGGCCGGCGTGTTGGGCGCGGCGAGCAGGTCGACGATCGTCTCGCTCTGGCCCGACAGCCGGCGGAACGCTTCCATGCTCATCAGGACGTGCGTCGGCCGCCCGCGATCGGTGACGAAGACCGGCTCGAATCGCGCCAGCCGTTTTGCCTGGCTGACGTCCTGATTGAATTCGCGGCTGGAAACGACTCGCATTTTCGCTGCTCGCACGGCCTGTTTGGGCGGTTGATTATGTAGGTACGTTACTACCTTGTAGCACGCTCGCAACACATTTCCCCCGCTCATCGGAAAAATGACGCCACGGGCCGCCGAGGACGCAAAAAGCCCATTGCTAACGTTCCCAATCGGCTTTCCCTTGCCCGCGACATGGCCCGCCAAGGGCCGGACATGGGGATGGGGAAAGCGCATGCCGCAGCAAGGTGTGATCGACAGTCTGATATCGACGGTGACGGGAATCCTGGCGCCGCATGGACCCGCGGTGCAGGCGGTGGCCAAGAGCTACACGCCGGGCGATTTCAGCGTGCATTTCTTCATGCAGCTGGCGGTGATCCTGCTGGCATGCCGCGTCGTCGGCTGGGCCGGACAGAAATTGCTCGGCCAGCCGCAAGTGGTGGGCGAGATGATCGCCGGCGTCATCCTCGGGCCGTCGCTGTTCGGGCTGCTATTCCCCGATTTCCAGCTTGCCTTGTTCCCCAAGGAAACGCGCAACGTGCTCTATGCCGGCGCGCAACTCGGTGTCGGGCTCTACATGTTCATGGTCGGCCTGACGCTCAACCTCGATCACTTCAAGGCCAAGGCGAAGAGCGCGGCCGGCGTCTCGGCGGCGGGCATCGTCATGCCGTTCCTGCTCGCTGCGCTGATTACGCCGATGCTGCTGACCGTGCCGGGGCTGTTCGCGCCGGGGATCAGCAACGCCAATGCGACCCTGTTCATGGGCGCGTGCATCGCCCTGACCGCCTTCCCGATGCTCGCGCGCATCATCAACGAGCGTGGCCTCGCCAATTCGTCGCTGGGCACCTTGTCGCTGACCGCCGGCGCGTTCGACGATGCCACGTCCTGGTGCGTGCTGGCGGTGGTGCTGGCGACGTTCGGCGCGGGCCCCGGCGTCGCGGTGCTCGCGATCGGTGGCGCGATTATCTATACCGCCTTCATGCTGCTCTATGGCCGGCGCCTGCTCGCGCCGCTGGGCCGCGCGGTCGAAGCGCGGGGCGAGATGAGCACGACCGTGCTCGCGATCACGATGATGCTGTTCTGCCTGTCGGCGTTCGTGATGGACGCGATCGGCATCCACGCGATCTTCGGCGGCTTCCTGCTCGGGGTGTGCATGCCGCGCGGGCTGTTCGTCGAGGAACTGAAGCGCAAGGTCGAGCCGCTCGCGGTCGTGCTGCTGCTGCCGATGTTCTTCACCTATTCGGGGCTCAACACCCGGATGGACATGGTCAATTCGGTCGAGCTTATCCTGATCGCGCTCGGCATCCTGGCGGTGTCGATCCTGGCCAAGTTTGGCGCTTGCTGGGCGGCGGCGCGGCTGTCGGGCGAGGACAATCGCACTGCATTGGGCATCGGCGCGCTGATGAATTCGCGCGGGCTGATGGAGCTGATCATCATCAACATCGGGCTGCAGAAGGGCATTATCGGCCCGACCCTGTTCTCGATGCTGGTGCTGATGGCGATCGTCACGACGATGATGGCCGGGCCGCTGTTCGAGCTGGTCTATGGCCGCAAGGCCCGGGCCGATGGTGAGCTCGGCGCGCTGGGCGGCGGTCTCGCGATCGACGCGGCGGAGTAAGCGTCATGCATCGTCGTACTTTGGGCGCGCTCGCGCTCGCCGCCGCCGGCGTCGCCGCGTCCGGCGCGCAGGCCCAGGACATCACGCTCAAGCCGTTGATCGACGCGCGGCTGCGCTACGAACATGTCGACCAGGACGGCGTGGCCGACAGCGCCGATGCGGTCACGCTCCGGATCCGGAGCGGCGTCCAGGCGAGCACCGGGCCATTCAGCGCGCTGGTCGAGGCGGAGGGCAATATCCCCTTCACCACCAGCTATAATGACGGGTTCAACGGGCGCGCGCTGCCGACCGTCCCCGACCCCGGCAATATCGAACTCAACCGCGCCCAGCTTGCTTATGCGAGCAAGGGGTTCAAGCTGACGGCCGGGCGCCAGGTGCTCGACTTCGCCGATCAACGCTTCGTCGGACCGGCGGCGTGGCGGCAGAACGAGCAGACGTTCGACGCCGTGCGCGTGCAATATAGCGGGCTGGGCGGGTTGAAGGGCCTGACCGTCGATGCGGCCTATTCCTGGTCGGTGCGCACGGTGAACGGCATCCAGGGCACGCCCGCACGGCCGCAATCGGTCGGCGGCGACAATTACTTCGGGATCATCGGCTATGCGACGCCGATCGGAACGCTGTCGGCCTTCGCCTATCTGGTCGACCAGGATTCGGTGACGCTCTCGGGCTTCCGCCTGTCGAGCCAGACCTATGGCGTGCGCTTCGCCGGCAGCCGACCGCTGTCGAAGGATCTGAAGCTCGGCTATATCGCGAGCTATGCGCGGCAGAGCGATTATGCGCGCAATCCAAACCACTACGCCGCCAATTACTGGCTGGGTGAAGCAAGCCTGACCGGCAAGGTGCTGAGCGCGACTGCCGGCTACGAAGTGCTCGGCGCCGACAAGGGCGTCGCGCTGACCAGCGTGCAGACCCCGCTGGCCTCGTTCTTCAAGTTCCAGGGCTGGGACAGCAAGTTCACCACCACCCCGCCCAACGGATTGCGCGACGCCTATGCGACGCTTGGCGCCAATTGGAAAAGCAAGGGCTGGGTGTCGGGCTATGGCCTCGGCGCGACCTTCCATCGCTTCGACAGCGACCGACTGTCGCTCCATTATGGCGACGAGCTGGACGTCATCGCTTCGGCCAAGGTCAAGCGCTACACGCTCGCCGCCCGCTTCGCGCATTACCGCGCGGATACGTTCGCGAGCGACACCGACAAAGTGTTTCTGACGGTCGACTGGGTGTACTGAAGATCATGGCCGAACGACCCTAAAATCTCCCCTCCCTGCAAGGGAGGGGATCAAGGGGTGGGTTGAGCGTCGGGCGAGGCTCGATGCCTCGTCCGACGCTGCTTTTGACGGGTCGGTCATTGAGTCTTTTTAGGCGCGCAGACGCGCGCACCCACCCCCAACCCCTCCCTGGCAGGGAGGGGAGTCTGGTTCAGCCCGCCAAATCCGCCTTCACGAAATCGGCGCAACGCTCCCCGATCATGATCGACGGGGCATTGGTGTTGCCGCTGATCAGCTTGGGCATGATCGAGGCGTCGGCGACGTACAGCCCCTCGACCCCGCGCACGCGCAGCTTCGGGTCGCACACCGCGTCAGCGTCCGCCCCCATCCGCGCGGTGCCGACCGGGTGATAGACGGTGTCGGCGCGCGCCCGGATCAGCCGCTCCAGCGCGTCGTCGTCGCCGAAGTCGATCGGATAGCGGTCCTTGCCGCGATGCCGGCTGAGCGGCGGCGCGTTGAGGATGCGGTACATCGTCCGAACGCCCGCCTTCATCACCGCCATGTCGCGCGGATCGGTCAAAAACGCGGGATCGATCAACGGGCTTTCGCGCGGGTCGGGCGAAGCGAGCCGGACCGTGCCGTGGCTTTCCGGCCGGAGCACGCAGACGTGGCAGGAAAAGCCATGCGCCTTGACCTTGGTCCGCCCGTGATCCTCCAGCACCACCGGTACGAAATGGAGCTGCACGTCGGGCGCCGGCGCATCGGGCATCACGGTCAGGAACCCGCCGGCCTCGGCGAACGGCGTGGTCATCACCCCCGACCGGCTCTTCAACCAGCGGATCACGCCGCCGGCCATGCTGAGCGTGCCGGCGAGCGAACTGCCCAGGAAGAACCGCCCAGGCACCTCATAGGCGGCGACGTAATCGATATGGTCCTGCAGGTTCGCACCGACGTCGGGCCGGTCGACCGTGACGGTCAGCCCGTGCGCCGCCATATGCGCGGCGGGACCGATCCCCGACAGCATGAGCAATTGCGGCGTGCCGAATACCCCGCCCGCCAGCACCACCGCCTTGCGCGCGCGGATGACGTGATGCTCGTTGCCGCGCGCATAAGCGACGCCCCAGGCCTTGCCGTCCTCGAACAGCACGCGCTCGGCCAGGGCCTCGGTCACGACATGGAAATTGGGCCGCGACAAGGCCGGCTCGACATAAGCGCGGCTCGACGTCCAGCGCTCGCCGTTCTTCTGCGTGACCTGATAGACGCCGACGCCGTCCTGACGCGCGCCGTTGAAATCCTCGTTGCGCGGAATCTGCAGCATCGCCGCCGCCTCGACGAATTCGAGGCTGCCGGGATGCGGCCAATGCTGGTCCGACACGCTGAGCGGCCCGTCGCCACCATGATAATCGCTCGCCCCGCGCTCATTGCCCTCGGACCGTTTGAACGCCGGCAGCACGTCGTCATAGGACCAGCCGTCGCAGCCCATCGCCGCCCAATTGTCGTAATCCCAGGCATTGCCGCGCAGATAGAGCATCGCGTTGATCGCGCTCGATCCGCCCAACCCCTTGCCGCGCGGCTGATAGCCCCGGCGGCCGTTCAATCCCGGCTGCGGCACGGTTTCGAGCCGCCAATTGGTCTTGTCGTTCTGGAACGCCATGAAGCCGGGGACGCGCGTCCTCAGCCCGGTATTGCGCCCGCCCGCCTCAAGCAGGGCTACGGCGTAACGGCCGTCCTCGCTGAGCCGTCCGGCCGCCGCGGCGCCGCCCGATCCTCCCCCAACGACGACGATATCGGCTTCGTCCACTCAGCTTTCTCCCGCTCCCGCTCGCGTTGTTCCCAGCGCGCCTTGATGGTTTCAGACGTCTCGCGGCTGCCGTCGTGGCTCCAGCCCGGCGGTTTCACCATGTAATTCCATTTGGCCTTGAGGCCCGGCGCGGCCCACACGTCCTTGGCGATCCCCACCCATTCGTGGAACGCCGCCCAGATCAGGTTGAAGCTGCCGAGATTCTTGACGATGCCGTAACGCGGCGCCTCGTCGTCGCGCTCGGGCTCGAACGTGCCGAGCCAGCGGTCCCAGACGATGAATACGCCGGCATAATTCTTGTCGAGATAGCGCGGGTTGGTCGCATGATGGACGCGGTGGTGCGACGGCGTGTTCATCACCGCTTCGAACCAGCGCGGCATGCGGCCGATCACTTCGGTGTGGATCCAGAATTGATAGATCAAATTCACCCCGCCGACGAAGATCACCATCGCCGGCGGAAACACCAGGAACAGGGGCAGCCGAAAGATGAAGCTGATCGAGATGAACCCCGTCCAGGTCTGCCGGAGCGCGGTCGACAGGTTATAATGCTGGCTCGAATGGTGGATGACGTGGCTCGCCCAGAACCACCGCACGCGATGCGCCGAGCGATGGAACAGATAGTAAGCGAAATCGTCGATCACGAAGCAGAGCACGAACCAATACCAGGCCCAGGGATTGGGCAACGTCACGACACGGAAATTGCCATAGAGCCAGGTCGCCAGCGCATAGATCAGGCCCGCGGTGAGCGCGCCGGCAACAGTGCTGCCGGTGCCGAGCGCGAGGCTGGTGAGCGTGTCCTTGGGTTCGTAACGACGCTTGTCCCTGGCCCAGGCGACCAGCATCTCTGCCAGCACCAGCAGCACGAAGCCGGGTACGGCAAGCGAGACGATATCGGGGAGCTTGTGCGCGTCCATCGGACCGTTGCTTACACGAGTGTAAGTGGCGCTTCCAGCCCTCGAACCTGATCGGCGGTGATGCCGAACAGGGTGACCGGCCCGAACAATTTTTCGCCCGTATCGACCGTCGCGCCCTCGATTGCTTCGCGCACCCGGAGCGGGGGAACCAGCCGGCGCACCGCAACCTTGGCGCCGTGGCGCTTGAGCACCGCGATCGTGCCTTGTCCCTGAACCAGCGCCGCGCTGCCATCGCCCGACACGAGCGCGCGACCGCCCTCGAACCCCGCCAGCGCCTCTTCGGCGAAGCGCCGCGCATCATCCTCCGTCGCGATCCGGCTCTCCCCCAGCTTGAGCCAGCGCGCGACCCCGGCCAGCGCCAGGATCGCGACGATCGATCCCGCAAGCTGGACGAGTTGCGCATGGGTCATGCCTGCGCCTTCAACTGATCGAGCAACGGCCGGATGCCGTCGAGATTATATCCCGCGCCGGCACCCTTGGCGATCAGCTCATCGGCGTCGGCGCCGTTCCTGGCCTGGGCCAGGGCCCACAGATTGCACGAGCGCGTGCCCGAGCGGCAGAAAGCGAGCACCGGGCCCTGGGCGCCTGCCAGCACCTCGGCCATCGCCTCGATCTGCGGATAGCTGAACCCGGCATGCGTGATCGGGATCGCCGTGTAGGTCAGCCCGGCGGCCAGCGCCGCCTCGCGAATTGCTTCCCCCGAAATCTGACCCGCTTCCTCGTCGTCGGGGCGGTTGTTGACGATCGCGGTGAAGCCGGCCGCCTTGATCGCGGCGACGTCCTCGACCGAAATCTGCGGCGCTACCGAAATACTGTCGTCGACCTTGCGGATCATCGTCATCGAACCTCTTCGTTCCGGGAAAACAGACTCACGCGGCTTCCCGGATAACTTGCAGGAAGGCGTCACCATAAGCGTCCAGCTTGCGTTCGCCCACGCCCGAAATCGTGCCGAGCGCGCTGCGGCTGTCGGGTTTGAGCTCGGCCATCGCGCGCAGCACCGAATCGTGGAAGATGACGTAGGGCGGCACGCTCGCTTCCTTCGCAAGTTCGCGGCGCTTCTCGCGCAGTGCCTCGAAGAGCGGGTCGCCGATCGGATTGGTGCCGCCGGTCGCCGTCCCGCCGCGGCGGCGGCGTTCGCGCTTGGGCGGCAGGACGAGTTCGACCTTTTCGCCGCCTTTGAGGATCGCGCGCGCGCCGGGGCCGAATTCCAGCCCGCCATGCGGATTGGTCCGCAGCGCATCGCGGACCTGGAGCGCGCGGCCGACCGGGCGGAGCAGCGCCGCTTCCTCGCCATCGACGATGCCGAATACCGACAAGGCCTCGTGCCCGTTCATCAGGCTGCGCTCGCTCGACTGGCCGGTCAGGATCGCCTCGATATAGCCGCTGCCGAAGCTCTGGCCGGTGCGGAACACCGCCGAGAGATATTTCTGCGCGACGGTCGTCGCGTCGATCGACGCGGGCGGGGCGAGGCAATTGTCGCAATTGCCGCAGCGGTCGGACACGTCGCGCTCGTCGAAATGCCCGAGCAGCAGCTTGCGGCGACAGCCCGCCGTCTCGACCAGCGCGCCGAGCGCGTTGAGCCGGATGCGCTCGCCCGGTTGCCGCGCGCTTTCGACTTCGCCGATCCGTTGCCGGGCGCGGGCGAAATCGTCGGCGCCCCAGAACAGATGCGCGATCGCCGGGTCGCCGTCGCGCCCGGCGCGGCCGGTTTCCTGGTAATAGGCCTCGATCGACTTGGGCAGGCCGGCATGCGCGACGAAGCGGACGTCGGGCTTGTCGATGCCCATGCCGAATGCGACCGTGGCGACGATCACCATATCCTCCGACGCGACGAAATCGGCCTGGTTCTTCGCCCGGATCTTCGGTTCGAGCCCGGCATGATAAGCGCGCGTCGGGCGGCCGGTCTTGGCCAGCGCCTCGGCCAGTTTCTCGGTGCCGGCGCGGGTCTGGGCATAGACGATGCCGGGCCCCGGCGCCTCGGCGATCAGGTCGGCGATCTGGCGCGTGGTGTTGTCGCGCGGGCTGATCGCATAGCGGATATTGGGCCGGTCGAACCCGGCGACGATCAGCCCGTCCTTGGGGATACCGAGCTGATCGAGGATGTCGGCGCGCGTATGCGCGTCGGCGGTCGCGGTCAGCGCGAGCCGCGGGACGCCCGGAAATCTGTCGAGTAGCGGGCGAAGCAGCCGGTAATCGGGACGGAAATCGTGCCCCCATTCGCTGACGCAATGCGCTTCGTCGATCGCGAACAAGGCCACGCGCCCTCGCTCGAGCAGATCGCGGAAATCGCCGTTCGAAGCGCGTTCCGGCGCGACATAGAGCAGATCGAGCTCACCATCGAGGAAGCGCCCGCGCGTTTCCGCCCGATTCTCGTCGACGCTGGTCAGGGTCGCGGCGCGGATGCCGACCGCTTCCGCCGCGCGCAGCTGGTCGTGCATCAAGGCGATCAGCGGGCTGACCACGACGCACGTGCCGTCGAGCATCACCGCGGGCAGCTGGTAACAGAGCGACTTGCCCGCCCCGGTCGGCATCACCGCGAGCGTATTCTCCCCCGCCAGCACGCGCGACACGACCGATTCCTGCACGCCGCGGAACGCGGGGAAGCCGAAGGTAGAGTGGAGAACGGAAGCCGGATCGATCACGGGGGCGGATGTAGCCATGCGCGCGTCAGACTTCCATCAAATCGCACCCGACCACCACCGGCCCGGCGAAATTCCGGCGCACCGCGGCGATGGGGGTCTCGATCGGTAAGGCGCCGGGGACCCCTCTCCCGCGTGCGGGAGAGGGAGGGGCCCGCCGCGAAGCGGTGGGAAGGTGAGGGTCTTCTTTCTTCTTCTGTCTCGGCACACGCTTGGAAGAAGAAAGAAGAGCCTCACCCAACCCTCTCCCGCACGCGGGAGAGGGCTTAGCTATGCCGGCTTGCAACCGATAGGATGCGTCGAACGCGGCAAAAACGATCCGGCGGTTGGGTTGCATGGCGCCGTGCTACCGTTAAGCGGAAATCGTAGCCAGCGGAGAACAGGAATGGCCGAGAATAGCGTCATCGACAATCGCGCCGAGAATGAATTCGAGCTCGAGGTCGACGGCCATCGTGCGATCGCGGCGTATCAGCTGGAGGGCGACACGATCACCTTCACCCACACGCTGGTCCCCAAGAAGCTGGAAGGGCGCGGCGTCGCGTCGAAGCTGATCCGCGCGGCGCTCGATTCGGCGCGCGATCGGGGGTTGAAGGTCGTGCCGATCTGCCCGTTCGTGAAAGCCTATATCGAGCGCCATCCCGAATATCAGTCGCTGCTCGAGCGCGCGGGCTGAGGCCGGGCGATGGCCGAACCCAAGCTCCACCCGAGCTGGCTCGAACCGCTGCGCGGCGAGTTCGCCAGCGACTACATGGCGAGCCTGCGTACGTTCCTGGTCGCCGAGAAAGCGGCGGGCAAGGCGATCTTCCCGCAAGGGCCCGAATGGTTCCGCGCGCTCGATTTGACGCCGCTGGAGAATGTCCGCGTCGTCATCCTGGGGCAGGACCCCTATCACGGCCCCGGCCAGGCGCATGGCCTGTGCTTTTCGGTCAAGCCGGGGACCCGCACCCCGCCGAGCCTGGTCAACATCTACAAGGAAATGGAGGCCGATCTCGGCATTCCGCCGGCGCGGCACGGCTTTCTCGAACATTGGGCCGAACAGGGCGTGCTGCTGCTCAACGCGGTGCTGACGGTGCAGATGGGGATGGCCGCCTCGCATCAGGGGCGCGGCTGGGAGCGCTTCACCGATGCGGTGATCCGCCTGGTCAATGCGCGCGAAAAGCCGGTGGTGTTCATGCTGTGGGGCAGCCATGCGCAGAAGAAGGCGGCGTTCGTCGAGTCGGTCGAGCGTGGCGGACGGCACCTCGTCCTGCGCGCGCCGCACCCGTCGCCGCTCTCGGCGCATTCCGGGTTTCTGGGGTGTCGCCATTTCTCCAAGGCCAATGCGTTTCTCGAGGCGCATGGCGAGAAACCGATCGACTGGGCGTTGCCGGCGATCGGGTGAACTGAAGCCGACCCATTAAATCCTCCCCATCGCAGATGGGGAGGGGGACCGGCCGCGAAGCGGACGGTGGAGGGGAAATGCCCTGTCCTCGCGGCTGCGCCGCTGCGGCCCCTCCACCACCGGCTTCGCCGGCGGTCCCCCTCCCCACGCTTCGCGTAGGGAGGATTTGGGAACCGCGCGGCCCGACCCAGTCACTGGAACAACGGCAATTCCGGCGACAGCGTCCATCGCCCGATAATATCATGCCGCGTTTCGCCGACATGGCTGTGGACCAGCACCAATTCCTCGACCTGCCACAGGATCGGATCGATCGCGCGCGAGAAGGCCGCGTCGTCGCGATAGCCGAGCGTCATGTGCGGGTTGAAGGTCCAGCCGTCGCGCGGCTCCAGCCCGGCGTCGGTCACGCGATCGCGGATCGCGCGCTGCAGCAGCGCGAGCCCGGTCGAGCGGCCATTGGGCCGGAGCGCCACCGACCGCGTCGTCCCGACCACGCGCCCCATCGACAGCAGGAACCCCGACATGTCGATATCGTTACCCACCGCGATCAGCCGGTCGACGAGCCTTTCGGGCAAGCCGATATGGTCGTTGAATATCTCCATCGTGACGTGGAGATGCTCGCTCCTGACCGGGCGGCCGGGACAATGAAGCCGCCGCGCCGCCTCGATCGCGGGAATGGCGTGCATTGCCGGCTTGATGGCGAAGAACAGGCGGTGAAGCGTTTGCACGAGCATGACAGTCCTCCGAATCGGGTGATATGTTCATGATATGTTCTTGTATCGAAGGAGTCGACTCATGACCGATCCTCAAACCAATCGCGGTGCCTTCCACCATATCGACCTGAGCGTCAGCGACGTCGCCGCGGCACGGCGTGTCTATGCGCCGGTGCTGGAGTTCCTCGGCTATACGATGGTCAAGGACCGGCCGGACGGCTGCGAATGGGATGTGAAGGGGCGCGAGCCGTTCGGGGCCTCGCTGGGAATCCGCACCGCGACCAGCGGCGGATCGCACGACCGCTATGCGCCCGGGCTCCACCATCTGGCGTGGCGGGTCGAGAGCCGCGAGGCGGTCGACGCCGCGCACGCTCTGCTGGTCGAGCACGGCATTCCGGTGCTCGACCCGCCGGCACATTACCCGGAATATTCGGGCGACTATTACGCCGTCTTCTTCGCCGATCCCGACGGGCTCAAGCTCGAGATCGTTCATGCGCCGGGCTGGATCTGACCGGTTCGGCCCGACCGAAGGGTAAGCCGCGCCGGTTCGTTGATCCTCACGGGGACGATATCCCAGAGGAGAAGTGACATGCGTACCAAGCTCTTTTGCGCCGCGTTGATCGGCCTGACCGCACTGACCGCCGCCGCGCCGGCCGAGGCCCGGATCAACCAACGCCAATATCGCCAGCAACAGCGCATCGCCAACGGCGCCAATTCGGGCCAGCTCAACGCCCGCGAAACCTATCGGCTCGACCGCCGCGAAGGCCATATCGCCAATTACGAAGCGCGCGCCCGCGCCTCGGGCGGCGGACTGAACGGCCGCGAACGCTATCGCATCGAACGCATGCAGGACCGCACCAGCCGCGCCATCTATCGCCAGAAGCACGACGCGCAGGTGCGCTGACCGGCGTTTTAA
>NZ_BCYX01000065.1 GCF_001598415.1 Sphingomonas mali NBRC 15500
CCAACTTTAGGCGAGAACCCGAAGTCAGAGCATACCCCGAACGGTCTCGCCGAGCGCCAAGTCGCCACCGCTCGCGCGCGGACTATTTTCCTATGAGCGACCATGACCAGCTAATCGCCTATCTGGCGACCCTCGTTTGCCTCGTCCTGGTGTTCTGCGTGGCGCTGTTCGCTGCGGGGCATGGCGTCAACGTAACTGAGGCATTCGGGCTCGGGACGATTACGGGCGGCCTTATCGGTTTGCTCCGCATCCCGACGCGACCGACGGGCAGCACCCAGGCGGACGCGAACCTTGCGACGGTTATCGACAGGCTTCCGCCGGCGACGACCGGTACGGGGCCAGCGGTGCCGCTGGACGATGCGACGGGGGCTCCGCCACCCACACCGCCGACGCGCTTTTAGGCCGGGCGACGAGACACCCGGCCGCGGGGATCAGCGGCGATAACCGAGAAGGTGTTTCATGAGCTATGGTTTCAGCGTCCGCGGCGCCACGGTGGCGCTCGCGTTGGCCGCCGTAGGGCCCAAGTTCGACGAAGTCGTCGCCAGCCAACCGGTCCATGCCAAGGACCGGGACGTCGCCATTGCGACGGCGACCGCCATCGCCGACCTGGTCGGCGAACCTGACGAGGGGCAGGAAGTGTCGATCACCGTGGGCGGGTGGCTGCAATGGCAGGTCGCGGTTGCGGCTGGCGAGGTGCCCGACGCGTTCACCGGCGCGAGCGTCAGCGCCTCGGCGTCGATCGTCCCCGCCGGCAGCTAACGCTCTGCCACTTAAACCGAACCGACCGGCGGGGCTGCGGCTCCGCCGGTTTCGTATTGGAGGCAACCAATGATCCCGCAATTTCTCATCGCACGGTTCGGCCCCAAGCTGGCCGGACTGATCTTCTACGGCGGCCATGCACTGATCGTGCTGGCGATCGTCGGCGCTGTCTATGCGTTCGGCCGGCACGATGGGAAGTCGGGGGAGGTCGTGAAGGAGCAGGCCCGCGCGATCGACACGATTCGGAAGGTCGGCGCCGCGAACACGAACGCCTCGGCTGCCCGGGTCGAAGACACCCGCCGCCAGGACCAACAGAAACAGGAGTTGAACGATGCGCTCAAGAACGCTTCGGGTGGCGATGATGCTCGCCGTCGCACTGGCTGCGCCATCCTGCGCCAGCAGGGTCGTGACGTCTCTGCAATTCCCGCCTGCCGCTGATCTCAAGGTCGACGACGAGCCGGCCTATCCGGTGGCGGCGCTCGACGCCTGCCCGACCAACCTGCGTTCCGACCCGTGCCCGGCCGAGCAGGCGGAACGGCAATGGTGGAACGCTATGGTCGATTGGGGACGTTCGCACCGCGACAAGGTCGCGCGAATCTGCCGCTGGGCGCGCGATCTCAAGATGCCGCTGCCCCATGGCTATTGCGACTGACAGAGCAATTTGCAGAAAACGCAAAGAAGTCAGCAGGGGCCGCGCCTTGCTCCGACCGCACAGCTTGAGCGTCGGAAAACAGGCAGACTATTTCACTTTGACCGGAGGATTAGCCTTTAAGATCTCGCCATGTGGGTCGAGCGGTTTGTAACCGCAACTTCCGATAATAGCATGTTCGTTAAACAAGCAAAGATTGACGCCTTTCGGACGCTTGGTCGAGGGGAAGATAATTCCGGACATTTTCCAATCGCGGACTTGGTCTCCAATTCGCCAGCTTTCGCAATCGGCCGACACAAGGCCTGCTTCATGTTGTTCCTTGGCGAATTTCCAGTCGCAATCCCAAGCCTTGAAATCAGCGCCCAGGCGGCCAACCGGCTTACAGAGATCGAACATGTTTACAGCGTGGAATTCGACGGGAATGACAACGGCAGGCCTAACCGGATCCGTGCCGAAATATTCCTGCAAAGCGGTATCTGCGTCTAAGGCGAAATAAAGGGCGCTGACGTCCGGCCTGTTGAAGCGTCCGCCCATCCGCGCTCCAACCGCACTAAACGATCGCGCATAATATTCCAGCGAACTGACTCGGTATACCGTCGTCGCCGCCACGTCCCCCGTTGGCAGGTCCAATGCAATCCCTTACCCCTGTGGACCGACCCTCAGCTCGTCCAGTCGCATAATGACACGAGTCGTCCGACCAGCCTTAACTAGTTCGGTTGCCGACATTCCTGTGCCGTCGAAGTTCGGGTGATCGAATAGACTAACTAATGCGTCTCGCGTACCCGCGAGGCTGCGCGCACTAATCTTAAGACAGCGAACCACTTCGATCGCATCTCCTATGGACAGCGGTTCGAATGGGGACGCTCCGATGCGCACTGCGCGATCACCGGCCGACTGATTGAGGTCAGCCAACAGTTTAGCATTGGCCATCCGCTTGATCGCGGGCTTGGACGCCGGCTTAGGAACTGTTCGCATCTTTCGTTCGCTCTTCCATCGGGAGAACGACCTTTTGACGGCTTCTTTTACCATAACTTCCTGCGAACTAAAAACGTTCGCCAACGCGTCGGCTGGTGGCTCAAAGATCACGTAGGTGCTTACCTCCGCAACGTCCGTCTTATGGAGGAGTCTGGCGCTCTCGGACGTCCGGATTACCGGGCTGCGGTATTGGCGTGCAAATCCAGCATGCTGGGCATGTTTCGCCATACGGCTCCCTATCGCACCCCCTAAACTTGGCTCGATATGGACGCGGTTATGATCAATGGCAACCATTGCCGGCGACAGAATGATCCAGAATGGTGAGATGCGGAGCAAAAGAGGTAGAGGCACCCCGCTAGCGTTACACAGCCGGCTTTCTCTTGACCCAAAACTCGTCTGTCCGCGTCATTTCGATCAGCTCGTCGGGAAAGCACCGCTGCTGAAAAGCGATCGCCGTGTCGAAGTCGCCGCGGAGCCAGGCCTCATATTCGTCGGGCATCAACAACACCGGCATTCGGTCGTGGACTGGCCGGATCGCCTCGTTGCAGTCGGTCATGACCATTGAATATACCGGCCCCCATTCGTCACTGATGCGCCACACGCCAGCGGCCGCAAAGATCGGCTCGTCTTTCACGTTGAACCAGGTGCGGGTCTTGGCGCCCTTCGGCCCCTCAGCTTCCGCGAACGCCGTCAACGGGATTAAGCAGCGCCATTGCGGCTTGCGCGCCAGGCCGATCCACATGCCCTTGCGAAGGTCGGCGATGTTATTGATCGGCTTCGGCTTGGCGGTTGGCGACATGCCTTTGAGGCGCAGTGGAAAGCCCCAGGTCATTGACTGCATCACCCGCTCGCCGGCATCTTCGCGGACAACGGTCCCGGGAGTGCCGGGATAGGCTTCCTCCGGCGCATTCGAATAAGTCGGCACCTTTACGCCGAAGTGCGCCGCGACTTCGGCCATGCTTTTGCGCATCGTGTAGAGGTTGCACATGGCGGCACTCTATCAGTGATTGCAGAGGCCGCCAGTGAGCACCTGCCTAAGCGCGATCGGCGTCTTCGGAAGGCAGCTATTGAGTGGCTAGCGGGCCCATCGCTCTTTCGGCCTTACTGTTTCAAAGCTGCCAGAAATTCCGATGCATATTGTGTGGTCGGCGGAAGGATGTTTTTGAATCCCACTGTTTCATTCCAATATCGCTCCATCCAGAGCCATTTTGCGCGAACCGATGGGCTGTGCCCGGCACCGTAGCACTGCCACGCGATCTGCTGGGCTAACGTGGCAGCCACCCCGTCCAGCACTGCTTTTCCTACGTGTGGTTCTGGTGTGTAAAGTTGATAGTCGTGGAGCGTGTGGAGCGCCAAAGTCAGATCATAAGGATCTGTCCGCATCAGCGCTTCAAGACCGAAGTCGTTGTGCCAACTTGCTATTTCGTCTTTAAGTGTTTCGTCGATCGAGATGCGGGGAGGACCGCCGGCGGTATCGCCACGGTAGGCGGTTAGCATTCCAGGTCCGAACATCACATCGTCGGTGTGGATAAGGTTTCCGACGGCGATTCCGCCCCGCAGGAGCACCGCGCGCTGGAGCAGGTTATCTGCAAGGATGAGCGAGCCAGTCATGACCAAGTTGACGCTGTATGGCTCAATCGGCGCAGAGATCACGATGCAGTCGCTGAATTGGGATAGTCGAAGATCGAATGCTTGGTTCGGCGCCAACGTGCCGCGCATGGTCTTAAGCACACCTTCGATGGCGGTGCGCCACTTAGGGTCGTCAGCGTTCTCTACAAGCCGTGAAAAGCCAAGGATGTCGAGAAACGCGACCACCCTCCTTTGGTACTCTCCCGATGCCACCCCGGACCTCCCGATCACGGTGCTCAACCTGCCTTCTGCGATCAAGGACCGCAAGCTCGCTCGGAGGTGTCCGCCATTGGCTGCAGGCTGCCGTCACAGCAACACTCCCTGCGCCATCGCCTGGAATTCGGGCACCGAGCCGCTCCGCCAGCGATCATCCGTGTGGATCACACTTATCCGACTGGCAGCCATCGGCGGCCGAAACTGAAACTCAATCACTTCGCTAATCGACCCATGTAGCCAGCGCTCATATTCCTGTTGGCCGAGCAACGCCGGCATCCGGTCATTGTACGGTATCACTGCTTCGTTCGCCGCCATCGTCATCCCAGCAAAGACAGGCCCGACGTTCGGCAGGTTGCGGCAGAATCCCGCCCAGGCGACCAAGGGTTCGTGTTTCACCGAGAACCACGAGCGGGTCTTGCTTCCCTGTGCGCCCGCCGGGTTGGCGAAATGCGTGAGCGGGATCAGGCAGCGGTAGCGCGGATCGACGGCCAGCGTATCCCACATTGGGTTGGTGAGGTCTGCGACTAGCCCGATGATGTCCGGCTCGCCGTCAGGCCGCGAAAGACCGGCTCGAAGCGGGCGAGAGAAACCCCAACGGGCTATCTTTAATAATCGGCGTCCGTTGCTCTCGACGACGATCGGTCCTTCCAGCCCCTCGGTCATCTCCCTCGGCATGGTAATGATCGGCGCATCCTCGACGCCGAATTGCTCGGCGATCTGCTGCGATCCGACCTGGGTAACGAACAAACGCGCCACGTCTGCGCTCCTTTCTCGACTCGGCTTGATCGAGGTTTAGCACGAATCTGTTGCCGCGTGTTCCGTTTTTGTTCTAGCCTTCTTATCCGCCGCCGAGTCGGCGATTCGACATTCAAGGAGAACGGCCGTGCAGCATGACCCGCTGCTGCGCGCGATGGCGCGCGAGACATATGAAGCCTGCTACCCAACGGAGGATTGGGCGCCTGTCCGTTTTGAGGAAGCGGAGCGGCTGGGCACAATCCACTATCGGCAGGCGGTCGAGGCTGCGCAGAGGTCGCGAGCGCTCTCCGCGGCGAAGGGGGAGCAACTTCCGCTTTTTGAGGCGGCTTGATGCAGGTCGTTTCCCACGACGAGCTCCGCATGCGCATCACGATCAAGCTTCAAGTGCTCAAGCCGTACAAGAAGCGCGAGCTAGGCATCGTCAGTCCAGTGACGCTTGCGGAGGTGGTGAACTCCGTGATGGAGGTACTAAATCGCACCGTCGTAGTGCGAGCTGACTTCATCCACGGCCAGCAACGCCCGGGCGTCTTCGGCGTCGATGAGCCCTGGCCGCCCGGATGTGAGCCGCGCGAGGGCTGATGTGGCGCGCTATGGGCATGACGGAAGTCCGCTTCCAACAAATCTGCTCGAAGCGGCTGCTTGGCATTTCGCAGTCGTGGCGACGTGCCGGCGGTGCGCGGCCTGGGGGGTTTTCGATCCTCATGCCTTGTGGGCGCTCTTCGAGCGTCGCGGGTGGGACGTCGGAATGCAGAGCGTTGCACGGCGGCTGCGTTGCAAGCGTTGCGGTGCCGGCGCGTTCGTGTCCTGGTCGAAGGATCGTGAGCCGACTGTGCTCCTGCCGATGCCGAGTGAGCAGCAGTGGAAGCGGGCGTTGAGCCGGTTGCGGAGTTGAACGCGGTTGCACCCGAGAGAACGGACGTGGTGGCTTTGAGCCGAACGTCAAACCAAACTGGCTGGCTTAACCCCTTCCGAAGCGTCCTTTTGCGGAACAGGGCGTCGGAGCGGCCGCCTCTTCGGTTTTGAAGCCTTGCGGTCGATCAAGGTTTGGAAGACGCTCAGTCGGACGATTTGAACGAGATCCTGCCCCGCTGCTTCCATCTTCGTAAACATCGGCGAAGACTCAGGTAAAGCGCCGCGGGTTATCGATTCAAAGCTCCCGCCAGTGACCGCCTGCCGAAATAGCCGAATTGCATCGCGTGCATCTACCCGTATCCCACCGCCGCTTAGGACGTCGATTAGCGGCGAAAGTGCTTGAATCTTGGACTTGATCGAAGTCGCGAGCGAGACAGAATGCGGGTCGGCGCCAGCGAGCAGGTAGAACTTGCACGCCATAGCAACGATGTCATCGACCGTATCCTCAAAAAGGTCGGCCGCGTCCCGTAGGTCTGATCTAATTTCGCGCCTGCGCGCGTAGCGCTCAACGACAATCCAGCCCATGCCCACAAAAAAGGCCGCGAGTATAGCGGGTGCGAAGGCGGCGAGATCGAGCGACTTAGCCGCTGGCGGCGGTGCGCCGTTGATCTCAATGGATAGCTGAGGTGAGGTATTCAACAATTTCGTCGTACAGGGACGGGTCAGATGTCTCTAGCACCAGCCGATCCTGGAGTTCTTGCGGCGTGAATCTGCCGCTGCGAACGACGCCACCAAACGCCTCTTCGAGAAATGACGAGCCGTAACCCATTGTTCCATCGAGCTTGATAACGACCTTCGCACCGCGATCGAGCGCAGGAACAAGGCACTCTTCGCGAAACCTCTCTCCGGAAAAAATTCCGTCGCTCTTATACCGCCCGCCCGGAAAGCGCGTGAAGTCGGCCGCCACATCAATCACGGTTGGTTCCAATGTCCTGCTCATCGTCCGTGATCCCGACAGTCCACCAGATGATGGTCCCTGGAACCGAATCGCCGAAGTTGCGCGCATAGCTCTTTCCCTCGGTGGTCGTAAACATACCTCTATTGCTACCGATCATAACACGACCGGCCTCAGAAAGGTTCACGGCCTCAACGATATCATGGAGGCCACGGCCACGCCCCTTGATATTGGTCCGAGTTCGACCGAGTTCAATCGCTGCTCTGATTGCGTTTGCGTCGGTGCGCGCGATGCCGAGCCCTTTCAACATGTCGGTCACTGCCTCGACAGAGAATGTGCCGCTGCGCGGAAGGGATTCGGAAATTCCGATCCCCAGGTCGCAAATGGCCACCGTCAGGATGTCGTTCCTTTCTTGCGAGAGTAACCACCATCTTTTCCCGATGTTATGGCGCAATGCCTCACCATCGCGCCCCTCATAAGCGTGCTGGACGGTGTTGGTCATTGCCTCGATGATCCCGCCGTACAGGCCACGCTTGAGCCCCTCAGCGAGTCGTCCTTCGTACTGCTCAAGAAGTGATCCGCCCTTTACCCCTTCCGACAGAACACCGGTGGCAAGGCGCCAATGCATCACATCATCGCGTTTCGAGCTGATGTCGCATTTCAGCCCGATCGCTTCATAGATGCCGATTTGCGCAAACACCTCATCCATTTTGTGATCGACAGGGCGAATGCAGAGGAACGGTTTGGGGTTAGCTCGACAAGCTAGAGCGCGGTCGATCTCGGCCCGTATCCGCAGGGCGGTTGGCGACCACATTGCCGTGACGCGCGATAGATCGAGCCGAATTCCGACGTTTTGCTGCCTGCTGTGCCTACGGATTTGATGGAGGAACCCGGCGGCTTGAGGTCTGTATTTCGTACCAAATAAGTCGAGAATCGGCGGCGCGGCGACACGCACGTAGGTTATCTTCCCGGCTCCCAGCGCGCCAATCCTGGGCAGGCCGCCCCTCTTGATGCGACGCTTTTCGACCTGCCATCGACGCCTGCGCTCGCGCTTTGCCCTAGCGGCCCAATAGCCGACGCCCCGTTTGTGGTTCTTGTTCAATGATTCGCCCCGGGGGCATCAACTGGAAAATCAGAGATCGAGCAAGGGCACTGATCCATTTCGGAGCGAACAACGTGACGTCACAACCTGGGCCGAGCCTCGGAGCCTCCACAGGCGCCAGGAGAATTTCAGATTATCTGCCCTCAATTCGCCGGCCTCCCCTCCTGCTCCTGAACCAGCGGCTGACACTCGGGAGGAAGCGCGTGCCGAGCTGATAGAGCATTGGGACCGCGATCGCGTTGTCTCACCGGGCGCGACCCGCATTATTCTCACCCACACTAACGACGAGGTTGGCGCACTCAATGTCGCGGTGCGGGAGCGGCTACGGGCAAGGGATGCGCTCGGCGACGACGTGGCGATCGGCGTCGAGCGCGGCGAACGGTCGTTCGCTCGCGGCGACCGCGTCATGTTCCTCAGGAACGAACGCAGTCTTGGCGTCAAGAACGGTACGCTTGGGGAGGTACGATCGGCCACGTCCACGCGGCTGGCGGTCCTGCTTGATGACGGTCGATCGGTTGCGTTCGACGTCAAGGACTATGCCGCAATCGATCACGGTTACGCCGCAACTGTACACAAGGCACAAGGGATGACTGTCGACCGCGTTCATGTGCTGGCGACGCCGGGGCTTGACCGCCACGCCGCCTATGTGGCGCTGTCCCGTCACCGCGATAACGTCGAACTTCATTATGGCCGCGATGACTTCGCCGATCGCAGGAAACTGGCGCAAGTGCTTTCGCGCGAGCGCGGCAGGGATATGGCGGGCGACTTCCTGCGCGCACCCGAAGCCGAACTCCGGCCGGCAAGTCCACCGGTGACGCTCGATGCAGCGGTGGCACGTCACGGACGCATCGTTCAATCGATGCGCTTCGCAAATTCGATCGGCGAACCCTACACGCCTGATCAACGGGCCGAACTGACGGCGAGCCGAGCAATTCTCGACGCGATTCAGCCTTACGGTGCACGAGATCTAGAAAGCGCCTTTGCGAGCGACCATTCGATGATCGGCGAGGCCGCGAAGGGACGCGTGGTGAATGCCGTCCGCGTCATGCAACTCGAACGCGAGATGCGTTTAAACCCCGACGTCAGAGCGGATGTTTTCGTTCAGCGCTGGCAATCGCTTGATCGGCAACGCCGCATCCTGCTTCGCGACCGCGAAGACAGCCGCGCCGGTACGGTTGCGGACCGAATGATCGGGATGGCCAAAAGTCTCGAACGCGACCCGCAGGTCGAATCTATTTTGAGAAACCGCATGGCTCAGCTTGGTTTGCCTCCCACGCTCGACCGGGGTGTTGGTCAGAGCCTCGCCAATATGATCGGAAAGGGACGCAGCCGTGGGCTCGACATCGGCATGTGATATGCGGGCACCTGACTATACGGGTTGGCATTTGTCACGACCGGCTTGTTCATCCCCGCGAACGCCCCGTTTCAACGCTTAGCCGGAAAATCGGGCAGAATCCTCGCGGGATTTCAGTATTATAGTGAATTTCTCGCCATTCATAACGAGAATATCGCACAGAAATACACGAAACTATTGCAACGACAGTGCGAAATCCATACATAGAAATTCATGATGGAGGCGACTCGTGGCTGATAGTGAGAAGAGATCGAATTTTGTGCGACTGGCGGAAGGGCGAACCCAAATCGCTCTGGATGCAATCCGAAAACTCGGAAATCTCTCGAACCGTCGCGCCTATGAATTTACCGAGGCCGACATTCGCAAAATCAGCAAAGCGTTGAAGGAAGCCGTCTCAGACCTCGAAAAGCGTTTCGGTTCGACAAGTGAATCTTCAGACAGCTTCAAGCTCTAAAGGGATACAAGATGCGACCCGAACATCTCGGCATTGGCGATAAGACCTTCTTGATCAACCGGCTGATCAAACAGGCGCCTATCAACACACTCATCCGCGAGTTCTTCAAAAACGCCGATGAAAATGCTGCGCTGGCGCCCGAGGGCAAGCGGACCGTCGAGATCATGCCGACTCTAATCGACGGCGTGCGGAAACTGACCTTTTGGAATACCGGAGTCGGGATGTCTGCCGCCGAAATGCGCCGGGCCACCGACATCAGTTCCTCAGTCAACAAGATGATGTCGCTCGACGGCAACTTCGGGATCGGCGCGAAAGTGTCGGGTCTCGCTGCCTCGCCGGACGGCATACGGTACCGCTCTTGTAAAGACGGCGAGGTCAACGAGGTTACGATCGGCTGGGATGAGGACGAGCAAACCTATGTCCGTTACGCCGTGCTGCTCGCCGACGGTCAGTCAGAAACGATCTATGACGTGACGTCGGCGGTAACGGCAAACGGCACGCCCACAGATTTTGATTGGACCGAAGTCGTTCTGTTTGGCGAAAACGCTTCGCATGACACCGTTGCCGAGCCGATCGGTATCGGCATGCCGGTCGATCGTAGCTTCATCGCCACCTCAATCTTTCGGCGATTCGTGAGCTTCTCGGCTGGCGTTCAGGTCCGCGTCGATGTTGCCATGACGAAAGGCGGCGGCAAGGAGGAGACGGGGCGATTCCGTCAATTGCGCACGCTCGATGAAATTCTCGATCGCCTGCCGCGCCACGAAGACGTGACCGATACCGCGAGCGGCGTGACGGTCCGATATATTCACGACCCACGCCATGAAGGGTCGAGCCACACCTACAGTGCACGGGCGAATGCTGCGACGGGATCGACAACGTTTTGCGCGCTCGTCTATCGAGATGAGAGGTACGATTTCCGTACCCAAAAGGTATGGTCGTCGGTAGCGCCGACCTTTGGGATACCGTTTGGTTCGAAAGTCCTTACCGTTGAAATCCGGCTACCGGACGATGGTGCTCTCCCGAACCAGTACCGCGACGCTCTGACCTGGCGCCACGACAAATCGCCACTGACTGCAGACCAATATGCCTATCTCGTCCGGCAACTCATGCCTGATTGGGTCAAAGATGTGATCCGGTCGGAATCGCCCGACAGCGCAGACGATCTGAACGATCTTCAATCGGATCTTCAATCTTTGCTAGATGAACTGCGCGTGCCGACAAATGTCGCCAAGCGCAGCTCGGAGCCCACCCTTCGATCGGTTGCCAACGATGCTGGCCTCGCTGAACCGGAGCCCACCACGCTTCAATCCGAGCAGGAGGAGGATCAGATTCCCGGCCTCGCGCCGCCGAGCAAGCGCAATGAGCAGCGCGCGTCAAAATCGCGGGTTCGTTTGGCTCCCGAAGGTGCCACCGCCTCGAAGCTAAGCCGCGCCTTGGAACGGGCTCCAGAAATCAAAATCCTTGTCGAAGCCGAAGACATCGCTGACCGGGAAATGAAAGGACGCGCCGCGCGCTTCTATGCAGATGTGCAAACGCTTTTCGTAAACGGTCTGTATCCCGTTGTCGCCAAAATGGCGGACGAACTCGCCAACGAGTTTTCGGATGCGGAAGACCCGGACGAAGCCCGTGGGATCGCGTTACAGGCGGCGCAAAGGACGCTGGCCTATCGGGTGGGGAAGGCGACGTGTTTTGCGTTGGCCAAACGCATGCTGGATGACTGGTCGACCGAGGATTTGGAACGTGCCACATCGCCGGAGTCTCTTTCGATGGCGGCAGATGACTATCGCCAAAGTCTTGCGTCGGCCCGAAAGTGGATCAAGGATCGCGTCCGAATGGCCAGCGTCAGCGCGCTTGGATAGTACGGAGCGGACCAACTATTGGAGCGACCGTGAAATATCTTCCAACCGCCTTTGGGCAACTGGCCTTTGCATGGAAGCTCTACAACTATGGGCTCAACGGAAAGATCGACGCCGACGAGTTAGATGAGGACGTAGCTTGGCAGGATGGCGATATAGTCTTCGTTGTTCCAAGGGCATTGGGTAGCGCAGGCGACCTTCTAATTGCTCTTCAAAACAATCTGACAATCGCGTTTGGTGCGGCAGCGATCACCCTGAATCGCGTGCGCGAAGAAATCGGAATACCGCTCCCTGACCCCATCGCTTTAGAAGACGAGCAGTGCGTCGGTTTTATCTACCAAATCCGGAACGCCTTCGCCCATGACATCGCAGAGCCTGTTTGGCGCATAAATCCGCGATATCGTAGATTATATGAGTTCGGCGGCATGCAATTCGACTTATCCCACCTCGACGGCATACCCTTCTCGTATGAGCACCTCGGAGGGCCGAACAAGTTTTTCGAGATCAAAGATTTTTTCAGCAAGCGGTTCGGTGCTGGCTAGCTTTGCAAACCTGCCGCCAGGGCTACAGCCACAGCATGTTCTACCCAGTATCTTATTGGGTTGGCGGACGGCACGCTAGCGCTTCCGTCCGGGTTAAAACAACTACTTCATAGCACACTGTCGATGCCCTCGCCGGACCGGTTCTAGTTGCCGTCATAGGAAAGGAGGGCCATCTTGGCGTCGATGGGCAGCATGGAATGCTTCCGGATTGATGAAAGCGGCTATACCGGGTTCGATCTTTTGAATCGGGAGCAGCGCTTTCAAGGCGCCACGGCGATCGCAATCGGCGATGACGATGCCGCGCGCCTAATCCGCGAGCATTTCCCGCGACTGCAAGCGCCGGAGCTCAAATATCGGGTCCTGTCGCGCCGTCACGGCAATCGTGGGCGTCTGCTGGCGCTGCAGCGCGACCTGCTCAGCGACTTCAAGTCGGTGACCTATGTATGCGATAAACGCTTCCTGCTAGTACTGATGTTCGTCGATTATGCAGTAGAGCCATTCTATTACGAGCGCGGTGTCAATTTCTACGCCGACGGGCAGAACTATTCGTTAGCCTCGTTGTTGACCATGGTGGGTGCTACGGTCCTCGGGTCCCCCGCCTTCGATCAGCTCCTTGCTGCGTTTCAACGAGCAGTAAAAGAAAAGACGCCAGTCGCGCTCAACGATCTCGTTGCTGCCGCGCGCCGGACTAATTGGCGCGAGCTTCCGGAGGCGCTGGGACCGCTGGCAGTCTACGCCGCTCCTGAATGCATCACAGCAATCGCTACGCCAGGCGTTAGCACTGACGCGGCCATGGTGGTGCTGCAATCTCTGATCAGCCGAATGGAGTTGATGTCCGACGGCCCCTATCGGGTCGAGCACGACCAGTCGAAGAACCTACTCACTTATCATAATTTGATCCAACGCTTCATCGATCACAAGCAGGTGGTAGAGTTCCGGCAGTCAGAGATCGCGACCCTAAAATTCCCGCTGAAGCTGGCTTCGGTGACGCAGGTCGATTCCACGAGCAGCCAGGCGGTGCAGTTGGCTGACGTGATGATCGGCCTAGCTATTGATGCGGCGAATGGGCTGACCGGGCTCCGCAGCGGCGGAATTGATCCCGAGGCGGTCTTGTCGCAGTACGCGGAGAACCAGTTCATCCATTTGGTACCGTCGATCGATTTCGACGAGCAGCGCCGCTTCCGGCAGGGAAACCAGGCTGCCGAGGTAATCGACTATTTTGCCGCGAATTTCAGCGGCAGCGGTT
This sequence comes from Sphingomonas mali NBRC 15500, assembly GCF_001598415.1. Classification (GTDB taxonomy): domain Bacteria; phylum Pseudomonadota; class Alphaproteobacteria; order Sphingomonadales; family Sphingomonadaceae; genus Sphingomonas; species Sphingomonas mali. The sequence goes on from NZ_BCYX01000065.1 coordinate 13,346, forward strand.
GAAGGGTCCGACCAGGCCGAATGCGTCTATCTGCCATGCCAGCGAGGACAAGGAGACGGTCGCCCAGCCCTTTGCTCGCGCTCCGCGAAAGTTTGTTGACGTTCGGTTCGACGAATCCAGACTCAAGGTCGGCGAAATCCTACGCGTGAAGACCGACGTGGGGCTGGCCAAGTCCGGCTCTGGCGCTGACGGCAGAACGTCAAATGCACCGCGCGCCTGCCGCTCCAATTTGGGCCAGGTAGGTGCCTTGCAGGGCACGTAGATTCGCGACATCATCGGTGAAGGGGGGATTCAAGTTTGGCATCCAAAGCACCGCAGGCAGCAGAAGCTACAGCCGCCGCCGCAGAAAAGACCGCACGTAGGAAGATTCCCGGCGGCCTGCCATATACGTCGAGTCCGGGTGTCTTGCGGCGGGTGTTGGAGAAAATACCGACATCAGAGAAGCCGGGTGTCTTCACAAGTGACTTCCTCGGTACGGTCATGGAAGCCCGGGGCGGAGCAGCTCGCCCTATAATTCCAATTCTCAAAGCCACGGGCCTGCTCAATCAGACCGGCGCCCCTACCGAGACGTATGCTCAATTTCAGACGGACGCAGGTCGTGCTGCGGCAGCGCTTCAGGCTCTTCGGAACGGTTTCGGTGAGATATTCCGTCGCAATCAGTACGCACACAAGGCGGACGAAGCCACTCTCATCGACGTTATCGTGGCGATCACGGGCCTCCCTAAGAAAGAAGGAATCGTCCGTTACATCCTAGCGACGTTCCAGTCGTTCCAAGAGTACGCGAAGCAGGCACGGGAGGACGTCAAATTCGACGAGGGAAGCGATGCCGCTCCGGCATACGATGCTCCACCGTCTCCGCTTGGGGAGCAAAACAATGGCGCTGCGGGACGGCTCCAGCTTGCCTACAACATCAACGTGGTATTGCCAGAGACGACAAACGTTGAGGTATACAACGCTATCTTCAGGAGCCTCAAGGCGAACTTACTAGCATGATCGACCATACGGTCGAACTATTTGTTCTCAAGTGCGCAGTCATAGAGACTGGCCTCCGGGCCACGCTTGCCGAGTTCGACGTGAGCGGTACCGGCGCACTGACCCAGGTCGATGACGAACAACTAGAGCCATTCATTAAGCAGTTCGATGTTGCCAATCGTAAAAACGCTGCGCACATGTCACGCTATTACGAAATATTCTATCTCTTGGAGAACGACATTCGTCGCCTTATTGTAGAAACAATGGAGGCAGCGCATGGGGCTAAGTGGTGGGACACTCACGTGCCACCGGGCGTACTTGACGAGGTGCGCAAGAACCGGGAACGCGAAGCTCAGGCTGCTGTAACGGTCCGATCGGAAGATGACATAGACTACACGACGTTCGGCCAGCTTGGAGATATCATTCGGGCGAACTGGTCGGACTTTGCGGGAATGCTCAGCAATCAGTCTGCCGTCTCTCGAGTGATGGCAGCGCTCAATATGCTCCGCGGTACCATCGCGCACTGCGGCGTTCTAGCCGAAGATGAGGTGGACCGCCTCAAGCTAGCAATCCGCGACTGGTTCAGGGTTCTGGAAGGCCCTAAGAGCTGACTAGGGTCAATCCGCAGCCCGAACACCAGCGCGGGTCCGCGTCCCGAAAGTTGTCGGAACGCCTTCATCGTCCGGATCAAGCATTGGTAATACGTGGAGAATGAGTGCGCGCAGTTCCTCCGCGGATGGAGTCGCGTGGTCAAATCGGGGCGCTTGGAAACCAAATTTTGCTTCGAGACTTGAGCGCAGGACGATCTCGGTCTTGTCCGGCGATACATAAGTATAAAAGGCCGGCCGACCGAGGAGGATTCGGTTGCCATAAGCCATGCGTGCAGCGAACTCCCTGGCCTGGGCGCCGTTCAGGGGAGCTGTACAAATTTCGTTCAAAAAGTTGTGCATGATTTGTGCGACACCTCCGCCGTCATCGAGCGCATGGACCATTCCGATGTCACCGACCCGCACGTAGATCGTGAAGTCTTCCGTGAAGCTGTGTAGGTCGAAGCCGCTGCCAGCGTCGCCTTCCTCCATCGCAAAGGTGACCAAGCTTCCCAGCACGTGCTCGCCGAGCGTCGCGCCGGTATGGATTGCGCGCACCACCGCATGCACATGATGGAAATGTTGCCAGGCGCGCCCTTCCGAAATCATCGCATCGTCCCCCTTACTCTTGTCGCGGGTGCGTCGAAGACGGGCATCCATCAGGTTGAGTTTCAGGAAGACTAGCGCGAGCCATAGCTCGGGCATCCGCGAGCACCTGAAGCCTTTCTACAGCGAGACGGGCCGCCCCTCGATCGATCCCGAACTGATGATCCGGATGCTGATCATCGGCTATTGCATGGGCATCCGCTCGGAACGGCGGCTGTGCGAGGAGGTGCATCTCAACCTCGCCTATCGTTGGTTCTGCCGCCTCGACCTGGATGGTGCGATCCCCGATCACTCGACCTTCTCGAAGAACCGGCACGGCCGGTTCCGTGACAGTGACCTGTTACGCAAGCTGTTCGAGATGACCGTCGAGCGCTGCATGGCCGAAGGCCTGGTGGGAGGCGAAGGGTTCGCGGTCGATGCCAGTCTGATCCGAGCAGACGTCCATCGCCAGCGTTCGGTGCCGGGTGAAGAAGGCCTACCGCCAGACGCGGCGGGGCGGGCCGTGCGCGAGTATCTGGACGTGCTGGATGATGCTGCCTTCGGCGGTTCGACGCCGGTCACACCCAAGCGGATCAACCTCACCGACCCCGCGTCGCGCTGGACCGCGGCGACGCGTGAAGCCGCCTTCTACTCGTACAGCACCAACTATCTGATCGATCTCGACCATGCGGTGATCGTCGATGTCGAGGCGACGACCTCGGTGCGGCAGGCCGAGGTGACCGCCCAGCGCCGGATGATCGAACGGGCACAGGATCGCTTCGGCCTCTGGCCCGAGCGGCTCGTGGCGGATACGGCCTATGGGTCAGCGCCCAACCTGGCGTGGCTGGTCGAGGACAAGAGCATCGAGCCACACATCCCCGTGTTCGACAAGTCCGCCCGGAGCGATGGCAGCTTCGAACGCGCTGACTTCATCTATGATCACGACGACGACAGCTACATCTGCCCGGCCGGCAACCGCCTGCGGCGGTCCAACCGCAACTTCACAACGCCGCGCGGCCACGTCGATAAGGACGGGTCGATCCGCTATCGCGCGCGCCAGCAGGACTGCCATGGCTGTGCCCTGCGACAACGTTGCACGCCGAACATGCCAGCGCGCAAGGTAACCCGCTCGATCCACGAGGGCGCTCGCGACATGGCCCGCGCGATCGCTACCACCGACGCCTACCGTGTATCATGCCGCCAGCGCAAAAAGGTCGAGATGTTGTTCGCGCACCTCAAGCGCATCCTGAAGCTCGATCGCCTGCGCCTACGCGGACCCAATGGAGCAAGAGACGAGTTCCACCTCGCCGCCGCGGCCCAAAACCTCCGGAAGATGGCGAAGATGACACCGATGCGGAGGCTCGCACTCGCCTGATCCGAAGCGGGGAAGGCTCGTCTAGAATACGAGCCGCGGATCAATCGCCGCAGAGTGCGACTTCTTCAACAGAATAGACCAATTTGCCGCCATCCGCTCTCAACGCTAATATCGGTTTCATGAGGTTCATCGACAGCAAGGTTTCGCGCGAACACCGATATTCGTTGGGGACGGATACCGCGAGCGGGCGACCCTATCTTAGCATTCCTGTCAGCAATCGGATGGTCGACTACGAGGAATTTTATCTGCTCACAGACGCCGAATTTCACTCGTTTGACGCCGACCCAACGCTCGCGACTGAATTTGCGGCAAGGTGTGGCAGCGGAGAATTAGACGAGCGTTTGATAATTGCCCCGGGTTCGGACCGAGGCAGTTACTGACAACGCGACCGGCTTCTTTCCACCCGGTTTTGGACATTTTCCACTCACATGAGCGAACGTCGGCTTTTGGGATGATTGTGTTGAAAAACT
>NZ_BCYX01000066.1 GCF_001598415.1 Sphingomonas mali NBRC 15500
CAAGCGGGAGAGGGCAAGAGCCGGGTGACGCGCGTTCGTGAATCATAATCCCTTTTGGGGTTGTCCTGGCCCGATTTCCGGGAGCATGGGCTTGCGCATGCCGCATCCGCTCGTCGCCCGCCTGAACCTCGCCCCCCACCCCGAGGGCGGGTGGTTCCGGGAGACGATGCGCGCGCCAGATCCGCGCGGCGGCCGCGATCTCGCCACGGCAATTTTGTTCCTGCTCGATGCCGGGGAACGCTCGCACTGGCATCGTGTCGACGCCGCCGAATTGTGGATCTGGAACGATGGCCACCCGCTCACGTTGCTGATCCATGAAGACGGCGAGACGCGCGACCACCGCCTCGGCCCCGACAATCCGCAAGTGCTGGTCCCGGCCGGCGCCTGGCAGGCGGCCGAGCCGCGCGACCGCTGGGCCTTGGTCAGCTGCGTGGTGACGCCGGGGTTCGATTTCGGCGGGTTCGAGCTGGCGCCGCCGGGATGGAGCCCGGCATGAACGGACAGGTCGACCTTCACGATCCCGAAATAGAGCCTGCGCCCAGCGACGGCCTGTCCCTGCCGCGACGCTATCTCGCGATCGGTTCGCTGTGCTGCGGGACCGCGCTGATCATCATCGACGGCGGTATCGCCAATGTCGCGCTTCCCTCGATCGCCCGCGACTTGAAGGTCGATTCGAGCTCGGTCGTCGCGATCGTCACCGTCTACCAGCTGATGCTGGTGATGCTGCTCCTGCCCTTTGCCGGGCTCGGCGAGCGGATCGGGCTGAAGCGGATGTACCAGGTCGGGCAGCTGATCTTCACCGTCGCGACACTGCTTTGCTTCTTCGCCAAGAGCCTGCCGTTCCTGTTGGTGGTCCGTGCGGCGCAGGCGATCGGCGCGGCGGGCGCGCTCAGCGTGTCGTCGGCGCTGATCCGCTCGACCTATCCGTCGAAGCAATTGGGCCGGGGGCTCGGCATAAACTCGGTCATCGTGTCAAGCTCGGCCGCCGCCGCGCCGACGATCGGCGGGTTGGTGCTGGCTGTCGCGCCGTGGCCCTGGGTGTTTGCCTGCGCGATTCCGTTCGCGCTGCTCAGCCTGCTGCTCGGTCACGCGCTGCCCGACCCGAAGCCGCGCCACGCCAATTTCGACCTGCTCGGTGCGGTGATGTGCGCGTCGATGTTCGGGCTGATCATCGGCGGCGCGGAAAGCGCAGTGCACGGCGATAGTCCGGTAGTGTCGGGCGCGATCGTCGCGACTGGCGCCTTGATCGGTTATTTCTTCGTCCGCCGCGAGCGGGGGGACGCCAATCCGATCCTGCCGCTCGATCTACTCGACCGCCCGGTCATCGCGCTGTCGGTGATCGGCGCCTATACAGCCTTCATCGCCTCGATGACCCTGTTGCTGTCGACGCCGTTCCGCCTGACCCAGGAATTCGGTTTCAGCGCAGCGATGGTTGGCGCGGCGATCGCGCCTTGGCCGCTCACGAATATGATCGTGGCGCCGATGGCCGGTTGGCTGTCCGACCGCATTCCGGCTGGGCTGCTCGGCGGCATCGGCATGTGCATCAGCATCACCGCACTGCTGTTGATCGCCTTCCTGCCCGATCACCCCAGCTATTTCGACATCGCCTGGCGGATGGCGTTGTGCGGATCGGGGTTCGGCACCTTCATGCCGCCCAACGCGCGGTTGATCATCGGCAGCGCGCCGCGCGAACGCGCGGCGGCGGCGGGCGGGCTGATCTCCACCGTGCGCCTGACCGGGCAGACCACCGGTGCGACCGTGGTGGCCCTCCTGTTGGCGCTGGGCATCGGATCGGGCCGCGTCCCCCCGCTGGTGTCGGTCGGGCTCGCCGCGGTCGCCGGCCTTTGCAGCATCGCGCGCCTGCGCCCCTCAATCCGCAATCCGACACGGACCGAAGTTCAAAGCGACGTACCGACCCTCAAGACGACGCGATAGTGTTCAACCCTCTCCCGCTTGCGGGAGAGGGTTGGGTGAGGGTCTTCTTTCTTCTTTTTTGGCGCTATCCGCTGGGAAGAAGAAAGAAGACCCTCGCCCTCCCACCGCTTCGCGGCGGGCCCCTCCCTCTCCCGCAAGCGGGAGAGGGTTAAGTTCTCAAAAAACCGATTTCGCCTCGGTGCCCATCATCGCGCCGCGCACCAGCGGGATCGGCGGGCCGCCATAGGACAGGAACTGGTCGTGGAACTGCTTCCACGCCTTGCGTCCGCCGCGCGTCGCGGTCCAGTCGTCGCGCAGCTTGCGGATCATCAGCTTGCCGAGCGTGTAGTTGAGATACGCCGGATCGTAGGTCCCGCGCGCCGCCTGCTGGTCCGAATTGCCTTCGTCCTGATAGCATTGCTCGCGGAACATCTTGTACGAATCCGCCTGGGTCATGCCGCGCGCATGCATTCCGATCGCCGACAGGAAGCGGCAATCGCGCAGCAGGGCGTTGGACAATTCGCCGATATGCGTCTCGGGGTCGCCATTCCCCAGGCCGGCATCCCACATCATTTCCTCGGCATAATGCGCCCAGCCCTCGGCATAGGCATAACCGACGAACAGCTGGCCGAAGAGCGAGGGCGAGCGGTTGGCATGCAGGAACTGGACGAAATGTCCCGGCATCACTTCGTGGACCGAGGTGAACAGCAGGTCCATCTTGCCGGGCACGAAGCCGAGCTGCTTGGCCTTGGGCCAGCTCGGATCGGGCGGCGAGATGTAATAGACCGACGGAATGCCCTTATCGAACGGTCCCGGCGGATCGATATAAGCGGAATTCTGCCGGTTATAGGGCGGGCTTTCCTCGACCAGCGCCTGTTCGGTGCCGGGAATCGAAACGATGTCGTGCGACACCACGAACTGGCGCAGCATCGGGATCTGGCGCCGCGCCTCGGCGACCGGATCGTTGCCGGCCGGCTTGTTGGCCGACATCTTGTCCATGCACGCCTGGATGGTCTTCTTCGGCGCATATTTGGCGCACGCTTGCTTGAGCGCGTCCTGGTTCTTGGCTAGGTCCGCCTTGCCCGCCGCCTCGAGCTGATCGAGCGGGGTGTCGACGCCTTCGGTCTCGGCAAGCATGCGCTGGAACTTCTCGGGTCCGAGCGCGAAATCCTTGGTCGCGGTCTTCTTCTGATTGCCGAGCCATTTGGCGAGGTCGCCCGTCACGATCGCCGCGGCTTCGGAGGCGTCCTTCAGATCCTTCTGCATCTTCTTGTCGTGGACGCTGGCGAACGCCTTGCGCGCATCACCGCGATAATAATCTGCGAAGCCGCTGAACGCCGCGACACCATATTTGATGAAGCTCTCGGGCATCGGCGTGCGCAAATTGGTGCGGATGTTCCACACCGCCGACGGCACCTGGCGGAAGAACTTGATCAGCGCCTCCATCCGCACCTTCGCCGGGGCATAAGGCCGCGCGATATAGGTGTTCGGATCGAGGCCGTTGCCGACATAATAAGCCGGATTGGTGTGCGGCTGGTCGGCATCCTCCAGCCAGAACAGCTTTCCGCGCGCGACCTGGATCAGATAATCGCGCTCGAACGCATCCTCCTTGGACAGCTTGGCCTTGTCGAACGCCTGGGCATCGGTGATCGCCTTGTGCAGGAAATCGGCCTGCGCCTTAAGTCCGGCCGGGCTCCAGTCGGGCATCACGCCGTCGAACTCGTGCTTGCCCTGATAGACCGCGAAGGCGGGGTCGAGCTTGAACCAGCCGTCGATAAAGCCATCGCGGAAGTGCGCCCATTGCTGAGACGGGCCAGCCGGTACTGGCGCCGTCGTGTTGGCGACGGCGGTTTCGTTGACGTTCGTTGCGTTGACGTTGGAAGAAGTGGTCGACGAATGACACGACGCCAGCGCGATACAGGCGACCGCGCCCAGCAGCTTGAACTTCATTGGACTCTCCGAACCTTATAGGATGGAGTGCTGCCAGATTGCGCGGCGCGACGCCAGTGCGCTTGCTCCACATCAACCCGCGGCCGCTTATTTGAGCGGGACGACGACCTCGTTGGGATTAACCACGTTCAGCTGCTTGCGCGTCAGCTCGTCGGCCATATCCGGATCGACCTTGTTCGGGTCGAGCAACTGGACGCGATTGGCGAGCACCGTCTGCTTCTGCTTGAGCTCGGCAAGCTGCTGCTGCTTTTTGGCGAGCAGGCGCTGGTAATCGCCATAGGCGAGCGCGCCGTTGCTGCCGACAACCGCATAGGTGCCGAAAAACGCCATGATCCCCAACGCGAGCGCGGGAAAGGCGGCACGACGAAAAACGGAACCGAAAGTGGTGCGGCGGCGGGACGACATCTTTTGGTCTTCTCGCGCACCGCGACTCGCGGATCAACCCCGTATTTAACCATGTTTCGCCGAATCGAATCGGATTGGCGATGAATTGAATCGCGAGTGACCGGCAAGCAACAGGTCAGGTCGCCACCCCGCACTCTTTCCGGGTCCAGCCCCCACAACGGAACTCAGCCGTTGTTGGAAGCCGGATGCCGGGACAAGTCCGGTATGACGACGACCGACTTACTTTCCGCGGATCACACTCCGCCCGGCAAACACCGCGACGTCGCCCAGTTCCTCTTCGATCCGGATCAGCTGGTTGTACTTGGCCAACCGGTCCGACCGCGCCAGGCTGCCGGTCTTGATCTGACCGCAATTGGTCGCGACCGCCAGGTCGGCGATCGTCGCGTCCTCGGTCTCGCCCGAACGGTGCGACATCACCGCGGTGTACGAATTGCGCTGCGCCATCGACACCGCCGCCAGCGTCTCGGTCAGCGTGCCGATCTGGTTCACCTTGACCAGGATCGAATTGGCGAGGCCGCGCTCGATGCCGTCGGCCAGCCGCTTGGGGTTGGTCACGAACAGATCGTCGCCGACCAGCTGGACCTTGTCGCCGACCATGTCGGTCAGCGCCTTCCAGCCCTCGAAATCGTCTTCCGCCATGCCGTCCTCGATCGAGATGATCGGGTATTTGGCGACCAGGTCCGCGTAATAGGCAGCCATTTCGTGCGGCGTCAGCACCTTGCCCTCGGCCGAGATGTGATACTTGCCGTCCTTGAAGAATTCGGTCGAGGCTGGATCGAGCGCGAGCATCACGTCGTCGCCGGGCGTATACCCTGCCCCTTCGATCGCCCGCATGATGAAGTCGAGTGCGTCGGTGGTGTTGGCGATGTCCGGCGCGAAGCCGCCTTCGTCACCGACGCCGGTGGACAGGCCCTTCTCATGAAGCATCTTCTTGAGCGTGTGGAAGATTTCCGATCCGGTGCGCACCGCCTCGAACAGCGACGACGCGCCGACCGGCATGATCATGAATTCCTGGAAATCGATCGGGTTGTCGGCATGTTCGCCGCCATTGATGATGTTCATCATCGGCACCGGCAGAACGTGCGCATTAACCCCGCCGACATAGCGATAGAGCGGCAGGCCGCGCGCATCGGCCGCGGCCTTCGCAGTCGCCAGGCTGACACCCAGGATCGCATTGGCGCCCAACCGCGCCTTGTTCGGCGTGCCGTCGAGCGCGATCATCGCGGCGTCGACCTCGGCCTGATCCTCGGCATCGAAGCCGAGCAATGTGTCGGCGATCTCGCCGTTGACCGCGTCGACCGCTTTCTGCACGCCCTTGCCCGACCAGCGGCTCTTGTCGCCGTCGCGCAGTTCGACCGCTTCGTGCGCGCCGGTCGAGGCGCCCGAGGGCACCGCGGCGCGACCGAACGACCCGTCCTCGAGCATCACTTCGACCTCGACCGTGGGGTTGCCGCGGCTGTCGATGATCTGGCGGCCGTGAATGTCGATGATTGCGGTCATGGAACGGTCTTCCTAGATAAGGGATTGGGGCGTCGCGGCGGCGCTCTAACGGCTTCGCGCGCGGGCGGCAAATCGCTTGTCCCGCCAGACGGAACCGGCAAGCGCCGCCTTGGTTGTCGATATGGAACAGCGATTGTCGACCTCTGTCGACAGCGAACCAGTAAGGAAGAGTACCATGGCCGATACCGCATCGAACGAAACGCCGAACGGCACGGGGACCGCCGGCGGGACGACTGGTGACAAGCCAAACGCCACCCAGGCGCTCAAGGACAATGTGATCAAGTTCGCCAACGACGCCGGCGAAAAGGCGAAGGGCTATGCCGAGGATGGCAAGAGCCGCGCCGGCACCGCGCTCGACGAGCTGGCGAAGATGCTGCAGGATGCCGCCGGCACGGTCGACGAGAAGGTCGGCGAGCAATATGGCCAATATGCCCGCTCCGCCGCCGACGCCGTCGCCAACTTCTCGGGCGCGCTCAAGGAAAAGCAGGTCGACGACATCATCGACGATGCGCGCGAATTCGTGAAGAAAAGCCCGGCGGTGGCGATCGGCACCGCCGCCGCGATCGGCTTCGTCCTGGCGCGGTTGGTCAAGGCAGGGCTCGATGGTCAGGCCGACAAACCGTCGGACAAGCCGTCGAACGACACCAAAGCCTGATCCGAGCGGCCGCGCGTGGAGGGGGAACCGCAGCCCGACGAGAGCATCACGTCGCTGGTCAGCCGACTGATCGACGATGGCGAGAATTTCGTTCGGGCGGAGGTCAAACTCTATCGCGCGCGGCTGTTCTCACGGCTGGACGAGGCGCGCAACGCGATCCTGCTCGGAATCGGCGCGCTGGTGCTCGCACAAGCGGTGTTGGTGGCGGCGCTGGTGGGGTTGCTGATGACCTTGCGCTGGCTGGTCGGTCCGGGATGGGCGACCTTGATCGTCGTCGGCGGAGGTGTGCTGGTAACCGCGATCATGGGCTGGGGCGCCTGGCTGCTGGTCAAGAAGGCGACCGCGATCACCGACAAGGATGGCCGATAGTGAACCTGATCGACGAGGAACTGGCCAAGGCGGAAACCAACTCCGTCGACGCACGCCGTCAATTGGCGCGGACCGTCGTTGCGCTGCAATCGCGGCTGAAGCCCAGCGCCCTCGCTCGCGATGCGATCGAGGAATTGAAAGAGGTCGGTGGCGAAATGGCGCGGTCCGGAATCGAGTCGGTGAAGCGCAACCCCCTGCCCGCTATCGGTATCACGGCGCTGTTGACCGCATTTATCGCGCGTAAACCGCTCGCGCGCCTGCTCCGAAGGCAACCGACCGACGCATGAAGAGTTCGACCCCATACAAGAGGGACATGGATATGACCGAGACAGCAGAGACCAAACAGAGCGGCCGCGTGGAAAGCGCCCTGGCGACCGCACGCGGCGCGACCAACGACGCGCTTCACGAAACGCGCAAGGTCGCCGAACGCGCCGGCAAGGCGATCGAGACCAATCCGCTCGCGGTGATTGCCGGCGGGATCGCGATCGGCCTGGCGGCGGGTGCGCTGCTGCCCAAGACCAAACGCGAAACGGAATTGCTGGGCTCGGTCGGCAAGCGCCTGACCGGTGTCGCGGCGGGCGCCGCCGAAGCCGCGCGCGATGCCGCCAAGGCGGAGCTCGGCTCGCTGCCGCTCAGCAAGGACGCCGCCAAGGCGCAGGTTTCGAAGCTGATCGACCAGGTGGCCAAAGCGGTGTCGAGCGCGGGGGACGCGGCGCTCAACCGTACCGCAGCCGAGGCGCCGCCGTTAAAGCCGGCAAAGAAGTCCAAATAGGCGCTTCAACGCTGCACCGCAGCAGGTTATGGGGTGGGGCATGAGCAAGCTCCACCTCGTGTTCGGCGGCCGCGTCAAGGATCCGCAGACTCTCGATTTCGACGAAAAGACCATTGAGGTCGTCGGCATCTATCCCGATTACGCCTCGGCCGAAAAAGCGTGGCGCGCCGCTGCGCAACGCACGGTCGACGATGCCGAGATGAAGTTCGTGGTGGTCCACCTGCACCGCTTGCTCGAGCCCGATCCCGACCTGCAGGCGCCGCACGGCTAAAATATCTGCATCCGCTACGTCGTCATCCCAGCCTCACGCTGGGTGATGCCAGGCGTAACGGGTAGCGGGCGCTACGCCTTACGATAGCGCCACAGCAGCAGTGGACGCGCCAGGACCAGGCCGACGATGAAGCCGCCGATATGCGCGCCGATCGCGACCGGCTGGCCCATCATCGTCGCGAATCCGATCAACAGGTTAATCCCAGTCCAGGCCGCACCCAGCCACAAAGCGTGGATAAGTCCGGCGGGCAGCGGCCCCACGCCTGGCGTACGGCTCCCGCCGTACAACATCGCATAGGCGGCCACGAGCGCGGAGATCGCGCCGCTGGCGCCGATCATCGGCATGACCGCAGCCGGATCCTGCGCCCATTGCCCGGCCGCGGCGGCGTAGGCGCCGACCACATAGAGCGCCGCTATGCTGACCGATCCAAGCGCGCGCTCAGCCTCGCGTCCGCAATAGACCAGCATCACCATGTTGAAGAACAGATGCATCCACCCGCCATGCAGCAGGGTGGCGCTGAGCGGCGTCAGCCAGACGGGCACGAGCCAGCCGGCATAATTGGCGATCGGCACGTCGGGAACGCGACCGGGAATGAACCCGCCGGTGACCGCTGCCAGGTCGGGTGCAACGAACAGAATCGCGCATACCGACACGGCGACGGTCAGGATCGCTATCCCGTACGTCGCCGGCGCATCGCGGAAATGCATCGGGTTTAGAGCGGCGCGCATGATTTATAAATCATGCACGCCGCTCTGTTTCTCTGTGGTCGCATCGCTTTCGCGGAAAACCGGTACCCACTTTTCCGCGCGATGCTCTAAATGAACTCGATCTTGGCGACGACGTAATAGCGGTCGCCGGCCGGCACCGACACTTCGACCTCGTCATCGACCTTGCGGCCGATCAGCGCGCGGCCGAGCGGCGAATTGTACGAGATGCGGCCGCTCTTGGCGTCCGCCTCGGTCTGGCCGACGATCTGATACTTTACCGGCTTCTCGTCGTCATCGAGCAACGTCACCGTCGCGCCGAACACGACCTTGTCGCCCGACAATTCGGTCGGATCGATGATCTGCGCGCGGCTGAGCTTATCCTCGATATCGGCGATCGACGCCTCGATCTGGCCCTGACGCTCCTTGGCGGCATGATATTCGGCGTTTTCCGACAGGTCGCCGTGCGCGCGGGCCTCCTCGATCGCATCGACGATCTGGGGCCGCTCGTCTTTGAGACGGCGCAGATCCGCAGTGAGCTTTTCATAGCCCTCTTGCAGCATCGGCATCTTCTCAACAGTCGCCATAACCCCTGGTCCCTCGTTCCAAATATTCATCCCCAAGCGGCCCGTTCCGGAACCGCCCGCACCTGTTTCTCTTGTGAGGGGATCAATTGTGCGAGTGCGAATGATAGGATTGCAGCGGCCGAACTTCAAGTGACCGTGTTGCAAGTGCCACAATAGCCTTTGCAGCTTCGACCGACGCAGAGGCCGTGGTGAAGTGCGGAATCTTCTGCGCGACCGCTGCTTGGCGGATCGGCTGCGAGTCCTTGAGCGACTGCCAGCCTTCGGTCGTATTGAAGATCATGTCGATGCCGCCGTCCTTGATCCGGTCGACGATATGCGGACGGCCCTGCGCCACCTTGTTGACGCGTTCGACCGGCACGCCATGCTCGCTGAGATAATCCGCCGTGCCACCGGTCGCGACGACGGTGAAGCCGAAATCGGCGAGCGCGCGGGCGCCGGGCAGGACGACCGGCTTGTCGCTGTCCTTGACGCTGATGAACACCGTCCCGCTCTCCGGCAGGATGGTCCCCGCGCCGAGTTCGGCCTTGCCGAAGGCTGCGGTGAAATCCTGATCTATTCCCATGACTTCGCCGGTTGACTTCATTTCCGGTGAGAGAACAGGATCGATCCCCTGGAAGCGGTTGAACGGGAACACCGCTTCCTTGACCGCGAAATAGCCGATGTCGCGATCGATCACCGGCAAGTCCTTGAGCTTCTCCCCCGCCATCACCCGGCTGGCGATCTTGGCGATCGGCGATCCGATCGCCTTGGCGACGAACGGCACCGTGCGGCTGGCGCGCGGATTGACCTCGATCAGATAGACTTTGCCGTCCTTGACCGCGAATTGGATATTCATCAGGCCGACCACGTTGAGCGCCCGCGCCAGCAAGTCGGTCTGGCGCTCGATCTCGGCGATGATATCGTCAGGCAGGCTGTAGGGCGGGATCGAGCAGGCACTGTCGCCCGAATGAACGCCGGCTTCCTCGATATGCTGGAGCACGCCAGCGACCACGACGTCGGTGCCGTCGCAGATCGCATCGACATCGACCTCGATCGCGTCGCGCAGATATTGGTCGATCAGCACTGGCGAATCGCCCGACACCTGGACCGCGGTCTGGATATAATCGTCGAGCTGCTGGGTGCCGTCGACGATCTCCATTGCGCGGCCACCGAGGACATAGCTCGGGCGCATGAGCACGGGATAGCCGATGCGTTCCGCCACCGCGACCGCCTCGTCGCGACTGCGCGCAATACCGTTGGCCGGCTGGTGCAGGCCAAGCTTGTTGACCAACGCCGCGAACCGCTCGCGATCCTCGGCCAGGTCGATCGCATCGGGGCTGGTGCCGAGGATCGGAATGCCAGCCTTCTCCAACGCGCGAGCCAGGTTGAGCGGGGTCTGGCCACCGAACTGGACGATCACGCCGACCAGTTCGCCCGCCTGTTGCTCGGTATGGAGGATCTCGAGCACATCCTCGGCGGTCAGCGGCTCGAAATAGAGCCGGTCCGAGGTGTCGTAATCGGTCGACACCGTCTCCGGGTTGCAATTGATCATGATCGTCTCGAACCCGGCGTCCGCCAGCGCGAAACAGGCGTGGCAGCAGCAATAGTCGAATTCGATCCCCTGCCCGATCCGGTTCGGACCGCCACCCAGGATGACGATCTTGCGCCGCGTCGACGGCTGGCTTTCGCACTCGGGCGCGCCGAAGCTCGGCGCCTCATAGGTCGAGTACATGTACGGCGTCTTGGCGTCGAACTCGGCGGCGCAGGTGTCGATGCGCTTGAACACCGGGCGCACGCCTAGCTTGTGCCGCAGCGCGCGCACTTCGTCCTCATTGACCCCGCCGGCCATCGCCTTGACCGCTTCGTGGATCAGGCCGCTACGCGCCGGGAAACGGTCGCGCAGCCCGACCGACTGCACCGCGAGATAGGCAAGCCGCTTGTCGCTGAAGCCCATCGACTTGAGGCGGCGCATGCCGGGTGCGTCCTGCGGCAAGCCATTGGCGATCACTTCGTTTTCGGCGGCGATGATCTCGGCGATGCGTTCGAGGAACCACGGATCGTATTTGGCGATCGCATGCACCTCGGCGACGGTGAAGCCTTCACGCAGCGCTTGCGCCGCGACCAGCAGCCGATCGGGAGTCGCCACGGCCAACGCCGCCTCGATCTCGTCACGCGGCGCGCCGACCAGGCGGTCGACCGTGTTGAACCCCGACAGGCCGGTCTCGAGCCCACGTAGCGCTTTCTGCAGCGATTCGTGGATGTTGCGGCCGATCGCCATCACTTCGCCGACCGACTTCATCGCGGTCGACAGCACGGCTTCGGCTCCCTTGAACTTCTCGAACGCGAAGCGCGGGATCTTGGTGACGATATAGTCGATCGTCGGCTCGAACGACGCCGGCGTCGCGCCGGTGATGTCGTTGGTGATCTCGTCGAGCGTGTAGCCGACCGCCAGCTTGGCCGCGACCTTGGCGATCGGGAAGCCGGTCGCCTTCGACGCCAGTGCCGACGAGCGCGACACGCGCGGGTTCATCTCGATGACGACGAGACGGCCGTCCTTCGGATTGACTGCGAACTGAACGTTCGAACCACCTGTTTCTACACCGATTTCACGCAGCGTCGCGATCGACGCGTTGCGCATGATCTGATATTCCTTGTCGGTCAGCGTCAGCGCGGGCGCGACGGTGATCGAATCGCCGGTGTGGACCCCCATCGGATCGACATTCTCGATCGAGCAGACGATGATGGCATTGTCCTTGCGGTCGCGGACGACCTCCATCTCATATTCTTTCCAGCCGAGCAGCGATTCCTCGATCAGCACCTCGGTGGTCGGGCTGGCGTCGAGCCCCTTGCGGACGATGTCGATGAACTCGTCCTTGTTATAGGCGACGCCGCCGCCGGTCCCGCCCAGCGTGAAGCTCGGGCGGATGATCGCCGGCAAGCCGACCTTTTCGAGTCCTTCCAGCGCCTCGGCCTCCGAATGCGCGATCGCCGAGCGCGCGCTTTCGAGACCGATCTTGGTCATCGCGTCCTTGAACTTGAGGCGGTCTTCGGCCTTGTCGATCGCCTCGGCATCGGCGCCGATCATGATCACGCCGAATTTCTCGAGCGTGCCATCCTGCGCGAGCGCCAAAGCGGTGTTGAGCGCGGTCTGCCCGCCCATCGTCGGCAGCACCGCATCAGGGCGCTCCTTCTCGATGATCTTGGCGACGACGCCGGGGGTGATCGGCTCGATATAGGTCGCGTCGGCCAGCTCGGGATCGGTCATGATCGTCGCCGGGTTCGAATTGACCAGGACGATGCGATAGCCCTCTTCCTTGAGCGCCTTGATCGCCTGCGTGCCCGAATAATCGAACTCGCACGCCTGGCCGATGACGATCGGCCCGGCGCCGATGACGAGGATCGAGGAGATGTCGGTGCGTTTGGGCATTATCTTTTACTTCTTCGGTCTGCGAGACGAGGTGACGATCTCGAACGCGCGATCTGTTTCGGTGCGATTGAACACGAGGCGGGTTTCGAACGCTTCGCATCGAGGTATGGAAAGTGAAAGCGTGCCGCTCAGAACACCCTGGATCATCTGCGACACAGACAAGCCTAAGTTCCGATTGCGGGGGTTGAGCGAATTTCGCGGTGCACTGGCCTCGGCTACGACCCCCGGACACTTCGGGGACGACAGCTCGAACTGGACCTCTTCATTCTCCCGCCGTGCGACGATCGCGACATCGTCAACCACAGCCCTCGCTTCGCACTGCAAACGGTCGAACGTATCGCGCGGAGCCGGTGGGCAACGCACATTCCATACTCCGAAATTCCCGACAAAATCGGGATCGACGATTTGCCCAGGGGCGACCGCCGCGCCGGTCGCCAGCATCAAAGCCGTAACCGCAATCACCGCAACGAGCCCACAAACTTCTCGAACAGATAGAAACTGTCCTGCGGCCCAGGGCTCGCCTCAGGGTGGTATTGCACGCTGAACGCCGGACGATCGGTCAACTCAAGCCCGGCATTCGACCCGTCGAACAACGACACATGCGTCTCGCGCGCATTGGCCGGCAGGCTGTCGCGTTCGACCGCGAAGCCGTGGTTCATGCTGGTGATCTCGACCCTGCCGTCACTGAGGCGCTTGACCGGATGGTTGGCGCCGCGATGGCCCTGGAACATCTTGGTCGTGCTCGCGCCCACGGCCAGACCGAGCAATTGGTGGCCGAGGCAGATGCCGAACAGCGGAATGTTGGTCTCGAGCAATTGCTGGATCACCGGTACGGCATATTCGCCGGTAGCGGCAGGGTCGCCCGGGCCGTTCGACAGGAAAAAGCCGTCGGGCTTGAGCGCCATCACCTGGTCGAAGGTCGCGGTGGCGGGGACGACGCTGACCTTGGCGCCGGCCTTGACCAGATTGCGGTAGATGTTGCGCTTGGCGCCGTAATCGATGGCGACGACATGGGGACGGTCATCCTCGCGCCCCTCCCCGCCATAGCCGAACCCCAGCCGCCAGACGCCGCCTTCCCAGCCGTAATCCATCTCGGTGGTGACCGCGATCGCCAGGTCCATGCCTTCCAGCCCCGGCCAGGCGCGCGCCATGTCGAGCAGAAGGGGAACGTCGAACTTGCCGTCGGCGGCATGCGCGATGACGCCGTTGGGGGCGCCGCCCGTCCGGATTCGCTTGGTCAGCGCGCGCGTGTCGATCCCGGCCAGCCCGACCCGCGCATGGCGCTTCATCCAGTCGTCGAGCCGCTCGACCGACCGGAAGTTGCTGGGCTCGGTCACGTCCTCGCGCACGATCATGCCGAGCGCGTGCGGCATGTCCGCCTCCACGTCGTCGGGATTGGCGCCGACATTGCCGATATGCGGGAAGGTGAAGGTAATGATCTGACCGGCGAAGCTCGGGTCGGTCATGATCTCCTGATAGCCGGTCATCGCGGTGTGGAAGCACACTTCGCCGACCGCCTGGCCCTCGGCACCGAAGCCGCGGCCCCAAAGCACGTCCCCCGATGCTAGAACGAGGCATCCGGTCGCCCCTTCGGGCACGGCAAAAGGCTTGGCGTCGGCCATCGTCGGCGGGCACTCCGTTGGTTTGGGCAGCGATGTCGCTAAGGCCCGGCAGCTAGACCCCTACCCCCCTCGCGTCAACCGGCTGGCGTCGCTATGTGGGCCTGATGATAAGAGATGACATCAAGAACGCCCTCGTCACCGCCATGAAAGGCGGAGACAAGCAGGGAACCGCCGCGATCCGCCTGATCCAGAGCGCGATCAAGAACCGCGACATCGAGGAGCGCGTCAAGGCGCAGCCGACCGAGGATGACACGCTCGTCACCGAAGTGCTGCAGAAAATGGTCAAGCAGCGCCGCGAATCGATCGAAATGTACGTGAAGGGCGGCCGCCAGGAACTCGCCGATGTCGAGCAGAGCGAAATCGACGTGATCGAGCGCTTCCTGCCCGCGCAGATGAGCGAGGCGGAGACCAGCGCGGCCATCGAGGCGATCAAGGCCGAGCTGGGCGCGAGCGGCATGAAAGACATGGGCCGCGTGATGGCGGAGCTGAAGGCGCGCCATGCGCAGAATCTGGACATGTCCAAGGCGAGTGGGCTGGTGAAGGCGGCGTTGTCGTAAATAGCCGACGCCGGACCGGGGGGCGACGCCTCGGCAGCGCTGGTCCCCGCGCCTCCCCTACTCCGTTCGTCCTGAGCTTGTCGAAGGACGTGTTCGCGCTAAGCCTCTCGATCGAATCACCCCATCCTGCCATCCTTCTCGGATGGCGTTCTGGGCTTACCTCTTGAAATGCTCCGACGGCAGCTATTATGCCGGTCATACCGATAACCTCGAGATTCGCATCGGCATGCATCAGGCGGGGCGCGGCAGCGATTATACTGCCCGCCGACAGCCCGTCGTACTCGTGTGGTCGCAGGACTTCGGCACAAGGATCGAAGCCTTGAGCGCCGAACGGCAGATCAAAGGCTGGTCCAGAGCCAAGAAAGAGGCGCTGATTGCGGGTGACTGGGTTTTATTGTCCCAACTGGCCGCGTCGCGTGGAACACGTCCTTCGACAAGCTCAGGACGAACGGAGATGGGCGGCACGTGACGCAACCCCATTCCACCCAGTTGCCAAACCCGGCAGGGATGCGGCGATAGCGTGATATAACGCGGGGGCGAGTCTTACCCTCGCTCCCCACAACAAACCGCACGCGACTCCCGCAATTCAGGCGCTTCCATCGCCGCCCATCGTCCCAACCTCACGTTCGGTGAGGATGCGGTCGATCAGTCCCCATTCCATCGCTTCTTCCGCCGTCATGAAGCGATCGCGGTCCATCGCGGCCTCGAACTCCTCATAGGTGCGACCGCAATGCTCGGCGTAGAGCCGGGTCATGCGCTGCTTGGTGCGAAAGATTTCCTCGGCGTGGATCAGCATGTCCGACGCCTGCCCCTGGAAGCCGCCCGACGGCTGGTGGATGAGGATGCTGGCATTGGGCAAGGCGGCGCGTTCGCCGGGTTCGCCCGCCATCAGCAGGAACGAGCCCATCGATCGCGCCGTCCCCATGCAGAGCGTGTGAACGGGGGCGCGAATGTATTGCATGGTATCGTACATCGCGAGGCCGCTGGTCACGACACCGCCGGGTGAATTGACGTAGAGCTGGATCGGCTTGCGGGGATTTTCGGCCTCCAGGAACAACAATTGCGCGCAGACGAGCGCGGCCACGGCGTCGTTCACCTCCCCGTTCAGGAAGATGATCCGCTCGCGGAGCAGGCGCGAATAGATATCGAACGAGCGTTCGCCACGGCTGGATTGCTCGATGACCATGGGGACGAGTTGCATCGCTTCGCGCATCGGCGAACTCCTGATCTGCTGAAATTTTTGCCGGGTGGGCCGAGACGTCAGGCGGCGAGCATCATCAACGGGCCGTTATTGTTCGCCGCCAACAATCTGCGTGGCACCAACCGCGCATCCGTCAGGCCGTGAACCACCCTGAGGATCGAGCCGCCCTCCGCGCCGGGCCTGACCTGGAAGGTAACCACGCTTTCGAGGAACGGCGGTTCACCGTCGCGCATCGCGTAGCGGATTTCCTCGCCAGGGGCGGTGGAGACCGGAGCGGCATCGGCCAGATCCTCCTCGGGCAGCCATTTGT
>NZ_BCYX01000067.1 GCF_001598415.1 Sphingomonas mali NBRC 15500
CCCGCGAATAATCGACGGGCCGCGCGGTGGAATCGCTCATGAAATGCGCCAATAACGTGGGTTTCGCCGATTTTCCATGGGTAAGACGTGCAAAAGCTGCAATCGCGACGCTGCTTTGCGTCAACGCAAGTGTCGCATTGGCGTGGTATGGAGTGAGTCGTCGCCGGCATTTGCGGTTCGAACAGAGCCGACGATTGAGAGCGGGAACGCTCCCGCTCGCATTATCGGAGCTTGCGATGTCCGATCAGATCGGCCCCAGGGGCCAGGATACAGATTATCTCGCCCGGCGCGAAGCCCAGGAACGGACGGCCGCGGAGCAGTCCGCCGATCCCTCCGCGCGCCACGCTCACCAGATGCTGGCCGAGCAATATGCCCGGCGATTGTGCGCGCCGCCGGCCCGGGCGGGCTGAAGCGGGTTAAAGCGACTCGGCGCGGTTGATGCCGTAGCGTGCCAGCGCCGAGGCGAGGTGGCGTTCGGCATCGCCGAACCGGGTGAAGACCGCGCGGTGCAGCGGCGTTTCGGGCCAGTCCTGCCCTTCGGTAAGGTGTGCGACTCGCCGCGCGATCCCGGGTGCGCCGTCGACGAAGTGTACCGGATGCGGCGCGGCCTCGGCGAGTTCGTCGCTGACCAGCGGGAAATGCGTGCAGGCATTGACCACGACATCGATGCGGTCGCCCCCGGGCTGGTCGAACAGCCCGGCGATCGCCGCGCGATAGTCGGCGATCGGCCGCGCTTCGCCGTGGAGCTTGGCTTCGGCGAGTTCGACCAACGCGGCCGAGCCGTGGCGCAAGACGGTGCAATCGCCGGCGAAGCGCGCGGCGAGATCGTCGACATAAGGCTGGCGGACCGTTGCGTCGGTGCCGAGCACGCCGATCACGCGGGTCTTGCTGATCTCAGCCGCAGGCTTGATCGCCGGCACGGTGCCGACGATCGGC
Organism: Sphingomonas mali NBRC 15500; assembly: GCF_001598415.1. GTDB lineage: Bacteria > Pseudomonadota > Alphaproteobacteria > Sphingomonadales > Sphingomonadaceae > Sphingomonas > Sphingomonas mali. The sequence continues at coordinate 937 of NZ_BCYX01000067.1, forward strand.
AAGTCGAGCGCGGCGCGCACCGCGCCGAGTGCGATCGTCGAGGCGGTGTTGCACGCGATCACGATCAGCCGCGGATCATAGCGTTCGGCCAGCCGCCCAAGCAGCGCCGGCACGCGCGCGGCTATCTCCAGCTCGCTCTTGGTGCCGTAGGGAAATCCCGCCGAATCGGCGACATAGACCAAGGGCGCCGAGGGCAGCACCGCCTGAACCGCGGCGAGCACCGACAGGCCGCCGACGCCCGAATCGAATAACAACAACGGCCGATCATTCATGCGCAGCGTCTCTAGGGGGATGCATCCGTAATGATCAAGATAAGTGGCGCCCGCCAACACGCTAGCTTATGTATCGCCGCGATAGGGGAGCGTTCACGTGGCGACGGAATATCTGTGGGCAGCGCCGGCCGGCGCCGTGCTGCTCGGTTACCTTCTCGGGTCGATCCCGTTCGGTGTCATCCTGACCCGAGCGTTCGGTGCCGGCGACCTTCGGCAGATCGGATCGGGCAATATCGGCGCGACCAACGTCTTGCGGACGGGGCGAAAGGGCCTGGCCGCCGCGACCTTGTTGCTCGATCTCGCCAAGGGCGCCGCCGCGGTGCTGATCGCCGGCTGGCTGTTCCATGGCCATCAGATTCCCGCCGCCGCGGCCGCGTTCATCGGCCATTGCTATCCCGTCTGGCTGAAATTTCGGGGCGGCAAGGGCGTCGCGACGATGATGGGAATCGTGCTGGCGCTCCATTGGCCGATCGGCCTCGTCTATGCTGTGGTCTGGCTGGGGCTGCTCGCGGCGATCCGCATCTCGGCGGTCGCGGGCATGGCCGCCGCGATCTCGGCGCCGATCGCCGCCGCGGTGCTGGGCACTTTCGACCTGGTATTCCTGCTGGTCGCGCTCGCGCTGATCGTGCTGTGGAAGCATCGCGAGAATATCGAACGGCTGATCCAGGGCAGGGAGCCTCGGATCGGCGCCAAGAAGGATGGCTGATCCGCGTATCGCGCGGCTGCGGCTGATCCGCACGCCGACGATCGGCCCCGTCACTTACCGCCAGTTGCTCGCACGGTTCGGCAGCGCCGAGCGCGCGATCGAGGCACTGCCCGATCTCGCCGCGCGGGGTGGCGGCAAGGCGCCCCGAATCGCCGAGGCGGGCGCGGTCGAGCGCGAGATCGCCCAGGTCGAGAAGCTTGGCGCGCGCTATCTGTTCATCGACGATATGGATTATCCCTCGCTGCTCGCCGAGCTCGACAATGCGCCGGCGGCGATGACGATCAGGGGCGATACCGCGCTGTTCGCGCGCACCAGCGTCGCGATGGTCGGCGCGCGCAACGCCTCCGCCGCCGCCTGCCGCTTCGCGCGCGGGCTGGCGGTCGAGCTCGGGCGCGAGGGCGTGGTCATCGTCTCCGGACTGGCGCGCGGGCTCGACACCGCGGCGCACCAGGGATCGCTGGCGACGGGCACGATCGGGGTGATCGCGAGCGGAATCGACATTGCCTTCCCGCCCGAAAATCGCGCGCTGCAGGATCAAGTGGCGGAGCGCGGCTTGCTGATCGCCGAGCAGCCGCCGGGAAGCGAGCCGCTGGCGCGCAATTTCCCGCACCGCAACCGCGTCATCGCCGGGCTGTCGACCGGAACCGTGGTGGTCGAGGCGGCGCCGCGATCGGGATCGTTGATCACCGCGCGGCTGGCGGCGGAAGCGGGACGTGACGTCATGGCGGTACCCGGCAGCCCGCTCGAACCGCGCGCCCAGGGCTGCAATTTGCTGATTCGCGAGGGCGCGACCCTGGTCCAGTCGGCGGCCGACATATTGGAGACGATCCGCCCGATCGACCCGCGCATGGTGCGCGCGCCGACCAGCCCGTTCGATGGTCGCCCGAGCGGTGAGCCAGGCGACGCCGAGCGCCACGCGCTGATCGGCTTGCTGGGCCCGGTGCCGGTCGCGATCGACGAACTGATCCGGCAATCGGGATTACCGCCCGCGACGGTCGCGCTGATCCTGCTCGAACTCGAATTGGCGGGCCGGATCGAGCGCCATGCGGGCGGGCGGGTTTCGCTAGTGTGAACTGCACCCGTCAACTTGCCCCGCAGCTAGCCGGGCGGCAAAGAGGATCCGTAAAGATCGGGGGGGTGGATGGAACGTAAACTGTCGCCTGGCGAGGTAACGAGCGCCGTCTTCTCCCTGCTTGCCCGCGACGCGCTTGTCGCACTCGGCACTATCGTCGCCCTCGCCGCAATGGTCATGGTGTTCGACAGAATCGTTCCGCCTTATGGCGCCAATTTCGTCGGCATCCCCATATCCATCGTAGCTTTCTTCGCGACTCGTCGATTAATCGCGCGCCAAGGAGTGCAATCAGCCCGGCGCGCGGGTTCGATCGTGTGGTTCGTGCTGTGTTCGCTCGTCAGCAGCTTGGGTATCGTCCTGGGATTCTTCTTCCTCGTCCTGCCGGGACTATACATTTGCGTACGCTGGTTGATGGCCGGAGCGGCGTTAGTTGCCGAAGATCTCGGCCCCTTCGCTGCGCTGGGCAGGAGCTGGGAAGCAACGCGGGACCATGTGGTTCCGATCACGCTGGCGCTGCTGCTGATCTTCGTTCCCGCCATTGTAGCAATGGCGGTCATGGTTACCGCCGGTTTCGTTGCGGGCCAACGCGGTACCTACGATCCGACGATCGTCAACACCGTGATGGTGGTCGGAAATCTGCTGGTTTATGCAAGCGCGGTGGCTTGCTGGTATCTGGCGGTCGCACTGTATCAACTGCTCGCTGCCCCCGCCGAAACCGGTTTGGACGAGGTCTTCGCATGACTCCGAAAGCCGCCCGCTGGCTGTTCCGTGGGGCCGCGATCTACGGTCTGATCATCCTGTTGCCGCTCTATTTCCTGGAAAAGACCGTCGCCGCGCCCGCCGCCGCGCTTGCCCATCCCGAATATTATTACGGTTTCGTCGGGGCGGCGGCGGCATGGCAACTGATCTACTGGACCATCGGCGGCGACCCGCTGCGCTATCGGGCGTTCATGCCGCTGGGCGTGATCGCCAAACTGGGTTTCTGGGTGCCAGTGTTGCTGCTGTGGTTGAATGGGCGTACCCCGACCTCCACCTTTGCGGTGACGAACATCGACCTCATCCTGGGGATCGCCTTCTTGCTCGCCTGGCGGACGCTCAAGCCGCCCGCTTGACGGTACCAGCCAGCGCTCCCCATTCTCGCGCGTACACGTAAGGACCGCTTTTCACAGCCATGCAGCTTGTCATCGTCGAATCGCCCGCCAAGGCGAAAACCATCGAGAAATATCTGGGCAGCGATTATCGCGTTCTCGCGAGCTACGGCCATGTCCGCGACTTGCCGCCCAAGGACGGATCGGTCGATCCCGAAGCCGGCTTCGCGATGGATTGGGAAAATTACGCCGACAAGGCGAAGCAGCTCAAGGCGATCACTGACGAGGCCAAGAAGGCCGATCGCCTGATCCTGGCGACCGACCCCGATCGCGAGGGCGAGGCGATTTCGTGGCACGTCCAGGAAGTGCTGCGCAACCGCAAGGCGCTGCCCAAGCAGGTCGAGCGCGTCACCTTCAACGCGATCACCAAGGCGACCGTCACCGAGGCGATGAAGCATCCGCGCCAGCTCGACGAGGATCTGATCGACGCCTATCGCGCCCGCCGCGCACTCGATTATCTGGTCGGCTTCACGCTGTCGCCGGTGCTGTGGCGCAAGCTGCCCGGCGCCAAATCGGCCGGCCGCGTCCAGTCGGTCGCGCTGCGCCTGATCGTCGATCGCGAGCGCGAGATCGAAGCGTTCGTCAGCCAGGAATATTGGTCGGTCGCCGCCACCTTGGAGCAGGACGGTACGCCGTTCACCGCGCGGCTGATCAAGTGGAATGGCGAGAAGCTCGACCGCCTGTCGATCGGCAAGGAAGGCGATGCGCTCAAGGCGAAAGCCGACGTCGAGAACGGCCGCTTCACCGTCCAGTCGGTCGAGACCAAGCCGGCGTCGCGCAACCCGCCGCCGCCGTTCACCACCTCGACCCTGCAACAGGAAGCCGCGCGCAAGCTGGGCTTCTCGGCCAGTCACACGATGCGGATCGCGCAGGCGCTCTACGAGGATGGCGCGATCACCTATATGCGGACCGACGGCGTCCAGATGGACGGCAGCGCCATCTCCGCCGCGCGCAAGGCGATCACCGAGCGCTATGCCGCCAATTATGTCCCCGACAAGCCGCGCCAGTACCAGACCAAGGCCAAGAACGCGCAGGAAGCGCACGAGGCGATCCGCCCGACCGATTTCGGCCGCGACCATGCCGGGTCGGGCGATCATGCCCGGCTGTACGAGCTGATCTGGAAGCGCGCGATGGCGAGCCAGATGGCCTCCGCCCAGATGGAGCGGACGACGATCGACCTGGCCGACGGCACCGGCCGCCATGGGCTGCGCGCGACCGGGCAGGTCGTGCTCTTCCCCGGCTATCTGGCACTCTACGAGGAAGGCCGCGACGACGAAGGCGACGAGGAATCGCGCCGCCTGCCGCGCCTGCGCGACGGCGACGTGCCGGCCAAGCGCGACGTCAGCGCCGAGCAGCATTTCACCCAGCCGCCGCCGCGCTTCTCCGAAGCAAGTCTGGTCAAGCGGCTCGAGGAGCTCGGCATCGGTCGCCCCTCGACCTATGCCTCGATCATCCAGACGCTCAAGGACCGCGATTACGTGCGGGTCGAGAAGAACCGCTTCTTCGCCGAGGAATCGGGCCGGCTGGTGACCGCGTTCCTCGAACGCTTTTTCGAGAAATATGTCAGCTTCGACTTCACTGCGGGGCTGGAGGACGAGCTCGACGAGATTTCGGGCGGCCGCGCGCAATGGCAGAAGGTGCTCGAGGCATTCTGGCGCGACTTCAAGCCGCGCACCGCCGAGGTGATGGAGTTCAAGCCGTCCGAAGTGACGCAACAGCTCGACCAGTTCCTCGCGCCCTATCTGTTCCCCGACAAGGCCGATGGCGGCGATCCGCGGCTATGCCCCAATTGCGGGCTGGGCCAATTGTCGCTGCGCGGCGGGCGGTTCGGCGCGTTCATCGCCTGCTCGAATTACCCCGAGTGCAAATATACCCGCCGCTTCGCCCAGGCGGGCGCTGCGGACGGCGAGGATACGGGCCCCGAATCGCTGGGCAAGGATCCCGAGACGGGGCTGGAGGTCGAGCGCAAAGCGGGCCGGTTCGGGCCGTACATCCAGCTGGGCGAAGGCAAGGACGCCAAGCGCGCGTCGATTCCCAAGGATATCGAGCTCGATCTCGACTGGGCCCTGAAGCTGCTGAGCCTGCCGCGCGAGATCGGTGCGCATCCCGAGACCGGCAACATGATCACCGCGTCGATCGGCCGTTATGGCCCCTATCTGGCGCATGACGGCAAATATGCCCGGCTGCAGTCGACCGCCGAAGTGTTCGAGACGGGCATGAACGCGGCGGTGGTCAAATTGGCCGAGGCGGCGGCGAATGGCGGCCGTCCGGCACGCGGATCGCGCGAGCCGTTGAAGGTGCTCGGCAAACATCCGCGCACCGAGCTGGAAATCAAGCTGATGGAAGGGCGCTATGGCGCATATGTCACCGACGGCACGACCAACGCGACCTTGCCCAAGACGATCGACAAGGATCAGCTGACGCTGGAGGAAGCGGCGCAATTGATCGACACGCGGGCGGCCGCGGCACCGGCCGGCGGCAAGGGGAAGCGCGGGGCGAAAAAGGCGCCGGCGAAGAAAGCTGCCGCGAAGAAGGCACCGGCGAAAAAGAAGGTCGCGGCAAAATAATCGTCACCCCGGACTCGTTCCGGGGTCCAACCCTCCACAACGGAATCCTTCCGTTGTTGCACCTTGGATGCCGGAACGAGTCCGGCATGACGGTGGAGAGCGAAAGGTCTTAAGCCGCCCGGCTGCTCGTTTCGCTCAGCCACGACCGGGCGCGGTTCTGCGCCTCGGCGATCTCGCGCGCGGTCATCTCGTCGGCCACTTCGGCGCGGCAATAGCGCGCGCCTTCATGGCCGCCGCGCGACGCGGCGAGGTTGAACCATTTGTGCGCCTCGACCAGGTCGAGATCGACGCCGTTCGCGCCGGTCGAATAATCGACGCCGAGATCGTAGCATGCGTCCCAATCGCCGCGCGCGGCGTCGCTCAGCCGGCTCTCGATCAGAAACTGTGCGGTCTTCAGGCTGCTGCCCATGTCTGCCAACCCCTTTTCCCTTTGGCTGGGTTACCTTGGGGGGCGAGCCGTCAACAAATGGTTAACGCGATTTAACCACGAAAATCAGGGCGTTGTTTGGTTCGGCTATGCCGAACGCGCGGTACCGGCCCCGCATCAGGTGGACAGCGCCCCGCGCTGTCCAGGTCATGCCGGGGGCATGACCGTCCCTATGCGCCCACCCGACCGCCCATAGAATACGCTGCTGGGCGGTCGGGTGGGGGAGCGGGCCGGTACCGATTACAAAGACGCCGCTATGTCGAGATTGTCGATCAATCGGGTCGTGCCGAGTCGCGCGGCGGCGAGCAGGCGGCGGGATTTGCCCGGCTGCGGCTCTCCCAAGGTCGCGGCGTCGACCAGCGCGACATAGTCGGTGACGAAGCCCGCCTCGGCCAGCGATGCCAGGGCGGCGTCAATCGCGCCCGGCTCTTGCGCTTCGATCGCGCGCTTCGCCTCGGCCAGCGCGCGCGGCAGCGCCACCGCCCGCGTCCGCTCGTCGGGCGAGAGGTAGATGTTGCGCGATGACAAAGCGAGCCCGTCCGCCTCGCGCACCGTCGGCACCCCGACAATCTCCAGCCCCATATCGAGATCGGCGACCATGCGCCGGATCACCGCCAGCTGCTGGAAGTCCTTTTCGCCGAAGAACGCGGTGTCGGGGCGCACCTGGTTGAACAATTTGGCCACCACCGTCGCTACGCCGTCGAAATGGCCAGGGCGCGCGGCGCCGTCGAGCCCGTCACTGACTCCCGACACCGACACGTTGGTGGCGAAGCCCGCCGGGTACATGTCCTCGACTCCCGGCATCCACAACAGATCGCAGCCATGGGCGATCAACAACGCCTTGTCGGCTTCGGCCGGGCGCGGATAGCGCGACAAATCCTCGTTCGGCCCGAATTGCTTGGGATTGACGAAGATCGACGCGATCACCTTCGCCCCCGTCGCTCGCGCGGCATCGACCAGCGCCATATGCCCGGCATGGAGCGCGCCCATCGTCGGGACCAGCGCGAGCCGCGCGCCGTCGCCGCGCAGGTCGGCGACCGCGCGTCTCAAATCGGGCAAGTGATGGACAATTTGCATGGGACTTGTCGCTTCGATAGACGAGGGTTCGCCTGTAAGAGGCGCGGGGCATCTCAGGCAACCAGGGTCTTTACGTGGCGGACGCCAGCAAACCACATATGATCGTCTTCGCCAACGAAAAGGGCGGGACCGGCAAATCGACCACCGCGGTCCATGTCGCGATCGCGCTGCAGGCGCGCGGCGCGCGTGTCGCGGCGTTCGATCTCGACCATCGCCAGCGCACCATGGCGCGCTATTTCGAGAATCGCGTCGCCACCGCCAAGCGCACCAGCCGCGAGCTGCCGACGCCCGCCTTTGCCGCGCATGACGGCGAGAGCCTGGAATATTTCGACGATACGCTCGGCCGACTGTGCAGCGACACCGACTTCGTGGTGATCGACACGCCCGGCCGCGACGACCGTTTCGGGCGGCTGGCGGCGAGCCGCGCCGACACGTTGGTCACGCCGATGAACGACAGCTTCGTCGATTTCGACCTGATCGGCCAGGTCGATCCCGACACCTACAAGGTTACACGGCCAAGCTTCTACGCCGAACTGATCTGGGATGCGCGCAAGGCCCGCGCCAAGGCCGATGGCGTGGCGATCGACTGGGTCGTGCTCAGGAACCGCCTCCAGCATATCGAGGCGCGCAACATGCGCCGCGTGTCCGAGGCGCTCGACCAGCTCGCCAAGCGCGTGGGGTTCCGCATCATCCCCGGTCTGGGCGAACGCGTCATCTATCGCGAATTGTTCCCCAAGGGGCTGACGATGATCGACAGCCGCGATTTCGGCGAAATGGGCCTGGCGCATGTCGCCGCGCGGCAGGAATTGCGCGAGATGATGGCGGCATTGGCTCTGCCCGAGCCGGTCATGCCGCTCTTCGCCTGATCATGGCCAAGCTCCTCCTGGCGCTGGCCGTGGCCTGGTTCGGCTGGTGGCTGTGGCAAGGGCCCAAGAAGGTCTGGACCGACGGCCGCCGCAAACCACAACGCAGCGATGACGAGATCAGCGCGCTCGCCGTGCTGGGACTCGATCCCGGCGCCAGCCCCGACGAGATTCGCGTCGCGCATCGTCGCCTGCTGCGCAACGTCCATCCCGACCATGGCGGCACCGACGAGCTCGCTCGTCGCGTGAATGAGGCGCGTGACATCTTGTTGAAGCCGAGTTCAGTCCCTGGGGATTGAACTTTTTCCCTGCTCGGCGGATTGGGCGCGCATCAACCTGACGGGAGCCCCCATGACCCACCGTTTCGATCCGACCTCCTTGCGCGAATACGATATCCGCGGAGTCGTCGGCAAAACCCTGTCGACCGACGATGCCCGCGCGATCGGCCGCACCTTCGCCACGATCGTGCGCCGCGCCGGCGGCACCCGCGTCGCGGTGGGACGCGATGGCCGCATCTCGTCGCCCGCGATGGAAACCGCGCTGGTCGAGGGGCTGCTCGCCTCGGGCGTCAATGTGATCCGCACCGGCATGGGGCCGACCCCGCAGCTTTACTGGGCCGAGGCCGAGCTGGAAGTCGATGGCGGCATCCAGATCACCGGCAGCCACAATCCGGCCGAATATAACGGCTTCAAGATGGTGCTGCAGCATCTTCCGTTCTTCGGCGAGGACATTCAGAAACTCGGCCGGATGGCGGCCGAGGGCGATTGGGAGGAAGGCGAGGGCGACGTCGCCGATGCCGATATCGTCGACGATTATGTCGGCCGGCTGATGGCGGGCTATTCAGGCGGCGCCTACCGAATCGGCTGGGACGCCGGCAACGGCGCCGCGGGTCCGGTGATCGAGAAGCTGACCAAATTGCTGCCGGGCGAGCATCATTTGCTGTTCACCGAGGTCGACGGCACCTTCCCCAATCACCATCCCGACCCGACCGAAGAGAAGAACCTGGCACAGCTCAAGGCGCTGGTGGCGGAGAAGGGGCTCGATTTCGGCGTCGCGTTCGACGGCGACGGCGACCGTATCGGTGCGATCGACGGACGGGGCCGGGTGATCTGGGGCGACCAGATATTGTCGATCCTGGCCGAACCGGTGCTGAGGGAATTGCCGGGCGCGACGATCATCGCCGACGTCAAGGCGAGCCAGGCGCTGTACGACCGTATCGCCGAACTGGGCGGGCATCCGCTGATGTGGAAGACCGGGCACAGCCTGATCAAGACCAAGATGAAGGAAACCGGCGCGCCGCTGGCGGGCGAGATGTCGGGTCACATCTTCTTCGCGCACGAATTCTACGGGTTCGACGATGCGCAATATGCCGCCGTCCGGCTGATCCGCGCGGTCCACTTGATCGGCAAGTCGATGAACGAGATCAAGGACGCGATGCCGGTGATGGTCAACACCCCCGAAATGCGCTTCCAGGTCGATGAGAGCCGCAAATTCGCGGTGATCGACGAAGTGCTCGACCGGCTCGAAACCGAAGGCGCCGACGTCAACCGCACCGACGGGGCGCGGGTCACCACGCCCGACGGCTGGTGGCTGCTGCGCGCGTCGAACACGCAGGACGTGCTGGTCGCGCGCGCCGAGGCGAAGGACCAAGCGGCGCTCGACCGCCTGCTCGCGCAGATCGACGCGCAGCTGGCAGCGAGCGGGCTGGAGCGCGGGCCGCAAGCGGGGCATTGAGGTCGGCAGTAAAACTTCAATATCGTCATCCCCGCGCAAGCGGGGACCCAGCTCCCAAGCGATCGGCAAACGCACCGGTGAGGTGAGGGAAGGTGCTGGAGATGGGTCCCCGCGTTCGCGGGGATGACGGTAGGAAAGTGGCTCAAGGTGGCTTTTCCCGGCCAAAACCCCCATCTACCGCCAATGGCATCCCCCTCCATCATCCGTGTCATCGACCTCGAAACCACTGGCAACGAGCCGCCGCAGCACGGTGTGCTCGAAGTGGGCTGGCAGGACGTCGCGCTGGGTGCCGATGGCCGCTGGGAGATTTACGGCGAGGGCGGCAGCCGGATGGTCAATCCCGGCCGACCGATCCCGCCGATCACTCAGGCGATCCATCATATCCTGGACGAGCAGGTCGCCGATGCGCCCTATTGGATCGATGTCGCGCGCCCGGTGCTCGATCCCTATCCCCGCCGCATCGCGCTCGCCGCGCATCGCGCCGATTTCGAGGAGCAATTCTGCACGCCGACGCTGACCCATGGCGCCGACTGGATCTGCACGTGGAAATGCGCGCTCCGACTGTGGCCCGATAGCCCAAGCTTCTCCAACCAGGTGCTGCGTTACTGGCGCAAGCCCGAGGGGCTCGATCATGAGCGCGGCCTGCCAGCGCACCGCGCCTTTCCCGACGCCTATGTCACCGCGCACCATCTGCGCGACATGCTCAACGAGGCATCGGTCGCGCAGCTGATCGAATGGTCGAAGCAACCCGGACTGCTGCCGCGCGTGCGCTACGGCCCCGACCGCGGCAAGGAATGGAGCGAGATCGCCGAGGACAGCCTGGCCGGGTTCCTGACCGACCGCGATCCCGACGTGCGCTTCACCGCGGAGACCGAACTCGCCCGGCGCCGCGGCGGCGGCGCGGTCGGGCGCGCCAATCTGCAGGGCTTGTTGCTGTAAAGCGTTAGCCCGCCGCCACCTTCACCGCGTCGCAGATACGGTCGACCACCGCCTCGACCTGAGCGGCGTCCTCGCCCTCGGCCATCACGCGGATCACCGGTTCGGTGCCCGAGGGGCGAATCACCAGCCGGCCCTTGCCTTCGAGCTCGCCCTCGGCATCGGCGATCACTGCCTTGACGCCGGCATCGTCGAGCGGCTTGCCGCCCTTGAACCGCACGTTCTTGAGCAATTGCGGCAGCGGATCGAAGCGATGGAGCAATTCGCTCGCCGGAATCCCCGAGCGGACCAGTTCGGCGAGGATCTGCAGCGCCGCGACCAGCCCATCGCCGGTGGTGGCGTAATCCGACAGGATGATGTGCCCCGATTGCTCGCCGCCGACATTATATCCCTGGCTGCGCATCGCTTCGAGCACGTAGCGGTCGCCGACCGCGGTGCGGATCAGCTTGATCCCCTGCGCACTGAGATGGCGTTCGAGCCCAAGGTTGGACATCACCGTCGCGACCAGTCCGCCATTGCGGAGATTGCCCGCGCGTGCCCAGCCGGTCGCGATCACCGCCATCAACTGGTCGCCGTCGATCACCCGCCCGGTCTCGTCGACCACGATCAACCGGTCGGCATCGCCGTCGAGCGCGATGCCGATATGCGCGCCGCTCGCGACCACGGTTTCGCACAAGGTCTGCGGCGCGGTCGATCCGACCTGATCGTTGATGTTCTTGCCGTTCGGCGTGACGCCGATTGCGATGACCTCGGCACCCAGTTCCCACAAGGCCGAGGGCGCAACCTGGTAAGCGGCGCCATTGGCGCAATCGACTACGACCTTGAGCCCGTCGAGCGTCAGATCGTCGGGAAAGGTCGCCTTGGCGAAATGGATATAGCGCCCGCGCGCATCCTCGACGCGGCGCGCGCGGCCGATATCGGGCGCGGCGGCAAGCGCGACGTCGCCGTCGATCAGCGCCTCGATCGCCAGTTCGTCGGCGTCGGACAATTTATAGCCGTCGGGACCGAACAATTTGATGCCGTTATCGGCATAAGGGTTATGGCTGGCCGAGATCATCACGCCCAGATCGGCGCGCATCGACTTGGTCAGCATGCCGATCGCCGGGGTCGGCAGCGGTCCGAACAGGGTCACGTCCATGCCGACACTGGTGAACCCCGCGACCAGGGCGTTTTCGAGCATGTAACCCGACAGGCGCGTGTCCTTGCCGATCACCACGCGGTGCTTGTGGTCGCCGCGGACGAAATGCGCGCCGGCCGCCATGCCGACCTTCATCGCCATCACCGCGGTCATCGGCTGCATGTTGGTGAGGCCGCGAATACCGTCCGTACCGAAATATTTTCTTGCCATTCTGCCCGTTTCCGTCCGCTATCCCGCGCCAAGGCTGCCTCTTAGCGCGGCAAACAGAGAAGGGCGAGCATGAGCCAAGCATTGAGGATTCTGATCTCGCTGGTAGCCGGGCTGGCATTGGGCATCGCGCTCGCCAATTGGGCGCCCGACGCCGGCGGCTGGGTGCTCGTCTTCACCAAGCGGATCGGCGGTGCCTGGCTGCACGGGCTGCAGATGGTGATCGTGCCGCTGGTCGTGGCGCTGCTGGTGATCGGCATCGCCGCCTCGGCCGAGGCCGCGCGTGCAGGCAAGATCGCCGGGCGCGCGCTGATCTTCTTCGTCGTCATCCTGTGGTTCAACACGATCATGTCGGCGCTGCTGACGCCGCTGCTGCTCAAGCTGTTCCCGCTCCGCCCCGATTGGGCCGCGGCGCTCAGGGCTTCGCTGTCGAGCGCCAAGACCGCCGGCCAGGTGCCGACGCTCGGCGATTTCTTCGACAAGATCGTGCCGACCAACATCATCGACGCGGCCGCGACCGACGCTTTCCTGCCGCTGACCGTGTTCGCGATGGTGTTCGCCTTCGCCATCACGCGGTTGCAGCCCGATCGCCGCAAGCTGATGGTCGATCTGTTCCAGGCGATCGCCGACGCGATGATCGTCGTGATCGGCTGGGTGCTGGTGCTCGCCCCGCTCGGCGTGTTCTGCCTGGCGTTCGGGGTGGGGATGGAGACGGGCGCGGCCGCGTTCGGCGCGCTGGCGCATTATGTCGCAATCGTCTCGACGCTCGGCATCCTGGTGCTGCTGTCGGCCTATCCGATCGCGGCGATCGGCGCACGCGTGAGCATCGGGCGTTTCGCCCGCGCCGTGCTGCCGAGCCAGATCGTCGCGATCAGCACCTCGTCCTCGCTCGCCTCGCTGCCGACCATGCTCAGGTCGAGCGAGGCGATCGGCGCGCCGGCGCGGGTGTCGGGCATTGTCCTGCCGATCGCGGTCGCGGTGTTCCGCGCGACCAGCCCGGCGATGAACCTGGCCGTCGCCCTCTATGTCGCGCATCTGACCGGCACGCCGATCGGCCCCGGCCAGCTCGCCGCCGGCGTGGTCACCGCCGCGATCACGACGATGGGATCGGTGTCGTTGCCGGGTACGATCAGCTTCTTCGCCTCGGTCGCGCCGGTCGCGGTAGCGATGGGGGTGCCGCTCGAAGCACTCGGCCTATTGGTTGCGGTCGAGACGGTGCCCGACTTGTTCCGGACATTGGGCAACGTGACGATGGACGTCGCGGTCACGGGCACCATCGCGGTGCGGAGCGGGATCACGACGGAGGGCGAGGGCGAAACCGACCGCATGCTGGAAGAGTTGCCTGGTTAGCTCCCTCTCCCCTTGTGGGAGAGGGAAGGGGCCCGCTCGCGCAGCGAGTGGGAAGGGTGAGGGGGGCTCACGGGCCACGCAGCTT
>NZ_BCYX01000068.1 GCF_001598415.1 Sphingomonas mali NBRC 15500
CCGCGGGCTCCTGCGGACAATCACGATCCTCGCGGTAGTTGGGTTCGGTCCCTAAGGCGCCGACGAGCAGGAATAGACCAGCTTTTCGCTATAAGTCGTCGGCAGCGCGGCGCGGATCGACTGTTGCTGCACCATAAGATTGTTGCGCGCGCCGGCATCGGCGCTGCATTGCTTGAGCGGGCTCTGCGCGCGCAACTTGCGCGCGGCGTCCATCTGCGCCGCGCTCAGGAAATAGCGATAGGCGATGTAGGTCCGCGTCTCCGGATCGAACTGCAGCACCGATACGGTCTGCTCATTGTTCGGCACCAGCACGCGGGTCCATTTGCCATTGTCATCGGCATATTGGGTCTTGTCGTTCATGCACCCGTCTTGCCCCCAATCGAGGTTGACGTCGGCGGTGGCCGACACCGTCACGCGGCTGCGGTCGGGCTGGAACTTGCATACCATCTTGCCCAACGGGCGCGGCGCCGCCGGCGCCGGAGTCGCGACGGGCACCGCGAAGCCCGGGGGGAGCATCGGCTCCTCACTCGGTCGCAACAGGAAGACGATGATCGCCGCGACGATCAACACGCCGCCCACCGTGCCCGCCCAGATCGCCTCGCGCTGGCGTCCGCGCGTGTAGAGCAGCCCGCCGCCGCCGACCGTCAATGCCCCGAGCACCAGCAGCAAGGCCGAGATCGCCATGACGTTCTCGCTCGCGCGCTGGGCATTGAGCCGCGCGGCTTCGATCGCCTGCTGGCGGCCCGCTTGCTCGCGCGCGGCGGAGTCGCGCCGCGATGCGTCGGCCGCCTCGCGTGCCGCTGAGTCCGCTGCCTCATCGGCGCTCAGCCTGGCCTCGAGACTCATGCAGGGAATGTCGACGGCATTGAACGTTTGACGGTTGGCCCGCAGGAAGCCGGCAAGCTCGCTTTCCGCGATCGCGAAGGCGAAATTGGCATCGCCGTCCTCGCCGCGGGTGATCGCCGAATTGACTCCCATCACGCGTCCGCACCGGTCGAGCAGCGGCCCGCCCGAATTGCCGCGCGAAATGCTCGCGCTGTGGAGCAGCACGTTGATGCCTTCGATATTGCGGCTGGCCGACAGCGACCCCTCCGACCGCACCGGCGCCAGCGGCTTGATGTAATCCGCCGCCGATTGCGCGGTGGCGAGGTCGACATTGCCGGGATAGCCGAGCGAGACGAGGCCCATGCTTTCGTCGGGCGCTCCGGTGTACAGCGTCGCCACTGGCAGCGCGCCGCCGGTAAACTCGATCAAGGCGAGGTCGCGCTTGGCATCGATCGCAACCACGCGGCCCTGGTACGATTTGGTCCCCTCGGAGGGGACGACGCCGATCACGACATTGTCGGGGTACTTCTGAGCGAGCTCGACGACATGCGCGTTGGTGACGATCCGGTTGGGCGCCACCGCGAAGCCGGATCCATGGCCGAACCCGACCACTTCCTGATCGACGATCGCGATCGTCACGACGCGGACGACGCTGCGCGACGCCGCCGCGATATCGTCGGCGGCGGCAAGAGACGGCGTCGCCACCCAGGCAAAAGCCGATAGAATCGCCAACAAGCGGAAGAAGCGCGGCATGGCGCAGAGCCCTTCCACGAAACGCGCCGCGCTTCAATGCGCGATCGATCGACGGGTTGATTTCCGACCTTCGCGCCGAGGCATTTTCTTCGGCGCTAGCCTTGCGATGCTTCGCTCTTGTCGCTCGTGTCCGATTCCAGCGCTTTCAGCGCCGCGTCGACCTTGCCCGCGTCGATCGCGGCCACCGCATCGAGCGCCCTGTTGACCGAGCCGGCGCGATGCGGGCTATAGGCCACCGGCAGCAGGGCAAGCCGGGCGCGATCCTTCTCTCCCCGATGCAGCAGGATGATCGCCGCGTTGATCCGCAGCTCATAGGCATAAGGGGCGTCGGTATAAGCCGAGAGCAGTCCGTCTTCCGCGTTGCTGGTCGGCTTGTCGTGGGCCTGGAAGAAGCTCTGGTAATAGAGGGTCAGCGGCTCGGGATTATCGGGGTCGAGATGATTGGCGACGATATAGCCGTGCCGTGCGGTGCGCCAATGTGACGGATCACGATCTTCGGCCTTGGCCAGCTCGGCACACATGACCATGCTCTTGTAGATCAACGCGTGGATCGACTTGGGATCGGCTGCCAGCGCGCGCTCGACCGCGGCCTTGGCCGCCGGCAGGTCCCCGGCATCATATTCGGCTTCGGCCAGCTCGTTCTGCGCGCCGGCGTCATTGGGAAAGGGCGCCGCCAGCTTGCTCGCGAGCGCGGCAACATCGGGCGCACTGGAATTGTCGACGCCGCGGGTCGACCGCAGGCGCGCCGGCATCACCGCTGCTTCGCCGGGGGAGAGGACGCGCAGCTTGATCTCGCCGATCGGCAGCGAACGCGCCTTCAGCGTCGCCACCGTGATCTTCGACTTCATGATATAGGCGGTCATGTCGCTGTCGAGCTTCTTCAGATCGCCGAACGCTTTGGTCGCTTCTTCGACCTTCTGGCCGGCATTGATCGCGTCCATATATTTCGCCAGCTGTCCTTGGCGCGACTGATCGAAGGTCAGATAATGCAGCAACAGCCAGCCACGGCCATATAACGCCTCGGTCTGATCCTGGCTCAGCTTGCCAGGGTCCAGCTGCAACATGCGAGCCGCCGGCAATGCGGAATTGTCCCCCAGCGACCAGGCGCGATAGACGGGCGGCTGACCGATCGTCACGCCGCCGTCCTTGTTGAAGGCCGCCGTCGCGTTGAATTCCGCGAAACCTTCGACGAACCACTCCGGAAAGACCGTGTTCGGCCAGTTCAGAAACATGAAATGGTGCGTATATTCGTGCAGCAGGATGGCCTGAGCGCTGAGATCGAAGACCGATCCGCTGGGTGCGTCGCGCGGAACGAAGGCGACCGGACCGCCGACGCGCGTCTCGTAGAAGCCGGCGACATCGCCCATGCCCTTGCCGGCCAGACGACGGACGTCGCCAATGCTCCCCACCATATAGACGCGGACGCGGTCGGCGTCGGCGAGCTTCTCGTCAGGAACGCCGCGCATCACGCGCATTGCCTTGTCGAACTTCTCCAGACGCTCGGTGAACGCCTTGATCCTCTCCGGCTTGTCGTCGGCATAGACGATGAAGTGCGCGGAGCTCGCTTCTTGCCAAAGTGCCTGCGCGGTAACCGGCCATGCCGACGCGACCAGCGCGGCCGATACCAACAGCTTGCGAACCATCCCATCCCCCGGAGAACGCGCTTCTTTCCAGCGAAGCTACGACCCTGGATCAGACAAAGCTATAGGGATCAACATCCACAATGACGCGGACCTTGGACGGCCAGTCGAGCGCGCCGAGCCAGGCGCGGATCACGTCCTGGACATCGAGCCCGCGTCGCGCATGGATCAGCAGGCGGTAGCGATGGCGTCCGCGCAGCATCGCCAGCGGGGCAGGGGCGGGACCATAGACTTCCATCCCTTCGACCCGGGGTGCGGTGCGGCCGACAAGCTTGGCAATATCGTAAGCGGCGGGCTGGTCCTCCGAACTGACGACGATTGCGGCGTAGCGGCCGAAGGGCGGCGCGCCGGCCTCGCGTCGCGCCTCGGTCTCGGCGGCGGTGAAGGCGTCGGCATCGCCTGACACCAGGGCTTCCATCACCGGCGCCTTCGGGTCGTGGGTCTGGATGAAGACATGGCCCGGTTTCTCTCCGCGCCCGGCGCGACCCGCCACCTGCATGATCTGTTGGAACGTGCGTTCCGCGGCGCGCAGGTCGCCACCCCCGAGCCCCAGATCGGCGTCGATTACCCCGACCAGCGTCAGATTGGGAAAGTGATAGCCCTTGGTGACAAGCTGGGTGCCGATGACGATGTCGATCTCGCCCGCCTCCATACGGTTGACGAACTCGGCCGCCTTGGCCGGGGACCAGATCGTGTCGCTGGTGACGATCGCGGTGCGCGCCTCCGGCCACAAGGCCGCCACTTCGTCGGCGATGCGCTCGACCCCGGGACCGCAGGCGACCAGCGAATCCTCTTCCTTGCATTCGGGGCATGCGCGCGGCGTCGGCATGACGTGGCCGCAATGGTGGCAGCTCAGCCGCCGGACCAGCCGGTGCTCGACCATCCAGGCGGTGCAATTGGGGCATTGGAAGCGATGCCCACACGCGCGGCAGAGTGTCAGCGGCGCATAGCCGCGGCGATTGAGGAACATCAGTGCCTGTTCGCCGCGTGCCAGCGTCTCGTCGATCGCGTTGACCAATTTGGGCGCGATCCAGCGGCCGCGCTCGGGCGGGTCGAGCAACAGGTCGATCGCCTCGATATCGGGCATTTCCGCGGCGCCGTAGCGGCCCGGCAGCTTCACCTCGGCATAATTGCCGATCTCGACCTGTTGGCGCGTCTCGATCGCCGGGGTCGCGGTGGCGAGCACGACCGGAATATGCTCGAACTTGCCGCGCATCACCGCGACGTCGCGCGCATGGTAATGCACGCCTTCCTCCTGCTTGAAGCTGGTCTCGTGCGCCTCGTCGACGACGATCAGGCCGAGATTGGAATAAGGCAGGAACAGCGCCGAGCGCGCGCCGACCGTGACCAGCGCATCACCCGTTGCGATAGCGCGCCAGGCGCGCCGCCGCTGCGACTGGCGCAGTCCCGAATGCCAGGCCACCGGCTCGCAGCCGAAGCGCGCGGTGAAGCGCTGCAGGAACGGCTCGGTCAGCGCGATTTCGGGGAGCAGGACCAATGTCTGGCGACCGGCGCGGATCGCCGCGGCGATCGCCTCGAAATAGACCTCGGTCTTGCCCGATCCGGTCACCCCGTCGAGCAGGGTCGGCTTGAAAGCGCGCGCGGCAACATCGGCGGTAAGCACATCGGCGGCACGCTGCTGCTCGTCCGACAGGATTGGAACGTCGTGATCGGGGTCGGGCAGCGGAAAGGGGCTGTCGATATCGACTTCGACCGCTTCGATCGCGCCGACCTTGACCAGGCCGCGGATCACGCCGTCCGACACGTCGGCGATCGTCGCCAGCTCACGGACGAGGCCCTGGCGGTCGCCGATCCGCTCCAGCGCCTGGGCACGCTGCGGCGTCAGCCGATCGGGGACATGTCCCGTCGGGCGATATTCGGTGACAGTGCGCGCGCCCTCCAGCGCGGAGGAGGAGGGCAACGCCATTCGCGCGACCGAGACCGGAGAAGCGAGATAGTAATCCGCGGTCCACTCGATCAGCCGCCGCATCGCATCGGTCAGTGGCGGCACCGGCAGCACGTCGATCAGGTTGCGCAGCCGATTGTCGCCGACCTCGGCGTCCGAGGGCATCCGCTCGGGCTCCCACACCACGCCGAGCAACTGACGCGGGCCCAAAGGCGCGACGACCAGCGACCCCGGCTCGACCGTCATGCCATGCGGCACGCGATAGTCGAGCGGGCCGAGCGCGGAGTTCATGACGAGGACGCGGGCGCGGGACATTGCCACTCATATGGCGATTCCTGTGCGGAGGCGAAACCTCGCGCATGGCGGTTTCGTCCGCCCTGTTCCGGTTCGTCCAGGCCAGCTAGGATGAGGGGGTGACCCCGCAGGAACAACTCGACGGTTTCATCGACAAGTTCGCGCCCGACATCGCGGCGACGATCCGGCGCGCGGTGGCGATGGTGTCGGCACGGCTGCCCGGGGCGACGATCCTGGTCTATGACAATTACAACGCGCTCGCGATCGGCTTCGGCGCCAGCGACAAGGTGCGATCGATCGTCTGCTCGGTCGCCGGCTATCCGCGCTGGGTCAGCCTGTTCCTGTCCAACGGTCCGACCTTGCCCGATCCCGAGGGGCTGCTGGAGGGCGAAGGAGGTACCGTGCGCCACGTCAAGCTGACCGGCGACCGCATCAACAGCCCCTCCGTCGCTGCGTTGATCGATGCCGCCGCGGCCAGCGTTGCCACGCCGATCGACCCGGCGGGCGAGGGGCGGTTGGTGATCAAGTCGATCTCGGCCAGGCAACGGGCGCGGCGGCCATGACGGCGCTGCCGCTCGAGTTCGGTCAGCATCTGGCGCGCGACCGGCGGCGCTCGGCGCATACCGTTCGCGCGTACGAGATGACTGCCGTCCGCTTGATTCAGTTTCTCGGCGAACATTGGGGCGAGGAAGCGGATCGCGCGGCGCTGGGCCGGGTGACGGCGGCGGACCTGCGCGCCTATCTCGCGCGCCGGCGTGGACACGGCCTGGGCAACGCCTCGGCCGCGCGCGAACTGTCGGCGGTCAAGACCTTCCTCAAATGGGCGGCGGGAGACGACGCCCCACCGCGGATGCGCGGACCGCGCGTCAAGAAAGGTGTGCCGCGCCCGGTCTCGCCTGCCGACGCGATCGCGCTGGCCGAGGAAGTCGCCGAGGACGCTGCCGAACCCTGGATCGCCGCGCGCGACTGGGCGGTGCTGCTGCTGCTCTATGGCGCCGGGCTGCGCATCGGCGAGGCGGTCGGGCTGACCGGCGCGATATTGCCGCTGGGCGAGGCGATGGCGGTCACCGGCAAGCGCGACAAGACGCGGATCGTGCCCTTGCTGCCCCAGGTGCGCGACGCGATCGAGGCGTATGTCGCAGCGTCGCCCTGGCCGGCGGCGCGCGGCGAGGCGCTATTCCGCGGTGCCAAAGGTGGGCCGTTATCGGCTGGGGTGGTGCGCAAGGCGGTTCAGGCGGCGCGCATCCGCCTCGGCCTGGCCGACCGCACCACGCCGCACGCCTTGCGCCATAGCTTTGCGACGCACTTGTTGGGCCGGGGCGCCGATCTGCGCCAGCTCCAGGAACTGCTCGGCCATGCCAGCCTGAGTTCGACCCAGATCTACACCGCGGTCGACGCCGCGCATCTGCTCGACGTGTACAGGAATGCGCATCCGCGGGCTTGACAGACTCCCCTCCCGTAAAGGGGAGGGGCTGGGGGAGGGCGTGTCGACTCCGCTGGCAGGCCAGATTATCGCGACATGCCCTCCCCTAACCCCTCCCATAAATGGGAGGGGAACAGTTCAGGCCCGCGGCTTCCACGTCACAACGCGCCACGCATACCAGGCCGCGATCGTCGCGCAGATCACCACGGCCGCCGGACCGGTCCAGGCCTCCGCCTCGCGGAAATTGGCGCCGAGATACCAGCCGGCTCCCGTCAGGAACGCGTTCCAGATCGTCGTCCCGGCCAGCGTCCAAACGATGAATTTCCATCGCGGCATCTTCGAGATCCCGGCTGGCAGCGACACGATCGACCGACCGAACGGAGCGAAGCGGAGCACGAACACGAGCCATTGGCCGTGGCGGAAGAAGAAATTGTCGATCCGCTCGACGTCCGACCAACTGACCGTCAGCCAGCGCCCGTTGCGGTCGACGAACGGTTTGAGCTTCTTCAGGGGGACGTTGCGGCCGATCCAATACCAGAAATAATTGCCGAACGTGGACCCCAATGTCCCGGCGATCATCACCCCGGTGAAGCTGAGCTTGCCATGCGCGACTGCTATCCCGGCGAAGCCCATGATGACCTCGGACGGGATCGGCGGAATGATATTCTCCAGCGCCATCCACAGGAAAATCGCCGCATAGCCCCATTGTTCGAGGCCATCGAGGAACCATTGGGTCATCCGGTTGCAGCAACCTTCTTCTCGATCGCGTCCCAGATCATCGCCGACACGTCGACGCCGTCGAGCCGCTCGATCGCGACGATCCCGGTGGGGGAGGTGACGTTGATCTCGGTCAGCCACTCGCCGCCGATCACGTCGATGCCGACGAACAACAGCCCGCGCTTCTTGAGTTCGGGAGCAAGCGCCGCGCAAATCTCACGCTCTTTGGCGGTCAATTCGGTTTTCACCGCCGACCCGCCGACCGCGAGGTTCGAGCGAAATTCGCCTTCGCCGGGCACGCGGTTGATCGCGCCGGCGATCTCGCCATCGACCAGCACGATGCGCTTGTCGCCGCTTGCCACGCCCGGCAGGAACGCCTGCAGCATGTGCGGCTCGCGCCAGGTCGTGTTGAACACCTCGATCAGCGCGGACAAATTGGTGCCTTCGCGATCGACCTTGAACACCGCCTTGCCACCATTGCCGTGGATCGGCTTGACGACGATCTCGCCATGTTCGTGGAGGAATTTGCGCGCTTCCTCCAGGCTGCGCGTGACGAGCGTCGGCGGCATGAAGCGCGCGAAGTCGAGCACGAACACCTTTTCCGGCGCGTTGCGCACGCTGGCAGGATCGTTGACGACCAGCGTCTTGTCCGAAATCCGCTCGAGCAGGTGGGTTGCGGTGATATAGCCCAGGTCGAACGGCGGATCCTGCCGCATCAGCACGACATCGGCCTCGGCGCCGAGGTCCAGGTTCACCGGTTCGCCGAAAGTGAAATGCTTGCCGACGACCCGCTCGACGGTCACCGGATGCGCCTTCGCCCAGACGCGACCGTCGCGATAATTGAGCGCATCGGCGGTGTAATGGAACAGCCGGTGCCCGCGTGCTTGCGCGGTCAGCATCAGCGCGAAGCTCGAATCGCCGGCGATGTTGATCGACTCCATGGGATCCATCTGGACGGCAACGGTCAACGGCATGCGATCTCTTTCCTTACTCGTCACCCCAGCGAAAGCTGGGGTCTCGTCGGGCTTTTACCGCCAGAGATGCCAGCTTTCGCTGGCATGACGGCTAATGCTTAAGCGTGTTAGTCGGCTATGTCACCCGATCCACGCATTCTCGATATGGCGAGGCCTGGTGCCCGGCGCCAGCAGGATCACGTCGACGCGGATATCGTCGCCCGGCTCGGCATAACGCGGCATCAGAACTTCGGCTGCGGCCGCTACGCGAGCGAGACGCCGCTCGTCGATCGCGAAATCCAATTCGGCGGCGGTAGCGCGGCTCTTCACCTCGACGAACGCAATCAGATTCCCCTTGCGCGCCACCAGGTCGACTTCGCCCGCCGGCGTGCGCACGCGCTTGTCGAGTATCCGCCAGCCCTTGAGCCGCAGCCACCAGGCGGCGATCCGTTCACCGCGGCGGCCCGAGGCTTCAGCGGCGCGGCGATCCCTGTTCCCCTCCCGCTTGCGGGAGGGGCTAGGGGAGGGTCTGTCATTCCTCGGCACTTTGATCACACGCCCTCCCCCAGCCCCTCCCGCGAGCGGGAGGGGAGTTATTTCTTCATCTCCATCGCCCGTGCATAGAGTTCGCGGCGGTCCAGGTTCAGCCGCTTGGCCACCTCTCCCGCCGCCTTGCTCGCGGGTAACCGCGTCAACGCTTCGGCCAGCGCCGTATCCGCATCCTCCACGCTCGCCGGTGCCGCCTCGCCCGGCGGCGCCACCACCACCACGATTTCTCCCTTCGGCGCTGCTTCGGCATAGCGCGCAGCGAGCGCCGACAGCGTGCCTGTCACGGCTTCTTCGAACTTCTTGGTAATCTCGCGCGTCACCGCCGCCTCGCGGTCGCCGAGCTTCTCCGCGAGCAGCGCCAATGTCGCCGCCAGCCGCGGCCCCGATTCGTACAATACCAGGGTCGCGCGAATCGCCGCCACTTCGGCGATCGCCTCCGCTTTGGCGCCCGCCTTGGCCGGAAGGAACCCGATGAACAGGAACCGGTCGGTCGGCAGCCCCGCCAGGGTCAGCGCCGCGATCGCCGCGCACGGCCCGGGGATCGTCACCACCGCATGCCCCGCCGCACGCGCGTCGCGCACCAATTTATAGCCGGGATCGGAGATCAACGGCGTTCCCGCATCGCTGACCAACGCCACCGCCTCGCGCCCCATCCGCTCGATCAGCCCGGGACGAACGCGGTCGGCATTATGGTCGTGATAGGCGATCATCGGGCGTTTTATGCCGATGTGCCGGAACAGTCCCGCCGTCACGCGCGTATCTTCGACCGCGACTATGGCGGCATTCGACAGCACGTGCGCCGCGCGCGGCGACAGGTCACCGAGATTGCCGATCGGGGTAGCGACGATATAGAGACCGGGCATAAGAACATCAGACATCAGGGGATCGTCATGGCAGAGGCAGCAACCGCACCGCAACGACTGACGCAACTAAAGCGGGCGGTTTTCCTGTTGGGGCTGATGGTGCTCAGCGCTTGTTCGACCGTCGTGCCGCGCTCCGGACCGCCGGTGGAGCGCGGTCCCGCGGTCGTCGCGCCGCCGGTCGCCCCTCCGGTGATGCCCGGACTGCCGACCGATAACGAGCATCACATGGTCGCCCTGCTGGTTCCGTTGACCGGCACCAATGCCGGCGTCGGCAAGAGCATCGCCAACGCGACCCAGCTCGCGTTGCTCGACACTAACAACAGCTCGCTGCGCATCACCACCTACGATACCGCCACGGGTGCCGCCGCCGCGGCTCAGCGCGCGATCGACGAGGGCGCGCGGGTGATTCTCGGGCCGTTGCTCGCCGAGGACGTGCGCGCGGTCTCCCCGATCGCCAAGCGCGCCGGGGTGCCGGTGATCAGTTTCTCGAACGATTCGAGTCTGGCCGGATCGGGTGCCTATCTGATGGGCTATTCGCCGGCCCAGTCGATCGAACGCGTGGTCGATTATGCCCGCGACCAGGGGATCACCACTTATGGCGGCCTGGTCGCCAACGGGATTTATGGCCAGCGCGCGTCGACCGCTTTCCTGCGTGCGGTCGAATCTGCCAAGGGCCAGGTGATCTCGCTGCAGAATTACGACCATAGCAATCCGTCGATTACCGGCGCGACGCTGCGTCTCGGCAAAGCCGGCTCGGTCGGCGCGGTCCTGGTCGTCGATGACGGGGCCGCCGCCGCAGGGATCGTCCCGCTGCTGCGCCGCAACGGAGAGGCCGGCGCGCGTGTGCTCGGTACCGAACGCTGGAACACCGAGGCGTCGATCGCCGCCAAGCCCGCGCTCAATGGCGCCTGGTTCGCCAGCGTGCCCGACAACCTCTATCGCCAATATGCGGTCAAATACCGCGCGCGGTTCGGCGCGGCCCCCTATCGCCTGTCGAGCATGGGTTATGACGCGGTGCTGCTGACGATCCGCATCGCGCGCGACTGGCGGATCGGTTCGTCGTTCCCGGAGGAGCGCCTGCGCGACAAGGACGGCTTTGCCGGCATCGACGGCGCGTTCCGCTTTAGCCGCGACGGCATCGCCGAACGCGCACTCGAGGTGCAGGAAATACGCGGCGGAACGACCGTGACGATCTCGCCGGCCCCGGCGGGGTTCTAAGGCCTTCCGCAAGATCCTCCCCACAAGTGGGAAGGATTTTAGTTTGCCAAACGGCTAAGCTTCCTTCATGGTTATCCATATGGATAACCATCAATCCTCGCTAGACGCCGCATTCCACGCACTCGCCGACCCCACCCGGCGGGCGGTGGTTAGCCGGCTCGTCAGGGGTCCAGCGGCGGTGACAGAACTGGCCTCGCCCTTCTCCATGGCGCTGCCGTCGTTCATGAAACACCTGCGCGTGCTGGAGAAGGACGGGTTGATCCGGTCCGAGAAGATCGGCCGCATCCGCACCTGTCGGATCAATGCCGAGCGACTCGCCGCTGCCGAATCCTGGCTGGTCGAGCAACACGAGATCTGGCGATCCAGAGCCGATCGGCTTGCCGATTTTGTCGAAACACAGATGCCCGAGGAGCCATGACCATGCCTGCCGATTCGTCCGAACTCACCATCGATCGCTTCATCGCCGCGCCGCCCGCTCGGGTGTGGAAGGCGTGGAGCACCCCCGAACATCTGGCGAAATGGTGGATACCGGCGCCGATCGAATGCCAGGTGGTCAAGCTCGACCTTCGCCCCGGCGGCGGGTTCGAGACGCTGATGCGAGAGGGCGGGGGCGACTTCCAACCGCATGTCGAAGCCTGCTTCCTCGACATCGTCCCCGAATCCCGCCTGGTCTTCACCACGGTTCTCAAGGAGGGGTGGCAGCCGGTCGAGCCGTGGCTCGCGCTGACGGCGATCATCACTTTCGAGGCGGAGGGGAATGGCACCCGCTACGCGTCCCGGGTCCTGCACAAGACTGCGGCCGATGCGCGCAAGCACGAGGAAATGGGATTCGAGGAGGGCTGGGGAACGGCGATCGCGCAGCTCGCGGCTTTCGTCGCAGGGCACTCCTAAGCACCCCCGATCCGCGTCTGCCTCAGGCCGTCAAATGGTCGGAGACACGAACGACTTCGCCCAGAATCGCGTTGAGCACTGGCATGCCGGCATCGGTGGCGCAAAGTCGCGCGCCTTCGAGTTTTAGCAGGCCCTGAGCCGACAAGCGATCGATCGCCTGACGATCTGCCAACTCATCGATCGGGCGCTCGCCCAGCGCCGAGATCCGGTCGAGATCGATCCCCTCGGCGAGGCGCAGGCCCATCAGCATCGCCTCGATCGCGCGCTCCTGCGGCGCGAGCGGCACCTCCTGCTCGATGCCATGGCCATTGCGCGCGACCGCCTCGATCCAATTCTCGGGCTTGCGGCGGCGTTGTGTCGCCACGCCGGTGCGTCGGCCATGCGCGCCCGGTCCGATCCCGGCATAATCCTGGTAGCGCCAATAGGTCAGGTTGTGGCGGCTCTCCGCGCCGGGCCGCGCGTGGTTGGAAATCTCATAGGCCGGCATTCCCGCGCTCGCGGTCAGCGCGCGCGTGAGTTCGAACAGGTCGGCGGCGCGGTCGTCGTCGGGCAGCACCAGCCGCCCGGCGAGCGCCTCGGTCTGGAAGCGCGTGCCCGGCTCGATCGTCAGCTGATAAAGCGACAGATGCTCCGTGCCGAACGACAGCGCGCGGGCGAGTTCGGCATGCCATTGGGCCAGTCCCTGATCGGGGCGGGCGTAGATCAGGTCGAAGCTGACCCGGTCGAACATACGCTGCGCGGTGTCGAGCGCGGCCAGTCCCTCGGTCACATCATGGGCGCGGCCCAGAAACGCCAACGTCTCGTTGTCGAGCGCCTGCAATCCCAGGCTGACCCGATTGACGCCGGCCGCGGCGAGATCGGCGAACCGCGCCGCCTCGACCGATGACGGATTGGCCTCCAGCGTGATCTCGATCCCCGGCTCGAACCCCCAGGCGCGCTCGGCGGCATCGAGCACTGCCGCCACCGTCGCGGGCGGCATCAGCGAGGGCGTGCCGCCGCCAAAGAAGATCGATCCCAGCCGCCGCCCCGGCAGTATTGCAGCCTCATGCGCCAAATCGGCGAGCAGCGCGTTGCGCCACATGTCCTGGTCGACGCTTTCGCGGACATGACTGTTGAAGTCGCAATAGGGACATTTCGAGACGCAGAACGGCCAATGGACGTATAAGGCGAGGGGGTCGGTCATCTGACCCGTGCATATGGAGACGCGCGCATGATCAGGAAAGCGGCGATCGCGCTACTGGCGATGGCGTTGACCGCGTGCGGCGCGCCCAGCGGTCCGGAGCGCGTGGTCGAGCCGCGCAACGGCACCGCCCCGGCACAGCGCGGCGGCGCGTTGCTTCGCCAGGTCATGCTCGCCAGGCACAATGACACGCGCCGCGCGGTCGGCGTTCCGCCGCTCGCCTGGGACGAGGGCCTCGCCGCGCACGCGATGGATTATGCCCGGGAACTCGCCCGCACCCGCCGCTTCCAGCACGCGCCGCAACCGATGGGGGCGGGGCGCGAGGGAGAGAACCTGTTCACCGGCACCCGCGACGCTTATTCCTTTGCCGAGATGATCCAGTATTGGATCGACGAGCGGAAGTGGTTCGTGAACGCTCCCGCGCCCGATTTCAGCACCACCGGCAATGGCGAGGCGGTGGCGCATTACACCCAGATCATCTGGCGCACGACGACGCGGGTCGGCTGCGCAGTCGCGAGCAACGATCGCGACGACTATCTGGTCTGTCGCTACGCCCCGCCCGGCAACGTGATAGGGTTGAGGGCGCTGTAGGGTCTGTACTCCATTACCGCGAGGATCGTGATTGTCCGCAGGAGCCCGCCG
>NZ_BCYX01000069.1 GCF_001598415.1 Sphingomonas mali NBRC 15500
GGCGCGCCAGCCGAATCGGAGCACCTGGTCGAGCCAGGCCTGCTCGGCGACGCCGGTATAGGTCGTGATGCCGTGCTCGAGCGCATAACAGGCAAGCGCCGTGACGAGCGCATCGCGCCAGTGCCTGCGAGCTGGGGCGCGCAGGCTCCGGTCGAGGCAGAAGCGGGTGATTTCCCAAGTGTCGGGACCGCTCGGCGAGGGCGCGTCGCACAGGTGGGGGAACAGGTCGCCGAGGATATGCGGCCGGGTCGTCGGCAGCAGCCGCGCCGAGGCGAGGTGGTTGTGGCCGGCATCGGCGAGGATCAGGTAGCGCGCATGGGCATCGTCATATTGGTCGATCTCGAACCGGCCGGCGAGGACCGGAAGGTCCCAGCCGAGCAGGTCGACGAACACCCGCTTCCTGGCTTCGAACATCGCGCGCATCACCGCGTCGCTGGCGGCACTGTCGTCGTCTTGGGTGAACAGCATGGCCGGGCTCCCCTGGTCGTGGAGGCCCGATGCTGTGCCGGCGGGCGGGCGCTGGCCATTCCCCAGAAATGGGGAGTTTCAACGCTTCAGCGCATCGGTGAAGGTAAGCGCCCCGTCATAGAGGGCGTGGATCGCGAGCTGGGTCCGGTTGATGACCCCGTAGCGGCGCCGCGCCTCCTTCATATGCTGGATCGCCGTGTCATGCCCGATGCCGAGGATCTGCGACGTCTCCCAGTCCGACTTGCCGCGCGCCGCCCAGTAGATGCAGTCGCGCTGGCGGTCGCTGAGATGGGGCCGGTTGGAATCGATCGGGCGGACCCCGGCCAGCCGCCTTGCCGCCGCGAACGCGGCCGCGCCGACGAACTGCGCGAGCGGCAGCCACTCCGTGCGGTAGGTCCGCCCCGCCGCCGTGGCGAACGAGCACGACCCTTCCGACTCGCCCGGGATGTGCGCCGGCACGGTATAGCCGTCGGCGAGGCCGACGCACTTCGAGCGGGCGATGATCTCGCGGTCGCGCCGGGTCAGGTCGATCAGCTCGCCCAGCATCGTCCAGGGGAAGCCGAGATTGCGCAGGTGGCTGGCCCGGTGCACCGGGTCCGACCGGCCGAGCCCCTCGGCGTCGAAATACGCCTCCCATTCGGGAGGATAATTGTGGATCCTGATCGCCGGCTGGGCGCTGCGCGCGATATCGACATGGTGCGCGAGCGCGAAATAGCGAAAGCCCATCTCGCGCGTGATCGCGTCGATGAGGTCGCCAAGCTCCCCGATACTTGCGGCGGCCTCGACCGCAAGCGCGAATTTCTGTGCTGTCGCGAGTACCATGGGCAACGCCATACCGATGCGGGACGCGCCCCAAGCCGCTGCGTCCGTGACCGAGCCTTGCCCTTTCCGCACGCGCCGCTTTTCCGTCGCCGCTGCGGTCGGATCGATAAGGCATTGTATTTAGACCGAATCGGGCAACGGGGCAAATGCGCTTGGCGGCAACCCCGGCTAGGTCGCTCGGCCGCGAGCCCAGGGCCTCGCTGGATTGGCAATGGGGCCGGCGCCTGACGGCCGTCCGGACTGGCGGGACAGCGCGCCCTATCGCGCGCTCGCCGGCATCGACCGTGCCGGCCTTGCCTGGGAGTGGCTGCGCCGCGATCCCGCCTACGCCGCGATGAGCGCACGCCTGCGGCGCGTCGGCGGCACCGCTCCGCATCTCGAGATGGAGGCGGACGCCCGGGCTTTCGGGCTGTGCTTTCGCCGAGGACGCCGCGCGCCCCGCGCCCGAGGCTCGGCTGCTCTGGCACGCGGACCTCGATCCTTTCGTGCTCCAGGTCCGCGCGGTGCCTGTCGAGGGTTCGGACCCCGAGGCGATCGATCTCGCGCGCCTGACGCGCTGGGCGACGATCGTCCGCGGCGGCGGTCGCGAACATGTCGCCTTGTCCGATGGCTGGCACCGCATCCGTATCGACGTGGTCGAGGGCACCCTGGTCGAGGAAGGGCCTGCCCGGCTCGATTATCTGTTGTCAGGGCTCACCACCGTCGACGCCCATGTCCTGACGCTTCGGCGCATGCTCGGGCTGTGGCGAACCGGCCGCTTCGTGAGGATGCTCTTTCCGAAGGAGCCCGGGTTGCCGCGTCGGCTCGAGACCCTGCGCGTCGGCGACGCCATCACCGCGGGGGCTTCCCATCGCGAGATGGCGGCTGCCCTCTACGGCGACGCCCTTGTCCGCGCCGAATGGAAGGGCCGGTCCGACTTCCTGATGTCGCGGGTCCGTCGCCGCGCGGCAGAAGCGAGGGCGATGGCGGCTGGTGGCTGGCGCGCGTTGCTGGGGCGTTGAGGCGCGACTCCCGCGGCAACTAGACGAGAACAGGTAGACGGTTTGTCTGCAGGCGCGGCTTTGAAGTTGCGCTCCTAAGTTGAACGGTTAGGCTGGTTTCCATGGCCGATGAAATTGCTCCAAGAGATCTTCAGCGGCTTGCCGGTATCAAGCCGGGTGGAGGTTTCTTGAACCAAGCTGATGGCTGCGAGATGCAAGACAGCATCAGCCCTGACCAAGCCAAAGAGGTATTACGGCGACTTGCTCGACATATCACACCAGGAGAATGGGACGCCGCCGTCGAAGAACGTCCCGAATGGGAAGGTCTCCTCAGCCCGGCGCGAACGTAACGACGTGGATCAAATCGGCCACAGAGCTGCTAATTGCAGTGCACCATCTTCACGCTGATGGAGTGGATCAAAAAATATCGATTGGAGCTTGCGACCGGAAGCTTGGTTGCCGCTTGCTTCTTGGTGGAATTCCTGTGGGCATGGTTTTTTGGCGCCTTTGACTGGAAGCTGGACGTAACCGAACTTCCGCTGTTGCGCCTGAGCGGTTGGATGGCGATAGGTCTATGCGCCTATTGGTCCTTGCGTGCGATCGCGCAGCACTTCGTGATCAAGGCTCGAACAGCCTGGTGGGAACCGGGCCTCACTCCTGACCCTGACGATCTCAGCTGGGATGAGGTGTTCCAACTAGTCGCGTTCGAGAGCACATTGGACCCGATCGGGGTAGAAAAGCAGATACGATGGGCTTGGTGGCGACGGACGCTTATCCTCCAAGCCGCACTTTATCTCCTTGTCTGGGGAATCGCGCTAAGCGCTTTCGATCTGATTAGAGATCCCGCGCCCCGGGACTTCCTTCTTTCGAAGGTGTCGCCGGCGCTCTCGAAGGAAGTCGCGGCGGCGATTGGCAATCCGACTGCCTACCTCGCTCTGGTGGTGGGTAGCGCCACGATTTTCTTCACCTTCCGCCAAATCCGCGCGAAAGTTCGCGCCGACAGCCGACAGCAATGGATCATCCAGGCGCGCAAGCTTTTGGGAGAGGTTGTCGCAATGATTGACGCGCATCGCGATCAGCGGGCTTCAAACAGCTTCAAGCAAGCCGAGCAGACCTGGGGAAAGCTGAATCCCGCGAGGTTGGAACTGGAGTTGATGCTCAATCCTTCCGAAAAGGATCACCGTCTCCTTCTTTACCTGATTCAGAGGTTCGCAAGTTGGAGGCATCCGCGTCAAGAGTCGCAGGATGCGCGGATCGTTAAACGCAGCATCGCTGAGGCTTATCACGGATGGGACACAGCTCAGGCTTCAATCCCTGAGAAATGGAAGCCTATAATCGAAGGAGAAGACCGAGCTGAGTTGGTATCCTACATCCTGCGGCTTTCCCATGTCGTGTTAAAGCGAGAGTGGGAGCGCGTTAAACACACCCGGTGAGATTGCTCGGTTCCTAGGCGGGGCGGGATTATACCGATTTACGATAGGACTCGCTTCCGGCCACGTCCCGGCCTGGCGGTGACGATCGCTGGCGTTTTTTTTGATGTGGACGACAGCCTGCGGCTTGCGCGACACGCCGACGCGGATTGCCAGAGCGCTCACGCTCTCTTCACGGCTAGGCCGCGCCGAAATGAACCGTACGCTTTCGCTCACGGGATCCGTTTCCATCCACGCCATGGCCATCTCCTCGATGGCCATATTGCCGGACCGTCACCCAGGTGACCGGTCCGATGTGTAACCGATCTGATCGGTCCAATCCGTCACCAAGGTAGCCGGATTGGACCGTTTTGGCCTCTCCCGGACAAGCGCGGGTGGGCGGTGCTCCCGGCTAGGCCCGCCGCGGTCGGCGGCAACCCCTTGCGCTTCGCTTCGGGGTGCTCCGCTGCGCTGCGCCCTCTGATCCACCCCGGCGCCCGGGCGCGCCGGGGACCCCGGGAGGTGCCGGCGACCGCTTGAGTGGGCCTCTCTGGTCGCTCGATGCCGCCCACCCCCGCTTTCGGGGGGCCTGCGGGTTTGGGGGCGGCTTGGAGGATCACGATGCCCACAACCACCAGCCGTCCCGCCCGGAGCCGCCGCCGTACCGCGACCAAGTCGAGCACGCCGACTGTGGCGAACCGGGCGAGCCTCTACGAAGAGGTGACCAACCGCATCATTGCCGAGCTCGAGGCGGGCCGCGTGCCTTGGGTCCAGCCTTGGGGGCGTGTTGGCGGCACCGGCCCGGCCTTGCCCCGCAACGCGCTCACCGCGCGCTGCTATTCGGGCGTGAATGTCCTGGTCCTGTGGGGTGCAGGGCTCGAGCAGGGCTGGCCGTCCCAATCATGGCTGACGTACCGGCAGGCGATCGACGCGGGCGGGACTGTCCGCAAGGGCGAACGCGGGACGACCGTGGTCTATGCTGACCGGTTCGTGCCAGAGGCGGAAAAGGCGCGCGCGGCCGAGACGGGCGGCGATACCAAGGCCATTCCGTTCCTCAAGCGCTTCACCGTGTTCAACGTCGCCCAGTGCGACGGTCTTCGTCCCGGGCTCGCCGCCGATCCCGCCCCGCTCTCGGAACGCGAGATCGTGCCGATGGCCGAAAGCGTGATCGCCGCGAGCGGGGTGGATTTCCGGATCGGCGGCAATCACGCCTTTTATGCGCCGGGCGAGGATTTCGTGGCCGTGCCGCCGCAGCCCGCCTTTTTCGAGCAGATCAACTATTATCGTACCGCCCTGCACGAACTGACCCACGCCACCGGCCATAGCTCGCGGCTCGGCCGCAAGCTCGTCACCGGTTTCGGCACCAAGGATTATGCCCGTGAAGAACTGGTCGCCGAAATGGGGTCGGCGTTCCTCTGTGCCGCGCTCGGCATCGTACCGACCGTCCGCCATGCCGATTATCTGGCGTCGTGGCTTGACGTGTTGCGCGAAGACAACCGCGCCATCTTCCGCGCCGCGTCCGCCGCAAGCAAGGCGGCCGACTGGCTATTGGCGCGGCACCAGCAGCATCTGGCCGAAGCCTCGCGCGAACAAACTGCGCAGAGCGGCAGGCTGGCGGCGGAGCCTCCCAAGGTTCCGGCAATGCGAAACATCGTTGGCATGGAGTCGCGGCCATGATCCTCCTGACCCGCGATCAGCACCTCACGCTGCGCGTGAACGCCGTAAGCTCGCTGGTCGCCCAAGCGTGCGGCGAGGATTTCGACCCGGTTCCCGTGGTCAAATTCTTCTCGCCGTTCGGTGCCGCGACATGGCTAGCGACCGAGCTTTACGACGATGACGACACGTTGTTCGGACTTGCCGACCTTGGTTTCGGCTGCCCCGAGCTTGGCGTGTTCAGCCTGTCCAAAATGGCCAGCGAGCGCTTGTCCGGAGGTTTGGGCGCAGCAGCCCGAGGTTCCAACGATGCGCAGTACCGTTGGAAAGGTTACGGAGGAATCGAGCGCGACCTGTCGTTCGAGAGCATCTATCCGCTTTCGATATGGACCGAATGGGCACGGCGCGCCGAGTCGATCCTGTCGGCGGAGCAGAAGCTGTCGTTTCACGGGGCGAATGATCCTCGACGCGCTGCCGCGCCGGGTCGCATCCTAGCCCGGCGACGATGAGCTTCCGCCGTCTGGCGGATACCATAGCCGCCGCTCGCCGCTTAAGTAACCGGTCCGCCAATCTTGAAAAGAGCGACGGACTAGTACGCAGAGGCGCGCGGGCGCGCGTCGGGGCCTGAGCGATGGCCTTGCAATGCCCCCAAAATTTCGGCCGCGCGCCCGCCCCTCTGGCGAGGCTTGGGCGCGCGGCGGCCATTGCTTGGCCGGCAAGATATCTTGCCATGCGTTCCTCGTTTGTTCTATGCATTCCGTCCGTCGTTCGAGCGGCGATTCGACACTGAGGGAGAAGTCTCGTGCAGCACGATCCGCTGCTGCGCGCGTCGGCGCGTGCGATCTACGATGCCTGCTATCCGAGCGACGAATGGGCGCCGGTCGGCTTCGACGAGGCCCAGCGCGTTCGCACGGTCCATTATCGGCAAGCGGCCGATGCGGCGCTGCGGGCGCGGGGAATCTATGCCGCCAGGGGCAAACAGCTCCGTCTGTTCGCGGTCGCCTGATGTTCGGTGTGGAACGCCCGCACTGGAATCCCTTGCCGGCTGTCGCCCAGGCGATCGCCACCGGCGACCCGTGGCTGCTTGCCTGGGCCATGCAGTCGGCGACGCCCTATCGCCTGCTGTCGCGCGCGAGCGGCATCCCCGATTACCGTCTCGACGAACTCTATCGGGGCGCGTCTGTCTCGAGAGCGGAGCTTGTGGCGCTGGCGAAGGCGTGGAAGGTCGAGGTCGATCAGGTCGTGCTGACACTGCCGGCCGGAACGCTTGCCGAGTGACAGGGGCGCGCTCCCGAAGAACGGCCTGCGAGCCGACGTGCGCGCCGGCCCGTGGCAGGGGTTCAGACCGGCTTGGCGCCCGGCGTGCCGCACTTGGCGAACTTGCCGTTGGCGGTCTTGCAGCGAACGACCTTCTTCGGCGTGGTCGGGCATTTGATGAACTTGCCGTGTGCGTCGCGGCAGCGCGTGCCTGCGGCGGTTACCGGTGCCGCGAGCATCGCCATTGCGGCCAGAGCGAGAGCGAAACGATACATGGGCAACTCCTCTTTTGTGAGGATGGCGAGACTGCCCCCGGATCGACGCGACGGCAAGGTGCCGGAGGCAGGGGCCATCGACATTCACCCGATTAAAAGGAAAATAGGCGTCCAATAATGCCATGCGTCGCAAACCACCTATCTCGCTTCTCCGTCCGCTCGCGCGGAAGCCGACCATGATCCGGCGGTATGGCCCGGTGACGGCGATCGGTCTGTTGGCTGGCGCGGCCTTGGGACTGGGTCTTTCCCAGCCACCGGTCGGTCAGGTATCGGCGATGACATCGAGCGAGGATGTCGGCTGCGCCGATCCGCGCGTCGTCGATGGCGATACGCTTCGGTGCGGGCGGACGCGCATTCGTCTGCAGGGCATCGATGCGCCCGAACTGCCCGGCCATTGCGCGCGGGGCCGGAATTGTACGCCGGGCGATCCGTTCGCCAGCACCGACAATCTTCGCACACTGGTCAGCGGCGCTGCGATGGTGTGCCGCCAGACCGACACCGACCGCTATGGCCGTACGGTCGCGCGCTGTTCGGCGCGGGGCAGGGATTTGTCCTGCGCCCAGATCGCGGGCGGATTCGCCGTGCGTCGCTACGCGCCGATATCCTGCCCTTGATGATCGGTCGCGCCCGGAAAGGCGCCGGATCGGCCTAGGACAATCGGCGCGTCGTCGGCTTGGTGAGGCCGCATAGCACACAGGCGTCGCGGCGTCGCTCGAACTGGCTGGTTCCTGCAAGCTCGCTCGCGGCGACGCCGACACCCTGACGATCGGCCAGCTCGAGCCGGTCGGCGATGCAATCATCGCAGACGGGATCGGGAGCGAGGCGTTCGATCAGTTTTCGCACGGCATCGGCCATTGCCCGCCGATGCGCGCCCGCCAGGCGTCGGTCAAGCGATCGAGATTTGGGGGCTTGCTGCTGAATATTGCTCGCGCGATCGCCTGTCGATCGGCCATAGAGGCGCGATGTGCGTGCTCGCTCTGGCCTGGAAGGCGCATCCGCGTTGGCATCTTGTCATGGCCGGCAATCGCGACGAATTGCACGAGCGGCCAGCGGCCGCGCTGGCTCGATGGGCGCATCCCGATCATGTGATTGCAGGATGCGATCTGAAATCGGGCGGGACATGGGCAGGCGTGTCCGAACGGGGTCGGTTCACCGTCGTCACCAACCTGCGCGGCTATGGCGCCCTGCGGCCCGACCGCGCCTCGCGCGGCACGCTGGTCGTCGACCTGCTTGCCGGCGAGGGGCGATACGCCGATCCCGACCAGGTCGCCTATGACGACTTCAACCCGTTCAACCTGATCTTTGCCGATCGCGACCGCGCGATCTTCGTGTCGAACCGGCCCGGGCCGATCCACAGCTTGCTCGCGCCCGGTCTCTACGGCCTGTCCAACGGCATGCTCGACGAACCCTGGCCCAAGACGTTGCGCCTCAAGGAGCGCCTGCTCGACTGGATCGTCGGCGGCGCGACCCAGCCTGGCGAATTGCTCGAGGCGCTGGGCGACGACCGGCTGCCCGACGCCGGACTCGAGCCGGCCGGCCCGTCGGACATCCCTCAGGAACCGACAGCGTCGCCGATCTTCATCCGCAATCCGGTCTACGGCACGCGCTGCAGCACCATAGTGGCGGTCGACGCGGAGGGGCGCGCCGAGATCGTCGAACGCCGTTACGCGCCGGATGGTCAGGTGTCGGGCGAGACCATGTTCGGGTTTTCGTGGCCGAGCCGACGGCGCGGATAGGGTAGGGGCGCCCGGTTATTTCTGCCGGCGGGAGTCAGCGAACCCGAGCGGCGATACTCCTTTTCCTGGCGCACCGCGCTGGAAACTGCCGACTCCTGGGCTGACGACCTGGGACGGTCGCGGCCCGGCCGACACCATCGCCTGCCGGCTTATTTCCCCGGACCCATGGGGTCCTCCTCGCGGGCGCTTCGCGCTCAAATAAGCCCTTGGCTCCGGTCCTTCGCTGCCGCTGCGGCCCTTCGGGTTCGCCGTTCCGCTATCCCCGTCCCTTGCGGTCTGCCCATCGCCCGGCAGTCCGCCGAGGCGAGCAAGAAGGAGAAGTACCATGGCCGCCATCGGTTATGTCACACGCGACGGCAACGCCTTCAAGGGCGAGCTCAAGACCCTGTCGATCCGGGCCGAAATCCTGATCGTCCCCAATGCCGGCAAGTCCGGCGACAGCCAGCCCGATTATCGGGTCACCTCGGGCGGCGTCGAGGTCGGCGCCGGCTGGCTCCGCCGCAGCGAAACCTCGGGCAACGACTATGTGTCGCTGAGCTTCGCGGCCCCCGAATTCGGACCACGTCGGCTCTACGCCAATCTCGGCCGCGCCGCCGGCCAGGACGATGACGACACCTTCGCCATCATCTGGAACCCGGCCGACTGAATTCCGGGCGACCCCGCGCCGTCGGCGCGGGGTGCTGCGGCGATCGGTCAACGCCATGGCGGTCGATTGGCGCTCGCGCGCGGCGTGCATTGCTTGCCGCCGGTGGCCCGCCCCCCCTGTCGCCCCAGGGGGAATCGCTGCCGCCATCGATCGCTCTGAAGGCTAGCTCAAGCCGTCCGCCCGAGCGCTGCTAGTCGCTCGACCTATAAGGCGACCGAGGGAGTCGATTTCGCCTATAGGCGTTTTCGACCCTCCCCGAGAGGTGCCCGCTGCGACAGATGGAGTGCCGCATGAAGCGGCATGGGGCCGCTTCCGGTGCGAGGCGAACCTCCCATGGACAATCCCGACGATATCGAACGTGCGCAGCGCGCAAAACGCGGCTCGCCGTTCCTTAATACCGATCAGGCGGCCGCCTATCTCAAGATCTCCAGCCGCCTGTTAAAGCGTCTGCGCGTACGCGGGGAAGGTCCCGTCTTCCGTCGCCACAGCCGCTTCGTCCAATATCATATCGACGATCTCGACCAGTGGAGTCGCGAGCATAGCGCTCAGGAGATCGGACGATGAGTACGCGTCGGAGCTCGACGGGCGATGCGCCGCTGCTCGCTTGGAGCGAGGAGATGCGCTGGGCATGCCGGCGCCGCAGTGCCCGCCGGTTGATCGCCGGCCTGGCGATTGGTAGCGGCGCGTTGGGACTGACCATCGCCTGGCCGCCGGCCCCGCGCGTGGTCTGGAACGCCAGCGCCAGCGCACCGATCGGCCTATACCGGGTGTATCCGGATGGCTCCGTCAAGGTGGGCGATATGGTGGTCGCGCGCCTACCCGGCCGCTTCCGTGCGATTGCGGCCGAACGTCATTACCTCCCGGCAAACGTGCCGCTGGTCAAACGAGTGGCGGCCGTCGCGGGCAGCCAGGTCTGCGCCGATGGCCGCACGATTCTGGTTGATGGCCGGCCGGTTGCGGTGCGCCAGACCGCCGATCCGCACGGCCGGATGCTACCCTGGTGGGGCGGGTGCGTGCACCTGCGTAGCCGCGAACTCTTCCTGCTGATGGACGCGCCGGACTCGTTCGACGGCCGCTATGTCGGCGTCACCGAGGGTGATGACGTGATTGGCCGAGCGGTGCTGTTGTGGCGGCGCTGATCCGCTTCGCCGCCGCTTTGGCGCTGCTCGCGGCGACACCCGCGCATGCCGATGAGGTCGTGCGCTGGCGACCTTATATCGGCGAAGCCTCGGTCCGGTTCGGGGTTCCATCCACTTGGATCGAGCGCGTGATGCTTCGGGAAAGTGGCGGCCGCACCGAGGCCGCGGGACGCCCGATCCGGAGTCCGAAAGGGGCGATCGGGCTGATGCAGTTGATGCCCGCGACATGGACATCAATGCGCGCGGCATTGGGACTCAGCGATGATCCGGATGACCCGCGCGATAACATTCTCGCGGGCACTTATTATTTGCGGCTGATGTATGATCGGTTCGGTTATCCGGGCTGCTTCGGTGCCTATAACGCTGGACCGGGACGTTATGCGGCATGGCTCGCCGGCACTTCGCCGCTACCGCGCGAGACAATGGCTTATCTCGGCGCGGTTGCTGCTTGGCCGGCCGCTCGGGTGCGGATTGACCCGCCATCGCCTCCGCCACGCTCCCTATTTGCGGTGCAGCGCGAGCCGACGGTAGCGACAATGTCGGACCCGCCGCACGTGTCGGCGACCATATTGTTCGCGATCCGGAAGGTGTCGCCATGATGGCAAGCGGAGGAGGGGCTCGTCTCGATAGTCCGAGCATGACGGGCGGCGGCGCGGCTATCAAGGCCCGCGGGTGCCCCCCAATTTGCTGCGCAAATCGGTTCCCCCCACGTCCGCTTCGCGGCGCCTCCGCTATCGCTCGGGCGGCCCTGACAGCCACACCGCCGCCCGTCTTTCGACTGCTGTCCTCAATCGCGAGGACGACAGCGAAGGAGTGTATCATGACCTATCTTCAACCCATTTCGGTCGCATCGGAACGCGTAATGACGGCGCTGGTTGCCGGACTCGAATTCGAGTTCGGACGCGGTGCCGGCGAGGCGTTGGCGCATCGGTTTTTGGAGGCCGAAGAGGTCGATTTTCACTGGGAGGCGAGGATTCAGGAGCGCTGGATCGGCGGTTACGCAGGCGGCTTCGACGACGAAGTCGAGCTCGATCGGGTGCGGGTTATTGGGCGGCTGGACGGGCGCTGGTTTGTCGCAGTGATGATCGTCGATGGCGACGGCAATGCCCACGGAATGATGGGAAAGCGCAGGTTCGGGCGGCGCGGGGATGCGCTCAAGGCGTTTGCGGATGCGTGAATTTCGACCTCGGTTAGGCCAGGATGCGTGCCGGACAGGCATCGTGTCCCGGCCTTCTTTTTGAGCCGGGCAGGGGGAGAAGAAGGGAAGAAGGGAATGCAAGAGAAAGCCAGTGCCTCGCAGGCATTCCTATGTGATTGTCTGCACATCGCTTTTTCGGGAGACATGGCTCGCCACCTGCGAGACATACCCCGGCGGAATGGCGGAAATTCGCCTCTTATCGTCCGGAGTTACGAGACTTCCGGTCCTGGTCGTGCGCCATGAGCGACGAGGACGACTTCACTCCCCGGCTGGGCAAGCAACGCAGCCTTGGTGGCGGCAAACGCGCGCAGCGCTATCTTGCAACCGTGGTCGCTGCGACGGCGCGTTCGGCGGAGAATGGGGCGATCCGCAATCGCCGGTTCGATGGCAGTCGCATCGGTCGCGGCGCGAGCATGGGCCGGTTGCTTTCCAGCAGTGATCGCCTGGCCGCGTTCCGCGCGCGACGCGCGGTGGTCAAGACCAGGCTGGTCCGTCTCGGTACGAAAGGGCTGCAGGCCGCACGCGCGCATTTGCGCTACATTCAGCGTGACGGCGTTACCCGCGAGGGTGCGCCCGGCCAGCTCTATTCGGCCCAGCGCGACTATGCTGACGGCCAGGCGTTCCTCAATCGCTGCGATGGTGACCGCCACCAGTTTCGCTTCATCGTATCGGCCGAGGATGGGCACGAGTACCCGGATCTGAAGCCGTACATCCGCCGGCTGATGACGCAGATGGAAGCCGATCTCGCGACGAAGCTCGACTGGGTCGCGGTCGATCATTTCAACACCGCCCATCCGCATACGCACATCATGCTGCGTGGTGTCGACGATCGTGGCCAGAATCTGATTATTGCGCGGGAGTATATTTCGCATGGAATTCGCGAACGTGCCGCCGAGCTGGCGACGCTCGACCTCGGGCCGCGCACCGACCAGGAAATCGAAGCGCGCCTGCGCCACGATATCCGCGAGGAGCGGTTGACCGCGATCGATCGTCGATTGGTCCGGTCGATGGACGAGGACCGCGTGGTCGGTTCGGCCGATCGCAATCCTTTCCAGCAGTCACTACGCGCCGGTCGACTGCAGAAGCTGGCGAGCATGGGTCTCGCCGAGAATATTGGCGGTGGGAATTGGCAGCTCGGTGAGGATCTCGAAGAGACGCTTTGCCGGATCGGAGAGCGCGGTGACATCATCCGCACAATGAAACGCGAATTGACTGCGCGAAAGATCGAGCGCCCATGGATCGGACGCAGCCTGTTCGGTGCTGGCGAATCCGATCCAGAACCAGTCGTCGGGCGGGTCATCATGCGCGGGCTCGCCGATGAACATAATGACCGCCACTATCTTCTGGTCGACGGCGTCGATGGACACGCCCATTACGTCGATATCGGCAAGGGCGACGCGGTTGACCCGATCCCTGAGGGCGCCATCATCCGCGTGACCGCGCGGACGCCCGCCATTCGCGAAGCCGACCGGGTGGTGGCGGAGGTCGCGGCTGCCAACTCTGGCCGCTATTCAGTCGATTTGCATCTGCGGCACGATCCATCCGCGACCCAGACGTTCGCTGAAGCGCATGTCCGGCGCCTTGAGGCGATGCGGCGTTCAGGCGCCGGTGTGGTGCGCCAGCCCGATGGCGCATGGTCGATCGCTGCCGATCATGTGGAGCGTGCGGAGTCTTACGAGGCACGTCGCCACCGTGATCAGCCCGTCCAAGTCGAAACGCTATCGGCGGTGCCGCTCGACCATTTGCGCGGCGCCGATGCAGCCACCTGGCTCGATCGCGAGCTGGCGTCGAGCGATACCCTGCCAATCCGCGACTCCGGGTTTGGGCGCCAGGTGCGCGGTGCGCTGGCGGCGCGGCGACAATGGCTAGTTGAGCAGCAGCTTGCCGAGGGAGATGGGGCGAACCTCAGGCTGCAGTCAACCGCGATCGCGCTGTTACAGCGACGCGAGTTGCTACGCGTTGCGAGGCAGCTTTCGGACGAACTGGGCAAAGGTTTCCACGAGCCCCGCAGCGGTGATCGTATCGAGGGGTGCCTCGTGCGGCGGATCGATCTTGTCAGCGGTCGCTTTGCGCTGATCGAGAAGAGTCGTGAGTTCACGCTCGTGCCCTGGCGGCCGGCGCTCGAACGTCAGCTCGGTAAGCAGGTTGGAGGCATAATACGCTCAGACGGCATCAACTGGCGTTTCGGTCGCGAGCGAACGGCCCCCGAAATCTCATGACTGGAAATGGGCCGTG
>NZ_BCYX01000070.1 GCF_001598415.1 Sphingomonas mali NBRC 15500
GGGGGCGAGCCGAAGGCTCGCACGGCGCTCGAGCGCCGCTCCCCTCATCCAAGCTTCGCTAGGCGGCACGCCGCCAAGCTACGCTATCCTTCTCCCACAAGGGGAGAAGGTTTGGGTGGCTGCTTCTTGTAGAGCCCCTATTTCATCGCCTCGATCAGCTTCTTGACCTCCTGGCTGCGGCCGCGCGGGAGGATCAGGACGTCCTTGCCGTTGGCGACGACGATCAGGTCGGTCACGCCGACCAACGCGATGCGCACGCCGTCGGCCTGGACCAGGCAATTTTCGGTCTCGATCGCGACGACGTCGCCCTTGCAGGCATTGCCGTTGCCGTCGCACGCGCTCAATTCGTGGAGCGCGTCCCAGCTGCCGAGGTCGCTCCAGCCCATGCTGACCGGCACGACTGCGACGCGCGGCGCCTTTTCCATCACGGCATAGTCGATCGAGTCCGAGGGCGAGGCGGCGAAGGCTTGCGGGTCGGGATGGATGCGCGCGCCTTCGTGCCTGGCCTTGAGCATCGCCTGCTGTGCCGCATGCAGGACCTCGGGCGCATGGATTGCGAGCGCGCCCAGGAACGCGTCGGCGCGGAACAGGAAGATGCCGCCGTTCCAGACATGGTCGCCCGCCGCCAGCATCGCCTCGGCGCGGTCGCGCGGGGGCTTTTCGACGAAGCGCGTCACCTTGTGCACGCGCGGCGCGACCGCTTCGCCGACATGGATCCAGCCATAGCCGGTTTCGGGCGCGTGCGGATCGATCCCGAACGTGACCAGCCAGCCCTGGTCGACCATCGGACGCGCCGCAGCGATCGCTGCATGGAAGGCGGCGGTGTCGGTGATGACATGATCCGACGGCATGATCAGCAGGGCAGCGTCGCCGCCGCCCGCGGCGAGCGCGGCGAGGGCGATCGCCGGTGCCGTGTTGCGCGCCACCGGTTCGAGGATCAGCGCCTGGGCCGGCGCACCTACCGCTTCGAGCTGCGCCTCGATCTCTTCGGCATGGCGCTGGTTGGCGACGACGATCGGCGGGGCGAACTGGTCGCCCGAGGCGCGCTGCGCGGTCAGCTGGAGCATGGTTTCGTCGGCGGTCAGCGCGAGCAATTGCTTGGGCGTTTCCGGCGTCGACATCGGCCATAACCGCGTACCCGATCCGCCCGAGAGGATGACAGGAATGATCGGCGTCGTCTCGGGCATTCACGGATCCTTTGCTGCTGGATGGTAATCTAGGGTCTTCCCGCGATTTGCCAAACTCACGGGCAGCCACGGGTTTCCGCGGCGTTCAGTCTTTCTTTGTCAATTTCTGCGACACCGCCTGACACCTGTCGGAAAATCTTACACCCGACGATCGAACTGAGGCCGAAAAGGCAGGCGACGACAATGATCAGGCTGTTCAAGCACTATGTGCCGCACGCCGTTTTGTTCCTGGGACTGCTCGACGTCGCGTTGC
This sequence comes from Sphingomonas mali NBRC 15500, assembly GCF_001598415.1. Lineage (GTDB taxonomy): Bacteria > Pseudomonadota > Alphaproteobacteria > Sphingomonadales > Sphingomonadaceae > Sphingomonas > Sphingomonas mali. The sequence continues at coordinate 1,441 of NZ_BCYX01000070.1, forward strand.
TGATCGCGGCGGCCGAGATCGCCTATTCGATCCGTCTCCATCAGCTCGGCAGCATCGTCGAACCGATCATCGATCGCTTGCCGCAGCTCTTCACCTTCGCCGCCTCGCTGGAAACCGCGATGATCGCGGTCGGCGTCTATGGCGCAGATGCGCTGCAGTCGCTGCGGCGCGCGATCGCGCGCATCCTGGTCGCGATCTCGCTCGGGATCATTTTCCTGTCGGTATTGTTCTTCCTGTCGCCGGCAATCACCTTCTGGCGATCGAACCTGTTCTACGCGATGGGGATCGCGGCGGTATCGCTGATCGCGATCCGCATCCTGCTCGGCAAGATGCTGGGCAGCCATGTGTTCAAGCGCCGCGTCGTAGTCCTCGGCGCCGGCCCGCGCGCAGCACGGCTGAAGGCATTGCAGCAGCAGCCCGGATCGGCATTCGTCGTAGTCGGCTATGTCTCAATGAGCGAAGCCAACCGGGTGATCCCCGAGGCGATCGCGCGCGATGCGATCTACAACCTCGCCGACCATGTCGTACTCTTGAATGCGAGCGAAGTGGTGCTGGCGCTGGAGGAGCGGCGTAACGCGCTGCCGCTCAAGGACTTGCTGCGGATCAAGACCACCGGCGTCCATGTCAACGACATCTCGACCTTCCTCGAGCGCGAAACCGGCCGCGTCGACCTGCAGAGCGTCAACCCAAGCTGGCTGATCTTCTCCGACGGCTTCTCCTCGGGGCGAATGCTGTCCGGCGTGTTCAAGCGGCTGTTCGACATCACCGCGAGCCTGATCTTGCTGGCGCTCGCAGGGCCCGTCATCCTGCTCACCGCGCTGGCGGTGAAGTTGGAGAGCAAGGGCCCGGCTTTCTATCGCCAGCGCCGCGTCGGGCTCTACGGGGTCGGGTTCGACTGCCTGAAGCTACGCTCGATGCGCCAGGATGCCGAGGTCAACGGCCAGGCGGTGTGGGCCGAGAAGGACGATCCGCGCATCACCCGGATCGGCCGTTTCATCCGCAAGGTGCGGATCGACGAACTGCCGCAATGCTGGTCGGTGCTGAAGGGCGAGATGAGCTTCGTCGGCCCGCGCCCAGAGCGCCCGCAATTCGTCGAGGATCTCGAACAGCAGCTACCTTATTATGCCGAGCGCCACATGGTGAAGCCGGGCATTACCGGCTGGGCGCAGATCAATTATCCTTATGGCGCGTCGATCGAGGATAGCCGGCAGAAGCTCGAATACGACCTTTATTACGCCAAGAATTATTCCCCCTTTCTCGACCTGTTGATCCTGCTGCAGACGATCCGGGTCGTTCTGTGGCCCGAGGGCGCGCGGTAGGGCGATGGCGGGGACGGTCATCCTCTGGGGCCATGCGCTCGCCGCCTTGCTGTTCGCGGTGCTGGCGCTGTCGCAGTTGCGCGACGGTGCGGCCAGCCTGCCCCGCACCGCGTTCGTGGCGGCATTGGGCATCACGGCGCTGTGGGCGCTGGCGGTTGCGGGGATCGGCAACCCCGATTTGACCGCACGCGTCGCGGAGAGCCTGCGCAACATCGCCTGGCTTGCCTTCATGATGGCGCTGCTGCGGCGCGACGATTCTGCCGGGCGCGATCGTGCGGTGACGATGATCTATGGTGTGGTCGTGCTGGTCGCGCTGGCCGGAATCGTCCTCAGCGTGATCCAGGCGTCGGTGTCCGCCGACCTGGTCAAGGGGTTCGCGGCGGTGCGTATCCTGTTGCGGATGATGGTCGCCCTCGGCGCGTTGGTGCTGGTGCACCATCTCTATTCGGTCGCAGCGCCCGGAGCTCGTGGCGGTATCCGGCTCGCGGTGGCGGCGCTCGCGATCATGTGGACGAGCGATCTCGTCCTGTACACGACAGCCTATCTCAGCGGCGACGGTTCCCCGGAATTGATCGCCATACGCGGCCTGGTGATGATCGCAATCGTGCCTCTGCTGGCGATCGCGGTCCATCGCAACGGCGACTGGACGCTGAAATTGTCGCGGACGGTGACGTGGCAGTCGCTCTCGCTGGTGGCGCTGATGGCTTATGCCGTCGTTACGGTGCTGGCGATCAGTGCGATCGACAATTTCGGCGGCAGCTATGCCCGGTTGGCGCAGACCGCCTTCGTGTTCGGCTCGGCCGCCGCCTTGCTGACCTTGCTGTCATCGCCGACGATCAAGGCCTGGCTGCGGGTGATGGTCGCCAAGCATCTGTTCAATCATCGCTATGACTATCGCGCCGAATGGTCGCGCTTCACCGATACGCTGGGTGCTCCCGGGGAGGGCGCGGCGCCGCTCGAGGAACGCATCGTCAAGGCAGTCGCCGACGTCACCGATTCCGCCGCGGGACTGCTGTTGGTGGCGGACGACGGGGTGTTCGGCCTGAGTGCAACATGGAACTGGCTCGGTACCGTGCCCGTCGCCATCGCCGCGGAGACGCTCGCGCAGTCGATGGCCGGGAACAGCCGGATCATCGAACTCGACGCGGTGCGCGCGGGGGATGCGCCGCCGGCCGAGCTCGCGGCGGTGCCGCAATGGATGCTCGACGAACCGAGCGCCTGGGCGATCGTGCCGCTGGTCCACCTTAATCAGTTGATTGGGGCGATCCTGCTGGCGCGGCCGCCGATCGACCGTTCGCTCGATTGGGAGGATTTCGACCTGCTGCGCATCGCCGGGCGCCAGGTCGCGAGCTATCTGGCCGAGGCGCGCGCGCACGAAGCCCTGGCCGATGCTCGCCGCTTCGACGAATTCAATCGCCGTTTCGCGTTCATCATGCACGACGTGAAGAATCTGGTGAGCCAATTGACCCTAGTCGCGCGCAACGCCGAACGCCACGCCGACAATCCCGATTTCCGCGCCGACATGATCGCGACGCTGAAGGACTCGGTCGGGCGGATGAACGACTTGCTGGCGCGCCTGTCGCAGCACAATTCGGCGCGGGTCGAGGAACCGGTCGCGGTCGAACTGATGCCGATCGTCGAGCGCGTCACGCGGCGGCGCGGCGCCAGCCATCCGATCGCGGTGACGGGCATGCGCGATGCCGTGGCGGTCGCCGATCCGGCGCGGCTCGAACAGGCGCTGGGGCATCTGATCCAGAACGCGATCGAGGCAAGTGCGCCGGGTGAGCCGGTCGGCGTGGTGGTCGGGCGTGCGACGATCGAGGTGATCGATGCCGGGCCGGGAATGAGCGCGAGCTTCATTCGCGACCGGCTGTTCAAGCCCTTCGCGTCGACCAAGAGCGGCGGGTTCGGGATAGGCGCGTTCGAAGCGCGCCAAGTGATTGTAGCAATGGGGGGCAAGCTCGACGTGATCAGCCGCGAAGGCGAGGGCACGCGCTTCACCATCGTGCTTCGCGAGGCGCTCGCGCCGGCCAGGATGGAGCGGGCGGCATGAACACAGGCCCACGACCGAAATTGTTGATCGTCGAGGACGATGCCGGGCTGCAGCGCCAGTTGCGCTGGGCCTATGACGATTACGAAGTGATCGTCGCGGGCGACCGCCGCGAGGCGATAGATGCGGTGCGCGCCGAAGAGCCGGCGGTGGTGACGCTCGATCTGGGTTTGCCGCCCGACCCCGACGGGGTCAGCGAAGGGTTCGCGACGCTGGCCGAGATCCTGCGGTTGAAGCCCGATACCAAGGTCATCGTCGCCTCTGGCCACGGCGCGCGCGAAAGCGCGTTGCGCGCGATCGCCGAGGGTGCGTGGGATTTCTATCAAAAGCCGATCGACATCGACGCGCTGGGCCTGATCGTCGCGCGCGCCTTCCATGTCCATGCGCTCGAGCAAGAGAATCGACGTCTCGCCACCGCGTCGCGCGAGGCGTTGGGCGGACTGATTACCGCCGCGCCCGAAATGCTCAAGGTCACCAGCATGATCGAACGCGTCGCGAATGCCGATGTGTCGGTGATGCTGCTCGGGGCGAGCGGTACCGGTAAGGAAGTGCTGGCGCGTGGCCTGCACGAGAAATCCGGGCGCAAAGGCCAGTTCGTCGCGATCAATTGCGCGGCGATCCCCGAGACGTTGCTCGAAAGCGAATTGTTCGGTCACGAAAAGGGCGCGTTCACCGGCGCGGTCAAGACCACCGAAGGCAAGATCGAACTCGCCGATGGCGGGACCTTGTTCCTCGACGAAATCGGTGACGTGCCGCTGCCGCTCCAGGTCAAATTGCTGCGCTTCCTGCAGGAGCGGGTGATCGAGCGGGTCGGCGGGCGCAAGCCGATCGCGGTCGACACCAGGATCGTCTGCGCGACGCATCAGGATGTCGACGCGATGGTCGCCAGCGGCGCGTTCCGCGAGGATCTCTATTATCGCCTGGCCGAGATCGTCGTGCGCATCCCCAGCCTGGCCGAGCGCACCGGCGATCCCGTGCTGCTCGCCAAGCATTTCCTGCACCATTACGCCAAGACCATGAACCGGCCGGTCACCGGCCTGTCGCCCGATGCGCTGGGCGCCATCGACGCCTGGGGTTGGCCCGGCAATGTGCGCGAACTCGAAAACCGCATGAAGCGCGCGGTGATCATGGCCGACGGCAAGAGCGTGACCGCGATCGATCTCGACCTTGCCGAGCGCGACACGCCCGATCCGATCAACCTGAAAGCGGTACGCGAGAGTGCCGACCGTAAGGCGATCCGCCACGCATTGGCGCGTGCCGAGGGCAATATCTCGAACACCGCCAAGCTGCTCGGGATCAGCCGCCCGACGCTCTACGACCTGCTCAAGAATTACGACCTCCACGCCTAGGACCGGGACCATGAAGACCATCGTCAAGAGCGCGCTGATCGGCGCGACCGCGATCGCAGCGATCATCGGCGTGACGGCGACGCTGACCGCACCGGCACAAGCCGACGCGACCGGTGCGCGCACCGAATTGGGGTATAGCCTGGCGCTGTTGCAGGACGGCAATTTCAATGCCGCGCGCGCGCATGCTCAGGCCGCGGTCAAGCAAGACCCGCAATGGGGCGCCGCGCATGCGGTGCTGGCGCGAACCTTCCTTGCGCTGGGCGATGGCGTGGGGGCCGAAGCTGAGCTCGGCCGCGCCGCCGCGGCCGGGTTCGACATGAACCGTGGGCATCAATTGCTGGCCGAAGCCTGGCTGTTGCAGGGCGATGCCAAGCGCGCATTGGCCGAGGCGGCCAGGGCCGATCCCCGGTTCGGCGGCTATGCCACCCGCGTCACCGCGCGAGCACTGGCGGCGCAGGGTAAGGCGGCCGAGGCGCAGGCGCTGCTCGGCGAATTGCTCGACGGTAATCCCGGCAATTCCTACGCCTGGTCCGATCTCGCCCGCATCCGTTATAGCGCGGGCGACATCGCCGGCGCGTCGGGCAACGCGCAAAAAGCGGTCGAGCTAGATCCCAACAATCTCGAGGCGCTGACCTTGCGCGGCGAATTGGTGCGCGAGCAATATGGCCTGAATGCCGCTTTGCCGTGGTTCGAGGCGGCGCTGCAACGCGATGCCTATTATCATCCCGCGCTGATCGAATATGCCGCCACGCTCGGCGATCTCGGCCGCTATACCGACATGCTTGCCGCGACCCGGCGCGCGCTCGCCGCACGGCCGGCGAGCCCGCAGGCCTTCTATCTCCAGGCGGTGCTCGCGGCGCGCGCGGAGAATTACGATCTCGCGCGTAGTATGATGGAGCGGACCGGCGGGCGGATCGACGATCTGCCCGGCGCGCTGCTGCTCAACGGGACGCTCGCTTATCAGGCCGGTGCCTATGAGCAGGCGATCGAGGCGTGGCGCGAACTGGTCGGGCGGCAACCGATGAACATCACCGCGCGCCGGCTGCTCGGCGCGGCACTGCTGCGGTCGGGGGATGCCAAGGGTGCGCTCGATGTGCTGCGCCCGGTGGCGATGCGCGGCGATGCCGATAGCTATACGCTGGGGTTGGTCGGGCGCGCGTTCGAGGCGACCGGCGAACGCGACTGGGCCGCCAAATTCCTCGACCGCTCGGCCTGGCCGGTGCGCGCCGGGGCGACGCCGTTCGGCACCGACGACAGCCTCGCGGTACTGACCGGGGCGGCTGACAAGGATCCGACCAACCCGGTGCTCGCGGTCACGGTAATTCGCGGACTGATCGACGCCGGGCAGGGCGATGCTGCACTAGCGCGGGCACGCGCGCTTGAGGCAGCGACGCCGGGCGCGCCGGCGGCGCATCTGCTGGTCGGCGACACGTTGATGACGTTAGGCCGATATGGCGATGCGGCCGACGCCTATCGCAAGGCGGCCGATATCAAGTTCGACGAGCCGACCATGTTGCGCACGGTCGATGCGCTTGATCAGGCAGGGCGCCGGCCCGAGGCAACCAGCGTGCTGGCGCTGTTCCTGGCGCAGCATCCCGAAAGCGTGCCGGCGTTGCGCCTCGCCGCGCATTGGCAGATCGCGTCGGGTGACTGGGATGGGGCGGTCGACACGCTGGAGGATCTGCGCGCGCGCGTCGGCTCGCGCGATTCGGGACTGTTGTCCGAACTCGCCTACGCCAATGTCGGGGCGGACAATGTCGACGACGCGATTTCCTACGGCGCGGCGGCGTACGACATCGCGCCGATGAGCCCGGCGGCGACCGATGCCTATGGCTGGGCGCTATATGCGGCGGGCGAGAATGCCAAGGCGATCGACCTGTTCGAGAAAGCGGCGTCGCTTGCACCCAAGCAGAGCGGCATTCGCTGGCACCTGGCCCAGGCTTATGCCGATAGCGGCCGCAACGCGGAAGCGAGGGCCGCGATCGCCGCGTTGCTCGCCGATCCCGGCTTCACCGATCGCGCGCCGGCCCAGGCATTGCTCAAGACGCTGGGCTGAACGTGCCGAGCCGTGTAACGCGGCCGGTATGACCGACCCGCTCGACCGTATCGCCGCCGCGCTCGAACGTATCGCGCCGGCCGTGCCGGCCGATGCCGATCCGCTCGTGCATCCCGCCTATATCTGGCGCGACGGGCGCTTGGTCGCCGCGCGCAAGTTCGACCCGCTGCCGCTCGACCTGCTATTGGGGATCGATGCGCAAAAAGCCGCTCTGGTCGAGGATTTCGGCCGGCTGGCGGACGGCTTTGCTGCCCAGGACGTATTGTTGTGGGGCGCGCGTGGAACCGGCAAGTCGGCTTTGGTCAAGAGCGCTGTGGCGGCGGTCCAGGCCGATGGCCGCAAGCTCGCCTTGATCGAGGTCGCGGCGATGGACGGGCTGCGTGCGCTGTTCGATCGGATCGACGGCCTGCCGCGGGCGTTCGTCCTGTTTCTCGACGATCTCGGCTTCGATGCCGGCGGGGACGCCCGCGCGCTGCGTTCACTGCTCCAGGGTGGAGCGGAGGCGCGGCCCGCCAATGCCCGATTGGTGGTGACCGCCAATCGCCGCCACTTGGTGCCGCGGGACATCGCCGAGCAGGAAAGCGCGATCAATCCGCGCGACAGCGTCGACGATCATCTTGCGCTTGCCGACCGATTCGGTCTGAGCTTGGGATTCCACGTCGTCGACCAGTCGGGCTATCTGGCAATCGTTCGCGCTTATGCTGATCGGTTCGGCCTGTCGTTTGATCCCGACGAAGCGGTCGGCTGGTCGACCCGCCGCGGCGGTCGATCGGGGCGCGTAGCCTGGCATTATATCACTGATTTGGCTGGACGATCGGGCAAGAAGCTGCCTTTCTAAACCGATAAGGATCAATTTCAGGCCAGCTCGGCTTGACTTCAGGGGGCCTAACGATGCCCAGTCCCTATATGGCCAGGATCGGCGAACTCGATCTACCCGACCGGTTGCACCCGGCGGTGCCGCGCTGGGCGACCCAGTGCGGCGTAGCGTTGCTGTGCGTCGGCGCGGCGGGCCTGCTTCGCCTTGGGATCAATGCCCTGGCACCGGGTGCGGCGGTGTTCGCGTTGGTCTTTCCCGCGATGATGATCGCCACGTTGTTCGCGCGCTGGCAGTCGGGGCTGCTGACCGCCGTGATCTCGATCGCTTATGCGTTTTTCTTCGTCTATCTGCCGTCGCCGACGACAACCCAGAGCGGCCCTTATTGGACGCTGTTCGCGGTCACGGTTGCCGCCGGGCTGACCGTCTCGCTTGCCGAGACCTTTCGCCGCGCGGTGCATCGCGCGACAGCCGAGCGCGACCGCGAAATAGCCGATCGCGACCTGATGCTCAGCGAATTCGAGCATCGCGTGAAGAACAATTTCCAGATCGTCGCCAGCATGCTCGACATCCAGCGCCGTCGCGTCAGCGATCCGGCCGCCAGCGAAGCACTGGGGTCCGCATTGATGCGGGTCGACAGTATCGCGCGTGCCCACCGTCATCTCTATCGTGATGGTCAGGGGAGCGAGGTCAATGTCAGCGAGTATCTGAGGGATCTCTGCAACGCGCTATCGGACGCATTGCTCTTGCGCGGCGGCATCACGCTGACCTGCGATGCCGATGCCGCGCATATCCCGCGCGATCATGCGGTATCGATCGGCCTGGTCGTCAACGAACTCGTCACCAACGCCGCCAAACATGCTTTTCCGGGCCGTGATACAGGAACGATCGGCGTGTCGTGGAAGCATCTGCCGGATGGCGGGTGGCGGCTGACCGTGGCCGATGACGGTGTCGGGCTTCCACCCGGATCACGGGCGAAGAGCAAGGATGGCGGGCTCGGCCAAAGATTGATCGAAGCGTTCGCCAAACAGGCCGGCGGGACATTGACCACGGAAAGCGATGCCAACGGGGTGCGGGTGACGATGGATTTGCCCGACTGAAACTTCGCGCCGCCGGGGCGTTGTGTCGGGCATGGAACGATTGTGGTTCATCACCAACCCGCATTCCGGCTCATCCGGCGCGGAAAAGGCGGAGGCAATCGAAGCGGCCTGCGCCGAACGCGGGCTGAGCTTTGTCGGGCGCACCGATTTCCCCGATCAGGCGCTGCCGACGCCCCAGGACCTTAGCCGTGCCGGAGCGGATACCATAATGCTGTTCGCCGGCGACGGGACGATCAACGCAGCGGTCTGCTCGCTTGCCGATTGGGAGGGCTCGATCCTGATCTTGCCGGGCGGGACGATGAACATGCTGGCCAAGATGTTGCATGGCGATGCCGACCCCGCAGCGATCCTGGAGGCGGCGCATGCGCGCGAGCACCGGGTAGCGCTGTCCTGCGTAGAGGCGGGCAAGTATCGCGCCTTCGTCGGGCTGATCGTGGGACCGGCGGCCAGCTGGTATCGTGCTCGCGAGCATGTGCGCGAAGGCAGTCTGGGCAAGCTGTGGCCGGCGATACGCGGGGCGTGGCGGCGGACGTTCGGGCGCGGGGTCCGCGTGACCGGGGCGCCAAATCTCCCATCGTACGTCCAGGGCATCTTCATCCGGGCGGAGGACGATCATCTGGAAGTCGCCGCAGTCGACGCGCGCGATTTCCGGTCGATCGCCGATCTCGGCTGGAGCTGGGTGAGCGGCGATTGGGTTGCGGCACGCGCGGTGACCGAGATGCGCGCCGACGAACTGCGCATCGCCGAGCGCCGGCCGGTACTCGCCTTGTTCGACGGCGAACCCCAAACGCTCGATCCGGGAACGAGGATCGGTGTCGGGCGTACGAGAGAACAGTTCCTGACCACGCTGAGCGAGGCGGCATGATTCGGTTATTCCATGTCAGCGACGTGCATTTCGGGCGCGAAGACAAGGCGGCGGTCGCCTGGTTCGATGCGCTCGTTGCGTCCGAACGGCCGGACGCTGTGGTGATGACCGGCGACCTCACCATGCGTGCGCGCCGCAGCGAATTTGCCGCCGGGCTGGCCTGGTTGCGCGGGCTCGATCGGCCAGTGACGGTGGAAGTCGGCAATCACGATCTGCCTTACTTCAATCCATGGCAGCGCCTGTTCGCCCCCTATCGTCGTATCCGCGCGATCGAAGAGCTCATAGAAAAGCCGATCGACCTGCCGGGTGTCACGATCATCCCGCTCAAGACGACCGCGCGTGCGCAGTTTCGCTTCAACTGGGCAAGTGGACGGGTGAGCCGGCGTGCGTTGGGCAAAGCGCTCGCTTTGGCCGCGGACGCGCCGAGCGACCACCTCGTCTTCATTGCCTGCCATCATCCGCTGATCGAACCGCGCAGGAAGGCGAGTTCGCAAACGCATCACGGTGCCGAAGCGTTGGGCGCGTTGGCGGAAGCCGGCGCCGATGCCGTGCTGACCGGCCACGTCCACGATGCGTTCGACATCGAGCAACAGGTCGGTGGCGCCACGGTACGCCTGATCGGCGCCGGCACATTGTCCGAACGCACTCGCTCGACGCCGCCGTCGTTCAACGAGATCCGTATCGAAGGCGGCGCGTTCGAGGTCGTCTGCCGCACGATGGCGCCGGAACCCGATGAGGTGCTGCCGGTGGAGGAGCCGGAGGCGGCCTGAAATTCCGTCACCCCGGACTTGTTCCGGGGTCCAAGCTTCCACAGCGGAATCCAGCCGTCGTTGCACGTTGGATACCGGAACAAGTCCGGCATGACGACGGGAGCGAGGTCGACAGGATGTCATGCACCTCGCGCAACGATCGCCCCCTGCGCACTTGGTCATTCCCTGTCTTAGCCGTCCCATAACTCCCGGTAGGACTTGAGCTACCCGCAATCCCGGCTAGGCTCGCGCCCATGCGTCATGTCTTAGCTCTGCTGCTCGCCGCCCCGCTGATGATCAGCGCAGGTCCCGCCTCATACGAGACCCGGGTCGCCAACGTGCTGGCGAAGACCCCGTTGATCGACGGGCATAACGATTGGGCCGAGACACTGGTCGACAAAGCGGGCGACGCGCGCTGGACGATGGACCTGACGCGGCTCGATCCGGCCAAATACAATACCGACATCACGCGGCTACGCGCCGGGCATGTCGGCGGACAATTCTGGTCGGTCTATGTTTCGGCCAATCTGCCCGGGCCGGAACAGGTCAAGGAGACGCTCGATCAGATCGGACTGATGAAGAGCATCTTCCAGCGCTATCCAAGCGTCTTCGCCCCCGCAGTCACTGCGGCCGACGTGCGGCGCATCCACGCTTCCGGGCGGATCGCGTCGATGCTCGGGGTCGAGGGGGGCGGCCAGATCGACGGCAGCTTCTCGGTGCTGCGCGCCTATCGTGCGCTCGGCGCCTCCTACCTTACGCTCACGCACGTCAAGACGATCGAATGGGCGGATTCCGCGACCGACAATCCGCAGCATGGCGGTCTGACCAAGTTCGGCGAAGCGGTCGTCCATGAACTCAACCGGCTCGGCATGCTGGTCGATCTCAGCCATGTGAGCGAGGACACGATGATCGACGCGCTGCGCGTGTCCAAGGCACCGGTGATCTTCTCGCATTCCTCGGCGCGGGCGCTGGATGACCATCCGCGCGACGTGTCCGACAAGGTGCTGAAACTGCTCGCGCAGAACGGCGGCGTGATCATGGTCAATTACGCACCGAGCTATGTCTCGGAAGCGCGGCGGCAATGGGAAGCGGCGCGCAACGGCGAAAAGGCGAGCTACAACGCGCCGCCTTATGGCGGGCTCTATATCGGCCAACCCGAACGGGCGAAGGCGGCGCTGGCGGAATGGGACAAGGCGCATCCGCGTCCGGCAGTGACGCTCGCCATGGTCGCCGACCATATCGACCATGTCGTCAAGGTCGCCGGCATCGACCATGTCGGGATCGGGTCTGACTTCGACGGCGTGGAAAGCTTGCCCGACGGGCTCGACAGTGTGGCGACCTATCCGGCGCTGCTCGCCGAACTGATGCGGCGCGGCTGGACCGACGAGATGATCGCCAAGCTCGCCGGCGGCAATGTGCTGCGCGCGATGGAAGGAGCCGAGCGCGTGGCCGCATCGATGGCCAAGGAGCCGCCCGCCACCGCCACGATCTCGATGCTCGACGGTAAATGACGGACGCGTTGAGGACGAGGATCGCGACCGAAGCCGACATTCCCGCCATCTCGGCATTGATGGATCGCGCGATCGGCCAATTGCAGCGCGACTACCTGACACCCGAGCAGGTCGCGGCGAGCCGGCTCAGCATGGGGCTCGATACCCAGCTGATCGCCGACGGCACCTATGTCGTGGTCGAGGACGATGAGGGCAGGATCGTCGGCTGCGGCGGCTGGAGCTATCGCGCGACGTTGTACGGCGGCGATGCCGGCGCGGTGGCGCGCGATGCGGCGGTGCTCGATCCGGAGAAAGACCCGGCGCGGATCCGGGCGATGTACACCGACCCCGATTTCACCCGGCGCGGCATCGGGCGGCTGGTTCTCGCGGCAAACGAGGCGGCCGCGCGAGCGGCTGGGTTCACGCGGGCGGAATTGATGGGGACACTGGCGGGCGAGCC
>NZ_BCYX01000071.1 GCF_001598415.1 Sphingomonas mali NBRC 15500
TTGGGGTGGGGCAGTCGCAGGTGACGCGCTCTACGAGGCATCCCCCACCCCCAACCCCTCCCCTGAAGGGGAGGGGCGAAAGTGATGAACCGCCTCGCCGTCTATTGCGGCTCCGCCTCGCCCAGCGACCCTCGCTATGTCGAGAATGCCCGCGAGGTCGGGCGCACCCTCGCCGAGCGCGGTATCGGCGTGGTCTATGGCGGCGGCCGGCTGGGGCTGATGGGCGCGATCGCCGACAGCGCGCTGGCCGCGGGGGGCGAGGTGATCGGGATCATTCCCGAGGCGCTGGTCGCCGCCGAAGTCGCGCATAAGGGGCTGACCGAACTTCATGTCGTCGGCACGATGCACCAGAGGAAGCAGGCATTCACCGACCTGTCGGACGGCTTCGTCACCTTGCCCGGCGGCACCGGGACGATGGACGAATTATGGGAAGCGCTGAGCTGGGCGCAGATCGGCTATCACGCCAAGCCGGTCGGGCTGCTCAACCTCGACGGCTATTATGACGGGCTGATCCAATTCTGGGAGACGATGGCGCGGGTCGGCTTCGTCCGCCCGCAGCACCAGGGGTTGCTGATCGTCGCGACGACTTTGGGCGAGTTGCTCGACAAGATGGCGGCGTTTCAGCCGGCCACCACGATCGGCCAGATCGGCGCCAAGGATTTGTGAGGGAGATCCCCTCCTCGACACGAATGGGCGGGGAGTGAGCGTGAGCATCGACCTCCCCAGCCGCGCGGCGATCGTCGCGACCGCGCGCGAATCGATCGCCCGGGGATCGAAGAGTTTCGCCGCCGCTTCCTTGCTGTTCGACCACAGGACTCGCGAGCATGCCTGGCTGCTCTACGCCTGGTGCCGGCGTTGCGACGACCTCGCCGACGGGCAGGAATTCGGCCATGACCTCTCGGCCGTTCCCGATCCCGCCGCGCGGCTCGCGCTGATCCGCCGGTTGACCGATGCGGCGCTGGCCGGGGAGACGGTCGGCGACCCGGCCTTCGACGCGCTCCGGATCGTCGCCGCCGAGACGCGGCTGCCACACCGTTTCGCGCACGATCTGATCGAGGGATTCCGGCTCGACCTGGAGGAGTGGCGGCCACGCAGCGAGAACGACCTCTATCGTTATTGCTACCATGTCGCCGGCGCGGTCGGCTGCATGATGGCGATCGCGATGGGCGTGTCGCCGGACGACGAGGACACGCTCGACCGCGCCTGCGACCTCGGCATGGCGTTCCAGCTCGCCAATATCGCGCGCGACGTGGAAGAGGATGACCGCGGCGGACGCTGTTACCTGCCCGAGGAATGGCTGGTCGAGATGGACATGCCGCCCGGCCAGCATATGAAGCCGCCCTTCCGCCCCCGCCTGACCGTGCTGGCGCGCCGCCTGGTCGACCGGGCGGCGGCGTTCGAGGCGAGCGCGCGCGTCGGCACGCGGCGTCTCGGCCTGCGATCGGCCTGGGCAGTGCTGGCGGCGGCGGGCATCTATGGCGCGATCGGACGCGAGGTCGTCGCGCGCGGCGACCATGCCTGGGATCATCGTGCAGGCACCTCGACGGCCGCCAAGATCGGCTGGATCGCCCGCGCGCTCGGCCAGGCGGTGCAGCGCAACCGGCTCTATCCCCCCGCACCGCGCGATCCCGATTTATGGACGCGGCCACGTGGTTAGGAGTGCGTACACCCTGCCCGGTCAGGACTCGGCAAGCTGGTCAGCCTAACTTACCCAATATGACGATGTTGTCCGTGAAGTTCGCGCGTACCCTGCAGCGCGGTCGCGCCGAGCCGGCGCCGCCGCCGACGCGCGCCGGGCTGTTGCTGACTTTGCTCAGGAAGCGCGCCGCCGCGCATAATGTCGGCGCCGAGGATCTCGAGGCGATGCTGCGCGACCAGATCCGCTGGTCGCTGCCGATCCGCCGCGGCGCGGACGCCGAGCTGGTTGATTAAGGAATAGACCGTGTGCCTGCGAAAGCAGGAGCGCAGGGAAATTCACGGCCTCGCCGTCCCCGATCCTGTCTAATCCTCAACCGTCACCCCGGCCTTGTGCCGGGGTCCACCGGGAAGCAGGCGCAGGACAAGAGGCTCAGGGACTAGGCCCACCCGCCCGGTGGATGCCGGGACAAGCCCGGCATGACGGACTGAGGATTTGAATGTCGATCCGTCCTAGTTGATCAGCGGATCGCCTGGCCGCGCGCGGTGAAAATGGCGCTCGGCGAGCCACGCGCCCAATAATGGCAGAATCAGGGTCGCGCCCTGCAGCCACAATGGCTGGGTGAGTTGGGTCAGGTTCCACACCCCGTCGGCCACCACGACCATCGCGACGATCCAGCCACCGGGGCGCCATTGCGCGATCCGCAACACCGCGAACCCGCCGACCAGGCCGGCAAGCAGCCAGCCCGCCGCGATGATCGCCTGGCCGGCGAGCGGCATCGCCATGACGAAGCGCGCGAGCATCTCCCGGTCGCTGGCGTCGGCCGCGATCGCGGCGGGGAACCAGCGCTCCGCAAGTGCCCACGCACCATCGATCAGCGCGATGGCGAGCGCCAGCCCGACGATGGTTCCGATGATCCTGCGCATGACGTCCCCTGGCCTATCCCCAGGGCCATCTTTACCGGTGCAGTCCGGTCCGCGCCAGTTCAGCTGCGACGCGCCTGTGCCTTGCTATTGTCGGCCATCGACTGGCCGACCTGGCGGCACGCCGCGGTGATGGTCGGATAATCGATGTCGGTGTTGCGGATCAGCGCCGCCGGCATCGCCGCCCGGCATTGCGCCGCGCTATAATAACGGACCGGCTCGATCCGCTGCTGCGCGCATTGCGTCTGGCCATCGCCGCAGCCCATGATCGCGATGACGTAGAATACAGAACCCATGTCTTCCTCCGTCGCGTCTATAATCGACGGGGCATGATGACGGTTCCCTGAATGCCCGCGGCACCCTACATAAAGCCGCGATGCCGCCCACCGAACTCCCGCCGACCAAGGATCGCCCGCTGATCCCGACGCTTCGGCGTTTCCTTCCCTATCTGTGGCCCGCCGATGCGCCGGGGCTGAAGCTGCGCATCGTCGTCGCGATGACGTTCGTCGTGCTGTCGAAAGTCGTGCAGGTCTATGTCGCCGCCTATGCGCTGCGATATGCCGTCGACGCGATGTCAGGACGCAACGACTGGGGTGTCGGCGACTTGCCGCAGTTCGTCATGCTGATGATTTTCGGCTATGCGGCGGGCCGCCTATCGTCGGTGGTTTTCGACAATCTCCGCAACGTGGTATTCGAGCGCGTCGGCCAGGAAGCGACGCGGGCGCTGGCGGCGACGGTGTTCCGTCATCTGCACCAGCTCTCGTTGCGCTTCCATCTCGAGCGTCGCACGGGAGCAGTCACCAAGGTGGTCGAACGCGGGACCAAGAGCATCGATACGATGCTCTACTTCATGCTGTTCAACATCGCGCCGACGATCCTCGAGCTCTGCTTCGTGATGCAGATCTTCTGGTCGAATTTCGGATTCTGGCTGGTCGGCTCCACCCTGGTGATGATCGTCGTCTATATCGGCTTCACCCGAGTGGTGACCGACTGGCGCAACGCGCTCCGCACGCGGATGAACGATCTCGACACCGGCGCCGTGGCGCATGCGGTCGATTCGCTGCTCAACTTCGAGACGGTAAAATATTTCGGCGCCGAGGACCGCGAGGCGCGGCGCTACGATGCCGCGATCGGCGCCTATGCCAATGCCGCGGTCAAAAGCGAAAACAGCCTCGCATGGCTCAATATCGGCCAGTCGCTGATCACCAATCTGATGCTCGGCGGCGGCATGGCGTTCGTTGCCTGGGGCTGGGCGCACGGGCGCTTTTCCCCCGGCGACGTGGTATTCGTCTCGACGCTCCTCTCGCAATTGTTCCGGCCGCTCGATCTGCTCGGGATGGTCTATCGCACGATCCGCCAGGGCGTGATCGACATGGCGGCGATGTTCGACCTGCTCGACACCGGCGCCGAGATCGTCGACGCGCCCGGCGCGGTGCCGCTCAAGGTCGATCGCGGCCATGTCCGGTTCGAGGACGTGCATTTCGGCTATGAGCCCGGGCGCGACATATTGAAGGGCATCGATCTCGACGTGCCGGCGGGTCACACGCTGGCGGTGGTCGGACCGTCAGGCGCGGGCAAGTCGACGCTCGCGCGGCTGATGTACCGTTTCTACGATCTGACCGGCGGCCGGATCACGATCGACGGCCAGGATATCTCCACGGTCACCCAGGCCTCCGTACGCGCCGCGATCGGCATCGTCCCGCAGGACACGGTGCTGTTCAACGACACGATCGGCTACAATATCGCTTATGGCCGCGAAGGTGCTGGCGAAGACGAGATCGTGCGCGCCGCCAAGGGTGCGGCGATCGCCGGATTCATCGAGCGCCAGCCCGATCAATATGAGACGCGGGTCGGCGAGCGCGGGCTGAAATTGTCGGGCGGCGAGAAGCAACGCGTGGCGATCGCGCGCACCTTGCTCAAAGACCCGCCGATCCTGATCCTGGACGAAGCGACCAGCGCGCTCGACAGCCGCACCGAAGCCGAGATCCTGGGCACGCTCCAGGCGATCGAGCGCGGGCGGACCACCATCGTCATCGCCCATCGCCTGTCGACCGTGGTCCATGCCGACCAGATCGTCGTGCTCGACAATGGCCTGGTCGCCGAACGCGGCACGCATGCCGAGCTGCTGCGCAAGAACGGCCTCTATGCCGATATGTGGGCGCGCCAGGCGCAGGAGCGGCAGGAAGCGCTGGCGGCGGAATAGGTTGACGCAAGCGCCGGTCCGGCGATCAATGCCCGCATGATCCGCCTAATCTTCGCTTTCCTCCTCGCGCTCGTCGCCTCACCGGCCCTCGCCGATCCGGCCGAGGGATTACAGCCGCCGATTACCGTCCAATCCAAGTTCGTCCCCGCGCGCACGGTGCAAGTCTGGCTGCCGCCCGGCTACGCGACCTCGAAGCGGCGCTATCCGGTGCTCTATCTGCATGACGGGCAAAATGTGTACGACACGCCCTCGCCCTTTTCGGGCAAGAGCTGGGAAGTGCATCGTGCGCTCGACCGGCTGATCGCCACCAACAGGGTGCGCCCGGCGATCCTGGTCGCGGTGTGGAACAACGACAACCGGCTGGGCGAATATATGCCGCAGGCCGCGGTACCGGCGGTCGGGGCAAAGAGCGACCCGGGCTCCGGCGATCTGTTCAAGAAGCTGCCGGTCGGACGCGCCAGGATCGTCGGCGACGCCTATGTCCGGTTCCTGGCGACCGAGCTCAAACCGCTGATCGACCGCCGCTACCGCACGTTACGTGGACCCAGTGATACCATGCTGATGGGGTCGAGCATGGGCGGGCTGATCTCGGCTTATGCCGTCACGCGCTATCCCAGAGTGTTCGGCGCGGCGGCATGCCTGTCGACCTCCTGGCCGATCGGCGACGGCTTCGCCGAGCGCTGGTTCGAGGCGCATCTGCCACCCAAGACCGCGCGGCTCTATTTCGATTACGGCACCGGCACCAATGACGGTTCGATCGAGCCGTTCCAGCGCAAGCTCGACGCGGCGGCCGGATCGCGCGGTGATGCCTGGGTCAGCCGGGCCTTTCCCGGCGCCGAGCATAGCGAACACGCATGGCGGGCGCGTGTCGATATCCCGCTGACGTTCCTGCTGGCGCGCTAGATAAAAGAAGGGGCCGTTCCCCGGCCCCGGTGCGACCGCCCTATCGCGGTCGCCGGTTGGCGAGCTGGCTTGCCATACCCCTCCCGCTCGCCGCGGAGGGGTGCGTCCCGGTCAGGCGACCGGGACGAACGAGGTGGCGGCGTTGACGAGAAGCATGGTGCAGACGAGCGCGCTGAACACCGAAACCGCAACCTGTTGAGCCGAAGCGAAACGTACCGACATGATCTTAACTCCCTATTTGGATGGCTATCGGACCATCCGACGACCATGCCGACATGATTGCAGGGAGCGTGCCAGTTTTATAACCCATTGATTATACGGGATTTGAAATTTTCGAAAAGCGTGAAGTGGCGCTTTTCACGTATATGATTCGGCCAATATCACCACATGTCGGCGAATATCACTGATCCGATTGGATACAGTTGCGGCCGTCTTCCTTGGCGGCATAGAGCAACCGGTCGGCGCGGCCCATGGCGGAGCCGATCGTGTCTTCGGGCGCGACCAAGGTCAGGCCAGCGGAGAAGGTCACGGCACCCAGCGGCGCGTCGGTTTCGCGCAGGCGATAGCGTTTGGCGGCGACCGCGGCGCGTGCGCCCTCCAGCGTCGACAGCGCGTCGGCCGGGCTCAGTCCAGTGAACATGACGACGAATTCCTCGCCGCCATAACGCGCGACGACATGCTCGTTGCAACCCGCGCGCAACGCCTCGGCAATCGCCTTCAGCACGCGATCGCCGACCGCATGGCCGAACCGGTCGTTGACCGACTTGAACTTGTCGACGTCGCAGATCGCGACGCAGATATTCTCTTCATTGGCGGCGGCCGCGGCGTAGGCATCCTCGAACGCGCGGCGATTGGGCAGGCCGGTCAGCGGGTCGCGGCGCGCATCGTCGCGCGCTTGCTCAAGTTCGTGGCGGAGCCGGTCGGCTTCGTTGGTCGCTTCCTGCAATCTGGCCTCGGCCGACGAGACGCGGTCGAGCATCGAACTCGCCATCCGGACGACCTCATCGATCGCGCTGCCGTCGCGAGCATCGCGGATCGCGTCGCGCGACGCGCGCAGATCCTGGCCGAACCCCCGCGCATCGGCGTGCATCGCCCGCACCGTGTCGCCGAACTCCTCGACCTGCATCTGCGCCCGCGCGACGAGCGACTGGGCTTTGGTATTGTCGGCGACGACGGTGAGTTGCGGCGGCGACGAGGGGGTGGGGGCCGAATCGCCGGCCGCGGTCGCCGGGGTCCCCATCACCGCCCTGCCGCCAAGCTCCTCGATATCGCGCGAACTGAGCCGCACGCCGCCGTCGGTGATCCGCGCGACCGTGGCCGCCAGCGGCCCGCGCGGGTCGCTCAACACTTTGTGGGCAAAGGCGTAATGCACCGGATCGACGCTCAGGCGGTGCCGCGCGAGGAACTCGCCGATCGCGGCATAGAGCCGATCCGACGCCTTGGATGAATTCTCTACGGCGCTCGCCACCGTCCGCTCCCTTGCCAAAATCGCGCCTGGGCGACGGCAAAGTCCTACACGCGATAGGCTAAGATCGCGTTTGCGAACCTATCGGATAGGTGGCGGGCGCCGTTATCCTATTTGAGCGCCTTGACCGCTTCCAGCGTCAGCTTGACATGGTCGACATAGGACAAGTCCGAATGGACGAACCTGATCTTGCCGTCGCGACCGATCACATAGCTGGTGCGATTGGTGATATCGCGCGCCTTGCCCGTCTTGGGATCGGTGAATTGCTTGCCGAGCGCGACGTCATAGGCACTGACGATGCGCGGCCCCGCGCTCGCCACCGGGAATTTGCCGGCACATTTCTCGGTCGAGAATTTGACCAGGGTCGGCACGGCATCGGTCGACATACCGATCACGGTCGCGCCGGCCGCCTTGAACTCGTCGATATGTTCGGAGAATTCGTGCGCCTCGGCATTGCAGCCCGACGTGTAGGCGGCCGGGAAGAAGTAGAGCACGACCGGCCCCTTCTTGAGCTGATCGGCCAGATGCAGGCGGAAGACCTTGCCATTGATCGCGCCGCGCGTGGTGAAATCGGGCGCGGCGGCGCCGGTCGACAGCGCCGCGACGGCGGGCATGGCGATCGCGGCGAGCGACAGGGGAAGAAGGCGAAGCGGCAGGCGCATGGACGACTCTCCGAAGGACGTTGCTGGGGGCGGCAAGGCCAGCGGTTCCTAGACCCGTGGGGTGGCGGACGCCAGAGCGGAGATGGGTGCTCGGCGCCGCGCCCTGAGCTGTGAACCCCCTCTCCCGCGTGCGGGAGAGGGAGGGGCCCGCCGCCGTCAGGCGGTGGGAGGGTGAGGGTCTTCTTTCTTCTTTGTCGCGCTGTCCGCTTGGAAGAAGAAAGAAGACCCTCACCCTACCCTCTCCCGCAAGCGGGAGAGGGCTATCGTCCTCGCTTAGTAAACCCGCTTCTTCGGCTTGATGTAATCCACGTCGTCGGTCAGCGTGTAGTCGTGGACCGGGCGGTAATCGAGCGTCACGCTGCCGCCCTTGCCGCCCCAGCCGTCGAACGTCGCGATGGTGTGCTTCATCCAGTTCGCGTCGTCGCGCTCGGGGAAATCCTCGTGCATGTGCGCACCGCGGCTTTCCTTGCGGTTCGACGCGCCGCGGATGGTGACGACCGCTTGCCCCAGCAGATTGTCGAGCTCGAGCGTCTCGACGAGATCGGTGTTCCAGATCAGCGAGCGGTCGGTGATGGCGACGTCGGCGAGCGACTTGTAGACCAGGTCCATATGCCCGACGCCTTCGTCGAGCAAAGCGGTGTCGCGGAACACCGCGCAATGCTTCTGCATCGTGCGCTGCATGTCGGCGCGGATCTCGGCGGTCGGCCTGGCGCCCTTGGCGTTGCGGAAATGGTCGAGCCGCTCGATCGCCTGGTCGTCGGCGGCCTTCACGACGGTACCGTGTTTCGAATCCTTGCGGATGATCTCGGCGATGCGCTTGCCGGTGGCGCGACCGAACACCACCAGGTCGATCAGCGAGTTCGAGCCCAGCCGGTTGGCGCCGTGGACCGAGACGCACGCCGCCTCACCCACCGCGAACAGGCCGGGGACGACGGCATCGGGATCGCCGTCCTTCAGATGGACGACTTCGCCGTGATAGTTCGTGGGGATGCCGCCCATATTGTAATGGACGGTCGGGGTTACCGGCAGCGGCTGGCGAGTCAGGTCGACGCCGGCGAAGATCTTGCCGGTCTCGGTGATACCCGGAAGCCGCTCATGCAGCACCTTGGGATCGATATGATCGAGGTGCAGGTAGATATGGTCCTTGTTGGCGCCGACGCCCCGGCCTTCGCGGATTTCGGCGGCCATCGAGCGCGCCACGACGTCGCGGCTGGCAAGGTCCTTGGCCGACGGAGCATAGCGCTCCATGAAGCGCTCGCCTTCGGAATTGGTCAGATAGCCGCCTTCACCGCGCGCGCCCTCGGTGATCAGCACGCCCGCGCCGTAGATGCCGGTCGGGTGGAACTGGACGAACTCCATGTCCTGCAGCGGAAGCCCCGCGCGCAGCACCATGCCGCCGCCATCGCCGGTGCAGGTATGGGCGCTGGTCGCCGACTGATAGACGCGGCCATAGCCTCCGGTCGCCAGCACCGTGGCATGGCTGCGGAAGCGGTGGATCGAGCCGTCTTCCATGCAGAGCGCGATCACGCCCTTGCACTCGCCGCCTTCCATGATGAGGTCGAGCGCGAAATATTCGATGTAGAAGTCCGCGTCGTACTTCAGGCTCTGCTGATAGAGCGCATGGAGCATGGCGTGGCCGGTGCGGTCCGCCGCGGCGCAGGTACGCTGCGCGGGCGGGCCTTCACCCATATTCTGCATCATGCCGCCGAACGGGCGCTGATAGATCTTGCCCGCGTCGGTGCGGCTGAACGGCACGCCGGCATGTTCGAGCTCGTAGACCGCGGCCGGCGCCTCGCGCACCATATATTCGATCGCGTCCTGGTCGCCGAGCCAGTCCGACCCCTTGACGGTGTCGAACATGTGCCAGGTCCAGTGGTCCGGGCCCATATTGCCCAGGCTCGCCGCGATGCCGCCCTGCGCCGCCACGGTATGGCTGCGCGTCGGGAACACCTTGGTGATGCACGCGGTCTTGAGGCCGCTTTCGGCGACGCCCATGGTCGCGCGCAGCCCGGAGCCGCCCGCGCCCACCACGACGGCGTCATAGGTATGGTCGATAATCTTGTAGCTGTCGGTCATCACGCCCCCGCCAGCGCCGCGCGCAGGATCGAGAAAATGGCGGTGACCGCGATCACCGCGAGGAAGAATTCGATGAGGACGAGAGCCACCACGCGGCTCTCATTTTCCTGATAATCCTCGATCAGCACCTGCAGGCCGAGCCGTGCGTGCCAGCAGACCGAGATGACCAGCAGGATCAGCGGCACCGCGACCCAGGCCGAGCCGATCCAGGCATGGACGCTGTCATAATCGAAGCCGGTGAGCCGGGTCAGCGAGATCATGAACCAGACCAACAGGAACAGGTTCGATCCGGCGGTGATGCGCTGACGCCACCAATGATGCGCGCCTTCCTTGGCGCTGCCGAGACCGCGGACGCGGCCGAGTTCGGTGCCCTGGCCCATTATTTGGCGACTCCGAGGATGACGTCCTTGAGCAATACGCCCCAGAACAGGATGGTGAGCAGAACCGAGAAGACGATCGTCAGGATCGATCCGGTCTTGTTGCCCTTGAGCTCATAGCCGGCGCCGGCATCGAGGAAGAAGTGGCGGATGCCGCTCATCATGTGCTGGAACAGCGACCAGGTCAGCCCGACGCCGAGCACATAGCCCAGGATGCTCCAATATCCGCCCGAGAACCAGGACACGAACCAGTCGTAGCTCTCCTTGCCCCCGGCGAGCGCTGCCAGCCAGCACGTGAACAGCAACGCGCCGACGACCGCGAGACCGTCTCCGGTCGCGCGGTGAAGGATCGACACCAGCATGTGCGGGCCCCACCGATAATGTGTCAGGTGCGGCGAAATCGGGCGGTCGGGTTTGGACGGCGTGGCCAAGTAAAGTCCCCTGCGAAAGCGCTGCGCCCTCTTAGCCCCGGAGCGTCGGGATGCAAGGGTTGGGCTAACACCTAAATCCCCTCTCCGGCGCTCTTCCTAATTCTTCGATCGGATGGATGAGAAAGAAGAAGAAAGAAGACCCTCACCCAACCTGCACCGGGTGAACAGCGCCCCGCGCTGTTCAGGTCATGCCGGGGGCATGACCGACCCAGTGCACCCGCAAGCGGGAGAGGGCAAATGGGACTCGTTGCGACGGAAGCGGGCTATTTCCCCTCTCCCGCTTGCGGGAGAGGGAGGGGCCCGCGAAGCGGGAGGGTGAGGGTCTTCTTATTCTTGAGTCCGCCGGATCAGCGCTTCGCGGACGACGTGGATGACCCCTTCCAAGTTGCTCAAGACATCATTGTTCCAGAAGCGGAGGATTTCGAAACCTTCGGATTCGAGAAACGCCGTCCGCCTGGCGTCACGCTGTTCGTCATGTTGCCCGCCGTCGATCTCCACGATCAGCATCGCCTCCAAGCAAGCGAAGTCCGCGACGTACGGCAGCAGACTGTGCTGGAAGCGGAACTTGAATCCGTCGATCTGGCGGTTGCGGACGGTTTGCCAGAATTTCTCCTCGGCGTCGGTGCGGTCGCGGCGGAGTTGGGAGGCGTGGGAACTGATCTGGCGGCGAACGGGTGGCATCGGCAGGATTTAGAAGGAAGAAGACCCTCACCCAACCTGCACCGGGTAAACAGCGCCCCGCGCTGTTTAGGTCATGCCGGGGGCATGACCGACCCGGTGCACCCGCAGGCGGGAGAGGGCTATTGGCGCCACTTTGACGGTAACTCCGCCTCCCCTCATCCTAACCCTGCTTTAACCAAGTACGCGCTAGCTCTCGCTTACGACCGGCCAATTCCTCCCAGCGGCCGGAAAGCGGAGAAAAATCGTTGAGCACGCATGATTTGCCCGTCCCCGGCACCATCGCCGCGAAGATCGACCTTCGCGCGCGGTTGAGGGTGTTCGATTTCGACGGCACGCTGGCGTCGGCGAGCCGCGAGGCCTGGGCCGTGCTCGAGCCTGAAATTCATGCTATTTCAGAAGCTTATTGGCAGCAATGGCTGCGGTGCTTCGCCGACGAGCGGATCTGGGCGACGCACGAGACGCAGAAGATGATCGACATCGGCTGCGATTTCCTGCGCAACCGTTTCCTCGACACCTCGGGCCGCGCCTGGATCGAATCGATCGAGCGGTCGGTCGCCGCGGCTTTCTCCGCCGATGTGTCGCCGATGGCGTTGCTGTCGATGATTTCCGCCAGTGACCGCGCCGCATTGGGCGTGATGGTGGCGCGAGTCGATCGCGACGATCCCCGGCTGCCGGTACTGCTCGACACGCTGATGCGCTTGTCCGCGCTGGAGGGCGAGATCACCGTCGACATCTACAATTCCTATCGCGAGCACCAGGCGCAAGTCGCACGCGATCGGCTGTCGGTCGAATTCCGCGACGGCATCGCCGCGATGGTCGAGCGCGCCACCAGCGAAGGCGCGACCTTGCGCGACCAGGCGGCGCGCAGTTCGGGATCGGCGCGCGGCATGATCGACAAAACCGCCGAAGTGGCGGCCGCGGCCGAGCAATCGGCAGTGGCGATGCGCGAGGCGGCGCAGACCGCGGCAGGACTGATCCGCGCGATCGAGGATGCCCGGACCGAGGTCGAGGCCGCCGCCGAGATCGCAACCCGCGCCAGCTCGCAGGCCGGCCAGGCGGTCGAGACCAGCGGCGCGCTCAGCGATCATGCCAAGTCGATCGAATCGATCCTGGGGCTGATCCGCGACATTGCCGGACAGACCAATTTGCTTGCGCTCAACGCGACGATCGAAGCGGCGCGTGCGGGTGACGCCGGCCGTGGCTTTG
>NZ_BCYX01000072.1 GCF_001598415.1 Sphingomonas mali NBRC 15500
CCCGCCGCTACGCGGCTGCGGCCCCTCCACCGCCCGCTGCGCGGCCGGTCCCCCTCCCCACGCTGCGCGCAGGGAGGAATTTCCAATCACGCAAACGCCGGCGCCGATTTCAAATGCTGGTAGGCTGCGATCACTTCCTGCAGCGCTTTTTCCATGCTGCGGTCGCCGCCGTTGCGATCGGGATGGAATTTGCGCACCAGCTCCGAATAGCGCTGGCGCAAGCCGCGACGGTCGGTGTCCTGGTCGAGCCCCAGCACGTTCAAAGCGCGGCGATCGGCGCCCGACAGCGGCTTGCCATCCTGGCGCTGGCGCTCGTTCGCCATCCGCTCGCGGAAGCGCGCGCCGATCGCGTCGAGCGGGTCGCTGAAATCGGCCCAGCGCGGCGGACGGTCGGCACCATTGGCGGCGAAGGCGCGCGTCTCGCGCTCCCAGCCGGCGTAAGGCCGCTGCGCCTCGTGGATCTCGTCGGGGCTCATCCCGTTGAAGAAATTGTACCGCGAATTGAAGGCGCGGACGTGGTCGAGGCACAGCCAGCGATACTCGGCCGGCCCGTCGCGTCCCGGCGGCGCGCCCTCCAGCGGCGGCGCGCGGAACTCGCCCGCCTGGTCGCATCCCGGCTCCGCGCACAGCCTTCCCGTCCCTGCCACACGGCCGTGGAAGCGGGTGTTGGGTCGGTCGTGCGGGGGCGTGCGAGCCACGGTGTCTCCGGGGGAAAAAGGGTCCTATATAAGAACCATGACCGACACCGCTACCGGCCCGCTGGCCGAAATCATCGCCGCTCGTCTGAACGACCAGCTCGCGCCGTCGCAGCTCGAAGTGATCAACGATAGCCACCATCATGCCGGCCATATGGGCGATGACGGGACGGGCGAATCGCACTTCACCGTCGTCGTCGAAAGCGAGCGCTTCGTCGGGCTCAATCGCGTAGCACGCCAGCGGCTGGTGAACCATGCGCTCGCCGATCTGTTGTCCTCGCGCATCCACGCGCTCGCGATCCGGGCGCGCGCACCGGGAGAATGACATGGAACCCTATCGGCTGTGGTACTGGCCCTCGATCCAGGGTCGCGGCGAATTCGTGCGGTTGGCGATGGAGGCGGCGCACGTCCCCTATATCGACTGCGCACGCGTCGAGGGCGTCGACGCGCTGATCGACGACATGAAGGGGCACGATCGCCGTGGCCCCTTCGCCCCGCCCTATCTGTCGATGGCTGGCTTCACCGTTGCGCAGGTCGCCGACATATTGTTCTTCCTCGCCAGCCGGCACGAGGCGATCGGTCCGGTCAATGACGCCGACCGATTCTGGGCGCAGCAGCTCCAGCTGACCGTCACCGACATCGTCGCCGAGGTGCACAACGTCCATCACCCGGTCGCCCTCGACGATTATTATGACGACCAGAAGGACGAAGCGGCGCGGGCCGCCAAGGGATTCCGCGAGAAGCGCATCCCCAAGTTCCTAGGCTATTTCGAGAAGGCCGCGCGCCACAATGACGGCGACTGGACGGTTGGCTCGCGCTGGAGCCATGTCGACACGTCGCTGTTCCAGCTGATCGAGGGGCTGCGTTACATGTTTCCCAAAAGGATGAAGGCAATCGAGGGCGATTATCCCGCGCTGGTCGCGCTCCATGATCGCGTCGCCGAGCTGCCGGGGATCGCGGCCTATCTGAAAAGCGACCGCCGCATCGCGTTCAACACCGATGGCATCTTCCGGCACTATCCCGAACTCGACGCGGCCTGACGCGAACGCAGCGTTTCCGTGAGGGCTCTCCCGCTCGACGTCGCGAGCGGTTAAGGATCGTTGCGATGGCCCAACGTACCCCCCGCCCCGCCGCGCGCATCCTGCTGATCGACCAGGACGACCGGCTGCTGATGTTCCGCTTCACACCCGAGGACGGACGCTCGCCATTCTGGTGCACGCCCGGCGGCGCGGTCGATCCGGGCGAGAGCTACGAAGAAGCGGCGCGGCGCGAGCTGTACGAGGAGACCGGCATCATCGCCGATCCCGGCCCCGAAATCCTGCAGCGCACCGCCGACTTCCTGACGATCGAGGGCGTCGAAGTGACCGCCGACGAACGCTATTTTCTGGTCCGTACCGAGGCTCGCGAAATCGACGCGGGCGGGCATACCGAGCTCGAACAACGCGTGATGCAGCATTGGCGCTGGGTCGCACCGCACGAGCTCCCCGCGCTCGGCGAGCAATATTTCCCCGAAGACCTGATCGACATTCTGGCAGAGGTGACGGCATGACCAACGACGATTTGATCGACCGCATCATCACGCCCACGACGCATGACCTGGGCGGGTTCAAGGTGCATCGCACGCTGCCGTCCAAGCCGCACCAGATGGTCGGCCCGTTCATCTTCTTCGACCAGATGGGGCCCGCACATCTCGATATCGGCACCGGTATCGACGTCCGCCCGCATCCGCACATCAACCTGGCCACCGTCACCTATCTGTTCGCCGGCGCGATCGATCATCGCGATTCGATCGGCACTTTCGCGCGGATCGAGCCAGGCGCGGTCAACCTGATGACCGCCGGCCATGGCATCGCGCATTCCGAGCGCTCGCCCGGCGACGAGCGGGCGCACGGGCCGGAATTGTCGGGCATCCAGACCTGGATCGCGATGCCCGAGGACAAGGAAGAGATCGACCCCGCGTTCGAACATGTCGCCAAGGCCAATTTGCCGCTGATCGAAGCGCATGGCGCTACCGCGCGGATCATCATGGGCGAGCTGTGGGGCCAGCGCGCGCCGACCACCGTCTATGCCGACACGATCTATGCCGACATCCTGCTCGCCCCCGGCGCCAGCATGCCGATCGACGCGGGCGCGGACGAACGCGCGGTCTATCTGGCGATCGGCGAGGCCGAAATCGACGGCATGCCGATGGCGATCAACACGCTCTACGTGCTCAAGCCGGGCGTCGCGATGACCCTGCGTTCGGCCAATGGCGGCCGCGTGATGCTGTGCGGTGGCGAGGCTTTCACCAGCGAGCGCCACGTCTGGTGGAACTTCGTCAGCTCGCGCAAGGATCGTATCCAGCAAGCCAAGGAAGACTGGAAAGCCGGCCGCTTCGCCAAGGTCCCGGGCGACGAGAAGGAGTTCATTCCGATCCCGGAAATCCCGAAGACCGCGACCTATCCCTGATCGTTACGCCTAGTTTCGAGTTGGCTCCCACCGCAGTTCGACGCGCAGCCTCCACGACCGGAGGGGGATACCTCATGGCCAGTGCCTCGCCAGTCGTGGCTCCCTGACGACACTCGCTCTTGTCGAATATGCGGTATGGAGGCAGGGTCATCGCGATAACAGGAGAGAGCGATGGCGGATTTCGAGCTGCAACGAGTGGCCTTACCTACGGGAGTCGAGCTTGACGTAGCGGTAGCTGGCCATCCGACCAATCCGGCGATCATCCTGCTCCACGGCTTTCCCGAGTCGCATCGCACCTGGCGGCACCAGATCGCCGACCTTTCCGAGGACCATTTCGTTCTCGCCCCCGACCAGCGCGGCTTCGCCAAATCGTCCAAGCCCGAGGGCGTCGAGAATTACACCGCCGACAAACCGGTCGCCGACATGATCGCCCTGGCCGACCGGTTCGATCTCGAGCGCTTCACCCTGGTCGGGCA
Organism: Sphingomonas mali NBRC 15500; assembly: GCF_001598415.1. Classification (GTDB taxonomy): domain Bacteria; phylum Pseudomonadota; class Alphaproteobacteria; order Sphingomonadales; family Sphingomonadaceae; genus Sphingomonas; species Sphingomonas mali. The sequence goes on from NZ_BCYX01000072.1 coordinate 3,620, forward strand.
CGATTGGGGCGGCGCGATCGCCTGGATGGCGGCGCTCAACCATCCCGACCGCGTAGCGCGGTTGATCATCATCAACGCGCCGCATCCGTTCATCTTCCAGCGATCGATGTTCGACGACATGGCGCAGCGCGAAGCGAGCCAATACATCCGCGCCTTCCGCAACACCGACCTCGAAAAGCATATCGATTCGATCGGCCTGTCGGCGTTCTTCGACGGCAGTTTCATGCGCCATACGGACTTCGAGAAAGTGAAGGACGAAAAGCCCGTTTATCTCGAACAATGGGGCCAGCCGGGCGCGATGACCTCGATGCTCAACTGGTACCGGGCGAGCACCCTGCTCGTGCCGGCGATGGACGAGACGCCCGAGCGCCCGGCGTTCCTCGACGGCCCGTTCCCGCCGCTCAAGGTGCCGACCTTGGTGATCTGGGGAATGGACGACAAGGCGCTGTTGCCGGTGCAGCTGGAGGGACTGGAGGCACTAGTCCCGGATCTGACGCTCAAGAAGCTGGAGGGCGTGGGACATTTCGCCCCCTGGGAAGCGCCAGAGAAAGTCACTGGCGCGATGCGCGAATGGCTTGCTGACCGCAACGGATGAGACGTTCGAAGCCGCGGTGAATGCGCGCGGCCTGGGAATGAAGTTGGATGCGCGCCACGCAAAGCGCATCCTTCGGGAATCAGCCGCAGATCTCGCGGAACCCAGCGGCCATGAACTTCGCCATGCGTTGCTTGATCGCTGCGAAATCATCCGACCGTGCCACCCCGCCCGACAATTTATCGATCCGGCCGGTGCGTGCGAGCGTGAGCATCAGCGCGCCGGTCACGAAATGGTATCCCCAGAAGATGTCGGCCTCGGCGCAATCGGGAAGCGCCTTCTTGAGCAGATCGATCAGCCGCAGCACGACGGGATCGAAATGCTTGTCCATCAATTCGGCGCCCCATTCGGGTGTGTTGGCGACCTGGGCGCCCAGCTTGGCATAGTTCCTCCACCCTTCCCCGCCATTGCCGTAAAGATCGAGATCGGTGTCGAGGAAGGCGTGCAGCGCGCCTTCCACGGTAGGCTTACCGCCGCATGACGCTTCGTAATCGTCGAGCACCTTCATCCTGAGGTCGCGCGTCACGACCGCGCGGCGCGCAAACACCGCATCGAACAGCGCTTTCTTGTCGGCGAAATAGTAGTTGAGCAATGTGTGATGGACGCCGACCTGCTTGGCGACGTCCTTCAACGTCGTGCCGTAGAGACCGTGCTGAGCGAACAGCCCCTCTGCGGCATCGAAAATCTGCTCCATCGTTTCCGCGCGTTGTTCGGCCTTGCGCGACCGGCGCGGCGGTTGGGTGGTCTTGGTCACGATCATGGTCCTTCCAGCCTCGTCCATCAGCGTCAAGCATTTCGCGGCATCCAACAATATTCACCCTCGTGATAATGTATATGTTGACTCCCGCCGCAGCTTGCCACCATCATGCGGGAAAGACGGGCAAAAGCCGGGGAGAGGAAATTGGGTTTTCTGACGGCACTCGGTCCGCCACGCGGCCGCGCCCGGTATGGCGCATCCTTCCGGCGAGTCCGGTAATGGCCGCGACGATCGCGACGACGCCCTCCCCTGCCCCCGCCACCTCGGCCCGGGCGTGGGTCATGCTCGGCACGCTGACGTTCGTCTACGTGCTCAATTTCCTCGATCGCCAGCTGCTCGGCATCCTGGCCAAGCCGATCCAGGATGATCTGCACATCACGGACGGCCAGCTCGGGCTGATCGGCGGGCTCTATTTCGCCTTCTTCTATTGCTTCATCGCCATCCCGATCGGCTGGCTTGCCGACCGCTCGAACCGGATCACCATCGTCGCGCTCGCCTGCGCGATCTGGAGCGGGGCGACAACCGCTTGCGGGCTCGCGGCCACCTATCCGCAACTGGTCGCCGCGCGCATGACGGTGGGGTTCGGGGAAGCGGGCGGCGTGCCACCATCCTACGCGCTGATTACCGATACTTTCCCGCCGGGACGCCGCGGCATCGCGTTCGGCATCTACAATCTCGGACCACCGATCGGCGCGGCGCTCGGGATCGCGTTCGGCGCGTCGATCGCCGCCTTTTTCCATTGGCGTGACGCGTTCATCGCAATCGGCGCTATCGGCGTCGTCACCGCCATCCTGGTCCGCCTGTTCCTGCGCGAGCCGGCCCGCGGCGCGACCGATCCCACCGTGCAGAACGTTTCGGCCAAGGCACGCTTCTGGCCGACGATCGGCATGTTCTTCACCCATCCGATATTGATGCTCGCGGCGCTGGGCAGCGGCGCGACGCAATTCGTGACCTATGGTCTCGGCAATTTCGCGGTGCTGTTCCTGATCCGGGAAAAGGGCATGACCTTGCAGCAGATCGCAATCTGGTACGCGATCGTCGTGCTGGTCGGCATGTGTTCGGGGATGCTGGTATCGGGCCGCGTGATCGACCGCTTCACGCGCCATTCGCGGCGCGTCTATGCCATCGCGCCGGCATTGTCGCTGGTCGTCGCGATGCCTTTTTATGCCGCCTTCGTCTGGGCACCCGGCTGGCCGCTGGCACTCGTGCTGCTGACCATCACCATGCTGTTCAACTATGTGTATCTCTCCTGCTCGGTCGCGCTGGTGCAGGAGGAAGTGCGGCCCGACCAGCGCGTGCTGGCGGGCGCGCTGCTGCTGCTGGTGATGAACTTCATCGGGCTTGGCCTTGGGCCGACCTGGGTCGGCGCGGCGAGCGACTGGTTCAAGGCGGCCGGCGACGCGCATTCGCTACGCACCGCGCTCTACACGCTCGTGCCGGTCTATCCGGTCGCGATCCTACTCTTCCTCTGGCTTGCCCGCGTGATCCGGGCGCACGAACAAGGGACGTCGGCATGACCCGTTTTCCTTCGCTGCTGGCGCTTGGCGCGCTGCTCGTGGCTGCCCCGGTTGCCGCGCAATCAGGTCCGGTGGTCGATGCGCCGTCGGGCGCCGTGCGCGGCGCGGCCGATGGCGACATCCAGGCGTTCAAGGGCATTCCCTATGCCGTCCCGCCGGTCGGCGCGATGCGCTGGCGGCCGCCCGCACCGATGCAGCGCTGGAAAACGGTGCGTGATGCCACCGCGTTCGGACCCGCCTGCGTCCAGCCGCAGGGCAAATCGGCCTCGGTCTACTCGCCCGCAGCGCCGCTCCCGGTCAGCGAGGATTGCCTGACGCTCAACATCTGGGCGCCGAAGAATGTAAAGAACGCGCCGGTCTTCTTCTGGATTCACGGCGGTGCGCTGGTCAGCGGATCGAGCCGCGAGGCGACCTATGACGGCCGCAGGATGGCCGAGCGCGGCATCATCGTCGTCTCGATCAATTATCGCCTCGGCGTGCTGGGCTGGCTGGCGCATCCCGGGCTCACCGCGGAATCGCCGCAACATGTGTCGGGCAATTACGGTCTGCTCGACCAGATCGCCGCGCTGGGCTGGGTCAAGCACAATATCGTGGCGTTCGGCGGCGACCCGAAGAACGTGACGATTGCCGGCGAGTCCGCCGGTGCGCTCAGCGTCATGTACCTGCTCGAATCGCCGCTCGCGCGCGGGCTCTACAGCAAGGCGATCGCCGAGAGCGGGTACATGATCTCGATGCCGGAGCTGAAGAAAGCGGTCTACGGCGCACCGTCGGGCGAAGCGGCCGGCCAGATGCTCGGCGGCGCGCTCCAGGCGCCAGATATCGCCGCACTGCGCGGGATCGACGCGCAGGCGATCACCGATAGCGCCGCCAAGCTCGGCTACGGCCCCTGGGGCGCGGTCGATGGCCTCGTCCTGCCGCAGCAGATGGTCGAGGCGTTCGACCAGGGCAAGCAAGCGCCCGTCCCGCTGCTCGCCGGGTTCAACCAGGGCGAGATCCGCTCGTTGATGATGCTGGCACCCAAGCCGCCCGCGACGGCGGCCGACTATGAGGCGACGATCCGCGATCGCTATGGCGACCTCGCCGACACGTTTCTCAAGCTCTACCCGGCGACCGATTACAAAGAGAGCATCATCGCGACTACGCGCGACGGGCTCTACGGCTGGACCGCCGAGCGGATGGCGCGCAAGCAGACCGGACTGGGTCAGCGCGCCTATCTCTATCTGTTCGACCATGGCTATCCGGCGATGGACAGCGCCGGGCTGCACGCCTTCCACGCCAGCGAATTGCCCTATGTGTTCGGCACGACCGACACTCTCGGCCCCAATTGGCCGAAGATACCCGACACGCCCGAGGAGCATGCGCTGTCCGACGCAATGCTCGATTACTGGACCAGTTTCGCGCGCGACGGCAATCCAGTCGCGGCCAAGGCGCCGGCCTGGCCGGCGTACGGCACGGCCGCCAATTACATGCACTTCACCGCGACGCCGGAGCCGAGCAAGGATTTGATGCCCGGCATGTATGAGCTCAACGAGGCGGTGATGTGCCGCAGGAAAGCAACCGGCAAGTTCGCCTGGAACTGGAATGTCGGCCTGGCCGCGCCTAAGATTCCGCCCAAGATCGCCGGTTGCGAATGATCGGGTAGCGGGAGCGCCGACCGTCCCCGTTGAACGCCTCCCCGGCGAAGGCCGGGGCCCAGTCTCGACGAAGTTGAGATGGCATCCCGTCGTTGAGTGTGCGTTGCGGCTGGGCCCCGGCCTTCGCCGGGGAAGCGTCTCGGTTGAGCCGGGCGCGGCTTCTTACCGCCCCATCACCACAGAAGCGATCTTGCCCGCCTCGTAATCCGCGCGCAGCCGGTTCTTGTCGATCTTGCCCGACGCGGCGAGCGGCATCGCCGCGATTTCGGCGACGCGATCCGGGATCCACCAATCGGCGACCTTGCCGCGGAGGAGATCGAGCAATACGCGCGCATCGGCCTTGCCGTCGCTTTCGACGATCAACACCGGGCGCTCGCCCCATTTGGCATCGAGCCGGCCGATCACCGCGACATGGCGCACCGCCGGATGCGTGCCGACGATCGCTTCGATCTCATTGGGGTTGATCCACTCGCCGCCCGACTTGATCAAATCCTTGGCGCGTCCGCAAATGGTGAGGTTGCCCGCCACGTCGATCGTCGCTAGATCGCCGGTGTCGAAATATCCCTCGTCATCCAGCGCATCACTGTCGGTACGGAAATAACGGTCGATGACGCTCGCGCCCTTGACCTTGAGATGTCCCTGGACGCCGCGCTGCCCGGACAAGGTCGCCCCGTCGGCATCGGTCAGCTTGAGATCGAGCCCGATCGGCGGGCGCCCCGAGCCACGGGCGGGATCGGTCGTGCCGGGCGAGGCGATCGTGCCTACCGGCGACAGCTCGGTCATCCCCCAACTCGTCTGCACTTCGGCACCGAGTTTGTCCTCGAGCCGCCGGATCAGCGCATCGGGACAAGTCGACCCGCCGATCACCACGCGTTTCAGACTGGGCAAGTCGACCCCGGTCGCCTCGACATGGTCGGCCAGTGCGAGCCATACCGTCTGCACCCCGACCGCCACGGTCACATCCTCATCGCGGATCAACCGCGCCAGGCTCGCACCATCGATCACGCGCCCCGGCAGCACCAGCTTGGTGCCCGCCGCCGGCGCCGCGAATGGCAGCCCCCAGCCATTGGCGTGAAACATCGGCACCGCGAGCAGCAGGACATCGCGCGCAGTCAGCGCGATCGCATCGGCCTGGAGCGCGCGCAGCGTGTGGAGGTAATTCGAGCGGTGGGTGTAGACCACGCCTTTGGGGCTGCCGGTCGTGCCCGACGTGTAGCACAACCCCGCCGGCAGATTCTCGTCGAACTCGCCCCACGCCACCTCGGCGCCGTGCGCATCGAGCAGCGCGTCATGGCCCCACACCCCTACGTCTGCCCGGCCGACAGCGGCGATATCGAACGCCGGATTGTCGAGCACGACGACATGGTCGATCGACCGGCACGCCGCGACCAGTTCGCTTGCGAGCGGTATGAGGTCGGCCGCTACCGCCAGCACGCGGTCCTCCGCCTCGTCGATCATCGCAGCGAGGTGCGCGACGGTCAGCCGTGGATTAAGCGTGTGGCAGACCAGTCCAATCGCCATCGCGGCATAATAGAGTTCGAAATGATGCGGCGTGTTCCAGGCGAGCGTCGCAACGCGGTCGCCCTGGGTCATGCCGAGCGCCGCGAGCGCGCCCGACATCCGATTGCTGCGTTCCCTGAGCTCGGCATAGGTCGCGCGCGCGCGCACCTGCCCCGCTTCGGCGCCGACGACCTCACGATCATGGAACCACTTGGCGGCGTGATCGAGGAACTTGTCTACCGTCAGGCCGTAGGGTTGCATGATACCTTGAGAGAAAGCGGGGAAAGAAAGGCCGGACGCCGCTGCTTGCGCACGCGCACGTCCGGCCAGGCTGGGAATCAGAAGGTCTTGAGCACCTTAAGGCCGTATTGGCGCGGGGCTCCGGCGAAATAGAGCCCGCTATTGAGCGCCGCGACATAATGCTGGTTGGTCAGGTTGGTGCCATAGGCCGTGATCGTCCAACTGCCCTTGGCGTAAGCGAGCTGGGCATTGAGGATCTTGCGCGCGTCGAGCAGGTCGCCACGGTTCGTGTTCTGGAACAGCGTCGCCCACTGGCTACCCACATAGCCGAAATTGGCGCGCGGCGTGATCGAGCTGCCGTCGGGCAGCTTGAAGGTATATTCGCCGCTGACGTTGAAGGTGACATTGGGCGCATAGGTCTGGCGCCGGCCGGCCAGATTGATGCAATTGGTGGCTGCGGGCGTGCCGCCCGTGATCGGGTCGCACGCCCCGGTGGCGGCGATGCGCGGATCGCTGGCGTAGAACGAGCCGAGTTCGCTGTGCAGCACGTTGACGCCGGCGTCGAACTTGAACCCGCCGACGGTAACTTCCGCCTCCGCCTCGAACCCGTAGATCTTGGTGCTGTCGGGAACGTTCAGCTCGATCCCGAAAGTCGGGAAGGTCGGGTAACCGATGATGACCTGGAAGTTCTTATAGTCGTTATAAAAGCCGGTGACGGTGGTGCGTACATGCCCACCCGCCCAATTGGCCTTCCAGCCGGCTTCATAGGAAGTGATCTTTTCCGGCTTGAACGGGGCCGGCAAGCCGAGACCGACAGGAACATTCAACCCGCCCGGACGGAAACCCGTGGCGACGAAACCGTAGAGGAACTGATCGGCATTCACTTTCCAGCCGAGCGATGCCTTGTACGAGAAGTTGTCGGACGACACCGTCTGCACCTGGCTGATCGGCAGGCCGTATTGCTGCACATTGACATAATTGGTCGAACGGCTGGCGGTGTAGCGGCCGCCCAGTTCCAGCTTCAGGCTCGGCGTGATCTGGAAACCGACCTGGCCGAACGCGGCGAGGTTACGCTCCGGATTGCGCCCCGTCAACTGGTAGAGGCACGCGTTAACCGTGGTGACGGGATAGCAGAGGTTGATCGTGAAGTTGCTGAACGGCTTTGGAAAGAAATAGGCGTTCCACATGCCGAACCCGCCGACCAACCAGGTGAAGCGCTGATTGTCCGGCGAGATGATGTTGAATTCCTGGCTAAACTGGGTCTCGGTGACCTTGTCGAAGAAGCTCCAGTTCTTGATCGTGCCAGTGGTGGGATCGACGGCGTTCGACGCCGTACCGTCGAGATCGGCACGGTAGAGCGTGGTGCCGTTCTGGAAGCCGGTGACCGATCTGAACTTCACGCCGCCGGTCGTGTCATATTCCAGCTTCAGCACCGAACGCACGAACGTGTCCCGGGCATCCTGCGGCGCGTTGAGCTGAATGTCGTAGAGGTCGCGCTTATAGGTCGGATAGGCGTCGCTGTGCTGCCAGAAGGACGAGGCCGGATAGGCGCCCGAATCGAGCGCGTCGAAATCGGTCTTCCACAATGCCGAGAAACGGTCGCTCGGCCTCCACAGGAAACTCACGCGCCCCGCGAGATACCCCATCTTGCCGCTGTCATAGGGATATGCGCTGCCGCCGGCGCCATGAACGTTGAAGAAGCTATCGCGGCGCTCGGCGAACAAGGCGACCCGTGCAGCGAACGTGTCGCTGATCGGCAGGTTGATTGCGCCCTGCATGCCGGCATCGTTGTAATTGCCGTAATTGGCGTTGAAATAGCCGTGAATCTCGCCGCCGACGATCGGGTCGTTGGTGTTGACGAAGACCGCGCCCCCGGTCGAATTCTGCCCGACGATCGTGCCCTGCGGACCGCGCAGCACCTGGATGTTGGCGACGTCGAAATAGGGCTCCATCTGGAAATAGCCCGGGAAGGTCGGGACGCCGTCGCGATAGGTGATCACGCCGGTCGTCGTCTGGGTATTGTGCTCGGCCTTGCCGATGCCGCGAATGTTGAAGTCGTTGCCCTGGCCGAAATTGTTCACGACGACGCTGGGCATCGCGAATTGCAGCGCGTCGACATTGGCGACGCCCTTATTGCCCAGATCGGTGCCGCTCAGCACCGACGCAGAGACAGCGGTGGTCATCAGGTCTTCGCTGCGACGCTGCGCAGTGATGACGATATCACCGGCGACGTTGTTATTGTCGGCCGCGGTCTGGCTGCCGTCCTGCGGCGCCGCTGCGGGCGTGGACTGGGGCGCCGTTTGAGCAACAGCGTTGCCGCCCCAGGCAAAAGCGAGCGCGGATGCACCGAGCCACAATGCACGAGCCTTCATTCATTCCTCCCACCAATCAGATCACGCTCTCCGGCGCCGATGATCGGAAACTGCCGCAAAGTGCGGCGCCTGACAATACTAATTCACACAATAGTGAATAACGGTGTTTTGGCTTGGAAGCGGGCCGCGCAGGCCGAGCCGTTCGATTGTCTGACGTGCCGAATCGACCGACGGCTTGCGCCCACCGTCGCTGAAATCGTTTGGCCGAGAATCACAAAAGCCGCGGACGTCAGCGACGTCCGCGGCTTTCGATGGTGGGCGTGGCAAGGATTGAACTTGCGACCCCTGCGATGTCAACACAGTGCTCTACCACTGAGCTACACGCCCAC
>NZ_BCYX01000073.1 GCF_001598415.1 Sphingomonas mali NBRC 15500
CCCACAAGGGGAGAGGGAAAGTAGCACCCTAAAGCTGAAGCCCCATCGCATCCTGCGCCGCACGCAGCACCGGGGCCGCAATCGCCCGCGCGCGCTCGGCGCCGCGCTCCAGCACCCGCACGACCTCCGCCCGATCATCGAGCAGGCGCACCAGTCGATCGCGGATCGGCCCGAGCTTCGTCACCGCCAGGTCGGCGAGCGCGGGCTTGAACTGGCCGAAGCCCTGGCCGCCATATTGCGCGAGCACGTCGGCCAGCGCGATGTCCGCCAGCGCGGCGTAGATCGTCACCAGGTTGCGCGCCTCGGGCCGCTCTTCCAACCCGTCAACCGTATCGGGAAGCGGTTCCGCGTCCGTCTTCGCCTTGCGGAATTTCTGCGCGATCTCGTCATCCGAATCGCGGAGATTGACCCGCGTCATGTCGGAGGGGTTGGACTTGGACATCTTGGCGGTCGCGTCGCGCAGGCTCATGATGCGCGGCGCGGCGACACTGATCATCGGTTCGGGCAGCGGGAAGAGCTCGACGCCGTAATCGTTGTTGAACTTGGTCGCGATGTCGCGGGCGAGCTCGAGATGCTGCCGCTGGTCGTCGCCGACGGGCACATGCGTCGCCTTGTAGAGCAGGACATCCGCCGCCATCAGCACGGGATAATCGTACAGCCCGACGCTGGCGCCTTCACGATCCTTGCCGGCCTTGTCCTTGAACTGGGTCATGCGGTTGAGCCAGCCGACGCGCGCGACATTGTTGAGCAACCAGGTCAGCTCGCTATGCGCGGGCACGCGCGCCTGGTTCCAGATGATCGACTTCTCCGGATCGAGCCCGGCGGCGAGGATCGTCGCCGTCATCTCGATCGTGTTGTCGGCAAGCTCCTTGGGCGCGACGCGGTCGGTCAGCGCATGCAAGTCGGCCATGAAGTACATCGACTCGCCACCGGCCGCCGCGACCTCATCCTGCATCGCGACCCACTGCTTGATCGCCCCCAGATAATTGCCGAGGTGAAGGCGACCGGTGGTCTGGATGCCGGAAACGACGCGCATGACAGTTCCTTAGAGTTGTTCCTGGCCGGTCGCCTTGGCCGGACGGCGGCGACCGAGCAATGCCTTGAGGTCGCTGAGGCGATAGGCCCCGGTGACGAAGCAGGCGACCGCGTACACCGCGCCGCCCGCCGATACCAGCGCGGTCAGGCCAAGCCCGCGCCGGATCAGGCTGCCGGTGAGGTAGGGGTTCACCAGCGGCCCGACCAGCCACAGCACGACGCCCATCAACACGGCCGCCAGCAGCAAGCGCGGCACGCGACGACGCAATCGGGCATCTGTCACGAAATGCCCGCGCTTGCGGAGCGTCCAATAGAGCATGCCGACGTTGACCGACGACGCGATCGCGGTGGCGAGGGGCGGGCCCATATGATGGATAGTGGGGATCAGGATTAGATTGCCGACGAGGTTCACCGCGACCGAGATCATGGCGTAGCGGACCGGCGTCTTGGTGTCCTCCCGGGCATAAAAGCCCGGCGTCAGCACCTTGACCAGCACATAGGAAGGCAGCCCGACCGAGAAAGCGGCGAGTGCGCCCGCGCTGGCGGTGGTCGCTGCCGCGGTGAAGGCGCCGTGCTGGAACAGCCCGCGGATGATTGGCTCCGCGCCGACCATGAACGCGACTGTCGCCGGCAGCGTGAGGAACAGCGCGAGCTCGATGCCGCGATTCTGCGTGTCCATCGCCTCGTCATATTTGCCGGTCGACAACAGGCGCGAGACGGTCGGCAGCAAGATCGTGCCGAGACCGATGCCGATCATGCCGAGCGGAAGCTGGTTCAGCCGATCGGCATAATAGATGTACGAAATCGATCCCTGGTCGAGCAGGCGGCCGGCTAGTGCGGTCGAGATCGCCAGATTCACTTGCACCGCACCCGCGCCGATCGCGGCGGGCAGGATCAACTTGAGCAATTGCCGCATGTCGTCGTCGATCACCGGCTTGCGGAACTTGAGGCTGACGCCGGCCTGGCGACAAGCGAACAGCAGCCAGGCGAGCTGGAGCACGCCGCCGACCGACACCGAGATCGCCTGCGCGCGCGCGGTTTCGTACGCGGCGTCCGGGCCCGAGCCGTGGAAGAACCACAAGGCGCCGACCATCGAGATGTTGAGCAGGATCGGTGCCGCGGCGTTGACCCAGAAGCGGTTGAGCGAATTGAGGATCCCGCCGAGCAACGATGCCAGCGAGATCAGCATCAGATAGGGGATGGTATAGCGCGACAGCTCGACCGCAAACGCGAACTGGTCATGCGTCGGGTTCTTGAACCCGCCCGACAGGCCCCAGGTCACCGGCCAGGCGGCGACCAGCATCACGATCGTGAAGATCGAGAGCAACGGGAGGAGGACCGCCAATGCCGCTTCGGCAAAGGCAAGCCCTGCCGACAACTCGCCTTTCTCTCCGACCTTGCGGTTGAACATCGGAATGAACGCGGCCGAGAAGGCGCCTTCCGCGAACAAGGCGCGGAACATGTTGGGCAGGCGGAACGCGACGAAGAAGGCGTCGGACGCAAAGGTCGCGCCGACATAGGTTGCCTGCAACGTGTCGCGGACGAGCGCCAGGATGCGGCTGACGAGCGTCAGCCCGCCGACCGATCCCAGTGATTTCGCCAGGTTCATGGCCCTGTCTCCGCCGGAGTCCCCGCCGGGCCGGCGAGCGTCAGGCGTTACCTACGACGCCCTCGGCCTGCTGTTCCTGCGCCTCGAGCTGCTGCTGGTACAAAGTACCGAAGTCGATCGGATCGAGCAGCAGCGGCGTGAAATTGCCGTCGCGAGTCACGTCGGCGACGATGCGGCGGGCGAAGGGGAAGAGCAGGGTCGGGGCCTGGGCGAGCAGGAACGGGCGAAGATGCTCCTCGGGCACGTTGCGCGCGCCGAACAGGCCGGCATAGGTCAAATCGACGATGAACGCGGTCTGGTCACCCATCTTGGCGCGAACCTCGATCTTCAGCGTCACTTCGTGGAATTCATCGCCGACCTGGCTGGTGCCGATGCCGAATTCGACGTCCATCTGCGGCGCCTGCTGCTGATTCTCCGAGCTGAAGACCGCCGGCGCGGTCGGGCTCTCGAACGACAGGTCCTTCACATATTGCGAAATCATGCCGATGGCCGGGCCGTTATCGGCGCCATTCGGGAGCGTGGCGTCGGTTGCGCCGGAGGTGTCCTGATCGTCCATGATGAGTAGCTTTCTCGTCTTGAATGGGTATTTCGCGTGGGTCAGGCCCGTGGGCTCGCGCGAAGTGAGCGGCGACTAGCAGGGGGATCGTGGCAGTTCAACGGCGGGTCGCATACGGGAACATTTGAATAGCGCGTTTCTTGTGCCTATGTTGCATAGCGGTCAAATTGGAGGCCCGGTGGTTTATATCGTTATCCTTGCCATGGTTGCCCTGTTCCTGGGCCTGCGTCTGTATGCCGTGCTCGGCAAGCGGACCGGGCATGAGCCGGTGCTGCGCAATCCCGCCGAGGAACGCCCCGGCCCGCCGCTGACCTTGGCGCGCAACGCCGAGCCACGCCCCGATTTCCGCGACGCCGGCCCGCGCACGATCGAGAGCGCGGCGCAGGGCGGCTTGCGCGCGTTGATCCATGCCGACCCGTCGTTCGACGTCGCCGGTTTCCTCGACGGCGCCAAGAATGCCTATCGCATGGTGCTCGAAGCGTTCTGGAAGGGCGATGAGGAAACGCTCGGCTGGCTGACCGAGGATCATGTCCGCGACGCTTTTGTCGAGGCGATCAAGGCGCGCAAGGAGGCCGGGCACGTACTCGACAACCGGCTGGTCACGATCGAACGAGCGATCATCACCGACGCCTCGGTCGACAACAAGACCGCGCGCGTGACCGTCGCGTTCGATGCCGATATCGCTGCGGTGACCCGCGATGCCGAGGGTAATGTCGTCGCCGGCTCGCTGACAGACGCGGTCGAGACGCACGACGTCTGGACTTTCACGCGCCCGCTGCGCAGCGGCGACCCCGACTGGAAGCTCGCCGACACCGACGAGGCCTGAGGGCTTCGCGGACTCCCCTCCCCGGCAAGGGAGGGGTTGGGGGTGGGTGCGCGCGTCTGCGCGCTCAAAAAGACTCACTAGCCGACCGCCAAAATAGCATCGGACGAGGCATCGAGCCTCGCCCGACGCTCGATCCACCCCTTGATCCCCTCCCTGCAAGCAGGGAGGGAAGATTCTGATCGTCTTCCCGAGCTTGTTTCGCAGGGGACGACCGGTCATTAGCGATACCCAAATCGAGTAAAGGGGTTTTCGCAATGGCCGTCGCGCGCAAGCTGATCGTAATGACGAGCCTGGCGCTGCTTGTGTCTGCGTGCGGCGGGCGGATCGTGCCGCCGTCGACGACCACATCGTCGCTTCCCGCCCCGGTCAGGAAACCAACTCCCGCCAAGCCGCTGCCGCCCGTCGCCAACCCGACCATCGTGCCGGCCGGCGCGAATGCGGCAGGCGCGGGCGTCGTCGCGGGACCCTCGGTGTCGAGCCTGGGGATCGGCCAATCACGTGCCGCGCGCGCGCTCGCCGCGTTCCGCCTGAGTTGCCGCGAACTCGTCCGCCGCACCGACCAATCCGGGCTGACTCGCGGTGCAGACTGGGCACCCTCCTGCAACGCCGCGCAATCGGTCAGCGACCGCGATGCCGCCGATTTCTTCGCGACCAATTTCGAGACGGTGCAGGTCGGCGACGGCAAGGCGTTCGCGACCGGCTATTACATTCCCGAAATCGCCGGATCGCGCGAACGCCGCAAAGGCTATGACGTGCCGATCTACGGCCGCCCGGCCGATCTGATCGACGTCGACCTCGGCAAATTCTCCGACGCGCTCAAGGGCAAGTCGATCCGCGGTCGCGTCGAGGGCAAGAATTTCGTCCCCTATTACGACCGCACCCAGATCGAGAATGGCGCGATGACCCAGGCGCCGATCATCGCCTGGGCAGCGGATCCGGTCGCGTTGTTCTTCCTCCAGGTCCAGGGATCGGGCGAGCTGCGCCAGCCTGACGGGTCGACCATCCGCATCGGCTATGACAGCCAGAATGGCCGCGATTATACCGGGATCGGCGCACTGATGCGCGACCGCGGGATGCTCCAGCCGGGGCATGCCACGATGCAGGACATCGTCGCCTGGCTGCGCGCGCATCCCGACGAGGGGCGCGAGGTGATGCGCGCCAACAAGAGCTATGTGTTCTTCCGCCTGCTCGACGGCCCGCCCTTGGGCGCGATGGGGTTGCCGGTCACCGGCGGCGTGACGGTCGCGAGCGATCCCAAGTTCATTCCGATGGGCGCCCCCGTCTTCCTGTCGATGGACCGCACCGACGCGACCGGCCTGTGGATCGCCCAGGATACCGGCGGCGCGATCAAGGGCGCCAATCGCGTTGATACCTTCTGGGGCGCGGGCAAGGAGGCCGAGGCGATTGCTGGCGGCATGTCGGGACGCGGCACCGCGTTCCTGCTCGTGCCGGTCGGCACGCTCGCTCGCCTGCAGGGAGGCAGGGGTGGAACGACGCCTCAGCGCTGAGGAGCGCGCTTTATGGGCGCGCGTGATGGCGACGGTGAAGCCGATGCCGGGCCGCGAACAGACAAAGCCCCTCCCCCTTGGGGGAGGGGTTGGGGGTGGGGCAGTGCCGCAAGCTTCTCAGCCCGTTGCCAGGCCCCACCCCAACCCCTCCCCCAAGGGGGAGGGGCTTAAGAAGGTCGCACCCGCTCCCACTCCCGGCACCACGCTCGACGGCAGCTGGGACAAGCGGCTGTCGCGCGGCATGGTCCAGCCCGACGCGACGGTCGACCTGCACGGCCATACGCTCAATTCGGCCTATGCGATGCTCGACGATGCGCTGGGCCGCTCGATCGCGCGCGGCGACCGCGTCATCCTGCTGATCACCGGTAAGCCGCCGCGGCCCGATAGCGAGCGGCCGCATGCGCGCGGCGCGATCCGCGCGGCGGCAGGCGACTGGTTGCACGCCTCGCGCCACGCCGATTCAATCGCCGCGGTGAGGGGCGCCAACCCGCGCCATGGTGGGTCTGGAGCACTATATATTGTGCTGCGCAGACCCCGCGGGGCACGAATTTCTTAACCCTTTCCCGTCATAAACTTGTCTTCATCGGGGGCGCTTCGACAGCCCGCCAGACGGGGATTGTTCGGGCGCAATGGAAGCAACATCGCTGAAAGGCCGGGCGATCGTGTTCGCACTGTGCGCCGGCGCGGTGGTGTTCATCCTCGCGCTGCTGGCGACCGCGCACGGCCAGCTCAGCGCCGATACGATGGGCCGCGCGCTGATCCCGGCGATCGTCTGTTCGGTGCTGTCCTGGGCCGCCGCCGAGCGTTCGATCGCATCGACCGCTGCGGCGATCGATTCCGCCATCTCCCGCCTCGCCAAGGCCGCGCATGGCGATCTCGACAGCCCCATTCCCGACGATATCGGCGCCGCCGTCCCGCATCTGGCGGAGGCGATGCACGGTCTGTTCCAGCAAGTCGCGGCGAACCTGGACAGCGTCCACCGGCTGGCGATGTTCGATCCCGTCACCGCATTGCCCAACCGCACCCATTTCCGCCGGTCGGCCGAACGTCAACTCGCCGAGATGCCGATCGGCCAGATCGCCGCCTTGCTGTTCATCGATCTCGACCGTTTCAAGGCGGTCAACGACACGATGGGCCATGCCACCGGCGACATGTTGCTCGGCATGGTCGCCAATCGCCTGCGCGCGGTCGCCGACAGCGTCTCGATCGGTGAGGTTACCGACAAGCCGCTGATCGGCCGCCTGGCGGGTGATGAATTCACCATGTTCTTCCCCCGGCTCGACGATGCGCGCGAAGCGTCGCGGATCGGTCGCGGCGTGCTGTTCGCCCTGACCGAGGCGTTCGACATCGCCGGGGCCGAGATCGAGATCGGCGCGTCGATCGGCATCGCGATTCGCCCCGATCACGGCACCACCTTGCACGACCTGATGCGCGCCGCCGACGCCGCGATGTACCATGCCAAGGCGAGCGGCCGCGGCCGCGCCGAGAATTTCTCCGAGGAGTTGGCCGCCGAACTCGCCGACCGCGCCCAGCTCGAAGTCGATCTGCGCGCCGCGATCGATCGCGACCAATTCACTCTGGTCTACCAACCCCAGGTGTCGCTGACCGACGGCCGCATCGTCGCCGCCGAAGCGCTGCTGCGCTGGCAGCACCCGGTCGAAGGCGTCAAGCTGCCCGGCAGCTTCCTGCCCCGCGCCGAGGAAACCGGGCTGATCGTCGAGATCGGCGAATGGGTGATCGGCCGCGTCACCGCGACGATCCGCCATTGGGCCGATCTGGGCGTCGAACAGCGGCTGGCGATCAACATCAGCCAGCGCCAGCTCGACCATGCGATGTTCTTTCGCCGCCTGCGCGAAGCGATGCTGGCGAGCAACGCGCCGGCGCGGTTGCTCGAGCTCGAAATCACCGAAACGCTGGCGATGCATTGCTCGGAAGACGTCATCGAGGCGATCGCCGCGCTGCGCACGGACGGCGCGACGATCGCGATCGACGATTACGGCACCGGCCATTCCAGCCTGTCGCGCCTGCGCCAATTGCCGATCGACCGCATCAAGCTCGATCGCAGCCTGATCGAACATGTCACCACGCGCCGCGAGACGCGGCTGATCGCGCAATCGGTGATCGGCCTGATCCACGGCCTGGGCTGCGAAGCGGTCGCCGAAGGGATCGAGGAGCAAGACCAGGCCGATGTGCTGCGCGTGATCGGCTGCGACGTGATCCAGGGCTATGTCGTCGCCCAGCCGATGGACGAGGAAGCCTTCATCGCTTGGGCGCGCCGCGAGGCGAGCGAGCGGGGCAAGGGCGAAGCGCTGGCGGGCTAATCCCGCCGCCCGGTCGCCGATCCCGCCTCCAACGCCGCCAGCCGCGCGCGATAGGTCGCGATCAGCGCCGGATCGGCGTCCGTCGCATGGCGGGCGATGAACCCGCGGAGCGCCTGCCTTAGGTCGTCGCGGAACGTCGGGTCGTCCGGCGCCGCCGCCAATTTCGCCGTGGCAGTCTCTACCGGCTCGCGGTCGCGGGCGATCAGGCGCTGGCGTCCATAAGGCGACTGGTCGACCATGATCGCGATGTTGCGCGGGAAGCTGGGGACGTATTTGACGACGAACCGCTCGCCTTCCGGCGGGATCGCGATCTCGTTGCGCCACGGATAGAGCGACGCCGACATGGTGTCGAAGCTGGTTTCGACGTTGCGGCCGTCCGCCGTCCGCAGGACGGCCTCGTAATACCAGATATTGCTGTCGTTCAGCGTCGAACTGGTTTCCTCCGAATGGACGATCACCGCCGTGCCGGTGGTCCCGACCGCATTGAGGAACATCGCGTTCACCGCCGAGGCGAAGAACGGACTCACCGCCGCGAGGATCAGCCCGATCACGCCCAGGAACATCCACCCCCTCCATCGCGTCAACCGCGCCAGCAACGCGCCGATCCCCCAGGCGGCCAGGGGATAGAGCGGCATCGCCAGGAAAGGATGCTGGCTGAGGAAATAGAAGACCGCCGATATCGCACCCATCCGCGTCGTCTCCATGCCAGGGGTAGGGGCGGCTATGGCCGGAGGGCTTGCGCGCCGTCAATCGGTGATCGGCCCGGGGCGTCGTCGAATTTCTCTTTTGATTGCCGCGCTTTCCGGGCCGCCAGGTGGCTCCGGTCAGCTCGAAGGCTCCGCCAATGTCATCGTCACCCCGGCCCTGTGCCGGGGTCCAACGCGCCACAGGCTTAAGCCTTCGCGGCTCCTTGGATGCCGGAACAAGTCCGGCATGACGGGTGGGTAAGCGCCGGGCAAACAAAAGGGCGCGGGACGATGTCGCCCCGCGCCCTTCGCGTCATACGACCGCTACCTTACGCCGCGAGCTTGCGCAGCACGTACTGCAGGATCCCGCCGTTGAGGAAATATTCCAGCTCGTTGACCGTATCGATCCGGCAGCGGGTGGTGAAGGTCTCCGTCGAGCCATCCGCGCGGGTCAGTTCGACCTCGACATCCTGGCGCGGGCGCAGGCCGGCGACGTTGCGGATGGTGAAGGTCTCGTCGCCCGTCAGGCCCAAAGTCTGCCGCGTCACGCCTTCGGCGAATTGCAGCGGCAGCACGCCCATGCCGACCAGGTTCGAGCGGTGGATGCGCTCGAAGCTCTCGGTGATGACCGCGCGGACGCCGAGCAGATTGGTGCCCTTCGCCGCCCAGTCGCGCGACGATCCGGTGCCATATTCCTTGCCCGCGACGATGACCATCGGCACGCCGTCGGCCTTGAACTTCATCGCCACGTCATAGATCGGCAGGACCTGGCCGTCATAGCGCGACATGCCGCCTTCGACGCCCGGGACCATCTCGTTCTTGATGCGGATATTGGCGAAGGTGCCGCGCACCATCACTTCGTCATTGCCGCGGCGCGCGCCATAGGAGTTGAAGTCGGCGCGGCTGACCTGATGCTCCTGCAGGAAGCTGCCCGCCGGGCTGTCGGCCTTGATCGATCCGGCCGGCGAGATGTGGTCGGTGGTGATCGAATCGCCCAGGATCGCCAGCGGCCGCGCCTCGATGATGTCGGCGACCGGCGCCGGGGTCATCCCCATGCCCTCGAAATAAGGCGGATTGTGGATATAGGTCGACCCGGCGCGCCACGTGTAGGTGTCCGACCCCAGCACGTCGATCTCACGCCACTTGGCATCGCCTTCATAGACCGCGCCATAGCGATGCTTGAACATGCCGGAGTCGATGTTGGCTGCCATCAGGTCGGCGATTTCCAGGTTGGTCGGCCAGATGTCCTTCAGATAGACGTCGACGCCCTGCTGGTCCTGCCCGATCGGGGTTTCGACCATATCCTCGGTCACCGTGCCCTTGAGCGCATAGGCGACGACCAGCGGCGGTGAGGCCAGGAAGTTGGCGCGCACGTCGGGGCTGACGCGGCCTTCGAAATTGCGGTTGCCCGACAGGACCGAGGCGGCGACCAGGTCGTTCTCGTTGATCGCGGCCGAAATCGGGGCGGCAAGCGGCCCCGAATTGCCGATGCAGGTCGTGCAGCCATAGCCGACCAGGTTGAACCCGATCGCGTCGAGATCGGCCTGCAGCCCCGCCTTGACCAGATAGTCGGTCACCACCTGCGATCCGGGCGCCAGGCTGGTCTTCACCCAGGGCTTGGGCTTCAGGCCCTTGGCGTGGGCCTTGCGGGCGACGAGACCCGCTGCGACCAGCACCGACGGGTTGGAGGTGTTGGTGCAGCTGGTGATCGCGGCGATGACCACGTCGCCGTCGCCGATATCGTGATCCTTGCCCTCGACCGCGACGCGTTCCGGGCGTTCTTTCTTGTAGAGCTTGGTCAGGTCGCCGTTGAACACTTCGTCGACCTTGTTCAGGCTGACGCGGTCCTGCGGGCGCTTCGGCCCGGCCAGGCTGGCGACGACCTCGCCCATGTCGAGCTCGAGCGAGTCGGTGAAGATCGGGTCGGCGGCGCCCGCGTCGCGCCACATGCCCTGCGCCTTGGCATAGGCCTCGGTCAGCGCGATCGTCTCGTCCGGGCGGCCGGTCAGGCGCATGTAATCGAGCGTCTTGTCGTCGATCGGGAAGAAACCGCAGGTCGCGCCGTACTCAGGCGCCATGTTGGCGATCGTCGCGCGGTCGGCCAGCGTCATGCTGTCGAGGCCGGGGCCATAGAATTCGACGAACCGCCCGACCACGCCCTTTTGCCGCAGCATCTGCGTCACGGTCAGCACCAGGTCGGTCGCGGTGATCCCTTCGTTGAGCGCACCGGTCAGCTTGAAGCCGACCACTTCGGGGATCAGCATCGACACCGGCTGGCCGAGCATCGCCGCTTCCGCCTCGATCCCGCCGACGCCCCAGCCGAGCACGCCCAGGCCATTGACCATCGTCGTGTGGCTGTCGGTGCCGACCAACGTGTCGGGATAGGCGATCGTCGCGCCCGCGGTGGCGCGCTCGCCGCTTTCCTTCGACGACCACACTGCCTGCGCGACATATTCCAGGTTCACCTGGTGGCAGATGCCGGTGCCCGGCGGCACCACCGAGAAATTGTCGAGCGCCTTCGATCCCCATTTCAGGAATTCGTAGCGTTCGAAATTGCGCGCATATTCCAGGTCGACGTTATCGCCGAACGCCTTGGGCGTGCCGAACTCGTCGACCATCACCGAATGGTCGATGACCAGGTGGACGGGAACCTGCGGATTGATCTTGGCCGCGTCGCCGCCCAGCTTGGTGATCGCATCGCGCATCGCCGCCAGGTCGACCACGCAGGGCACGCCGGTGAAATCCTGCATCAGCACGCGCGCCGGGCGGTACTGGATCTCACGATCGGGCGCGACCGGGTTCTTCTGCCAATCGACGATCGCCTGGCAATCCTCCGGCGTGACGGTGACGCCGTCCTCGAACCGCAGCAGATTTTCGAGCAGCACCTTCATCGAAAAGGGCAGGCGGGAAATGTCGCCGAGCTTGGCGCTCGCCTTGGCCAGGGAGAAATAATCGTAGCTCTTGCCGCCCGCGGTGAGCGTGTCGCGGGTGCCGAGCGTGTCCTGGCCGATGGCGGTCATTCAAAGGGTCCTTTCCCTGTGTGGCCGGTCGCGGGCGCGGCGGGGAGGCGGGCGCCTGAGGCCGAGAAGGCCGGCGTCCCGCGCGAGCGCGCCCGGACGGGCGAATGCGTGAGTCGCGAGGGCCGATAGCAGGGGGGAGGGGGTGGGGGAAGGGT
>NZ_BCYX01000074.1 GCF_001598415.1 Sphingomonas mali NBRC 15500
CCGGGGAGGATTTAGGCCGCGTTCGGATGCCCCTCCACGAACTGCACCAGATCCCACAGATTACCGTACAGATCCCTGAACACCGCCACCCGCCCATAATCGTACGTCGCCGGCGGCCGCACCCACTCGACCCCGGCGGCAGTGAAGGCGGCATGGTCGCGGTCGAAATCGTCGGTCGCCAGGAACAGGAACACCCGACCACCGGCCTGGTCGCCGATATAGTTCGCCTGATGCTCGGTCGACGCCCGCGCGAGCAGGATGGTGGTCGCGCCGGCCGGCGCACCGGGCGGACGGATCGTCACCCAGCGCTTGTCCTGCTCGGGCTGGTAGCTGTCCTCGACCAGGGTGAAGCCGAGTTTGCCGACATAGAAAGCGAGCGCTTCGTCATAGTCGCGAACGATCAGGGCGATATGGGCGAGATGGGTTTGCATTCGCCGTTTCTATCGGCGCGCGCTGCGCAGGGCCATTGCAAATTTGTACAAATTATCGTACATGATCGACATGCAAAGTCTGAGCGTCTCCGAAACTCGCGCGAACCTGAAAGCGGTCCTGGACAAGGTCGTCGCCGACAAGGCGCCGATCGCCATCACCCGTCCCAAGGGCGAAGGCGTCGTCATGGTTTCCGAGAGCGAATGGGCCTCGATCGAGGAGACGCTGTATCTGCTGCAATCGCCGGCCAACGCCAAGAGGTTGCTCGACAGCGTGGCCGAGCTCGACGCCGGCAAGGGTAAAGAGCGCCAATTGATCGAGCCATGAAGCTCGTCTTCTCGTCGCGCGCCTGGGAGGATTATCTCCATTGGCAAGGCGACGATCGCCGCGGCCTCGATCGCGTCAACGCACTGATCCAGGAGTGTCTGCGCGATCCGTTTCGCGGCACCGGCAAGCCCGAACCGCTTGGCGGCAATCTGTCAGGCTGGTGGTCGCGGCGCATCAATCGCGAGCATCGGCTGGTCTATCGGGTGAGCGGCAAGGACGACGCGCAATCGCTCGAGATCGCGCAGTGTCGGTATCATTATTAAGTCACCTACAATCAGGAATAAATTGCCAGTGAGACGGTGCGTTCTCTCTTTATTCTACTGAATCCCGAGAGCCACACGTCATTTTAATCAGCCAATATGGCGCCGATAACACTTGCACATACTACATCTTGTTGATTCTGTGCAGCCAAGGAGACTGCATGACAGTTTGCGTTGCCGTAAAGGTGCACGACTGCATCGTTTTTGCCGCCGACAGCGCGTCTTCGCTGGTCGAAACGGACCCGCATGGCGAAGCTTTGATCTCAAACGTTTACGCGCACGGGAATAAGGTCTTCAACCTCCGAAAAGGCCTTCCAATTGCTGGAATGACTTGCGGCATGGGGAACATCGGTGCCGTATCAATCAGCACCCTTGCGAAAGACTTGCGACTCCGCTTTTGTTCGACAGACCCTGCGTGGACGGTTGATCAAGAGACGTACACGATTGAGGAAATCGCGGTAAAGGCCCGCAGTTTCTTTTTCGATGAACACTACCAAGCGCTGCCGGTAAAGCCGGCGGGCGATCACGAGTTTCAATTCTGGATTGGAGGAAATGGTGCCGGCGCAATGCATGGGGAGATTTGGCGCGTCCGCATCGTCAATGGAACCAGCCCCGATCCGGAACGTCTTGCAGATACCGGTGAGTTCGACGTTTTGTACGATGGGCAGCCCGAAGCCATTAACCGGATCGTAAACGGCTACAGCCAGTTTCTGCCTAGGGCGCTACTCGATATCGGTTTGCCGCCAGAAAGCTTGGACGCAGTGCTCACGCACATCGAGGCTTACACACGGGCGCCGCTGATATCGCCGGCAATGCCCGTTCAAGACGCGATCGCGCTTGCAGATTTTTTGGTTGATACCACCAAAAAATATGTACGTTTCCTACCGGGCGCGGACACAGTAGGTGGCGACACGGATATTTGCGTTGTCACCAAGCACGAAGGCTTCAAGTGGGTGCGTCGCAAGCATTATTTCGAGCGCCGCCTCAATCCCGTGGAGGACGACAATGGCACAGGAACCTAAGGGCGCCAGCAAACCGAAGGTCGTGTTCGACGTCAAAATGCCGCGATATGAGTATCGGAAGAACGAGGAGCGCTCGATGTCCGTGGATCGCACCCGGACGACGGGAACCGTGGCCGCAGACTGCCTGGCGAACCTAACAGTCATTCACTGAGCTGCAGGAAGACCGGCCGGACTTGGGTCCGGCCGGCTAGAGCGTCTCGGGGCCTATACCCTCAATCGTGCTCCCGTCCCCCAGCACCCATGTACAACTCCCGCCCGGTCTCGTTGTACAGCTCGCTCATCTTCGCCATCCCGGCTTCCGCTTCCTCGGCGGCAATGAACGTCTCCGGCGCCGAATTCTGCTTCGCCGCGAAGTCGCGCACTTCCTGCGTGATCTTCATCGAGCAGAATTTCGGCCCGCACATCGAACAGAAATGCGCGGTCTTGGCGCCTTCCGCGGGCAGGGTCTGGTCGTGATATTGCTCCGCCGTGTCGGGATCGAGCGACAGGTTGAACTGGTCGCGCCAGCGGAATTCGAAGCGGGCGCGGCTGAGCGCGTCGTCGCGCATCTTGGCGGCCGGATGGCCCTTGGCGAGATCGGCGGCGTGGGCGGCCAGCTTATACGTGACCACGCCGACCTTGACGTCGTCGCGGTCGGGCAGGCCGAGATGCTCCTTGGGCGTGACGTAGCAAAGCATCGCGGTGCCGTACCAGCCGATCATCGCCGCACCGATGCCGCTGGTGATATGGTCATAGCCCGGCGCGATGTCGGTGGTCAGCGGCCCGAGCGTGTAGAAGGGTGCTTCCCCGCACGCCTCGAGCTGCTTGTCCATATTCTCCTTGATCTTGTGCATCGGCACGTGGCCGGGGCCCTCGATCATCACCTGGACGTCCTGCGCCCAGGCGCGCTTGGTCAGCTCGCCCAACGTGTAGAGCTCGGCGAACTGCGCTTCGTCATTGGCGTCGGCGATCGAGCCGGGGCGCAGGCCATCGCCCAGTGAATAGGCGATGTCATACGCCTTCATGATCTCGGTGATCTCGTCGAACCGCTCGTAGAGGAAGCTCTCCTTGTGGTGCGACAGGCACCATTTCGCCATGATCGACCCGCCGCGGCTGACGATGCCCGTGACGCGCTTGGCGGTCAGCGGCACGTAGGGCAGGCGGACACCGGCATGGATGGTGAAATAGTCGACGCCCTGTTCGGCCTGTTCGATCAGCGTGTCGCGGAAGATTTCCCAGGTCAGGTCCTCGGCTACGCCGCCGACTTTCTCCAGCGCCTGATAGATCGGCACGGTGCCGATCGGCACGGGCGAATTGCGGATGATCCATTCGCGCGTGTCGTGGATGTTGCGCCCGGTCGACAGGTCCATGACCGTGTCGGCACCCCAGCGGATCGACCACACCATCTTGTCGACTTCGGCGGCGACGTTGGAGGCGACCGCCGAATTGCCGATATTGGCGTTGATCTTGACCAGGAAATTGCGGCCGATCGCCATCGGCTCGGATTCGGGGTGGTTGATGTTGTTGGGGATGATCGCACGGCCGCGGGCGATTTCGTCGCGGACGAATTCGGGCGTGACGTAATCGGGGATGGCGGCGCCCCAATCCTGGCCGTCGCGGACATATTCGGCGAGGCGGGCGCGGCCGAGATTCTCGCGCTCGGCGACATATTCCATCTCGGGGGTGATGATGCCGCGGCGGGCATAGTGCATCTGGCTGACGTTCATCCCCGACTTGGCGCGCAAGGGGCGCTTCACGACATTGGGAAAGGGATCGACGCCGCCCGAACGATCGGGGCCAAGCTGGCCGTTATCCTCGGGCTTGAGGTGGCGCGCGTCATAGCTTTCGACGTCGCCGCGTGCCTCGATCCACTCGCGGCGGAGATTGGGCAGGCCGGCCTGGATGTCGATCCGGGCATTGGGGTCGGTGTACGGGCCCGACGTGTCGTAGACGCGAAGCGGCGGCTCGCCGCAGCCGGGCTCGAGGTCGATCTCGCGCATCGCGACCTTCAAGGGACCGACATGGATCTTGCGGCTGCCCCGGATGGGACCGGTGGTCACGCCGATTTCGGTACGCGCGGGGATGTCGGCCATTGAAACTCACTCCAGTGTCGGAGCGAGGACACGGATTTCGAGTGAAAGCCGCCCACTCCCTCCGCCGGTCTCAACCGGATCAGGTTCAGCGGGTCGGAGGCTGCGGCCTCCCTCTCAACCGCGACAGAGCGGTCCCCCGGGGATGGCGCAAGCTAGGCGCTTGTGACGGCGAAGGAAAGGCGGTTGTTCGATTACCTCTCCCGCTTGCGGGAGAGGGAAGGACCCGCTCGGCGTCAGCCGAGTGGGAAGGTGAGGGAAGCGAGCCGCAGGCTCGCGCGGCGCTTGTGAGCGCCGCCCCCTCATCCAAGCTTTGCTAGGCGGCAAGCCGCCAAGCTGCGCTATCCTTCTCCCCCGAGGGGAGAAGGTTTGTCGATCGAATCCGCTCAAAAAGTATACGCGATCCCCGCGCCGCCCAGCCACTGGTTGCGGTTGCCGGCGATCGAGACGATCGGCGAGTCGGCGAAGTCGTTGAGCAGGCGCTTATAGCTGCCGCCCGCCACCAGCTTGAAGCCGTGGAGCAGGTCGCCGGTCAACGCCACCGTGGCGAAGCCGCCCGCGGTCCAGCTCTTCCACCCGCTGCGCGTGTTGAACTGCGGCAGGCCGCTCGCCAGGCTGCCCGCTGCGTCGACATCGAAATAGGCGCGGCCATAGTCGCGATCGGCATGTTCGGCCGAAGCGAACAGGCCGACCGCCGCCTTGCGGCTGAGCGGGGTCAGGTAATTGATCGTCGGCGACCAGATCGCGCCGCGCTGGGCGCCGGTCACGCCCTTGCGATAGCTGACCGAGACCGACAGCTGGTCGTACTGGCTGGTGATCACGCCGGTCTTGCCGATGCCGAGATAGCCGCCGACCTCCAGCGAACGATCGCGCTTGCCGAGCGCGCGGACGCGGGGATCGTCGATATACGACAGCAACGAGCGGTTGAGGTCGAGCACCACGACCGGGCCCGCCTGCAAATCCCAATTGGGACCGGGCTTGTTGGGGATGAGGTCGGCCGAGAAGCGATTGCCGATCAGCTGGAAATTGAACCCCGATACCGATCCGATCACCGCGGGCACGGCGGAAAAGCCCGAATGATCGGCGCCTTCGTAATCGGGCATGTAGACCGCGCCGGCACCGATCGTGACGGTGTCCTTGCCGGTATCGAGCTGTTGCGGGGCGGCGGGGGGTGGCGGGGTGCCGGTATCCTGGGCGAAGGCGGGCGTGACGAGGAAAAAGGCGGGGGCAAACAACAGAAAGCGCACAGGCAGGCTCCGATTCGGATGACGTTTGGGTAAAGCAACGCCACCCGGGCGTTTTGTGTCCGTACGTCAGATACTAAAGTATGTAGCGCATCGTCACCTGTTGTGTTTGGGCAACGGTGCCCAGCGCGAACTCGGCCGCGACGAAGCGGGGCGGACCGAAGCCGATGGGCGGGTTGCGGCTGAACCCGAAGCCCTCGCGCGGAATGCCCATCAGTGTGTCGAGCTTCGCGTTCGAATTCTCGTCATGGATCAATGCGGCGGCGTATTTACCCGGCGGCAGATCGTCGAACCGGATGATGTGCTGGCCCGCCGGCACCGACCGCGTGACGGCGCGCTTGTCATCGACGCAACCGGGAAAATTCTTCGGCTCGGCGGTCAGGCAGACGCGGATCAGCCCGCGCGCCGAGCGCATACCGGCGACGTCGATCTCAAGGCTGGCGGCCGGGCTGGTGACGGGTGCTGCCGCGGGCAGCAGCACGCCCAGCAACAACCCTGCGCCGATCCTCGCCATCCGCGAACCCGCCAATCCCCCGGTCGGTGCCGCAGAGGCGATCCCAAAAGCGGAAATAGAGCCCATAATTGCACCTATATTCGGCATGATGCCGTTGATGATGGCTCGCGGTGATCAGCCATGCCCCCAAAGGTCCCCGCCACAGGAAGCGCGGGAAGATTTCCCAGCCCATGTGATTGGTCACACCCATAAGGGTCATGATTCCAAGCACAAAGGCCAAAGCGCCGACATGGACCGGAATCACGAAGACCAAAGCGGGAATGACGATCGCGCCGGTCAGCGCCTCGATCGGGTGGAACGCCATCGCCGCCCAGGCGGTCGGCGGCCGGCTGGCATGGTGGACAGCATGCGCCAGCCGGAACGGCGCCGGCCGGTGCATCCAACGATGCGTCCAGTAGAACCAGGTGTCGTGCGCCACGAGGTAGAGCAGCACTGATAGCGGCAGATACCAGAGCGGAAAGGCGTGGAGATCGCTGTAGATCAGCGTCCATCCGCGGTTCTGCCACCCCCAGGCGACCACGCCGGCGGGGATGCCGTAGATCGCCGCCGAGGCGAGGCTCCAGGCGATCTCTCGCCGGATCTGCTTGTCGAGCCCGGTATAGAGCCCCGGCCGCACCGCGCGCGTCGCGAGCGCGAAGGCGCCACTGCTGATCAGATAGCGGATGCCGACGATCAGCGTCATCGCGAGCGCGGAAAGGATGATGGCGATCGCTGCGGTCACGCTTCCGGTTTAGGCGCGGAGGAGCGCCGCGCAAAACCAATTCCCCTCCCACAAGGTGGGAGGGGTTAGGGGAGGGCGTGTCGACCAACAGCACGGATCAACAACAGGCCCTCCCCCAGCCCCGTTCCAGGTAAACAGTCCCCCGGACTGTTTAGGTTGCGCCGGGGGCGCAACCGACCTGGAACGCACAAGTGGGAGGGGAGCCTTGCTACCCGCCCTGCCACACCCGAACCGCGTCGACCGGATGGACGAGCATCAGCACGTTGAGCGTGAGGTTGTCGCGGATCACCGCCAGCGCGAGCAGTTCGAAGAAGATCGCGAGCGCTACCGTTCCCCATACCGGCAGCCGCCGCGCGATCGCGAAGCCGATCGTCATCATCACGATGTCGCTCATCGAATTGAGGATCGAATCGCCCGAATAGCCCACCGCGATCGTCCCCGCGCGATAGCGGTCGATGATGATCGGCGAATTCTCGAGCAATTCCCAACCGCCTTCGATCATCACCGCGAGCGGTAAGGCCCATAGGCGCAGCCGCCCGGGCAGGATCGACCAGAGCAGGCCATAGAACAGGAAACCGTGGATGATGTGGCTGAGCGAATACCAGTCGCTGAGCTGCTGGCTGTTCTCCGGGCTGTTGGGATCGCCTGCCCATAAAGCGATGTGACCGCACGGACAGAGTGGCGGGCGGCCCCAGGCGATTTCGATCGCGGCAAACAGGGCGATGGCGCCGATCGCGGCGACCAAGGCGCGGCGATCGACGGTGAGGGAAGGGCGGATCACGCCCTGACGCTAGGGCAAGGATCGGCCGCCGTCACCCGGCGATCATCGTCACGCAATCGGACGCCAATGCCTCGAGTTCGTCGCGCGTGGCGCCGGCGCGGGCGCGCACGCTGAGCGAGTGGATCACCGAGGTCGCCAGGCGCGCATGCGCCGCCGCGAGCGGATCGCCGCGCGCCACCAGCAATTGCTCGATCTTGTCATCCTCCAGTCTGACGAAGGCCGCCAGCCGCGCGCGGATCTCGGCATCGTCGACCGCGCTCGTGGCCGACGTCGACACCATGATGCAGCCCGACGGCCCGGTCTCGCCGGTCAGGAATCCGTCGATGACCGCGCGGAACATCACCTTCAGGCTTTGCTCAAGCGGCAGATCGGCCCCGATCAACTGATCGAAGGCGCGTCCGGCGCGCTCGATCGTGCGCTCGAGCGTCGCCAGATAGAGCGCGCGCTTGTCGCCGAACGCGGCATAGAGGCTGGGGCGCTGCAGTCCCGTCGCGTCGACGAGATCGTCGAGCGAGGTTCCGGCATAACCGTGCGTACGGAAGCGCTCGGTGGCGGCGCCCAGCACCTCTCCCGCATCGAAGCCACGCGGCCGGCCACGGCGCCGCGGCGTCTCATCTGATTTTTGTACCAACTCGCAAACAATCCTTGACTCGAGACACATTTATGCGGATTAGTACAAAAATAAACAAGCCCCCAGGAGGATTGCCGTGAAGCTCTATTTCATCCCGTTCGCCTGCAGCCTGGCGACTCGCGTCGCGATCAACGAGGCTGAACTCGATGCCGATTTCATCCAGGTCGTGCCCGGCGCCGACCTGCCCGACGGACGCGCCTTCACCGATATCAGCCCGATGGGCTATGTTCCGGCGATGGAAGCGGGCAGCGTGACCCTGACCGAGGGGCCGGCGGTGCTGACCTATATCGCCGACCTGGCGGCCGAGGGCGTGCTGGCGCCGGCGCCCTATACGCGCGAACGCTATGAGCTGACCAAATGGCTCAACTTCATCTCGACCGAGATCCACAAAGGCGTGTTCGCGCCGCTGATGTCGCGGAGCTCGACCGAGGGTGCGCGCGACTGGTCGAAGGAGTTGGTCGCGAAGAGGTTCGCTCTCCTCGAAGCGCATCTGACCGGGCGCAGCTATCTGCTCGACAGCTTTTCGGTCGCCGACGCCTATCTCCTCGCGGTGCTCAACTGGACCGAATATGCCGGGCTGAGCCTGGATGGCTGGCCGGCGCTCAAGGCATGGCGCGCCAAGATGCGCACACGGCCCTCGGTCGCCGCGGCGATGGCGACCGAAATGCCGTTGCGCCAGGCCGCCTGAGAGTCTGTTTGAAAACTCGCGAAAGAGCGAGTTTTGAGACCGCACCAGCCCGCTCCCCCACCCGACCTCCCATAGAATACCCTGATTGGGAGGTCGGGTGGGGGAGCGGGCTGGTGCCGCGAAACGCGCCCTCAGCGCGTTTTCAAACAGACTCTGAGGACGATCTTTCCACAGGGGATTCGGTCGCGGGGCTCAATCGCCTCGCTCCATGGGTTGCGCTCCCGACCAAAACGGGTAGCGATTCGTCATGGCAGGCCGGATCGATTGTGACCTAGCGATTGTTGGCGGCGGGCTGGCGGGCGGACTGATCGCGCTCGCGCTCCGCCGGAAGCGCCCCGACCTCGACCTCAGGCTGATCGAGGCGAGCCCGCAGATCGGCGGCGACCATGTCTGGTCGTTCTTCGAACGCGACGTCGCGAGAGAGGATCGCTGGCTGGTCGCGCCGCTCGTTTCCTATGGCTGGCGCGGCTATGAGGTCGCCTTTCCGGCGCATGCCCGCTCGTTGCCGACGAGCTATTATTCGATCGAGTCCGAACGCTTCGACCGCGTGGTGCGCGCGAGTCTCACGCCCGGCCAGTTGATTACGGAGAAAGCGCTCGGGGTCGGCACCACCGCGGTGGTGCTGGCGAGCGGCGACCGGATCGAGGCCAAGGGCATTATCGACGCGCGCGGCCCGGGCGACATGTCGTCGCTCGATCTCGGCTGGCAGAAATTCGTCGGGCGCGAATTGCTGCTGAGCGAACCGCACGAGGTGACGCGGCCGACGATCATGGACGCGACGGTCGAGCAGATCGACGGTTATCGCTTCGTCTATTCGCTGCCCTTCACCGCGACGCGGATGTTCGTCGAGGACACGTATTACAGCGACACCCCGACGATCGATCGCGACGCCCTGGTCGATCGCATCCAGGATTATGCGCTTAGCCGCGGCTGGGTGACCGAAGCGGTGTCGCGCGAAGAGACCGGGGCGCTGCCGGTGGCGATCGGCGGCGATTTCGACGCGTTCTGGCGCTCGGGCGGCGTCCGGGTACCCAAAGCGGGGCTGCGCGCCGGGCTGTTCCACCCGACCACCGGCTATTCGCTGCCCGATGCGGTGCGACTGGCGGCGCGGATCTCCGCGACAAGCGATCTTTCGACCCCCGCTTTGTACGACCTGACCTATGGCATGGCGAGCGGCGCCTGGGCCGACCGCACTTTTTACCGTACGCTCGATGCGATGCTGTTCCGCGCCGCCGAACCCGAAGAGCGCTATCGCATATTGGAACGCTTTTACCGGCTGGGTCCGGGCCTTATAGGACGGTTCTATGCCGGACGATCGAGCGTGATGGACAAGGCCCGCATCCTGAGCGGCAAACCCCCGGTTCCGGTCGGCCGCGCGATCGCGGCGATCCGCAGGCAGCACGCATGAAGCGGGCGATCGTCGTCGGCGCCGGGTTCGGCGGGCTCGCGCTGGCGATCCGGCTGCAATCGGCGGGGGTCGAGACGACGATCGTCGAGGCGCGCGACAAGCCCGGCGGGCGCGCCTATTTCTGGCAGAAGGACGGTTTCACCTTCGATGCCGGGCCGACCGTCATCACCGATCCGGCGGCGCTGCGCGAATTGTGGGAGCTGACCGGACAGGACATCGCGACCGATGTCGACCTGATGCCGGTCATGCCCTTCTATCGGCTCAACTGGCGCGACGGCACCAGCTTCGATTATTCGAACGACGACGCGCAGCTCCATGCCGAAATCGCGCGGCTCAATACCGACGATGTCGCCGGATACCGCCGATTCCTCGACTATTCGGGCAATGTCTATCGCGAAGGCTATGAGAAGCTGGGCTCGGCCGCGTTCCTCGATTTCGGCCAGATGATCGCCGCCGCGCCCGCCTTGATGCGCTATCAGGCGTGGCGGTCGGTCTATTCGGTCGTCTCGGGCTTCGTGAAGAACGAGAAACTGCGCCAGGCGCTGAGCTTCCACACCTTGCTGGTCGGCGGCAACCCGATGACCACCAGCGCGATCTATGCGCTGATCCACAAGCTCGAACGCGATGGCGGCGTGTGGTTCGCGCGCGGCGGGACCAACCGGCTGGTCGCGGGCATGGTCGCCTTGTTCGAGCGGCTCGGCGGGACGATGCGGCTCGGCGATCCGGTGGCGAGGATCGAGACGCTGGGCGATCACGCGACCGGCGTCACCACCGCGAGCGGCTGGTCGGGCGAGGCCGATGCGGTCGCGAGCAATGCCGACGTGATGCATTCCTATCGCGACCTGCTGGCGGGATCGCGCAGTGCCCAGCGCCGCGTCGGCGGGCTTCAGCGGAAACGCTGGTCTCCGTCCCTTTTCGTCGTCCATTTCGGCATCACGGGCACCTGGCCGGGCATCCCGCACCATATGATCCTGTTCGGCCCGCGCTATCGCGAATTGCTCGCCGACATTTACGACCATGGCGTGCTGGCCGAGGATTTCTCGCTCTATCTCCACCATCCGACCGTGACCGATCCCAGCATGGCGCCCGAGGGGCATTCGACTTTCTACGCGCTCGCCCCGGTCCCGCATCTCGGCAAATTCCCGGTCGACTGGGCGGAGATCGGGCCGATCCTGGAAAAGCGCATCCTCGACGAGATCGGGGCGCGGCTGATTCCCGACATCCATGAGCGCATCGTCACCAAGTTCAGCTACGCGCCCTCGGACTTCGCGCACGATCTCAACGCGCATCTCGGTAGCGCCTTCAGCCTCGAGCCGATCCTGACCCAGTCCGCCTTTTTCCGCGTCCACAATCGCGACGCGAACATCCCGAATCTCTATTTCGTCGGCGCCGGCACGCATCCCGGCGCGGGCATTCCCGGCGTGGTGATGAGCGCCAAGGCCACCGCCAAGCTGATGCTGGAGCAGAAATGAATCGCGAAACGCAAAAA
>NZ_BCYX01000075.1 GCF_001598415.1 Sphingomonas mali NBRC 15500
TCACCTTCCCACTCGGCTTCGCCGAGCGGGCCCCTTCCTCTCCCAGAGGGAGAGGAAATTGGCGGCTCAGGTCAGTCGCCAGACGACGCAGAGAATCGTGACAAACGCGAGCGGCGCGGCAGCAAAGAGCAGGCGGTTGCGGCTGGGCCAGGCGCCGTACGCCATATCCGCGCCGGCGATCAGCGTGGCGATCAGTACCGCGAGCATCGTCCAGAGGTGATAGCGCAATTCGCACGCCACGCTCGCGGGCAGATAGCCTAGCCCGTAGAGCAAGCCGGACAGCGCCATCGGGATGACCAGTCGCCGCGATGGCAAGCCGGGCGCGACGACAAGCAGGCCGACCGCCAACGCCATCCACCAGACCGGCCACCCCAAAGGCGTATGCGCCGACCAGCGCGCGCCGCGGTCGAACCAGGTCAGCAGCGGGTTGGGCGTGAGCCGGAAACCCCAATCGTTGGGCGGGATCTGGCCCATGACCGGGCGTTCGACCTCGTCATGGACGAGGAAGCGGATGTTGATGTTGAAATGCGTCAGGCGATGCTCGGCATAAGCAACCGGATGCGTCAGCACGGCGCCGAGCCAGTGACGGTACGGGCTCTCTCCGCTCTGCTTGAACACATCGTCCATCGCGTCGAACCCGAGCGGACATGGATCGGCCACCCACCAGCTGTAGGAATCCCAGCGCTCGGGTTTGTAGCAATGGCGATTGACCGCGACCGGATCGTCGACATCGTCGTCCGCGGGAAAGGCGTCGACCCCGCTGAACCGGGTGATGCCGCCGAGATCGAAGATGACCAGCGATAGCCCCACGCCGCTGGGCTTGGCGCCGACCGCGCGATTGGCGAGCGGGAGCGCGGCGGCGATCACCGCAGCGCAGATCAATAGCGCGGCACCGAACCGCACCCGCGTCGCACGCCACGGCGCGGGCAGCAGCGCGATCGCCAGCGGCAGACAGGCGGGCAGGGCGTTGAAACGCAGCGTCGCCGCGCAGACGATCAGCGCTAGCGCGATCACGCGGGCGACCGGTCGGCCGCGCGTCGGGATCGCGACCAGGATCGCGCTCGCCGCGAGCAATAGCGCGGCCATCAAACTGTCCTTGATGATCTCCGCCATCAGCACGACCGGGAGCGGCAGGAGCGAGGCGATTGCGAACGCAATGGCGAGCCGCCGCCGGCCCGCGCGCGCTGCCCAGACGACCAGCCCGGCGAACGCCGCCCAATAGAGCGCGAGCTGGATCGCCAGCATCGGCGCCGGTCCGTGGGCGATCGGCAAGAGTTGCCGCCACAGCCATTCCATCGCTGGCGGGTGCCAGTCGTCGAAATCGCCGCTCAGTGCCTGGCCATATTGGCGGATCGAGTCCCAGGTCATCAGCCCGGGCGCATAGGCATAGACCTGGCCGGCGCAGACCAGCGCCATCGCCAACAGCAGGACGGCTGCCAGCCGCCGATCGCTCAACCACCGATGCATAAACTGCCGTTAGCCGACCGATCAGCGCCGCGCGAAGATAATCCCGTTGCCGTCGGGATCGTCGGCGCAGAATTCGCGGGCGCCCCAGCTCTGGTCGGTCGGGCCTAGATGGATCGGCGAGTCGAGACGATGCCGCTGGTCGAGGCCGCGGGCAACGAAGCTGGCGTGGAGCGCGTCGACGTCATCGACCAGCACGATCACTTTCTGCCCGACCACGCCGTCACCGGCATGGCTCGACAGATCGAGTTCGGCGCCATCGCGCATCAGCACCGTGAAGCTGGGATCGGCCATGGTCGGCCAACTCCCGACGTGATCGAAGTCGAGCACGCGCGTGTAGAACTCGACCGCCCGCGCCATGTCGGTCACGCGAACGGTCGGGACGATCATCGCCGCGTTCTAGTTGCGGAAGCCGGGGTCGATGCGGTCGAGTTTCCTCAGCAACGCCGGCCAGGCGAGCCGCTCGGCCGCCATCGCCATGCCCGCCGGCGGGGTCTGGCCCTTGACCTTGTCCTCGGTGCCCTGGGGCGGATTGTAGAGATGGTCGTAGCCCGCCGACAGCATCATCACCTGCGCCTGGCACGCACGCTCGAGGAAATAGAGCCGCAGGAAGCAATCGCCGACGGTCTTGCCGACGGCGAGCGTGCCGTGGTTGCGCAGGATCATCGCATGCTTGTCGCCCAGATCCTGGACCAGCCGCTCGCGCTCGTCGAGGTCCGTCGCGATGCCTTCATAATCGTGGTACGCGACATTGTGCTTGGCGATCATCGCCGTCTGGGTGTGCGGCAACAGGCCGAATTCCATCGCCGACACCGCCTGGCCGTGCGGAGTATGGAGATGCATCACCGCCGCCGCATCCTCGCGCGCCATGTGGATCGCGGAATGGATGGTGAAGCCCGCCGGATTGACCGGATGCTCGGACTTGCCGACCGGATTGCCCTCGACATCGATCTTGACCAGGCTCGACGCCGTGATCTCCTCGAACATCATGTCATAGGGGTTGATCAGGAAATGGTGTTCCGGGCCCGGCACGCGTGCCGAGAGGTGGGTGAAGATGAGGTCGTCCCAGCCGTACAGCGCGACCAGCCGGTATGCGGCGGCGAGGTCGACCCGCGCTTCCCATTCGCCCGGGGCCATGCCGGTATTCTCGACTTGTGCCAGTGTCGCCATGTCAGCCTCTCCGATTCCGTTCGGCCGAACCTAACCCGGCGAGCGCAATCGAACAATGGGTATGGTGTAGGCCGGGGTTGGTGGTCGAATAATGCGCGGCCCCCTCGAATCTGTAACATTCCCTCGGCAAGCAGCCGGCGACAGCGGGAGAAGCGACATGGCGGGACGGTGGGTGGTCGGAGCGGCGGCGCTGCTCGGCTTGGGGCTGGCCCTTGGCGCGCCGGCGCCCGCGCGGCCGCCGGCGGAGACGCTGAGCGTCGACCGCGTCGTGGTGATGATGCGCCATGGCATCCGCCCGCCGACCAAGAACCCAGCCATGCCCGCGCGATACGCCGCCGATGCCTGGCCCGGCTGGTCGGTCAATCCGGGCTGGCTGACCCAGCACGGCGCGCAGGCCGTCGCGGCGATCGGCGCCGCCGACCGCGCCTTCTACACCCGCGCCGGCCTATTCGCGCGCGGCTGCCCCGATGCCGCGATGATCGCCGACAGCGACCAGCGGACGATTGCTACCGCCCAGGCCTATGCCGGCACGCTGGCGCCGGGCTGCACCTTGGTGATCGATCATCAGCCTCAAGGCGCCGACGATGCGCGGTTTTCGGCGATCGAGCAGGGCCTGGGCACGGTCGACGCGCCTGCGGCCAACGCGGCCATGGCCAAGGCGATCGGGCCGGGCGGGATCGCCGGCGTCGAGGCGCGGATGCGGCCGCTGCTCAACCGGCTCGATGCGATCTTGTGCGCCAAGAAGCCGGTTTGCGGAGTCGGGGTGGAGAAAAGCGCGATCGCGCCCGCCGCACCGAACCGGCGCCCCGATTTGACCGGAGCGCTCGATCGCGCCTCGACGGCGGCGCAGATCCTGTTGCTCGAATATGCCGACGGCAAGCCGATGCGCGAGGTCGGCTGGGGCCGCGCGACGGCAGCCGACATCACGGCTCTGTCCGAATTCCACGCGCTCGAATTCGCCATCCTGGCGCGACCCAGGCCGATCGCCGCCGCCAACTTGGCCGGGCTGACCCCGCCGATCCTGCGCGCAATGGCAGGCGAAGGTCCGAAGCTGCTGATGATTTCCGGCCACGACACCAATGTCGCCAATCTCGGCGGGATGCTGGGCCTGCACTGGCGGGTGCCGGGTTTCGCCGCCGACGATCCCGCGCCGGGCGGAGCGATCATCCTGGAGCGGCTGAAGGACGCTGGCGGTAACGCCTATGTCCGTGCCTATTACCGGGCCCAGACGCTCGATCAGCTACGCGCCGGCGCCGCGCCGGGCTATCGCCAAATGCTGCCGGTCGCCGGATGCAGCGCGCGGGGCGTTAGCGGGCTGTGCACGCTCGCACAGTTCCGGAAGGCGATGTCGGAGAAATAGGGGAGTTAGTGGGGAGCTTCTGTTGCCCGGTGCTCCCCGTACCGCTGGAATCCGCTTCTGTTGCCCGGTGCGGTCCAACCGCGCATTTTAGAATAACCTTAAGCCGTTAGGCCTTGGGGTTACGCCGCAATAGCGAGTGCTTCGTTATCGTTGGCACTTGTGTAATGAGCCGTCACAGTGGCCCGTTCTGAGCGAACGTCGGCGCTTTTCAACACACGTCGATCCTGGTTCGGCCCCGTCAGAAACGGTGTCCAGATACACCACCATTTCTGGTGGAGCCGCCGGGTACTGCCCCCGGGTCCGCTGCGTCTATTGCACGCCATCATTTATCGCCATAGCCGGTTGCCCGGCCCGACCAATATAGGCACTGTGCGCTTAAAGGAAAGTGGTGCCGTCGATCCGCTCGTGCGGATGCTGAACGCCGACGAACGCCCACCACCGCCAAAACCACCAAAAAACGTGCATTTTCGCCAGTTTTGCGAGGGTTTCGCCTTTCGGTCGCCACATTATCAGGTAATAAGGTTACCCATTATGTTGACGCAGCGTTCCCGTTACGCGCTTCGCGCGATGCTTTATCTGGCCGAGGCGCCCGCGGGCGGACCCCCGATCCCGATGAACCGGATCGCCGAACATGCCAATGTTCCGCGCAAATTCCTCGAATTGATCCTGGCCGATCTGCGCGAGGCAGGATTCCTCCACAGCCATCGCGGCAAGACCGGCGGCTACTGCCTGTCGCGCCCGACCCATCTGATCTCGCTGGGGGAGATCATCCGCGTGATCGAGGGGCCGCTCGCGCTGGTCCCGTGCGTCAGCCGCACCGCCTATCGCCGCTGCGCCGATTGCAAGGACGAATCCGCCTGCGCGATCCGTCACGCCATGGCGCGCGTCCGCGACGAGACCGCGCGTATCCTCGACGGCACCAGCCTGGCCGATGCCGTCAGCGAAGATCTCGCGGCGGCTTGAACGGGCGAGTTCCCCTCCCGCCTGCGGGAGGGGAGTCTAACGGGCTGAACCTTACGCCCCTTTGCGCGCGCGCAACTCGTCGCGGATCTCGCGCAGCAGTACGACATCGGCGGGATCCGCCGGCGCGGCTTCCTCGGGCTTGGGCGCGACGCGGTTCACCGCGCGGACCAGCAGGAAGATGATGAAGGCGACGATCAGGAAATTGACCGCCGCAGTGATGAACTCGCCATAGCCGAACAAGGCGACGCCGGCCTTTTTGAGCGCGGCGTAATCGGTCGATCCGGCCAGCGCCGGCGGCACCTTTTCGGGCGATAGGATGACGAAATGGCTCGAGAAATCGAGCCCGCCAAATACCTTGCCGATCAGCGGCATGATGAGGTCGTCGGTCAGCGAGGTGACGATCTTGCCGAATGCCGCGCCGATGATCACCGCGACCGCCAGATCGAGCACATTGCCGCGGGCAATGAACGCCTTGAATTCCTTGAACATGATCAAGCCCCTTTCGCTGTCTCAGCCCGGCACAGCCTAAGGCCGGTTCGCATGGATGCAAGCGGCAGCCGTTGCGCCCGCGCAACCGAATCCGCTTCACGATGGCCCGGGGCGTCACTACATTGCGCCACGCAAGGGGCATTGGAGGATATCTCGATGAAGTTTCGTGCGATGATCGTGCTGGCCGCCATGGCAATGCTGTCGGCTTGCGGGATCAACTCCGTCCCCACCGCCGAGGAAAATGCCAAGGCGCGCTGGGCCGACGTCCAGGCGGCCTATCAACGCCGCGCCGATACCATTCCCAACGTCGTCGCGACGGTGAAGGGCAGCGCCGCGTCCGAAGGCAAGATTCTGACCGATGTGATCAACGCCCGCGCCAATGCGACGCGGGTCCAGGTCAACGCCACCGACCTGACCGACCCGGCCAAGATCGCGAGCTTCCAGGCGGCGCAGAACCAATTGGGCTCCTCGCTCGGCCGGTTGCTGGCCACGGTCGAGGCCTATCCCGATCTCAAGAGCCAGGAGAATTTCCGCTCGCTGATCACCGAGATCGAAGGCAGCAACAACCGCATCACGATCGCGATCCGCGATTATAACACCGCGGTCCAGGCGTATAACACGCGCATCCGCACCTTCCCCGACGCAGTCGGCGCCAAGATCTTCTACGGCGCCAAGCCGATGGTCCCGTTCCAGGCGCAGCCCGGCGCCGAGACCAACCCGACGGTCGATTTCGGCAACACGAACTGACCGGCGTGACCATCGTCCATCCGCTGCCGGGAGAGTCCGGATGAGGATATTTCGCGCGCTGCTGTTGATGCTGGCGCTGCTGATCGTGCCCCAGCTCGCCTCGGCCCAAACCTTTCCGCCGCTGTCGGGGCGGGTGGTGGACGCCGCCAACCTGCTCAGCCCCGCCCAGAAGCAGCAGCTCGAGGCGCTGTCGACCGATGTCGGTAATGTCGCGCAGCGGCAGTTCGTGGTGGCGACGATCCCCGATCTGCAGGGCTATCCGATCGAGGATTACGGCTACAAGCTCGGCCGCGCCTGGGGGATCGGACAGAAGGATGCCAATAACGGCATCATCCTGATCGTCGCACCCAATGAGCGGAAAGTGCGGATCGAGGTCGGGTACGGCCTCGAGCCGATCATGACCGACGCTTTGTCGCAATCGATTATCGACCAGCAAATCCTGCCCAAGTTCCGCGCCGGCGACATGGCGGGCGGTATAATCGCGGGCGCGCAGGCGATCGCCGAGCAGATGAAAGCGCCGCCCGAAGCCGCCGAGGCGCGCGTCAAAGCGGCAGCCGCGACACCGCAGGCGGTGCGGTCGTCGGGCTCGTCGTCGGACGGCTTCATCGCGATCTTCTGGATCGTCATCGTCCTGTTCTTCGTGCTGCCGATCATCTTTCGCGGTGCGCGCGGCCGGAAATATCGCGGCGGACGCGGGCCGGTGGTGCTGTGGGGGCCGGGCCTGGGCGGCGGCTGGGGTAGCGGCGGATCGTCGTCGAGCGGCTGGAGCAGCGGCGGCAGCGATTGGGGCGGCGGTGGCGGCGGCTTTTCGGGCGGCGGCGGATCGTTCGGCGGCGGCGGCGCGTCGGGGAGCTGGTGATGCGCGGACCGATCCTGACTCCGGCTGAACGCGAGCAGGTGACCCAGGCGGTCACCGCCGCCGAGGCCGGCACCGACGCCGAGATCGTCACCATCGTGGCGCCGCGATCGGACCCCTATCACGATATCGGCCTCAACCTCGGCATCGTCGCGATGCTGCTGGTGGCGGGGATCGCCGCGCTCAATCCGACCGCGATCGAGGACAAGATCGCCTGGTTCCAGAATGGCTGGCAGGGCGGGGTCAATCTGGGTCGGTCATTCTTCGCGCTGATGGCGGTCGAGGCGATCGTGCTCCTATTGGTGCGCGGCGCGCTCTATTGGTCGCCACTGCGGCTGGCGCTGACGCCCAAGGCGGTGCGGTCGCGTCGCGTTCGGCGTCGGGCGATCCAGTATTTCAAGGTCGGCGCCGAACGCCGCACCGCCGCGCGGATAGGCGTGCTGCTCTACCTCTCGCTCGACGAGCGGCTGGCCGAGATCGTCGCCGACGAAGCGATCCATGCCAAGGTCCCGCCCGAACGCTGGGGCGCGGCGATGGCCGCACTGATCGACCGGGTGCGCGCGGGGCATCCCGGTGACGGCATGGCCGCCGCGGTGGCCGCGATCGGCGCCATCGTCGCCGAGCATTTCCCCAAGACGGAAAGCGATGCGAACGAACTCCCCGACCGGCTGATCGAACTGTGAGCGTCACCGACGCCGACGCGGTCGAGGAGACCGTCTGGAAGGGCCGTTTTCTCGAAATGAAGAAACGCGGCCGCTGGGAATATGTCGGGCGCGTCGGCGGCATCCAGGCCGCGGTGGTCATCGCGATAGACGCCGATGAAAATGGTAAGGGCCACGTGATACTGGTCGAGCAATATCGCGTGCCGCTGGGGCGTCCGTGCCTCGAACTGCCCGCCGGACTGGTTGGCGACGAGGACGAAGGCGAGACAGTCGAAATGTCCGCCGCGCGCGAGCTGGAGGAAGAAACCGGCTATCGCCCCGCCAAATGCATCCCGTTGGGGAGTTTCTACGCCTCACCCGGCATGGTCAGCGAGTGCTTCACCTTGGTCCGCGCCGAAGGACTGACGCGAGTGGGCGCGGGCGGCGGGACGGCGGACGAGAATATCACCGTTCACCGCGTGCCCTTGGCGACGATAGCCGACTTCATCGCCGAGCGCCGCGCCGCGGGTGTGGCGATCGACGTCAAGCTGTTGACGCTGCTCGGGCCGTCGCTGCTTTCCGATTAGGTCGGAGGCACATAAAAGCTGACTGTCGGCAGGCGACCAATAATCGCCGTAACAGCTTCCCGATGCACTCGCTAAGGGCTGACCTTCCGCTTTCCTGCAGTCCCCCCTATATTAAGAAGGGCGTCGAGGAGACGGTGGTGTGCAATTTCACTGGGTAATGCTGCCACCAAGCTTGGTTGGTCTGCTCATAATTGGGCTTATCATCCGAAGGTATTTTGCTGATCAACCTCCGGCGATCTCGCGAGAGTTCAACCGGCCATATTGGGAATGGCAACGAACCAACCCAATCGGACGTCTCTGTCTCGCAGCGACTACTTGCATAGTCATCTTGATCGTCGCGTCCTTTACTATCGTGTACGTTTTGGGTTTTTTCGGAATATCGGCGCCCTGGTTCTGACGTCGAACGTTACAATGGAACATCCTGTGACGAAAGCCGCCGTTCGGCTTCCAACCAGTTTTCGCCGCTTGGCCCGCATGGGGATAGCGGTCGTCTGTATCTGGTTTCGAACAGTGCCGTATCGCGTTCTTGACGACACACCGCGGTTTACCAGGCGCCGTGCCCTGTAACGCCTTGCCGATATTCGGCGATGCGGCGAGCGGTGGCGGGGGACAGTGACGCGGGCAGCTCCTCCGGCGCGAACCAGCCGGCCTCCGCTATCTCGGCCAAATCGGTGCGGCGCAACTCGGCGCTCGCGTCGGGACCGGCATGCGCGACGAAAATGACGATATGGTCGTCCTTGCCCTCGCGCCGGCTATGATAGACGCCCAGGACACGTTCGATCCTGGCGTCGGTCACGCCCACTTCTTCCGCCATCTCGCGGAATAGAGCGGCGTCGATGCTCTCGCCCTTCTTCACCCCGCCGCCGGGCAGATACCAGTGATCCATATAGGTGTGGCGGACCAGCGCGATGCGGCCATCCCGATCGAGCAGGACGGCTCGAACCCCGACCGTCCGCGGCTTGGTGATCCGCCACACGGTCCGTGCCGCCTTGCCGACCAGCCGATGCGTCCACGCCATCCCCGGTCTCCTTCGCGCAGACGCCGGGCTGCGGCGCGCGTTTACCGATGCACCCAATCGAACAGGATCGAGCATGCATGGTGGCGCACCGATCGCGCGAATTCCACCCTTTGGTAAACGGACGCCGCAACCCGACGATCGGTACCTCTTATTCGGCCTCCGAAACGCCGCCAATCGCCGACGGGTCCATCCACATGATCTCCCAGACATAGCCGTCGAGATCCTCGACATGCCGGTTGTACATGAAGCCCAAGTCCTGCGCGGGATTGGGATCGGCGGTGCCGCCCGCCGCTGCGGCGCGAGTCACGAGCGCATCCACCTCATCCCTGCTGTCGGCCGACAGCGCGAGCAGCAAGGGGCTGGAAGCATGCGCATCGGCGATCGGACGCTTGGTGAATTCGCCATAATGCGCATGGGTGAGAAGCATGACGAAGATCGTGTCCGAGAACATGAGGGACGTCGAAGTCTCACCCGAAAACTGCGGGTTAACCGTACCGCCTAGCGCGACGTAAAAGGCCGTCGAGGCGGCCAGATCGCGCACGGGGAGGTTCACGAAAATCATTTTGGGCATGGTCTGCTCCGTTGCCTGCTCGCGGTTGAGTACTAGACTGACTAGTACTGAGTGCGAGCTAGCATTGGGTTTCAGTACTGTCTAGTACCGTGTCGAAGAGGGCCTATGAAAATGGATGGCGAGACGAGATCGGCGCGCAAGGAGCGCGACATCATCCAGGCGGCGACGGCCACCTTCATCAGCAAGGGCTATGACGGCACCAGCATGGAGGAGATTGCCACTAGGGCGGCCGTCTCCAAACAGACTATCTACAAGCACTTCACCGACAAGGAGACGTTGTTCGGAGAGGTCGTCCGCTCGACCGCGGCCGGGGCGAACGACATCGTCGAGTCGGTGACGACCTTGCTGTCCAACACCAAATTCCGGCAGGGCGGCCTTGCCGAGCTCGGCCGGCTCGTGGTGACGACATTGCTGGACGACGAGTTGGTGAAACTCCGGCGCCTGATCATCGCCAATGCCGATCGGATGCCGAGCCTCGGGCGCGACTGGTACGAGAAAGGGTTCGAGCGAATGCTCGGTACGATGGCGTCCTGCTTTCGAACCCTGTCGGCGCAAGGCCTCATGCGCGCCGGCGACCCCGATCTCGCCGCCAGTCATTTCTTTGGAATGCTTCTCTGGATTCCGATGAATGAAGCGATGTTCACGGGAAACCGGAATCCGCGCTCGATAGCCGAGCTGGAACGGCATGCCGACGCCTCGGTCGAGGCCTTTCTCGCCATTTATGGAATGAGGCCGGTAAACCCGTTGAGGTGAATCTCAACTAGGGCTGGCCGAACGATGGCGGAAAGTCGAGCACCGCGCCGGTATAGGTCTCGACCACGTAGCTGAATGGTTCGCCGTCGGCGCGGGTGAGCAGGGCCTGATGCTCGATCACCTTGTCGGGAATCGGCAGGGAAGCACCCGGATTGGCGCGCGGTAAGGGGGCGCCGCCGCTATCCCAGCCCTCAGGCAGCGGCGACCAGAGGAGCCTGGCCGAGACTGTGTGGCGCTGGAACCGAAGCGGCTGAACGACACGGCCGAACGCCGCATCGCTGGTTTCGAGCGTCCGGTTCATGTCGGGCGTGAGGCGCGATGGCACGTACCAATTGTCGGCCTCGGACAAGACGTGCACGCCGCAGCGCAGCTTCACTCGGCGATAGGCGATCGGCTGCTCGGTGCCGACATGCAATTGTTCACGGACCGCGGCGGGCGGCGGTTTGTCCTGGCCCCGAACCCGATCCGCGACGATCTTGGCACCATCGGCGAGATGGTGGCGCGTGCACCAACGGTCGAGCGTCAGCGTTGCGCTGTCATGGCCCAGCAGGTCGGCGTTCAACGTCTGGAGCTCGGCCAGCGCTTCCAGCCGGGCGACCGGCGTGTCCGCCCAGGGCGCTCGGTCGGGCGCTGCGCCGAGTGTCAGCACAGCCAACGCGCTTGTGGTGATGGCTCGCTTTAGAGCGTGATGGCGTGAGTTTGACCCGCCGTGACGGAGCGGATTTTGGCGCAGGGCGAGGAACGAGGAGTGGAGCGATGCGGAGGCATCGTGACCGACGAGTGACGCTGCCCTGCGCCGAAAGGCGCCCGCCGCTTTGCGGTTGCCCGGGCGCGCCCA
>NZ_BCYX01000076.1 GCF_001598415.1 Sphingomonas mali NBRC 15500
AGTTTTTCAACACAATCCGCCCAATTGCCGCCGTTCACGATCGAGGCAGGCAATCCTGAAAGCGGACGTACGGCCCTTCATCTTGCGCAGCAATCTATTCCCTTTGTCCTGAGGGGTTTATTAGCATAACTTCAGCGTTATCTCTCGCTTCGCCAGGAAATCCAATGTCCGCCAATATCAGCTCCGCTCCGGACGAGAGCTTTCCCGCGGCCGGCTTCCACAGGGCTATGCGGCGCTGGCTCGATAACCCGGAAACCATGATCGAAACTGCCCGCACGGCGGCGAACTCGATCGAACAGGATCTCGAACGAGATTTTGGATCGGAGGCAATGCGAATCTATCCGCTGCTCAGCCCCGATAGCCTGGCCGCGGCACTCGTCGACGCCTCGGGCCGTGTGGTCGCGGCCAGTACGGTCTTCGCGGCCGAGAAGGCAGAACGATATATCGACTCGGCGGTCGTCAGCCAGGTGCTTCGTACCGGGCAGACCTGCGTTGCGCCCGTCGCCATCGAATCGGGCAATGGCGGGCTCGATCCGGTGATCTTCGCATACGGCGCCGCCGTTCAGGCCGCGTCGTGGATTCTCCCGCCGGAAATACGGGATCGGGCCAAGCGGGGCAATGGGCACATCGTGGTTCTGGCGACGATCACCAGCCTTCGCGCAACACCGCTCAAGGCCGCGTGCGAGACCTTCGGCCTGACCGGACTGCAGACGCGCGTGGCCATGGCGACCATCCGGTGCGGCACGATCAAGCAAGCGGCGGCTCAACTGGCCATCTCTTACGACACGGCACGCGAAACCCTGTCCGAAGCGATGCGCCGGGTTGGCGTCGATCGGCTTCCGGCGCTGGTCGCGAATCTCGCATCGCTCGCCTTCGGCGTCCTCCCCGAGGGCGGTGCCCCCGATCTCCTACAAGACATCTGGGGACTCTCGCCCCGTCAGGCGGCGCTCGCCGCCC
This sequence comes from Sphingomonas mali NBRC 15500, assembly GCF_001598415.1. Classification (GTDB taxonomy): domain Bacteria; phylum Pseudomonadota; class Alphaproteobacteria; order Sphingomonadales; family Sphingomonadaceae; genus Sphingomonas; species Sphingomonas mali. The sequence continues at coordinate 958 of NZ_BCYX01000076.1, forward strand.
TGATCGCCGAAGGCCTGTCGCGCGACGCGGCGGCGCGGCGGCTCGGCGTTTCGCGCGCGACGGCGAAGAAGGAACTCGATAGGACCTATGACTGTCTCGGCGTTTCCAGCGCCGCTGCGCTGGCGCGAGCCGTCATCGAAGCGCAGGCGCTGTCATGCATCACGGCCGCGACGCAAAGTCAGGTCGCGCTAGAGCACGATCATGCCGAGCCGCTCCGCATGATGCCGCGCGCCGACGGAACGCGCATCGCATGGAGCGACTACGGTCCCGTATCGGGCAAGCCCGTCCTCGTCGTGCACAGCAGCATGACCTCCCGGCCCGTGAGCCGTGCGCTGGTGGCGGCGCTGCAGGCCGCCGGCGGCCGGCCCATCGCGATCGACCGGCCGGGATTCGGCATGTCGGATCCGTTTCCGGGAATGGAGCCGGGCTGGCACGATCCCTTCTCCGTCGCGGCGCGCGATGTCCTGTCGCTTTGCCGCAAGCTCAAGATCGCGTCGCTGGACGTGGTTGCGCGCGGCGGTGCACAACATGTGCTGGCGCTTGCAGACGCCGCGCCGGACCTGATCGACCGTGTCGTCCTGGTAAACCCCGATCCGCATACCGAAGAACATGGGCGCCGTTGGGGTCCGCTGGGCGCGGTCAAGGAAGCCTATTTCCGCAATCCACGCCTCGTCGCCGTGATGGTCCGCCTATTATCCACGCACCTGACCCCGGAGCGGGTGGCGCGGATGATGGAACGATCGTTCGCGGGGAGCCCGCCCGATCTCGACGCCATCCATGATCCTCAGATCCGTGCCGACTATTACCGGGCGGTCAGAATGTTCGCGACCGGACGGGTGGCGGGGTACGTCAACGAGCAGATCGCGATGGCGACAGCGACCCGCCCCGCGCCACGACCCGGATATAGTCGCTGGACGATATTGATCGGCGAACATGACCCGCTGCACGATCCCGCCGACGTGCATGCCTATTGGCAGGAGATTCTGCCCCGCGCCGAGTTTGTCGAGGTCAAGGCCGCGGGACGTCTTCTCGCCATGACGAAGGCTGACCTTGTCGCACGCACACTGACGGGCATACCGGCACGCTGACCGTGCAGGGCTAGGGCTTTCTCAACGCAACCTAACCCCACAAAAGGGGATATCCAGCCGGCAATCGCGACGCCAGTCCCGGGCAACCGGGGGAGCGATGCCCTCGCGTTACGTGCAGGGGGTAAAATGGCTTACGAAAAATCCACCGCTGGCCGGGCTGGCAAGCTTGTCGCGCCCGCCAGGTGCCGCCTCGGGCGCCGCGCGCTCGGACGAATGTTGCTCGCCGGCAGCGCCCTCGGTTGCTCGCTGCTCCCTACCGCGCATGCCGCGGCGCAAGCGGTTCGCGAGACTTCGAACGACGGTTCCCCGATCGTCATCGACAGCGGGGCCATAACGGTGCCCAACGGCGGCGGCATTGGCATCCTTGCCTCCACCTCGGGACAGATCACGATCAACAGCGACTCGGTTTTCACCGAGAGCGCGCTGGGCCACGGGATCGAGGCGCAGGGCGGCTCCGCCAGCGTGAAGATCGACAGCGGCACGGTCGAAACTCGCGGCGCCGGAGCCAGCGGAATTCTGGCGACCACCAGCGGCGGCGGCGTGCACATCATCAGCGGCAACGTGCACACGACAGGCACCGGTCAGGTATTCGGCATCTCGGCGGTCACCAACGGGGGCGGCATTGTCATCGATAGCGGCACGATCAACGTCGTCGCGACCGGCGCCGACAACGGCCGCGGCATTCATGCCAATTCGGGCGGCGGTGATATCATTATCCATGCGGGGACCACGCTCGGCTATACACGCGGTATTTTCACGACCACCCTGTTCTCGGGGCCAGAGCTGGGCTTCACCGCAGGCAACACGCTAATCACCAGCGAGTCGGCGGCCGCGACAGGTGGCAATGCGATCATAGGCCAAGGCTATTCGGTCGACCTGACCAGCGGCCGCGCCGAGGGCACCGCCAATATCGGCTTCACCGCCGCGACACTCTACGTCAGCGCCGGCGCAGGTGGGGCCAGCGTCAAGGCCGACGAGACGATCGGGCATGGCTATGGCCAGTACGGCATCCAAGTTCTCGCGACCGGCGATCTGGTCATCGACAGCAACTCGGTCGTCACCGACGGCGCCTTCGGCAACGGCATCACCGCCGCCGGTGCCGCCGCGATAACCGTCGACAGCGGCACGATCGCGACCGCCGGGCAGAACTCGACCGGCATCCTCGTCGACGGCTACACGGCCTACACCGCCGAGCCGGTGAAAGTCACCAGCGATGCGATCACCACGGCCGGCAACAATTCGAACGGCATCTTCGTCGTCAGCTTCGACGGCACCAGCGGGATGACCGGAGACACCGCGATCGACAGCGGTACGATCGTGACCGGCGGAAGCCTCTCGCACGGCATCGTCGTTGGCGGATCGGCCGATCCGGGCTACCAGTTCCGCGCACCCTCGCCGACGGCGGGCACCGGTACGCTCACCGTCAACAGCGATTCGATCGTCGCATCCGGTGCCGGCGCCCGCGGGATCGTCTTCGATCATGCCGGCGCGATCGCGCTGACCAGCGGCGCGATCGACGCGCAGGCGGGCGGCATCTACATGTGGGCGGGCTCGACCGTCGATATCACCAGCGACACGTTGTACACCCGCGGCGGCCCGGGCATTGTCGTCTACGGCCAAGACGGTGACGTCCGGATCGATGCCGGCAGCACAGAGGTCGGCGCCGACGGCGATGTCGGCATCTATGTAGAGACGACCAGCGGCGACGTCTCGATCACTGCCGATCGAACCACGACCAACGGCATCCAGCCGGCGAGCGGGTTCACCGCCGACGGCATCTCTGGCGTGTCGAGCCAAGGCGGCAATGTCAGTATCGACAGCGGCATTGTCTCGGTGAAAGGCAATGCCGCCTTCGGAATCTATGGTAGCACCACCGGCACGGTCGGCATCACCAGCGACCAAGTCGCTACCAGCGGGCTGCAGGGCACCGCGATCTGGGCCGGGGGGAGCGCGGGGGTGACGGTCGACAGCGGTTCGATCGTCACCTCCGGCAATGATGCGCTCGGTATCCGCGCCCGATCGGCCAATGGCGACGTGTCGATCGCGAGCGCCTCGATCCAGACCTCGGGCAACGGCGCGACCGGCATTTTCGTGCCGACCAGCGTTGGCGGCGGGGCGATCATGACCGGTGACATCACGATCCATAGCGGCACCATCCAGACGAGCGGCACCAACGCCTCGGGCATCGTCGTCGCCAATGTCGCGAGCCCCGCTTACGGCCTTCGCGACGCCCAGGGCGGCACGGGTGCGTTGTCGATCACCAGCGACACGATCACGACCAGCGGTGCCGGCAGCTGGGGGATCGCCGTCGATCATAGCGGCCCGATCGCTATCGAGAGCGGCGCGATCACCAGCGGCGAGAGTGGCGGCGGCGCCGGCATCTATGTCTGGGCGGGCGACACCGTCGACATCAGCAGCGGCAGTGTCACTACACCGAACGGCCCCGGCATCGTCGTCTACGGCGGCGCTGGCGACGTCACTATCGGTTCCGGCAAGGCTCTGGTCGGCGCCGGCGGCGATGTCGGCGTGTTCGCGCGCACGACGACGGGCGACATCGTGATCACCGCGGGCACGACCACGACCACGCGGCTCGACATCCTGAACGGCCAGTTCACCGCCGACGGCGTGACCGGCATCTCCGCCGCCGGCGGGAATGTCTCGATCGCCGCGGACGTCACCTCGGTGGCCGGCACATCGGCATGGGGTGTCACGGCCTCGACCAGCGCCGCCGCCGCCATCACCAGCAACAAGGTTACCACGGCGGGTACGGACGGCGTCGCCATCTTCGGCCGTGGCGATACCGGCGGAGTCACGATCGTCAGCGGCGATGTAACCACCAGTGGCGCACGCGGGCACGGCATTCAGGCCGTCGCGACCACCGGCGGCATCAGCGTGGACAGCAAGGGCACCATCTCAGTGGCGGGCAGCGGCTCGGCAGGCGTGCATGCCCGCAGCGGCAGCGGCGCGATCGACGTGGCGTTGAATGCCGTGACGGCAACTGGCGGCGGCGCCAATTCCGTCGATCTGGCGAGCAGCGGCGGTGGCGACATCGCGCTCGACGTCAATGGCGCGGTCTCGGTCGTCGGCACCGGCCAGTTCGCCGCTACGCAGCTGAACGGCAGCGGCAATCTCGTCGTCAATGTCGGCGCCGCGGGCAGTCTCACCGGCTCGGGCAGCGGGCTCGTCGCACAGCGCGGCGCGCTGGTGCTCGACAATGCCGGCACGATCCGCGGCAACGGCACCCGCGCCAGTCTCTCGGCAGTGCCCGAGGCGGGCGTGCGGGTGCAATCCTCGGCAGTGATCCGGAACAGCGGCACGATCTCAGGCCATGATTATGGCATCGTCACCACCCAGCTCGGCACGCCCAATCCGGCCGGCGGTACCAGCTTCACCTGGTTCAGCGCCGATACGCAATTGATCAATAGCGGCACGATCCGCGGCGACAATGACGATGCCGTCGCGCTGTATGGTGGCGGCACCGTGCGCAACAGCGGCCGGATCGAAGGAGGCGCAGGCGCCACTGCCGACGGCATCCAGATGCAATGGTATCCGGGCGCGGACAGCGGTCGTGCGCAGATCGGCACGATCGTCAACGAAACGGGCGGCCAGATCAGCGGCGCGCGCTACGGCATTCTCCTCGCCGGCGGCGGCACGATCGACAATGCCGGAACGATCGAGGGCGGGACCACCGGCGTCGTGCTCGTCAGCCAGAATTTCGCGGGCAAGACCGGCAATCTGACCAACGGCGGCACCATCCGGAGCCGAGACGGTACGGGTGTGCTGCTCGATCTCACTTCGGCGACCGTCGTCAATTCGGGACGGATCGATGCTGGCAATCTGGGCGTCGATGCCAAGGGCGATCTGTCTCTAACCAACAGCGGCGTGATCGTCTCCGCGGGCCATGCGGTGCAGTCGGCGAACGCGCTGCAGCTCGACAATAGCGGATCGCTAACCAGCAACGGCGGCTCGGCGATCGTCGCCGGGCAGGGCGGGACGATCGTCAACCGCGGTACGATCCTCGGCGCGGGCACGGCAATCACTGCCGGCGGAGCGACTTTGCTCGACAATGCTGGCCGCATCGAGAGCGTGAGCGGTCTCGCCGTATCGCTGAGCGGCGCGGACGACCGTCTGGTCCTGCGTACCGGCTCGAGCATCGAGGGCACGGTGGACGGCGGTGCTGGGCGCGACGGCGTGGCGCTGATCGGAAGCAGCAACCAGGCGGTTGCCGGCCAGACGATCGGACGGCTCGACAATTTCGAGACGCTCGCCGCCACCAGCGGCTTTTGGAGCACCTCGGGCTATGTCGGCGCGTTCGAGAGCGTCACGATCGCCGCCGACGCCGCGCTACAGGTCAACGAAGTGCCAGACAGCGGTGGCGACAGCGCTATCGTCACGCAGAACGTCCGCAACGACGGGCTACTCGTGCTCAACTTCGGCAGCGATGTGCTGATCGATGACGAAAACCCGCTCGCCGTAACCGGCACCGGCGCGTTGCTGCTGTCCGGCGCCGGGACGGTCGGCATCGACACGGATACGATCACGCATACCGGCGGGACGATCGTTGCCAATGGCGCGCTCCAGCTCACCGGTTCGATGGCGGGCGACATCCGGACCATCGGCAACGGCGTATTCGTGCTCGGCGACGGCGGCACCAGCGGCAGCTTCACCGGCGATCTCGTCAATGACGGGACCTTCGTCTACGCGCGGTCGGACTCCTACAGCTTCGTCGGCGACTTCTCCGGTTCGGGACTGCTCGAGAAGCGCGGCGCGGGCGTGCTGACCTTCGAGGGCGGCTATAAGTTCGTCGGCACCACCAGCATTCTCGGTGGATCGGTGAAGTTCACCGGGCAGATCGATCCGACGACCGAGTTCGACCTTGCCGGTGGCACCCTCGACCTGGGCGGCACCGATCAGAAGATCGGCGGCTTGTCGGGCTCGGCGCAGAGCGGGATCAATCTCGAGGGAAGCCGGCTTACCATCAATCAGGACGAGAACAGCGTTTTCGCCGGCACGATCACCGGCAGCGGCGGCCTGACTCTCACCGGCGGCGGCCAGCTCAATCTCACCGGCAACAGCACCTATACCGGCACCACCACGATCGAGGACGGCACGCTCAAGGTGAATGGCGCGATCGTCTCATCCGTGTTGCTCGGCTCGGGCGGAACGCTGGGCGGCAATGGCCGCGTCGGCAGCACGACCGTCAATGGCGGACGCGTCGGCCCTGGCAATTCGATCGGCCGTCTCACCGTCAGTGGCGACCTCGCCTTCGGCGCAGGAGCGGTTTACGAGGTCGAGGCGAATGCCGCCGGTGCGGCGGACCGGATCGACGTCACCGGCGCGACGAGCATCGCCAGCACCGCGACGGTTCAGGTGCTCGCCGAAAACGGCAATTACAATCCGCGCACCGACTACACGATCCTCACCAGCGCCGGTGGGATCAGCGGCACTTTCGGTTCGGTAACCTCGAACCTTGCTTTCCTGACGCCGCGGCTCCGCTACGCGCCGAACGCGATCACGCTTTCGCTGTATCGCAACGATGTCCAATTCGCCGCGGTCGCGGAAACGTCGAACCAGGGCGCGGTTGCCGATGCGGTGCAATCGCTCGGAATCGGCAATACCGTCTATGAGGGCGTGCTGGTCCAGTCGGCAGCGATGGCGCGTCGTTCCTATGACTCGCTCTCGGGCGAGATCTACGCCACCACGTCGGCAGCGCTGACCAACGATGCCCACCTGGTCCGCGACGCGTTGCTGGCCTCAGCGCCAGGTGAAGACGCCGCCGGGATCTTCCCGATCGCTTCGGCGACCGCCAGCTGGGGCAGCGTCGACGCCACACGCGGCGCGGCGGGTGCCGATCTAGACAACAAGGGGCTGGTGGTCGGCGCCGGCTATGCCGGACAAGGGATTTCCTTCGGTCTCGCCGGGACCATCTTCAAATCCGATCAGGACGTCGACGCGCGAGCGAGCAATGCTTCAGCGGAGAGCTGGGGCCTCGCCGGTGTCCTCGGCTATGCCAAGGGCGGGCTCAAGGCGCAGGTCGGCGCGACGGTCGCGTGGCACCGGGTCCACACCAGGCGCACGGTCGATTTCGGCGCAGGTGCGACGACGCAGCGTGGGCTATACGATGCCAGCACCCGCCAGTTCTACGGCAGCCTGTCCTATGACCTGGTCGACGGTCCGCTCGATCTTGCTCCGTTCGTTCGCCTCGCCAATGTCCGCGTCCATTCGGATGCTTTCGCTGAGACCGGAAGCGCCGCGGCACTGTCGATCGGCGAAGCGGACCAGCAAAGCACCTTCCTCACCCTTGGTGCGGACGCGCGGCTCCCGCTCGGTTCGAGTGTGGGGCTGAAGGCAAGTGCCGGCTGGCAGCATGGCTGGGGCGACCTCGCTGCCACGCTCGACAATCGCCTCGCGGGTGGCGCCAGCGCGTTCCGGATCGTGGGCGCCCGCCTACCGAAGGATGCCGCCGTCTTGAATCTCGGGTTTGAAGCTGACGTCGGGCCGGTGCGCCTGGGTGCTTCCTATGTCGGACGCTTCGGGTCGCACTGGCAAGATCATGGGGCGCGCGCGACAGTGAGCATCAGGTTCTAACGCACGTTTCCAGCGAGTGCCGAGACCTCTCGGCACTCGCTAAGGTGCGTGGTCCAGAGCTGGCTTTGTTGCCCGACGCCCGATGCATCCAGCTCAATCAATAGCCTGCGTTGACTGCCCCATCCCAGCAAGGGGCGAGCTCGCCTTGCGCCAACAGCTCTGCGAAAATGAATCGTGAGCGACTGTTCTCGCGAAACGGCTTCTATCGATAGCTCTCATCCCTAAAGCCGCCATTCCGCCGCCGGCCCAGATCCCGTCATTCGATCATTCGCAAAGGGAATGGCAGAAAATGGGCCGTAAGCTGCTTGGCAGCTTTTTGGGTAGCTGGCCGCCAAATCGGACACCAACCGTGTGGCCCCGACGTCGCCGACGGGCTGACTGCGGAGCGGCAGGCTTCCAGTGACGCGCCCGGAATGCTGCCACGAACTTCAACCGGGGGTTTTCGGGCTAACGGGGTTCGATGGGGATCGGGTGTTGTCAGTCTAAGCGAAGCCTTCAGTTCGGACTTGGGCACTTTTGAAGGCGCCACCCGGATGACGACCGGCTGACCGTCGTCCTTGCACTCAAGGTCCGCGAGGCACGCAGCGGCATTTGCTCGAAAGGTTGCGAAGGAGCGGAGCGAGTCGAAACTCGCCGCGAGGGCAGTGTCAGACGAATGTGGCAGTAGGCGCAGCTAGCGATACTGCGCGCATCGTACTCCCGAATCCGAAGATCAGTTCTTCAACCTTGGCCCTGGAGCAACTATTGAAGGTGCCGTCGCCACATCACTGAGCCGCCACGGTCACCGAGTAGCGGGTGTTCGTGGCGGGCGCACCGGCCGAGGACACCATCATGATGTCGAGCGCGTCACCCTGCGCAACAGAAATAGCGCTAGCGGGCAACAAGACATTCGCGGCGAACGCGCCTGGGCCGGAAATCGAACCCGTAATCCCCGTGCTCACGCCATTCTTTCGCAGGGTGAACGTATAGGATTGTCCAGCACCTGGCGCCGATCCGACGAAAACGCTGAACGCGCATACGTTCGCAGCCGTGGACACGGGAAAGGTCGTTTGATTTTCGTTCGTGCTCTGAGATCCGCCCAAATAAATTGTTGTACCGGCTCCGCCAACGGCGACGGAGCCCGAATTGCCCGACAAGAAGCCGCCCGACGCGCAGTTATTGACCGTGATGTCGGATGCCGGGAGATTGTTACGAAGCATGATGCCCTGCGCCGAAGGATCAATGTTCGCTGCGGAAATCAGATAAGAAGAAAATTGGTTATTGGATATCGTAGCGTTCCTAGATGACCCATCGATCGTCAATCCGTAATTGCTATGATGACTGCTGTTCCATTCAAAAGAATTATTTCCCGTAAATATGAGGCCGTTCGAATCAACAAATTTCCATATTTCTGCAGTGTACGGGGTAGAATCATTATTTTGGTAGGTTTGATTGTTAGTCACCGTCGAATAGTAACAGGTCGTGCAGAAGAATCCTTGAGAATTGCTTTGGGTAAGCCTATTGTTCGACCACCAATCGTAATGAGATGCGTTCGCAAATACACCAACCCCGTTCTGCCAGACGAAGTTTCCCGTGACCTGCCCGGCATTAGAATTACTCTGATAGATGCCATATCGAGTATTATGCCCGATACTATTACCCGCTACGTGGAAATCGTTGGCGTAAATGTAGGATATTCCGGCGTTGCCGTTATTGAGAAAAAAGCCGTCGATCACGTCTATCCCGCTCAGTTGATCCGGGTCAGCCGCGCCCCCGACGACATTGACGCCGTTTACTCCAAATCCGGAAGCGGAGATATGGACCAGTCTGGTATTTCCCTGCCGCTGGGTAATAGTAATGCCATTCCCACCGGTAGCCACTCCGCGGTTGACTAGCTGGAAATTTTCAAATGCCGAAAAATTTCCGCCGGTAACAGTTATGGCGTCCACGCCGGAGGCGTAAGGCTCCAGATATGTACAATATCCGGCCCCGGAGAACTTGAAATTTACTTTCGACGATACCGTCCAATTGATTAAGTAGGTCCCACAAGGCGCGAAGACATCGTTGCTGGACGCGGCGGCGCTGGCGAAGGCTGCGGTACTGTCGCTTGTTCCCGTGGGATCGGCGCCGAAGGTAATGACATTGGCCGCTTGGCCGAATGCCTGCGCCGATGTCACCAACATCAAGAACGCGGCCAGCGCAATCGCGAATCTTTTCATGACACTCCTCGTGGATAACCGGGTCAAAGATCGGTGATTTCAGGGGGCAGTTGGACAAGATGACTAGCGGCGACGACCGAGTTAGAGCCGGCTTAGCCCGGTGGCGGGCAGGCAGCGCCTGGCCGTAACCGCAGCCCGAACCAAATTGTGTAACGCTGACAGTAACGCCATGACGCTTGCGCCTTGTCGATAGCATTCGAGAGGACCTAGGTCGGGACGATAACGGGTGGCCCGCAGTTGGCAATCGCGGATCGACGCGCCTCGTCGTCGGTGAGCGGAATATCTTTCCGGCGAGTTGAGCGAATGTCC
>NZ_BCYX01000077.1 GCF_001598415.1 Sphingomonas mali NBRC 15500
GGTGGGAGGGTGAGGGTCTTCTTTCTTCTTCTGTTTCGGCACACGCCTGGAAGAAGACCCTCACCCAACCCTCTCCCGCAAGCGGGAGAGGGCTTTTAGCGATTCGATATGGTCTCCTTCACAGGCTTGCCTATCAGTAACGACGGCGTATCGATCCCATCCTTCCCTCCCAAGGAGTCGCCGATGCGCCTTGCTCTTGCCGCCGCCCTGCTCGCCGCCACCGCCGCTCCCGCACTCGCGGCGCCGCTTCATTCCTTTTCCGGGCTGGCGCTGTCCGCCGCGGGCGACCGCGTCGCCAGCGTGGAGGAAAATGAAGACGCCACCGCCGCCAAGCCCGCGCATGGCCGGATCGTCGTGCGGTCGGCCAAAGACGGCAAGATCCTGGCGACGCTCAATCCCTGCGCGCAATGCACCTATTCGGGCCTGACCTTCGGCCCCGGCGGTACGCTTGCCTATCTGCAGCGCGATCGTGCGACCGGCGTGGTCGCGCTGGCGCTGGCCGACGGCAAGACCACGCGCACCATCGCCAGCGTGAAAGGCATCGCCCAGACCCCGCGCTTCTCGCCCGACGGCAAGAAGATCGCGTTGCTGGTGACGCTCAACGCCGCCAAGGAATCGGGCGCGACCCAGCCTGGCGTCCGCCAGGTCGGAGAGATTGGCGAGAAGAGCGACGAACAGCGGCTGGCAGTGTTCAACCTGACGGGCGCGCCGGTGACCGACGTCAAGCCGGTCTCTCCCGCCGATCGCTATGTCTACGAATATAGCTGGACCCCCGACGGCACCGGCTTCGTCGCGACGACCGCGCTCGGCAATGGCGACGATAATTGGTGGGTGGCAACGCTCGATGCGATCGATGCGACGACCGGCGCGGTGCGCCCTATCGCGCGACCCAAGACCCAGATCAACGCGCCGCGAATCTCGCCCGACGGCAAGACGGTCGCCTATATCGGCGGACTGATGAGCGATTTCGGCTCGGTCGGCGGCGACATCTGGACGGTGCCGTTCGCCGGCGGCGAGCCGGTCGACATGACCAAAGGCGAGAAAGCCACCGTCACCTCCCTCAGCTGGACCAAAGGCGGCTTGCGCGCGACGCGGCTGATGGGCCCCGACATGCAGATCGCGGCACCGGGCGCCAAGGGCACGACAATGTTGTGGGCGCAGCCGTCGAGCTTCGCCGCGGGCGACGGTCGCGCGGCCTATAGCGCCGACGGTGCGACCATCGCGACGGTCGTTTCCGATTTTGAGCATGCCCCCGCCATCTATGCCGGGCCGGCGCGCAGTCCCCGCAAGATCACGACCGACAATGACAGCCAGGTCGCGCTGGTGAAGGCGCGTAGCATCAGCTGGAAGAATGACGGTTTCGACGTGCAGGGCTGGCTGCTCACCCCGATCGATGCCGATCCCGCGCGCAAGGCGCCGATGATCACCGTCGTCCATGGCGGCCCGGCCGCCGCGAATGTCCCCAACTTCGTGTCGAAGGGCGGCCTGCCGAGCCTGATCCGCGCCGGATATTATGTGTTCCTGCCCAATCCGCGTGGCAGTTATGGCCAGGGCGAGGCGTTCACCATGGCCAATCGCCGCGATTTCGGCGGCGGCGACCTGCGCGACATCCTGGCCGGGATCGATGCGGTCGAGAAGGTAGCGCCGGTCGACGACAACCGGCTTGGGCTGACCGGGGGCAGCTATGGCGGGTTCATGGCGATGTGGGCGAACACCCAGACCAACCGCTTCAAGGCGATCGTCGCGGGCGCCGGCCTGTCGAACTGGATCAGCTATTACGGCACCAACGGCATCGACCAGTGGATGATCCCGTTCTTCGGCAAGTCCGCCTATGACGATCCCGAACCCTATGTGAAGGCCTCGGCGATCACCTATATCAAGAAGGCCAGGACCCCGACCTTCATCTATGTCGGCGAACGCGACATCGAAGTGCCGCCAACCCAGTCGATCGAATATTGGCACGCGCTCAAGGAACTCGGCGTGCCGACCAGCCTGGTGATCTATCCCGACGAAGGCCATGGCATCCGCGGCGCCGAACACGCCGCCGACGTCCAGCGCCGCTCGGTGGCGTGGTTCGATAAGTATCTGGGGAAGTAACGGAGCAGCCATCCGTCATCCCAGCGAAAGCTGGGATCTCATGCGGCTCTTGCGTCGCGCCATCGCCAAAAGATCCCAGCTTTCGCTGGGATGACGGGAGTTTGAGATGACGGACGCTATTGCAGCGGCTTGCCCGAATCCTTCCAGCGGTCGTGGATCTGCGACGCGCCGGGCAGATTGTCAGCGGCCGGCGGAGGCGCCGCGCGGGCGACGCTGATGTCCTGATATTTGGGCTGGATCAGCGCGATATTGGTGCTGGGTGCTTGCGGCACGGCCAGACCCGGCACGACCGGCGCCGCTACCCCCGGCGTATAGGCGGCGAATTGCGTCGATGGCAGCGGCGTGAGCGGCGGGGCGATCTTGGCGTGCGGCCCGGGCACCGGCTCGCCGCCGCGATAGCGCGCATTGCTGAACGCTGCGGGCGTGCCCCAATAGCCTTTCCAGCGATGGAAGAAGTGCATGCCGATCGCGTCGGTCATCACCAGGCTGCGGTTCCACGACGGCGTCACCGCATAGGTATGGTAATGCGTCGCCAACCCCACGCCCCGGACGACATAGCCGTTGAGCGCCTCGAGCGCGTAGCGCCGCGCGCGGTCCATCGCCGAGCGCATCGGCACCCGCGCCATCGACCCGTCACAGGCATAGCTGAACTGGCAGCCGGTGCTCTTTTCCGATCCCTGATAGACGACGCCGCAGACGGTCGAGGGAAAGGCCGGGTGGCGGACGCGGTTGAGGATCACCTGGGCGACCGCGCGCTGGCCCTCTTCGCTCTCCGACGCCGCCTCGTAATAGATCGCGGTCGCCAGGCAATCGAGCGCGCGCGCTTTGTCGAGCGCGCTGGCGCCGGCCATCGAGAAGGGCTGCGCCGCGCGCACGGTGCCGTCGGTGTCGGGGGTCAAATCGGCATTGGCCGGGACCGGCAGATCGGGCAGCGCGGTGGTCCCGGTGGTGCCCGCGGTCGGCGCCGCTTGCTCCTCGGCGACGAAGAACAAAGCCGCGCCGGGGAAATGGTCCTCGCTCTCATAACCGATCGGCGGCAGCGGCGGCGCCTCGGCCCTGGTCTGCGCGGCATAATAAGCGATCACCGCTGCCTTGGCCGACACGGCGAGCATGGGCACGCCGACCAGTCCCGCGAGCAATGCCACACGAGTCTGCCGGACCGTCCAGTTGCGCCAATCGATCACTTGAGTGCGGTGTCCTTCACTTGCGCCCGGCGCGTCATCCGGGCGCGGAGCGCCTTACCGCGAAAAGCTTACCGAAGCGCCCCCGGAATCCGCCGTGTCCCGCGGCGAAACGATTGATGGTTAACGTAATTCCTGCGGGGCGGAGCGCCGGCAACGCCCGGCGCGATGCGCACAGCGCACCGCCCCGCACGGCCGGCGGACGGGCTCCAGCCCGATCCGGCCGACGGCTTTGCCGGCGGCGTCCTATCCGCGAAAAACCGTGGGATCCAGAATTCAGCCTGGGCCGAACGACCGAGCGCCGCTCACGCCTTCTCAAGCGTGCATTGCAGCGGATGCTGATTCTGCCGCGCGAAGTCCATCACCTGGCTGACCTTGGTCTCGGCGACTTCGTAGCTGAATACGCCGCACACGCCGACGCCCTTTTGATGGACGTGGAACATCACCCGAGTCGCTTCCTCGGTCGACATGCGGAAGAAGCGCTGCAGGCAGAGCACGACGAATTCCATCGGCGTGTAATCGTCGTTGAGCATCAGCACGCGATAGGGCGTCGGCTGCTTGGTCTTCGTGCGGGTGCGCGTGGCGAGCCCGACGCCGGTGTCGTTGTCACCGTCGTTGCCATTGCCGACCCCATCGGGATCGTTGGCCATCATGATGTCGGGGTTCTGCATATCAGACGGCAAAATATGGCATTGCGGCGCGTCGGGGCAAGAGGGTGCGCGCACGTTAAGTGCTTTTCGTCGTTGGGGGCGGGATGGGGCCCCCGAATCTGTCGGCGCACAACGCCCGCCCAAACGATCTTCGCTTGGGCGATTTCCCGCTGGCCCGACTAAGCGCCAATTCTCGTGATGCGGACGGTGGAGGCTCAGCGGTCGATTCGGCGCGTTCAATGCACGTCGAAATATGGTGCCAAATTCGTGCGAATCCGCTCCAGCACCGTGCGTCCCCCAAGATCGGGCGCGAATGAACGGCCGGTGATCGTCTCGAAGGCTTCGGCATAGACGGCGGCGGTGCCGGTGATCAGCTCTTGCGGGATCTCGGGGATTGGGTCCTTGTAGGGATCACATTGCATGGTCACCCATGACCGCACGAAATCCTTGTCGAAGCTGTCGGGCCGCTCGCCGGCCTCGAACCGCGCCTGATAGCTGGACGCTCGCCAATAGCGACTGCTGTCCGGCGTATGTATCTCGTCTGCCAGGACGATCGCACCGTCGGGTGCGACGCCAAATTCGTACTTCGTATCGGCAAGGATCAGTCCGCGTTGCTCGGCATTCTTCTGCCCACGCGCGAACAACGCCAGCGCGGCGGCGCTGAGTTCATCCCATTGCGCGGGCGTCAGCAGCTTGCGCGCCAGGATTTCCGCCGGCGTCAGTGGCTCGTCATGCCCGCCGTCGAACTCCTTGCTGGTCGGCGTGATGATGGGCTCGGCGAGCTGGGCATTGTCGCGCAGCCCATCGGGCAGCGTCATGCCATACATGGCGCGTTGACCCTTCTTGTAGAGGGTAAGGATCGAAGTGCCGGTGGTCCCCGCTAAATAGCCGCGCACCACGATCTCGACCGGCAGGATATCCAGTCGACGGCAGATCAGGACATTGGGATCGGGATAATCGAGCACATGATTGGCGCAGATATCGGCCGTCTGCTCGAAACAGAAACGCGCCGTCTGGGTCAGCACCTCGCCCTTGAACGGAATGGCGCAGAGGATGCGGTCGAACGCGCTCAGACGATCACTGGCAATGATGATCCGCCGCCCGTCGGCCAGATCGTAATTGTCGCGCACCTTGCCGCGATAATGGTTCGGGAGTTCTGGGATGGCGGCATCGACCAGGACGCGCGACGAGAAGGCGGCGAAATCGATGGACGGCATGCGCTGATCCTGGAGGCCCGGGGGATATTTGCCCTAGCCCGGCCCGCTGAGAATGTCAGCCGGCGACGGCCTTTCATCCCAAACGAAAAGGGCGGCCGCCGGATGGCGACCGCCCTTTCGATGTCTCACCGGAAGGTGAAGGTGGCGCTTACGCGGCGACCTTGATCTTCTCGGCGGCGAGCGCGACGCGGTTCGAAATCGGCTTGGCGACATCGCCGGCCAGCTTCAGCATCGCTTCGGTGTTCTTCGAGCTCTCGGCGACGAACGAGTCGAACTGGCCACGGACGAAGTCCGCCTGCAGCTTGAAGAACTCGGTCGGCGACTTGACGGCGGCAAAGCCCTTCAGCGCCGCGGTGGTGCCTTCGAACTGCTTGCGCGCGTAATCAGCATAATCCTGGCCGAGGGTCTCGAAGCCCTTGGCCGCGATCTTGCCCGACTCGACGAGCGCTTCGACGTTGCCCTTGCCGAACTCGTTGATGTCTTCGAACGCCTTGGCGCTCTTTTCGGCCGCGGCCTTCGCCTTGGCGCTGAATTCCGCGAAATAGGCCTGGCCCTTTTCGGCGGCGTCCTTGATGGTGTCGTTCATCTTGATAGCTTCCTTTTCGATGGTGGCCGGCGCCTCCTGGGCGACTGCGGCGACGGTTTCTGTCACTTGTTCGATCACGGTCTCGACTGCGGGGGTCTCGACGGGTGCGGTCTCGAGGACGGGCGCCGCCGGCTGCTCTACGGCAGGGGTTTCGGCAACGATCGGTGCGGGGACCGGCACGGGCTTCGCCTCGACGGGAACCGAAGCCGGCTTGGTGGATTTTGCCGGCGTGCGCTTCACCGGCGCCTTGGCTGCGGGTTTCGCCGCCTTGGTCTCGGGGGTCTTGCTCACCATCACATCCTCCGCCGCATCATTGCTGCATTGCACAAAATAGTGCATGGAAGGCAAAGGTCAAGCGATTTTTGTGCAGTGCAACATAAGCGTAACGACCGACGCAAAACGGTCACTCAACGCGCGCGGACATAGTCTCCCGGAGCATCGGCGATCGCCGGACGCTTCTTGCCCTTGCCGGGTTCGCGCGCGCCTTTCACCTTGACCTCGGTCGCGTCCTGGCCGCGCAGCCAGC
This sequence comes from Sphingomonas mali NBRC 15500, assembly GCF_001598415.1. GTDB lineage: Bacteria > Pseudomonadota > Alphaproteobacteria > Sphingomonadales > Sphingomonadaceae > Sphingomonas > Sphingomonas mali. The sequence continues at coordinate 6,258 of NZ_BCYX01000077.1, forward strand.
CGATCCAGTCCGGCCACCAGCTGCCTTTGGTCTCGGTCGCCCCGGCGACGAATTCGGCCAGGGTCGCGGCGGGTTTGTCGTTGGTCCAATATTGATATTTGCCCGCGGCCGGCGGATTGACCACCCCGGCGATATGGCCCGACCCCGCCAGGACGAACTTGAGCGGACCGGCGAACAGATGGGTGATCTTCCACACGCTCTCGGCCGGGGCGATATGGTCCTCGCGCCCCGCCTGGATATAGCTCGGCGTCGCCACCTTGGTCAGGTCGATCGGCGTGCCGGCGATCGCCAATGCCCCCGGCCGCACCAGCAAATTGTCGCGATAGAGATCGGTCAGATACGACAGATGCCATTTCGCAGGCAGGTTGGTGGTGTCGCCGTTCCAGTGGAGCAGGTCGAACGGCGCATAATCCTGCCCCATCAGGTAATTGTTGGCGACGTAATTCCAGATCAAGTCGCGCCCGCGCAGCAGGTTGAACGTCAGCGCCATGTAGCGCCCGTCGAGATACCCTTCGGGCGACAATTGCTTGATCATGTCGAGCTGGGCGTCGTCGACGAAATTGAGCAGGTCGCCGGCATCGGCGAAGTCGACTTGCGCGGTGAAGAAGGTCGCGGTCCTGACCTTGTCCGCTTCCCCCTTGGCGGCCAGATAGGCGAGCGTCGCGGCGAGCGTCGTGCCCGCGACGCAATAGCCGATCGCGTGTACCGCCTCGACATCGAGCTGGTCGCGGATCACGTCGATCGCCTCGATCTGGGCGAGCACATAATCGTCCCAGCTGGTGTCGATCAGGCTGGCATCGGCCGATTTCCACGACACCATGAACACCGATAGCCCCTGATCGACGGCCCAGCGGATGAAGCTCTTTTCGGGCGTCAGATCGAGGATGTAGAAGCGGTTGATCCAGGGCGGAAAGATCACCAGCGGCGTCGCCAACACGGTCTCGGTGGTCGGCGTGTAGTGGATCAGCTCGAACAGCGGACTGCGATAGATCACCTTGCCCGGCGTCGTGGCGAGATTGCGCCCGACCTCGAACGCCTCGGCATCGGTATGCGTGAGCTGCCCCTTGCTCAGATCGTTGAGCATGTTGGACAGGCCCTTGAGCAGATTCTCGCCGCGCGTCTCGATCGTCTTCTGGATCACGTCCGGATTGGTGAAGGCGAAGTTGGACGGGCTCATCGCGTCGATGAACCCTTGCGTGGCGAAGCGGAATTGCTCGCGCTGTTTGGGGTCGAGCCCTTCCATCGCATCGACCTGTTTCAGCATCTGGTCGGCGATCATCAGATAGGATTGGCGGATCCAGTCGAACACCGGATTCTGCCACGCCTCGGACTTGAACCGCTTGTCCTTGACCGCCGCGCCGCCCTCTTCAATCGCCTTGGGATCGAGGAAGCGCTGCCACAATTTGAGGCTGTCCGACCAGAAATCGCCGACCCGCGCCAGGGTAGCGGGGTCGTTGAACCCCGGGATCACCGGCACGCCCGCGCCCAAGCCGGCTTCGAGCATCATCTGCTGCGCCCGGCCCATCACCCAGGTCCAGTGCTGCATGTCTGCCAGGCTGGGCGCGTCGGTCTGGTCGGCCATCGTCATTGTTCCCCGGCGAAGGTCTGCATGCGCTGAACGCGCCACTCCTTCTTAAGGCACCGCCACGCCGCGCGAAAGCGTCCACCGGTCGCGAAAACATCGTTCTTTGGGTCGTTGCCGCGCTGGCGGAACTCGCCGGCGGCAGCAGCCCCGGCCGCTGCCGCCAGCATCACAGCAATCATCGTGTTTCGCCACCGGGTACCCGATGGCGAACGCGGCGCCTCCCCCGTTTGTCTCCGCTTTTGGGCACGGATCGCCGCATCCGGAACAACGCGGTTTCGCGCCCGCCCGCTTATGCCGTAAGGAGGAGGCGAAAGGAGTTTTGAATGTCCGACGATTTCTACCGCATCAAACGTCTGCCGCCTTATGTCATTGCCGAGGTCAACGGCATGCGGGCAGCAGCGCGTGCGGCAGGCGAGGACATTATCGACCTGGGCATGGGCAATCCCGATCTGCCACCACCCCAGCACGTCATCGATAAACTCTGCGAAGTCGCGCAAAAGCCCGACGCGCACGGCTATTCGCAGTCCAAGGGCATTCCCGGACTGCGCCGCGCCCAGGCCAATTATTATGGCCGCCGCTTTGGCGTCGAGCTCGACCCCGAGACCGAAGTCGTGGTGACGATGGGGTCGAAGGAAGGGCTGGCCAGCCTGGCGACCGCGATCACCGCGCCGGGCGACGTCGTGCTCGCGCCCAATCCGAGCTACCCGATCCACACGTTCGGCTTCATCATCGCCGGCGCGACGATCCGCGCGGTGCCGACCACGCCCGACGAACATTATTTCGAGAGCCTGGAGCGCGCAATCGCGTTCACCGTGCCGCGCCCGTCGATCCTGGTGGTCAATTACCCGTCCAACCCGACCGCCGAGACGGTCGATTTGGCCTTCTACGAGCGGCTGGTCGCCTGGGCGAAGGAGAACCAGGTCTGGATCCTGTCCGACCTAGCCTATTCGGAGCTCTATTTCGACGGCAAGCCAACCGTGTCGATCCTGCAGGTCAAGGGCGCCAAGGACATCGCGATCGAGTTCACCAGCCTCAGCAAGACCTATTCGATGGCCGGCTGGCGGATGGGCTTCGCGGTCGGCAACAAGAAACTGATCGCGGCGATGACGCGGGTGAAATCCTATCTCGATTACGGCGCCTTCACCCCGATCCAGGCCGCCGCCTGCGCCGCGCTCAACGGGCCGCAGGACATCGTCGAGAAGAACCGCCTGCTCTATCACAAGCGCCGCGACGTACTGGTCGAAAGCTTCGGCCGCGCCGGCTGGGATATTCCCAGCCCGCCCGCCAGCATGTTCGCCTGGGCACCACTGCCGCCCGCGCTGATGCATTTAGGTAGCCTTGAGTTCTCCAAACAATTGCTGACTCACGCCAAGGTCGCGGTCGCGCCAGGGGTGGGATATGGCGAGAATGGGGAAGGGTACGTGCGCATTGCGATGGTCGAGAACGAGCAGCGCCTGCGCCAGGCCGCACGCAACGTGCGACGCTATCTCCAGTCGATGGGAGTCAACACCCCGGCGAGCAATAGTGGCTGAACGGGCGCAACCCGTTCTTCCCTCCTTGGTCCGCCCGGTCGCCGCGGCGGTGCACGCCGGCCAAACCTCGTGACGCCGCGTACCCAGCAATGACGATCAACCTGCTCTACTCGCTCGCCGGCGTGCTGGTCGGGCTGGTCGTCGGGCTGACCGGAGTCGGCGGCGGCTCGCTGATGACGCCGTTGCTGGTGCTGGCGTTCGGATTCCACCCGACCACCGCTGTCGGCACCGACCTGCTCTATGCCTCGGCGACCAAGGCCGTCGGCACAACCGTCCACGGCTGGCGTGGCACGGTCGATTGGCGCGTCGTCGCGCGGCTGGCGCTGGGCAGCGTGCCCGCCACCATTCTGACCCTGATTGTCCTCAGCCGCGCGGGGCCCGCCTCGACGACGACCGGGCATGTCATGTCGGTGATCCTGGGCGTGACCTTGCTGTTGTCGGCGGCGGCGACTCTCCTCCGCGGACGCATCGTCAACTATCTGACGCCGCGCTTCGGCACGATGAGCCCGCGCAAACTGGCGGGATCGACCATCCTGCTGGGGGCAGTGCTGGGGCTGCTGGTCTCGCTGACCTCGGTCGGTGCCGGCGCGCTGGGGATGACCGCGTTGCTGATCCTCTACCCGGCATTGCCGGTCAACCGGCTGGTCGGATCGGACATCGCGCACGCCGTGCCGCTGACCCTGCTCGGCGGGATCGGCCACTGGATGCTCGGGTCGGTCGACGGCGCGCTGTTGGTGTCGCTGCTGATCGGGTCGATCCCCGGCATCATCGTCGGAAGCCTGATCGCCAGCCGCGTATCGGACCGCGTGCTCGGCCCGATCCTGGCGGTGGTGCTGGCGATGGTCGGGGTGCGGCTGCTGTTCTGAAGGCCCGGGCCAGCTAATCGCCGCTCTATCGATCATTCGACCGACGATTCCCGGATTCCGGAGGCTGCCGTACGTTCGCGACACGGCAAACGACTGCTATTGGTGGAAGGCGGTCATTTATTGGGTTCACTTAGAGCCGATAAACCACCCGAGTTTAATCGGGATCAGGCCGGTCGATGCGCCACCCTTTGACGGCTCTAAATGGATCGCCAGAATACGGGTCATATAAGAAAACGCTAGTACGCTGACACCAGCGAACTTTACCGAATCCACATTGATCAACGAGATATGTGCATTCAGCTTTGCCCTTGCCTATTGGCTTACAAGTCGCGCTGCGAACGCGAATGCGTGATGCCTGGTTGAAGGCTTCGAAGTCGGTCGGTAGGCCGACACTCTGCAGACCATTTAACACCGATAATGCCGTTTCGAGGCGTTCGACCGTACGCCGGCTGGGTATCTGCGGCGCGCTATCGGCGGCGGCTGACAACAGTAAAAAGGCGAGTAGGAGCATTTCGGACTTCCTGCGCCGATTTGTTATTGACCACGAGATATAGAGCATGGCGACCGCGATGTCCGCAACTGGGTCGATTG
>NZ_BCYX01000078.1 GCF_001598415.1 Sphingomonas mali NBRC 15500
GTCGCGGATGTTGTTGGGATGGAATTCGGCGAAGCTCTCGGCGCAATCGCCGCCCTGGAGCAGGAACGCCTTGCCTTCGACCACGCGCGCGAGGTCGGCCGTCAGATTGCGCGCCTCTCCGGCAAAGACCAGCGGCGGATAGCTGGTCAATTGCTTCGTCGCGGCGGCGGAGAAGACCGGACAGCGAGCGCCTTCGTCGCCTCGTGCGCTGCGTTGTAGAGTCCATTACCGCCCGCCCGCCATAATACGCCATTATCACAACGAGGAATCGAAATGGCGAACCCTGGTGACAAAAAGAAAATACCGTTGCTGCCCAACCCACTCGCCCCAGAGGTGTTTGCCGCTGAGGCGGCAGGGTTCTTTGTTCTGGCCGGGAACATCGTCATCACGCTCGAGTCCGCGCGGCCCGAATATACGAACGGCCCAACTTTGAACCGCGTTGTTGTCGGACGGGTGGTGATGCCCGTGCAGGGCGCGCAAAATCTTGTGGTCGGGCTGAATGCCTTTCTTGCCAAGCATGACCTCGACCCTTCATCCGCCATCAAGTCCGGCGCGACGCAGAACTGATCGTCACGGGCGTCAACATAACCATTCGCGCAGCCCGATTTTGGCACCGCCGAGGTCCGGCGGCTTATGCTGCCAGCTCGACGTCGACACGTTCGAGCTTGGCGATTGCGACAAATCGCGTCCGGATTGACGCGACTGGGTGGCGGGCCAGCAGCGCTGATGATACCTGACTTGGCAGAGGCGCCCCCCCCCCCGTTCCCGCCTCGCCTTGACCTTGTTCGTAGGTCCGGCCACGACAACTGCCGCACGTCTTCGGAACCGCCGGCACAGCATCAGCGCGATTCCCGTAACCACCTGATCCCGCCCATTCCAGAAGCGCTCTGCTAAGCTATTTAAAACTTCTCGAAATCCTCACCTATCACGCCACCAGCGGCACGACGGCGCGCGCGGCAAGTTCATCGAGACCCTCCGTTATCCAGCGTGAATAATGCCGTTCGATCATTGCGACCGACGTGTCGTGGATTGCCGCCACCAGCCGGATCGGCAGCCCCGCGCGTAAGCCCCGCACGATCGACGAATGCCTGAGCGCATAGGGTATGGTCGTCGGCGGCAGCCCCGCATCTCGGCAAGCTTGCGACCATAACCGGGCCATTTCGGACGCAGTTGCCCAGGGGCCGCGCTCGCCGCGCTCCCAGACCTGGGCGGCATTGCGGCGCTCGGCCGTTTTGACCTGGACATGGCGCCAGCGCTCCAGCAGCGGCGCCGTCGCGGGGCGCCCCTCGATCGCCGGTGCCAGGATTGCCAGCGTGTCGGTGCCGACCTGCACCCGGACATAGGCGGCGGCGTCCCTTCTCCCTTTGTAGGACTCCGGCACCATCACCCGGCGCTGCTCCGCTTGGACATCGGCCACGCGCATGCGGCGCAGCTGCGCGAACCGTGCGCCGGTTGCGGCAAGCATCACCACCATCCGTCCGAAATCGTCATCGAGCGTGAGCGCTGTTGCGACGACACGCCGGATCTGGTCGTCGGTCAGGATCTGGTTCTCGCGCGCTTGCGCGCGGCGCGCGCCCGAGGCCTCGATCGCAAGGCCTAGCTTGATGACCATTGGCAGATCGCCAGGCAGTGCGCGGCGATGCTCCACCCAAGCACGGTTTAGCGCTGCCTTGAGGTCGTTGACGACGCGCTGGATGGTGGAACGCTTGCGCAGCGTGCGTTCCTGCCATGCCTTGAGATCGGCTTCGGCCAGCCTGGCGAGCGGCAGGCGCGCCAGGCGGCTATCGTCGAGGACGTTGCGCTTGAGGTTGCTCGCCGCGTCCGACAGCACCTCGCGCCCGGCCTGGGTGACGCGCCGTGCATTGCGCATGGCGATGTAGCTTTCGACCGCCTCGCCGACGGTGATGTCGGGATTGAGGGCGGTCTCGACGCCGCCTTTCTCCCGCAGTTCGAACCAGCGGTTGGCCTTGTCGAGCGCCTGCTTCCAGTTGAGAACGGTGTCGCCATTGGCGTCGCCGATATCGTCGGCAACGCCGAGCGCGAATTTGATCCCGTTGCCGAGGGTGCCCGGCGGGCGGTAGCGCGCGATCCAGGTGCCGCCGCGCGCACCTTTGTAATAGCCCAGGTGCCGGCCTTCCGAGATCATGCGCCAATAGGGGTTCTGGCGCCGCGCGAGCCGCGCGCGCGCGCTTCTGTCCTGTAGCCGTAGATCGGCTGAAACGCGGCCCATAACCTGTCCATCGTCAAAACATGGTCCATAGAAATAGCCGGACAAGCGCGGACGAGGAAGCGCAGTTTAGACCCAACTAATTGATTTTATTGATGTCCATGCAAGTCCACCATCATCCGAAAACGATTCTCTCACGGCGAAAACACGGGTTCGAGTCCCGTAGGGGTCACCAGCGTTTTCGATGACTTACTGACAAATTTAGTCGTTTCGCTTTCGAAATCGTCTAATTTTCGTCTCATATAATTTTTGCGATTTGCCGGGATACGTTCTGTTTGCCGGACCTGCGTCGTAGATCATCCTTTAGGACGGTCGCGATCGAGCGAAGACGCCAATAAATCGGCGTGGATTGCAGCCGACATGGCCAGACTCGGAAGGCTGTGTGACGGCACCCCGCCCGCTCAAAATGGCAGCAATCGGTCGTAGGCTGTTGCAATTGTCGGGCGAGTCTACGCGTCCCATAGCTGCCGTCCAGTAGCCTAGAACGCGTCTCTTAGACTGCCGTTCGTTCATCTGCGGACGAAGCCCGCTAGCGCTTCGGTGCCGTCACCAATCTGAAATGATCAGGCCGTACGGGCACCCACAGGCACGGCGTTAGGCTCGCCGCCGCCCCTCATAAGAAAGACGCGGCCGATCACGAGCATTGCCACAGAGAGCCGGATGCTCGCCTATTCGTCCGGCAATTTCGGCAAGGCCCTGGTGTTCGGCGGCGCGGATCTGACGATCCTGTTTTTGCTGACCGACGTGCTGGGGCTGAACGGTGCCCGGGCGGCGGGACTGATGCTATTCGCGGTGCTGGGCGACCTGGTGTTCGATCTGCTCGCGGCCCGGCTCGTCCTCCATTGGCGGGCGGTGGGGCGGGGCTATCGCTGGACCGTTGCCTTGGCCGCGCTGCCTTGTGGGGCGACCTTCGGGCTGATTTACGCGATGCCTGCGCTGGGTCTGCATCGCGCCTGGATGCTTGCGGCGGCGATCCTCGTTTTCCGCGGCGCCTATGCGGTGGTCGACGTGCCGCACAATGCGCTGATGGCGCAGGTCAGCCGTGACAGCCGGGCGCGCGGGCGCGTCTCGGGCTACCGGCTCTTCTTCAGCACTGCGAGCGCGCTGGCCATCGCCACGGTGCTCACACCGTTGGTGCAACAAGCGGGACGGGCGCGGCATTTCGGCGCGCTAGCGTTCACCGGGATCGGGGCGGGCCTGGTCTTCGCACTGACCATGCTGTTGTGCGCCTGGGCTTCGGGCGCGCGCGGCGAAAACGGCGCGGCATCCGCGCTGCGCGGCGATCGCATCGCCGTTCCGCTGCGCGACCCGATGGTGTTGGCAATGGGCGCCCTGGCCCTGCTCACCGGCTTCGCGATGCCGTGTTTCGGCCGGATGTTGATGTATCTGGGAACCTATGTCGTGGATCGGCCGCGCGCGGTCACCTCGCTGCTTGCCGCGCTGACCGCGGGGCAATTCGCTGGCGTGCTCGCCTGGACCGCGCTCACCCACCGCTTCAGCAAGAGCCGCCTGCTCGGTGCGGGGCATGCGGTGAGCGCGCTTGGCCTTCTCTTCTTCGCCCTGTGCATAACGTGGCCGGCGGGGCAGGTGGCGGGCGCGGCGCTGATCGGCTTCGGCTTTGCGAGCGTGTTCATGCTGCCCTGGGGCCTGCTTGCCGACGCTGTCGACGTTGTCGAGTGGCGGCACGGCCGGCGGTTCGAGACGGGGCTATTCGCCTTTTACCTCGTCCTGGTGAAGGCCAGCGGCGCAGGGGCGACCGCGATGATCGGCTGGGTGTTGAACGCGCTCGGCTATGTCCCCGGCGCGGTCCAGCCGACCGGGGTGCGTCTCGGCATGCTTGGCCTCGGTCTGGGCGTACCACTGGCCGGCGCGCTGTTGGCGATGCTGCTGCTCAGGCGCTTCACGCTCGACCATGGCCGCCATGCGCGGCTGCTGCGCGCGCTGGGACGGCGTCAGGCGGGAGCGGAGCCGGTCTCCGGATTGAACCGCGGGTTGGAGAAATCGGTTGGCTTGGGCGTTACCTGGGTCGGCGACACCGCGCTTTCCGCCCAGGCACGGCAAAGCATGTCGCGCAGCATCGCGGCACCTGCGGCGGTGCGCTCGTAGATCAGGGCGCGGACGTCCTTGTCGGCTGTGTTGGTGAAACCGTCGCGCTTCTCGAGCTTATAGACTGTCTCCATGCGATCGCCGGACTGATCGAGAAAGGCGAGCACCGCATCGAACATGTCGCCGTGGAGATGCGCCGGCGCACCGATCCGGGGCACGATATCCGCGGCGGTGAGCCCGATGCCGTCGACGAAGCGGCTCTCGAACCGCGCATGGATGCTACGATCGCGGGTATAGCCGTTCGGATTGGGTCCCAGCCAGCCGTCCGAGTTCACCGAGTTATGCAGCGGCTGCGAGCCGTCGCCGATATAATGGCCGAGCCGGATCGCCTGGAACGCGCAGTGCTGCTCAGGAACCGAGGCGTCGCCACCGCTTGCCTTCTCCGCGCGGATCGCGCGCATGCAGACGATCAGGCGCTCATAGGCTTCCATCGCGGCATAGGGCAGCGTGCCGGTCCAACGGACGTTGGTACGTGCGGCGGTCGCCGGATCGCTCTGCTTGATCATCTCGTAGCGCTTGTAGAGCGCGAGGATGAACTCGTAGCGCGATCGCGGGATGGGCTTCAGGAAGGCGAACTGTTCGCGGAACCAGCCATGGTTCGGGTCTTCCTCGATCTTCGAGAATCCTTCCGCGTCCCCGCGCCAGCTGTCCGGCAATGCGGCCGAGGTCGAGATGTAGTCGACATAGCGGCGCAGGAAGACCGGGCCGCTATCGGGTATCGCCTGAATCGCCGCGCGGTCGATCGCCGCATGGGCCGTGCCGCCCCAGGCATGGGCGACGGCGGGGCACAGCATTAGGGCGGCGGCCAGGGCGAAGCGGCGCATGACGGTTCCTTTCAGGGGTCGAGGGGATCGCGCGGATCGACGCGCTCGGACGCCGGTGACGGGCGGAACACCAATTCGCTCGGCGACGCGCGGCGGACGATCTTGCCCGGCTGATAGCCGAGTTCGGCGGCGTTGCGCTCGGTGAACTTCGCGCTTTCGATATAGGCGCTCTGTAGTGGATTGCAGACGATCACCGTCTCCGCCTCCAGCGGCGCGCCTATCCGCGCGAGCAGCCGGCTGGCATTGCGCAGGTTGGTGGTGGTGTGGCGGGCATAGGGCTCGATGATGATCGCATCGGGCGGCACGCCGTAGCGGTCGATCAGCGCCTTGCGCATCTCGTCGGCTTCGGTGAAAGGCGTCGCGCGCGGGTGCGCCCGCCCACCCGTGACCAGGATGAAGGCGATGTCGCCCTGCGCGAAACGGCGCGCGGCAAGGCGCAGATGGTACTTTCCGAACGGACTGAGCGGCTCGCCTTCGATCTCCGGACCGACGCCGGTGATGATCATCGCACTATAGCGATACCGGTGCCAGTCGAGCGCCTTCGCCCGCGCCACCGCCGCGGCGTTGGCGCCGCCGGTCAGCGGTTCGTGGCCGATCGCATCGGTGCGGTCGCTCACATCGAGCAGTGCGAGCGCATAGTCGATGCTGGGATCGAGCCGCTGTGCCGATCCGGCGCGTGGCGCCTCGGCGATCCAGTCGGCGGCCTGCAGGCGCGCCTGATGATCTTGCGGCGAGACCGTGCCGGGACCATCGATCGCGGTCGTGGGGATCGCCCCCAGCGCATAGGTCCGCACGATTGTGTTGATGCCCGCGATCTCGCGCTCCACCTGCGCGGCGGGGCCATCGTCTGCGGCGCGAAGGCCCGGCGCTTGAACAACGGCGCGACGCAATGCATCGGCTTCACTGTTGCTCCAAAGCAGCGCTTGCGCGCGGCAGACGAGATCGGTCCCGCACGCGGCGCGTCGCTCCCGCCGTACGCGCAGCATGCTCTCCATGCCGGGCGCCTTGGCGATCTGCTCAAGTGTCGCCGGATCGCGCCCGGCCGCATCGAACAACGGGAAGAGCCGCGCAGATAGCGTCGCCATCACCCCGTCGCCCACCGCCTCGGCCGAAGCCGGGGCGGCGAGCACTGCCACCGCGAACGCGACGGCGCAGAGCAGAGCGCGCATCACCAACTGCGGCTGACGATGAGGCGGAAATTCCGGCCGAACAACGGGCGGCCGTAGATCGCCTCGCTGGAGCCCTGACCGGCGAACTGGTCGGTGCGCGTGTTGCCCTCGGTCAGGCCATGGGCGTTGAACAGATTGTCGCCGACTACCTGGAACCGCCACGCCCCCCAATCGAGCGACGCGCCCGCGCCGGTCGTCTGATAGCCCGGCATCGCGGTGCGGTTGAACAGGTCGACATAGCGCCGGCCGACCCATTCGAAGCGCCCGAAGATCGAGAGCTTCTGCTCGCCCAGATCGAAGTTGAAACTCGGCCGCAGATTGCCGAAGAACTTCGCCTCACGGATGATCTGCTTGCCGTTGACCGCGCTCGGATCGGCGCCTGAGGTGTTCTGGAGATTGGCATATTCCGGGTTCTGCCAGGTCACGGAGCCCTCAAGCGAGAACCAGCGGATCGGGGCAACCCGGCCATCCACTTCGACGCCCTTGACCGAGGCCTCCCCGATGAACGGAAGCGTCTGGTCGTTGCGGCCGGTCAGCGGGTTGAACGCCGCGAACGAGGCATTGAAGGGGTTGAACTTGGTGTAGAAGCCGGTGGCATAGAGATAGTTGGGGCCGAAGTTGACCTTGAGGCCGACTTCGTACTGACGCGCCTTGGTCTTGACGATGGTCGCGTTGATGCCAGACACCACACCCAACTGCGGCGGCACTTCCAGGTTCGAGATGCGGCCATAGACCCCGAAATGGCCGTTCAGGTCGTAGTTGACGCCGACCGTCCAGTTGGTCGCGTTGGGCTTCAGCCGCTGGTCGAGCACCTGGCCGGTGAAGGCGCGGGTGGTGTCGTCGGCGAGCGTGGTGGGGTCGCCCAGATTGACCTGCGTGGTAGGCAGCGCGATGCCCTTGTAGCTGTAACGCTCGGTGCGGATGCCGGCATCGACGCGCAGGCCGCGGGCGATGTCCCAGGTGTCGTTCGCGTAGAAGGCAATCATCTGCGCATCGCCTTCGCCCTGGTTGAGCGTGGTGGTGTAGCGCAGCACGCCGTTCTGGGTGATGGAGCCCAGCACCTGACCGGTCGCCGAATAGGCGAGCAAGTCGAGCGTGCGCGGCTGGCTGCGCACTTCGATCAGCATGTCCTGATAGGCCTGCAGCAACGTGTTGCCGTAAAGCGAGCCGTACAACCCGACGCGCACGTCGTGGGTGCCAATGCCGGTCTCGAACTTGCGGGTGACGCTCAGGTCACCCTGCACCGAGTAGAAGTCCGATTCCGAGGCGCGATACTGACCGGACATGACCAGGCCCGAGGCGGTCGAGGGATCATAGATCGACGCGCCGTTGGTGCCGGCGAACGCATAGCCGAGCCGGGCCACATTGGGGCCGAACGCGGTGCGTGCGGCGGTCAGGTAGCTGGCCGCGAAGCTGGTCGCATCGACCGGGTTGGTGGTCGAATAGAAGGCGTCGAAGCTCGACTTGCCCTTGGTTCCGCCGACCTTGGCGGAGACCTGCCAGCCGCTGAAGTCCGCCTCGTAATCGACCGCCGCGTTGAAGAAGCGCATGTAGCGGCCGTTGGAGAGGTCGCGTTGCATGCTCTGCAGCGTGCCGGCGCCGTCGCGATACTTGATGTTGACGTTGCGCAGTGACGGCGAATTCAACGTGCCGGTGAAATAGTCGATATAGGGATTGAGCGAGACCGCCGGGTTGCGCGGATCGTTGGTCGGGATCGGCAGATAGAAGACGTTGTGGTCGTTCACATATTCGGCCGAAATCTTGACGTACCCGTTGGCCAGCTGCCGCTTGAGGTTGGCGCGGATCTGGCCGCCCTTGTCGCTGGGGAAGCCGGCATAGCGATAGCCATCATGCTGGCGCAGGAAGCCGCCGATCGCGAAGTAGGTGTTGTCGCTGATCGGGCCGGACTGCATCGCGTCGAGACGATAGAGGCCGGTATCGCCCAGCGTGACCTGCGCTTTGCCGCGAGCCTGCGGGCCGCCCGACACGGTGATGTTGTTGGCGATCGCCGCCGCGCTGCTGGCATAGATCGGCGCCGGGCCGCCGCGCACGATCTCGACGCGCTCGGTCATCAAGTCGTAGCGGTTCATGCCTTCGCCGGAGTTGAAGAAGACACCGTCGATTTCGTGGTAGAGCGGCAGCCCGTCCTGCTGGAAGATCAGGTAGCCGCGATCGGTCGGGATGCCGCGCACGCGGGTAATGTTCTGCACCTCGCCGCCGGTCGCCTCGACCTGGATGCCGGGGACGGTGCCGAGCAGGTCGGCGAAGCTCTTCGGCGCGATCTTCTGGACGTCCGACTGGCTGAGCGAGTTGATCGCGTAGGAGACGTCGAAGCGGCGCTGCGCACGCGCCGAGCCGGTGACGATGATGTCTGCACCCGCATCGTCGGCGGTCTGCGCCGGGTCGGCGGCTGGCGTGTCTGCGGTCTGCGCGAAGGCCGGCGCGGACAGCACGCCGAGCGCGAGCACCGCGCAGCCGGCGGCGAAATTGTGCTTCTTCATCGGATCGTTCCCCCGAGATTTTTTTGAACTCGCGGCGCCGATGCGCGGTGCGGATGACAGATTTATTTATTTCTTGGAAATTAAATCGTGGGCTGTGACCCGGGCTGCTATGGGCTCTGGATGATGAGGCATCCACAGGTCACACTGCGCGAGGAGGAGAAGCGGCTGCTCTGGCAGCTGCGCATTCTCGGCCCGCAATCGCGATCTGCCCTGGCGGAGACGCTGCAGATCAGCAACGGCGCCATCTCTAAGCTGACCAGGACGCTGATCGGGCAGGCCTTGATCGAGGAATTGCCCGCCGAGGCGCTGGCGGGTCGGGGCCGCCCGACAGTGCCGCTGCGGATTTCCCCTGCCGGGGGCTATGCCGTCGGGCTGGCGATCTATGCCGGCCTTCTGGAAATCGCGCTGGTCGATTATGCCGGGGACGTGGTGTCGCTCACCTCCGAGAAAATTGAGCCCATCGACCCGCATGATTTCGCCCGCCATGTCGATCGCCGCATCCACGAGCTAGCCATTGAACATCGCCTGCTGGGGAGCCGTCTGTACGGCGTCGGCTTTAGCGTGCCCGGCCCGGCCCTATCGCGGGATGGCAACCGCTGGCACGTTGTCCGCAACCTGCCCGGCTGGAAGGACGCGCCGCTGCGCACGATCTTCGAGGAAACGCTGCGGCTGCCGATCTGGATCGAGAACGACGCAACGGCGGCGGCGCTCGCCGAATATTATCTGGGCGGGCTGATCCGGCGCTGTACCACGGCGGTGGTGATTCTGCTTGGGCACGGCGTGGGGGCGGGGGTCGTCTACGAAGGCAGGCTGATGCGCGGCGAAACGGGCGGCGCCGGCGAGATCGGCATGTTCTACCCAGGCAACCAGCCGCGCCCGACGACGCTCGATCTGATCGCAACGCTGCAGGCGGCCGGGTGCAAGGTCGAATCGCTGGCGGATTTCGCCGACGCTATCCCCGGTTATGAGGCAACGATCGATCATTGGCTGGAACGGGCCGCCGATCAGCTCCTCCCGACGATCAACTCGGCGCTTGCTTGGTTCGATCCAGGCGCGATCCGGCTAATGAGCCCTTTGCCGTCCGCGATCATGCACGGCCTTGTCGATCGACTGAACCGCCGAGCGATCAAGTGGGGCGACCATATCGCGAAGAGCGAGAAGGAGCGGTACGACATAGAGATATCCCAGCTCGGCGGCGCTGGTTCCGCGCTCGGTGCGGCGCTACTGCCGATTCATGCATCGATCGCGCAAGCATAACGATAAGATTGCTCCATCGCCGCTGAACTGAGGCAACGAGCAATGGAGCTCCGCTAACCCGCGCCTGGAATTGGGCCGGTCGCGGAATGGCGTCTGTGG
>NZ_BCYX01000079.1 GCF_001598415.1 Sphingomonas mali NBRC 15500
GGGTGAGGGCAGAGCGCCGCTACCTGCCCTCACCCCTCGCCGCTACGCGGCTCGACCCTCTCCCAACGGGAGAGGGTTTAGGCTGCGCCCGCTTCTGGGCTTGGACACGCGCCCTTTTCCCACTAACCGCATCTCCATGACCGACGATCAGCGCTTCGGCCTGTCGCGCCACGTGACCTTGCCGGGGCCGCTCCGCCTCGACGGGGGCGTGCTGCTGTCGCCGGTCGATATTGCCTATGAGACCTACGGCACGCTCGCGCCCGACGGGTCGAATGCGATCCTGATCTGCCACGCACTGACCGGCGACCAATATGTCGCGAGCGACCATCCGATCACCGGCAAGCCCGGCTGGTGGACGCGGATGGTCGGCCCCGGCAAGCCGATCGACCCGGCGCGGCACTTCATCGTCTGCGCCAATGTGCTCGGCAGCTGCATGGGGTCATCGGGTCCCGCGACCGTCAACCCGGCGACCGGCCAGCCCTGGGCGATGAGCTTCCCGGTCATCACGATCCGCGACATGGTCCGCGCGCAGGCGATGCTGCTCGACCATCTCGGCGTCGGCACCGTCACCCTGGTCGGCGGGTCGATGGGCGGGATGCAGGCGCTGAGCTGGGCGGCGACCTTTCCCGATCGCGTGACCAAGGCAGTGGTGATCGCCTCGACCGCACGCCACACCGCGCAGAATATCGCGTTCCACGAAGTCGGTCGTCAGGCGATCATGGCCGATCCCAATTGGCGCGGCGGCGATTATTACGGCGAAGGCGACCCGCCCGCGGCCGGGCTCGCGGTCGCGCGAATGGCGGCGCACATCACCTATCTGTCCGAAGCGGGGCTGACCGAGAAATTCGGCCGGCGGCTGCAAGCGCGCGAGGCCAAATCGTTCGGCTTCGACGCCGATTTTCAGGTCGAAAGCTATCTGCGCCACCAGGGGCTGAGCTTCACCGACCGGTTCGATGCGAACAGCTATCTCTATATCACCCGTGCGATGGATTATTTCGATCTGGCCGAGGAGCATGGCGGCCTGCTCGCCAATGCCTTCAGGGGGAGCCGGACGCGGTTCGCTCTGGTCAGCTTCGACACCGATTGGCTCTACCCCACGCCCGAATCGCGCGCGATCGTCCATGCGCTCAACGCCGCCGGCGCGGCGGTCAGCTTCGTCGAATTGAGCAGTCCATTCGGGCATGATGCCTTCCTGCTCGACGCGCCCGAACTCAACCGCGTGGTCGACGGCTTCCTGAGGGCGGCATTATGATCGAGCTCGACGACGACAAGGCGCGGCTCGATGTGGCGCGGGTGCATGCCTGGCTTGCCTCGAGCTATTGGTCGCCGGGGATCGAGCGCGCTTTGGTCGAACGCGCGATCGCCGGGTCGCATTGCCTTGGCGCCTACCGCCAAAGCGAGCAGGTCGGCTATGCCCGGATGATCACCGATCACGCGACCTTCGCCTGGCTGGCTGATGTCTGGGTCGATGAAAGCGCGCGCGGGCAAGGCATCGCGCGGGCGATGGTCGCATGGTTCATCGATCATCCCGACTTTGCCGGCATCCGGCGGATGGCGCTCGTTACCGCCGATGCGCATGGCGTGTACCAAGCGCTCGGCTTCCACGCCTTGATCCGACCCGGTCGCTATATGGAAAGACTGGCGCCGGGGTTCGCCGACGCGTTGCGGGCGACGCCCGAATGAGCCTGCGTCCAGACCTCGCGGTGATCGCCGCCAATGTCGCGCCGGGCAGCCGCGTGCTCGATATCGGCTGCGGCGACGGCGAGTTGATGGCGGCGCTGCGCGACAAGAAACAAGTCGATGCGCGCGGGCTGGAGCTCGATGCCGGCGACGTCGCGAGCGCGGTCGCGCGCGGGCTGTCGGTGGTGCAGGGCGATGCCGATACCGATCTCGCCGACTATCCCGACAACAGTTTCGACTATGCGATCCTCAGCCAGACGCTCCAGACGACGCGCGCGCCCGACGTCGTGCTCGAACATCTGTTGCGGATCGGGCGGCACGCTTTCGTGTCCTTCCCCAATTTCGCGCATTGGCGAGTGCGCGCGTCGCTCTTGTGGGGCGGACGGATGCCGGTCACGCGGCTGCTGCCGGTCGCCTGGTATGCGACCCCCAACATCCACCACGTCACGATCGACGATTTCCGCGCGCTGCTGAACGAGCGCGGCATCATTGTCGAAGGCGCGTGGTTCCTGTCGGGCGATCAGCGCACCAGCGCGACCATGGCGAACCTGCTCGCCGAGCACGCGGTGTTCTTGCTGAGGCGGTAGGACGACGATCGCATTTGACCGTGCTCCTGCTTTCGCAGGAGCACCGGGGCACAGCGTCGTGCAGGCAGTCGCCGGGCGCGACGTGATTGCGCGGGAACCGCGCTGCCGATCCTAGAACGGAACGTCGTCGTCGAGGTCGTCGGAGAAGCCGCCGCTCTTGCCGCCGCCGAAGCCGCCACCGCCGCTCGGGGCGCCGGCGAAATCGTCGCGTCCGCCGCCCGATGGCGCAAAGTCGTCACGGCCGCTCGAGAAGCCGCCACCGCCGCCGCCGCCGGAACCGCCACCGCCGCCCGGCGCGCCGTCGAGCATCGTCAGCACGCTGTTGAAGCCCTGCAGCACGATCTCGGTCGAATAGCGATCCTTGCCGTCCTGGTCCTGCCATTTGCGGGTCTGCAGCGCGCCCTCGATATAGACTTTCGAGCCCTTGCGCAGATAGCGCTCGGCGACATTGGCCAGGCCTTCGTTGAACACCTTGACCGTGTGCCATTCGGTGCGCTCCTTGCGCTCGCCCGAATTGCGGTCCTTCCACTGTTCCGACGTCGCGATGCGCAGTTCGACGACCTTGCCGCCGTTCTGGAACGTGCGGCTCTCGGGATCGCGCCCGAGATTGCCGACGAGAATGACCTTGTTGACGCTGCCCGCCATTAATTCGCCCTTGCCTAGAGGCCGGCGAAGACAGCCAGCCAGTATGTGATTCCGGCCATGATGTAGGCGAGCAGGAACAAATAGCCAACCATGAAGGCGGGCCATTTCCACCCGTTTGTCTCTCTTCTGGTGACTGCGATGGTCGAGATGCACTGTGGTGCGAACACGAACCATATGAGGAAAGCGAGGGCGGTCGCCAGGCTCCAGCGCTTGTGGAGAGTCTGCGCCATTTTGGTTTCATCGTCGCCGCCGGCCGTGTCGATCGCATAGACCGTGCCGAGCGCGGCGACCGACACTTCGCGCGCCGCCATTGCCGGGATCAGCGCCAGCACGATGTCGCGATTGAAGCCGATCGGCCGGAATGCCGGCTCGATCGCATTGGCGATGCGCCCGGCGACCGAATAATTGACCTGGCTGACCGCGCTGTCCTTGGGCACCTGGGGAAAGGACAACATTGCCCACAACACGATCGTGGTGAAGGCGATCGTCGTGCCCGCGCGCTTGAGGAAAATCTCGGCGCGGCTCCACAGCCCGATCGCCAGATCGCGCACGCTCGGCAGCTGGTATTTGGGCATCTCCATCATGAAGCCCGAGGACGCGCCCTTGGTCACCGTGCGGCGCAGGACCAGTGCGACGACGAACGCGCCCGCCACGCCCATGATGTACAAACCGAGCATGACCAGCCCCTGCAGCCCGACGAACGGCAGCACCCGGACATTGGGGATCATCGCGCCGATCACCAACGTATAGACCGGCAACCGCGCCGAACAGGTCATCAGCGGCGCGATCAGGATCGTGGTCAGGCGATCCTTCTCGTCCTCGATCGTGCGCGTCGACATGATGCCGGGCACCGCGCAGGCGAAGCTGGAGAGGAGGGGAATGAACGCCCGGCCCGACAGTCCGACGCTCGCCATGATCCGGTCCATCAGGAAGGCGGCGCGGACCATATAGCCGCTCGCTTCCAGCACCAGGATGAAGAAGAACATGATCAGGATCTGGGGCAGGAACTTGATCACCGCGCCCACGCCCGCGATCGCGCCATCGGTGATCAGCGAGCGCAGGATCGAGTCGGGCATGACCTGCTTGACCAGCCCGGCCAGCCAGTCGAACCCGCCGGCGATCGCGTCGGCCGGCGCCGCGCCGGCGAAGAACACCGCCTGGAACATCACGAACAGCACGACGAACAACAACAGCACGCCGAACACCGGATGCAGCGCGACCGAATCGAGCATGTGCGTCCAGCGCCGCACCGGCGTCTCGGAAATCGTCGCGGCCATCGCGATCTGGCGCGCGCGGCGCTGCAAGGTGGCGATGTCGGCGTGGAGCACCGGGTCGCTCGGCCGCAACGCCGTCGCGCCCGGCGTGGCGAGATCGGCCAGCGCTTCCTTGAGGTCGTCGATGCCGCGCTTGCGCACCGCGACGGTGGGGATGACGGGAACGCCGAGCTCGCGTGCCAGCGCGTCGGGGTCGAGCTTGAGCCCGTCGCGCTCGGCGAGGTCGATCATGTTGAGCGCGACCACCACCGGCAGGCCGAGCGCGATCAGCTGGAGCGTGAAGCGCAGATGATTGTCGAGGTTGGAGGCATCGACCACGACGATGATCGCGTCGGGCAGCCGCTCGCCCGCCTGCGTACCGGTGACGACGTCGCGCGTGACGCGCTCGTCGGGGCTCGACGGTTCGAGGCTGTAGGTGCCGGGCAGGTCGAGCAATTCGACCGGGCGGCCATCGGGCAGCGCCATCCGGCCGGCATGGCGCTCGACGGTGACTCCGGGATAATTGCCGACCTTTTGCCGCGCGCCGGTCAGCGCGTTGAACAGCGCGCTCTTGCCGGCATTGGGATTGCCGACCAGCGCGACCAGCGGCGCGGGGTTCATCCTAGCTGGTCGGTAGCAACATGGATCGCGCCGGCCACTCGGCGGCGCAGCGCCACGGTCATGCGGCCGATCCGGCAGGCAATCGGTCCGCCACCGATCCGCGCGCGATGCAGCACCTCGATGCCGACGCCTTCATCGAAACCGAGTTCGCGCAGCCGCCGGCCCTCGGGCGCGGTCAGCCGATCCCAGGCGATACCCGCAACGGTCGCGCGCTGGCGCTGGGGAAGCTGTTCAAGGCTGAGCGGAGTCGTCGCCATGACGACTCACGTAGAAGTACTGCGACTGATTATCAATAACGTTCTTATACGTATTGCGCGGATTTCCCGATCAAACCGCCGGATACCGCAGCCGGCCGACGAACCGCGACAAACTCGGTCGGTGCTCGATCCGGCCGAGAAACTGCGCCTTGGCCTTTTCGAACCGCATGATCCCCTCGATCCGCCGCGCCAGGAAAGCGCGCGTATCGGCCTGGCCCTCGCTCTGGTCGTCGAGGAACACGGTGATCGTCGCGGCATAGACGCCGCCCAGCATCGCGCGCTTGGTATAGTGATTGTAGTCGGTCGCGATGTCGCCCGCCGCGCGCCACATCAGGTCGGCGGCGCGCCAGCCGAGTTTCGCGCCGTGCGCGACATTGGTCGGCATCGCCAGGATCGCCAGCGCGCGCCGCAACGTCTCACGATGCGGGGCGAGCAAATCGAGCCGCGCTTCGACCAGAGCGGCGATCTTCTCGCGCACCTTCATCTTGCCCAGTATTTCGGGCGGCAGTTTCTCGACCATCCCGCGGTCGATGCTCGCGAACCAGGCGTCGATCATCGCTATGGCATCGGGCAACGCGAGCAGCGCCACGTCGCGATCGACCCCGAGCTGATCGGCGGCCAGGTCGCGCGCCGCCGCTTTCCAGCCGTCGAACGCGGCATTGTCGGCGACGAGCGGGGCAAGCGCCGCGCGAATCTCGTCGAGCGTGGGATCGGCAGGGAGAGTCATGCCCATGCTTATGCGTCCTCGACCCCTTCGGGGGCAAGCTCGGCGGCGTCCTTGCGTTCGCCGCGGACCAGCACCAGCGCCACCGCGACGGCGACCGCGCCGATCATGTCGACGCCGTCGAGCCGCTCGCCATAGCCGATCCAGCCGATCGTCGCCGCCATCACCGGCTGGGTGAGCAAGGCGATGCCGATCACCATCGGCGACATCTGGCCGAGCGCGAAGATCATCAGCCCCTGGCCGATGATCTGGCTCGACAGCGCCATCAGCACCAGTGGGGTCCAATGGTGCGGCGTGACCTGTTCGCCGAGCAGATTGGCGACGATCAGCAGCGGCAGCATGCTGGCCAATGTCGACAGCGCCAGCGCGGGGATCGGCGCCATCGTGTCGCGCGCCTTGGCCATGGTCGCGAAATAGACGGTGTAGAGAATGCCCGCGAGCAGGCAGAGCAGGTCGCCGGCCAGATGCGTGGGCGCGATCTGCATCGACCGCCCCATCAGCAACCCCGCTCCGACCAGCGCCAGCAACAGCGCGAAGCCTTGCGTCCGCGATGGCCAGGCACGCGCGATCAGAAAGCCATAGACAGGGTAGAACAGGGTCGCCGAATTGCCGAACAAGGTCGCATTGGCGAGCTGCGTCTTGAGGATACCGATATGCCAGGCGGCGAGGTCACCGGCGAAACACAGGCCGCCGATCCCGATCGCCCACCACACGCCCCGGCCAAGCCCGGTCGGACGCCAGCCGGTGCCGAACGCCACGGCGAGCAGCACGGGGGCCGCCAGCGCGATTCGCCAGAACCCTGCGGCGACCGGTCCGACATCGCTCATCCGCACGAAGACCGGGCCGACGCTCAGCAGGATATTGGCGAGGATCAGCGCCGCGAAAGCAAAAGGATGGGCGGCGACGCTTTTGTCGTCCGAAGCTTTTCTTGTTGCGCTTTCCCGGTGCATGCGGCCCCATAACACCTATCTGCGCCGCGTCCGCAACGAAGTCCTGTCGGGAGGTTATCCAAGAATGCCTACGCTGTTCGATCCTATCCAGCTTGGCGATATTTCCGCCAGGAACCGCATCCTGATGGCGCCGCTGACGCGCGGCCGCTCGACCGCCGAGCATGTGCCGACGTCGATCATGATCGATTATTACCGCCAGCGCGCCGGTGCCGGCGTGATCATCACCGAAGGCACCGGCGTCAGCCGGCTCGGCCTGGGCTGGCCCAACGCGCCGGGCCTGTGGACCGATGCGCAGGTCGAGGCATGGAAGCCGGTCACCGCCGCGGTGCACGAGGCGGGCGGCAAGATCGTCGCGCAGATCTGGCATATGGGCCGGCTCGCGCGGCCCGACGTGACGGGGCTGCAGCCGCTATCGTCCTCGGTGACGCGCGCGCCCTATCACAAACCCGAAAACCCCTATGCCGAAGCGCGCGCCGCGACGCTCGACGACATCAAGCGCGCCCAGGGCGAATATGCCACGGCCGCGCGCAACGCGATCGCCGCCGGGTTCGACGGGGTCCAGCTGCACGGCGCGAACGGCTATCTGATCGACCAGTTCCTGCGCGACAACACCAATTTCCGCGACGACGATTATGGCGGCAGCCCGGAAAACCGCATCCGCTTCATGAAGGAAGCGGTCGAGGCGGTGATCGCCGAAGTCGGCGCCGGCCGCACCGCGATCCGTCTGTCGCCCAATGGCGAGACGCAGGGCGCCGACGACAGCAATCCCGAGGCGGTGTTCGTCCCCGCGGCGAAAGCGCTCAACGACCTCGGCATCGCCTTTCTCGAGCTGCGCGAACTGTCGCCGACTGGCACGTTCGGCGCGTCTTCGGTCCCGAAGCTCAGCCCGAAGATCCGCCAGGTGTTCGAACGGCCGCTGATCCTCAACCAGGATTATACGTTCGAGGCGGCGCAGGCCGATGTCGCCTCGGGCCTGGCCGACGGCGTCTCGTTCGGGCGCAAGTTCATCGCCAATCCCGATTTGGTCGACCGCTTTCGCCGCGGCGCCGAGCTCAACGCCGACGACTTCAAGACCTGGTACACCCCGGGGCCGGAGGGATATATCGATTACCCGGTGCTGGAGCAGCAAGCAGCGGAATAGGCCCCGGTAGTTCCTCCCCGCTTCGCGGGGAGGAACTTTAGGAACCCCGCCCCCCATGCTACACCCCGCCCATGGACGCGGTGGGCATTATCGGGCTCGCAGCCAGCATCAGCCTGTTGAGCGGATGGCGGCTGTATCTCTGCATCTTCGCCACGGGGCTCGCGATGCACACCGGCTGGATCGCCTTGCCGCAGCAGCTTCACAGCCTCGACGTGCTGGCCAATTGGTGGGTGATCGGCGCCGCGGGCGTTGGCGCGCTGGCCGAATTCTTCGCCGACAAGGTGATGTGGATCGACAGCCTGTGGGACACGGTCCACACGCTCGTCCGCCCGGTCGGCGGCGCCTTGCTCGCGCTCGCCATCGTCGATCCGCACGACACCAAATGGCAGGTCGTCGCCTTGCTGCTCGGCGGCGGCGCGGCGCTGCTGACGCATGGCGCCAAGGCGGGGACGCGCGCCGCGGTCAATGCCAGTCCGGAGCCGTTCAGCAATATCGCGGTGTCGACCGGCGAGGATGTCGCGACGACCGGCCTGCTGGTGGCGGCGATCGCCAGCCCCTGGGCGGCGGTGGTCATCGCAATACTGGTTCTGGTCGCCGCGGTCGCGATGCTGCTGCTGCTCCGCCACGCCTTCAGGCGGCTGTTCCCGAAGAAGCAACCGCCTGAGGCGACGTAGATCTAATTCCTCCCCGG
>NZ_BCYX01000080.1 GCF_001598415.1 Sphingomonas mali NBRC 15500
GGGCGAGCCGCAATGGCTGCTCGCGGATGAGCCGCTGGCGAGCCTCGATCCGGCGCATCAACTCGACCTGCTCGACCGCTTGCGCGGCCAGGCGGCGCGCGGGGTCGGCGTGGTCGTCGTGCTCCACGATCTGGTCCACGCCGCACGCGTCGCGGACGAGATCGTGATGCTGCGCGACGGCCGCGTCTTCGCGTCGGGCCCGCCCGAAGAGGTGCTGACGCAACAGCATTTGCGCGACGCCTTCGGGGTGGACGTGCTGCTGTTCGCGGATGCTGAAGGACGGATGCTCCCGGTCCCGGCGGGTCGTGCAGCTTAGGGTCGATTTCCGACGCGCTGCATCACCTCAACTTCCGTTCGCCCTGAGCCTGTCGAAGGGCGCCCAGCCTCAAGCGCCGCGCATGCGGACAGATGCCCTTCGACAAGCTCAGGGCGAACGGATCTCTAGTTTCAATCGCGACAAAGACGACTTAGCCTAGCCGTCCGCCGATCGCCTGGAGCCAGGTGGACACTGCCTGGATGCGGGACGTCGCGTGCGTATCCTGATGCGTCACCAGCCAGAAGGTGCGGTGAACGGCGACGCTCTCGCCCAGCACGGGTTCGAGCCCGGAATCGTGCTGCGCCATGAAGTCGGGAAGCACCGCGATCCCCCCGCCGGCGGACACCAGCGAACGTTGGACATTGATGCTCGTGCTGCGGACCTGCGGGGTCAGGCCGGGCTCGATCTCGGACAGATAATCGAGCTCGGGGGCATAGATATGCTCGGGGACGTAGCCGACCAGAACGTGCTTGCCGAGGTCGGCGTTGGACGTCGGCCGGCCGTGGCGGTCGAGATAATCGGGCGTGGCATAGAGCCGCAGTCGATAGCGCGCGAACTCGATGGCGCGAAGCTGCGCGCTGCGCGGGCGGGCAAGCATCACCGCGATGTCCGCCTCGCGCTTCGACGGATTGAGGAAGCCCGACGCGGTGATCAGGTCGAGCCGGATGCGCGGATGGCTCGCCTGGAAAGGCGCGATCGCCGGTGCGATCACCCAGGTCGCCAGCCCCTCCGCCACGCTCACCCTGACATGCCCAGCAGGAGCCAGGTCGCCGGCGGGCGCGATCGCGGCGACGATCGCCGATTCGACCGTCTCGGCATGCGCGAGCAGCGCTTCGCCTTCCTCGGTCAGCCGGCGTTCGCCGCCGACCGACTCGAATAGCGGCCGATCGACTCGCGCCGCCAGTCGGGCGAGCCTTCGGCCGACTGTCGTTGCATCGACCCCCAGTGATCGCGCGGCCGGCGCGATACGCTTCGAGCGTGCAACGGCGAGAAAGATACGCAGGTCATCCCAGTTCTGCATCGAGCCATCTGCATTTTTGCATGTTCATTTGGCAATTAAGTAGCCTTGCGTGCGAATTTGCCTAGTGAAATAGAGCATCGAGCCGAACGAGGCCCCAGGAGAGTTGACCATGCGCACCATCGACCATTTCATCGCGGGCTCTGCCGGCGGTGGCGCCACTCGTACCAGCGACGTGTTCGACCCCAATACCGGGCAGGTCCAGGCCAAGGTCAATCTTGGTGCGCAAGCCGATCTCGATCGCGCGGTCGCCGCAGCGCAGGCCGCGCAACCGGCCTGGGCAATGACCAATCCGCAGCGCCGCGCCCGCGTCATGTTCAACTTCAAGGCGCTGGTCGAAAAGAACATGGACGAGCTCGCGCATCTGCTCTCGTCCGAGCATGGCAAGGTGATCGCCGATTCGAAGGGCGACATCCAGCGCGGACTCGAAGTGGTCGAGTTCGCTTGCGGCATCCCGCACGTGCTCAAGGGCGAATATACCCAGGGCGCGGGGCCCGGGATCGACGTCTATTCGATGCGCCAGCCGGTCGGCATCGGGGTCGGCATCACGCCGTTCAATTTCCCCGCGATGATCCCCTTGTGGATGGGCGCCGTCGCCACCGCGTGCGGCAACGCCTTCATCCTCAAGCCGTCGGAGCGCGACCCGTCGGTGCCGGTGCGCCTCGCCGAACTGATGCGCGAAGCTGGCATGCCGGAAGGCATCTTTCAGGTCGTGCACGGCGACAAGGAAATGGTCGACGCGATCCTCGACCATCCCGCGATCGCCGCGGTCAGCTTCGTCGGCTCGTCCGACATCGCGCATTACGTCTATAATCGCGGCGTCGCCGCCGGAAAGCGCGTCCAGGCGATGGGCGGGGCCAAGAACCACGGCATCGTCATGCCCGACGCCGATCTCGATCAGGTCGTCGCCGATCTGTCGGGTGCTGCGTTCGGATCGGCCGGCGAGCGCTGCATGGCGCTCCCGGTTGTCGTACCCGTCGGCGACAAGACCGCCGAGGCGCTCAAGGCCAAATTGATCCCCGCGATCGCGGCGCTGCGCGTCGGCGTGTCGACCGACAATGATGCGCATTACGGCCCGGTGGTCAACGCCGCGCACAAGCAGCGCGTCGAGAACTGGATCCAGACCGGGGTCGACGAAGGCGCCGAACTGGTGGTCGATGGCCGCGGCTTCAAGCTCCAGGGGCATGAAGAAGGGTTCTTCATCGGCCCGTCGCTGTTCGACCATGTCACGCCAGACATGCAGTCGTACAAGGAAGAGATTTTCGGCCCCGTCCTGCAGATCGTCCGCGCCCCCGATTTCGAGACCGCGCTCCGCCTGCCGAGCGATCATCAATACGGCAACGGCGTCGCCATTTTCACTCGCAACGGCCACGCCGCGCGCGAATTCGCCGCGCGGGTCAATGTCGGTATGGTCGGGATCAATGTACCGATCCCGGTACCGGTCGCCTATCACACCTTTGGCGGCTGGAAGCGCTCTGCCTTCGGCGACACCAACCAGCACGGCCTCGAAGGCGTCAAATTCTGGACCAAGGTCAAGACCGTCACCCAACGCTGGCCCGATGGCGGGGTCGGCGACGGCGCCAACGCCTTCGTCATCCCGACAATGGGGTAAGGACGGGGCGGTCGGCGACGATCGCCTCGAACTTCTCATGATAACGCGGGTGCTCCGTTCCCATCCACCGATCCCACCAGGTGAAGTAGAGGCCATAATTGTGCCGGCCTTCGCTATGGTGGAGGTCGTGGTGCGTGGTGGTGGTCAGCCATCCGGTCCAACGGCTGCGGGTGAAGCCCGACCAGGCGAGTTCATGCCCCGAATGGCCGATCGTGTTCCTGATGATCTGGTGGAGCAGGAACGCGAGCACGACCAGCGCGTGGAACGGCACGATCAGCAGGAACAGCGGCAGGAACGCGGCTTCGAACGCTGCCTCGATGGGCGCGAAACTGTACGCGGCCCAGGGCGTCGGCGTGCGCGACATATGATGCGTCATATGCGCGCGGCGGAACAAGGCCTTCAGGTGCAGCGCGCGGTGCATCCAGTAGAAATAGGCGTCGTGCGCGATGACGATCGCGACGAACTCGACGCCCGCCAGCCAGAGCGGCGGCGCGGCCATCGAGACATGGAGGATGCCCATCCGCGCCAAGGCGATCGTCAGCATGGTCGATGCCGCGAAGGTCACCATCGTGATCAGCGAATTGATTACCTCGTGCTGCCAATCGGCGAAGTCGGGCGTGCGCAACTGGATGCGGCGGCTCTCCGTCCAGCGCGCGCCCAGCCACAGCACCAGGGTCACGCCGCCCGCCGCGGCCAGATAGCGGGTCAATTCGATCATATAGCCTTGTGCGCCGCCCATGATGAGCGTTCGGATCGAGTCGGTCATACCAAGCTCCCGTCAAATGATGCGGGCTGTCTGGCCGATCGGATGCAGGCGGTCGCGGCAGTGCCGGAAAAAGCCGGTCGATTCCGGAATCGATCAGCTATTTTCGAAACCGCCCAGCGCCGCGCGGCGCCAGTCGGTCGGGGTCTGGCCGGTGGTGTCGCGGAAGGCGCGGTTGAACGGCGCCAGGCTGCCATATCCCAGGTCCATCGCGATCGTCAGCACCGGCAGCGCGACCTTGGCCGGGTCGCTGAGCCATGCCTGCGCGTCGGCGATGCGGTGCGAATTGAGGAAGTCGGAAAAGTTGCGATAGCCCAGCCGCTGGTTGATCAGCGCACGCAGGCGATGCTCGGGCACGCCGAGCTTGGCAGCGAGGACGCCGATCGACAGGCTGGGCTCGCGATAGACATGGCCGGCCATCGCCGCGTCGAGCTTCTGTTTGAGGACATTGTCGGCGGGCGCGAGGCTCGGCTGCGGCGGCGCAGGGGCGGCCGCATCGAACAGCAGATCGGCATTGCTCGACAACAGCACCGCGCCGAACGCCAGCACCGCGATCAGCGTGCTGCCCGATTGCAGCAGCATCAGCCAGGGGATGGTAACATAGCCGACGATGGTCTCGACCACGACGACCGCGAGCGTCTGCAACCCCACGACGATCACGAAGCCGGTGCGGAACGCGCGGCGCCGCTCGATCAGATCGTCGCCGCGTTCGGTGATCGCGATCCAGATGGCGTGGCCGGCGAGCGCGAAGGACAAGGCATGCTGCGTCACGTCGGCGGTCACCGGCATGCGATGCGTCCAGTAAACCGCCGCGAGGAAATTGATCCAGCAGGCAAGCGTGATCGCGATGGCGATGGCCAGCAGCCGCCGGTCGATGCGGCGTTCGAAGATCAGGTGGGCGAACACCCACAACGCAATCGGCGAGCTCTGCGATCCGAGCTGGACGATCGGCCAGATTCGCATGCTGCGCACATCGATCACCGGCGCGACATCGGCCAGATACGCCGCCACGCTCAGCAACAGCAGCACCGTCGCCCAGCGGATCGGGCGCGGCGCGCGGCCACGGCCGATCACCAGAGCGATCAGCATCAACTGGCCCGCCGACAGCAGGCGCAGCGCGGTATCGATGAGCAGCATCCGCGTCATTGCTCACGCGTTATGGCTTCGCTCCCGACGCGGGTCTATGGCCCTCTCCACTCCGTCCAGACGAGACTTTCCGCATGATCAACCAGTTCGACCTGACCGACGACCAGCGCGAAATCCAGGACCTAGCGCGCAAGTTCACCGCCGATCGCATCACGCCGTTCGCGGCCGAATGGGACGAGAAACGCCATTATCCGGTCGACGTCTGGAAGGCGGCGGGCGAGCTCGGCTTTGGCGCGATCTATGTCGCCGAGGAATCGGGCGGGATAGGGCTCGGCCGGCTCGAGGCGGCGCTGATCATGGAGGCGATGGCCTATGGCTGCCCCGCGACCAGCGCGTACATCTCGATCCATAATATGGCGACCTGGATGATCGACCGTTTCGGCGATCAGGCGATCAAGGATCGTTTCCTTCCGGACCTCGTCAGCATGGACAAGATCGCCAGCTATTGCCTGACCGAGCCCGGCTCCGGCTCCGACGCCGCGGCGCTCAAGACCAGCGCGAAGCGGGACGGCGATCATTACGTCTTGAACGGCACCAAGCAGTTCATCTCCGGCGCTGGCTATAACGATATCTATGTCTGCATGGTCCGCACCGGCGAGGAGAAGTCGAAGGGCATCTCGTGCCTGGTGGTCGAGAAGGATACGCCCGGGCTGTCGTTCGGTGCGCCGGAAAGGAAGCTCGGCTGGAACGCCTCGCCGACCGCGCAGGTGATCTTCGAGGATTGCCGCGTGCCGGTCGAGAACCGGGTCGGCGCGGAGGGCGACGGGTTCCGTTTCGCGATGGCGGGGCTCGACGGCGGGCGGCTCAATATCGGCGCCTGCTCGCTCGGCGGAGCGCAGCGCTGCCTCGATGAGTCGATCAACTACACCAAGGAACGCCAGCAATTCGGCACGCCGGTTGCCGATTTCCAGAACACGCAATTCATGCTGGCCGATATGGCGACCGACCTCGAGGCGGCGCGGGCGCTGCTCTACCTCGCCGCGGCAAAGGTGACCGCCAACGCGCCCGACAAGTCGCGTTTCTCGGCGATGGCGAAGCGGCTGGCGACCGACAATGGCAGCTCGATCGTCGACCGCGCGCTCCAGCTGCACGGAGGGTACGGCTATCTGATGGATTATCCGATCGAGCGCTTCTGGCGCGATTTGCGCGTGCATTCGATCCTGGAGGGGACGAACCAGGTCATGCGGATGATCGTCGGCCGGGATTTGACGCGGCAATGAGGGGATTGATTGGATTCACGCGGAGGCGCGGAGGCGCGAAGATTACGTCGCTTGCCGCACACCAAGCCGCGTTAGCGGCCTCAACGCCCTGCGCGCGCGACGGGCATAAGGGTCTCGCTGTCGCGAGACGGGCGCAGCCTATCCTGTCTCTTCGCGCCTCCGCGCCTCCGCGTGAACAAGAAAGCCTTTGCCGATGAGCGACGTCCTCACCTTCATCGAAGGCAAGGTCGGGCGTATCCGGCTCAACCGGCCCAAGGCGATCCATGCGCTCAATACCGCGATGTGCGCGGCTGTGCTCGACGCGCTGGCGGCGTGGCGCCACGACCCTGCGGTCGAGGCGGTGATGATCGATCATGCCGAGGGCAGGGGTTTCTGCGCCGGCGGCGACATCCGCATGCTTGCGGAAAGCGGGGCGAAGGACGGCGTCGAGGCGCGAGAATTCTTCTTCACCGAATATCGCATGAACCATCGGCTGTTCACCTATGAGAAGCCGGTGGTGGCGTTCATGGACGGCATCACGATGGGCGGCGGCGTCGGCATCTCGCAGCCCGCGCGCTATCGTGTCGCGACCGAGAATACCCGGCTCGCCATGCCGGAGACGGGGATCGGGCTGTTCCCCGATGTCGGCGGCGGCTGGTATCTGTCGCGCCTGCCGGGACGGGTTGGTCAGTATCTCGCGCTGACCGGGCACCGGCTGGACGGGGCCGAGTGCCTCAATCTCGGTCTCGCGAGCGATTATCTGACCAGCGATACGCTCGATGAGGCCAAGGCCCGGATTGCGGCGGCACCGACCGAGATCGAGGAAATCCTCGTCGAGCTGGGATCGCCGGTGCCCGAGGCGAAGATCGTCGCGCACGAACAGGACATCAACCGCCTGTTCGAGTCCGACCGGCTGGAAGACATTTACGCCGCGCTGGAGACCAGCGGTGGAGTTTGGGGCGCTGAAGCGCTGGCGACGCTCAGGACCAAGTCGCCCCAGACGATGAAAGTGTCGCTGCGCCTACTCAAGGAAGGGCGGCAAATGGTCGATTTCGCCGCCGAGATGACGCAGGAATATGCCGTCGGCGCGCGCGTCGTGATGCGCCACGACTTCCTCGAGGGCGTCCGCGCGGTGATCGTCGACAAGGATAATGCGCCGGTCTGGGACCCCGATACCCCCGAAGGCGTCACCGACGAATTGATCGACGCGATCTTTGCGCCGCTGCCGGCCGATGAAGCATGGACACCGCAATGAGCATAGAAACGCCCGATCTGCTCTATCATCGTATCAAACGCGCCTGGGCGCCCGAGACGGTGTCGACGCCGTTCGACCCCGCCAATCCCTGCCGCAACCAATGCGCGGTGACGGCGCTGGCGGTGCAGCGGCTGATGGGTGGCGACATCGTCAAGACGCGAACCAAGGGCGGCACGCATTTCTACAATCTGATCGACGGCCGCTATTGGGACCTGGCCGCCGACCAGTTCGACGAACCGATTCCCTATGAAAACCTGCCGGCCTCGGCCGACGAGGCGTTCGAGCATGCGACTTCCGCACAGCTCGACGCGTTGTTGGCCAATATCGCGTCGGCGCGCTGACGGAGCCTGCAATGACATATGAGACAATCCTGGTCGACCGGCGCGACGGCGGCGTCACGCTGATCACGCTCAACCGGCCGCAGGCGCTGAACGCGCTCAACAATCAGGTGCTGGGCGAATTGGTCGCGGCGCTGCAGGCGTTCGACGCCGACCCGTCGCAGGGCTGCGCCGTGCTGACCGGCAGCGAAAAGGCGTTCGCCGCGGGCGCCGACATCAAGGAGATGCAACCGCAGTCGTTCGGCGACATGTATGGCGGCAATTATTTCGCCGGCTGGGAGATGTTCACCCGTACGCGCAAGCCGATGATCGCGGCGGTTGCCGGCTTCGCGCTCGGTGGCGGCTGCGAGCTGGCGATGATGTGCGACTTCATCCTGGCGGCCGACACCGCCAAGTTCGGCCAGCCCGAGATCAAGCTCGCGGTGGCACCCGGCATGGGCGGCTCGCAGCGCCTGACTCGCGCGGTCGGCAAGGCCAAGGCGATGGAGATGTGCCTGACCGGCCGCTTCATGGACGCCGAAGAAGCCGAGCGCGCCGGCCTGGTGTCGCGGATCATCCCGGCGGCCGACCTGGTCGAGGAAGCGGTCAAGACCGCCGCGACGATCGCCGGCATGGCGCCGCTCGCGGTCATCGCCAACAAGGAAATGGTCAACGCCGCGTTCGAGACGACGCTGATGCAGGGCGTGCAGTTCGAACGCCGGCTGTTCCATGGCCTGTTCGGGACGGAAGATCAGAAGGAAGGCATGGCCGCGTTCGTCGAGAAGCGGCCGGGCGTTTGGAAGGGTAAGTAATAGCTCCCTCGCCCCTCCGCAGGAGGGGAGAGGGTTGCGGAGACTTGGCGGCTTGCCGCCTAGTCGTAGCTGGGAGAGGGGTGGGTCGAGCGCAGCTCGACGCGAGCCA
>NZ_BCYX01000081.1 GCF_001598415.1 Sphingomonas mali NBRC 15500
GGGTGGGGGTGAGTGGGGGGGCGGGTTTGGGTCCGACCCCGGCAGCCGACGAAAGGCTCACGTGTTCAAGATGCCGTCGTTTGCGCCGGTCGGGCGCCGGACCGCTCAGAACTATGACTGGCTGTCTTCGCGGCAAAGCCGATGCCGCGGGCAAGAAAGTTGAGTCCCGTCAATGGGTTATCAAGCAGTTGATTCCTATCTATTTTTTGCTAAGTTGACCTCGGCGGGATACGCCGGAACTACCTCGGCCGTAAGCCCTAGAGCAAAGCGGCAATCGATCGGACGGCCGCCCTAGAAGTGGTGACCTATCAGCCAGATCGGTGCAGACGAGGCCGGGGCCCGCCACACTTTAAATTTGATATCCGAACGCACGAAACAGCGGGCGATCCGTCTCCGGAATTTGGCCTTGTTCAGGCATTGGCAACAAAGTTAATCCGAAGTTGGCCTTTTCGGCTCCGTTGTGCGGGCGCGCAATGATCCGACGTAGCGCCAGGGCGGGAGCAGTTGAATAGTTCGGCATCCCGCTATTCGCCCCTTGCCAGAACGCTGACGCGAGTACGTCTGCCAGCTGCAACCCGGCGCGTTGATTAGTTGAAGTGACCGTGCAGCGGCTGTCGAGCAACATACCGCGGCTAACAGGTCGGCCGAGGTACAGTTCTCCCGCATCTTCCTGCCACTGCAACTTGGTAAAGAGATACCAACGTAGCTTTGCATAGTTATGTCCGCCACGTTGGGAAAAGACGAGTTCGATGGGTCGACGTTCACCATAATCGCTCATCGATTGGCCGACTGCCCATTCCGTAACGCGTTCGAGCAGGATGCGGATGCACCAATTGTAGAAGCGCGACGCTCGTTCATCGGTCGACAACCGTGCGTTGTAGTGCTGGCGCATATTTGTCTTATGCGAAGCTAGGACGAATGCTCGCAGCGGTTTGCTGCCGATGATTTCGCACACGTGTTGCCGCGCGCCCTGTGTCAGGTCACGATAATGTAAAACGGCCGTCTGACGCCCTTTCTGACCGTCGCGCGCCTCTCGTACCCAATCCACAATCAGCGGTTCGAGTCGAGGTCGAACGACTACCGCGCTAACAGTAAACCATTCGTATCGCGGATCACCGGTAGAATAACGTTTGATGCCGGGATCTCCTGCCTCATCGATGAAGACGATGTAGCTGGACGGAGTGTCTAACATCGATCAAATATAGCCGTTCAGAGAAAGTCAATCTACATTAACGTAAAAAGATCATGATGCTTTTTTAAGTAACAAATTGTCTTATTTCTGCTCGGTTTTTCTATAGTCCCGGGAGCGAGCTGTCGCTCCACGACAACCGTCGGATAGGTTTGATTGGTGGGATCGCCGGAATCGGCTTGATCGGAGGAATGGGGGGAATGGGCGGAATGGGCGGAATTTGCGGAATTGGATGAATTAGTCCAGTCGAAGCGCCTCGTTGCCAATACATGAGGGCGCCATTTCGATCACGAACGTGATCGCCTTCCCACCACCCTAAGTGTTGCCCCGAGTAATTGTAGACACTTCCATTTCTTAGCCAGGCCACATTCGCGCCGTTACGCGAAATTATTCTATCGCCATTTAACAAGAACGCAATTACCCGACCGGCCCGATCATACAGAGGTTCGCTGATCGCCATCAGAACACTCGATAGGGAATGTTAGATCTAACTACAGGAACTGTCCAATTTCTAGCGCTTAAGAAATGGTTGATACTATCTTCTATAGCAGCCTGGTCAGAGGACGGCCCAACGATCACCTTAGAAATTGGCGAGCTGTGATACTGATTAGGTGGGCTTCCCAATAATTCGGATATAGATCTTTCTATGGAGGGTCTTTGAACGCCGTTTTTCTCGAAGAACACCAAGGGATTGCCGACGTGCTCACCGATGTCTCCGCGGATTAACCGCACTTCTCGCTCGTGCTTGTAAGCTTTGTGTTTGATGACGCTAGGTAGCCAAAAGACCTTATTCCCAAGCAGTTGTCCCATCTCTTGCTGCTTCAACCCATCGGTAAGATCAATTTCGTGAGAAATCGTAGCGACCTTTACCAGAAAATCTTTCACCTCACTTTTGACGAGAGCGATTCCGTCCTCTTCGCCATACACGACGCGACGAGGTAGGGAGGCAAAATTCTGCAACTTTGTAAGCATCGCCGTCGATTCGACATTGAATACTAGCGCAATTCCGCGGCCGTCTGAGCCGTATAAGCGCCATTGACTCAATTCGCCCACGTTCTCTTCTTCGGCATCCATAACTTCGGACATACAGAATACGAACGGTTGGAACTTTCTTGATGGAAAAATTGCAAGGCAGTTCCGGATGATGATCAGATCATCACCAGATTCCTCAGATAACAAATCTTCCAAAGCCTTAGTAACAACCGACTCGCCAAATAGGAATTCGGAAGGGTCGTTCGTGCTTTTAGCAGAGGTGAATCGCAGTCGCGCTGACTCCGTAATTCCATAGAATCCGGCAAGTGACGTGTAGTGCACAAATTTTGCCTTACTCGGCAGCAAATGGGCGACTTGCTGTTCGAGGCTATTTGAAATTTCGTAGATTTTTTCCGGCTGCGATGCCAATTGCCAGTTTCTCCGTTTGACTTGAGGGTTGTACAGCTATGGCGCCAACCTGCCAAAGCTAATTGTGTCTAAATTGGTTGTGTCGATCACAACCGAACCGGCGCGTCGTAAGGCGGGTCGGTCGGCCATAGGAGGTGCGGTGCCTTTACGGTGGCATGTACAATAAACCCCAAAAAACAGGCGGGATTGGCGATCAGGGAGTCACGGTGGGGAGTCGCGGCAACAGTTTACTAAATGCACGGATCTACAGCGGAAGTGAGCAAGCGCCCCCGCCTCGAGGTCGGCCCGAAACCTAAGCGCCGCGCCGCCGCCCCTGCGCCACCATCAACCCCCCAAGCACCACCGCCACCGTCAACAACGCCGGCACGTCGCCGAGCAGGTGGCCCCGCTGCATCGGATCGCCGACCGCTTGCACCGCCATGATCAGCGCATGCACCGCGCTCGACACCACGGTGAACCAGATCAGCGAGCTATTGGCGGCGGGATTGCGCGCCGCGACCATCAGGAAGACGCCGAGCGTCGCGTACACGCCGACCATCATCATGAAGTAATGCGATGCCATCGGCGCTCCCGCATGCCACGACCAGCCCGACGGCCAGACGATCGATAGCGGATAGAGCAGGCAGGACACGAGCCCGAACACGAACAGTGCAATTTGCAACAGGCTATACTTGCCGATCATCGGACGGCCCTCCCCACAGGTAGACTGAACCTAGCCGGCGAAACTCGCAAGCTGATGTGAAAGACCAGGTTCGCGATGGGGCTACCCCTGCTTCGGTGATTCAGTCAGATGTCATTGCATAGGCACAGGCTTGCCGCAGGCGCGGTACGGAGACGAGCGTCCCCTTATCCTCACTCCACCGGCGGCGCATTGTGTTCGAACACGTAGCGCACCCGATCCACGCATCCCGTCAGCCCGCGTGACGATTTCGGCAATGTCGCGCCTTGCAGCATGAAGATTGCCTGCTTGCCGAAGTCTTCGCTTGGCTGGGACGCCAGGACCTTGAGATTGCCCACCGCGCCCCATGGCGCCACGTCGTATCGCACGATCGCCCACCCTTCGATCATCCGCCGTCGGTAATTTTCCGGGAACTGAAGCGAGAGCGGTTGCGTCCATTGGTGCGGCTCCTCGCAGGTAGCGTCGGCGGACCGGAACGCCGCTTCCTCGGGGGCGGGCGGTGCCGCCAGGGTCAGAGGGGGTCGCCGATAGGCATAGATGCAGCCCGTCCGCGGGCCATCGGCGAACTTCCAGCGTTGCATCGCCTTGGCCGACGCCTTTGCCAGAGCCGCATTGCCGTTGCTGCCGATGATGTGCACGTTCGTCGGCTTGCCCTGGCGATCGATGTCATAGCCGATAAGCGTCCATTCGTGGATGCCCGGCGTTCCGGCAATCTGCGCGTAATTGGGGAATGCCGACAGGAGCGGCGCGACCGTCGGCGCCTTTGCGCAATCGCCGGCCGGTTTGATCCGTGCCCAGCCCTCGTTGGGCAGGGCTCCGCCGATCGGCGAGATCGTATACGAGATCAGGTCGCCGACCGGTGCCTCCGCCAACGACATCGTCTTTGGCGTGTAGGTGATCTGACACGACGCCTTCGCGCCGCCGGCGAACTGGCTCGCCGCAAGCGCCGGGGCGAGGTCGTCGCCGAAGGACACGAAGTCGGAATCGATACGCTCGATACGCTCGATCGACAATGGCCGACCGCTCGCGTCGATCGTGAAGCGGAACGTCACCGGCTTAAATTTGAACTGGGTCGGCCAGAACAGATTGTTGAGCGGCCGCCGCACCAACGGACCGAGCGCGATCGGCGCACCGCCGCATTGTGCCTCAGTCGGTGACCAGGTCACCAGCACGCGGCCCAGGCCATTGGGCTGGATAGCCGGTGCCAACCCCTGCTGAGACGCCATGGCCGCCGTCGAGCAAAGGCCAAGTATAGTCGCTGCTCGCAGGATCATGTTGTTGCTCCAAGGCGGTTTTTCCTATCCTGACCGGCTTCGGGCAAAACGCAATGTCTCAATCGCGCCGAACTGAACCTAACGGCGGCACGGCACCTTGTGGCTTCCGTCCGCGGTCCTATCCTGTCGCCGGAACATCGAGGAAAGTTCGAGTGGAAGCGAAAACAGGCCTGAGTACTCGCATCCTAACCTACCTCCGCACGAACGGCGCCCACGTCTTCGTCGAGGCGCTGGTCAATTTCATCCTGCCCTTCGCGATCTACTCCTACGCCGAAGCCCCGCTCGGCGACGTCCGCGCGCTGCTCGCGTCGTCGGCGCCGCCGATCGCGTGGAGCCTGGTCGAGTTCGCGCGCCACCGCCGGGTCGATGCGCTGTCGGTGCTGGTGGTGGCCGGCATCGTGCTGTCGCTGCTGGCGATGATCGGTGGCGGCGGGGCCAAGTTCCTGCAGCTGCGCGAGAACCTCGTCACCGGGATCATCGGGCTGGCCTTTCTCGGCTCGGCGCTGATCGGCAAGCCGCTGATCTACCAACTCGCGCGGGCGAGCATGCGGCGCAAGTCGGAAGGGGAGGCGCAGGAGTTCGAGGCGCTCCAGGTCCATGCCGGCTTCCGCCGGACGATGACGGTGATGACGTTGGTGTGGGGCCTGGGCCTGCTCGCCAATGTCGCGGTGTCGGTGGCGCTGGTCTTCGCGCTGACCATCCGCACGTATCTGATTGTCGGACCGATCGTCGGCTACGCCACGATGGGCGCGCTGACGCTGTGGACGTTCCTCTACGGGCAACGCGCGAGACGTCGCGGGGAGGAGCGCCGGGCGGCGATGGCGGCCGGCACGAGCAAAGCGCCGAGTGAACGTTAATCGGGCGCAATCGCCCATTGGCCGTCGGCATGCCGCGCAAAGAAGCATTTGAAACCGTCCTCGGTGCTCCGCGCCAAAAGCGCCGAGTCTGCGTCGGCTGGCCAGGTCGCTGGGCCGCCATCCACGCCCGCGCTGCGGCAGATAATGGCATCGTTCTCCAGCGCCCGATCGTCGGGATCGGCGAACACGCGATATCGCACAGGCGATGACGCGCCCTCCGCCACTCCGTTGAGGTGGCGCAGCAAGGCGATCAACGGCGCGGCGGCGGCGGGCGGAGGATCGATCATGCGGTTGACCGCGCGCTGCCTGTTCACGCCCAATGCGCTTGGTCGGCGCTTGAACACCTGCTCGACGCGGGTTTTCAACAATACCGGCGCGCGATCGGTGCAGGCCTCCAGGCACGTTTTATCGAACCGCGCGACGATCTCGACCGAGGCGTAGCGATAGATCGGGTCGAAATCCGTGCCGATCTCGCGCCGGCTGCCGACCTGCCTGTCCCATTCGATCGCAAGGCACTTGTTTTCCGGCTTAACCGCCCCGCTGGCATCCTCGGGACAGATCGCGCAGTCGAAATGGGTGCATTGGTCGATCTGGCCGCGCAACCGGAGCCACTTGCCGTCGAACGCGGCCGGTCGGGCTACGACGTCCTCGATCCGCGCCACAGCCGGCACGGCCGCACCCACCAGCAAGGCCGGCAACAGCATCGGCATAGTCACTGCTCCACGGTTCTCGTCAACTCGGCATCACCAGGAATTGTGGCGCTTTTCCGGACGCCTTCGCGGAAGCACATGCTAGCTGTACCTTCAACGGTGCAGGGCGAGCGGCGGATGCCGGTTCAGTCCGGTATTGGACGCCAATCCCCCCACTCACCGCCGCGGGCGATACAGGACGCTCGCCGCTCCGCGCGCCTCGACCGCCAGGAACAGGCCCGCTCCGGTCACCATGATGCGCCCATGATGGACCTCGTCGATCTTGGCGCTCAGCTGGAAATCGCCCTCCCGCCGCTCGGCCAGCGCGCGCCGCGCCGCGGTCAGGACGTGGTCGTAATCCTTGGCGAAATTCTCGGTCAGCGCGGCCTGGATCGAGCCGATCGTCTCGGGATCGGTGAACAACGCGACCAGCAGGTCGACCGCCTTGCTGTCGCTGCGCGTCTTGATCTGCAGGGCGTCGACCCGGATCACTTCGGAATCGGGTTCGTTGAACGGCAGGCCGGTCAGCCAGACCTCGCCGCGCCGCTCGCCCAGATAGCCGCTTTTCAGTTTCGCGCGGACCGGCACCCCGACCGCCAGACGGCCATTGTCGGTCGCGTAGATCGTGACGTCGCCGAATTTGACGTCGACCGCGCCGAGCTTGGGCAAGGTGATGCCGCGCGCGGCGCGCTTGGCGAGCGCGCGTTCGACCACTGGCTCCAGCTCGCCATAATCGGCGAGCACGGGGATATTGAACCTGAGCCCGCGCTGCCCGATCCGGGGAGAGGCGGGCGGTAGCGGCGCGGGTGGCGGCGCGTCGGGCTTGATCCCGACAAAGGTCTCCGCATTGGCTTCCGCCGCGATGGTCAGCAGCAGGTTGCGGCCCTGCACGCTATAGCCCTGAACGCCCAGCCGCTGCGGGGTGACGCGCATCCACACCGGCGGCTTGTCGCGATTGAGCAGCAGGGTGCTGAACGCTCCGCGCCAGGCCGCCGCCACCTTGTCGCGCACCTGAACCTTGGCGAGTTGCTGTGGCAGGCTGCGTTCCAGCCCGGCGATCACGCCCGCCAGCTTGGCATCGGCCTTGCTGACGAAGGTGATGCGCTTGCCCAGGATCGTGACCCCGGGCGGGTTGGTCCAGTCATAGGCGATGCGCACCGTCGCGGTCGGCTGCCAGGCGCGAGTCATCCCCAGCTTGGCCACCGCGCGGACATTGGCGGCGCCGGTCGCGGTCTCGCGCTTGATGATCCCGCCGACATCCTGCGCGCTGACCGTGGCGCGGACCGGCAAGGTGATGACGATATCGCCGCCGCTGCCGCCCAGCGCGATGCGGCCGCGCGTCACCTGGCCGACGATGCGGCACGACAGATCGGGCGTGACCTTCAGCTTCTTGATGCCGATCCGGCAGCTACCGTCCTTGCGCTTGATGGCGCAGGCGGTCAGGCGCTGCGCGGGCACGCATTTCTCCTCGCGCTGGTCGATCGACCAAAGGGTCTGCGGCGTGGCGCGGTTGAGCTCGCTCTCCAGATCGGCGAGCCGCACGTCGACCGGCACCACCAGGGTGGAGGTGAGCTTCGGCATGACCGGCGCCGTATCGACCCGTGGCGGCCGCGGATCGTTCTGGTCGCGGCCGCATGCCGCCAGCGCGATCGTGAGCAACAGCAACCACTTGCCGCGCATAGCTCGTTCTCCCTGTTCGCTGCTCCGATAGCATGGGGCGGCCGGGCCGCGAGCAAAATCGCCGCCGCGCAACGCTTGCGGAACAATCGCGCCGCGCCGATACTTGTCGCGATCGGACCACAGGGAGAAACGGGATGCGCGGACTGGCGGCGATGATGGCGCTCGCACCGATGATGCTGGCGGGATGCACGGCGAACGGGACAAGCACGGAACCCCCGCCCGCGGCGGCAGGACGGATCGCGACCGCGACGCTGATGACTGCGGCGGGCAAGCAAGTCGGCAAGGTGACGGTGCGCGAAGTCGATGGCGGCCTCAGCGTCGCGGTCGATGTGCTCGATCTGCCGCCCGGGATGCACGGCGCGCATCTGCATACGGTCGGCAAATGCGAGGCGCCCGATTTCGCCAGCGCGGGCGGGCATTGGAACCCGACCAACATGAAGCACGGATCGATGAACCCGCAGGGGCCGCACGAAGGCGACATGCCCAATTTGATGATTGGCGCCGACGGGCGCGGCACGCTGACCACGCGGCTGGCGGGCGGCAGCTTCGACGCGCTGATGGATGCCGATGGCGCCGCGATGGTCATCCACGCGGCCGCCGACGATCTCAAGACCGACCCGTCGGGCAATAGCGGCGCGCGGGTCGCCTGCGGGGTGCTGGCGAAGGGGTAGTTCGTGC
>NZ_BCYX01000082.1 GCF_001598415.1 Sphingomonas mali NBRC 15500
AGCGGTGGGAGGGTGAGGGTCTTCTTCCTTCTTCTGTCTCAACGCCTGCCTGGAAGAAGGAAGAAGACCCTCACCCAACCCTCTCCCGCAGGCGGGAGAGGGCTACGGCGTGTCGCCCGCGCATGTCGTATTTCACCTATCCCGGCTTGACCAGCGCGGCATGGAGGGCGGAAAGTGCCGCCAGGGGTGCCAAAATGGACGTCGAACTCGCCGAAGAACGCGTGCTGATCCTCGCCGACCGGTTCAATATGGACCATGCCGAGGGGCGCGCCTGGACCAAGCGGACCGACGCGTTCGGGACGATGGCCAAGATCACCGGGTTCCTGTCGCGGCCCAGGGACGACGATCATGAAGTGATCTATCGCGAGCGCCGGTTGCAGCCCTTCTTCCGCATCGGCTGCACCGCCACGATGACCTATGAGCGGCGCAAGGACTATCGCGTCGCGGTCGATGCCAACGTGACCAACGTCGAGATTGATGGCAGGATGCACGTCGTCACTGGCGGCGCCTATACGCTGACCGGCACCGAAACCTGCCACGACGAAATCCACCGCGAAGTCTATTACGACGCGATCAGCGGCAGCCCCGACCCAAGCGCCGCGCAGTATCTCCAGCACGAGGCCAAGGTCATCGACGCCGCAGGCCTTGCCAAGGCGGCCGCCGAAGGCGCGGTGGTGGTGCCGCCCGCGGCCAAGGCGTCGATGCTGGTGCGCGACGTGCTGGCGAGCTCGATCGAACGGATCGAGGCCGACAAGGTGCTGGAAGAGAAGCTCTCGCTCCACCACATCGATCTCTATTACCGCCCGGTCTACGCCTTCCGCTATCGCTGGCAGGGCAAGGAAGCGGTGGTCGAGTTCGACGGCGTCACCGGCGAGACGCGGACCGGCGGCAGCACGTTCGAGCAATTCCTCGGGCACAAGATCGACGCCGAATTCCTGATCAATGCCGGGGTCGAGGCGGCAGGTATCTTCATTCCCGGTGCGCGGCTCGCCGAGATCGTCATTTCGAAGAGCCTGAAGGCGCAGAAGGACAAGAAGAATTAATGTGGCGCTGACTGAGCCGGGTTACCAACTGGTCCGATTCGATCCGATTGCTTATTGGAACGCGTGATGACTCACGCCACGCTTTCGTCCGCCGCGCGTCACGCCGAGCTCCACGCCGCCCAGGATCTGGCTCTGGTGCTGTTGGACCGGATCGAGGCGTTGGGGCTGATCAGGGCCGGCCGCACCGAGCGCGAGGTCGAACAGGACATCTATGCCCTCGCGCGCGACGAATTCGGCGTCGAGAAGCATTGGCACAAGCGGATCGTCCATGCCGGCGTCAACGGCCTCGCCACCGCTCGCGAGAATCCGCCGGTCTTGACGATCGCCGACGATGACTTGGTGTTCCTCGATCTCGGCCCCGTGTTCGACGACTGGGAAGCCGATGTCGGACGCTCTTATGTCGTGGGCAGCGACCCCGACAAGGCTCGGCTCGTCGCCGACCTCCCCGTCCAGTTCGACAAGGTGAAGGCGCATTTCGATGCCAATCACGATATCACAGGCGCCGAGCTCTATGCCTTCGCCTGCGATAGCGCGGCGGCGGCGGGCTGGCGCTTCGGTGGAGTGATCGCAGGGCACGTCGTCGGCGAATTCCCGCACGCGCATCTGCCGGGCGACAAGGATTTCTACCGGATCAATCCGGAGAACACGACGCGGCTGCGCGACCCGGATCCCAATGGCAATGAGCGCTTCTGGATACTCGAAATCCACCTGGTCGATCCTGCCGGGCGTTATGGCGGTTTTTACGAACGCCTGATGTCCTGATCCGGCTTGTTCGGCATGCTTTTGCTGCCATAAGGCGGTGCATGAAAGGCACCACCCTTCGCAGCTTGCGCCAATGGCACCATTATATCGGCGTCTTCCTGGCCCCCGCGTTTCTGTTCTTTTCCTTCAGCGGCCTGATCCAGGTCCTGGGGTGGCAGGATTTGAAAAACCCGCCCCCGGCCGGTTGGGTCTCGGCGATCGCTAGCATCCACAAGCATCAGATGCTGCCCAAGCCCCGCCCGGCGGAACCCGCGCGCAAACCCGCTGCCGCGAAGCACGCGGACGGCGATGACGACCACGATCACGGCGGATTCACGCCGCTCAAAATCTTCGCGTTGCTGACCGCGATCGGCCTGTTCACTACCACGCTGATCGGCCTGACCATCGCGCTCGGCACGCGCAACCTGCGGCGCCAGGCATTGATCGCGCTGGGGCTGGGCATTGTCGTGCCGGTCATTCTCCTGATCGTGTGACATGGCGCTCGACCGCCAGCCGCATCTGATCGGCGAGCTGATCGAGCTTCGCCCGGCGACACCCGACGATTTCGGCGCCTTGTTCGTGGTCGCCAGCGACCCGCTGATCTGGGAAGTCCATCCGGCGCATGACCGCTGGCAGGAGCCGGTGTTCCGTCGCTTCTTCGCCGACGGCCTCGCCTCGGGCGGAATGCTGGTGGCGATCGACCGCGCGAGCGGCGCGGTTATCGGCAGTTCACGCTACGATTTCGGGCGCGCCGAGCCGGACGAAGTGGAGATCGGCTGGACCTTCCTGGCACGGTCGCATTGGGGTGGGCGCTTCAACGGTGAGATGAAGCGGCTGATGCTCGATCATGCCTTTACCGGCGTATCGCGCGTGATGTTCATGATCGGCGACACCAATATCCGCTCGCGCCGCGCGGTCGAAAAGATCGGCGGCAAGCTGACCGATCGGCTCCATCACGCCGAGATGGCGGGCAAACCGGTGACGCATGTCATCTACACGATCGACCGCGGGACCAAGGCCGGATAATTTTCGAATCGCTTTGGCCGCAAACGCCGGGATGTGGTGGCCCGCGCAGGCGCCTACATAGGCTGCATGACGACCGAGAACCCCATCGATATCGACGCCGCCTGGGCGGCATTCGAGGTCCGCGATCGCGCGCAGGACGGACGCTTCGTCGTCGCGGTCAAGACCACCGGCATCTATTGCAAGCCGAGCTGTCCGGCGCGGCATCCGCGGCGCGAGAATGTCAGCTTCTATCGCGACGCCGCCGAAGCGCGTGACGCCGGGTTCCGCGCTTGCCTGCGTTGCAAGCCCGACGAAGTCGGCCGAGATCGCGTCGCGGTGGCCAATGCCATCGCGCTGCTCGAAGCTGCCGAGGACGCGATCTCGCTCGAGGAGCTGGCGGCGGAGGTCGGCTACGCGCCGCACCATTTCCATCGCCTGTTCAAGCGCGCCACCGGCGTGACCCCTGCTGCCTATCTCCGCGGCCTGCGCGCCACCCGCGTCGCACACGCGCTCAAGGAAGAGGCGTCGGTCACCAATGCGATCTACGAGGCCGGCTATTCGGCACCGAGCCGCTTCTACGAAGGCGGCGCCAAGCGGTTGGGCATGACGCCAAGTGCCTGGCGCCAGGGCGGGGCGGGGGTAACGATCCGCTGGACCGTCGCCGACACCAGCCTGGGCAAATTGCTGATCGCATCGACCGACAAGGGCTTGTGCCGTGTTTCGTTCGACGAGGATGCGCTTGACCTCGCCAGACATTTTCCCAAGGCCGAGATCGTCCCGGGCGGTGCAGCGCTGGGTGATCTCGCCGCACGCGTGGTGGCCAAGGTCGAATCGCCCGATCGCGACCAGAATCTGCCGCTCGACGTCCAGGGAACCGCATTCCAGGAAGCGGTGTGGCAAGCGTTGCGCGATATCCCGGCGGGCGAGACGCGGTCCTATGGCGAGCTCGCCGCGATCGCGGGAAGTCCCAAGGCAGTACGTGCCGTCGGCAGCGCGTGCGGCGCCAATCATGTCGCGGTCGTCATCCCCTGCCATCGCGCGCTGCGCAGCGACGGCTCGATGGGCGGCTATGCCTATGGCGTCGACCGCAAGACAGTTCTGCTCGATCGTGAAGGAGTGAAGTAATGGCGTATGTGATCCGCGGGCTCGACCCCACCCCGTTCAGGCCGCTCTATGGCCTGAGCGACGGCGAGCTCGCCGCGTTCGGCGCGGTGCGCCGGCGCGCCGACGAGAAGCCCGGTTTCCCCTGCCGCGTGACGCTGGAGGATGCCGAGCCGGGCGAGGACCTGATCCTGATCAACTACCAGCATCTGCCGGTCGATAGCCCCTATCGTGCGACCTATGCGATCTTCGTTCGCGAGGGCGCCGAGCAGGCGGCGGAATATCGCGACGCGGTGCCGGAG
Organism: Sphingomonas mali NBRC 15500; assembly: GCF_001598415.1. Lineage (GTDB taxonomy): Bacteria > Pseudomonadota > Alphaproteobacteria > Sphingomonadales > Sphingomonadaceae > Sphingomonas > Sphingomonas mali. The sequence continues at coordinate 4,193 of NZ_BCYX01000082.1, forward strand.
CAGCTGGCGCGTCGCTTGCTCGCTTTGCGCGCGTTCGATGCCGACGGCATGCTGCTCAAGGGTGACGTGATGGACGGGGGTGAGTTGGCCGAGGCGATAGAGCCGTGGCTGGAGGATCCGAAGGTTGCCTATCTCCAGGCGTATAATGCTCGGCCGGGGTGCTTCGCCGCGCGGATTGACCGAGCGTAACGATCGGTGATCCCGCCGTCGCGGGAACACGTCTTCAAGTTCGTCACCCCGGCCTTGTGCCGGGATCCAAGGCGCCACAAGCGCAGGCGTCGAACCTCAGGCTTTTCACCCAGACTTCCGTTGGACCCCGGCACAAGGCCGGGGTGACGGTGAGGATGCGCGCCGACCTCTACTGCGCCGGCCTTTTCGCCCCCGGCCGCGCTACCGCATACATTGCCCAGGCATTGTCCTTCATCAGCGCCATCTTGTCGTCGCCGCGCGCATAGAGGTCGAAATGCGTCTTGTCGGGCAGATAGGTGAAGCTCGCCTTGATCCGCGCCCTGGCCATCGCCGCCTCGAGCAGATGCGCCGGGCCGTCGAGATAGAAAGTGTCGGCGGTGCCCACGGTCAGGTGGATCTTCCCGTCGAGATCGGGGCGCAGCACCGCGGCGTCACGCGTGACGATGTTGGCGACGTCGTAATTGTCGCGCCAATAGGCAACCACCGCAGGGTCGATCTTGCCGGTCGCGCGATCGAAGACCGGCACCGGCCGGCCGTCGGCGCCGCGCGGGCTGAACACCCATTCGAACGAGGCGATCTGGCCGCCATAGGGGCCGAGCACCGCTTCTGCGCGGGCGAACTGCTCCATCGTCGCGATCAACTTGCCGTGATCGCGGACCAGCGGGATCGGCTCACCCTTGGCATCGCGATAGAAATTGGCGTTCGCTGCGTAGAGGTCGATATTGGTGAAGTTGTGGAAGTCGCTCGGGTCGGGCGAGGTCGGCCAGCTGCCGCCGAACAGTTTCGGATAACGGACTTGCAGCCATAAGGTCGACCAGCCGCCCGAACTGTGCCCGGTCAGGAAACGCCCGCTGGGCCTGGCGTCCATCGCATATTGGCGTTCGAGTGTGGGGATCAGTTCCTCGGTCAGCGCCTTGCCCCACGGACCGTTATTGACCGAGTCGGCGAATTCGTTGGTGCCGGTCGCCCCGCTATGGTCGAGGAATACCCAGATCATCGGCGGCAGCGAATGATCGGCCATCATCGCCGAGATCCTGGCACCCTGCATCCGCTCCGACGCGAGCGTCCCGCCGAAACCGCTATCCGAATAGACGGTCGGAAATTTGGTCTTACCGTCATAGCCGGGCGGCAGCGCGACCCAGCCGCGGATCGCTATCGGCGTGCCGCGGAAGGCGGTCAGCGCAGTGCTCTGGAGCTCGACCGGCTTGAGCTGGGCGAGGGCAGCTTCGACCTTTGGCCGCTCGTTGGCCGGGAGCCGTTCGAGCATCGCCGCCGGATCGCTCGCCGGCACCATGCTGTCGAGCGCAATCGTCGGCAGCTTGCCGGGCAATGTCACCTCGACCACTTTCGACACCAGGTCGCCCGCGTCGCGGCCGCCGTAATTGTAATTGTGGTTGCGATCGAGCACCGCCTGGACGCGATAGGTGCCGGGCGGCAGGCTCGACAGCGGCGCGGGGAAGGCGTCCGCCTCGCCGTCGATCTGCGCGATCGTCGTTGGGCCGAGGTCGCTCACCTCTCGCGCGGCGATCGACGCGCCGGTCGGTTCGAACGGCGAGAAATCGACTGCGGCCGCGGGCTTGGCGTCGGGCTTGGCCTTTTCGGCGAAGACGATCAGTCGCCCCGAAAAATGATCGCCCAGCGCGGGCGCTACGGTAACCGGGATGACCACCGGAGACCTGGGCGTCTCGGCCGCACCGATCAACGCAAGGCAGGCAAATACCGCAAGTCGCTTCATCACAATCCCCCCAAATGCCCGGCGACGCCGCTCGGGCACTATCGGCCGCCGCGCCGCCGATCTGGTCGACAAGGTCAATCCCATTACTCGCTACCTGACCTGCTTGCGCAATACACCTTCTGCGTTAGGCTGACTCACTCAAAGTGAGGAAAGCGGCTGCATGCGACCGATCGAGCCGAATACGCCGCCGAACAGCCCTGCGTGGCGAGTCGTCCACCATCCGATGATGTTGCTGTTGCTCAGCGTGCCGATGATTTTCGCCTGCGCGATCCTGAGCAGCGCGGTGGGCCATATCTTGAAGGCCAGTCACACCGATGCCGGCGGGGTCGCGGCCGCGGTGATCGGGGCGGCGATCTTCTTTGGTGCCTATTGGGCCTTCGTCCGCTTCGTCGAGCGCCGCCCGGTCGTCGAGTTCGCCTTTCGTCCGGCGCTGCCCGAGCTCGCCATCGGCATTGCCGGCGGGATCGCGATCCTGGCGGCGATCGTCGGGGTGATGGCGTTGCTCGGCGCCTATCGCGTGATCGGCTATAACGGCCCCGAGATTCTCGCTTTGCCTCTGGCGATCGGCATCTTCCCCGGGTTCAGCGAAGAGATAGCGTTGCGCGCCTTGTTCTTCCGGCTGTTCGAACGATGGCTGGGAAGCTGGGCGGCGCTCGTGCTGTCGGCGTTCTTGTTCGGCTTCGGTCACATCTTCAATCCCGGCGCGACCTGGGTGGCCGCGGTCGGGATCGCATTCGAAGCGGGGATCATGCTTGCCGCGCTCTACATGATCACGCGGCGGCTCTGGATGGCGATCGGGCTGCACGCCGCGTGGAATTTCGCCGAGGGCGGCATCTTCGGCACGCCCGTCTCGGGGCTTCAGGTTCCGGGATTGCTGCGTCCCTGGATCGGCGGACCGGAGCTCGTCACCGGCGGCAGTTTCGGACCGGAGGCGTCATTGCCGGCCATGGCCGTCGCGACAACGATCGGCGTTGCCCTGCTCTACATCGCGTGGCGGCGCGGGCAATTCATCGCGCCGTCCTGGGTCCGCCGGCGTCAGGGACCGAACCCAACTACCGCGAGGTCGTGACGGAGCCGATTTTGGTGTCCGGCGAGGAGCAAGGAGGGAGCGATGCTTGTAGGATCGTGACCGACGCGCGACGACGTCCGGGCGGCAGAATCGGCCCGCCGCTTT
>NZ_BCYX01000083.1 GCF_001598415.1 Sphingomonas mali NBRC 15500
GAATCGGCCAAAAGTCGGAAACGGGAGCGCAAATTCCCCAAAAAGCGCCCATTCGTCACTCGATAGGCTCTGCCGCCTCGAGCCCCTTCTGCGATCCTTCGACCTTCAATGCCTATCAGGGAATCACTCAATGTTTCGCTGTCCCAAAGAATCGCTTGGCGGCAAGTATTTGATCGCTTCCGCTCTCGCACTTGGTGCCATCAGTTCGGTAGCGATGGGCGCCATCTTCTCCGGATCGACGGCGCACGCCCAGTTCACGGTGTTCGACCCGACCAATTACAGCCAGAATGTGCTCTCGGCAGCCCGCTCGCTCCAGCAGATCAACAACCAGATTCAGTCGCTCCAGAATCAGGCGCAGATGCTGACCAATCAGGCGAAGAACCTGACGCGGATCGACTTCCCCGAGCTGCAGCAGCTGACCGCGACGTTGCAGCAGATCGACCGGCTGATGGGGCAGGCGCAGGGAATCGATTTCCGCGTCGCCGGCCTCGATCAGCAATTTCGCAGCCTTTATCCGCAGCAGTACAATGCTGCGCTCACCGGCGACCAGCAGGCGCAGAACGCAAAGGCGCGCTTTGAGGCCGCGATGGCGGCGTTCCGGCAGACGATGTCGGTCCAGTCCCAGGTGGTTGAAAACGTCGCCGCAGATCAATCCGCGCTCGCCTCGCTGGCGGCAAGAAGCCAAGGCGCCGTAGGCGCGCTTCAGGCGCAGCAGGCGACCAACCAGTTGCTGGCGCTGGTCGCGAAACAGCAGTTCCAGATCCAGGATCTGATGGCGTCGCAATACCGCGCCGAGACCGTTGATGCCGCCCGCCGCGCGCAATCCGAGCTCGATGCTCGCGGCCGCATCCAGAAATTCCTCGGTACCGGCACCGCCTACACGCCCCAATAGGCACGGCCGGCCGGGCGACGGTGCGCCCCGTCGCCGCCGCGGGGCGCGGGCCACGCTCCCCACGCCCGCACCCCGCGGCATTCCTTCAAGCGATGAGGAACTCTCGCAGTGAACGACCTCGGCGTGATCGATCGCTTCATGCAGGCCTTCACCCGTTATATCGACAGCGGGTTCGGCCTGCTCGGCGGCGACGTCCATTTCCTCACTGTCACGCTGATCGGCATCGACATCACGCTGGCCGGCCTGTTCTGGGCGATGGGCGGCGAGGACAATGTGCTCGGGCGCCTGATCAAGAAAATCCTTTATGTCGGCGCGTTCGCGTTCATCCTGAACAGTTTTTCGACGCTCGCCGACATCATCTTCAAGTCGTTCGCCCAGGCCGGCCTGACGGCGGGCGGGGGCACGCTGTCGGCGGACGATCTCCTTCGCCCCGGCAAGGTTGCGTCGACCGGCTTTTCCGCTGCCTGGCCACTGCTCCAGCAACTCGCCAACATGACCGGGTTCGTCAGCTTCTTCGACAATTACCTGACGATCGCGGTGCTGCTGCTCGCCTGGGCGATCGTGATCCTCGCTTTCTTCATCCTCGCCGTGCAGATGTTCGTCACGATCATCGAGTTCAAGCTGACCAGCCTCGCAGGGTTCGTGCTGGTGCCGTTCGCCTTGTGGAACCGCACAAGCTTTCTCGCCGAGCGGGTGCTCGGCAATGTTGTAAGTTCCGGCGTCAAGGTCATGGTGCTCGCCGTCATTGTCGGGATCGGCTCCAACTTCTTCACCGATTTCACGACATCGATGCAGGGGCAGGACGTCGACCTTGCCGCTGCGATGAGCCTGGCGCTCGGCACGCTCACGCTGTTTGGTCTTGGCATTTTCGGCCCCGGTATCGCCAGCGGCCTCGTGTCCGGTGCGCCGCAACTCGGTGCGGGTGCTGCGCTCGGCACGGTGGCGGGTGCCGCCGGCGTGACGATGCTGGCGGGGGGTGCCGCCGTCGGCGCGGCGAGCGCCGTGGGCGGTGCGGCGCTTGGCGCGGTGCGCGCGGGCACGAGCATGGGGTCGGCAGCGTCGACCGCTTACACGCTGGGCAAGGAAACGGCGGCCTCGCCGTCGGTGGGCGCAGGCCTTGGCGGCGTCGCCCGGGCCGCCGGCAACGCCGCCCGGATGCGGATGTCGAGCGCGCTCGGTCTCGGCGACGCGGCGCGCAGCGGCCGACAAGCCGCCTGGAACGCGCTCAATGAGACAAGCCGGCCGGCATCGAACGGTGCCGGAGCAGCCGATGCGCCCGCTTGGGCGCAGTCGCTCCGCGCAGAACAGGCGGCACGACACCACAGCCAAGTCGCGGTGCACGCCCTCCAGCAGGGTGATCGCGGCGGCGCTTCCGCCACTCCCGACATCAAGGAAAGGGACGAGTGATGATCTTCAAACGCGCGGTCGAGCGCTACGGACGAACACCGCAGCCCGAGACACCGTATCAGCGGGCAGGCCAGCTTTGGGATGAGCGCATCGGGTCGGCGCGCGTCCAGGCGCGCAATTGGCGGCTGATGGCGTTCGGTTGTCTGTCGCTCGCTGGCGGTCTCGGTGGCGGTGTCCTTTGGCAGTCGCTGCAGAGCAGGGTGGTGCCCTATGTCGTCGAGGTCGACCGGCTCGGTGAGGCGCGGGCGGTGACCGAGGCTGAAGCGGCGTACCACCCAACCGATCCGCAGATCGCCTGGCATCTCGCCCGCTTCATTCGCGATGTTCGCGGCATCTCTCTCGATCCCGTCGTGATGAAGGAGGACTGGCTCGACGCCTATGCCTTCACGACCCAGCGCGGCAGCCAGTTTCTGGGCGACTATGCCCGTAGTGCCAATCCCTTCGCCAGGATCGGCGAGCGCACGGTCACCGTCCAGGTCACGAGCGTCGTTCGCGCGTCGGACAAATCCTTTCAGGTCAAATGGACGGAGTCGGCGTTCGAACGCGGCTCGTCCGCTGGCCGTGCCAACTGGACCGCGATCCTTACCATCGTGACCAAGCCGCCCGCGAACGCCGAGGTGCTGCGAAAGAATCCGCTCGGCATCTATGTCGATGCCGTCGACTGGAGTCGCGAGCTCGACGTGCCGACGCCCTCGTCGCCGCCCGCCTCGACGCCGACACCCGATCGCACTGCTCCAACTGGCTCGCCGCTCGACTCGGGGCTCGCGACCGCGCCCACGACCCCGACCAGCCTGGAGAACCAGCAATGAAACGCCTCAACATCGCGCCGCTATGCGGCTTGTCCCTGGTCACACTTTGCGCCGCGGCCGAGACCAGTGCGCAGATCAAATCGGCCGAGATTGTGAAACCGGCAACCATAGCCGATGTGAAGGCACCGCCCGTCACGCCGACGAAGGCGGCGCCTCCCGCTTCCCGTCCCGCACGGCACACGCATCGGGCGAATGCGGCGGAGACGAGCGTGGCGCTCGCCAACCGGGCGGCAACGCGCCAGCCCGCGGCTCCTGGCTTCATCAATGCCGTGCAGGTCTATCCCTTCGCAGACGGCTCGCTCTATCAGGTCTATGCGGCGCCGGAGCGCGTCACCGACATCGCCCTGCAACCGGGTGAGGCTCTCATCTCGGTTGCTGCCGGCGACACCGTGCGCTGGGTGATCGGTGACACCAGCAGCGGCAGTGGTTCGGACAAGCGCACCCACATCCTGATCAAGCCGTTTTCGGCAGGGCTTTCGACCAACGTCGTCATCACGTCCGATCGCCGAACCTATCATCTGGTACTCGCCAGCACCTCGGCGACCGCGATGGTGGCATTGTCGTGGACCTATCCGCAGGATGCGTTGATCGCGCTCAAGCGGGCGGAGGAAGAACGGCAAAAGGCAGTTCCGGTGGCGACGGGAATCTCCCCCGACCAGCTCCATTTCGACTATGCGATCACGGGCGATCGCCCGCTATGGCGACCGTTGCGCGCCTTTGACGATGGCCGTCAGACGTTCATCGAGTTTCCCGCCAGCCTAGCGGTCGGCGAGGCCCCACCGCTGTTCCTGGTCGATGCCAAGGGGCAGGCCCAACTGGTGAACTATCGGCTACAGGGCCGCTTCTATGTCGTGGACCGGTTGTTTGATACGGCGGAACTCCGGCTTGGCCTCAAGCATCAGGACGTGGTCCTCATCGCGCGCGCGTCGGCTGGCGGCCGCAAGGGGAGGGGGTCGTGACCGGCGAAGCCGAGGTCTCTGTGGCCGCACCCAAGGCCGATCCGGAATCGCTCGCGATCCGTGCGCGGCCGCGGCGCGCCATCCGTTTCCGTCGCGTCGTCATCATCGCGGCCGCGGCATTGGGCTCGGTCAGCGTGACCGCCGTGACCTGGATGGCGTTGAAGCCGACCGTGTTCCGACAGGTCGCACAGGATGAGGAACTGTCCCAACCCGGCGGCAAGGCGCCGCCGGATGCCCTGAGCGGCTTGCCGTCGAGCTATGGCGACGTGCCCAAACTGGGGCCACCGCTTCCGGGCGACCTCGGCCGGCCCATTCTCGAGCGCCAGCGCCAATTGGCTACCGAGGGCCAGGTTCCGGGCGCTGACCCAGCGGCGCAGGCCGCAGCCGCCGAACGCGAGCGGCTGTTGGCGGAACGAAAAGCGGCGCGGGAGTCGAGCTTGTTCGCCACTCGATCGCAAATTCCGAACGTGGCCGGGGGCGCACCTGTACCCGGCGCGGCCGGCGATGCGGCGACGCCGACCGCAAAGCTGGCGCTCGATCCGGCCAACGATCCCAGCAATCAGCAGCGCAAGGCTGACTTCGTTGCCGCACTCGATCCGCGCGGCGACGTCAATCCGCACGCGGTGACGCCGTCGCCGTCTCCCTATCTCCTCTCGGCCGGCAGCGTCATCCCGGCCAGCTTGATCACCGGGTTGCGGTCCGATCTGCCCGGACTCGTGACCGCCCAGGTGACCGAGCGGGTCTACGATTCGCCCACCGGCAGTATCCTTCTCATTCCCCAAGGCGCCCGGCTTGTCGGGAGTTACGACTCCGTGGTGGCTTTCGGGCAGAAGCGCGCGCTGATCGTCTGGCAGCGCATAATCCTGCCGGATGGCAGCTCGATCCGGATCGACAATATGCCTGCGACTGATCCCGCGGGCTATGCGGGTCTTGAGGACAAGGTCGATTTTCACACCTGGTCGCTGCTGAAGGGCATCACGCTTTCGACGTTGCTCGGCGTCGGCACCGAATTGCAGTTCAGCGGCGACACTGGCCTCATCCAGGCCTTGCGGCAATCGTCGCAACAGAATGTATCCCGCGCCGGCGATCAGCTGACGATGAGGCACTTGCAGATTCAGCCCACCATCACTATCCGCCCCGGCGCTAAAGTCCGGTTGCTCGTGTATCGCGATCTCGTGCTCGCGCCGTGGAGGGACGCACAATGACCGAACTCAAGCTAGCCCAGCTGCCGGATCGCACGCCGATCAAACTGGCGATTGCCCTCCCGCCCGACCTCAATGACGCGCTCGGCGACTATGCCGAAGCATATAAGGAAACCTATGGCCGGTCCGAGACGATCTCCGACCTGATCCCGTTCATGCTGCAAGCGTTCCTTGAAAGCGACCGTGCCTTTGCCAAGCGGCGGGCAAGGCGGTGATGACGCCTCGCCCGCCCGTCGAGTGCGCCGAACTGGAGCCGCTCACCGTCCGTGTCGCGACAGCCGTGAGAATCACCGGCATCAGTCGTTCGCGACTCTATGAGCTCATCGGATCCGGTGATCTCGATATCGTCAAGGTCGGCCGTTCGACGTTGATCTCATACCAGAGCTTGCGTGCGCTCACGCGAGGCTGAACAGTCTCCCAACGAGTCGCTGCGCACGTGCGTCCCGCCGACGCGACAGCCGGCGCACCGCGATTGCGCGCTTCAATCATCGTGATGCGTGAATCGGACGGCCGGAAGGTTCGGTCGAATCCACCTACGTCGTTGATTTTACGGCATTGCCGTCGAGCAATGTCCGTTTTCGATCGATGCCATCGCAGATGGACAGGGATTTATCACCCGGGGCCTATTCCTGGGCGGCCCGATCGCAGCACGCCAACAGCGCTCTTTAAGCCGCCTCCGCCCGGCGCTGCCTGAGCTCGTCATTCAGCATCTCGGCCAGCAGGAACGCCAGCTCCAGGCTCTGCCCCGCATTCAGCCGCGGGTCGCAATGCGTGTGATAGCGGTCGGCCAGGCTCTGCTCGGTCACGTCGACCGCACCGCCGGTGCATTCGGTGACGTTCTGCCCGGTCATCTCGGCATGGATGCCGCCGGCGAAGGTACCCTCGGCGCGGTGCACGGCGAAGAAGCCGCGGACCTCGGCCAGGATGCGCTCGAATGGGCGCGTCTTGTAGCCATTGGCGGCCTTGATGACGTTGCCGTGCATCGGGTCGCAGCTCCAGATCACCGGATGCCCTTCGCGCTTCACCGCCCGGACCAATTTGGGCAGGCCAGCCTCGATCTTGTCATGGCCATAGCGCGTGATCAGCGTCATCCGCCCGGGCACGCGGCCCGGATTGAGCGTGTCGAGCAAGCGCAACAGCACGTCGGGCTCAAGGCTCGGCCCGCATTTCAGGCCGATCGGGTTGCCGATGCCGCGCAGGAACTCGACATGCGCCGATCCGTCGAACCGCGTGCGGTCGCCGATCCACAGGAAATGCGCGCTGGTGTCGTACCAATCGCCGGTCAGGCTGTCCTGACGCGTCATCGCCTGCTCGTACTGGAGCAGCAGCGCTTCGTGGCTCG
>NZ_BCYX01000084.1 GCF_001598415.1 Sphingomonas mali NBRC 15500
GGGGGGGGGAGTTGGGGCAAAGGTCAGGAGACTCAGCCCCACCCCTAACCCCTCCCCTGAAGGGGAGGGGCTTGGAGAAGAGAAATGACGACGACCCTGAGGCAGCGCCCCGCTGCCGTGAACCTGACCGACCGCGCCGAGGCGCGCGTGGCCGAGCTGATGTCGAAGGCGCCCGAGGGCGCGATCGGCGTCAAGCTGTCGACCCCGAAGCGCGGCTGCTCGGGGCTGGCCTATTCGGTCGACTATGTCACTACCGCCAACCCGATGGATGAGCGGATCGAGACTCCGGGCGGTACCTTCTTCGTCGACGGCGCGTCGGTCCTCTATCTGATTGGCTCGACGATGGACTGGGTCGAGGACGATTTCGCCGCTGGCTTCGTGTTCGAGAACCCCAACGCCAAGGGCGCGTGTGGGTGCGGGGAAAGCTTTACGGTCTAATCGATCTCGAAGCCGGTCTCGCGGCTATTCAGATTGTTTGACCAATCGATCGCGCACCATCTCTTGGCATCACCCGGACGTGTGGTGGCCAGGTGGCGAAATTTTCCGGTTCCTCGAATCCAGTTGGTCCCCGGCACAAACTTCTGATTAAAAATGCTCAGGGCTCTCGCTTCAAAAGTGCAACTAAGGTCGCGGTTGAATAGGCTATCTGGTTTGCATGAAATGTTGCGAAGAACGGGCGTTACGGTTGGTGCATAGCTGCGTAACATTTTGCCTTCAGCCAGGCGGCAGTCGGTTAGCGCGTACTGGTTTGGGATCTCGGCGAGATTGCCAGTCGGCGCGGAGCATGCCGCTGTACAAAATAGAAAGAGGACGGCTTGCCGGCTCGGCATGCTCAACGGCTCCGTAGCAACAACGCCGTCCGCAAACACTCGCACACCACTTCATCGCGCTGGTTGAGCATGCGGTGCTTCCACGTCACCAGCCCGGCATTGGGGCGCGACTTGCTCTCGCGCAATTCGGTCACTTCGCTGGTCGCGTGCAGCGTGTCGCCGATGAATACCGGCTTGGGCATCACCAATTTGTCATAGCCCAGGTTCGCGACCAGCGTGCCCATCGTCGTCTCGGCGACGGTGATCCCGACCATCAGGCTGAACGTGAATGTGCCGTTGACCAGGATGCGGCCGAACTCGCTTGCCTTGGCCGCCTCGGCGTCAAGATGGAGCGGCTGCGGGTTGTGGGTCATGGTCGACCACAGCAGATTGTCGGTCTCGGTCACCGTGCGGCGCAGCGGGTGCTCGATCGTCTCGCCGATTTGCCATTCGTCGAAATATTTGCCCGGCATCAATCGCCTTTCGTCAGCATGAGTTTGAACCCGCTATGGCTCTTTTTCCAGCCGAGCCGTTCGTAGAAACGATGCGCGGCGACGCGATCGTTGTTCGACGTCAGTTGCGCCATGAAGCAGCCGCGCTCGCGGAAGCGCTCGACTGCCCAGCCGATCATCGCCGCGCCGAGGCCGAGCGAGCGCTTGTCTTTGGCGATCCGCACCGCTTCAATCTGGCCGCGCCAGGCGCCGCGATTGATCAGGCCGGGGAGCCAACTCAGCTGCATCGTCCCGACGATCGCGCCATCAAGCTCCGCGACGATCAGCCGCTGATTGGGATCGCGATCGATCGCGTCGAACGCGGCGAGATAGGCAGGATCGAGTGGTTCGGACGGGTCGTCGGCGTGGCCGCCTATCTGTTCCTCGGCGAGCATCGCGACAATCGTCGGCAGATCGGCAGGGATTGCGTCGCGAAATATCATAGCGCTGACGCGTTACGCCATTCCAGTGGACGGAGGCAGGGATAAAATGTCGTCCCGACGTGCGCATCGACCTCCTTCTTGGGGGCTCATATCCTTTTCCAGTCTTGCGTTTCCGCTTGTCGGTATAGGCCGTGCTTGCGGGTGATGGGGCGGCGATTTGCCTATCAATGGAAATCGCGCGACTTGGGCAGGATGCGCACGTTGCGCGGATGGCGGCCATGCGCGTCGGCGGTGTAGCGCGGGTCGGGGGACAGTTCGAAGTCCACGCGTGCGGTCGGTGGCGGTGCGACATGATCTTCCGACAATCGGGCGAGGTCGGCCGTGCGATCGATCACGCGGGCGCCGATCAGATGGACGACGCTGCCCTCGTCTTTGGAACTGCGCTGGACCTCGCCCTCGATCGTCATCAGCCGCGATCCCATCACCTGCAATCGCTGCGTTTCGAACACTCGCGCCCATAACAGCGCATTGGTGATGCCCGTCTCGTCCTCCAGCGTGATGAAGATGGCATTGCCGGTACCAGGGCGTTGTCGGACCAGCACCACGCCGGCGACGGTAGCGCGCGATCCGTTGCGCGCCTTGCTCACCTCAGCGCAGCTCAGCACGCCTTCCGACCTGAACATCGGCCGCAGGAATTGCATTGGATGGCCCTTGAGCGATAGGCGAGTGAGTTCGTAATCGGCGACGACTTCCTCGCTCAGCGGCATGGCCGGCAGCGCGGGATCCTCTTCAGTGCCCAGCTCGCGTGCCTTAGCCGCGGCGAACAGCGGCAGCTCGTCCGACGGGGTGCGGCGTACTTCCCACAAGGCGTCGCGCCGTCCCTGGCCGATCGATCCCCAGGCATCGGCGTCGGCCAACAGCCGGAGTCCGCGCGAGGGAAGGTTGGCGCGACGGGCGAGCTCTTCGATCGAGGTGAAAGGCGCCGTGGCCCGCGCTTCGACCAATCGTTCGGCCCAATCCTCACGGAAACCGTCGACTTGGCGGAACCCCAATCGCAATGCGAGATCCTGTCCGTCGCGCTCCAGGCTATTGTCCCAGCCGCTCGCATTGACGTCGATCGGCCGTACCGCGACACCGTGCTTTTCCTGCACATCACGGACAATCTGCGCCGGCGCGTAGAATCCCATTGGTTGCGAGTTAAGAAGCGCGCAGGCGAAAACCGCGGGGTGGAAGCATTTGAGCCAGGCCGAAACATAGACCAAGCGCGCGAACGCCAGCGCGTGGCTTTCGGGGAAGCCATAGCTGCCGAACCCCTTGATCTGATCGTAGCAGCGCTGCGCGAAGTCGCGTTCGTAGCCGCGCTTCACCATGCCCTCGACCATCTTGGTCTCGAAGTGATGGATCGTGCCGACATTGCGGAACGTCGCCATCGCCCGGCGCAGACGATTGGCGTCCTCGGGCGAGAATTTGGCGGCGACGATTGCAAGCTTCATCGCCTGTTCCTGGAACAAAGGCACGCCCATGGTCTTGCCGAGCACGGCTTTCAGTTCGTCGGCCTGACCGAAACCTGAGCCCGGCGCTGGAAACTCGACCTTTTCCTTGCCCGAGCGCCGGCGCAGATAGGGGTGGACCATGTTGCCCTGAATGGGCCCTGGGCGGACGATCGCGACTTGCACCACAAGATCGTAGAATTCGCGCGGGCGCAGCCTCGGCAACATGCTCATCTGCGCGCGGCTTTCGACCTGGAACAGGCCCAGACTGTTGCCCTCGCACAGCATGTCATAGACCGCTGGTACTTCGCCCGGGATCGTATCGAGCGTGTGCCGCTCGCCGCCGGTTGCCTCGATCAGGTCGAACGCTTTCTTGATGCAGGTGAGCATGCCGAGCGCGAGCACGTCGACCTTCATCAATTGCAGCGCGTCGATATCGTCCTTGTCCCATTCGATGAAGGTGCGGTCCTCCATCGCCGCATTGTGGATCGGCACGGTCTCGTCGAGCCGGTCCTGGGTCAGCACGAAGCCGCCGACATGCTGCGACAAATGCCGTGGGAATTCGAGCAACTGGTCGACCAGCGACTTGAGGCGCGCGATGTCGGGATTGGCCAGGTCGAACCCGGACTGCGACACGCGCTCTTCCTCGAAATGGCTCGAATAGCTGCCCCAGACCGTGCTCGCGAGGCGCGAGGTCACGTCCTCGGTCATGCCCAACGCCTTGCCGACCTCGCGCACCGTGCTGCGCGATCGGTAATGGATCACCGTCGCGGCGATCGCGGCGCGGTGGCGGCCGTAGCGGCGATAGACATATTGCATCACCTCCTCGCGCCGCTCGTGCTCGAAATCGACGTCGATATCGGGGGGCTCGTCGCGCTCGGCCGAAACGAAGCGCGAGAACAGCAAATCGTGCTGCATCGGATCGACCGAGGTAACCCCGAGCAGAAAGCACACCACCGAATTCGCCGCCGATCCGCGCCCCTGGCACAGGATCGGCGGGTCGCAACTGCGCGCGAACCGAACGATGTCGTGGACGGTCAGGAAATAGGGCGCGTAACCGCGCTCCCTGATCAGCGAGAATTCCTCGTAGAGCAACGCATAGAGCTTGTCGGGGACGCGATAATCATAGCGTTCGAGCGCGGTCTGCCAGACGAGGTGCTCGAGCCACTCCTGCGCGTCCCAGCCAGCGGGCACGGGCTCGTGAGGATAGTCGTAGCTCAATTGATCGAGCGTGAAGCCGATGCGCGAGAGCAGGATTCCGGTCTCCGCCACCGCTTCGGGATAATCGCGGAACAGCCGTGCCATTTCCTCAGGCGGCTTGAGATGGCGTTCGGCATTGGCTTCGAGCAGCTTCCCCGCGGCCTTCACATGCGTACCCTTGCGAATGCAGGTGACGACGTCGTGCAGCGGGCGTTGCTCGGGTGTCGCGTAGAGCGCGTCGTTGGTCGCGAGCAGCGGAACACGCGCGGCGCGCGCGATGGCGACGAGCGCGGCGAGACGACGCTTGTCGCGCCCTGCTCGGGGCATCGAGGCGCCTAGCCATAGGCGGTCACCGACGACGCGCTTGAGACGGGAAAGCACCTCCTCGAGCGGTCCGTCACCCCGACCCTGTGCCGGGGTCCACTCCACCACTTGTCCTGGGGCTTGTGGCTCCGTGGATGCGGGGACAGTCCCGGCATGACGGGTAGGGAAAGGAACGACGTTCGTCGTTTCTGCCTCATCCTGACCCAGCCGTAGGAAACCCCGATCCTGATCCTGGCTGATCTGCCGCTTCTCCGGCAGCACCTCATTCTCCTCAGCATCGAAGCTGCTATCCGGCAGCATTATCAACATCAGATCCTGATGATGCGCGATCAGGTCGCCGATCCCGATCAGGCAGCCCCCCTTGGTCGCGCGGCGATTGCCGAGCGACAGCAACCGGGTCAGCCGCCCCCAGCCGTACCGCGTCGCTGGATAGGCGACGATGTCGGGCGTGCCGTCGGCAAAGACCAGACGCGCTCCGACGATCAGGCGAAAATCGGGGGCGGGGGAGGGCAAATCGGGCGGATCGGGAAAGTCTTCCCACGGCCGGTCGGCCTCATGCCGCGCTTTGGCCTTGGCCCAGGCGGGGTGCCATTGCTCGCGTGCTTCCCTCAGGGCGACATGCGCGCGCACCACGCCGGCGACCGTGTTGCGGTCGGCGATACCGATGGCGCGCATGTTTAGCGCGATCGCCTCGCCGACCATGTCACTCGGATGCGACGCGCCGCGCAGGAACGAGAAGTTGGTCGCGGCGACGAGTTCGGAGAAATGGATAGGCTTAGCCATGTGGCTCTGTCGATTTTTGTTCGCGCGGAAGCGCGAAGGCGCAAAGAAGAAAGGATTGG
>NZ_BCYX01000085.1 GCF_001598415.1 Sphingomonas mali NBRC 15500
GGGGGGGGGGGGGGGGGGGGGGGGCAAGTGCCCCAAGCGAAATTCTCTGCGAGGCATCCCCCACCCCAACCCCTCCCCTGAAGGGGAGGGGCTATGAAGGGTTACGCATTCGACGCCCTTGTCAGGTTGAGGAATACGTCCTCGAGATCGGGCTCCTTGGTCGAGACATCGATGATCGCGAACCCGTCCTTCTGCACCGCGTCGAGCACCTGGCCGGCATTGGCGAGATCCTTGCGATAGGTGATCTCGAGCACGCGATCGCCCTTGAGCTCGACCTTCTGGAAGCAACTCGCCTGCGGCGCCGTCGCGATGTCGCGGTCGACGGTCACCTCGACGACCTTTTCCTGGGCCATGCCGACCAGGTCGCGGGTCGGCTCGTTGGCGATCACCTTGCCGTGGTTGATGATCGCGATGCGGTCGCACAATTCCTCGGCTTCCTCGAGATAATGCGTGGTCAGCACGATCGTCACGCCGCGCTCGTTCAGCTGGCGCACATAAGCCCAGAGCTGCTGGCGCAATTCGACGTCGACCCCCGCGGTCGGCTCGTCGAGTACCAGCACGGGCGGCGAATGGACCATTGCCTTGGCGACCATCAGCCGGCGCTTCATGCCGCCCGACAGGGTCCGCGAATAGGCCTTGGCCTTGTCCTCGAGATGGACCGCACGGAGCAATTCCATCGAGATGCGCTTGTTCTTCGGCACGCCGTACAGCCCGGCGGTGATCTCCAGCGTTTCGAGCGGGGTGAAGAAGGGATCGAAGGTGATCTCCTGATTGACGATGCCGATCGAATATTTGGCGTTGCGCGGGTGCTCGTCGATGTCGAAGCCCCAGATCTCCGCCTTGCCGCCGGTCTTGTTGACCAGCCCGGCGAGGATGTTGATCAGGGTCGACTTGCCCGCGCCATTGGGGCCGAGCAGCCCGAACACCGATCCGCGCGGCACCTCGAAACTGACGCCGTCCAGGGCTTGCTTGCCCCCCGCATAGGTTTTGCAAAGCTGGTCGATCACGATCGCGGCGTCGGTCATGGCCGGGACTTAGGCGCGAGATAGCCCCGCGCCAAGCCTTACGGCGGCTATGCGGGCCGGATAGTTGCGATTAGACCGCATCGCCGATGGGCGCCTTCGTCATCGCCGACCCCGGCATCGCCGCGGCGCTCCTTGCCGGGCGGAAGACCGAGATGCGCGTGATCGCGCGTAGCCCGCTGGCATCGGCCACGCCGGGCGACCGCATCGCGGTGCGCGAAGCCTGCATCCCCGCGCGAATCATCAGTGGCAAGCTCCACGCAACGGCGCGCGGCCGGGCGGAGCTGGTCGTGTTCGCCGACGGATGGCGGCAACATCGCGACGGCAGCCACGAGCGCGGCCGGCGCCCGACCGACGACTACAGCCAGTGGCTCGGCGCGATGCACATGCCGGCCTGGGCAACGCGGCTGACCCTGGTTGTGGAATCAGTGCGGCCGGGACGATTGCACGCAATGACTCGAACAGAGGCACGGGCGGAAGGCGCGATTCCCTTGCTCGCCGGCCTGCTGTGGCGCTGGCCCGGTCCGGTCGGACGTCGGTATCTCGACCCGCGCCGGGCGTTTCAGACGCATTGGGACCTGCTTCATGCGCCGGGCGACCGCTGGGCCGACGATCCGGAGGTCGTGGCGATCAGATTTCGCGTCGAGCGTTGAGGGTAGCCGCAATTCCTCCCCGGCACGGGGAGGGGGACCGCGCGCGTTAGCGCGTGGTGGAGGGGGCCTGCGACCAACTAGCCACAACCGAACAGGCCTGCGATCGCGGGCCCCCTCCACCAAGCCGCTTCGCGTCTTGGTCCCCCTCCCCGTACCGGGGAGGATTTTGTCCGAGCCCTACTTAACCTCGGGCGCGGCCAAGGCTGGAGCTATCGTCAGCGTCTGTTCGGTCGTGACCGACGTACCCGCCACCTTGTCGGTCACCGTCGCGACCACGCGATAATCGCCGAACGGTCCTTCCGAATCGACCCCATAGCCGAGCGCGCCGTCGCCGATCATCGGCTTCTTGGGATCGGCCGGCGCGGCCTTGTTCCACACCACGACGCCCTTATTGTCCTCGTTGATCGTGCCGTCCGGCCGAGTGATCGCGAAGTCCGCGGCGATGTCGCATTTGCCCTCGGCGTCGGCCTTGCAGCCGCGGAAGATCAACAGCGTGAAGAGCGGCTTGTCGGCGACCGTCCGCGTCGTTTCGTTCTTGGCGCCATTGCCGATCTTCCAGGCGGCGATGAACGCCGCCGCGTCGGAGGCAGCGACCTGCATGACCCCGAACCCGTCCTTTTCCGCGATGTTGAGCGCGGGCGGCGGGAGTTTGGTCCTCGCCTTCGGCTTTGCTTTCGCCTTGGCGGCGGGTTTGCCCGGCGCCGGCTTCGCGCTGGGCTTGGCCGCGGCGGGCTTGGTCGCGGCTTGGGGAGCGGCGGCGGCCGGGGCCGCCACGATCAGGGCGGCAATCGCCGCAAGCTTTACAAGGATCATGGCGTCATCGTGCGTCGCGGGGTCGAGCTTGGCAAGGCAGCAGGAGAGATTGATGCGCCCGGCGCGCCTTGCTATCGCGCCAGCATGATCGCACCGCCCGAAATCGTCCGCGTCTCCCATCCCCGCGTCGCCTGCGACGGCGCGACCGACATTCCCGGCGGCGCTGCCCTGGGCCATCCGCGCGTGTTCCTGCAGATCGACGAGGCGGGTTATGTCGATTGCGGCTATTGCGACCGCCGCTTCGTGCTGATCGGCGGCCCGGCCGACGGCGCCGACCAGAGCCAGCTGCCCGACCATCCGGCGGGGGCTTCGGTCTGAGCACCGCGATCGAGCGTCAGCTCGGGAGCGATTAGTGCCCGGCCGGCGGCCGGGCGCAGCCCGAGCAGTCCGACGGCGCGGCTTTGCCGCGACGCGACGTGACACCGCGAAACGCCTGCCTATATTGGCGAGCATGACCAGTCCCGCCGACCCCCGCCAGTTCCTGTATCGCGACCAGCTCGACCCCGAAGAGGCGAAGCGGCTGACCGCGACCGCGCTCGACCATGCCGATGATGGTGAGCTCTATCTGCAATATGCCCGGTCGGAAGCGTTCGGGTTCGACGACGGGCGGCTGAAGACCGCCAGCTACGACACCCATTCGGGATTCGGCCTGCGCGCGGTGTCGGGCGAGACCACTGCCTTCGCCCATGCCAATGAGATCAGCGCGGCCGCGATCCTGCGCGCGTCGGAGACGATGGCGCTGATCGAGCCGTCGACCGGTCCCAAGGCGCCGCCGCCACAGCACACCAACCGGCACCTCTATACCGACGCCGATCCGCTCGACCTGATCCCGTTCGCCGACAAGGTGAACCTGTGCCAGACGATCGACGCCGCCGCGCGCGCCCGCGATCCGCGCGTCGCGCAGGTCTCGGTCAGCCTGTCGGGATCGTGGAACGTGATCGAGGTGGTGCGCCCCGACGGTTTCACCGCCACCGACGTGCGGCCGCTCGTCCGCCTCAATGTCTCGATCGTGGTCGAGCATAATGGCCGGCGCGAGACGGGCACGTTCGGGATTGGCGGGCGCTATCTCTACGAGTCGCTGTTCGAGCCCGCGACCTGGAACCGCGCGATCGACGAGGCGCTGGCCCAGGCGCTGGTCAATCTCGACTCGGTCGCCGCCCCCGCCGGCGAGATGACCGTCCTGCTCGGGCCGGGCTGGCCGGGCGTGCTGCTCCACGAAGCGATCGGCCACGGCCTCGAAGGCGATTTCAACCGCAAGGGCACCAGCGCTTTCGCCGGCCGGATCGGCGAGCGCGTCGCGGCGCCGGGCGTCACCGTGGTCGATGACGGATCGATCAACGCGCGGCGCGGGTCGCTGTCGATCGACGATGAAGGCACGCCGACGCGCGAGAATATCCTGATCGAGGACGGCATCCTCAAGGGCTATATCCACGACCGCCTCAACGCGCGGCTGATGGGCGTCGAGCCGACCGGCAATGGCCGCCGCGAATCCTTCGCGCACGCGCCGATGCCGCGCATGACCAACACCTTCATGAAGGGCGGCCAGGACGATCCCGCCGAATTGCTCAGCCGGGTCAAGAAGGGCATCTTCGCCAAGTCGTTCGGCGGCGGGCAGGTCGACATCGTGTCGGGCAAGTTCGTGTTCAGCTGCACCGAGGCCTATCTGATCGAGAACGGCAAATTGGGCGCCCCGATCAAGGGCGCGACCCTGATCGGCGACGGGCCGAGCGTGCTGACCAAGGTGACCGGCATCGGCAACGACTTCGCACTCGACGAAGGCGTGGGGATGTGCGGCAAGGGCGGACAGAGCGTGCCGGCGGGCGTCGGGCAACCGACCTTGCTGGTATCGGGGCTGACGGTGGGCGGAACGGCGGTTTAGCGCGGAGCGATCGACATTGTCCGTCATGCCGGCATCCACTGCGCAGCACATCCATCGGCCCCTGGGTTTGCGGCCCGGTGGACCCCGGCACAAGGCCGGGGTGACGATTCGGAGGAACATGGACAGCTGGCCCGCCCTCGATTGGACCCAGTGGCGCGAGACCGCGATCGGGCTGCAATTGCGCTGCCAGATCGTCGGCAAGGTGCGGCTCGCGCTGACGCCCTGGCTCAACCATAGCTGGCACGTCCCCTTCTACCTGACCGCACGCGGCTGGACGACCTCCGCTATCCCGTGCGGCAGCGGCATCCTGCAGATCGACTTCGACCTGATCGGCAATGCGGTGACGTTCGCGACCAGCGACGGCTCGACGCGATCGATATCCCTGGCGGCGGGAACGATTGCCGATTTCCATGCCGAGGTCGTCGCCGCGCTCGACGCATTAGGCGCCGCCTCGGATTTCGACGGCAGCCCGAGCGAGATGCCCGGCTATCCGCCTTTTGCCGACGACCATGAGCAGCGCCCCTACGATGCCGGGGCGGCGCGCGACTTCTGGCGCGCGCTGATCCAGGTGCGCCGCGTCTTCTACCAGTTCCGCACCGGCTTTCTCGGCAAGGCAAGCCCGATCCATCTGTTCTGGGGAAGCTTCGACCTCGCCGCGACGCGCTTTTCGGGCCGGGTTGCGCCGAGACACCCCGGCGGGATGCCCGGCCTGCCTGACGACGTCGCATGCGAGGCCTACAGCCATGAGGAAGCCAGCGTCGGCTTCTGGCCGGGCAGCGACGCCTTCCCCCATGCCGCTTTCTACGCCTATGCCTATCCCGAGCCCGCCGGTTACGCCGCGGCGCCGGTCGAGCCCGACCAGGCCGCGTGGAACGCCGACATGCGCGAGTTCATCCTGCCTTATGCCGCCGTGCGCGCCGCGGCCGATCCGGACGCCGCATTGCTCGCTTTCTGTCAGTCGACCTATGATGCCGCCGCCGACCTCGCCCATTGGGATCGCGACGCCCTCGAATGCCCGATCGGCCGCCCGCGCGTGCCGCGCCAGGT
>NZ_BCYX01000086.1 GCF_001598415.1 Sphingomonas mali NBRC 15500
AGGCATGCTGATCGCTCGCCAGACCTTTTCGGGCGGGGCATCGAGCTCGTATTCGAACACCAGATTCGCGGCCTGCTTTTCGGGCTCGGTATCGCTCATGGCTCCATGTCCTTCAGCAAGATCTTCAACGCATCGATCCGCGCGGGCCAATAAGCGCGGTATTTGGTCAACCATGCGGCGATGAGCGCCAGCCCCTCCGGGTCGACCTCATAATTCACGAAACGCCCCTGCCGCTCTTCGCGAACCAGCCGTGCGGTGCGCAGCACGGCAAGGTGCTGCGACATTGCCGGTTGGCTGATAGTCATGCCGTCCCGCAAGGCGCTGGCGTTCATGGCTCCGCTCGCCAGCTTCTCGAAGATCGCGCGGCGGGTCGGGTCGGCCAGAGCCTTGAACAGCTCATTCTCAATCATGTCGACAGATAAGCGTATACTTATCTGATTCGCAATACCGAAGTGGAGATTTCGCCGCGGTTGCCAAACCGGGCGGGGATGCGGCATTAGCGTGATATAATGCGCGGGTGAGTCTCACCCCTGCCTTCCTGGACGAATTGCGCGCGCGCACCTTGCTGTCCGCGCTGATCGGCAAGACGGTGAAGCTCACCAAGGCCGGCCGCGAGTTCAAGGGCTGTTGCCCGTTCCATAACGAGAAGACGCCGTCGTTCTACGTCAACGACGACAAGAGCTTCTATCATTGCTTCGGCTGCTCGGCGCATGGCGATGCGATCCGCTGGATGACCGAGCAGCAGGGCCTGCCGTTCATCGATGCGGTCAAGGAACTCGCCCAGGCAGCCGGCATGGAAATGCCCGCGCAGGATCGCCAGTCGGTCGAGCGCGCCGAGCGTGCCAAGGGCCTGCACGACTTGATGGCGGACGCCGCGCAATTCTTCACCGACCAGTTGAACGGCATCGCCGGCGCCGAGGCACGCGCGGTTCTGGAGCGGCGCGGCATCAAGGCGGAGACGGCACGCGCCTTCGGCATGGGCTATTCGCCCGATTCGCGTGGGAAGCTGCGCGAGGAACTCAAGAGCTACGGCGACCCCGCGCTGATCGAATCAGGCATGCTGATCAAGGTCGACGACAAGGAACCGTATGACCGGTTCCGCGGGCGGCTGATGATCCCGATCCGCGATGCGCGCGGGCGCGTCATCGCGTTCGGCGGCCGGGTGATCGGCCAGGGCGAGCCGAAATATCTCAATTCCCCCGACACCCCGCTCTTCGACAAGGGGCGTACGCTCTACAATCTCGACCGCGCCGCGCCCGCCAGCCGCAAATCGAGCCGGATCATCGTGGTCGAAGGCTATATGGACGTGATCGCGCTCGCCCAGGCCGGGTTCGGCGAGGCGGTGGCACCGCTCGGCACCGCGCTGACCGAGCATCAGCTGGAACGGTTGTGGCGGCTGTCGGACGTGCCGATCCTGTGCTTCGACGGCGATTCGGCGGGACAGAAGGCAGCGATCCGCGCCGCATTGCGCGCCCTCCCCGGCCTCGCTCCCGGCCGCAGCCTGCGATTCGTGACCTTGCCCGAGGGACAGGATCCGGACGATCTGGTCCGCGCCCGCGGTCCGGCGGCGTTCGAGGCTTTGCTCGAAAAACCGGAATCGCTGGTCGATCGCTTATGGGCGCACGAGCATGCCGCCGAACCGCTCGATACGCCCGAACAGCGCGCGGGGCTCAAGCGCCGGCTGATGACCCATGCCGAGGCCATCGCCGATCCCGACGTGCGCCACGAGTATCAGGCCGAATTCCGCCGCCGCGTCGAGGATCTGTTCGCCCGCCCGCAGCGCGATTTCACTCCGCGCCAGTTCACGCCGCGCAAACCGGGCGCCAAATGGGTGCCTCCCCTGCCGCCCGTCACGTCTCAGGCGAAAGCGGTAAGCGCCGCCGGGAAGATCGACCGACTGCTGGCCAAGGCCGTGCTTGCCGGGCTGATCCGCCATCCCACGGAAATCGCGCGCCATATGGAAGTGCTCGGCAGCCTCAAACTCGCTGACGGCGCGCTTGGGCGATTGTTCGAAGCCGTGGTCGATCTGGCGCTCGAGGACCGGGCGCTTGATAGCCAGCGCCTGATCACCATATTGGGCTCATCAGGACTTGGTCAGATAACCACCGATCTGCTGAGGGCCGATGCCACTCCCTATTCGTTTACCCAAGATGGTGCAGAGCCCGAGCGGGCCAGCGCCGATCTGGATGAAGCGATAGCGATCATGGTGGCGCGGCCCGAGGTCGATGCGGCGCTGGCGCAGGCGACATCCGAACTGGAAATGTCCACGTCGGATGAAGCTTTCCAACGGCAAATGGAACTGTTGCGCGAGCAACGTGCTTTGGAACTGCGGCTTGCAAATCTGATACAAGCGAACAATGACGCGTAAAATTACGCACAGCGCGTAAAACCGAGGGCATTTGATGGTGAAGACGACTATGGCGGAAGCGGCAGAACCGGCTGAGACGGGCGACGCTCCGCTGATCGATCTCAATGATGCGGAAATCAAGAAGCTGGTCGCTCGCGCCAAGAAGCGCGGCTACATCACTGTCGACCAGCTCAACGAGATGTTGCCGCAGGACCAGATGTCGTCCGAGCAGATCGAGGACGTAATGTCCGCGCTCAACGAAATGGGCGTCAACGTCGTCGAGAATGACGAGGGCGGCGAGGACGGCGAGGATCAGAAGGACGAGGACGAGGATATCGATCCGGTCGATTCGTCCGAGGAAAACGCCCCCGCGCTCGAGACCAAGAAAAAGGAAACGATCGACCGCACCGACGATCCGGTGCGCATGTACCTGCGCGAGATGGGCGCGGTCGAGTTGCTCAGCCGTGAGGGTGAGATCGCGATCGCCAAGCGCATCGAAGCCGGCCGCGACACGATGATCCTGGGCCTGTGCGAATCGCCGATCACCTTCAACGCGATCATCGACTGGTCGACCGCGCTCAACGAAGGCACGATGCAGCTGCGCGAGATCCTCGATCTCGACGCGATGCTGTCCAAGGGCCCGTCGGCCGAGCAGGTCGAAAGCGCCGAGGACGACGATTCGGGCGAGATCAGCGAGAAGACCGCGGGCGCCAGCTTCAAGGAAGAAGAAGAACCCGAGGAGGTCCAGTCGGCCGACGAGGACGAGGACGACATGACCGAGCGTCGTGCGCCGCGCATCTCGGACGACGAGGAAGAGGACAACACCCTCAGCCTCGCGCAGATGGAAGAGCAGCTCAAGCCGATGGCGCTCGAGCGGTTCGCCAACATCACGTCGATCTACAAGAAATTCTCCAAGATGCAGGGGCAGCGCCTCGACGCGATGGGTGCCGGCGGCGAATTGTCGGGGGCCGAGGAGCGCAAATATCAGAAGCTGCGCGAGGACCTGACCGCCGAAGTCGAGAGCGTGCAGTTCCACCAGGCCAAGATCGAATATCTGGTCGACCAGCTCTACAGCTTCAACCGGCGCCTGACGGCGCTGGGCGGGCAGATGCTGCGCCTGGCCGAGCGCCACAAGGTCGCGCGCGCCGATTTCCTCAACCGCTATCAGGGCCATGAGCTCGACGATTCGTGGCTCGCCACAGTCGGCGGCCTCGACAAGAAGTGGACTGCTTTCGCCGCGAACGAAGCGGGCGCGGTCGACCGCATCCGCGGCGAGATTTCGGAAATCTCGCAGCAGACCGGCATGGCGCTCCCCGAGTTCCGCCGCATCGTCAACATGGTGCAGAAGGGCGAGCGCGAGGCGCGCATCGCAAAGAAGGAGATGGTCGAGGCCAATCTGCGCCTCGTGATCTCGATCGCCAAGAAATACACCAATCGCGGGCTGCAGTTCCTGGACCTCATCCAGGAAGGCAATATCGGCCTGATGAAAGCGGTCGATAAGTTCGAATATCGCCGCGGCTACAAATTCTCGACCTATGCGACCTGGTGGATTCGTCAGGCGATCACCCGCTCGATCGCCGACCAGGCGCGGACCATCCGCATCCCGGTCCATATGATCGAGACGATCAACAAGCTGGTGCGGACCAGCCGCCAGTTCCTTCACGAGCAGGGCCGCGAGCCGACGCCCGAGGAAATGGCCGAGCGCCTGTCGATGCCGCTCGAAAAGGTCCGCAAGGTGATGAAGATCGCCAAGGAACCGATCAGCCTCGAAACGCCGATCGGCGACGAGGAGGACTCGCACCTGGGCGATTTCATCGAGGACAAGAACGCGGTCATTCCGGTCGATGCCGCGATCCAGGCCAACCTCAAGGAAACGGTGACCCGCGTGCTGGCGTCGCTCACCCCGCGCGAGGAACGCGTGCTGCGCATGCGCTTCGGCATCGGGATGAACACCGATCACACGCTCGAGGAAGTCGGCCAGCAGTTCAGCGTGACCCGCGAACGTATCCGTCAGATCGAGGCGAAGGCGCTGAGGAAGCTCAAGCATCCGAGCCGGTCGCGCAAGATGCGCAGCTTCCTCGACCAGTAAGCTCAATCACCGAACGAAAAAGAGGCCGCGACGGGAAACCGCCGCGGCCTTTTTTTTCCCTCTCCCGTTTG
>NZ_BCYX01000087.1 GCF_001598415.1 Sphingomonas mali NBRC 15500
CAGGTAGCGGCGCTCTGCCCTCACCCTTCCGCGGCTTCGCCGCTCCCTCCCTCTCCCAAAGGGAGAGGGAATTGATCATCCCATCCTTCTCGCCGGCGCTCTGGCGGCAATAACCGATTGCGCCGCCAAGCGGCCGGTCTGCGCGCCGCCGTTCATATACCCGGGATAGGCATCCGACAGGTGCTCGCCCGCGAAATGGACCGGTCCCGCCCCCATCGGAGTCGAGGCGATACCGTCGGTTTCGGTCCAGATCAGGTCGGCGAACTTGGTCAGCTGGCCGGGGCGGAAATTGACGTACGCGCCCATCGAGAAGGGATCGAGGTGCCAATTGGTGCGGCGCACGATCGTGCCGGTCGCGGCGCCCATTCCCTTCACGCCGCTTTCGGCCAGCCGCGCGAAGTTGAGCGCCAGCGCATGCGGATCGGCCTGGTCGGCGGCGAGCACTTCGTCGCCCCCGGTGAACCAGGTCCACACGCTGCCCGGCCCGGTCGCCGGCCGCACGCCACCGTCCCAGCCGAGCGATGCGCCGGCGCCATGATCGGTCTGCCAGATCTCCCCGCCGCGCCCGATCGGCTTTTCCCAGGGCCGCCCGGTCGTCACTGCCTGGACCTTGCCATTCCTGCCCAGCCCGACCTCGGCGATGAACTGGCGCCACAAAGGCGGCAGCGGCACGCCATAAGCGATCCGGCTCATGATCGAGGCCGGTGTCGTCACGATCACCGCCGAGGCGTCGATCTTCTCGCCATTGGAGAAGACCACGCGCGCGCCGCTTGCCGAGGGATCGATCCGCACCGCGCGGCGATACGTGGTGATGCGGCTCGCCAACCGCGCCGCCATCGCCTCGATCAGCGACGAGCTGCCCCCCGCCATCAGATAGCGTTCGTCGCTGCGGGACAGCACGTCGATCCGGCGGCCGTCGATCGTTGGCAGGTTGAACACCAATTCGATCGCCGAGGCCTGTGCCGGCTCGCAGCCATATTCGGTGCGCGCGGTCGCTTCCATCAGGCGGCGCACCCAGGGCTCGGGCATCAGCCGGGCATATTTGTCGAGATAGCCGGTGAACGACATCCGATCGAGCTCGGCGGCGACCTTGGCGTAATTCTGGTCGAGCCGCACCGAATCGGCGTCGATCTGGCCGGCAATGCCGCGCAGGCCGGCGACCAACTTGCCTTCCGGCACTTCGCGCGCGCCGTCGAGGATCATCGTGCGGTGCTGGCCGGCCTTGCGGTCGATCAGCTGCACGCCGAAGTCGCGGCAGAGCGCGTGCATGTCGGCATGGTCGGTGTTGACCAATTGCCCGCCGATCTCGATCGACGGCGCGCCTTTGGCTTTGGCGGTGTACATCCGTCCGCCGAGCCGGGTGCGCGCCTCATACAGGCGCGCGTCGACTCCCGATTTGGTCAAATGCCAGAGCGCGGTCAGTCCGGCGATGCCACCGCCGATGATGACCACCGGCGCGCCGCTCGCTGCCGCGCGAGCCGGGCGTGGCAGAGCCGCGGTCGCCGCCGTCGCTGCCAGCGCGAGCAGCACTTGCCGCCGCGTCTGCCCGTCGCCGCCGGGCACGGGTGTCGCTGCCCCGCTCTCGTGCAGATTCTCCCGCCGCGCCGCCTCGAGCGCCTGCCAGAATGCCGTCGGTCCCCGCATCCGCCTTCCCCCTGGCCATGCTGCATAGCGGTTGGGGACTCATCTTGCCAAGGCGGCGAGCCCCTGCGCATAGGCCACACATCATGAGCGCTCCTGAACCCAAGCCCTGGATCATGGCGATCGCGCCTTATATCCCGGGGCGATCGACCACCGATGACGGCCGCAAGGTCGCCAAACTCTCGTCGAACGAGAACCCTCTGGGCACCTCGCCCAAGGCGCGTGAGGCGTTCCTGTCGGCAGCGAGCCGCCTCGAACGCTATCCCGACGCCAGCGGCACTGAATTGCGCGACGTGCTCGCCGACAAACACGGGCTCGATCCCGCGCGGATCATCTACGGCAATGGATCGGACGAAGTGCTCCACCTCGCCGCCGGTGCGTTCGCCGGGCCGGGCGACGAAGTCATCTTCGTCAAATATGGTTTCGCGGTGTACGAAATCGCGGCGCGACGGGTGGGCGCGGTTCCGGTCATCGCCCCTGACCATGACTATGCCACCGATGTCGACGCGATCCTGGCGTGCGTCACCGAGCGGACCAAGCTCGTCTATATCGCCAATCCCAACAACCCGACCGGCACCTACGCGACGAAGGAAGAGATTGCGCGGCTGCACGCCGGACTGCGCCCCGATATCCTGCTCGTACTCGACCACGCTTATGCCGAATATATCGAGGGCGATGCCGAGGATGGCGGGATGGCGCTGGCCGAAACCGCGCCCAATGTGCTGGTCACGCGCACCTTCTCCAAGATGTACGGGCTCGCCGCCGAGCGGATCGGCTGGGGCTATGCCTCGCCCGCGATCATCGAGGCCATGCACCGCATCCGTCTGCCTTTCTCGATCACCATCGCCGGCACCGCGGCGGCGATCGCGGCGTTGGGCGACACCGAATTCGTCGAGCATACGCGGGCGCATAATGCGAAATGGCGTGCCTGGTTCTCGCAGGAGATCGCTCAGCTCGGCAATGCGGGTCTGCGCGCCGTACCCAGCCAGGCCAATTTCGTGCTGGTGCTGTTCGAGGGCAAATTGACCGCCGAGGCCGCGTATAAGGGCCTGATGGACGCGGGCTATATCGTCCGCTGGCTGCCCGGCCAGGGCCTGCCGCATGGACTGCGCATCACGGTCGGCACCGAGGACGAGACGCGCGGCGTCGCTACGGCATTGCGCGCGATGGTCGAGAAGGCCGGATAAAACTCCGTTCGTGCTGAGCTTGTCGAAGCACATGATCCGGGCACGCCCTTCGACAAGCTCAGGGCGAACGGAGTAAGAGGGGCGATGTTACCTTTCTCCCGCATCACTATCATCGGGCTCGGCCTGATCGGCTCATCGATCGCGCGCGCGATCAAGGCCGACATGCCGACCGTGCGGGTCACCGGGCACGACCTGGATCCGCAGGTGCGCGAGACATCGCGGGCGCTCGGATTCTGCGACGATGTCGCCGACACGGCGGGCGCCGCGGTGACCGATGCCGACCTGGTGATCTTCTGCGTCCCCGTCGGCGCGATGGCCGCGGCGGCGGAAGCGATCGCCGATGACCTTCCCGCCGATGCGATCGTCAGCGACGTCGGATCGTCCAAGGGGACCGTGCTCGCGGCGCTGAGCGCAGCGCTCCCGGGAGCGACTATCATCCCCGCCCACCCCGTCGCGGGCACCGAGCGCTCGGGTCCCGAGGCCGGCTTCGCGACCCTGTTCCACGGCCGCTGGTGCATCCTGACCCCGCCCGATGGCGCCGATCCGGCCGCGGTCGAGCGCGTCGCCGAATTCTGGCGGCGGCTGGGCGCCGAAATCGAGATGATGGACCCGCAGCACCATGACCGCGTGCTGGCGATCACCAGCCATTTGCCGCACCTGATCGCCTATACGATCGTCGGCACCGCCTCGGACATGGAAGAAGTCACCCGTTCCGAAGTGATCAAATATTCGGCCGGCGGCTTTCGCGACTTCACCCGCATCGCGGCGTCGGACCCGACGATGTGGCGCGACGTGTTCCTGAGCAACCGCGAAGCGGTGCTCGACATGCTGCAGCGCTTCACCGAGGATCTGACCTCGCTCCAGCGCGCGATCCGCTGGGGCAAGGGCGACGAATTGTTCGACCTGTTCACGCGCACTCGCGCGATCCGCCGCTCGATCATCGACCAGGGCCAGGACGACGCCGCGCCCGATTTCGGACGGCAGCACGATTAGCGCAATCCTCCCCGTTTACGGGGAGGGTGTTCGGACTTTGGCATGCCCCCGGCATGCCAAGATCGTGTCCGGGGGACACGATCTCGTCCGAACACATTGGCGCAGCCAATGGTGGAGGGGCCGGGCCACGCAGAGTTCGCTTGCCGCACCGCCCCTCCACCAAGC
>NZ_BCYX01000088.1 GCF_001598415.1 Sphingomonas mali NBRC 15500
GCTCAAGGCGTTGCGCTATAACGATGCGAGTGCGATCGCGGAGCGCCAACGCATATGAGGCGATTGTTGGTGGCGGTGCTGGGGTTGCCACTTCTGGCGGCCGGAGGGACGGATGCGCATGGCGTCCTGACGATCGATGTCGGCAATGTCCGCATCGCCAAGGGCAATGTCCATGTCGACGTCTGTCCCGAGGCGCAGTTCCTCAAGGATAATTGTCCCTGGGCGGGGAATGCACGGGCCAGGCTGGGCGACACGCGCGTGACGGTCGGCAACCTGCCGGCGGGGCGCTACGCGGTGCAGGCCTTTCTTGACGAGAACGGCAATGGTGAGGTCGATCGGGCATTGTTCGGCATCCCGAAAGAGGGCGTCGGCTTCTCGAACGATGCCAAGATCCGCCTCGGTCCGCCCAAATTTGCCGAAGCAGTGTTCGCCTTTGACGGCAATGCGCGTACTATCCGATTGAACCTGCGCTATTTCATGGGCGCTCAAGGTCCGTCGGCGCGCTGATCGTGCGGTCCCCGGTCACGCCAATCGTCGCGGCTAGCGTGCGCCGCCCGTGGCTGACGGTCATCCTGGTGCTCATACTCGCCGCGCTGGCGCTATCGGTCACCGTCGATCGTTTCGCGATGACCACCGACACCGCCGAATTGATCTCTCCCAATGTCGAATGGCGTCAGCGGGAACGGGCGATGGAGCAGGCGTTCCCGCAACTGCGCGACGTGATGCTGGTGATGGTCGACGGTGACACACCCGAACTGGCCGAGGACGGCGCGGCCCGGCTCGCCGCCCGGCTCGCATCCGACAAGGCACATTTCCGGCTGGTCACCCGGCCCGACGGGGGCGACTTCCTCGGGCGCGAAGGCCTGTTGTTCGGCTCCGAGCAGGATGTTCGCGACACCACCGCCGCGCTGGTCGAAGCGCAGCCGATGCTCGGCCCGCTCGCCGCCGATCCCAGCCTGCGCGGCGTCGCGGGCGCCTTGTCGACCATTGCTGACGGAGTCGAGGCGGGCCAGGTCACGTTCCAGCGGATCGGCAAGCCCGTTCGCGCGCTGGGCGACGCCGCCGACGGCGTGCTCGCGGGCAAGCCGAAGCCGTTTTCGTGGCAGGCGCTGTTCGCGGCCAAGAAAGGGACATTGGCCCCGCCGACGCGGCGGCTGATCCTCGCCCAGCCGGTATTGGACCATAGCGCGCTGATGTCCGGGGAAGCGGCGAGCGACGCAGTCCGGACGGCCGCCACCGCGCTCGGGCTGGACGCCGCGCATGGCGTAAAGGTGCAGCTCACTGGCGAGGTGCCGCTGGCCGACGAGGAGTTCGGCACGCTCCAGGAGAATATCGGCCTGGTCGGGCTGGTGATGCTTGCGGCGATGCTGCTCACCTTGTGGTTCGCGACACGATCCGTGCGCCTGGTCGCCGCGATCCTGGCGACGATCGTGCTCGGCCTCCTTGTCACCATGGCGGCCGGGTTGCTCGCGGTCGGCCGCTTCAATCTGATC
The DNA here is from genome assembly GCF_001598415.1 of Sphingomonas mali NBRC 15500. Lineage (GTDB taxonomy): Bacteria > Pseudomonadota > Alphaproteobacteria > Sphingomonadales > Sphingomonadaceae > Sphingomonas > Sphingomonas mali. The sequence goes on from NZ_BCYX01000088.1 coordinate 1,494, forward strand.
TCGGTCGCGTTCATCCCGCTGTTCGTCGGGCTGGGGGTGGATTTCGGCATCCAGATCTGTGTCCGCTACAATGCCGAGCGCGCGGCGGGCGCCCCGTCCGATGCGGCGCTTCGCCAGGCGGCGATCGCGCTCGGTGCCCCGCTCACGCTGGCGGCAGGCGCGATCTTCCTGGGTTTCGGCGCGTTCCTGCCGACCGCTTATGTCGGCATCGCCGAGCTCGGCGTGATCGCCGGGCTGGGCATGATCGTCGCGCTGGCGCTGAGCGTCACCTTGCTGCCGGCGTTGGTGATGCTGTTTCGCCCCGGACAACCGCGTGGCGACGTCGGATTCGCCATGCTCGCGCCAGTGGACCGACGGCTCGAACGCAAACGCGCCATGGTGCTGTGGGGATTCGCGATCGCGCTGGTCGCCAGCATTGCGATCCTTCCTTGGGTGACCTTCGATTTCAACCCGCTGCACCTGCGCAATCCCGACGCACCGGCAATGCGCGCATTGGCCGATTTGACGCGCGATCCCGACCGCACGCCCAACACGATCGACGTGCTCGCCGCCAATCCGGCGGAGGCGCAGGCGATCGCCGCCAAACTTGCGCGGCTGCCCGAGGTCGCGCGGGTAATCTCGCTCGACAGCTTCGTGCCCGAAGACCAGCAGGCCAAGCTGCCGATCATCCAGGATGCGGCCCTGTTACTCGACGTGACGATCAATCCGCTCGATATCGCACCGCAGCCGACTGACGCCGATATGGTCGTGGCCCTCTCGCAAAGTGCCGCTAAGCTGCGCACCGTTGCCGGAAGTGGGCAGGAGCCCGGCGCGCGCGATGTCCGGCGCCTCGCAACGCTGTTCGAGCGGCTGGCCAGAAGCACGCCCCAAAAACGCGCCGAGATGAACGCGGCGGTATCCCGGCCACTCGACGTGATGCTCAGCCAGGTCCGGCTTGCCCTGCAGGCGACGCCAGTCACCCGCACCGATCTGCCTGCCGAGCTGGCTCGCGACTGGGTCACGCCCGACGGTCGTGTGCGGCTCCAGGTCTTTCCCAGCGGCGATAGCAATGACAATCGCGTGATCCGCCGGTTCCGGACCGCCGTTGCCGGCGTGACACCGGCGATATCGGGCTTACCGGTCGCAACCCAGGCGGCGGCCAATACCGTGGCTGGTGCGTTCGTCCAGGCCGGCGTCCTTGCTTTCCTGTTGGTGAGCGCTTTGCTGTTCGTGGTGCTCCGCAACGTGCGCGAGGTGGCGTTCACGCTCGCGCCGGTCGTGCTGTCGATTTTTCTGACGCTGGGCAGTTGCGTGCTGATCGGCCAGCCGATCAACTTCGCAAACATCATCGCTTTCCCGCTATTGTTCGGGGTGGGTGTGGCTTTCCACATCTATTTCGTGATGGCGTGGCGGGCAGGGGCGACGGGGCTGCTCCAGTCGAGCCTAGCCCGCGCCGTGATGTTCAGCGCGCTTGCCACCGGCACGGCGTTCGGCAGCCTCTGGCTGTCGCATCACCCCGGGACGGCAAGCATGGGTGAAATCCTGATGATCTCGTTGATCTGGACGCTGATCTGCGCGTTGATCTTCGAACCCGCCCTGCTGGGGCCGCCGAGGCGCGAGCAGGTATAGAGGCGTCTTATGCCGGCCGTTCGTTTCGTGTGCGCGCTGCCCCGT
>NZ_BCYX01000089.1 GCF_001598415.1 Sphingomonas mali NBRC 15500
CCGGCCATGCCCCCGGCATGGCCTGAACGATGCGGGGCATCGTTCACCCGGAACGGGGTTGGGGTGGGGCAGTCACGGGCGATACGCTCTGCGAGGCATCCCCCACCCCCGACCCCTCCCCTGAAGGGGAGGGGCTAGTGTGCTGACGTGCTCCCTGCGCTACCAGATCAAACAGCCGGGCGCCGTAACGTCGTCCAGGCGAAATAGAGGATCAGCGCCGCGACCACGCCTTGCGTCGCCAGCACGGCGGGCTCGTTGCCGAGCGGTGCCAGCGCGTGGAGCGCGGGGATCTTCTGATAGCTCTGGACCACCAGCACGACCATGTTGAGCCATTGCGCGAACAAGGCGGTCACCAGGAACACGCGCCGCCAGCCGCCGGCCAGTTTTCGCCCGTACAACGCGTAAAGCGCGACCGCGAGCACGACCAGCGACACTACCCCGAAAATGAACGGCGGCCCGATCGGCTTGGGCGGGAACAGAAAGCCGGTGACGCTGGTCAGGATGGTGAAGACCAGGAACAGGCCGTTGATCAGCGACAGCCAGCGGCCGGCGATCAAGGCGGCGAAGAAGACCAGTCCGGCGACGATGCCGATCAGGCTGATGATGACGTGCAACTGGGTAAAGGCCGGAAGCGACAGGCCGAGCATCGTATTCATCGCGTTTCCCCAAATCGATGACGATTCCAGCAGCCTAAACCAGCCCATTCTCCTCGACCAGTCGAATCGATACCGCAACGATCGAGGCGCCCGGGCACGGCTTCAGCCTATTTTTACCCGTTTTGGGTATCCCGATCGACGTTCGAGCCAAGGGGGCCAAGAGATGACCCGATCCGTCCGTTCGCTCGCGGTGCTGGCCGTCGCGCTGGCCGCTGCCATGCCCGCGGCGCCCGCCTTGGCCGAGCCCAATTTCCGCATGCCGACCAGTTCCAGGATCGACCTGGTCCGCGACTTGCCCAACGAATATCCATTCGAGCGTGACGGCCAATTTCTGGATCTTGGCTATCTCTATTCGACCGAGCGGGTGAACGGCGCCGACGTGGCGCGGGCCGGACAGGGTTTCGTCCTCTATCACGACGACCTCTACATCAAGCTCGACCCGGAAAAGCTGAGCGCGGTCACGCTGGCGCTGGGCGAGGATCCGACCGCGGACTACATTCCGCCCGTCGCCGCGCGGGGCGGTCAGGTCGCGCGTGACGGCGACGGCGCGCCGGTCGCCGGACAGCCGGTTCCCTATCGCTCGCCCGCCCGGCGCGGATCGGGCAGCCTCGGCATCGTCGCCGCGATCTTCATCGTCAGCTTCTTCGCGATCCTGCGGTTCATGATGCGGTCGGCGTTGCGCGCTGTGCTGACTCCCTTCTTCCGCCGCCCGGCGCGCAGGTCCTTCGCCGAGGCCGATCCGTTCGAATCGCGGGTCAGCGCGCGGCTCGCCGAACTGGAAAATGGCGGCGGCGCGGCGGCTGCGCCCACCCCGGCGCCGGCCTACCAGCCGCAACCCGCTATGACCGCACCGGCGGCGCGTGGTTTCGGCCGCAAGGGGCTGTGAGTCCGTCCCCGCTCAGCCGGCCTGCTTGAACTCGCCGACGACGATCGCGCCGAGATCGCGATTGAAGGTCTCGGTCGTCGCGGTGCCGTTGCCGCGCATGGTGAAGGTGCCGGCGTCGACATAGCCGCCGCTCCCGGTCGGATCCGACAGCACTTTGTAGGTCATCGGGCCGAGGCCGCTGGTAACGGTGATCGCCGACTTGCCCGCGCTGTTGGTGTAGGTCACCGAGATCGCGCCGGTATCGTCGATCGCGGCGGGAACTAGCAATTGGTGGTTCTTGCCGGGGCGCAGCACGAAGGTCTTGGCCTCGCCCGGGTTGAGCCCGACCGTCTCGACGGCGATGCCGTCAGGGGGCGGAGGCGAGGTATTGTCCTGCGCTATCGCTGCGGACGAGACGAACGCGAGGGTTAGGAACAGCAGGCGCATGGTGTGTCTCCAACCCCCGCTCGGAGGGAGAAACGCGCAAGGGGTGCAAGGGTTCAGCGGGATGGATGACGAACCGAGGTTGTCGGGTAGCTAAATCCTCCCCGGAACGGGGAGGGGGACCGCGCGGCGCTAGCCGCGTGGTGGAGGGGGCCCGCGACCAACTAGCCCCAACCAAGGAGGCCAGCGATCGAGGGCCCCCTCCACCAAGCCGCTACGCGTCTTGGTCCCCCTCCCCGTG
>NZ_BCYX01000090.1 GCF_001598415.1 Sphingomonas mali NBRC 15500
CAGGTGATGGACACTCAGGCCTGCCCTCACCCTTCCGCGCCTTCGGCGCTCCCTCCCTCTCCCGACGGGAGAGGGAATCTCCCGCCCCTCGACGTTCTCTCGGACTTCCCCGCGATACCGGCGGGTTGGCATTATCTCGACAGCGCGGTCTCAGCCCAGAAACCGCGCGTCGTGATCGACGCGATCGAGCGCGGGTATGCCCAGGACTATGCTGCCGTGCATCGCGGCGTGTACCAGCGCTCGGCCGACATGACGCTCACTTATGAAGCGGCGCGCAAGCGGGTCGCCGAATTCATCAACGGCAAGCCCGAGGAAATCGTCTTCGTCCGTGGCGCGACCGAGGCGATCAATCTCGTCGCGCACAGCTGGGTGAGCGAGCAGCTCAAGGCGGGTGACCGCATCCTGCTGTCGGTGCTCGAACACCATTCCAACATCGTGCCGTGGCAACTGGTCGCCGAGCGGATCGGAGTCGAGATCGACGTCGTACCGCTGACCGACGACGGCCGGATCGACCTCGACGCGATGGCGGCGATGATCACGCCGGCGCACAAATTGGTTGCGCTTGCGCACGTTTCGAACGTGCTGGGATCGGTGCTCGACGCCAAGCGCGCGACCGAAATCGCGCATTCGGTCGGCGCCAAAATCCTGCTCGACGGCTGCCAGGCGGTGCCGCGGATGCCCGTCGATGTCGCCGAGATCGGCTGCGACTTCTACGTCTTTTCCGGGCACAAGCTCTACGGTCCGACCGGGATCGGCGTGCTGTGGGGCCGCTACGATCTGCTCGACGCGATGCCGCCATACCAAGGCGGCGGGTCGATGATCGACCGCGTCACGTTCGCCAAGACGACCTATGCTCCGGCGCCCGGCCGGTTCGAGGCAGGCACGCCGCACATCGTCGGCGTGGTCGGGCTCCATGCCGCGATCGATTACGTCGAGAGTATCGGCTTGGAGCGGATTCACGCGCATGAAACCGCGCTGGTCGCGGCCACGCGCGAGCGGCTGTCGCGGATCAATTCGGTGCGGCTGTTCGGGCCGGAGGATTCCGCCGGCATCGTCAGCTTCGCGGTCGAGGGGGTGCATCCGCACGATGTCGCCACCATCTTGGACGAGAGCCGGGTCGCGATCCGCGCCGGACACCATTGCGCCCAGCCGTTGATGGAGGCGCTCGGCGTGCCGGCGACGGCTCGGGCGAGCTTCGGGGTCTATTCGTCGATGGCGGATGTCGAGGCGCTGGGTGAAGCTGTCGAACGTGTGACGCGGATTTTTGGGTAGGAATCTTCGGATGAACGAAGAACGGAAGATCGAAGTGGACGAAGTGACATCGGTGGAAGCGCCGCCCAAGGCGCGCGTCGAGGCGCCGACCGAGACATTCGAGCGCAAGCGCGACTATCTTGCCGGATTCCTGGCGCAGAAGCCCGAGCCGCTGTCGGGCGGCGAGCCGGGCGGAGCGCTGTACGAGGCGGTGGTCGACGCGCTCAAGGAAATCTACGACCCCGAAATCCCGGTCAACATCTACGACCTCGGGCTGATCTATAATGTCGAGGTGACCGAAGACGGCCATGCCGCGGTCACCATGACCCTGACCACGCCGCATTGCCCGGTCGCGGAATCGATGCCGGCCGAGGTCGAACTGCGCGTCGGCAGCGTGCCGGGCGTCGCGGTCGCCGACGTCAATCTGGTGTGGGATCCGCCCTGGGACCCGCAGAAGATGTCCGACGACGCAAAATTGGAACTGGGAATGCTGTGATGGCTCTAGCCCCTCCCCTTCAGGGGAGGGGTTGGGGTGGGGGAGTTGGGGCAAAGGTCAGGAGACTCAGCCCCCCCCCC
>NZ_BCYX01000091.1 GCF_001598415.1 Sphingomonas mali NBRC 15500
TGCAATGGCATGATCCGTAAGGCTGGTAGTGATGCTGACGATATGGCCGGAACCCTGCTTCAGCAGTTCCGCGGCAACCGCCTGCGTGATGTGGAAGAAGCCGGCGAGGTTGGTCGATACCTTTGAGGCGAAATCCTCAGCCGTATATTCGACGAAAGGCTTGGCGATGAAGACACCCGCATTGTTCACCAGCGAGTCGATCCGGCCAAAACGCTCCAGCGCTTCCTTGACGATGCGCTGCGCAGTCGCCGGATCGCCGACATCGCCCGCAATGGCGAGGACGTCAGGGTCGCTTCCCTGCTTGATCGAGCGCGAGGTCGCCACGACCCGATAGTTGCGATCTCGATAGGATTTCACCAAGGCGCCGCCGATACCCTGCGAAGCTCCTGTGATGACGACGACTTTCTGTTCGTTGCTCATGATCCATTCCCATATGAACGCGTATCCGGCGCCTCAGTGGTTGCGCCGTCGACCCTTCAATCAGGTCGGACACCATTATTGGGTCGATCATGAGCCGACTGAATAACCGCGGTTCGGCAGACATCCTTCCGGCAATCGGAAGAATGAGCGAGTTCTTTAGTCGTCCAGGGCGTCGGCTTGCGCTGAAAGCCTCGCAAACTCGGCACGCAGCCTGGGAACTGCGAAATCCAAGAATGTTCGAACCTTCGGGGCCAGCGTTCGTCCCTGAGGGGTGATGAGGTGCACCGGCAAGGGCGCTGGCTCCGCGTCCCGCAACACGATCTCCAGCGAGCCTTCCTGGACGCGCTCGGCAACATGATAGGTGTAGAGCCGCGTCACGCCGTGGCCCTCTATGGCTGAGGCTAGCGCGGCGCGAACGCTGTTGACCACCAGCCGGGGCTTGAAATGGATCGACCGCGCGACCGAACCGCCCGGGGCCGGCGGAAACACCCAAGCATCATGCCCGAAATGCGTCGTGGTGATGATGCGATGCTTGGTTAGGTCGGCCGGCTCGACAATGCGCGGATGCCCGGCGAGGTAGCGCGGTGATGCCACGACGACCCGCCTGACGTCGCCCCCAACCCGTACGGCCACCAAGGAAGAATCGGGTAGATGTGCAACGCGAAGCGCCACGTCGATACCTTCCTCGACCAGATTGCCGTAGCGATCGATCAGGACGAGATTTACCGAAACGGCCGGGTTCGCGTCGAGATAGGCGTCGATCACCGGGCGTAGGATTTCCTCTCCGCTGATCGGCGGCGCGGTGATCGTGAGGGTTCCACGTGGTGCCGCGCGCTCTCCGGCCGCGCACAGATCGGCTTCCTCCAGATCGATCAGCACGCGTCTGCAGGCAGCGGCATATCGCTCACCCGCCTCACTTAACTTGATCGAACGGGTGGTGCGGTGAAGCAACTCGGCGCCCACGTGATGCTCCAGGAACGCTATGGCGCGGCTGACCGCAGCGGGGGAGCGTCCGAGCTTGCGTGCAGCGGCTGCGAGACTTCCCTCGTCGAGGGCCGTCACGAAAACCCTCATCGCCTCGATACGGTCCATTCATTCTTCCAGTATGTGTAACGCGGGCGCCCTGCGCGGCAGGAACCGTTCGTTCTCGACAATAATCTATGGGATTCTCCGCGACGATGAAACGGGTCCGCGGAAAATCCGGTGCGGCTATTCGTAGGCACGTGCCCG
>NZ_BCYX01000092.1 GCF_001598415.1 Sphingomonas mali NBRC 15500
AGGCGGTGGGGGGTGAGGGTCTTCTTTCTTCTTCTGTCTCAGCACTCGCTCGGAAGAAGGAAGAAGACCCTCACCCAACCCTCTCCCGCAAGCGGGAGAGGGCTAATTCATTCAGTCCGCCCTACGAACGTAAGTCTGCTCGTAGACGTCGACAACGATGCGCGTCCCCGACGCAATATGCGGCGGGACCATGATGCGAACGCCATTGTCGAGGATCGCCGGCTTGTAGCTGGACGACGCGGTCTGGCCCTTCACCACGGCGTCCGCCTCGACGATCGTCGCCTCGATCGTGTCGGGCAGTTGGACGCTGATCGGCTCTTCGTCATGGAGCTCCATCACCACGTCCATGCCGTCCTGCAGGAACGCCGCGGCGTCGCCCAGCAGGTCGCGCGGCAGGGTGGTCTGCTCGTAGGTTTCCTTGTCCATGAAGGTCAGCGTATCGCCGTCTGCGAACAGGAACTGAAAGTCCTTGGTGTCGAGGCGGACGCGCTCGACCGTCTCGGCCGAGCGGAAGCGGACATTGTTCTTACGGCCGTCGCGCAGATTCTTCAGCTCGACCTGCATATATGCACCGCCCTTGCCGGGCTGGGTGTGCTGAATCTTGACGGCGCGCCAGATGCCGCCTTCATATTCGATGATATTGCCGGGACGAATGTCCACGCCGCTGATCTTCATGCGATGTACCTGCTGGAAAGAGCGAAACCGCGCCTTTAGCCAGCCGGCCCCGATCCGGCAAGCACCGCGCCGAATGCGCGCACCGCTTCCGCCTCGTCGCCGCCCCACACGGCGCTCGATACCGCGATGAAATCGGCGCCTGCCGCCACCAGCGGCGCGGCGTTCGCAGGCGTGATCCCGCCGATCGCGACGCAGGGCAATTCGAATAGCGCCGACCACCAGCTCAGAATGACCGGCTCGGGGCGATGCTTCACGTCCTTGGTCGTGGTCGGATAGAAAGCACCGAACGCGACATAGTCCGCACCTGCGTCCCCCGCTTCCATCGCCAGGTGCCGGCTGTCATGGCACGTCACGCCAATCTGCACATCCGGACCCAGCACCGACCGTGCCTCCCGCGGATCGCCGTCCTCTTGGCCGAGATGGACGCCATCGGCACCGAGCCTTTTCGCCAGCGAGACGCTGTCATTGACGATGAAGGCGACCTCGCGATCGGCGCAGATGCGCTGCAGCGGCTCCGCCAGCCGCGCAGCCTCGTGCTGGTCGACCTGCTTCACCCGAAACTGAAACGCCGCCACCGGCCCGGCGTCGAGCGCGCGCGCCAGTCGATCCGGAAAGGCGCCGCCGACGTCGAGCGGCGAGATCAGATAGAGCTGGCAAGACGGCCGCCGCACGTCGCGTTTGAACGAGGCGGCGAAATTGGGATCGAGCGGGCCGAGCGGGTCTTCAGTGTCCATCCGCCGCCCCTAGGACGAGTGCGTCTTACCGGCAACATTCCCCTTCTCCCCTTGTGGGAGAAGGGGGGAGCCGCGCGCAGCGTGGCGGGGGGATGAGGGGGAATCGGCGAAAGCTGTGAGTCCCCCTCACCCTTCCGCGGCTGCGCCGCTCCCTCCCGCA
>NZ_BCYX01000093.1 GCF_001598415.1 Sphingomonas mali NBRC 15500
GGCTCACATGACGAGGACGTCGGTCAAGGGTGATCGTGGTATCTACATTGATGGTCTCCTTGGTGTCGGATCCAGGCTTGGCCCGATGCATGACGCGGCTCGACAGTTCGAACCTTATCCAGCTCACATACGGTCGCCACTCGGGGTGGCTGCACCATTATCCCGCTTGCGGCGGTTACGGGCACAGGAAAGCGGGACCAGTCTTTCGGGCGGCGCTGAACGCCAACAGACATTTCGGTTCGCTTACCTGGATCCACGGAGCTGATCGTGCTCCGGGAAGGCGTAGGGTTCGGATCAGGCAGCCTTCATCACGGCTCCCTCGATCACCACACCTGAGGTTGCATATTTCCACAGCGCGATGAGAAGTTTGCGGGCAAGCGCCACGATCGTCGGCTTCTTGAGGCGGCCGCCGTTGTGCCGCACGCGCTCCTGGAACCAACGGGCAAGCGCCGAGTCAGGCTGATAACGGATCCAGAGCCAGGAGAGCTCGACCATGGTCGTTCGCAGGCGGCCATTGCCGGCCTTTGAGACGCCCTGTTCCTGTCTGATCGATCCACTTTGCCAAGGTGTGGGAGCAAGCCCGGCATAGGCTGCCAGCTGGCGCCGGTTATCAAAATGGCGGAACAGCCCTTCCGCGTAGAGGATGGTGGCAAACTCCGGGCCGATGCCCTTGAGGTTGAGAAGCATTGCCGCCGGGGTGTTGGCAGCTTGCTCGGCAATGAGCGCAGCGCGCTCATCCTCGACGGCTTTGATCTGTTCAATGATCAGCTCGAGCCGGTCCAGCTCTCGATCGATCTGCGATCTGACGTGAGCTGCGAGAACGCGTCCATCGCCGGTTCTGAGATCTTCGAACCGTTCCCGCCGGTCGCGACGTAGCGGTTCATATCCAGTGATACCCTGTGCAAAGAGCAAACCTTTGATCCGGTTGATATGCTGGGTTCGCTCGATGATCAGCACCTGGCGCTCACGGCAAATACGACGTCGATCTTCGTCTTCGACGCTGGGCGGCCTGACCATCGCGCAAACGCGCGGCTCGCCTCGCTTGTAGGCAAGCAGCGCACGAACCAGCGCCTCGCCATCGATCTTGTCGGTCTTTGCACGACGGCGGCGGCGGGATGTCGCGATCGACGCCGGGTCGACGACATAGCTCTCGATACCTTCGCGCTCCAACACGCGGTGGATCCAGAACCCGTCCAGGCCGGCCTCCTGGATAACGATGAAGCCGAACTCGTGCCCGGTCCGGACCCGTGCCTTCTCGCGAAGCTGCGCAAAACGCTCCATCAATCCGGCAACGTCACCAGCACGCACAACATGCTTCGACATCCGCTCGCCAGCACCGGGTGACAAAGACGTGACCAGCCACGTTGATTTACTCAGTTCCATCGAAACAAAGATCGCGCCAAGATCTATACGGATAGCGGCAGGCGCATGGGGTCGATCAGCTGCAAGCATGGTTGCCTCCACGGAGTTAGGGGTCAGCAACCGCACTCTGACAGAGTGTCAGCCGCTATCCGCCCTCGCCATGGGATCTTTCGG
>NZ_BCYX01000094.1 GCF_001598415.1 Sphingomonas mali NBRC 15500
GATTGTGTTGAAGAAGTCGCCGGTGGCGTGGGTAGGCGATGGGACGGGAGCGGTGCGTGCGGAGGGGCGAGTGCTCAGGCGGGCAGCATCTGCGCCGGCATTGGGATAATCTTGGCCATTTTGCGGAGGTTTTGGGCGGTGGCGGCGAGGAGGAACTCGTCTTTTGCTCCGTTCGGTCCCCGCAGGCGCAAGCGATCGAGCTTGAGGATTCGTTTGAGGTGCGCGAACAGCATCTCGACCTTCTTTCGCTGCCGTCGCGAGGTGACGTAGGCATCGCTCGCCGCGATATCGCGGGCCATGTCGCGGGCGCCTTCGTGGATCGATCGCAGGATCTTGCGGGCCGGCGCGTTGGGGCAGCATCGTGACTTGAGGCCGCAGGCGTCGCAGTCGAGCTTGCTCGCGCGATAGCGCATTAGACCATTCTCATCGACGAACGGGCGTGGTTCACGATAGGTCTTCTGCCGTTGCCGCAACCGCTTGCCGCCCGGGCAGATGTAGCTGTCGTCCTCCCGGTCGAAGGTGAAGGCCGAACGCTCGAAGGTGCCATCGGAGCGGGCGGACTTGTCGAACACCGGGATATGCGGCGCGATGCCCTTCTCCTTGACCAGCCATGCCAGGTTGGCCGCGTCGCCATATCCGGTATCGGCCGCGAGCCGCTCGGGCCAAAGGCCGAACCGTGTCTGGACGCGATCGATCATTCGGCGCTGCGCCGTCACCTCGGCCTGGCGGATCGAGGTGGTCGCCTCGACATCGACGATCACGGCATGTTCGAGGTCGATCAGATAGTTGGTCGAGTAGGCGAAGAAGGCCCTCTCGCGCGTAGCGGCTGTCCAGCGTGCGGCGGGGTCGGCCACCGCCAACTGCTTGGGTGGAACCGGCGTCGCGCCACCGAACGCGGCATCGTCGAGTACCGCCAGATACTCGCGCACGGCATGGCTGGTGGTCTGGTCCGGCAACTGCTCGGGGCGATCGACGGCGTGCTGCCGGTTCACATCGGCCCGGATCAGGCTGGCATCGACCGCGAAGCCCACGCCGCCGACCAGTCCCTCGGCCATGCACCGCGCGACGGTCGCCTCGAACAGGTTGCGCAGCAGATCGCTGTCGCGGAAGCGACCATGGCGGTTCTTCGAGAAGGTCGAGTGATCGGGCACGTCGCCTTCCAACCCCAGGCGGCAGAACCAGCGATAGGCGAGGTTGAGATGCACCTCGTCGCACAACCGGCGCTCGGAGCGGATGCCCACGCAATAGCCGATGATCAGCATCCGGATCATCAACTCCGGGTCGATCGAAGGGCGGCCCGTCTCGCTATAGAATGGCCGCAGATGCTCGCGGATATCCGACAGGTCCACAAACCGGTCGATCGAGCGCAGCAGATGATCCGACGGCACGTGCCGCTCCAGGTTGAAGCTGTAGAACAGCGCTTCCTGCGCCACCGTCCGCTCGCCCATCATCGGCCCACCTCCGCTTCCTCGCGAAGAGTGAATCAGACTGTCCCCGCTACTTCAAGACCG
>NZ_BCYX01000095.1 GCF_001598415.1 Sphingomonas mali NBRC 15500
AACGGGAGAGGGAAATCATCGGCATCACTTCCGCGCCCATGGCCGCCCCGATGCTTCTTCTTCCGCCAGCATCTGCTGCCGTTGTTCCCGCAGATGCCACGGCATTTCCTCGAACACGCCGTCGAACAGGCTGTCGAGCGGCTGGTGCAGGCCGTGGCCGAGGATGCCGTTCTTTTCGGCTTCCTTCTGCGCGTCACGCACCATCTCGGCGAGTTCCTTGTCCTGCGCGACGTGGCGCTCCTCATCCCATTCGCCGAGCGCGATGAGATGGTCCTTGAGCCGCACCACGGGGTCGCCGAGCGGCCAGGCATTGGGTTCGCCGGCCGAGCGATATTGCGTGGGATCGTCGGAGGTCGAGTGCCCTTCGGCGCGATAGGTGAAATGCTCGATCAAGGTCGGGCCCTGGTTGGTGCGCGCGCGCTCCGCCGCCCAGGACATCGCGGCATAGACTGCGAGCGCATCGTTGCCGTCGACGCGCAGCCCGGCAATGCCATAGCCGATCGCGCGCGCGGCGAAGGTGGTTTCGTCAGCGCCGGCAAAGCCCGAAAACGAGCTGATCGCCCATTGGTTGTTGACGACGTTGAAGATGACCGGCGCGCGATAGACGGTCGCGAAGGTCAGCGCCGAGTGGAAGTCACCTTCCGCGGTCGAGCCCTCGCCGCACCAGGTCGACGCGATCCGCGTGTCGCCGCGCGACGCCGAGGCCATCGCCCAACCCACTGCCTGGGGATATTGAGTGGTGAGATTGCCGGAGATCGAGAAAAAGCTGAACCGCCGCTCCGAATACATGATCGGCAACTGCTTGCCCTGCAGCTTGTCGCCGGTATTCGAATAGATCTGGTTCATCATGTCGACCAACGGGCAACCGCGCGAGATCAGGATGCCCTGCTGCCGGTAGCTCGGGAAGCACATGTCGTCGTCGGAGAGCGCTGCGGCCGCACCGATCGACACCGCCTCCTCGCCCAGGCTCTTCATATAGAAGCTGGTCTTGCCCTGGCGCTGGGCGCGGAACATGCGTTCGTCGAAGGCGCGGACCAGCACCATGTTGCGAAGCATTCGGCGCAGCGCGTCGGGCGACAATTTGGGGTCCCAGGGCCCGACCGCGCGGTTGTCCTCGTCGAGGACGCGGATCATCGTATAGGCCAGATCGGTGAAGCCCTGCGCCTTGTCGGCGGTGTCGGGGCGCCGCACCGACCCCGCTGGCGGGATATCGACTTCGCCGAAGTCGACCGCATCGCCGGGACGGAATTTGGGTTCCGGCACATGCAACGACAACGGCTTCAGATTGGCGCGCGGATGCTCGCTGGCCATGCTCTCTCCAGGTTCGACTCACGAGCCGCAACGCTCGGGCGCGGCCTTTGCGCCGTTGTTATAAAATTTCAACGGGCTTGGCGAGTCTTGCGTGGAGCAGGTCGGCATACTGCCCGGCAACCAGGCTGTGCCGAGCGGACTAACCGCCGGTCACGTCAGCGAAATTATCGTCACCCC
>NZ_BCYX01000096.1 GCF_001598415.1 Sphingomonas mali NBRC 15500
GGGGAGCGGGCCGGTACCGTAATATCAAAGCCCGCCGTTGGCGCTTTCGACCTCGAACAAGCGGTCGACCTCGATCACGAGATCCCGCAGATGGAACGGCTTGGACAGCACGCGGGCATTGGGCATCTGCTTGCCGGCGCGCAAGGTCACGGCGGCGAAGCCGGTGATGAACATGACGCGCATATCGGGCGCGATCTCCGACACTTTCTGCGCCAGTTCGATCCCGTCCATCTCGGGCATGACGATGTCGGTCAGCAGCAGGTCGAAATGCTCGGCCTCGATCAGCGGCAGCGCGGCGGTACCGCGGTCGACGGCGGTGACCGCATAGCCCGACCGTTCCAGCGCGCGCGTCAGATATTCGCGCATCACCGAATCGTCTTCGGCCAATAGAATCCTGATCATGCCCGTCCGCTGCCTTGTGTCCCGCCAAGCTTTTTATGCCCCAAGGGTTTAAGATTTTCCAGCGCCGCGCGGTGATTGCCCCAAGACGGTACGACGAGTAGATTTGCACGCATGGCAGTTCCCTCGTTCGACCGCGTCGGACCAATCCCGCCGGACAGCCCGGTGATCCTGTCGGTGCCGCATGCCGGGCGCGATTATCCGCTCCAGCTGCGGGCCGCGGCCGCGGTGCCGGTGGCGTCGATGCTGGCGCTGGAAGACCGCCACGCCGACGATGTCGCGCTGGCGGCGCGGATCGACGAGACGTTGTTCGTGCAGCGCCGCGCGCGCGCCTGGATCGACCTCAACCGCGGCGAGGACGAGCGCGATCCGATGATCGACGACGGCGCGCGGCCGATCCCGGCGGGCGCCTCCGCGACCAAATTGCGCAGCGGGCTGGGCCTGGTGCCCCGGCGATCCGCACCCGGCGTCGCGATCTGGAACCGGCGGCTGGGCGACGACGAAGTGCGGCAGCGCATTACCCAGGATCACCGTCCCTATCATTCGGCGCTTGCCGACGCGCTGGCCGCCGCGCGCGAGCGGTTCGGGGCCGCTCTGCTGCTCGACGTGCATTCGATGCCGCCATTGCCGGGCGGCGCCTCGGCGCGCGTTGTGATCGGCGACCGCTTCGGCCGCAGCGCGGGCGGGCGGCTGGTCCATCGGCTGGAAGGAGAGGTCATCGCCGCGGGACATCGCGCCGCGCTCAACACCCCCTATCCCGGCGGCTATATCCTGTCGCGCCATGGCCGGCCCGACGAGCATATCCACGCAATCCAGATCGAGATCGACCGGCGCCTCTATCTCGACTCCAGCCTGACCGCGCCTGGCAAGGGCCTAGCCGGCACCGCCGCGTTGCTGCGCCGGATGATCGACGCAGCCACCGACGAATTGCTGACTGGCGGGCTGGCATTGGCGGCGGAGTGAGGGGGCTGGAAGGTCGACCGCCCTGGATTGGCAGGTTGCGACCCGATTG
>NZ_BCYX01000097.1 GCF_001598415.1 Sphingomonas mali NBRC 15500
AAAGCTGATGGGGTGGACGCCCCCCGACGGCATCGATGTGCCAAAGTGGAGGTGTTGAAACACCACTGAGGGAGGCGTCCGTGTCGCAGGTTATCACAATCGGTCTGGATATCGCCAAGAACGTTTTTCACGCGCATGGCGTCGATGAGCGCGGTGCGATGGTGTTCAGTCGCAAGCTGACGCGTGGCAAGCTGCTCGACTTCTTCGCGAGCCAGCCGCGGTGCACGGTGGCGCTTGAGGCCTGCGGCGGTGCTCATCATTGGGCGCGCGAGCTGCAGGCAATGGGTCATCACGTCAGACTGATCCCGCCGGCGTATGTGAAGCCGTTCGTGAAGCGCAACAAGAACGATGCGATCGATGCTGAGGCGATCTGTGAGGCGGCGCAGCGGCCGGGCATGCGCTTCGTGGCGGTGAAGAGCGACGCGCAGCAGGCCGCCGGGCTCGTGTTCCGCACGCGCGATCTGGTGGTGCGGCAGCGCACTCAGCTGATCAACGCGATCCGGGGTCACTTGGCGGAATATGGTTGGGTCGCGCCGCGCGGGATGGCGCACATGACGATGCTGGCGGATCTGCTCGAGGATGAGGCGATGGCGTCGACACTGCCGGCGGTGGCGCGGCCGATGTTCAAGCTGATGGTCGACCTGCTCGGCGAGCTCGACAAGCAGATCTCCGTGCTCGACCGTGAGATCGCGCGGCGCGCCAAAGAAGATGAGGCGGCGCGGCGGTTGATGACCATCCCGGGCATCGGCCCGATCGCAGCGACAGCGATCATCGCGCTTGCGCCGCCAATCGAGACGTTCGGCAAAGGTCGCGACTTCGCGGCCTGGCTCGGGCTCGCGCCACGTCAGCACTCGACCGGCGGCAAGCAGCGGCTCGGCAGCATATCGAAGATGGGCGAGCGCACGATCAGGCGGCTGCTCATCATCGGCGGCAGCTCGATGGTCCGCAGCGCCTGTCGCCACGGTGCGCCTGCAGGCTCGTGGCTGGAGCGCATGCTCGCGCGCAAACCGCGCATGCTCGTCTCGGTCGCGCTCGCCAACAAGATGGCGCGCATGGCCTGGGCGCTGTTGACGAAGAAAGAGGATTATAGAGCTCCGGCAGCGGTCGCGGCGTAACGCCGGGAACGAAGCCAGAGGCGTCGGGGACGTAGGCGGTCGAAGGAGGGTATGGCACAACGGTCGGCGAGACGGGGCCGGAAGAACCAGGGAATGGCAGAGCGCTAGCCAAGCGCGCAAAGCTGATGTGGTTCCGGTCCGCGAACTCCCATACTGGCCCGCAGCTATGGCGCTGCTCATCGAGGCCGGACAGATGACAGCATCCGACTACGTGCCAGAATACCCCCATTTAGCGCTTGCATCCGAAGGGGCGT
>NZ_BCYX01000098.1 GCF_001598415.1 Sphingomonas mali NBRC 15500
TGTGGACCTCGGGTAATCGCGGAGTGAGTCGAGCTATCGATAGTGCCGCGATCCGGGCGCTGTGCCCGGTGGTGAGCACCATCGGAGGGTTCGATGCCGCACTCAGTAGGTTTGGATGTGTCACAGAAGACCACGGCGATCTGCGTGGTCGATGCCGAAGGGCGACGGGTTTGGAGGGGCACCAGCCCGACTGATCCTGGTTCGATCTCGCGGCTCATCTCCAAGCATGCAGGCGCCAGCGCGAAGTTGGGCGTCGAGACCGGCGCGATGACGCCGTGGCTTGTACACGGCCTGCGTGCCGCTGGTCTCGATGTCGCGGTCCTTGACGCCCGCCGGGTGAAGGCGGCGCTGCAAATGAGGTTGAACAAGACCGACCAAAATGACGCGGAAGGGCTGGCGCAGGTGGTACGGACAGGCTGGTACCGCGCCGTCCACGTCAAGTCGCTGGATGCTCATCAAGCACGATCCCTTCTCGGCGCGCGAGCCCAACTCGTTGGAATGAGGACGCGACTCTCCAACATGGTGCGCGGTGTGCTCAAGACCTTCGGCTTGCTGCCGGGTGCCGACCGCGGCCTCAGGTTCGACCGCCGCGTCGAAGCAATGATCGAGGATACGCCGGACGTCGCGTTGATCGTGCGACCGCTCCTTGCCACCTGGAGACAGCTTCGTGAGCAGATTGCCGTCTTCGACGCGGCGGTTCAGCGCCGGGTGAAGGCAGACGCGACCTGCAGATTGCTGATGACAGTTCCGGGCATCGGCGCCCTGTCGGCGCTCGCATTCGTCAGCACGATCGAGGATCCAGCTCGTTTCTCTCGCTCGCGATCCGTCGGAGCGCATCTCGGCTTGACGCCGCGGCGCTACCAGTCAGGTGAGACCGACCGTAGCGGGCGCATTTCTGGATGCGGCGACGTCCTCGCGCGAACGCTCATGTACGAGGCCGCCATCGTGATCCTCCATCGGGTGAAACGACCGCTGCACCTGAAGGACTGGGGGCTGGCGATCGCCGAGCGAGCCGGACCAGGCAAGGCGCGGGTCGCGCTGGCGCGGAAACTATCGGTGATCCTGCACAGCGTGTGGCGCTCAGGTGAGCCGTTCCGCTGGGAGCCAGTCGCCTCCGCAGCGTAACCAGATCGTCCGGCGCGAGCCGGATGTACGTGTCGCCTCGGGCGAGGTGTGGGCGACTGCGCGGTAGGGGCCATGGGCACGTGATCTGACGTCAGCCCGTTGTGGACCTTGCAGCGCCCGCGCTTTTCTGACCGGACCAGATGCTGCGGCGGCCGATGCCGACCGCGAAGAGAACCATGACCCGGAAGGCGACGAAGAAGAAGTTGACGAGGGAGGCGCGATTAGAG
>NZ_BCYX01000099.1 GCF_001598415.1 Sphingomonas mali NBRC 15500
AGTTTTTCAACATTGGGTAATGGTCTGGCTGCTCTTCGATGGAGACCGATAAGATCGGATCTGGCGCAGAAGAGGAGATGGATCATGGATTACTTTGCCGGTCTGGACGTGTCGTTGGAGAAGACGCACATCTGCGTTCTCGATCGCGAAGGGGCGGTGATACACGAGGTAGCCGCACCGTCGTCGCCGGACGCCATTGCGGCCGCGTTGACATCTGCGCCGCCGTGCACGCGCGTGGTGTTCGAGACCGGCCGCATGGCACCGATGCTCTACCACGGCCTCGTTGAGCTTGGCGTGCCGGTTGTCTGTGTCGAGAGTCGGCAAGCCTATCAGGCGCTGAAGACGCTGGCGACGCACAAGACGGATCGCAATGATGCGCGTGGACTGGCGCAACTGGCGAGGACTGGCTTCTTCAAGCCCGTGCACGTCAAGTCGCTCCCGGCACATGCCGTGCGAGCGCTGATCATGGCGCGCAAGAAACTGGTCGGCCAGCGCGTCACGCTCGAGAACCAGATCCGTGGTCTGGCGGTCGTGTTCGGCGTGCGGTTGCCGCGCGGTCTCAGCCCTGCGTTCGTAGACCAGGTGATCGCCATGAGCGACGGCATTCCAGGTCTGTCCGGCGCCATGCGCGGGCTCGTGGCGGCACGCGATGCGGTGCTCGGCGCGATCGCAGCGATCGACACCGACATGAAGAAGCTGGTTCGTGCGTCCGATGCTTGCCGCCGGCTGATGACCATCCCTGGCGTCGGGCAACTGACGGCGCTCGCATTCACCGCCGCCATCGACGATCCAGGCCGCTTCCGCCGCTCGCGTGATCTCGGCGCCTATCTCGGCCTGGTGCCGCGACGCTACCAGTCAGGCGAGATCGACTATGTCGGCGGCATCTCCAAGGTTGGCGACAGACGTGTCCGAACTCTGCTCTACGAGGCGGCCAACGTCATGCTCACCCGCTACAAAGGCGAGCTGAAGCTGAAGGACTGGGCGTTCGCGATCGCCAGACGCTCGACCATGCGCAAGGCGCGGATCGCGCTTGCCCGGCGCCTCGCCATCATCATGCATGCCATGCTCCGGCAGGGCACCGAGTTCCAGCCGGCCTGATCCCCGACGACCACGAGACAGGAGACCGCACCGAGCTCCCGAGCGGGAGCAACGCCCAAGGGAGGGAGCAGATGATGGCGCCGATTCTGTAGCATGCGGTCCACACATCGACCGACTGCGGTTTCAACCAAGCCACGTTGCACCCAGCTGACCCCATCAAGTGCCGATATCGAGCACGCAGAGAACGCAGGCACCCAAGGACGCCAATCCGCTCAGGACCGAGCAGCCAGATCTTGACCCATTAGAGAACA
>NZ_BCYX01000100.1 GCF_001598415.1 Sphingomonas mali NBRC 15500
GGGCGCGTTGCTGCCATCGATGAGACAGTGGACGAGCACGACCGCTTGCGCCCAAAAGCGGACTTCAAGAGGGGACCATCGCGGCGACGCTCGCCGTCAGAAGTCGCACAATGGACACCAAAAGAAACCGTATACGAATAGCGCAAGACCCATCACTACAATGTAGCTTGCCGCCGCGATCAGTTTGACGATCCGCGATAATGGGAAGAGCAGCAAGCCCGTGCTACCCAGCAGCGCAAGTGCCGCCATTACATAGAGTAGATACGGCTCATATCTGTTCTCCCACGATATGGGACCCGCGTTATACCAGAGGTAGAAATACGGAGTACATAGCAAGGGTGGTGCCATCAAAACGGCCACCCCGACTATATTTCTCAGGTGAGGCGGACGTAATGCAAGCATCGCCCAGTTTTGGCTGACTTTTGCGGGATGGGCAACGACCGTTCTCCCCCAATTGCTGCCGTCGGATGATCGGTTGAGCGAACGACCGCTTTCAGAATTATCGGACGCGGCGTCGAACCGCTAATTATGGGGCGCTTTGCGGACTATTAGATCCGTATCGGATCGGACGACAGGTCCCGCCCACTTGGGGTCATAGCAGGTCCATTTGCTGCGCCCTGATTGCGGACGTTGGTCTGCGATGGCACAATCGGGGTCGTGATATTCCCGGTGCTCTTCATGGCTATGGCAGCCTATGTCGGTTGGGTCACCTTCCAAGGTTTTCGTAGCGGCTTGATGGAGCCAATTACGAAAGGGCTCAGCCTAACGGCTGAGCGCGAGGCGGAGCCCGTGTGGTTCTGGACGGCCGCGTTGTGGAATAGTCTATTGGTTGCCCTTTGCCTGTGGGGCGCTGTGGGTTCCGCTATCGACCGATGGACCTGAACCATCGCGATCGACAGACATCGACCCATTGACCGACGTTCCGGGAAGAGTTTTGTCCTCGCCTATTGCGGACATTAGGATCGCGCCGCATCCTGATCGCAGGATGTCAGTTCTTAGGAGCGCCGTTATGCCTGTGAAGGAAATTCCCGCTCTGCGCCACGATCGCTCAGGAAGGGGAAATCCGATTGCTTTTGCCAACCTCATCGCGCTTTTGATTGCAGATCGCGGCGGGCGAAAGAGGCGTGGCGATGAGCCGGAAGGCGAGCCGGTGCGCTCACCAAATCCGAAGCCGCCAATGCTGGGCGGTGCAGTGACAGATTGCTGAAGGGCAGCTTTCCCGCATCACTGGCCTATAGCCGTCGGAGCGCTTTCCACCCCTTCTTCGCTATTCCGGACCACCGCGACGAACGTCCGCTTACAGGATCGCCATGTTCGCTACTGAACGACCGGGATTAGGG
>NZ_BCYX01000101.1 GCF_001598415.1 Sphingomonas mali NBRC 15500
GCGCTCGACCGTCGATACCAATGCCAGCATCAAGACCACCGTCGCCGAAGTGCAGGAAAGCGCCAACCGCATCCGCTTCGCGATGGAAGCGCAGGCGCAGACGGTGACCGCGATCACCGCCGCGGTCGACGAAACCGCGCTTGCCGCCGATTCGATGTCGAACACCATCGCCACCATCCGCGAGGATACCGAAGCCGTCGCCAACGAAATCGACGGCGTCGGCAAGGGGTTCGATTCGCTCGACGGTCAGCTCGGGCAACTCAAGGCCAGCGCCAGCGACTTCGTCGCCAAGGTCGCGGCATGAATCCAGGAGAGGATAACGTGGGAGACACTCCGCCGGTCGTTTGGCCCGACGAATTGAGGGCAGCGCTCAAGCGCGACCTCCCGCCGTTCGACTGGGATGGGCAGGTCGCGCCGATCTGCGCGGAAATCGTGCCCATCGTCGAACCGCATTATGAGAGCATCTGCCGCGTCTTCTGGGATCATTATGTCGCGCATCCCGCAACCGCGCACCTCCGCGCCTATTACACGCCGGAGAAGTTCGAGGCGCAGATCGCCGGCAGCGTCGTCTATATGCGCGCCAAGTTCGAGCACCCGCTCGGCCGCGACTGGAAAGCGATGGCCTGCGCGCATGCCCGCGACGCGGACCAGGCCGGCGTCCCGCTCGCTCCGTTGCTCTCGTCGCTGGCCGCGGCGCACCAGGCGACGTCGCGCGTCGTCGGGGAAGCGTGCGCCCAGGATGGTGAGCGCATGGCGCGCTATGCCGATGTGATGCTGCGCGTGTCTTTGGTCGAGGCGCATTTGCTGACGAGCTATATCAGCCATCTGGTCAGCACTCGCGCGCAGGAAGCGCGGCTGGAAAGTTCGCACAAATTCCGCGAATCGATCGCGGCGTCAATCGAAGGCACCGCGCAACTCGGCAACAAGATTCGCGGCCAAGCGGCGCGCACGTCCAGTTCCGCGCAGGGGATGCTCGACAAGACCGCTGAGGTGGCGGCCGCGGCCGAGCAATCAGCGGTGGCGATGCGCGAGGCGGCGCAGACCGCGGCAGGACTGATCCGCGCGATCGAGGATGCCCGGACCGAAGTCGAGGCGGCCGCCGAGATCGCCACGCGCGCCAGCTCGCAAGCGGGTCAGGCGGTCGAGACCAGCGGTGCGCTCAGCGATCACGCCAAATCGATCGAATCGATCCTGGGGCTGATCCGCGATATTGCCGGACAGACCAATTTGCTCGCGCTCAATGCGACGATCGAAGCGGCGCGCGCCGGCGATGCCGGACGCGGTTTCG
>NZ_BCYX01000102.1 GCF_001598415.1 Sphingomonas mali NBRC 15500
GGTGAGCGTCGGCGCGCCCGGCGCCGAGCGGACGATCACCAATGTCGCCGCCGGCCGCATCAGCGGCAGCTCGACCGATGCGATCAACGGGTCGCAGCTGTTCGCGACAAACCAGGCGGTCGGCGCGCTGGGCCAGGGCTGGACGGTGAGTGCCCAGGGCGCCAACGCGACCAATGTCGGCGCGACGAGCGCGACCGGCAATACCATCGACCTGAAGAATAGCGACGGCAACGTCGTCGTGACCAAGGGCGCGGCCAGCAACGACGTCACCTTCAACCTGGCCAACGATCTGGCGGTCAACAGCGTGACCGCGGGCGGGACGGTACTGGGCACCACCGGCCTGACCATCGCCGGTGGTCCCAGCGTCACCACTACCGGGATCAACGCCGGCGGCATGACCATCACCAATGTCGGGGCGGGCGTGAACCCGAGCGACGCCGTCAATGTCAGCCAGCTGACCACCGCGACCGCGGCGGTGCAGGGGCATTATTACAGCGTGAATGACGGCGGCACGGTGCGCGGCAACTACACCAATAATGGCGCGACCGGTCTGAACTCCATCGCTTCGGGGCCGAATGCGGTTTCGAATGCGACGAGTAGCGTTGCCATCGGCAATGGCGCGTTCAACCAGACCTCGGCCTCAAACCCCACCGACCAGATCGCGATCGGTACGGCTGCGCACACCGCCAGCGGCAATACGATCGCGATCGGTTCCCAGGCTAACGCGCTCACCACCAACGCGATCGCTCTCGGCGCGTTCGCGTCGGGGGGCAATGCCTATGCCATCGCCATCGGTTCCGGTCCGGCGGCCGGGGCCAGCGCGGCAGGCGTCGGGGCCATCGCCATTGGTGGCGGCGGCGGGACGGTTCCCACCGGGAATCCGGCCTCCGCCTCCGGCAACCGCGCCGTCGCCATCGGGCAGGGCACGGCGGCCAATTTCACCCAAGCGGTTGCCCTGGGCAACAAGGCAGTAGCCGGCAGCGCTTCCTCGGTCGCCATGGGCGACTCCGCCAGCACGGGCGCGACCGGCGTGAACGTCGCCATCGGCAATCTGAGCACGGCCACTGCCGGTACCGCCGGCGGCGGCGCGGTGGCGATCGGACGCTCCAACACCGCCTTTGGCGACGGCGCGGTGGCGATCGGCGATCCGAGCTTCGCGAGCGGCACCGGCGCGTTCACCGGCGGCGCCAACAAT
>NZ_BCYX01000103.1 GCF_001598415.1 Sphingomonas mali NBRC 15500
GCCTTGGTGAGGTCGCGCATCATGGCTTCGTCATGGGCAGGGCCGGGGGTGAAGCGCAGGCGTTCGGTGCCGCGCGGCACGGTCGGGTAATTGATCGGCTGAACATAGACGCCGTATTCGGCAAGCAGGATGTCGCTGATCCGCTTCGCCTTGACCGGATCGCCGACCATCAAAGGCACGATATGCGTGTCACCGGGCAATACCGGCAGACCCGCTTCGGCGAGCATCGCCTTGAGCATCCTGGCCGAGGCCTGCTGCCCGTCGCGCTCGGCGGTCGATGCCTTGAGGTGGCGGACGGACGCAAGCACGCCGGCGACCAGCACCGGCGACAGCGAGGTCGTGAAGATGAAGCCCGGCGCGTAGCTGCGGATGACGTCGATGATCGTCTGGTCGGCAGCGATATAGCCGCCCATCACCCCGAATGCCTTGCCCAGCGTGCCCTCGATGATCGTGATGCGGTCGGCGACCTGGTCGCGCTCC
The DNA here is from genome assembly GCF_001598415.1 of Sphingomonas mali NBRC 15500. GTDB lineage: Bacteria > Pseudomonadota > Alphaproteobacteria > Sphingomonadales > Sphingomonadaceae > Sphingomonas > Sphingomonas mali. The sequence goes on from NZ_BCYX01000103.1 coordinate 481, forward strand.
GAAATGCCGCCGCCCCTGGGACCGTACATGCCGACGGCATGGACCTCATCGAGATAGGTCAGCGCATTGTATTTGTCGGCAAGGTCGCAGATCGCGGCCAGCGGCGCGATGTCGCCTTCCATCGAATAGACGCTCTCGAACGCGATCAGCTTGGGCGCGTTGGGGTCCTCGGCCGCGAGCAACGCTTCGAGATGCGCCAGATCATTGTGGCGGAATACGCGCTTCTCGCAGCCCGAATTGCGGATGCCCGCGATCATCGAGGCGTGATTGAGCTCGTCCGAAAAGATGATGCAGCCGGGCAGGATCTTGCCCAGGGTCGCCAAGGTCGCCTCGTTCGAGACATAGCCCGAGGTGAACAGCAAGGCGCCTTCCTTGCCATGCAGGTCGGCCAGCTCGCCCTCGAGGTCGACATGGTAATGCGTGTTGCCGCCGATATTGCGCGTGCCGCCCGAGCCCGCGCCGACATCGTGCAGCGCTTCCTCCATCGCCGCGATCACCTTGGGATGCTGGCCCATCGCGAGATAATCGTTCGAGCACCACACCGTGATCGGCATCGGCCCGTTATGACCGGCGAAACACCGCGCATTGGGAAACATCCCCTTGTTGCGCAAGATGTCGATGAACACGCGATACCGCCCCTCGGCATGCAGCCGGTCGATCGCCTGGGTGAACA
>NZ_BCYX01000104.1 GCF_001598415.1 Sphingomonas mali NBRC 15500
CTAGAGTCTGATCCATCTACGTGGAAGCGTATCCAGAGTTCCTGAGATAGTTGGCGCACTCGTGAGGTGGGAAGGCATCGAGGAGTGAGCCGATGCGGTGCCATGTTGCCTCGACGGACCGTTCGGCGGCTTTGCGCAGGAGCAGCTTGAGCTTGGCGAAGACCTGTTCGATCGGGTTGAGGTCGGGGGAGTAGGGCGGCAGGAACAGTAGCCTGGCGCCGGCCGAGCGGATCGCCTGACGGACGGCCTGGCCCTTATGGCTGCCGAGGTTGTCCATGATGACGACGTCGCCAGGGTTGAGCGTGGGCACGAGGAACTGCTCGACCCATGCGGTGAAGCTCTGGCCGTTGATCGGCCCATCGAGGACGCACGGCGCGTCGATCCGATCATGGCGGAGTGCTGCGAGGAAGGTCAGCGTGCGCCATTTGCCGAACGGGGCGCGGGCGATGAGCTTTGTTCCTCGCGGCGCCCAGCCCCGGATCGGCGTCATGTTGGTCTTCGCCCAGGTCTCATCGATGAAGACGAGGCGTCTGGGATCAAGCCGACCTTGATACTTCTTCCACTGGGCTCGCCTGCGCGCGATCTGCGGCCGCAACTGCTCGACGGCGAACAGCGTTTTTTTTGAACGTCACGCCGGCATCGCGCACGATCCGCCATACCGAACCATAGCTCGTCATCACACCGCGATCACGCAGCTCCACGACCAGCCCGCGAAGTGTCAGATCAGGGACCGCATCCAGCCGCCCCAGCAGCCACTCCCGCTCGCCCGCCAGCGAACGTTCCTGCTTGCGCCCCATCGGCCGCGATGCCGCACTCCCCGTCACCCGCAACCGCTGCGACCACTTCACCGCGCTCGCAACGCTCACTCCGAACAACCGCGCTGTCTCACGGGCCGAACGACCGCCCACAACCGACGCCGCTACACGCTCCCGAAGATCATCCGAATATGGTCTCGCCATCCATACTGGCCTCCAACCCCAGCCAGCAGGTTGAATCAGAACTCGACGCCCTTGGGAATCCCAGTTCGATTCAAATCGGATGAATCAGACTCTA
>NZ_BCYX01000105.1 GCF_001598415.1 Sphingomonas mali NBRC 15500
CGCACCGGTGCCGCTCGCGAAGCTCGGATCGCCGATCGCCACCGCGCCGTCGCCGAAAGCGGTGTTGGAGCGGCCGATCGCCACCGCACCGCCGCCGGCAGTGCCGGCATTGGCCGTGCTCAAATTGCCGATAGCGACGTTGGTGCCGGTCGCGCCGGTGGTGGTGCTGGCACCGATGGCGACCGAGGACGAACTACCGGCGACGGCCGCATAGCCCATGGAAACCGACCGAAGGAAACCAGCAACCGTATTCTGTCCGATCGCGACGGATTGGATCCCCGTGGCGGACGCTGCAGTCTGCGCGCCACTCGATCCGCCGCCGCCGATCGCAATGGCGCCAACAGCAGTTGCATTCGCGCCGCCCGCTCCGCCGCCGATCGCGACCGCCATAGTGCCTGACGCGTTGGTGTTGCTTCCCAACGCCGTAGCGTTGGAGCCTGCGTTCGCGTTGCCGCCGACCGCGGTGCTGGTGTCCGACGAGCTGCTCGCCGAGTTGCCGATCGCCACCGACCCGACGGTTCCTGCCGTCAGGTTTGCAGCACTGGCACCATTGCCGATGGCAACGGCGTTCTGCCCGTTCACCGAGGCGCCCGTCCCCATTGCGATTGTATTGCTCCCGGCCGTCGAGGCGCCTGTCCCGAACGCGATCGAATCGGCTCCGCTGGCGGCCGTCGAAGCACCGACGCCAAGCGCGACCGAACCGATGCCAAGTGCGCCGTTATTGGTGTAATTGCCGCCGGTCACGCCGCCATCGTTGACACTGACATAATGAACCGCAGTCGTCGCGACGGTGGTCGCAAGCGAATCGATCGACTGGTTGGTGGCGAACAGCTGCGATCCGTTGACGGCATCGGTCGAGCTGCCACTGATGCGGCCCGCGGCGACATTGGTGATCGTCCGTTCGGCGCCGGGTGCGCCGACGCTCACT
>NZ_BCYX01000106.1 GCF_001598415.1 Sphingomonas mali NBRC 15500
CGCAGCCTCGCGGCCAGGGCGATGAGGCGCTGCTGATCGGCGGATGGCGGGGGCGTCGCCACCATGCGCTTGGCGTCGGCGAAGCGCGCGATCATCATCGCGTCGATACGGTCGGTCTTTTCCAGATACCCCATCGCTTCGGCGAACTTGCGGACCGAGCGGGCATTGGCGATGGCGCAGGGCTGGCCCGCCTGCCACAGGGCCAGATAGGCGGGCTGCTCAAGACCGCCGCTGGCCTCCATCACCACCAGCGCCGCATGATGCGCGCGACAATAGGCCCCAAGCTCGGCAACGCCTTCGGCGGTGTTGGCAAAGCGCTGATGGCCGGCCGGCTCGATCCAGGCATCGAGCCACGACTTGGATACATCCACTCCACAAAAGATCGTCATCACGGTAACCTGCCTTGTCTGTACGACTGCGGATCAAGCGACTGTTCGGTTGTACGTGACTGCGGCGATGATCCCTGGCTCCCACACGGTTGCTGCCAGAGGGTGATCGGGCGACATCGCCGGAACACCGGGGCGGGCGGCCGCCCTCCCCGGTGTTCCATCGCTTCCAACCGGACAATCGGCACATCGTCCAGATACAAGGGTGA
>NZ_BCYX01000107.1 GCF_001598415.1 Sphingomonas mali NBRC 15500
TTATGTCGGCTCGATCTTCGATTGGGGCGACGAGACCTGCAACATGATCCTCGACGATGGCGGCGACGCGACGATGTTCGCTTTGTGGGGCGCCAAGCTCGAGGCCGGCCAGTCGTTCGCCGAGCCCGAGAATGAGGAAGAGATCGAGATGCAGCGCGCGGTGAAGGAATTCATCAAGCGCAAACCCGGCTACCTCACCGAGACGGTCAAGAACATCAAGGGCGTGTCGGAAGAGACCACTACCGGCGTCCACCGCCTGTACGCGATCGCCAAGAAGGGCGAACTGCCGTTCCCGGCGATCAACGTCAATGACAGCGTGACCAAGTCGAAGTTCGATAACCTCTATGGCTGCAAGGAATCGCTCGTCGACGCGATCCGTCGCGGCACCGACGTGATGCTCGCCGGCAAGGTCGCTTGCGTCGCCGGCTTCGGTGACGTCGGCAAGGGCTCGGCCGCGTCGCTGCGCAATGGCGGCGCGCGCGTGCTGGTGACCGAGATCGATCCGATCTGCGCGCTGCAGGCGGCGATGGAAGGTTATGAGGTCGTCACGATGGAGGAAGCGGTGACCCGCGCCGACATCTTCTGCACCG
>NZ_BCYX01000108.1 GCF_001598415.1 Sphingomonas mali NBRC 15500
CTATGTCGGCTCGATCTTCGATTGGGGTGACGAGACCTGCAACATGATCCTCGACGATGGCGGTGACGCGACGATGTTCGCTCTGTGGGGCGCCAAGCTCGAGGCCGGCCAGTCGTTCGCCGAGCCCGAGAATGAGGAAGAAATCGAGATGCAGCGCGCGGTGAAGGAATTCATTAAGCGCAAGCCCGGCTACCTCACCGAGACGGTCAAGAACATCAAGGGCGTGTCGGAAGAGACCACCACTGGCGTCCATCGCCTGTACGCGATCGCCAAGAAGGGCGAGCTGCCGTTCCCGGCGATCAACGTCAACGACAGCGTGACCAAGTCGAAGTTCGATAACCTCTATGGCTGCAAGGAATCTTTGGTCGACGCGATCCGTCGCGGCACCGACGTGATGCTCGCCGGCAAGGTCGCCTGCGTCGCCGGCTTCGGTGACGTCGGCAAGGGCTCGGCCGCATCGCTGCGCAATGGCGGCGCCCGCGTGCTCGTGACCGAGATCGATCCGATCTGCGCGCTGCAGGCGGCGATGGAAGGCTATGAGGTCGTCACGATGGAGGAAGCGGTGACCCGCGCCGACATCTTCTGCACGG